>CAWHHH010000013.1:0-391062 GCA_963829075.1 uncultured Alphaproteobacteria bacterium | reverse complement strand
ACCCGTGCATCTGCCCTCGGAAGCCATGCCGCGCCTCGCTCTGGGTTATGCGGCGGGCGAGCGGCACGGCGTGCTCTTCGGCCCCGAGCGCACGGGGCTCGACAATGACGAGGTGGCGCAGGCCGACGCGATCCTGACCTTTCCGGTCAATCCGGCCTACGCCTCGCTCAATCTCGCGCAGGCCGTGCTGCTCACGGGCTATGAGTGGTTTCGCGCCGCGCATGGCGACGTTTTGCCTTTCGACGCGACGGAGCGATCGCCGCCCGCGACGCGCGAGATGACGGCGGCCTTCTTCGACTTTCTGGAAGACGAGCTCGACGCGCGCGAGTTCTTCCGGCCCGCCAGCAAGAAGCCGGTGATGGCGCGCAACCTGCGCAACATCTTCCATCGCATGAGCATGAGCGAGCAGGACGTGCGCACGCTTTGGGGCGTCGTCGTGCGCCTCGTCGAGGGACCGCGGCGCGAGCCCTATTCGGTGCGGCGCAAGCGCGAGCTGGACGCGCGGAGGCACGAGGAGGCGGCGGCGGCCGAAGCCAAAAGGGCGCCCAAGGGCGCGCCGCCGGAAGCGCCGGAGTGAAACATAATCTCGAGTTGAGACCGGCGGGTGGTGTGGTATTTTTGCCACCTGTTAACAAAATCTTAATCCCAGTCCGCCAGGCGCGTTTACAATGGACGATTTTCCTGGCTCCTGATTCTCGCCGCCTCGGCGTCCGTCAGAAAAGGATTTTTGTTATGAGGGCCAGAATTGCAAAGATGAAAGCTTGGCTCGTCCTCGCCGCGTCGGCGGGAGCTCTTGTCGCGGCCGCGGGGCCGGCGAGCGCGGGAGGCGTCACCAGCCCCGGCCCGATCACTGACTCGATCGAATGGTCGCAGCTCGGTCCTGCTACCCCCTTCCCTAACATCCAGGTGATCGGCGCCCCGGTAAACGTCGTGACGGGCCTCGGTAACGTCGTCACCGTTTCCTCCGCCGGGGCCGGCTTTGAGCGTCAGGATCAGGGCAATGGCTGGGGAGGCAATTTCGCTCCCGGCACGCCGGTTCTGTCGACTGGATTCGACGGTCCGGACATCACGCTGACTTTCACGACCCCCGTGTCGGGCGCCGGCGCGCAAATTCAGGCTTTCATTTTCGGCCCCTTCACGGCGCAGATCACTGTCAACGGAAGTCAGACGTTCACGGAGAGCGGCCTCTCCACGGGTGCTGGGGATAATTCCGCGATCTTCATCGGCTGGAGCGGAGGACCGATCAACACACTGGAGTTTTCAATGGCCGCGGCGAGCAACTATCCGAACTCCTTCGCCATCGGCCCGCTCGACATTTTCGGCGCCGCCGCCGCTCCCGGCCCAGTCCCCGGCGCGGGCCTCGCGGGTCTCGCGGCCCTGGCGCTCGCGGGCCTCTATGCGCGGACGCGCCGCGCCTGAGCGCGTCGCGGCGGTCCTATCCAAGTCCCCAGGCGCCGCCCCTCGGGCGGCGGTTCGTTGCGCGCTTCTGTCGCGGATAGAAAAAACCACTGTGGTACTTTTGCCACAGTCCGCGCACATTCGCGCCATTAACTACAAATTAGCATTTACACTGGGCGCCTTTCGCGACCTTCTGGCAAAGCTTTGGATCGCTGGCGGCGGAGCTACCTTTCAGCCGACGGCGGTCTTTCGGGAACGATGCTCGGCGCTCCGGCGCCGGCAAAAGCGGCAGGAGAAGCAATCTGTCGTATCCTGGAGGCGTAAGATGAAAAAACTGGCTAACCTTCTAATTAGCGGCGCAGTGTCGCTTTGCGTATTGATGCCCGCTATGGCTCGGGCCGAGACTTTGCGTGTTACCTTCTCCATCATCGACAAGAACCAGAACTTGGATGTGGAGGGGTATTGGGATCAGAGCTCAAACCCCACGCCGGGTCCGCCGTCGTCGCCGCCCTACATGATAGGCCAATACACCGATATTCCCATATTCAATTACCATTCGACGGGCAAGACGCCGACAGTAACCTACACGGACGTCGTCTGGAACAACGCCCTCTCTAACGGGGGCTTTGATCTTTTCAATCCAGGTAACGGGTTTTGGGATTACAACGTGCAAGGCTCGCAGGCCTATACGGGCCTCGAGTCAAATCCTGTCTTCGCGCCCGGAAACTATAAGGGAACGGAGATCTTCTCGGGCGCACCAGCGACTTACACGCTGACTGCAACCGTCGTCGGCGCCCCCGGCCCGGTTCCGGGCGCCGGCTTCGCGGGTCTCGCGGCGCTCGCGCTCGCCGGCTTTTATGCGCGGACGCGCCGCGCCTGAGCGCGTCGCAGCATCCATCGCTTCCAGCCGCCGCCCTTCGGGGCGGCGGTTTCGAATTCCCAACGCCCGTCGTCGCGCGTCGCGACACGCGCTCGAACTTTCTTTGCGCGAAATGCGCGGTGTGGTACTTTTGCAATATCTTAACAAAATCTTTATTCCGACGGGCGAGTCCCGTTTACAAAGAGCGGTACGTACGGTTTTTTCTTCTCGCGTGGAGTCGCGGGGCGAGACGGACGCATCTTTTCGCACATGACGGTTTTCCACGAATGACCCACGGCGCTGCGGCGCCGACCTTGGAAGGAATATCTAAAATGAAGACCTTGAAATGGACACTCATAAGAGGCATCGCTGTCGCGGGTACCGTTTTCGCGATGACCGGTGGCGCTCACGCCCTGGTGATTGATCCTGCTTATGAATTTTCATCGGTCGGAAACTTGAATGATTCTAGACCGTTTACCCTCGGCTTCGAATTCTCGCTAAGCTCGTCCGAGACGGTCAACGCCCTGGGCTACACAACCATCGGATTCACCAGTCCGCAACAGGTTGGTCTTTGGAATTCGAGTGGGATCCTGCTGGCCTCGACCACGATCTCTCCGGGCGACAATCCGTCTGGGCACTTCGACTGGGACTCCATAGCCCCCCTTACGCTGGCCGCGGGAACCTACACAATCGGGGGAACCTATGATGGAGGCCCGTTCGCTTCGTACGCCTCAGGCGTGACTACAATTCCAGGCTTCACGTGGATTACTGACGAGCAGCAATACGGAGCCGGGCTTAATTACCCGACCGTTAGTACCGGCGGCGGTTATGGCACGAATGGCATTCCGCAAGTGGATTTCTCGGTGAGCGCCCCCGGCCCGGTTCCGGGCGCTGGCGTTGCGGCCCTCGCGGCTCTGGCCCTCGCCGGCCTCTACGCCCGGACGCGCCGCGCCTGAGTGTAGCTCGCAAATTCCCTCTCCCCGCTTGCGGGGAGAGGGTTAGGGAGAGGGGCCTGGGCCGCTTTCAGGCCCTTTCCGACTGGATTTTGGGTGATCGCGCGGCGGATTGACAATTCCCCGAGCCCCTCACCCCTGCCCTCTCCCCGCAAGCGGAGAGAGGGAGCGGTAGGCGATCGGGTCGTCGTGACAACGCCTTAGTCTTGCGGCTTCTTCAAATTTCTATCCGCCTCGCACTGCTTGAGCGGCTTTTGCACGGCGCTCCACACCTTCTTCACCCGCATCGCGGCCGGGTCGGTCTGCACGACGAGGCAGGCGCAGCCATAGCCGTAATCGCCATTGGTCCTGACCCACTCCTTCGTCGTGAAGTCCGGCAGATTATCCATGCCATAAGCCTGATATCCGCCCTGGACGCCGAGCTCCCAATCGCCCTTGGGGTCGGTGAGGCTCCAGTTGCCGGGCGTCGGATTGACGATCCAGCCGCAGCGCTTTTCGTTGGCGGCGAGCGCGGGAGAGGCGAGCGTCACGAGCGCCAAGGCGAGGAGCGTCAGGCGGAAAGGGGAGGGGAGCGTCATTCGTGGGTCACTCCAGGGCCTTAGCTGGCGCAAGCTTCGCCATGTTTCAGCCAAAGGCCGGACTTCGTCGAAGCGGCGATGCGTAATATATTCGACTAGCGCGCTTTCCGCCCGAACGGAATCGTTCGAGCGAGAAATCGCGCCAGTTCGGAAAGCAGGAGCGAATTCTGATCGTAAAAGTCTGTCAACTTTTGCGGAATTCGCTCTATGAGCCCGCGTGAAGGCGCGGGCCGAAAGGATCCTGACGATGACCTTCGCAGCGCCGGCGCCGAGCGCGCCGCCGGGACGGCCCTTCGCCTCGCCCCTGGCCCGCCAACTCGCCCGCGAGGCGGGCTTCGACCTCGCCGCGCTTGCAGGCTCCGGCCCGCACGGCCGCATCGTCGAGCGCGACGTGACCGAGGCGCTCGCCAAGGGGCCTCGGCCCGCCGCGCCGATCATCGCGCCGCCGCCCTCGGATGAGGCCGTTCGCAAGCTCTTCGAGATCGACAGTTTTACGGAAACTCCGCACGACACGATGCGCAAGGCGATCGCACGGCGCATGACCGAAGCAGCGCAGACGATCCCGCATTTCTACCTCACCTGCGATTGCGACCTCGACGCGCTGCTGCGGCTGCGCGAGGAGTGCAACGCCGCCGCGCCAGGAGCCGCCGAGGGAAAGCCCGCGTGGAAGCTCTCGGTCAACGACTTCCTCGTGAAGGCTTTGGGCGTGGCCCTGCGCGACGTCCCCGACGCGCGCGTCACCTTCACGCAAAATGCAATGCTGCGCCACAAGCACAGCGACATCGGCGTCGCGGTGGCTCTTTCCGACGGCGGCCTCGTCTCGCCGATCCTGCGCCGCGCCGAGGAGAAGAGCGTCCGCGAGATATCGGCCGAGATTCGCGATCTTTCGGCGCGCGCCAACGCAAGGCGCCTGAAGCCGCATGAATATGAGGGCGGGGTCGCCGGTCTCTCCAATCTCGGGATGCGCGGCGTGAAGCATTTCACGGCGCTGATCAATCCGCCGCAATCGACCATTCTCGCGATCGGCGCAGGCGAACGGCGTGTCATCGTCAAGGCCGGAGCGCCCGCCGTCGCGACGCTGATGACCGTCACGCTCTCATGCGATCATCGCGCTGTCGACGGCGCGCTGGGCGCCGATCTTCTCGCCGCCTTCAAGCGCGCGATCGAGCACCCGGCCGCGCTGCTCTTGTGATCAGGATTCATCATGCGCTGCGATTCTCCCCTCCCCCTCGCGGGGAGGGAACGAGCGGCGCCGATCGCAGCGTGACCATGCGTGGAACCACACCCTTCAGCAAAGGGCGATTGACGCGCTTCATGACCCTGCATCTCACGCCGTTGGCGCAAGCCACAAGAATAAGTCTGTCGTCTTTGCTCCTCGCCGCTGCAGCGAGCCTCTTCTCCATTGCCGCTCTCGCGCAGGAAGCGCCCGCCGCGCCGTCAGGCGAGGAGCCGGTCTTCCCTTCCGTGCTTGCTCCGCTGGCGGCCCCCGAGACCCCGGCTCCACAGACCCCTGCCACCGAGAACCCGGCGCCTAAGCCTAAGCCCAAGCGCAAGCCGCCGCCCCCGCGGGAAACGGCGCTGTCCGACGATCCGACGCCGGCGCTGCAGCCCGAGACCTTCTTTGCGACCGCCAAGGCCGCGGAGCGCTATGGGGCGATCGTCGATCAGGGCGGCTGGCCGCGCGTCGGCGTCAAGCTCAATCCCGGCGCGAAGGGCGCGGCGGTTCATGCGCTGCGCCGCCGCCTCGCGGCCGAGGACGAGGAGGTCGCAACGACGGGTCCTGTGTTCGACGCCGCGCTGGCGCTAGCGGTCAAGCGCTTTCAGTTTCGGATGGGGCTGCGCCAGACGGGAGTCGTCGCCGGCGTCACGTTGCAGGAGCTCGACGTCCCCGCGGAGGCGCGTCAGCGGCAGCTCGCCGCGAGCGCGCAACGCCTCTCCAGCGTCCAGTTCCCGTACGGTCCTCGCTACGTCGTCGTCAACATACCCTCGACGGCTGTCGACGCCGTCGAAGGCGATCGCGTCGTGCGCCGTTACGCGGCGATTGTCGGCGATCCGGAGCATCATTCGCCGGAAGTCTCCGCCAAGATCATGGCGATCAACATCAATCCGACCTGGACGGTGCCGGTCTCGATCATCAAGAACGAGATCGCACCCAAAATGCAGCACGATCCCAAATATCTTTCGCGCATGCATATTCGCGTGTTGAACCATCAGGGCGAGGAGGTGGATCCGGGCCGCGTCGACTGGTCGAGCGAACGCGCGCTGAGCTACACGCTGCGCCAAGACTCGGGAGCGCAGAACTCGCTCGGCTCGATCCGCATCTCCATGCCCAACTCCCATGCCGTTTACATGCATGACACGCCATCGCGAAATCTCTTCGCGAACGACCATCGCTTCCTTTCGCACGGCTGCGTGCGCGTGCAGGGCGTCAACGAGCTCGCGCTCTGGCTGATGCAGGGCGATGGGCAGGCTCAATGGGACACGGAGACGCTGAAGGCCAAGATCGCGAGCGGCGAGCATGAGGAGGCGCGGTTGAAAAATCCCGTGCCGGTCGTCTGGGTCTATATGACGGGCTGGGCTTCGGCCGACGGGACCGTGCATTTCCGCGACGACGTCTACGGCGTGGACGCTTTGGACGCCGACGTCAGCCTGCCTCTGGAAGGCGAGATCACGCAGACGATCCCGCCGGCTCGCCGCTCGCAGCCCTCGGCAGCTCGACCGTGAATCATGCGAGGCCATCGAGCTGAAGTTGCGCTGCTGCTGGTTTAACCGGATTTCCTGGGCGAGCATTTCTTCGAGGATCATCGCCTGGCAGGCGACGCCCCCAGCGTAATGGAATAGCCGCGAAATCTTTATGAAGCGGATCGGATCGGAGCCGCCGCCAAAAAAATCGCATTGTCTTTACGCGCCTTTACGAAAATCATTTTGCGCGAGGGGTCCGGAAGGGATGGCCCGGCGATATGTTTGTTCATATCAAGGGACCAAGAGCGCTGCTCTCGCGCGCCGAAACTATGCGGACCTCAGAGGCGACTTTTGCGCCGCTTAAATCGCCTCCTTGTCGCGCTCGCCCGTGCGGATGCGGACCACCTGGTCCATGGTGTAGACGAAAATCTTCCCGTCGCCGTGCGTTCCGGTTCTCGCGACCTCGAGGATCGTTTCGATCGCCTTCTCGACCTGCTCGGTGTTGACGACGACCTCGATCTTGAGCTTCGGGACGAACATCGCGACAGATTCGGCGCTTCGGTAGACGTCGGCGTGCCCCGCTTGACGCCCATAGCCCTTCACCTCGGTGACTGTCAGCCCCAAGACGCCGATATTGCGCAGGGCGTCCTTGACATCGGTCAGCTTGAAGGGCCGAATGACGGCCGTCACACATTTCATTTTCGTTTCCTCGCCGAAGGGCGCGCCAAGTCTCGAGCGTCGCGCCGATCATGTCGGAAAGCGTTCCGCCCAGCAATGGAAAAGCGAGCTCGTCAAGCGAGCGCGGCGCTCTCAATAGACAGGCGGCGGCCCGCTCGCCGCATCAGTGCATCGCGTCGAAATCTTCCTCTTCCGGCTCATCCGGCTGCGCGCCAAGGCGCGGAGGGGTGAGAAAGACCGAACGCAGCGCCGGCGCCACGACGAGCAGCAAGACCGGGCCGAGCAGCATGCCGCCGACGACGACGGTGGCGAGCGGCCGTTGCACTTGCGAGCCGATCGCGTTCGAGATCGCGGCCGGGAAAAGCCCGACGCCGGCCGACAGCGCGGTCATCAGCATCGGCCGCATGCGTTGCTCGGAACCGTGGAAAATCGCTTCCTTGAACTCCATGCCCTGGACCGTCAGCTCGCGGAAGTAAGTGATGTTCAGAATGCCGTCCATCACCGCGACGCCAAAGAGCGAGATGAAGCCGATGGCCGCCGAAACGGAGAAGTCCAGCCCCGCGATATAGAGCGCGATGATGCCGCCGCCGATCGCGAAGGGAATGCCGGCCATCGCGACGAGGCTGTCACGCAGCGAGTTGCTGCGCGCCGTGCAGTCGCTCGAGGCGCAGACCGAGCGGCAGCGCTATCAGCGCGAGGCCGCCTATCTCGCCGTGACGAGCAATGTCGCCTCGGCCGCGGTGCAGGAGGCGACGCTGCGCGGCCAGATCGCTGCGATCCGCGAGGTGATCGGCGAAGCGCGCAACATCGTGACCATATTGCGTAAGCAATATGGAATCGGCGCGGTGGCGCAGGCCGAGGTGCTCGTGCAGGAGGCGGCGCTGGCGCAGATGGAGCAATTGCTGCCGCCGCTCGAAAAATCACTGGCGCAGCAGCGCGACCTGTTGACGGCGCTCGCCGGCCAATATTCGACCGCGGAGGTTCCCGAGACCTTCAATCTGCGGGCGTTGACGCTTCCCTCGCATCTGCCGGTGACGCTGCCTTCCGCCTTCGTGCGCCAGCGTCCCGACGTGCGCGCGGCGGAGGCCGCGATGCATGCGGCGAGCGCGCAGATCGGCATGGCGATCGCGGCGCGCCTGCCCACGGTGACGCTGTCAGCCAACGCCGGCTACCAGGGCCACAGCATGTCGCAGCTCTTCATGCCGTTGACGGGCTACTGGACGCTCGCCGCGGGCGTGTCGCAGCCGATCTTCCAGGGCTTCTCGCTCCTCAACAAGCAGCGCGCCGCCGAGGCCGGGCTGACGCAGGCCGAGGCGCAATGTCGCCAGACCGTGGTCGGCGCATTCCAGAACGTCGCCGACGCCTTGCGTGCGCTGCAGGCCGACGCCAAGGCGGTGCAAGCCGCCACGCACGCCGAGGTGGTGGCGAGAAAGAGCTTCGAGATCGTCAAGAAGCAGTTCTTCATGGCCGAGGGCAGCTCGGTCAACATGCTGCAGGTGTTGAACGCGGAGCAGACCTGGCTCCTGGCGGCGTCGACGCGCATCCTGGCGGAAGGAACGCGGCTCGGCGACGTGGTCGGCCTGTTCATGGCGCTCGGCGGCGATTGGAAGGACGAGAACTTGAAGCGGCTCTCGCCCAATCTCGGGCCGGTGAGCCCGACGCTTCAGGAGGTCGCGAAGATCGACGAGCCGGTCAATCCGGACTGGTTCCCGACCTCGATCGAGTTCGGCAAAAGCCCCTGGGCCTCGGACGCGGTCCCGCCGCCGCCGGGCTTGCCGGCCTTGGTCGCGCCCGTCGTAGCCGCGCCAGCCGTAGCCACGCCAGTCTTGGCCGCTCCCCCTCGGGCTGCGCCGGCGCCGATGAGCGCGGCGCCTTTGGGCGCGCCGCCGTCGACGGGCTGGTTCCCGACCTTCCTCGAATGAGCGGAGAAGCGCCGATGACCCTCTTTCGACAATTTTGGCTCGTCCTCTCGCCGCCCGTTTCGTAAGGAGGCGCGACGATGACTGGATTGAAGCGCATCGCTCTGTTCGTTTTGACGCTCGCCGCCCCGCAAGCCTTCGCGGACGATCTGCCGCCGACGATGGCGCCGCTGCGCACGCCCCCTATTGGGAGCAGTCGAGCACGCCGCGCTATTTCACCTGGACCGGCGGCTATTCCGGCTTGCAGCTCGGCGGCGCCTGGCAGACGGTTGGCGAGCAAGTCTTCGCGCCGCTCTATCCGCCGATCGCCGGCGTGCCGGGCCTGTCGGGCTATGAAGCGACGAGCGGCACGGGGCGCGGGATCATCGGCGGCGCGCATCTGGGCTATAATCAGCAGCTCTTCGAGAATCTGGTGTTGGGGCTCGAGGGCGACATCGAAGGCGCGAGCGTCCATAATTTCGGCTCCACCTGGGGCGCGGGCTTCGGCCCCTACAGCGTCGAGAGCTACAATAATCGGCGCGCCTCCATCCGCGGCCGCATCGGTTATGCGATGGGCCATACGCTGCTCTACGCCACAGCCGGCGCGGCCTGGGCGAATTTTCAGAATCTGCACAACTTCGTGCTCAATCCCAATCCGAACTCCAATTTCCCCGCTTCCCCGATATTGCCGAGCGACCTCTCGAACTACACGCCGGTCGGCTGGACAGTGGGCGCGGGGCTCGAATACGCCTTCATGGGCAATCTCTCGGCCCGACTCGAATATCGCTACTCGGATTACGGCAGCCTGCGGATCAACTCGCAAGCGCCGACCCTCACCTATACAGACAGGGCCAGCGACCACGCGCTACGCGTGGGACTAATACGGAATCCGGCTGATTGACTCGGCGGGGGGATTCCCGGCGAGAATCGAAGCAGTTAGGCTGCGTCGTCATGAATCGCTGGAGGCGGGTCATGGCGACGATAGCTGCGCATTTGAGCGTCGAGGCGTTGCGTGAGCGGTATGTGTCGAGCTCGAACGCGCGCGAGGCGCGGCATTTCCACACGATCTGGCTCCTCGCCAAGGGCCACACGCTTGGCGAAGTCGCCGAGATGACCTCCTTTGGCCAGCGCTGGATCGAACAGCTTGCGGCGCGCTACAACGCCGAAGGCCCCGAAGTCTCTGGGTGACCTGCGCCGGCGCAACGGCTCGTCGGCGACGGTTTTGAAACCCGAGCTGCTCGACAAGCTTCGGCTTCGGTTGAAGCAGCCGCCGGACGATGGCGGCTTGTGGACGAGCGCGAAGGTCGCGGCTTTCCTTGCGCGCGAGTTGGGGTTGGAGAAGGTCGCGGTTCAGCGCGGCTGGGAGGCGTTGAAGGCCTGCCGCATGTCCATCCAGCTTCCGCGCCCCAAAAATCCGAAGTCCGCCTCGCCCGAAGAGGCGGCGGCGTTCAAAAAAACCTCGAAGACGCCGTCGCGGAGGAAGCCGCGAAACATCCCGAGCGCCCGGTCGAGGTCTTCGCCAGCGACGAGCACCGGCTCGGCTTGAAGCCCGTGACGCGGCGCGTCTGGGCGCCGATCGGCGAGCGGCCGACGGCGCATGGCCATCACCGCTTCGACTGGCTCTACGTGACCGCCTTCCTCTCGCCGGCGAGCGGCGAGACCTTCTGGTATGTGCACGACGGCGTCTCGAAACCGTTCTTCGCCGCGCTGCTCGAAACCTTCGCGCGCGAAGCCAAGGCCGGCGTCGAGCGCACCATCGTGCTCGTCATCGACAACGCCGGCTGGCATGGCGAGGCGGGACTGAGCGTGCCCGATGGCGTGCGACTGGTCTTTCTGCCGCCCTACACGCCGCAACTGCAGCCGGCGGAGACCCTGTGGACGCTCGTCGACGAGCCCATCGTCAACAAACACGTCGGAACGATCGAGGAGCTCGACGCGATCATCGGAAAAAGATGCGCGGCGCTCGCCGGCGAACGCGAAACCATCAAAAACCGAGCCGGCTTTCATTGGTGGCCAAAAATCGCCTCGCCGAAGTGATCAGCCGGAAACCGTATAAGCTACAGATTCTGGGCCCCGCCCCCCGTCCTCGTCGTCCCCGGAGTCGCGGCGAAATATTGAGCGGGAAAGGGGTGCGCCGGTCGCGCTCCTTCAGTCGCCGCCGGCCATCTCCGCCGCGCGCCGCCCGACGATCTGGGAAAGCCCCGCCTCACAAGCGGCGAGTCGCGCCGCGAGGCCCTCCTTGATCCGCTGGACAAGTCCCGGTCCCTCGAAAACGAGCGCCGAATAAAGCTGCAGCAGGCTCGCTCCGGCTTCGAGCTTGGCGAACGCGGCCTCGGGCCCGTCGATCCCGCCGACGCCGATCAGCGGAAACTGCCGCTCGACGCGCAGATAGGCCTGCGCAAGGCGCCGTGTGGACAGCGCGAAGAGCGGGCGTCCCGAGAGCCCGCCCGTCGCCTTCGCCAGCCTCGAGCGCAGGGTCTCGGGGCGCGAGATCGTCGTGTTGGAGACGATCATCCCGTCGATCTTCGTGTCGCGGGCGACACGTACGATTGCGTCGAGCTGATCGAGCGTCACGTCCGGCGCGATTTTGAGGAGCAGCGGCGGCCGGCGCGCCGCGCTCTCGCGCGCCTCCGAGGCGCGGGCGAGGAGCTCGCGCAAGGCGGGGGCTTCCTGCAGATCGCGCAGGCCCGGCGTGTTGGGCGACGAGACGTTGATCGTCAAATAGTCGGCGACGTCGGCGAATGTCTTCACGCCCGCGACATAATCGGCGACGCGGTCGGCCGAATCCTTGTTGGCCCCGACGTTGACGCCGACGACGCCAGCGCGCGCGCGACGAGACAGTCGTTCGAGCGCCGGGGCATGGCCGTCATTGTTGAAGCCGTAGCGGTTGATGACGGCGCGATCCTCGAGCAGTCGGAACACGCGCGGACGCGGATTGCCGGGCTGTGGGAGCGGCGTCAGCGTCCCAACCTCGGCGAAGCCGAAGCCGAGTCCCGGCGTCGCATCGAAAACCTCGGCGTTTTTGTCGAAGCCTGCGGCGAGGCCGACGGGATTGTCGAAGGAAAGCCCGAAGGCGCGGGTCGCTAGACGCGCGTCATCGACGGGCGGGGAAACTTTTGGAAGGAGGCGCAAGGCCGCGATCGTCGCGCGATGCGCGGTTTCGGGATCGAGGCCGCGCAAGGCCGCAGCGGCGAGATCGATAATCACGACAGCAGCCCCGTGAAATCATGGCGGCCATCGCCGCCGAGCGGCAAGGGGCGCGCCCAGAGCACGACGGAGAGCGGCAGCGGTCCGTAAAGATGCGGGAAGAGATCGCCGCCGCGCGACGCCTCCCACTTCAGCGCGTCGCCCAGTCGCCCTGCGTCGACCGCGACGAGCAGCAGATCGTCTTCGCCGGCGAAATGTCGCGCGGCGGTCTCCGCGACTTGCGCTTTCGTCGAGAAATGGACGAAGCCGTCGGCGAGATCGACGGGAGCGCCGGCGAAGGCCTCGCCCCGCGTCGGCCAGAGGGAGGAAGGAACGATCTTATAGACGACCTCGGCGCGCGCGGCCGCAGTCCCCGTCATTCAGCCGCCTCGGCGGGTTTCGCCGCGAGCGCTTCGCGGCTCGGCAGCCTCGCCACCACGTCGATCAGCGCGCGATCGGAGAGGGCGACGAGCCTTTCGCCGCGATTGAGCCACTCGACCGCGTCCTCGATCGTCTCGGCTTCGGCGAGCTTGGTTTCGGCGAGCGCGCGATCGGCGCTGATCTGGCCCCGCTGGCGCGGTCGGCGCGCCGGCAGCCAGCGCTCGTGCAATTCGCGCAATTGCGGATCGTCGTGGATCGCCTGCAGCCCGTTCGCCTCGTCCTCGCCTGAGCGCTGGAGCGCCTTGTAGAGCGCCCGGCCTCTCTTGGCGACCGGCGGCGTCGTCGTCTCCTCCGGCGTGTTGAGCACGCCGGCGCGGCGGAAGACCAGCCCGAGCCAGCGCTGGGCGGTCAAATAGGAGATCGGGATCGAGAGAATGAGTCCGGCGATCGTCGGCGACATCCAGGCGACGAGCGAGGGCGAGATCAAGAGTCCGGCGATGAGGCTCAGCACGCCCATGGCGACGTGCGAGCGATGCTTGCGCACGATCGCCGTGAAGGGCACGGAGCCGTCGTCGCGCCGCTGCGGATCCCATCCCGTGTCGAAGCCGAAGACGATGTGCAGCACATGGCCGGTCTGGATCAGCATCATGATCGGCGCGAGCAGCGCCGACAGAACGATCTCGAAGACCGTCGAGACGAGGAGCATCAGCGCGCCGCCCGCGCCTCGCCGCGTCTCGCGCTCCCAGATCGCGACGAGGAGGCCGAAGAATTTGGGGGCGAGCAGGATGGCCATCGTCAGCGCGAAGAGCTCGAGCGAGCGCTCGGCGTCGAAGCGCGGCCACACCGGAAAGATCCCGAATTCCGAGGTGAAATATTCTGGACGGAAGTAGCTTGCCTGGAAGACGAGGACGATGCCGACGAAGAGCTGGAACAGCCACAGCGGCGAGGTCAGATAGCCGAAGATGCCGGTGAGGAAATGCTGGCGGCTCGCCCAGTGGAAGCCCTTTCCAAACAGGACGCGGCTGTGCTGCAGATTGCCCTGGCACCAGCGCCGGTCGCGAATCGAAAGATCGATCAGCGACGGCGGGCTCTCTTCATAGGAGCCGCCGAGCGTCGGCAGCATGTAGACGGCGTAGCCGGCGCGGCGCATCAAGGCGGCTTCGACGAAGTCGTGGCTCATGATGTGGCCGCCCCAGGGCGGGCGGCCGCGCAGATCCGGCAAGCCGCAGTGCGCGGCGAAAGCCTCGGTGCGAATGATCGCGTTATGGCCCCAGTAATTGCCGTCGCGCCCCATCCATTCGGCGAGGCCCGCGGCGATCACCGGTCCGTAGATGCGCGCGGCGAATTGCTGAACGCGCGCAAAAAGCGTGTTCCGGTTGATGACGAGCGGCAGCGTCTGAATGACGCCGGCGTCCGGATCGGCTTCCATCGCCGCGGCGAGGCGCACGATCGTTCGCCCGGACATCAGGCTGTCGGCGTCGAGCACGACCATGTGCTTGTAGGCGCCGCCCCAGCGGCAGACGAATTCGGCGACATTGCCCGCCTTGCGGCTCGTGTTCTTCTCGCGCCGGCGATAGAAGACGCGCGCCCCGGCGGCGCCAAGCCGGCGCCGCAGCGCGATGAAGGCGCGCTCTTCGGCGATCCAGATGTCTGGGTTCGTCGTGTCGGAAAGAAAGAACCAGTCGAAATTGCTCCCGAGCCCCGTCGCCTCGACGCCTTCGAAAATCGCCTGAAGCGTCCCGAAGACCCGACTCGGGACCTCGTTGTAGATCGGCATCACGACGACGGACTTTTCGTTCAACGAGGTCGGCACCGGCGGCGCGGCGCGCCGACGCAGCAGGACGACGAAGCCGACGATCGCGCCCGTGAAGGAGAGCGCGATCCAGGAAAAGTTGAGGACGAAGAGCGCGAGCAGCGCCCATTTGAGGGTCGTGACGCCGCCGACGTCGATGACCCGATACATTTCGTGGCCGCCATAGACGGTCAGCGCGGCGCCGCCGCCGAATGTGACGAGGCGCGCGAGCCAGGGATTGGCGCCCGCGGGTTGAGCGGGGGCGTTCTCGCCGTCTTGCGCCACGGGACGACGGGCGTCGCCGTCGCGGCGCGCCGCCGCCGGACGCCGTCGCCGGTTGCGCTGGTCGAATTTGAAGATGCTCTGCGCCGGCATCGACAGCCGGCTCTCGACCGGAGTCGGCGGCGCGTTGAGCGAAATCTCTCCCGCGGCCAGCGAGGCCGTCGGCGACGGAGCGATCTCATCCGTCGTTTCTAAAGCGTCCATCGATAAATCCAGGATTCGCTGACCTGCTCCTCGCCCGATTTCAGCTCCAGACGCAGCTCGCTGAACGTCTCGCCGGCCGGGTCGACCTCGAACACGACCCGGTGCGTCTTGCTCGAAGCATCGAACTCGTCATGCAGCTTCACGTGGTTCCCCGGTTTTGCGCTCATATTCGTCTGCGCGGGCGGCCGCGTGGGGTCGCCCAGGGCCTCGCCACTGAAAACCACGACAAAACGGCGATGCTTGGGCGAGACGCCGCGGCCGCTTCGAGCCGTGCTGACCACGGCGCATGGCGGCCGGGTCGGCGGGCTCCAGCACCAGAACTGACGATAGGCGAATTTTTTCTCGGAATTCGCCGCAAGGCGCTCCTTGGGTCGCCAATAGGCGATGATGTTCTGGTTGAGCTCCGATTCGGACGGGATCTCGACGAGCTGCACCGAGCCCTCTCCCCACTCGTGATGCGGCTCGATCCAGATCGAGGGGCGGTGCTCCCAATGCTCATCGTCATCCTGATAGCAGGCGATGTCGCGATTGCGGGTGATGAAGCCGAAGCCTTTCGGATTGGCGTCGAGGAAGGAGGAGAACTGCAGACTGTTGCGGTTGGAGAGCGGACGCCACAGCCACTCGTTATTGCCCGTATGGAGCTGCAGCCCATTCATTTCAGAAGCGGCGGGACGAATGTCGTCGAGGCGCCGCTGGTCGAGCGGCGTGAAGAAGGACGCGCCGGCCAGGCTCGCAACGCCGATATGATCGAGATCGACGCGCGGAAGGAGCGTGAGCTCCACATCGAGAATCGTGGCCTCGACCGTACGGAGGGTAAACATATAGACGCCGACGACGCTCGGAGAGTTCGAGGAGCGCGTGGATGACGAGCGTGTCGTCTCCGGCGGCCGGCGTCTCGATATAGAATTCCCGAAAGACCGGATATTCCTCGCCCGGGTCGGCGGTGCGGATCGACAGGCCGCGCGCCGTGACGCCCCATTTCCTTTGGCCGCCGGCCTTGGCGCGATAGAAATTCGCCCCCAGAAACTGCAGACAGGCCCCTGCTTCCATCGGCTTTCCGGCCGCGCCGTTCGGCCAGACGCGGAATCCCGCAAAAGCCTGCTCCGGCAATCTTTCGGGCGGCTTTTGCGCCCCGAAGGAGATTTGCGGCAAAGCGGGGCGCAGGAGCTCGCCCTTGCCTCCCTCCACAAGGAAAATCTTGACCGGCGCTCCGTAAACCCATCCCCGCAACAGCGGCTCGATGGTGAAGTTCTTGTGATCGTTGGCCCAGACCCGGGCCTCCGGGCGCAGTTCCACGGCCTCATATTGCTCGCGCGAAAGGCGCGCGAAATAGTCGGGAAGCTCGGCGGTCGGCGCCGCGAAGGGCTGCTTGAGGAGGTCGCGGGCGCGCGCCAAAAGGCCGTCGCGCGAGAAGGGGATTCCCTGGTCCTGGCCTTGCGCCATCGCATTCTCGCCGGGCGGCACGACGGCGGCGGCGAGCGCTCCGAGCGCCCCCTTCAATAAGTCTCGACGTTCGACCATCAGTTGCGCAAACCCAGGGAGGAGCCGCCCCGCGGAACCCTTCGCTACCTCTATACGAGTACCTATAGGTTTCGAAACGGAATTCTCAAAACAGGCGTCATATTTCCGATCGCGGCGCGCCTTCGGTCTTCCGCTCCTCAAAATCGCAATCCGGACTTCGAATCTCCGCCGAAACTGATAAAAGGGTCGCCGACCGACTCCGTCACGCTCAAGCGAAGGATCGCCGCTGCGCATGTCGTTCTTGGAAGAGCGCCGCGCTCTCGCCGTCGTGCTTGCCGCCGGCGAAGGCACGAGAATGAAATCGGCTTTGCCGAAGGTTCTCCACCGGGTCGCGGGCCGCACGATGCTCGCGCACGTGCTGGCGAGCGTCGAGGAAGCCGGCATGGCCGACGTCGCCGTCGTCATCGGCCCCGGACGCGACGACGTGCGCGCGGAAGCCCAGCGCGCTTGGCCGCAGTCGCAGGTTTTCGTGCAGGAGCAGCGCCGCGGCACGGCCCACGCGGTTCTCGCGGCGCGCGAGGCCCTGGCGAAGGGCTATGACGATCTTTTGATTCTCTTTGCGGATACGCCGCTGGTGAAGCCGGAGACGATGCAGGCCCTGCGGCGCGCGCTCACCGAGGGCGCGGCGGTCGCGGTCTTGGGCTTTCGTCCCGTCTCGCCTTTCGGCTACGGCCGGCTGGTCCAGGACTCCTCGGGCGCGCTTCTCGCGATCAAAGAAGAGAAGGACGCGAGCCCCGCCGAGCGCGCCATAGACCTCTGCAACGCCGGCCTCATGGCGCTCGACGGGCGCCGCGCGCTCGAGCTTCTCTCGCAAATCGACGATCGCAACGCGAAGGGCGAATTCTACCTCACCGACGTCGTCGCAACGGCGCGCGCCGCGGGGCTCGAGGCTCGGGTCGTGCTCGGCGAGGAGAGCGAGGTTCTGGGCGTGAACGATCGCGCGCAGCTCGCCGAAGCCGAGAGAATAGCGCAAGATCGTCTGCGTCGCGCCGCGATGGTGAGCGGCGTCACGATGATCGACCCGGCTTCCGTCTATCTCTCCGCCGACGCCAAGATCGCCGCCGACGTGACGATCGAGCCCCATGTCTGGATCGGCCCCAAGGTCGAGATCGGCGAGGGGGCGGTCATCCACGCCTTCTCGCACATTGAATCGGCAAAGATTGGGCCGGGAGCCAATGTCGGCCCCTTCGCGCGGCTGCGGCCCGGCGCCGATCTCGGGGCGGGCGCCAAGGTCGGCAATTTCGTGGAAATCAAGGCCGCGAAGATCGGGCCCGGCGCCAAGGTCAGCCATCTCACCTATCTCGGCGACGCCGAGGTGGGGGCCGAGGCCAATATCGGCGCCGGAACGATCACCTGCAATTATGACGGCTTCCTCAAATATCGCACCGTGATCGGCGAGGGCGCCTTCATCGGCTCCAATTCCTCGCTGGTCGCGCCGGTCACCGTCGGCGCCGGCGCCTATGTGGGATCGGGCTCCGTCGTCACCAAAGACGTAAGCCCCGAGGCGCTCGCGATCGCGCGCGGACGGCAGGTCGAGAAACCGGGATGGGCGCGAGTTTTTCGTGAGAAGCAGAGCGCGAAGAAGCGCCAAAAATGATGCTCGCGAGGCGCCGAAAACCCGGGACGCTCTTCTGATCGGCGCTCCGTTCTTGGCTGCGGGGTTGCGTCGAGAATAGGGTTTCTGCAAAAGTTATCGCAGGGATTGGAGGAATTCTATGTGCGGCATCGTTGGAATTCTGGGTCGTGAGCCGGTCGCGCGCGACATCCTGGAAGCGCTGCGCCGTCTCGAGTATCGCGGCTATGATTCCGCCGGGATCGCCACCCTCGAGGGCGGCAAGCTCACGCGCGTGCGCGCCAGCGGCAAGCTGCGCAATCTCGAGGAAAAGCTCACCGCCCATCCGCTCAAGGGCCACATCGGCCTCGGCCACACGCGCTGGGCGACGCATGGCCGCCCGACCGAGAACAACGCGCATCCGCATGCGGCCGAAAAGGTCGCCGTCGTCCACAATGGCATCATCGAGAATTTTCGCGAGCTGCGCGAGGAGCTCATCGCCAAGGGCCATGTCTTCGCGAGCGAGACGGACTCTGAAGCCGTCGCGCATCTCGTCGCCGAGCAGCTGAAGGGCGGCGCGACGCCGAGCGAGGCGGTCGGACGGGCCCTGAAGCGCCTGCGAGGCGCCTTCGCGCTGGTGTTTTTGTTCGAGGGCGAGGAGGATCTCCTCATCGGCGCGCGGCGCGGCTCGCCGCTCGCCGTGGGCTTCGGCCCCGCCGGGGCATATCTGGGCTCCGACGCCCTGGCGCTCGCGCCCTTCGCGACGGAGATCACTTATCTCGATGAAGACGACTGGGTGGAGCTTTCGCGCAGCCGCGCGGTGTTTCGCGACGCCGAGGGCAAGGTCGTCGAGCGCGCCCGCAAGCCTTTGCAGGCGGGATCGCTCCTCGTCGACAAGGGCAACTACCGCCACTACATGGCCAAGGAAATTCACGAGCAGCCCGAGGTGGTCGGCCGCGCGCTGGCGCATTACCTCGATCTCGCGAATGGCGTCGTGCGCCTGCCCTTCGACCTCCCCTTCGACCCGAGGGCGCTGACGCGCGTGACGATTTCCGCCTGCGGCACGGCTTTCTACGCGGGGGTCGTCGCGCGCTACTGGCTTGAGCGCTTCGCGCGGCTTCCCGTCGACATCGACATCGCCTCCGAGTTCCGTTACCGCGAATTGCCGCTCGCCAAGGACGGGCTGATGATCGTCGTCTCGCAGTCGGGCGAGACCGCCGACACGCTCGCCGCGCTGCGCTACGCCAAGGCCCAGGGCCAGCATATTCTGGCGATCGTCAACGTCGACACCTCGACGATCGCGCGCGAGAGCGAGATCGCCGCGCCGATCCTCGCCGGCCCCGAGATCGGCGTCGCCTCCACCAAGGCTTTCACCTGCCAGCTCGCGGTCTTCGCCTGTCTCGCGCTGGCGCTCGGGCGCGCCCGCGGCGTGCTCAGCGAAGCCGAGGAGAAGGCGCTCGTCGCGGAGCTCATCGCGACGCCTGCCCTGATGGCGCAGGCCTTGAGGAACGAGGCGCGGATCGAGCCCTTGGCCCGCGACGTGGCGCGCGCCTCGAGCGCCCTCTATCTGGGCCGCGGCCCCTCCTACCCGCTCGCGCTGGAGGGGGCCCTGAAGCTCAAGGAGCTCTCCTACATCCATGCCGAGGGCTATGCGGCCGGCGAGTTGAAGCACGGCCCCATCGCGCTGATCGACTATGCGATGCCGGTTATCGTGCTCGCTCCCCACGACGCGAGCCTGGAGAAGACGGTCTCCAACCTTCAGGAGGTCGCCGCGCGCGGCGGCCATTTGATCCTGATCGGCCCGGAGAGCGCCCGCAAGGCGGCCGCGGCGGAGCTCGCCGGCTTCCTCGAGATGCCCGAGGAGGCCGCCGGCGCCTTCGCAGCCCTCGTTTATGCGATCCCCGCGCAGCTTCTCGCCTATCACGTCGCAGTCTTCATGGGGAAGGACGTGGACCAGCCCCGCAATCTCGCGAAAAGCGTCACGGTGGAATAGGAGCGCCCTCTTTTTGGCGTCTTTTGCCGACGAGTCGGAGCGCCATTGACAGAGCGCGCCGCAAGCTGGTCTATGCCGGGCGCTGCCCCGAAAAGGAAAAGGAAGATCAAGCTGTCGTCGATTTCCGTGCCGCCCCAGCTCGTCGAGCCCTTCACGCGGGCCTGGCAGCACAAGGAGCTGATCCGCGCCGTGGCGCGGCGGGAGTTCGTCTCGCGCTTCCGCGGCTCGATGCTTGGGCCGGCCTGGGCGGTGCTCTCGCCGCTCATCATGATGCTGGCCTATACGACGATGTTTTCTCTGACCCTGCCGGAGCTCGCCGCCCCGACGGGGATAACGAATTACGCCGCGAACATCTTCGTGGGCCTGATCATGTTCAACATGTTCAGCGAGCTGGCCTATCGCGCGCCGATGCTGCTGCATGAGCACGTGAACTTCGTCAAGAAGTCGATCTTCCCGAGCGAGACCATCGCCTGGACGGTCACGATCCGCGGCCTCACCTATGCGGGCGTCGCTTTCCTGGTCTTCGTGGTCTTCCGGCTGGTGACCGGCGGGAGCTTGCACTGGACGATCATGTTCGTGCCCTTCATCATCATCCCCTACACCCTCTTCATCCTGGGGGTGGTTTGGTTCCTGATGGCGCTCGGGGCCTTCACGCGCGACGTGGCGCATGTGATGGCCTCGATCCTTCCCATTCTGATGTTCGGCACGCCGGTCTTCTATAATTTCAGCCAGGTGCCGGGCAGTCTCTCGATCTGGCTCAGGCTGAACCCGATCGGCGACTACGTCGAGATGATGCGCGACATCACGCTGCACGCGCGCCTGCCCAATCCGATTGGCTACCTCGTCGTGGTCGCGGTCTCCTATGCGGTCTTCCTGCTCGGATACCAGTTCTTCATGCGCTACAAGTCGGTCATCGTCGATGTCATCTAAGCCCATGATCGCGGCCCAAGGGCTCGCCAAGGCGTTCCAGCTCTACGCCCATCAGAACGACCAGCTGAAGCAGATCCTTTTCGGGTCGTGGCAGCGCTTCTATCGGGAAAAATGGGTGCTGAACGACGTGACCTTCGAGGTCTCGCAGGGGGAATGCGTCGGCCTCATCGGGCGCAACGGCGCCGGCAAGACGACGCTTCTGCAGATCCTGTGCGGCATCACCCGGCCGACGCGCGGCCAGTTTTATGTTGACGGCCGCATCGCGCCGATCCTCGCGCTCGGCTCCGCCTTCGACGGCCTGCTGACGGGCCGGGAGAACGCCCGCATCGGCGCGGCGATCTTGGGCCTCTCGCGCCGGCAGGTCGACGCCTGCATCGAGGACATCAAGAGCTTCGCGGATATCGGCTCGGCCTTCGAGGAGCCGATGCGCACCTATTCGAGCGGCATGATCGCGCGCGTCGCCTTCGCGATCTGCGTCTATGTCGAAGCCGACGTCCTGATCGTCGACGAGGCGCTTTCCGTCGGCGACGAGACCTTCCAGAAGAAGTGCGAGGCCTATATCGCCGATTTCGCCAGACGCGGCACGTCGCTGATCGTTTCCCACGACCTCGACTTCATTTGCGAGCTTTGCAGCCGCGTGATCTGGCTCGAGGGCGGCGTCGTGAAGGCGGAGGGCGATCCGAGGGAAGTCGTCGCCGCCTATCGGCTGGCGATGGCGGCCTGAGAGCGGGCGCCGGCTTCATCACCCGGCGGAAGCCGCGCCCTCGATCAATGGCCCTGCACTTCCGGGAGCGACGAGCTCGGCCCGAAAATCACCTGTGATGGGTCGCGGTCGAAATTATGCACGGCCTTGTTGAGCGTCTCGACGGCGTGGCGCGCGTCGATCGCGAGCTGCTGATATTGGGGCAGGCCCGTTTGCGTGAAGCGGTTGATGTTGGCCGAAAGCCCGGCCATGTTGTCGGCGATGCTCTTCATGGTTTTCGGGTCGAGCGCCTTGATGGTTTTGTCGGCGCTGCTGATCAGATGATCGAACTTCTCCGCGACCGGCTTCAGCGTGTGCATGAAGGCGGCGGAATCCTTGATGAGGCTCCCGGCCGGCTCGCTGTTGTCGGCGAGCGTCTGGCTGAAGGTCTCGATATTTTTGATCGAGGCCGTGAGCGCGCCGGAATTGTCCTCGATCAGCCTGTCCAGCTTCTCCATCACTTTGCTCGCGCGGGTCGACAGGCGCTGAACGCTGTCCACGAGGTTATGGATTTCCGAGGGCTCGGCGGCGATGCGCGGATAGCGTTCGTCCGCTCTCGCGACGAGCGGGGGCGCCTCGGGCGTCGCGCCGACGAGCGAGACGATCGCGACACCGGTCAAAAGCCTCTGCTCGAGCCGCGCCCGCGTGTCGGTCTTGACAGGCGTCTTCTTGTCGATGCTGATCAGGAGATTGACGAGGCCCGGGTCCTTTTCGTCGATCTGGAGGCTCGTGACCTCGCCGACTTTCAGACCGTTGAACTGGACCGCGCTGCCGCGCGTCAGCCCGTCGACCGAGCCGCGCACGATCACCTGGTAGGTTTTGAGCTCCGCGGTCTTGCTCGGGCCCGCGACCCAATAGACGAAGGCGAAGGCGCCCAGGGCCACGGCGAGCGCCAGGGCGCCGATCGCCGCGAAACTGGCTCGGGTTTCCATGGCTCAATCCCTTCCTTCGGCTTCGCCGGGCGAGCGCGCCGCGATCAGCCGGCTGCCCCGTTCCCCGTGGAAATAATCGCGCAGCCAGGGTTCGCTGGAGGCGAGCAGTTTTTCGATGGGCCCCTCTCCGATCACCTTGCCGTCGTAAAGCGCCGCGACGCGGTCACAGATCGCATAGAGACTGTCGAGATCGTGAGTGACCATGAAGACCGTCAGCCCGAGCGTCTTTTGCAGCGTGCCGATGAGCCGGTCGAACGCGGCGGCGCCGATCGGATCGAGGCCCGAGGTGGGCTCGTCGAGGAACAGCAGCTCCGGGTCGAGCGCCAGGGCTCGCGCAAGCGCGGCGCGCTTAACCATTCCGCCCGACAATTCCGACGGAATTTTGTCCGCGGCGCTCGGCGGCAGCCCCACGAGCTCGATCTTGAGCATCGCGAGCTCGTCCATGAAGCGTTGCGAGAGATCGAAACGCTCGCGCATCGGCAGCTGGATGTTCTGCTTGACGGTCAGTCCCGAAAACAGCGCGCCATTTTGAAACAGCACGCCCCATCGCCGCTCCAGGAGACGCAGCTCCCTCTCGCTGAGCGAATCGCGATCCTGGCCGAAAATCTCGATGCGGCCCGAAGTTTTGGGAAGCAGGCCCAGGATGGCCCGCGTCAGAACGGATTTGCCCTGGCCCGAGCCGCCGACAAAACCCAGCACCTCGCCGCGATACACGTCGAGGTCGAGGCCTTTCATGACCCTGTGCCGGCCGAACTCGATGATGAGGTCGCGCACGCGAATGACGACCTCGCGGCCCGACTCCCCCTCGTTCCCGCCGTTCATCGCGCGCGCCGCGTTCATCCCGCTCCTCTGAGCCGCCTCATCTCGCTCCCCTGAGCCGTCTCAATAGTTGATCGCGGTAAAGAACATCGCAAAGATGCCGTCGAGGATGATGACGGTGAAGATGCTTTTGACGACCGAAGCCGTGACCCGCCAGCCCAGCGATTCCGCGGAGCCCGACGTCGCAAGCCCCTCCTGCGTGGCGATGAGGCCGATCACCAGCCCCATGAAAGGCGCCTTGATCAGCCCGACCGAGAAGGTCCTCTCGGTCACCGCAGTCTGCAGCAGCCCGATAAACTCGGAAGGGCTGATGCCGCCGTACCACCAGGACATCAGTATCCCGCCGAAAAGCGCCGACATGTCGGCAATGAAGGTCAGGATCGGCAGCGACAGGATCAGCGCGAGGATGCGCGGAATGACGAGCACCTCCATCGGCGACATGCCCATGGAGCGCAGCGCGTCCACTTCCTCGCGCACCTTCATCGAGCCGATCTCCGCCGTGATCGCGGAGCCAGAGCGGCCGGCGATCATGATGGAGGTGAGCAGCACCCCCATCTCGCGCAGCACCAATATGCCGACGAGATCGACGACATAGATGCTCGCGCCGAACCGCAGCAGCTCGTAAATCCCCTGCTGCGCGACGATCGCGCCGACCGTGATATTGATCGTCACGATGATCGGAATGCTGCGCAGCGCGAAATTCTCCATCTGATAGATGACGGAGACGCCGCGAAAGAGCCGCGGCTTTCGGATGACGCGCGCCATCGCCGCGACGAACTCGCCCAGAAAGCCGACGATGACGATGGCGTCGCGTCCGCCCTCCACGATCTGCTCGCCGAGGTCGGCGAGCGTCGCGACGATCGGGTTCGGCGGCCGGCTCGGCGGCGGCGCCTCGCGAAAGCCCACGCGGTCGAGAAGCAGGGCGTGCTCCGCGCTCGCCCCTTCGATCGAGGCGGCGACGCCGGCCTGCTCGAGCGCATGGCGGGCGTCGTTCAGCGCGAGGGCCCCCGCGGTGTCGAGAAGCTCGAGCGAGGAGAGATCGAAGGCCACGGCGCGCGCGCCGCGGGCGCGCTTGACCAGCTCCTGCGAGGCCCGCTCGAGCTGGCGCGCGGAGGCGATCGTCCAGGCGCCGCCCAGCGCGAAACGACGCGCGTCCCCGGTCCCTTGCCCGGAGATCTGTGGCGACGCCGTCGCGACCTTGCTCGTCATTGCGCCTCACTGCGCCCCGATCGCGCGCCTGGCGGGCGGGGGCGCTATAAACGCTTGCGAATCCTCTTAGCTTCGCCGGCGCCCCCTGTCGAGCCAGGGCGGCGGCGGGCTCCGGGCGCTAATTTAGAAAATCAAGGTAAAAGCGAGCCTTAAATGGGATATGACCTGAGCGTCGCCATTGACGTGTTCCCGATCGCCGGACGTTTCGTCATCGCGCGCGGCGCGAAGACTGAGGCGAGCGTCGTCACCGTCACGCTCACAGAGGGCGCGCATCGGGGGCGCGGGGAATGCGTGCCCTACGCCCGCTACGGCGAGAGCGTCGAAGGGGTCGTCGCCGCGATCGAGGGCTTGCGTGCGGCGCTCGCCCGGGGGGCCGACCGCGCCGCCTTGCAGAATCTCCTGCCGCCGGGCGCCGCGCGCAATGCGCTCGATTGCGCCTTCTTCGACCTCGAGGCCAAGCGCGCCGGCCGATCCGGTCGTAGAGATCGCGGGATTTGAGGCGCTTAAGCCCCTCGTCACGGCTCTCACGATTTCGGTGGGAACGCCGGAGGAAATGTTTTCCGCCGCGGAGGCCGCCGCCGAATGGCCCCTGCTCAAGGTGAAGCTTGCCGGCGAAGGCGACGCCCTGCGGCTCGCGGCGGTGCGCGCCGGGGCGCCGCGGGCGCGGTTCATCGTCGACGCCAACGAGGCCTGGCGCGAGGCGGATCTCGAAGAGAATTTCGCGGTTTGCGCCAAGGTCGGGGTCGATTTGATCGAGCAGCCGCTGCCGGCCGGGGCGGACGGGCTGCTCGCCAAAATTGCCCGCCCCGTGCCAGTCTGCGCCGACGAGAGCGCGCACGCGCGAGAGGACCTCGAGGCGCTTTGCGACCGCTATGACGCGGTCAACATCAAGCTCGACAAGACCGGCGGCCTGACCGAGGCGCTGGCGATGGCGAAGGAAGCCCGGCGCCTGGGGCTCAAGATCATGGCCGGCTGCATGGTGGGGAGCTCGCTCGCGATGGCGCCGGCGATGCTGATCGGCCAATGGGCGGATTGGGTCGACCTCGACGGGCCGCTGCTGCTCGCCAAGGATCGGGAGCCGGGGCTCCTTTATGAGGGCTCCACGGTCTTTCCGCCGGCCCCGGAGCTATGGGGCTAGTGGTTTAAATCTGACGCTTGGCGCTCTGTTTCGCGCCCTAAGAGGGGCCGCTATTGAAGTCAGGTCTGCGCCAGGAACGGACATTGACAAAGCGACTCACGGTCGCGCCGAAACAGCCAGTACCCGCAAACAGAAAGCCCCGCCTGGAGCGAGGCCGGGCTTTCGTCATTTCTACAAGAACACAAAGCGAAATCGGCGGTCACGGATGCATCCGACTCCTTCTGAGGCAAGCTGTCGAAGCGCCTGAGCATTTATTCTATACGTGCCCTGACATAGATGCTTATTCACCTACCGGCGCCGCTCGGTCCTGGCCCCAAGCTTCGTCGCTTGGACGACGCTAAAGCTTGAATTCTCGATCTGTCGTGCGGAACGTGGCGGCCAAGAGGACGAATGCTGTGGCGACGCCGATCAAAATCGGCGCTCGCAGGATCGCCCAATCCGATGAGGAAGGCCAGAGCGTTGAAGAGCTTTCGCATGGCTCCACATAAATCGCGAGAAATGTCGTGGCGATGGCGCCAAGGATCATGCGGTGAAAACCAACTTCGCTGAGCCGCTCGAATTCAGCTTTGCTCCGCCCCGCTCTTTCCATCTTGACGCTCAAGGCGCAGGTCCAAGCTGGCCATACCGTCGAGAGGCAACAATCGAATAGAGGGCGAAGCAAATCGAGCCAACCAGCACGTGGCGATATGCGAGGACAGTCGCGCTAATTTCCTCGGTGGTCTCCGAGGAAGGCGCTCTCTCAAAGAACGGAAGCGCCTGCACCCACGGCGCGCTCTCGTTCATCCACCTCCTCAGGGCGGATCCAATCGGCGATTCCGGCCTCTGATTCGCAAAAACGATCAGCAATGCATATGAGACGCTGAGGGCGAGTTGGCGCGCGACCACGTAATGCGGCGTCACCGGAGCTGCGCGATCTCGTCCCGATTCACGCATCGATGGTCGCTCGAACACAATTCCGTCTCGCTTCAGTAGCGAATGGGGAAGTAGCGGCTCAAGACGTGAGTGAGCCGAATTTGGCCAACGCAGGATAGCCGCCGCCGGCCCGTTTTGAAAGTTGGGGAACCGCCAGCCTCGCCCGTTGTCGGATTCGGGCAGAACTGCCTCCCGTCTCTGGCCAAAACCGCGACAACCTCTGCGATCGGCGCCTCCGCGGCGGACAAGGCCAGACTTTCGGACCCTTCTGAGGATCGCCCAGCAAATCGCCTTGCACAATCACGAATCATGGCATATCCATTAGTTGTGATGCAACCGCACCAACAACTCAAGTTTTAAACATGATAACGGCCGCCCAACTTCGAGCGGCGCGCGCGCTCGTCGGCGTGGATCAACGGAAGCTCGCCGAGCTTTCCGGCCTTTCGCTGCCGACCATCCAGCGCATGGAGACCAGCGAAGACCTCATCCGCGGCAACGTGGACTCGCTGACCAAGTTGATCGCGGCGCTCGAAAGCCTCGGCCTGGACCTGATCAACGAGGGGACGGTCAGCCAAGGCGGGGGGCGCGGCGTTCGTCTGAAGAACGCCGTTGGCGCGCGACGCGAGCGAACCGAGACGGAAGAGCGAGCGGAAGGCGCTTCGCCAAACCGCGAGGGGAGATAGGCTGCGATGCCCTTGACGATCGCCTTGTTGTGCGTCGCCGCGCTGCTCGGAGTAGGGAGCCTCGCTGTAGCGCTCGATCGGCGAGAAGATGCGAGCCGGATCGTCTATGGGCTTTGCTTCGGTCTTTGCGTGGTTCTGTTCATCACCGCCGTGATTCCCCGCGGCGCGACGTCTCTGGCGACCGTTTTGCCGTTGGGGCTTCCTTGGGTGGGCGCGCACTTTCAACTGGACGTGTTGAGCGCCTTTTTTCTCGCAATCGTCAATCTCGGCGGCGCGGCCGCGAGCTTCTATGCGCTGGGCTATGGCGCGCATGAGAGGCATCCTTCGCGCGTCCTGCCCTTCTTTCCGGCCTTTCTCGCCGGCATGAACCTCGTCGTGATGGCCGGCGACGCCTTCAGCTTTCTCGTCGCCTGGGAGTTCATGTCGCTCTCGTCCTGGGCGCTTGTTCTCGCGCATCACGAAGACGCCGAGAATCGGCGGGCGGCCTTCATCTATCTCATCATGGCGAGCTTCGGCACGCTGGCGCTGCTCATGGCCTATGGCCTGCTCGCGGGCTCGGCGGGAGATTACGCCTTCGCAGCAATCCGGGCGGCGGAGCGCGAGCCTTGGAAATCCGGGCTCGTCTTGGCCTTGGCGCTGCTCGGCGCCGGATCCAAGGCCGGGCTCGCGCCGCTGCACATTTGGCTGCCGCTCGCGCACCCAGCGGCGCCAAGCCATGTTTCCGCGCTCATGAGCGGCGTGATGACGAAAGTTGCGGTCTACGGCTTTGTCCGCATCGTTTTCGATCTCCTTGGGGCGCCGGCCTTTTGGTGGGGGATAGCGCCCATGACGCTCGGCGCAATCACCGCCCTCCTGGGCATCCTGTTCGCGACAATCCAGAGCGATCTCAAGAAGCTGCTCGCTTACAGCACGATCGAAAACATCGGGGTCGTGTTCATTGCTCTAGGCTTAGCCTTGACGTTCAAGGCGAATGGCATGGCCTTACCGGCGGCGCTGGCCTTCACGGCAGGCTTGTTCCATGCTTTCAATCATTCGCTGTTCAAGAGCATGCTGTTCTTCGGTGCGGGCGCAGTGCAGACAGCGACCGGCGAGCGCGACATCGAACGGCTGGGCGGATTGATCCACGTCATGCCGCGAACAGCCTTCGTCCTGCTCGGGGCGTCCGTGGCGATCTCCGCGCTGCCGCCGTTCAATGGATTCGTATCCGAATGGCTGATCTTTCAAGCCATTTTGCTTAGTCCGTCGCTACCGCAATGGAGCCTGAAGCTGATCGTTCCGGCGGTCGGCGCCATGCTTGCGCTGAGCGCCGCCTTGACGGCCGGCTGTTTCGTGCGCGCTTACGGAATAACCTTCCTCGGCCGCGCCCGAACTGCAGCGGCAGCCGCCGCGCGCGAAACGGATCCCTGGTCGCTTTCGGTCATGACGGCGCTGCTCACGCTTTGTCTCCTCGCAGGCGTTCTGCCGAGCTTCCTGATCGATACAATTTCGCCCGCCGCGCGACAGTTCGTCGGTGGGCGGATGCCGGCGCAAGAGGAAATTGCCTGGCTGTCGATCGTCCCGATCGCACAGAGTTGCAGCTCCTACAACGGACTGCTGGTGTGCGTTTTCATTGCGATGTCCGCGTTCCTGGCGGCGCGAATCATCCATGCTCTGGGATCGAGGAATACGAGGCGAGGCCCGGCGTGGGACTGCGGCTACCCCGATCCGAGCCCCGCGACGCAGTATACGGCGAGCAGTTTCGCGCAACCGGTCCGTCGCGCGCTCGGCAATATCGTGTTCGTGGCGCGCGACCATCTCGACATGCCTGCGCCCGGCGACACGCGACCGGCGCGGTTAGGCCTTGAAGTTCGTGACCGCGTCTACGAAGGTCTCTACGCGCCCATCGCCAGAGCCGTCGAGTTTTGCGCGGATCAGCTCAACAAGGCGCATTTCCTCACGATCCAGGGTTACCTCAGCCTCGTCTTCGCGGCGCTGGTGTTGCTCCTTCTGGTGGTGGCGATATGGCAGTGATCCTCGACCTCGCCGCCCAGGGCGCGCAAATGGGCGTCGTGTTGACGCTTTCGCCCTTCTTCGTCGGCTTGACGCGCAAAGTCAAAGCGCGGCTGTTGCGTCGGCGCGGCCCGCCGATCCTTCAGCCCTACCGAGATTTGCTGCGCCTGTTGCGCAAGGAGACCGTCCTCGCCGAAAACGCCTCCTGGTTGTTTCGTTCCGCCCCTTATTTGATCTTCGCCACGACCTGGGTCGCGGCTTCGCTCGTGCCGACCTACGCCACCGGTCTGATGTTCAGCTGGTGCGGCGACCTAATCGCCATCACCGCGCTGCTTGGCGGCGCGCGGTTCTTCCTCGCACTCGCCGGTATGGACGTCGGAACGAGCTTCGGCGGTATCGGCTCGAGCCGCGAGACAATGTTCGCTTCGCTGGCCGAGCCGGCGATGATCATGATCGTCTTCTCAGTGGCGCTGATCGCGGGATCGACGCAGCTCTCCGAAATCGCCGCGAGCTCTCTCGCCCACTATCAGCTGCGTGTCTCCTTCGGCCTCGCCCTGATCGGGCTGGCGATCGTCGCCATCGCCGAGAACGGGCGGATTCCCGTCGACAACCCGGCAACCCACCTCGAATTGACGATGGTGCATGAAGCGATGGTTCTGGAATATTCCGGTCGCCATCTCGCGATGATCGAGCTGGCCGCGGCGTTGAAGCTCCTGCTTTATCTGTCGATGATCGCCTGCATCTTTGCGCCTTGGGGCATTGCGCCTGCGGGCGCCGATCCGCGCGCTTTCGCTTATGGGGCGCTCGCTTATCTCGCCAAAATGGCCGTTGGCGCTTTTATCCTGGCTTTGTTCGAGATATCGACCGCCAAGATGCGCGTGTTCCGCGTTCCTGACTTTCTCGGCGCCGCGTTGATGCTCGGCCTGCTCGGGACTCTGCTGCTCTTTGTGTCAAGGAGCCTCTGATGGACCGGCTTTACTTCGACGTGGCGCATCTCTTTGCGGGCGGACTCGTTCTAATGAGCTTCGTGCTGCTTTACCAGGATCGGTTGTCGGGTCTGATCAACGTCTTCACGATTCACGCGGTCGTCCTGTCCCTTTCCGTTGGATGGCAGGCCTATGCTCAGCACGCCTCGCATCTTTATGTAACTGCCGCCATAGCGGTCATCTTCAAAGCGCTGATCATTCCTCTGAGCCTGCAAAAAATGATCGAGCGGATGGGCATTCATCGCGAAGTCGAGGTGGTGGGCAGCATTGGAGTCACGATGCTGCTTGGCATCGCGCTCGTTGCCTTATCGCTCGCGGTCATTCTCCCCGCGACCGCCGCCGCCGACCCATTGGCCCGCGAGGATATCGCCTTCGCTCTTTCCGTCGTGCTTCTCGGGCTTCTGATGATGGTGACGCGACGCAACGCGGTGAGCCAAATCATCGGCTTCATGTCTCTCGAGAACGGATTGATACTGGCCGCAACAGGCGCCAAAGGCATGCCGCTGGTTGTCGAAATCAGTGTCGCTTTCTCGGTGCTCATCGCCTTCATCGTCATCGGCATATTTCTTTTCCGCATTCGCGAGCGCTTCGACACCGTCGACGTGCAAGAGCTCGACCGCGTTCGGGGACAATCACGATGACGCTCGAAAATCTCCACTTTGCGAGCCTCTTGTTAGCAATTCCCGGCGTCGCGGCTCTCGTCCTGGCGGCGTTGCCCGGCTATCGCCTGGCGGCTCAAATCAATGTCGCCGCTTCCGGCCTGACCTTCCTCTGCGCGGGCTCGCTGCTGTTTCAACGCCCGGCGCCCGGTTATTATCTTTTCGTCGACGACTTGAACATCGTATTCGTCGTGCTCTCGACCTTCATCGGCTTCACGACGAGCGCCTTCAGCGCCAGCTATATCGAGCACGAAATCGACACGGGCAAGCTGAACCCCGCCTATGTGCGCTTCTATCACGCAATATATCAGGCGCTGATGTTCGCCATGAACTTGGCCTTGCTCGCCAACAACATCGGATTGATGTGGGTCGCGGTCGAGGTGGCGACGCTGACGACGGTGGTGATGGTCGGCATCTATCGCACGCCGGAGGCTCTAGAGGCCGCGTGGAAATATTTCATCCTTGGCAGCGTCGGCATTGCGCTTGCTCTCTTCGGGACCATCCTCGTCTATCTGTCCGCCCAGCCGGTGCTCGGCGAAGGCTATGACGCCATGGTCTGGACGTCGCTGATGCAGAAAGCGGCCAGCTTCAGCCCGCGGCTACTCAACGTCGCCTTCGTGTTCCTGATGCTCGGCTATGGGACGAAGGTCGGCCTCGCCCCCATGCACGCCTGGCTGCCGGACGCCCATGCCGAGGGACCGACGCCGATTTCGGCGGTGCTATCGGGTCTGCTTCTCAACGTCGCGCTTTACGCGGTGCTGCGCTTCAAGATGCTGCTCGCTGTCAATGCGGCGGCCATCTCTCCCGGACCGCTCATGGTCACGCTGGGCCTCGCCTCGCTGATCTTCGCGGGCTTCATGCTGTATCGTCGCGACGACATCAAGCGGCTGTTCGCTTACTCATCGATCGAGCACATGGGCATCATCACCTTCGCTTTCGGCATGGGCGGACCGCTCGCCAACTTCGCCGGGCTTTTGCATATGACGATGCATAGCCTGACGAAATCGGCGATCTTTTTTGCCGTGGGCCACGTCGTCCAGGTCAAAGGCACGCAAAAAATCGCCAGGATCACCGGCCTCACCGGAAGCCATCCTCTCATCGGCTGGGGGCTCGTCGCCGGCGTCATGGCCATCGCGGGCCTTCCGCCGCTCGGCATCTTCATGAGCGAGTTTCTCGTCGTCAGCTCCACTTTCGCGCGTCAACCTCTGCTCGCCATTCCGCTCGTCTTCGGGCTGCTCGTGGCTTTTGGCGCGTTGCTCCTGCGCTTGATCGAGATGGCCTTCGGTGAACCGACCGGCCGCGCCGACAAAATTGAAGCCTCCGTGGTCCCTCTGTTTGCTCATTTGGCTCTGGTGTTGTTGGCGGGGATCTATTTGCCGCCGCATCTCGTGACCTGGTTTCAAAACGTCGCGCGATTGCTTGGATAAGGGTAGGGAGCCGTAGGGACATGATGTCGTTGCGAGACACGATGCGAAGCGGGCGAAAGGCCGGGCATTCGAAGCCGTGGCCGCGTCATGTCCTCGATCAGACGGGATGGCTGCGGGCGATTCGCGAGATCAGCAAAGGCCAGGGCGATCTCTTGAGCCTTTGGAGCGACGGCGCCGAGATTCACATGGCGATCTTGGATCATGAATCCTCGGAAATCGGCTTGGTCAGCATCGAATGCCCGGACGGTCGCTTTCCCTCCGTTTCGCATCTGCATCCGCCGGCGATGAGGCTGGAACGCGCGCTTCAGGATATCTATGGACTTGCGGCCAAGGGGTTGCCCGACGTGCGCCCTTGGCTCGACCACGGGCGTTGGGGGGTGCGGCGGCCAGGGCGCAATTCGGAAGCCTCAGAGGCTTTCGGTGACGCCTACGAATTTTTGCCCGCCGAGGGCGCTCCTCTGCATCAGATTCCCGTGGGACCGGTCCACGCGGGAGTCATCGAGCCGGGCCACTTCCGCTTCTCGGCGAATGGGGAGCTCGTCGTCCGGCTGGAGGAGCGACTGGGTTACGTCCACAAAGGAATTGAGCAGTTGATGGTCGGCGCGCCGCTTGATCGCGCAGCGCGTCTCGCCGGCCGCGTCTCGGGCGACAGCACGGTGGCTTATTCGTTGGCCTTCGCGCAAGCGGTGGAGTCAGCGCTCGATGTCGAGGTTCCGCGCCGGGCGGTTTGGCTGCGCGCGCTGATGGCGGAGCTCGAGCGGCTCGCTAATCATTTCGGCGACATCGGCGCGATCTGCAACGATGCCTCATTTTCTCTGATGCACGCGCATTGCGGGATCATGCGCGAACGCATTCTGAGAGTCGCCAGCGCGTCCTTCGGCCACAGGCTGATGATGGACAAAATCGTCCCGGGGGGCGTCGCCTCCGATTTAAGCGGGGAGGGCTATGTCGCGCTTCTCGCGCTCTTGCATCACGCCCAGAAGCTCGTTCCCAATTTCGTTCGGCTCTATGGCGACACCACCTCGCTGCAGGACCGCACGGTCGGAGCGGGAAAATTGCGCGCGGAGCTCGCACGCCAATACGCCTGCGGCGGGTTTATCGGACGCGCCTCGGGACGCGCTTTCGACGCGCGGCGATTTCCCGGCTACGCGCCTTACTCGGAATTGCCCTTCGAGCTCGGAGCCTCGACTGAAGGGGATGTCGATGCGCGGGTGTGGGTGCGCTTCGATGAAGTCAAGGCGTCGCTGCCCCTCATCGAGCACATGCTCGATCGCCTGCCCGACGGCGGAATTAGGACGGAAATCCCACGCCTGGACGAAGCCCGAGAAGGCGCCGCGCTCGTCGAAGGGTTTCGTGGGGATATTTTCGTTTGGGTGAGGTTGGACGCGGCAGGCGCGATCGACCGCTGCCATTTGCGTGACCCGTCTTGGTTCCAATGGCCGCTGCTCGAAGCGGCGATCGAGGGCAACATCGTCGCGGATTTCCCGCTCTGCAACAAGTCCTTCAACTGCTCCTATTCGGGGCAAGACCTGTAGGAGGGCGCGCTCATGCGCAAATTTCTCTTTCAAGGCCTGCTCCGAGGGCCGCTGACGGAAAGGGCGCCGGCCCCCGACGAGACGCTCCTCGCGGAACTTGGCGGATCTCTCGCGCAAGCCTCGCAGCGACGGCTCGGTCGCAGCCTGTCTATCCGACAGGTCGACGCCGGCTCCTGCAACGGCTGCGAGCTCGAAATCCATGCGCTGAACAACGCGTTCTACGACCTCGAGCGGTTTGGCCTGCGCTTCGTCGCGTCGCCGAGGCACGCCGACGTCTTGCTGGTCACCGGCCCGGTAACCAAGAACATGCGCGAGGCTCTGGAGCGCACTTTCGCCGCGACGCCCGATCCCAAATGGGTCGTCGCCGTCGGCGACTGCGCCTTTGACGGCGGTGTGTTCGCCGACAGCTATGCCTGCGTTGGCCCCGTTTCAAAAGTGATCCCGGTCGATCTTCACATTCGCGGCTGCCCGCCCGACCCCGAAGCGTTGTTGAAAGGGCTTCTTGCGCTCGTCAGCGCCTCAAGGGTCTGGCGCTGAAACCGACCAGAGAGAGCCGCCTCCTTTGCAGACGCCGCGTTAAGGCGAAAAACAGCGATCTCTATGCACAGTTATACCAACTCGCGTTGATTAGAACCGCCGGTTATGAGCAGCTTTGAGAGGAAAACGCTAGCGAAGGTCCGCTGGGGGTCAAACTGCGCCGTCAGCGCTTTGTTCAAACGAGTCCGCTCGTCCCCGCTTTGCTGCCGCGACCGACGCATTCGGGCCGTATCCCTAACATTCACCCTGGACCACTTTTGCGGGGGTGGATCAATAAGACCCTCTGGGAGTTACGGGATATAGCCGTCGAGACGGACGCGCACTTCCTCTGCGTCGCTCGAAGTGGCACCGCCAATCGCGACGCCTATCCGGGGGTTGCCTTGCGCTGTCGCTGTCGCTTTCTTCGCGCCCGCGTCCCGATAAACGGGAGCGCCAAGCGAGAAAGCGCCGCTCGCCTTTGGGAAATCGAAGGAACCTTGAGCTCGATTTCGACTTCCTCTCCCTCGTCAGCCGCATGCACCGCGACGCCGCCGAGCTTCCCGACAATAGCGAACTCGCCGCGCTTAACGCCGCCAGCGGGAGCCGGGATGGTGATGACCTCTTCCTCTTCGTCGTAGTAATCTGGCATGTCGGATGCCTTTCGATGTTGCGAGGTGTGTCACGTTGCACGTAATGCAAGAATGCGCGATGTTTGCGCGCGTCGCTGCACTGTATTTGCGAGTCACTTTGGCTGAAATTAGCAAATATGCTCCAATAATAATAACGCCTCGGGTTGTGCTGGGACGCTGAGCATGGCCGAGGCGAACTCGCTGAAGCGCGTGCGGTTTTGCCCAATCGTTTTGCTTTGGAGCAAAGCCAGCATGGTCGCTTGGCGCTCAACGATCGAGAGCATGCAAGGGCGTTGGGAGTATGTAAATTTTCGAGGGTTAAGCCGGTATTCGCCAGATGGCTCCCGATCCGAGCGGAAGTCTCCTCCAAGTGGGCGTTTTTGACAAGGCGGAACCGTGGCGGAAAGCTCCAAAGAGTTGCACTACGGCGGACGAGCAGCCGCAACCGCAGTTCCGCCCGCGGATTTCAACGAATTGTTCGCCATTTTGACGCACCCCTCCCGTCGTTTGGCTCCAACTCATGACGCGCGAACGCTCTACACGGCGGACGCCAAGGCGGCTTCGGGTCAAAAGCGGTCTAGTGGATGCTGCAAACTACTCCCGCCGCCTTGGTTTCAAGCGTTAGATTTTAACAACTAGCCCTTTTCGACCTCGAGCCCGGCGTTGAGCCAAGCCAGGATCCCGCCGCCGAAATGGGTGTCGCAGTCGCGGCGGCCCCCGAGCCGTGCCTGCTCCATGGCCGAGACGGAGCGCCGGCCGGAGCGGCAATAGATCACGATTTTTTTGTCGGGCTCGGCCGCCGGCAGCTTGGCCGGATCGAATTTCGAGAGCGGCAGGAAATGCGCGCCCTTGATATGGCCCGCGTTCCACTCGTCCTGCTCGCGCACGTCGACGAGGGTCACCGTGCCATCGGCTAGGCCCTGTTGCAGCTCATAGAGCGGGATGTCGTTGAACTGAGCCATGCTTCTCCCCGGGCGTGAGGTTCACGCGAATGCCACAAAAGCCGGGCCGCGTCCAGGAGCACCGGCAAGACTTGGCTCAAGCTACCGAAACGAAAACCCCTGCCAAAGCCTCGACATGACGATGATCGCCAGCGTGTAGAGGACCAGCGCGCCGACGATCTGCGCGGTGGGCTTTTTGAGCGTCTCCTCTGTCTTCTTGCGGACGAGCAGCAGCAGATCCTGCCAGGTCTGGGCGACGAAGTCGCCTTGCGACAATATGCCGATCAGGCGGCCGTTCTCGTCGACGATCGGGAGATGCCGAAACCGCTCGTCAGACATGTGTCGCAGCCATTCCATGTCGTCGTCGTCGAGCTTAGCCGTCTTGATATGGGCCGACATGATGGCGGACAGCGGCGTCGCCTTCGGATCGAGGTTTTCGGCGACGAAGCGCAGAATATCGCGCTCCGTGACGATGCCCTGGACCTTCATGCCGGCGTCGACGATGACGACCGAGCCGATGTTGCGCTCCACCATCGCCTTGACCGCGCTCGCGACAGTCTCCCGGCCCTGCAAGGCGAAGGCCTGGGGCTTGCTCGCAAATTCCGGACGGTCCTTGATCTTCACGGCGCGTGCCTCGTGGGTTTTGGCGCAAGACGCGGAGGGGCAAGTGAAGCCGATTTTTGGCTTTTCGCCAAGCCCGGCGGGGAGCGGTCTGCCCCATCTGGCATCGTCCGTCAAACCGCCCTACCGCCCGTCATTTTTGACGGGCTAGCTTACTGCGCTTCGCTTCGACCCCGCGGCTGGCCAACGGCGCCAGTCGGGCGACGAACTGGTCGCCCGAAATTTATGAAGAGGGGCGCAAGCGGCTGGCTGCGGGACTGCTTAAACCTGCAAGCCTTCGGCCCGCGACCCAGGAGGCGCGCCATTTGTTCAACGGACGGTCGAAGAAGCGCCAGATCGCGTAAGACGCCGCCAAGATGACGATCAGCGCCTCCGCGCACAGCCACAGCCTGTTCCAGTAGGACCCCTCGCCGGTTCGGATAGCGCCGATCATCGGCCAATGCAGCAGGTAGAAAATATAGGTCAGATCGCCGAACATCCGGTCGACCCAGCCGCTTTTCTGGCGAACCGTGTAGAGCGCCCAGGGCGTCATCATCACCGCGACGAGAAGATTGCTCGTGCTGCTCAAGGCTACGAGGTCCTTGCCGTGCAGCTCGCCCAGCGCGATGTTCTTGATGAACAGCGCCGCGAAGATGACGAGCAGCGCGAGCGTCGCGAAGAGCGTTCGGTAGGCCAGCGCGCGGCTGGGTTGCAGATTATAGACCGAGGCGGCGACGCCGATCGCGAAGAAGATGATGAAGGGCGCGACCGTCGCCGCCCCGCCGAGCCATTGCGAGAGCACCGTCGTCAAAACGAAAATCGCGAGGACGTGGATGCTCTTCGAGATGAGGAAGATGACGAGGGGCGCGATCAGATAGAATTGCAGCTCCATATCGAGCGACCAGCCCGGCACATTCGCCTGATAGGGCAGGGTGTTGTAGCCGAGGATGAAGAGACTCGAAAAAATCTGATGCCCCAGGCCGCCGATGTGCGCGGGCGCCTCGCCGCGCCAGTAGAGCAGCGCCCAAGTGATCACCGAGCACAGGGCGAAGACCGGCATGATGCGCCAGAAGCGGGAGATGACGAAGGTCAGATAGGGCGCGCGCGTCTTGGAGTAGGTCGCGGCCCACATCGTGGCGACCCAATAGCCGCTGAGCACGAAAAAAATCAGCACCGCCGACATGCCGATGTTGTAGCTCGTCGTGTGGTGCAGGAAGACCGAGAGGGCCAGGGCCATTCTGAAGGCCCCCGGCGACGCGAATTTATCCGATCCCTCGGACATGGTCGCTCCGAAACTGTGCGGCGGGTCCGCGGGTACGAAGCTATCCGTTTATCCCGAGACAGGGCAAAAAAAGCGCGGCATCGGGTCGCACGCCCGCGCGACGGTCACCCGCGGCCTTCCAGTGGGAGGCGCTCCATGGCTAAAAATTCTTTGTCTTTCTATCGCTTCGATCTGCTGGTCGGCGCTTCGGGCGGCGCGGTCAGACCCGCTCGAGCCGCGTGACGCGTCGCGGAAGCGACCGAACGGACGGTCGCGAAGCGGGGCCTGTCGCCATCTCTTCGCCCAGCCGGTCGACCAGCGCGAGAAACCGATCGGGGATCGGCTCTTGAAGGACGCCGTCGTAGATCGCCCTCAGCTCCTTGCCGATTTGCTCGCTGATCTTATGCTGGGGCGACGACTTCGAACGCATCTGAGACCCTCCAGAGTTCCCCCGCGAGACGGTAGCTTCGATCGCGCCCGGGTCGACAATATGGTCGGTTCGTGTCGAAAAACCGGCGTCTGTGTTTCTGACTTTTTCCTGATTCTTATGATTAATGACTAATTATTGCGGAATGGTTACCGCGCCCCGCTCGGCGCGTATCGGCGACAGGGGAAGTGGGGGCTGATAAAGGTCGAGGGATGACTCGGCGAGCGGAAAAATTGGGCGGGGCGGCGTGAGGCCCGAAATCGTCGCGATCGTCGCCGTCGCGAGGAACGGCGTCATTGGCGCGCGGGGCGGACTTCCCTGGCGCCTTTCGGGCGATCTCAAGCATTTCAAAGCGTTGACGATGGGCAAGCCGCTCATTCTGGGGCGGCGCACCTTCGAGTCACTGCCGCGCCCGCTGCCGGGCCGGGAGCTCGTGGTCGTGACGCGCGACCCGCGCTTTTCGGCGCCCGGCGCGCATGTCGCGCGCAGCCCGGAGCAAGCGCTGGCGATTGCGCGCGAAATCGCGCGAAATTCGAGCGCGAATGAAATCTGCATCGGCGGCGGCGCCGAGATTTACCGCGCGCTGCTCGAGGCGACGGACCGCATAGAGCTCACCGAGATCGACCTTGATCCGGAAGGCGACGCGTTCCTGCCGCCCTTCGATCCCGCGCAATGGCGCGAGACGGCCCGCGTTTCGACCCAGCGAGGCCCCAAGGACGAGGCCGACTACGCCTTCGTGACGCTCCAGCGGCGTCGAGACTAGCCCGGCGTTGAGCTCGGCTGCGTCGCGGTTTCCCGCGGGAGCAGTTCGCTTTGCTTGGCGATCGCATATCGGGCGTGGGCGATCGCCAGCGTGAAGGCCGAACTGTCCGCGCGCGACTTGTTTTTGATGAACCAGGCGACGATCGCATTGATTTCGTCCTCGAGAGCTTCCAGATCGCCGCGCTCCTGCGTCTTCAACGCCTGATCCGCGATCCCGATGAGCCGGTCAATTCTCTCGTGCTCGCTGCGGTCTCTTCGACGGCTGAAACGCTCGAACAGGAAGCCCGCCAAAGATCCGAGCGCGCTCAGCGCCAGGCCGATGGGATAAACGTAGCTCTGAAACTCCTCGAAAAAACTCTTCTCGCCGCTCTCGAGATAGGCCGCGACGCCAGGATGAACCCGAAGGATGGGGTTTTTGCTTTCCGTATCCGGCGCCTCGATTTCAGAGAGGAGTGGGCTCGCCTGCATGAGCTTAGGCTTGGACTTCAGAAGGGTCCGGGCGATGGCCCCCGCGACGATGTCGAGCATCGAGTCCGGCGCGACGAGCCGGTAGGTCACGGCGAGCGTCGAAACCGAATCGTCCGGTATCGCCGGCCGTCCTTTGAACGCGCCGGCTGGAACCTCGATCGGCTCGAAGGCGGGGAAGCGCTTGCTGATCGCCTCGGCTTCCTCGATCGCGAGAACCTTGGGCAGGCTCTTGGTCGCCGCTTTAACGGCCGTCAAGACGTCGACGACCTCGCCTGAGCCCACGGGGCCGATGGCGAGAACGGCGGCGATGCGCTTCTCGGCGAGGGCGCGGCCGATCTCCGACATCGGCAGGAACAAGCGCCGGACGCTCTTGCTCGGGATATCGTAGAAGCCGAGAATCGTGTCCAGGGCATGCTCATTGAAGCTTTGAAGGTAGCCTTGCGGTATGCCGATCGTTTTTTGAGCGAGGTTCGGAATTTTTTCGATGTCGGTCTTCGCGGGCGTCACAATAGCGAAGACGTCGTGGCGCAGGACCGCGATCGTCTCGCCGTTCACGGGTATCGCGGCGTCGGTGCGGATAACCGCGAGATCGGCCTTCGAACTCTTCAATGGCCTTGGCGCTCGCCGCGAGATCGGCGGTTTCGACGCTTTCGAGGCGGATACGCGGATATTCGGCTGCGGTCTCCGCCGTCAGAGCGCTCACGAAACGGTTGGCGACGCCGCCGTGATGGCCCGTCGTGATCCTTAGCGTCGCCTTCGGTTTGAGAAAATAGACGGCGCCGCCGGCGATCGCGGTGAGGGTCAGGAGACCCGCGATGAGCAGCAGCGCGAGGCGTTTCATTGGACGGCCCTCCCAAAAGCCCGGGTAGCGCGCTATTCCATTCGATCGCAATAGCCTGTCAGAATTTGCGGCTCCGCTCCGGCCCGCCTTCCAAGGTTCGAGCTTTTTTGAAAAGAATATGCTCAATCAAAAGCGTTCGAGCGCGCTCGGTCTAAACTCTCCGAACGCGCTCCTGCGCCCTGTTTCGCGCGAAACGCCTTACTTGTTGACTTCGATGCCGTTCTTTTTTCGGTACTCATCGAAAGCGCGGCTCATGACCTTGATCACCTTTTCATCGCCCGGATGCTCCTTGCAGAAGACGATGACCTCGTGCTCGATTTCCTTGCTGCGCGGGATATTGGCGAAGTGCTTTTTCGCCAGGCCGTTGTACCAGCCGCTGTACCAAGCCGTCATATAATTCGCGTCTTCCTGAAAGGTGTTGGCGAGCTGGGCGCAGGTAATAGCCTGCACGTCGAGATAACCTTCCGCATTGGCGTATTTGTTCAGCTCTTCGTTCGCATAGGCGCTCGTCGCGAGGCTCGCGGCGATCGCCGCGGTCATGAGCAAGGTCTTTTTCATTAGGCGCTCTCTTCCAGTTCTATAGGAAACGATGCGGGAGTGTCGCGGATAGGCGGGCCTTACGCCGCGGACCGGAAAACCCGTCGCGGGTTCTATGGGCAGACTGTGGCCAAGGAAAGGCTAAGCTGGCGGTGCGCGCTTCGTCCGCGGGCCTTCAGAACCGCCAGACGAAGCCGGCTGCCGGCCTGTGCAGGATCGCGTTGAACCCGGAATGGCGACCGTTGTTTTGCTGCGCGGAATCGACGCTCAGGGCGCGATAGCCGAGCATGCCCGGGAGCGTCACTGTGGCCTTCAACTCGCGTTCATTTTCCGGGCGAGCTGGAATGCGGAACCGTGGTCATGCTGACGCCTGCAACAGCGCCCGCTTTGCCCCTTCTGGCTCGACCTCCGAGCGTAGGCTTGTCTCTCAAATCAACGACGCTAGCTCGATGATCGAAGGGAGCTCCACATGAAGCGCGTCATCGACATTCCTAACCCGCACGAGCGCCTGGATCGGCTCGACGCCGTCCGTCGCCTCAAAATGGCGGCCTCCTCGCATCGCTACGTGCGCGGCTCCACGGCGCAGTTCTACGAGTGGCTCTCCAGCATCAAGGGTCGCCAGTTCCCGGAAGGGCCGTCGATCTGGATTTGCGGCGACTGCCATATCGGCAATCTCGGGCCGATCGCGGGCGCCAACGAGAAGATCGGGATCCAAATTCGCGATCTAGACCAGACGGTGGTCGGCAATCCGGCGCATGACCTCATCCGTCTTGGCCTCTCGCTCGCCTCTGCTGCGCGAGGGTCCAATCTGCCGGGCGTCACGACGGCCCGCATGCTCGAGGCGATGATGGACGGCTATGAGCGCGCCTTCGAGCCCGGCTTCGACGAGAACGCGGAGATGGAGCAACCACGCTCGGTGACGCTCGCCATTCGTCAATCACGCCTCGCGAGCTGGGCGTCGCTCGCGCGCCAGCGCCTTCGCGATCCCTTGCCGAACATTCCCCTCGGAAAGCGGTTCTGGCCTGTTTCCGCCGAGGAACGTCAGGATATTTTTGCGCTGTTCGAGCGCGAGAATATCCGGCGCCTCGTCACCATGCTGCGCTCACGCGACGACGACGCGAAGATCGACGTCGTCGATTGCGCCTATTGGATGAAGGGCTGCAGCTCGCTCGGCAAGCTGCGCTATGCAGCGCTTCTGATGATCAGGAGCACGAGCGAAAGGCGGGCGGCGTTCTGCCTGGTCGACCTCAAGGAGGCGCTCAAGGACGCCGCGCCGACCGCAAGCGACGAAAGGACGCCGGAAGATCCTGCCGAACGTGTCGTCACGGGCGCGCGGGCGCTCTCGCCCTATCTCGGCGAACGCATGCGCGCGGCTCGCATCAACAAGAATTCCTGTCGTTGTGCGTGAGCTGCGTCCGCAAGATTTGAAGCTCGAGATCGATGCGATCGAGATCGACGAGGCGGTCAAAGCCGCAGGATACCTCGCCGCCGTGGTCGGGAAGGCGCATTCGCGCCAGATGGATTACGCGACGCGCGACAGCTGGAGAGCGGAGCTGAACTGCAATCGCACCCGCACGCTTGACGCGCCGACGTGGCTCTGGCGCAGCGTCGTCGAGCTGCTCGCGCTGCACGAACGCGCCTATCTTGAGCATTGCCGCCGCTACGCGCTTGCTGCTGCAGGGACAACGGCGTGAGTGGGGGCGCAATTTCCCACGCCGGGACAAAGCTTCGAAGGAACAGTGGGGGGGCGTGAGCTGTTATGCCTGAGGCGGAGAGGCGCCCCCAAGCCTCTCGAGCCACAATAGGGAGGAGATGCGTCATGGTCTCGAAATCGGATTTTTCGCCGGCGGAATGGAAAAAGCTCGTGCAGTCGCCATTGCTCGCCGGTTTTGCGATCAGTGCGGCGGATCCGAGCGGTTTTATTGCCCATTTGAAGGAGGCTTTCGCAGAGGCGAAACTGCTCGGAGAGGCCAAGGCCTCCGGAGCCGATGACAGTCTGCGAAAGAGCATCGCAAGCGAGTTGCTGACCTCGGGAGGACGGGCGGACGCGCAGGAAGCGATAAGAACCATCGCCGCAGGGGCGAGCCCCGACCAAATGGCGAAGCGCGCCGTCGAGGCCTTGGGGGAAGTGCGTTCTATTCTCGAGGCGAAAGCCCCGCAGGAAGCGGCGGAAATGAAGGACTGGCTCAGTCGGATCGCGCAGACGGTGGCCGAGGCAAGCGGAGACGGCTTCATGGGGTTTGGCGGCGTCCAGGTGAGCGACGTTGAAAAGGCGACAATTGAGGACATCAAAACGGCTTTGGGCGCGGCGTGACCGAAACAAGCGCGAGCAAAGGCTCGGCCTTGTCATTTCGCTCCGGTAGGCCGCACGGGAGCTTGGGCCGAGCCATCGTTCTCAATGCCTGGGAGCCCATTCGGGGACGAGGGCGCAAGCCGCTGCGCGCGCTTTGTTCACGGGCCTTCAGAACCGCCAGGCGAAGCCGGTCACCGGCCCGTGCAGGATCGCGTTGAGCCCGGACTGGCGACCGTTGTTTTGCTGCGCGTAATCGACGCTCAGGGCGCGATAGCCGAGCGTGCCTGTGAGCGTCCGGCCGGCGAGCTGGAAATCGTAGCTGTAGCCGCCATAGGCTTCCCAGCTGAATTTGCTGCCCGCGCCGAAGCCGCCGATGTCGCCGCGGAACTGGAACTCCTGTCCTGGCGCAATGTCGTGCCGCACGCGAATTCCGACAGTCGGATCGACCCATTGCATCGTGCCGGACCCGGCGATCGCCTTGGCGCCGACCTCGTTCAAGCCGAGCAGCGGTGAATTGAGGAGGCCGACCGCGTCGAGATTGGCGTCGATGCCGACAGACATGTAACGGATGCCGGCATAGGCGTCCAAGGCCGTGAAGGCGCCGGGCGCGTCGGCCAGCCGCCAGCGCGCGAGCTCATAGGCGCCGCCCGCTTCGCCAATCGTCATCGTCATTCTCATATTCGCGTCGGCGTTTGCGGCGATGCCGATGTCGGCGATGGGCGAACGCATCTGCAGCGCCGTTCCCGAGGCGCGCAGCTGCATCCAAACCACGTCCCCATAGATGGAAAGCGGTCCGTCGCTCGCTTCGACGCGTCCGCCGAATTGGAGCGGAAAGGCGCTGCTCTTCGTCAGGAAGTCGATGAAGGAGGCGTCCACTCCGATCGTTTGATTGGCGGCGATCGCGTCGCCGTTGATGCTGATCGCCCAGTTGTAATAGGTCGCCGAGAAGCGCCAATCGCCGAGGCTCGGGCGCTGGTCGGCGACGAAGCGCGGCGAGGCGAAGAGCGGCGAGGCGCCCTCCGGAGAGGCGGCCGGCTCGCTCCAATCGAACCGATAGTTCACGCCCGCCCGCACGATATGGCCGTCGTAGCGCGTCCACGCGGAGGTGGCGTCGGTGAGCGCCTGGCGTCCGAGGATCACGCCCTGAAAGTTGAGGGGGCTGATGCTCGCGCTGGTCATGCCGATCGAGCCGAGATCGTAATAGAGATATTCGAGCTTTGCGCTCACATTCCGCGTGAGCGCATATTCGAGGCCGGCGCCCGCCGTCCAGCCGGCGCGATTTTCGAACACGCTGCCCCTGGCCGTGGAGCTCGTGAAGAGAGAGGGCGTCAGATTTTGCCCGATGGTCACGACTTCATTGACGCCGCCGTAAGCAAAGCCGCCCGTCGCGTAAGCCAGAAGATGCGGCGTGAACGCATAGCCGAGGCGGGCCCGCACCGTCCCGAGATATTCGAGATTGCGGTCGAGCTTCGCGCCCGTGACCGCATACACGCCCGCTCGCGAGGGATTCGGGACGATATTTTCGAGGCCCCCGCCGCCGCGCACGGCGGCGCCTGAGATGTCCGAACTCGAGGCCCGCGACGACGCGGTCGGCGAATTCCCAGTTGTAGCCGGCGCTGATTCCGCTCAGGAAGCCGTCAAAGCGGGCCCCCGTCACGCCGGAGGCGCTGAGCGCCGAGGGGGGGCCCCAGTTGAAGCGCGTGGAATCGAAAACATTCGCCGTAGCCACGTCGATCCAACGATCGTCGGTCCATGAATAGGCGAAATCCGCGCCGACATAGAGGCCCGTCCAGGTGAACGGCGCGGGAGCGGCGGCGGGAGGCGCCTTGATCGAGGGAAGATCGGCGGCTGAGGCGAGAGGCGCGTTCAGCCACATCATCACGCCGGCCGAGAGCAAAGAGCCAATAAACTTACGCTTAACCATGCGGCTCCCTCTCTTCGCGCCGCACGCGCGAGTAGAACTTTGGCGCTTTGGACGTCATGGTAAGATCGGCCATGGTTCAGCTACCGTCAAGGCGACGGTCCACGTTTTCGCGGCTTCGCGACGTTATTTCCGAGCCGAGTGATATTTCGGCAACAGTGCGTCAAGGAGACGCAGATCGACGATTCAGCAACGATGCCGCCGGCGCGCCGCCCGGCGCGGAGTGGCGTCCTTAACTCCTCCTCGAGACCTATCGCTCGCTCTCGGAATGGGGGGTCGAAGAGGCGGGAGCTCGTCGCGCGGTCCAGAGTCGCGCCAGGCGCGCCGCCGGTCCCCGGAGCAGCGCGTAGGGAAGGAATGCGAGCAATATCGCGACTGCCGCCGCCTCGCCCGGATGAAACGAGTCCAAGAAGGCGAGCTGATAGGCGACGTCCATGACGAGGCCGAGGATCAGGATGCGGGCGGTCGAAATCACGCCTTCCCACAGGCGGGCGCCGCGTCTCTCGGCCCCGAACAGGATCGCGAACAGATAAGGCGTGCGACCCTGCCGCGCGTCGGCCGCGCCGTCGCGCATCGCCGCGAGGGTCGCCATCGCCGGCTGCAGAACGAAACGGAAGGTCATCGGACCGCCGGGGCGGGCGACGATATTTCGCCAAAGCCGCTCCAGCTCGTGCGTCGAAAGGCCGTACCAGAGCATATCGACGACCGCGAAGCCGACCAGCAGCGCGACCGCCGTTCGGGCCAGCAGGATCTCGGTTTTCGAGGGCTCCTCGGTCATCTAGAGCGCGTTTCGAAAAAGTGGAGATCGGTTTTGCGCGCAGAACGCGCTCTGACTTTTTGGAATCGATCACGTTTTCTGCGTTCAGGCGGCTGTGCCTGAACGCAGCGTGATCTGGCGTTACCGCACGAAGCGCCGTTAACGGCGCCGGCCGCCGCCGTGATGCGCGCGGCCTCCGCCCCCGTGCCCGCCACCGAAGCCGCCGTGATGTCCATGGCCTCCGCCCCCTTGAAAACCGTGATGAGCCGGCCGGCCCTGGAAACCGCCGCGATGCGCATGGCCCCCCGCCCCCTGGAAACCGGGTTGAGCCCCCGGCGCCGGCCGACCTTGGAAACCGCCCGGATGCCCGGGCAATCCGCCGAGACCGCCGACAGGTTTGCCGCCGAGGATCGCGCCGCCGCCCGGCCTCGGAAGGCCGATGGGTCCGCCGGCGCCCCCGCCGGGTGGTTTTACGGCTCCGATTCCGCCGCCTCCAGGTCCCGGGCGCCCGATCGGACCGCCAGCGCCCCCGCCCGGTGGTTTCACGCCTCCGCCTCCAGGCCCCGGACGTCCGATCGGTCCGCCGGCGCCCCCGCCCGGCGGTTTCACGCCTCCGATTCCGCCGCCACCCGGTCCCGGGCGCTCGATGGGTCCGCCGACGCCCGGCCTTCCGCCGGGGCGATGGCCTGGGTCCGGTCGCCACGGCCCGCCGCCAATCCCGATGTTGTTTCCGCCGCCCCCGATCACGACGTTGTTTCCGCCGCCCCCGGGCATTCCCGGACGCCAGCCCGGGTAGGGCGGCCGCCAAGCCGGATAGCCCGGCCAGACCGGCGGATAGAAAACGCCGGTGTTCCAGTTCCAGTAATTGCCGCGCCAAGCGGAGCCCACGGCCACGCCCGCTCCAAAACTCAACAGGCCGGCAGCGATCGCCACGCCGGCGGAGGGGGCGAAGACCGCGACGGGATTGTATTGCGGCACGTAAATCACGGCAGGGTCCGGCGATTCGATAAAGACGACGTCCCTGCCGCCCTCCTTGCGCGTCACGACATTCAACTGGTTGCTCGACTTGAGCGCGCCGGCCTGTTGCGCTTTTAGGCGCAAGAGCTGAATCGCGTCCGCCACTTCCTGCGGCTGGTTGATGATGGCGTCGCCGAGACGGCTCGTCCAATCGAGGTCGTCGCTCATTTTTTGCAGAACGGTGGGAAAGCGCAACATCGCTTTCACCGACGGGTCCCAACTTTGCGCATCCGCCGCAGAAAAATCTTGCGCTGCGGCGGCGGCCCCGTTCTTCTCGAGCCAGCGATGCGCCTGCACGATCTCGAGCGGATAGGCGGCGGCAGGCAACATTTGCGCGAGCAGGGAGTCGGGATAGAGGGCGATGGGCGCGAGCAGCTTCTCGAGCTCCGCCTGCGTGAATTTTCGGAGCTGCGTCTCCGGCGCGGACGTTGCGCCCGGCGCGGGCTCGTAAGTCGGGGGCGGAGCGGGCGTTTGCGCGAGCGTCGTCGCCGCCGTGGGCCCGATCAGCAGGCTCGCGACGCCGCGGATGAGCCAACCTTTGAGCCCGGCGCCATATCTCCGGCTTTTCTCTCGCGTCATATCGACGACCTCCGCGATCAGCGCCGCCGCCAAAGCGCATTCCGACGCGGCGACCGAAGATGTGTTGTCTAACGTGCGGCGCTTCGTCAGCGCAAGTTGGCTACCGACTGTGCCGTCATGGCCCAACAGTTTCCGCGCGGCCCCGGCGCCGGCCGCCCTTGGCCGGCGCCGATCGCGCCGGCTGGAAAGTTAATGCCCCAACGCCATCTAGCTTTTGGCGAGACGATGCGCGGGGCACGAGCGTTAGCGCTTCACTCCGAGGGTTTACTGATGGTGGCGAGCACTCCCTTCATATCCAGTCGAGCGCAACCGCGCAGGGCCAAAGGGCCGTTGGCCGGCCTTCGGATCCTTCTTGCCGAGGACGAGGCGCTCATCGGGTTCCATCTGAAGCGGATTATGGAGGATTTCGGCTGCGAGGCGGTCGGTCCGATCGGGAGTATCGAGGAGGTCCTGGAGATCGCTCTGCATGGGAGGTTCGATGGCGCGCTGCTCGACGTCAATCTCCGCAGTCGGCAAATTTTCGATATCCTTCCAACTCTGCAAAAGCTCGGATTGCGGATCATTCTGGCGTCGGGCTACGACGACGCGACGCTTTTTCCGCCTGCGTACCGCGCGATGCCGCGGATAGCCAAGCCTTTCAGCGAAAAGGAGCTGCTACGGGTTTGTGAAAGGACTTTCGCAAGCCCGGCTAAACGATCGCGGAGCCCGACTCCGCTGCGCGCGCCCCGGCAGGATCCCCCACCGGAAATGTGAGTGTCACCCTCACGCCGGCGGGATCGAGATCGATGTCGGTCTTGCCATTGAGATCGTGGCCGATCACTTGCGCGATCAATTCTGTGCCGAAGCCCTGCGACGCTTTGGCCTTCACCTTCGGTCCGCCGCTTTCCTGCCAGACCAGCTCCACGGTCGGATCGACGCCCCCGCTCACTCGCCAGGAGATGCTGATGACGCCACGCCGCGTCGAGAGCGCCCCGTATTTGGCGGCGTTGGTGGCCATCTCGTGCAGCGCCATCGACAAAGGCGTCACGACGCGGGCCGGCAGCAGGAGCGGCGGCCCCAAAACGCCCAGGCGCGCCTCGTCGGCCGATCGATATGGCGCCAGCACGGCGGCCAAAAGCTCACTCAACCCGACGCCGATCCACCGAGTCTTGGTCAGAATGTCGTGCGCGATCGCCAGCGCTTTCAGGCGGCCTGTGAAGGCGTCGGCGAAATCTTCGAGCGAACTGGAGGACCGCACCGTTTGCGTGGCCACCGCCTGGACGATCGCCAGTATGTTCTTCACGCGGTGATTGAGCTCCGCGACCATCATCGTCTGCCGCTCTTCGACGCGTTTGCGGTCGGTCATGTCGATCAGCGTCACGATCGAGCCGACATTGGCCATGTTGTCGTCGACGAGAGGACCGGCGTTGAGCAGGTAGTAGGCGGTTTGGGCGTGACGTTCGCCGCGCAACCTGACTTCAACCCCGTGAAACGGCTTGGTCGCCAGAATCGTATCGAGGCTGTCGGCGGAAAAGCGCGCAAGCGTTCCTGCGCCCTCACCGTTCTGCGCGACGAGCGGGAAGGCTTCGGAAAAGGTGCAGCCCACGGGCGGTCGCTCGGCGAGCTGCTCGGCTCGCCAGCTGGCGTGCGTGATGTGGCCGTCCGGCGACAGCACGATGACCGCCTCGGTCGCCTGTTCGAGAACGGAGCGCGCGAAACGCTCGGCGGCGGCGATCTGCTCGGCGCGGCGGTGGATCGAAAGGTCGGTCAGCCGAACCAGAGTCGCTTCCGTCCCGCCGATCGAGATCGGTCGCGACCAGACTGCGACCGGCATGGCGTCAACGCCATTGCGCAGGAGGCTCGCCTCCGTCGTGACCTCGGGAGCGAGATTTGGCTGCGCCCCGTCGAAGAGCGAAGCGAAATGGCGGCCGACGAGGCGCGCGGAGGGATAGCCGGTCAGCTCGCAAAGCCGGTCGTTGACGTAGAGAATGACGCCGTCCGGCCCGGCGGTCAGCGCCCCGTCGCTCATTTGCTCGACCAGGACGCGATAGGGCTCTTCCGCGCCCTGCAGCAGCACGACCTGCGGGCCTTCCAGACCCCGCATGACGACGACAGCGTCGATATCGCCGTGATGGATGGCCTCAACGGTTTCCTGAGCGTCTTTGAACAGCGGCGCTTTGGGGGCTCGGTCGGAGTCGGACATGGTCATGCTCTGCACATGAAGGACGCCTGCTCAGTTCGGCCTGATGTCGAGGCCGACCAGCACCTTCTCCGCATCGGACAGATCGCCGATGATGCGTTTGAGCGGCTCTGGCAGCTGGCGGATCAAGGTAGGGATGGCCACGATCTGATGCCGCATGGCGAGCGCAGGATCCTTCATCAGATCGATGATCTCGATATCATAGCGGCCCGGCAGATGCTGCTCGCAGATCTTCTTCAGATTGGCGATGGCGGCGATCGATTTCGGCGTTTGACCCGCCACATAAAGCCGAAGATTGTAGCCCTCTCGTTCGGTCATGCTTTGTCCAGTCATTTCTTCGGCCCACTGGCTGGCTTGGCCGGCTCGCCAAACGTTGTTCCGGCGTGGCGGCTTACCGCCATGGTGACACGATCGGCCGCCAGCTGGTCCTCGCGGGCCATGCCTTCGCGGTTGATAAGAGCCACCTCCGCCTCGTCGCTGGCCAGTTGGGCCTGCAGTATCTCGATCTGCGCGGCGATTTCCCGCCGCCTACGCTCCAGCTCGCGGCTGCGCCGCTCGAGCTCCTGCTCGCGAGCGAGGATTGCGGCCTTGTCCTTGGCCTCCTGAGCAAGCCGCGCCGAACCGGTCAGCACGCCTTCTGGCCCCAGATAAGCGGCGCGCAACCTGATGCCATCGGATGACATGTGGAATTCGCGGACTTGATTGGAATGGGCCATGCCGCGCGACTTCAGCAGGTAGAGCTGCCGGTTATGCTCGCCATTGCACTCTCGATTGTAGAGCAAGAGCCAGGTGTCCATCACCGATGAAATTTGAATTTCTGTCGCAGCGCTTTCGCCTGAAACGACGCCAAGATTGGTGAACAGCGCCGTGACGGCGCTCGCCTTGAGAAAATCGACAAGGCGAAGAACCATCCAATGCACGTCCCCCGTCACGCCCGCGCCCAGCAATGCCGACATGGGATCGACGACGACGGCGGCAGGCTGAAAATCCGCCACATCGCGGTACATCGTCGCCAAATGGGTTTCGAGCCCAAAGAGACTCGGCCGCCGAGCGCTGAACCGCAGGAGCTGCTTGTCCTGCCATTTTTGCAAGTCTATGCCGATCGAGCGCATGTTGCGGATGATCTGACGCGGCGATTCTTCCATCGCGAAATAGATGCAACGTTGGCCGGCCGCGCAAGTCGCGTCGACAAAATGCGCCGCCAGGGTCGTCTTGCCGCTGCCGGCCGAGCCGGACACCAATACGCTGGACCCCTTGTAATAGCCTTTGCCTTCCAACATCTCGTCGAGATCGGGAATGCCGCTCGTATGCCGCTCCGTCGGGGCCTGATGCGCGAGGCCGCTCGACGTGATCGGCATCACCGTGACGCCCTTCTCGTCGATGAGGAACGGGTATTCGTTGGTGCCATGGGCGGAGCCGCGATATTTGACGATGCGCAGACGTCGCGTCGAAAGCTGATCGTGCACCCGGTTGTCGAGCAGGATCACGCAGTCGGCGACGTATTCTTCCAGTCCAAAACGCGTCAGCGTGCCCTCACCGCGTTCGGCGGTGATGACGGCGGTGACGCCCTTCGATTTCAGCCACTCGAACAGCCGGCGCAATTCGGAGCGAAGCACCGACTCGTCTTGCAGAACGCCGAATAACGTCTCAATGGTGTCGATAACGACGCGTTTGGCGCCGATCGAGTCGATGGCGAAACCGAGGCGGATGAAAAGGCCTTCGAGATCGTAATCGCCCGCCTCGGCGATCTTGGAGCGCTCGATCTCGACGTGATCGATAACGAGCTTATTCTGAGCGATCAGCTTCTCGATGTCGTAATTAAGCGATCCGACGTTCTTGATGAGGTCTTCTGGCTGCTCTTCGAAGGCGATGAAGACGCCGGGCTCGTCGAATTGGACGGCGCCCATGTAAAGGAAGGTCATGCCGAAGAGCGTCTTGCCGCATCCGGCGGAGCCGCACAGCAACGTCGGACGGCCTTGCGGAAAACCGCCCTGAGTCACCTCATCCAGACCGTTAACGCCCGTTCTCGACTTGCCTATGGTGGGCAAATCGGTCTGTTCAGCTCGCTCCATTCCCGCCACGGAAACTCCCCTCCCTCGATCGTTCCAGACAGGTTTTTACCTTGAGAAACAGGACTGTGTTTCACCTTTCAAGCATCTGAAGTAGGGCGGCCCCCGCCGCTTCAAAGAGGGCGGCCGAGGTTGCGTCTCAGTTGTTCCGTGCTCTCGAGGCCCGCGGCGGGGAGCGTCTTGCGTCACACGCTTTCCCCGCCGCTCGCCAGTCTTTCCAGATGCGACGGCGCGCCTCGTTCAAAGGGATGCGGCCGGCGCAGACGGCGTGCGCAAGGCAGGCCTCGACGCCGTCTTTCCTGTCGGCTTCGGGCCAGGGTTCAAGCCGCAGGTTGCGCGGATCGTCGGGAGCGCCGCCGAGCGCGAGCGGAATGACGTGGTCGAGCTCAAAACGGCTCTTGTCCGCTTCCGTCAGTCCGCGTTCTCGAAGCTTCCTGAGCTTGATCGCGTTCGTGACCTCGAGCGGCGGCCGGACGGTTTTCGTCCAGCCCCGCACGCAGATCGTCTCGTCAATGTTCTCCTGCGTGACGTCGGGATTGAGCGGAAGGTTCGCCGCATGCGCGTTCGGGGCCGAGGCCAAGAGCGCAACGATGAAAAATGCCCGTTTCACTTTCGCGCCAGCCTTCGCATCTTGAAGAATCGCCCTTGCCGCGGGCGTCGGGCGCCCTAACTAGACGCTTCGCAGCCAGACGCTTCGCAGCCCAGAGGGAATTCGCAGCCCAGAGGGAATTCGACATTACGTACAGACCCATCAAAAAAGAGCGATCCTGGCACCTCAGGAAAAGAGCGGGATCAATACACCGGGGTCGCCATGCCTGAGTTCGATCTCAGCCCAAGCGTGATCATATGCGCGGCGGCGGGCGCTGTCCTGGGGTTGGTCCTCTCCATGTGGGCAACAACGGAGATCGGGATTATCGGCGCGACAACGATTTGCTTCGCGGTCTTGTCGGGCCTCTTCGGGATGTTCGTCCCTTGGTACAAGCCGAAGCCACACTGAGTTGAAGCAGGGACGGCTTACGGGCTAACGCGGCCGATATGTCGACCACGGCGAGCCCGTAAGAGTCTCTGCGTCCAACCTCGCACGCGCCCTGCGGAGCCCAGCGGCGATCTCTCTGGCCAAAACCTCAATGCGCCATGAAGAGGGGCAGCTTGCTTTGAGCCAGCACGCTCTGCGTCGTTCCGCCGAAGATCAGCTCGCGCAGCCGCCAATGGCCATAGCCGCCCATCACGATGAAATCGGCGCCGCTCTCGGCCGCGCGGGAGAGAAGCGCGGCGCCCTCGTCCTCCGTCGCCGGAAGCTCGCATAAGGCGGCGGCGACGCCGTGCCGTTCCAGGTGACGAAGCAGCTCGGCGCCGGAGGGCCGACCTGGGGACCGGCTCGCGTCCTTCACGCAAACGACCTCGACCTTTTCGGCTCGCGCCAGCAGGGGAAGCGACTCGGCCACGGCCTTCGCCGCCGGCGCGCCGCCGTCCCAGCAGACCATCGCCTTCGTCAGCCGCGCGGGGTCCGTGAAGCCTGACGGGAGGACGAAGGTTGGCCGGCCGGAGCCGAAAAGCGCGCCGGGAACGATGTCCTGGGCGAAATCCGACCCTAAAGCGACGATCGCGACGTCGAACCGCCGCGCGAGCCTCCCGAACGCGTCGCCGACGAGCTGCGGAAAGGTTTCGATCGTCACGAACTCTGCGGCGATGCCAGCAGGAAAGGATTTGGCGAGCCGCTCATAGGCCTCTCGCGCAGCCTTGCGGTTCTGTTCCGTGAGCTCCACGAAGTTTTCCATGACGCTCAATTCGAGCCCGCCGGCGAAAGTTCCGCCATTCGCGAGCTGCGGGGGATAGTCGATTGCAACAGTCGCCGCCGTCAGATGCGCGCCCTGCGCAAGGGCGAGCGAGATCGCGAATTCGCTTCCCGCGGGGCGAGCCTCATCCGGCGCCAGGTGAAAGAGAAGATCCTTGATCGCCAATTCTTAATCCCCCTGGTTCCGCGCGCGCGCTGTTCTACCCCAATGCGTGCGGCCGCAGCCGGCGCGCCGCCATTCTCAGCACTTCGCCGATTTCCAGCACGCCGAGCATTCGCGCCACGCTCGCATAAAGGACCAGCCCGAGCGCGCAAAGCGCCGCGCCGCGCGAGAGAAGAGCCCAAAGGCCGAGGCCCGGCAACTGCTGCAGGAGCCACGGACGCGCCGCAAGCGTCAAGCCGATCGCCATGATGGCGGCGAGGCCCAGCCGAACGGCGCCGTCCAGCATGCCGGCCTCGGTTCTGAGCGCCGCGCCTCTTGCCGCGGCCTCGCGCTCGAAACGCAGCCGCTGCAAGCCGCCGAGGAACAGCACATAGATTGTGATCGCGAGCGCGCTCGCAATCGCGAGGCCGTATTCTCCGAACGCCTCGCGCAGGCCCACATAGAGCGGGACGACGGCGACGGCGACCGCCGTGCCGAGAAGGGTCGGCGGCCAGGTGCTGCCCAGAGCATAGAAGCCGCGGCTGATCACGGTCTGCGCCGACCACCCGGCGAGGCCGAGGCTCAGGAAGGCCAGCGTCGCAGCCGTCATCTGAGCGTCGTCGATCGTGAAGCGCTTCGCGAAGAGGCCCCAGATCAGATAGACCGCCTCGAAGCCCGCGACCGTCAGGCAGACCTGAGCTCCGAAGGTCGCCGCGAGCATCAGACGGACGGCGCGGGAGAGAAGATGGTAGGCCTCGACGATCTCGTTGGCCGACACGAGGCGGCTGAGCGTGGGATAGGCCGCCACGCCCGTCGCCATGCCGAAGACGCCCATCGGCGTCTTCATCAGCGTCCGCGCATATTGCAGATAGGATATCGAGCCCGGATCGAGATAAGAGGCCTGGTTCTTGATGATCCATTCGTCGACGGCGACGATGGAAAAGCCGAGCATGATCGGCAGGGACAGCCACAAATAGCGCAGCAGGTCGGGATCGCGCAGGCTAAAAGTCGGTCGCCAGCGCATGCCCGATCGAAGGCATCCAAAGAAAGGCAGCGCGAAAGGACCCAAAATGGAGCCGACCAGCGTCCCCCAGGCGAAGCCTTCCGCGCCGACGCCCGGGAACCCGGCGCCGATCAAGCCGCCGGCGATGATCGCCGCGGAGTAGACCAGCGGCGCCAGGGCCGGCAGCAGGTGGAGGTCCCGAGCCATCAGCGTGGCCGAGAGCAGCCCGCCGATCACATGGAAAAATTGCGCCGGCAGAATGATCCGCGTCAGCCGCGTCAACGTCTCGACATCGTGCGGATGCGTCAGGCCGGGCGCGACGAGGCCTGCGAGCGGCCGTGCAAAAACCATCAGCGCGACGATGCTTATGAGGCCCGCAACGCCCAAGAAATTGGCGACGATGCTGAAGGCGCGCCATGCGCCCGCTTCGTCGCCGCGCTGGAAATGCGCGAGGAAGATCGGGATGAAGACGATCGACAGCGCTCCCGCCGCGAGCAGATAGTTGAGAAAATCCGGCAGCGTGAAACTGGCAAAATAAATATCGGCTTCGCGGCTGGCTCCGAGCGTGCGGCCGACGACCTGCTCGCGCATCAACCCCATGACGCGGCTGAGGAAGATCGACGCGGCCCAGATCACTGAGGCGACGCCGACGACGCGTCCCTGGCTCGGTCTGTGATCGGCTGGCGGTTGCGTCAACTGGCTTGTCCTCGCTCGCGCACGCAGAGGCGATTCGCGGAAGGTAACATGGGCCCGAGGCTCGCCCGGAATCCGTCCTTGCGGGGGCGGTGGGTCGATTTGAACGTCCGCTAAGCGCCGCCAGAATGTCACGTTCGCGAAGGGGCCACTTGCGCCATAAACGGACCTTCTGGTGAATGTCTTTTAATATCCCCGCCCTTCGCCATTGAGAGTCCGGCGAGCGGTGCTATTTCTTTTGCGGTGCCCGGACGCTCGAGTTTTTATACGAACGAGAGTCGCAAATGGGAGAATTGAAAATGAGCTGGTTGAAAGCTATCACGGGTGGCGTAATCGGCGCTGAAGCACTGAACCTTATCCAGCAATATGTGGAGAAGGAGGGCGGCCTCGACGCCGTCGTGAAGAATTTCCAGAATGGCATCTACGGGCGCCATGTCGACTCTTGGATCTCGACGGGCAGCAACCGGGCGATCAGCGGCATCGAGGTCGGTCAGGCGATCGGCATCGAAAAGATCAAAGAACTGGCCAAAAGCGCCGGCATCGACATTAACAAGGCGCGCGACCTCCTCGCCGAATATCTGCCGATCGCGATCGACAAGGCGACTCCGGAAGGCAAGCTGCCGGCTCCCGAGAAAGGCGACGCCAAGAAGTCGCTGTACTAACAATTCTCTGCAGAGAGATAGAGCCGCCGGAGAGACTTCCGGCGGCTTTTTTCGCAAGGCGGCGACGTGATCCACCCCCAATGATCTGGTCCACCCCTGGAGGATATCTTTTGGCAGTTGCTGGCGAGTTCAGAAGGTCAGCTTAGCGTCATCTTCGCGCGTCCGGCCTTGCCAGGAGCGCGTCTGCTCCTCCCCACATTGCCGCCGCGACGCGCGCGTTCTCGCGCTTCAGGTTCGCGCCAGATCCCGACCTCGAGGCGGAAAGGCCCGCCTCCTGCTCCGATTGGCGAGCAACATTCTTGAGGTCCGGACTGCCTATGGCTTTTCTTCGAATTTGAACGAGATCTTCAATTTCGTGCGGTAGAGTTCTATTTTCCCGTCCTTTACTTGAACGTCCTGTTCGGTAACTTCGGCCACACGAAGATCTCGCAACGTTTCTGATGCTCGCTCGACTGCGGCTTCGGCAGCGGCCTCCCAAGAGGTCGGGCTACTACCGATAATCTCAATAACCTTGTAAACGCTGGCCATGATTTTCCCCTCTTGGAAGCTTGGCGCCCCACTAAATTGTCGCGTTCCCTTGAGCCCCAGGGGCCAGAGGGCAGAGGGTTTGTCGGGCTCAACCGACCATGCACCACCGGGGGCTTCTGTGTTTGCCCCCGGAAAGTGAACAATGTTTTGAACTAGTTCAAAGCCGAGGCGCGTCAATCGCGCACTTCGAATCTCCAAACGTAGGCTCAAGGTCGAATGACACTTCGGGTCATCTTCGCCCGTGCCGGTGTTGGCTGCGGCGTGGCGGCTTGTCCTTCGACTCCGGATATTGGGCGGCCTCCTGCCAATTACGCAGAGCGCCATGGCACAAAAGACGTCGGAGTTGATTTCATTGAATCTGAACGCCTGGCGGAGCGAGAAAACCACCGAACCTCACTTCGATGGTTTCCGCGACCGATAAGGTGAGCGAATTGCGACCGCGAGGCCCGACGTTTGAACACCCCCGCGCTGGTCAATCTAACCGGAACCGCCGTTGCCGGTAGACCCGCACCAGAGCTGAACGAGAGATCTGGGCCCTTCTGTCGCCTTTGCGAAGGGCAGAGATGCGCCATTCTCTCACCCTCCTCAGTCGGATAACCTGCTGACGTTCGGGCCGGCTTTTTTAGCGCGTCGCGCCGAATGGCTTTGGTGCGGCGTGAGCGATTCGGCTGGCCGCGAAAGCCGCCGGCTGTGCGAGGGTCAGTTCCCTTGCCCAGCCTCGTGCCGCCTCTATCTGAGCAAATTGCTTGTTTGATATGAAGGAGTGCGCCGATGAAGAACTATCTCGCCCTCGCTCTGATTGGCCTCACGGTCGCTGGTGCCGCGTCGCTGTCGAACGCCGCAGCCAATGCTGCCCCCCAAGAATGTCTCCCTGTACTCCGCTTCCCACCCGAAAACCCAGCCGTTACTCCCCCGGGTCATCCTGTCCTTTACTCCCAGTGGTACTATTTATTTTATGAACCGTTTTGCGCCGGTAAACCTGCCGACAAGTGCATCTGGGCGTGTATAAAGGTGCCGACTTGCCGGACGAGGTGCGCGTCTTAAAGTTGCCGTTGAAGGCGGCGCGTGGTTAGTTCTTCTCGCCGAAGCCGAAAGCGAACTGCGGGGCAGTTGCGGCTTCTGTTAAGCCATGCCGAACTCGAACGCACCGTTTGCTACGGCATTGAAGTGGATGATACGCTAACTCTCTCGGAGCAGATTGAGCTGTGAGCGCAGGAGCCATGGCTTCCGCCTTCGTGGCTGACGTTGCTCACACCAGCACAGTTCCAGTAAGGCGTCTATGAGGCCGTCAGCAGCGGCCGTCGGCAATGCGTCGCCAGGTAAAGTGCTCGTGGAAGCCGCGCCGTCGCCGTTGTCCGTCAGTCTGGCGAAGGTGAGTTTTGGGTCAAATTGGAGCCCTGCCGAAGGGACTGGATGCCCCCCCAAGCCGCGATTTAAACTGGCCCGCCGTGCTTGCCGGCAGGGCGTTCAAGGCTTACCACACGGCTCGCAGCGAGGTAGCGTCACGCCTTATAGCCTTTGGCGCGGTAGGATCGGTCCTTGGACATGCGGGATCAGACGCCCATGGCTGAACCTCGCCGCCTCGGCGACTCGAGAGCGGCGGGAAGGGTGAGCGCCGTCCGCGGCGCCGTGATCGACGTGCATTTCGTCTCGGGAGAGCTGCCGGCCATCGAGGAGGCGTTGATCGTCGAGAAGGGCGCGGGCGTAGAAATCTACGCCGAGGTTCAGGCGCATCTCGATCGCAACAATGTCCGCGCCCTCGCCTTGCAGTCGACCGTCGGACTTTCGCGCGGGCGCCGGGTGCGCCCGACGGGCGGTCCGATCGAGATTTCCGTCGGCGACGCGACGCTCGGGCGCGTGATCGACGTCGTGGGCCAAGTCGGCGACAACGGGCCGCCCTTGCCCGAGGACGCGCCCCGGCGCGCGATCCACCGCAGCCCGCCGGCCCTCGCGCAACGGCCGAGCAACGCCGGCATCTTCCAGACCGGGATCAAGATCGTCGATCTGCTCACGCCGATCGCCCAGGGCGGCAAGGCGGCGATGTTCGGCGGCGCGGGCGTCGGCAAGACCGTGCTCGTCATGGAGCTGATCCACGCGATGGTTTCGGCCTATCAGGGCGTCTCGGTCTTCGCCGGGATCGGCGAGCGCTCGCGCGAGGGCCATGAGATGCTGGTCGACATGCGCGACTCCGGCGTGCTCGACCGCACCGTGCTCGTCTATGGCCAGATGAACGAGCCGCCCGGCGCCCGCTGGCGCGTGCCGCTCACCGCGCTGACCATCGCCGAATATTTCCGTGACGAGAAGCGCCGCAACGTCCTGCTGCTCATGGACAACGTCTTTCGCTTCGTGCAGGCGGGGGCGGAGGTTTCGGGGCTTCTGGGCCGCCTACCGTCGCGCGTCGGCTATCAGCCGACATTGGCGAGCGAGGTGGCGGCGCTGCAAGAGCGCATCGCCTCGGTCGGCGGAGTCTCCGTGACGGCCATCGAGGCCGTCTATGTCCCCGCGGACGACTTCACCGATCCGGCCGTGACGACGATCGCCGCGCATGTCGACAGCATGGTGGTGCTGTCGCGGCAGTTGGCCGCGGAAGGCATGTATCCGGCGATCGATCCGATCGCCTCCTCCTCCGTGCTGCTCGATCCGCTCGTCGTCGGCGAGGAGCATGCGCGCGTCGCAACCGAGGTGCGCCGCGTCATCGAACGCTATCGGGAATTGCAGGACGTCATCGCGCTGCTTGGCGTCGAGGAGCTCGGGGCCGAGGACCGCAGGCTGGTCGACCGCGCGCGGCGTCTGCAGCGCTTCCTCACTCAGCCCTTCGTCGTCACCGAAGCCTTCACCGGAACGCCCGGCCGCTCGGTTGCGCTCGCCGACACGCTGGAAGGCTGCAGCGCCATCCTCTCGGGCGCCTGCGACGACTGGCAAGAAAGCTCGTTCTACATGGTGGGCGCGCTCGACGACGCGAAGCGGAAGGCAGAGGCCGCGCGCCAAGGCGACAAGCCGAAAAAGGGCGCCGGCGCATGAACAAAGCCCTGCGGCTGACCATCACGACTTCGAACGTCCTGCTCGTCGACGAGGAAGGAGTGCAGTCCGTTCGCGCCGAGGATGAGACGGGCGGGTTCGGGCTCCTGCCCGGTCACGCGGATTTCCTGACGGTGCTGCCGGCCTCCGTCGTGCGATGGCGGACCGCGGCGGGGCTCGAAGCCTATTGCGCGCTTCGCGGCGGCGTGCTGACCGCGAGCCGCGGCGAGCGCGTGTCGATCGCCTGCCGGCAGGGCGTGCTGGGCCAGGATCTGCAAAGGCTCGAAGCCGACGCGCGCCGCGCCCGCGCCGAGAGGCTCGACGAGGCGGCGCGCGCCAGGGTCGAGCAGACGCGCCTGCACGCGCAAACGGTGCGTCAACTCATCCGCTATCTGCATCCTTCCGCGGCTTCCGATGCGGTCTTATTTAGCGAGGAGGAGGCGCCATGACCGACCCCGGTCGAAATCGCAGCGAGGACCCCGTAGCGGAGGCCTCGCGTCTCGCCGCCGAGCGCGACGCGATGCGGCGCAAGGACGCCGAGCCTTCGCTCGGACAACGGCTCGGCCAGATCGGCGTCTTGGGCTGGGCGATCGTGCTGCCCGCGCTCGCCGGGCTCTTTCTCGGCCGCTGGCTCGACAAGACTTACGAGACGGGCGTGTTCTACTCCGCGCCGATGGTCATGATCGGCGCCGGCGTTGGCTTCTGGCTCGCGTGGAAATGGATGTCGCGCCAGTGATCGCCGCAATCCCATCGATAGCGCTTCAAGTCGCGCTCGGCGCAGCAGCGGGCGCGGCGGCGGGGTTCGCCTATTTCACGGCCTTGCGCTGGAACGTCGATCTCTTCGAGCGCGGCGCGACGCCCATAGCCATCCTGCTCCTCGTGACGCGCTTTGGGCTGCTAACCGCGCTCCTTGTCGCGCTCGCGAAGCTCGGCGCGCCAGCCCTGCTTTCCGCAGCCCTCGGGTTGCTCGCGGCGCGGCGCATAACGCTGCGACGCCTGGGAGGGCTCAAATGAAAGCCTCGCCGCTGGCGCTCGAACCGGGCTTTCAACTGGGCCTCGTGCCGATCAGCAAGCCCGTCATCGTCACCTGGTGCCTGATGGCGGCGCTCGTGCTCGTCAGCGCGCTGCTGACGCGACGCCTGTCCCTCGCTCCGCGAAGCGGGCAATCGGCGCTGGAGCTCTTCGTCGAGACGCTCGACGCGCAGATCCGGGACACGTTGCGCGCCGACCCCGCGCCCTATCGCGCGCTGATCGGCACGATCTTTATATTCGTGCTCGTCGCAAACTGGTCGTCGCTCATTCCCGGCGTCGAGCCGCCGACGGCGCGCCTCGAGACGGATGCGGCACTGGCCCTCATCGTCTTCTTCGCGACGATCTATCACGGGCTGCGCACGCGCGGCGTCCTCGGCTATCTCAAGACCTTCGCCGAGCCGAGCGTCATCATGATCCCGCTTAATCTCGTCGAGCAGCTGACGCGCAGCTTCTCGCTGATCGTGCGCCTGTTCGGCAACATCATGAGCGGCGTCTTCGTCGTCGGCATTATTCTGTCCATCGCGGGTCTGCTCGTGCCGATCCCGCTGATGGCGCTCGATTTGCTCACCGGCACGGTGCAAGCCTATATTTTCGCGACGCTCGCGACGGTGTTCATCGGCTCGGCGGTCGACGGACGTGAGTCTTGAACGCCGCAGAGGAAAGGCCCCGAGATGTATGACATTCAAAGCCTCAGCGTCATCTGCGCCGCCATCGCCGTGTCTTTCGGCGCGCTGGGTCCAGCGCTCGCGGAGGGCAGGGCCGTCGCCGCCGCCATGGACGCGATCGCGCGCCAGCCCGAGGCCGCCGGCGTCCTGTCGCGCACGCTCTTCGTCGGCCTCGCGATGATCGAGACGATGGCGATCTACTGTCTCGTCATCGCGCTGCTGCTGCTCTTCGCCAATCCCTTCATCACCAAGTAAGGCGCGCGGCGCATGCAGATCGACTGGTGGACGCTCGGCCTGCAAACGGTCAACGCCCTCGTTCTCATCTGGCTGCTCTCGCGCTTTCTGTTTCGCCCCATCGCCTCGATTCTCGCCGAGCGGCGCGCCGCGGCGGCGCGTCTCTTGGAGGAGGCCGCCGCGAAAGAGGCCGCGGCCCAGGCGCTTCAGGAAAAGGCGCGAGCCGCGCTCGACGCGATCGCCGCCAATCGCGCGGAGGCGGTCCGCGCCGCGACAGGGGAGGCAGAGGAGGCGCGGCGAGTCCTGCTCGAGGCGGCCCGCGCCGAGGCCGAGCGGCTGCGCGTCAACACGCAGGCGGAGATCGAACGGATCAAAAGGTCGGAGCGGCGGGCGGAGGCCGAGCGCGCAAACCTGCTATCGCTCGACATCGCCCGCCGTCTGCTCGAGCGGCTACCGCCATCCTCGCAAGTCGCGGGCTTCATCGATGGCCTCGTCAAAGCGGTCGGCTCTCTCTCCGAGGAAACCCGCGCGGATTTTTGTCGGCGCGCGGACGCGGTCCTGACCGCCGCGCGCCCTCTCACGTCCGACGAGGAGGCGCTTTGCCGCGGCGAGCTGACGAAAGCATTCGGAGGCCCCATGAACTTCGCCACGCGCGCGGACCCTTCGCTTCTCGCCGGCCTCGAGCTGGAGAATGAGCACACGAGCATCCGCAACAGCCTGCGCGCGGATATGGAGCATATCTCGGCGGAGCTTCTGAAGGGGCGGGACCATGGATGACGAAGCCCTTGGCGCTGCGTCCGAGTGGCTTGCGCGGGGACGCGAGGCCTTGGCCAAGGCCGACCTCGGCCCGAGGGTCGAGACCGTGGGGCGCGTCGAGAGCTTCGCCGACGGCGTCGCCTTCATCTCCGGCCTGCCGCAGGTCGAGCTCAACGAACTGCTCCGATTCGAGCACGGCGAGCTCGGCTTCGCGCTTTCGCTCGAAGCCGAGCGCATCGGCGTCGTCCTGCTCGACGCGGGCCGCGTCATCGAGGCCGGCGAGCGCGTGTTTGGAACGGGCGAGGTCGCGCGCGCGCCGGTGGGGCCGGGTCTCCTGGGCCGCGTTGTCGATCCGCTCGGGCGACCGCTGGACGGCGGCGAGGCGATCGTCGCGGAAGCCTTCCATCCGATCGAGCGCGCTGCCCCAAGCATCATCGCGCGCGACCGCGTGAGCGAGGCGGTCGCGACGGGCGTGTTGGTGGTCGACTCGATGTTCGCTCTCGGCCGCGGCCAGCGCGAGCTCATCATCGGCGATCGCGCCACCGGCAAGACGTCGATGGCGATCGACGTCATCATCAATCAGCGGCGCTCGGACATTTTCTGTGTCTATGTCGCCGTCGGCCAGCGCGCCGCGGCGGTTGAGCGCGCGATTGAGGCGGTGCGCGCCAACGGCGCCTTGGAGCGCACCATCTTCGTCGTCGCTTCCGCCGCCGCGCCGCCCGGCCTTCAATGGATCGCGCCCTTCGCCGGCTTCACCATGGCCGAATATTTCCGCGACCGCGGCGAGGACGCGCTCGTCGTGATCGACGATCTGAGCAAGCATGCCGCGACGCACCGCGAGCTCGCGCTCCTCACGCATGAGCCGCCCGGACGCGAGGCCTATCCCGGCGACATCTTCTATCTGCATGCGCGGCTCTTGGAGCGCGCCGCCAAGCTCTCGAAGGAATTCGGCGGCGGCTCGCTCACGGCGCTGCCGATCGCCGAGACCGACGCGGGCAATCTCTCGGCCTATATTCCCACAAACCTGATCTCGATCACCGACGGACAGATCGTTCTCGACCAGCGTTTGTTCGCCGCAAACCGGCGTCCGGCCGTCGACGTGGGCCTGTCAGTCAGCCGCGTCGGCGGCAAGGCGCAACCGCAATCGCTGCGAGACGTGTCAGGCAGATTGCGTCTCCAATACACGCAGTTCCTCGAGCTCGAAATGTTCACGCGCTTTGGCGGCATGTCGAGCGCGCGGATAAAGAACGAGCTCCTCCGCGGCGAGCGCATCCGCGTTCTTTTGACCCAGCCGCGCTATGCGCCGCTGCGGCTTGCGGATCAGGTGGCGCTGCTCGCGGCGCTCGAAGCCGGCGCGCTGGATGAGGCGCCCCTCGAGGCGGTCGCCGAGATAAGAGCCAGGCTTCCCGCCCATCTCGACGCGACGGCTCCGCACAGCGTCGCCGCGCTGATGGGCGGCGCGCCGCTTGACGAATCTCTGCGCGAGAACCTCGTGGCCAAGGTTGGAGCTCTCGTCAAAGAACTCACTGCGGCCCCGGCATGAGCGAGCGCCTCAGCGATATCCGTGCGCATATCGTCGCGACGCGCCAATTGGAGACGGTGATCACGGCGATGCGCGGCGTGGCCGCGGCGCGAGCGCGCGAGGCGCAGGCGCGGTTAGAGGGCGTGCGCGCCTACGCCGAGGCCTTGGGCGAGGCGATCGGCGCGGCGCTGTCGCTGCAGCTCGGCGAAGGCGAGGCGCCGATCGCGGCCGATGAGAAACGCCATCCCGGCCATATCCTGCTCGCCTTCTGCTCCGCGCAGGGCTTCGTCGGCGCCTTCAACGAGCGTGTTCTCTCGGCGGTCAAAAAGGTCATCACCGCGTCGCCGGCTGGACGCACGGCGCTCTTCCTCGTCGGCGAACGCGGCGCGGCGCTTGCGGAGGAGCAGGGACTGCGCCTGGCGTGGACAGCGCCGATGGCGGCGCATGTCGATGAAACGCCGGCGCTTGCCGATAAGATCGCGGCGGCCCTCTATGAGCGCCTCGCCGCGAACCGAGCGGGGCGGGTCACCCTCATCCACGGCGCGCCGGATGGCGGGACCGGCTTCACGATCGTCGAACGACCGCTGATCCCGCTCGATCTGTCGCGCTTTCCGCCGTCCCGCCGCTGTCCTCCGCTCGTCAATGTGCCCAAAGGGGCGCTGGTCGAAAGCCTCGCGCAGGAATATGTTTTTGCCGAACTCTGCGCCGCCGCGACCTTGTCCTTCGCTGCGGAAAACGAGGCGCGGATGCAGGCGATGATCGCGGCGCGCAGCAATGTGCAGAAATCGCTGCAGGAGCTCGAAGCGCGGCATCGCCGCCAGCGACAGGCGGAGATCACGGAGGAGATCATCGAGCTCGTTCGAAGCGCGCCGGGTCGTGGATAGCGGCGCCGAAAGTTGAAGGTCGCTGCGGGCCTCGTCGAAGCGTCGCAAAACCTTCGCTCCGCGCGAAGCGTGATCGGAATCGAAAATGCCTCCATTGCAAGGCCTCGCCCCATGAATCCCTACGCTCTTTGGGCATGGCCCTGGACGAGTTCGATCGAGGTCTACCAGCGGCTGCTCGACTCCCTCGGCGAGGCGAGCGGAGCGGCGGACGCCGCGCGGGACGCGGCGCCGGGGGAAATTGAAATCGAATGGCTGACCCCGAGCAGCGTTAAGCTCGACCTCGACATGGTGCGACTGCGCCAATTTTCCGAGCCCAAGGAAGCCGAGCCCCCGCTCTTGATCGTCGCGCCCTATTCGCTCCACGACGGCGGCTTCCTCGATCTCGCGCCCGGGCACAGCCTCGTCCAATCGCTGAAGTCGAACGGTTGCGACTGCGTCTTTCTCGTCGAGTGGAAGCTGGCGACGCCAGCGATGCGGGACTATGGCGTCGATTCCCAGCTTGCCCTGCTCAATGTCGCCATCGACGAGATCGGCCAGCCCGTGGATCTCGTCGGACTCTGCCAGGGCGGCTGGCTCTCACTGGTCTATGCGGCGCGCTTTCCCAAGAAGGTCCGCAAGCTCGTTCTCGCCGCCGCGCCGATCGACACGCAGGCGGCGCCTTCCGCTCTCGCCGCGCCGGGCAAGCCGCTCAACGACGCGATCGTCGACTCCCTGCTGAGATTAGGCGATGGCCTCGCGCTTGGACGACATATATCGAAGCTCTGGACGCGCGAGACCGACAAGACCGCGCGTCTCATTGCCGCTTTGCAGCTTTCCGGGCCGCCAGCCACGCAGAGCGAGCGGGAGCTCGTCGAAAAGTTCAATCGCTGGGACCATCGCCTGCTCGATCTGCCCGGGGTGTATTACAGGCAGATCGCAGAGTGGCTCTATGAGGAGAATTGGCTTGTCGCGGGGACATTTCCGGCGCTCGGACGCGCGGTCGATCTTTCCGCCCTTCGCTGCCCCCTCTTCCTGTTGGCGGGCGCCGAGGACGTGATCGTCCCGCCCGCGCAGCTATTCGCGCTCGTCTCTCACGTCGCGGCGGATTTGGAGATTGAGACGGCGCTCGCTCCTTGCAGCCATCTCGCGCTCTTCATGGGGCGCCGCACTCTGTCCGAGGAATGGCCGCGCATCGCCCAATGGCTTGCGAAATAGCCTCGCAGGATCCGCCGCCCACAATTCGAGAACCTGGGCCGTCATTGCGAGCGAAGCGAAGCAATCCAGGAGCAACAACAGCTTCTCATTGTCTCTCTGCAATCGCAGGACGCAATATCGATCAACTCGAACGGCTTCCCCTGGATTGCTTCGCTTCGCTCGCAATGACGACGGCGTCATGCCGCCCAAAACTAGAACGTATTAAGGCGCGCGAAAGGACGCGACGACGGGAGCATGCAGCGAGCCTTCGATCGGATCTTGCGCGAAGGCTTCGTCCTGCAGGCCCTCGTTGAGGATTTCCACGCCCGCGCAGCGTCGCGCGAGCGACGCGGAGGCGAGGATGTGGTCGATGAGCCGCGGTTCGCCGGCATGCAGAACGCTGTAGCGTCGAGGAAGCGGGACGCGGGTTTCGAGCGCCTCGAGAGCGCGGGCCCCGCCACTGAAATTCGCTTCGAGAATTGTCGACGCCGCGTCATGCTCGTCGACGTTGAGATCGCCGCACAGTGCGATCGCCGCGCCCTCGTCCGCGTCGAAGAGGTTTTCGACGCAGAGTCGCGCTTCGAGCGCCTGGCGCTCGCGCTTCTGCGCGGCGAGGAAGAGGCCCTCCACACGCTTGCGGCTCGAAGCAAAGCCTCCCGGCAGCGGCACGGGACGCGGGGCGCGCAGATGCAGATTGATCAGATGCAGCGGCCCCGCCGCGGGCAGATCGATCGCCGCATAGAGCAGCGGACGATCGAAGGCGATCTCGATGGCGCTCGATTCATTCGTCTCCTCGCCGAGAGGGCTCCAGCGCCACCTTCCGACGAAGTCGTGATGAAACTGCCGCGTCGCGCGGATGGGCCAGCGGCTCAGGATCGCGAGATTGTGGACGTCGGCAGGAACGTCGGCTCCCGGACGTGTGCTGCTCGCGCGGAAAAAGGCGGAGTAGGGCGTATGCTCGATCAATCGGTCGAGGGCGAGCAGCCGCCGGGGGCCGTGCGGCTCGCTCTTGCGGCCGGCGATTTCCTGCAGGCAAAGAACGTCGGCGCGAAGATCGCGCAAGAGCGGGCGCAGCGCCGCGATGCGGCGTTCGAACGGGCGGTCGCTGGCGGCCGTCCAATCGAGATTTTCCAGATTGAAGGTCGCGAGGCGAAAGACTTCGCTCATGGCTGCGCGCCCTCGTTCCCTTGACGCAGGCGCGGCGTCGTCGCGGGCTTACTGCTGCAACACATAGAGCCCGGGAGCGTTGGCGAGCGGCGCATATCCCTTTTCCCGCGCGCCCATCGGGGGCGGGGCGCCCGCTTCGCCCGAGCGCGCGTTCAACCAAGCCAGCCACTCCGGCCACCAGGAGCCGCGCTTCCTGGGCGCCGCGGCGGTCCATGCGTCGGGATCGTGATAATGCCCCCCGAGCTCCCGCGTCGCGACCTGGTAGCTCGCGCCGTCACGCGTGGGCGGGGAGACGATGCCGGCATTGTGGCCGCCCGACGTCAGCAGGAACGTCACCTCGCCCTCCGTCAAAAGGTGAATCTTGAAGACGGAACGCCAGGGCGCGACATGGTCGCGCGTCGTTCCGACGACGAACATCGGGACGCGAATGTCGCTCAGGGCGACGGGCTTTCCCCCGACGAGGTAGTGGCCCTCCGCGAGCTCATCGTTGAGGAAGAGACGGCGCAGATATTCCGAATGCATGCGGTAGGGCATGCGCGTCGCATCCGCGTTCCAGGCCATCAGATCGGACATCTCCTGCCGCTCGCCCATCAGATAGTCGCGAACGAGCTTCGACCAGATGAGATCGTTGGAGCGCAGCAGCTGAAAGGCGCCGGCCATCTGCTTGGCGTCGAGATAGCCCTTCTCCCACATCATGTCCTCGAGAAAGGCGATCTGGCTCTCGTTGATGAAGAGCATGAGCTCGCCGGCCTCGTCGAAATCGGTTTGCGCGGCGAAGAGCGTCACCGACTTGAGGCGCTCGTCGCCATCCCGCGCCATCGCCGCGGCTGCGATCGAGAGCAGCGTTCCGCCGATGCAATAGCCGACGGTGTGGACGCGCTCATCGGGGACGATCGCCGTCACCGCGTCGAGCGCCGCCATCACGCCGAGCTTGCGGTAATCCTCCATCCCGAGGTCGCGATCCTCAGCATCCGGATTTTTCCAGGAGACCATGAAGACCGTGAAACCCTGATCGACGAGATGTTTCACCAGGGAATTCGCGGGCGACAGATCGAGAATGTAATATTTCATGATCCACGCCGGCACGATCAGAACAGGCTCGGGGCGGGTCTTTGCCGTCGTGGGCGCGTATTGAATGAGCTCGATCAATCGATTGCGGAAGACGACCTTGCCGGGCGTGACGGCGACGTTTTTCCCAACCTCGAAGGCTTCGGCGCCGACAGGTTTTTTTCCGTTGATCGCGCGCGTCCAGTCTTCGACGAAATTGCGGCCGCCGCGGACGAGGTTCCAGCCTCCCTCCCGCATCGTCTGCTGCATCAGCTCGGGGTTCGTCAGCAGATAGTTGAACGGCGAGACCGTATCCAGCACTTGCCGCGACATGAAGTCGACCACGTTCTCATGTTGCGTCGTGACGCCGCGCACGCTCGTCGTCGCATTGTGCCACCACTGCTGCTGGAGCAGGAAGCTTTGATAGAGAAGGTTGTAGGGCCAGCGGCTGCCACGCTTCCCCGACGAAACGATGGTCTTGCGGCAGCGGCTCGATGCAGGGCTCGCTCGTCCCGCCTTCCAGCGCGCATTGCCCGGCGTGGCGGGCGAGGCGAAGCGCCTTGCGGGCCGCCTTCACGGCAAGCTGCGCCTGCTTGCCGGGGCTAGCAGTGAGATGCGTCGCCCAATCCAGATAGGCGCTCCCCAGAGCGGCCGGAGAAAGGCCCAAAGTGAAATTGGCCAGCGAGGCGTGCAGGCTGCGATCGATGACGTCGCTCCAGGCCGTCGCGGCAAAAGACTCCTCTTCGACGTTGCGCCGTCCCCTTGCGGCGCGCGGTCCCCGGTCCCGCTTAGCGCAACGACCGGGCCCGCCGGCGAGGGCGCAAGCGACCGCCCTGGCTTAGGGCCTTCCGCGCTCTCCTTGGCGGCCGTCCGTGTCGTTGCGACAGCAGAGAGAACGCTCGTCTGGGGCGCGGAGGCCACGGCATCGCTCAAGGCTTCAGTCTCCGGCTCGCTGGCAGTCATGGGCGAGGCTCGCTCTCAGGGAACATAGCGGAGCTTAACGCATTTCGCAGCGCAGCAGAATCCCCTCCCCGCAAGGGGGAGGGAACGCGCCCCAGGAACTCATCCAGCCGGGGAACGCGCGCTAATAGACGGAAATCGGCCGGTTCGAGAGCCTGCGCCACACTGTCAGGCCCATGTAGACCAGCGCCAGGACTGCCGCGATCCCGACGCCGATCATCGAAAAGACCTGATTCGCCTCCGGATTGATCCGGGCGCGACAGACGGGATCATGCAGGTGGCAGACCGCTGCGGAGCCGGGATAATAGGGAATGATGATGAGCGCTGAGAAGGAATAGGCTGCAAAGCCCGCAATGAGCAGCGCAGGGAGCAGATAGGGATAGAGAAAGCGCCAAGACCAGTCGAGGGGGCGAAACCTTCGCCGTCGCCGCAGCTTCCCCTCGTAAAGCTTAACGTCGTAGTATGAGGCGAGCCCGGCAGCCAGGACGATCAGCGCGATCGCGATCCCCTCCGTGACCGTGGGATTTCTGGTCCCTAAGGCGATCAAGGCGTTCATGCGGGCTCCTCAACGCTCCCTCTGCAACGGGAAACTGTAGACTGATTTTTCCACGCGGCGCAAGGCGCGGGGCGGCCGGGAGGAGCCGGTCGATTTGGATGTCGGCAATGCGCCGATGCAGTTGAAAAACTCGAGACTTCTAATCCCTAGGAAAGGGGAAATTTTTCTAAGTCGATCTTTGATGCCCTCCGATGCAGGCTAGGAGAATTTCTGGTTCGATCGAGGCGGAGAGCTTGAGGCTCGCCGCCCATTTTTCCTGCTTTCGCGCCAGCGGCCGAAAGGAGTTTTTAACGGGACCCCGTAAATGGTTCTTCAATAGCATCCGCCGAAAATGGGCTTTGGCCTCAATAGCTGTCGTAAAAGTCCAAACTTGCGGATGAGCAGCGCGGCGCGTCAAACGTCTCTTCGACCTTTATCGGGCCTGCGATATGATTTTGGGCGCGCGCACCGTGCGCGCGCACGCCGCGTCGCCCGGCGCGACGGCTCAGGGGCCCGCCGCTCGCGGCCGCTTTGCGCCAACTCTTTCGTCTCCGCGGGCGGCGTTGCAACGGTTTCCTCCGCCGCCCTCCGCTGCGCCGGCTCGTAACGGATCTCGCCTTCCCTGAAAAAATATTCGCAGGTTTCGTCGGCCGCCAGCGCGTTTAGCACGTCGGCCCATATTCCCTTTTGCATCCAACGGTGAAAGCGAGTGTAGATCGTGTACCATCTACCGAATTTCGACGGCAGACTGCGCCAAGACGAGCCGGTGCGCACGATCCAGAACACGGCTTCGATGAAGAGACGGTTGTCGCGGCCGTGGCGACCGGGATCGCCCTCCTTGCCGGGGAGGCAAGAGGCTATGAGCCCCCAGCGCTCGTCGGTGAGATAATCTTTCGTCAATATAGCCTTCCTGCGAATTGAGGCGGCCCGGCGGTCGAGCACAAGAAAGCGCGCATCGTGCTTCGAGAAGGAGGCGGCGTCGACGCGGTTTGAGGTGGAATTAGCTGACTGTGCCTGAGTGCGCATGCGATTCTCCTTATCTTTTTGCTGCATTCGATAGGCCGCGCGGTCGCGGCGGTCGGTCAGCATGATCTTGTTCGTTTTAAGCGGTGATCGATTGGAACATGCATGAGGCTGATCCCATCCCGGCTCGCAGTTATTTGTGCGAAGCGCATGCGAGACCTCTTTCAAGCCCCGATACTTCTTTCCTTGCTTGGATCTTCTGGCGACCGAAAAACCGTGTTCGCCTCTCGGATGAGCTGCCTTTTCCACTGCTTGACCTGACCGGGCAGGACCCCAAAGCGGGAGGCCAACACACCCACGCTCCGATCGCCCCTCATCGCCGCCAGGGCGACGGCCGCCTTCAAATCGGCAGGTATGGCGCCATCGTCCTCGGGGTTTGCGGACCCGCTGCCGTCCGGCGCGAACTCGCCCGTTTTCATCGCCTCGTTTTGCCCGCTGACGAGGCGAAGACGCCCAGGCTGGTGCTTTTGCGTAGTTGCTGGAGGCAAAGAATACGTCGAGCCGATACTTTCCCCGGGCCGAGGAGATCCGACCCCCAACCTCGTTTTGACCGATGCGCGGTAGCCTGTTTTGAGGCCCCCAGCCCTAGAACGCCGTTTCGGGGCTATACCGCGCAACGAGACGGATTTCCTTCTGCCGGAGCGAAGCGAAGGGTTCGATCGCGATTCGCCATCGAACTCGCCGGCGCGGGAGGATTGATCGGTTGCATTAGCCGCTCCAAACAGGAACGCCCAGGCCAAGAATGTGGTCGCCAACCAAACGCCCACAAAGAAATGCCCGTTGACAAAACAATAGGCGACGAGCGCGATGGAAAGGCCAAAAGCTGGCATAGCGATGAGCAGTTTTGAGGCGCGTGGCGCTCGGACCTGGTCTTCCGTACCTACGCGACGGAGCGTGGATATCGACTTTTTACCAAGCTTTTCGTCAATGTCCATGTCGAAATCCTCATATATTATTGCTCAATTTTTCGTATAGCCTTCCGTTCCTGCGACAATGCATTTGAACACGCAAACAGATCGCCTTCGCCGAAAGTTGACATTCACCTTTCCCAAAGTTGACATTCACCTCTATTGGGTAGCTGCCTCAGCGAATTCTAATTCGAATATTATCATGATGTCACAAAAAATCAACATCTGGCTACAATAGACTTAACCTTAACCGATGTTGACCCAAGACTCGGCCAAGTTTTGCAGAATTTGCGCTAGAGATCGCCGGCCCCACACCCTGAACGGGACGGGCGAGCTTCGCCTTCCTGATCCTCGCCGGCGCGGCGGTGTGGGCGAATTTGATACGCAATTTCCCCGCCCCGAAAAGAACCCCGCACGGCATTGAGGCTGGGCGGGGTATCTCTTTCCGGGACAGCGGCGCTGGCGCGCGGGGCGCCTATCTCGCCAGGAAGCCGCGCGAGCCGCGAATTTTCATTTTGGGAGTGCGCGTCGACGCTTCGTCGCGCCGGCAAGGCTCGAGTTCCCGACCGACTCGCCGCCGACCCGTCCCCTATGAACGAAAGCGCCCCGCCGCGGTTCGCGCGGCGGGGCGTCCCTAGTCTGAACCGAGTTCTGCTTGTCGCAGCGCCTACATCACACGAAGAGACCGCGGTGGCGAGCGCCGATCAGCAGCGCCGTCATCGCGGCGAAGCCAAGCGGCCTTCGCCAATGTTCGGGAAGGGGGCGGCGGCAGCAGCCTCGCCGAACGCTTGGCCCAATTGACTGCCGCTCCGTTGCCCAATGGGGTCAAAGCACCGGTGCTGAGTTTGACCGAGTAAACCTGGGTGCCGGCAACTGCGTACACTTGCCCGGTCGTGGTTGCGAGCCCAAACACGTCGGTGAGGGTACCACCCCCTGTAGTGAAGTCCGCAATTTTGGTTCCTGTGGTGGCGTTGACCAGCATATCAAAGCCGTTTGCCGGATCGACTTGCGACGCATAAAGGGCGCCGCCCGCGAAGGTGAGATCGCCGGCTGAAACCCCCGGTTGAGTCACTCCAGTGACCGCGGCCGCCGCCGTCGCCGGGTTGATGGTGAAAAGATTGTTGTCCGCGGCGGAAGCCCCCAACAGGCTCGCGCCATTGCCGACCAGGGCGTTCATACCGCCGCCCCCGGCTGTGAAAGCTCCGACGTGGGTGGCGGCCCCCGTGGTGTTTCCCGCGGAAAAATAACGCCCGCTTTCCACGGGGCGTCCTGCCTTTCAGGCCATGCGCGCGGCTCGGGGAGCGGCGGCGAGGCTCGCGCAAAGCAGCGCCGCCGAGAGGATATAGGCGCCGCCCGGAAAGACGCCCGCCGCCGCGGTCAGCGAAAAAATCTGCGTGAACAGCAGCGGTCCGATCATGCCGGAGTCGCCGCGCAGACTCGCGAGCGCCCCCCGGCAGCCGCCCCTGCTCGAGGCGCCGCGAAGCCTGGTCGCGAGGCCCTGGAGGGAGGGGTTCGCCATTCCCCACATGGCGATGAGCGGCGCCGCCGAGAGAAACAGCGCGTCGTCGGAAGCGAAGGCGATAAGATCGGATCGGTGACCTAGCGCGCCAAAAAGGCGCCGTTTTGGGGAAGCCGACGAGCCCGGAAGAAGTGTGGAGTTTCGGGACGGCGGCGCGTAGGCGCGAAATCTCCTAAAAAACTTCAACGTCTCGGCGTGGATGGCCGGGACAAGCCCGGCCATGACGGGGTCCCCGTTGATGTGTGGCGCCCGCGGCGCCGTTTCGGGGAGAGGGGATTCGCGCGCCCGCGGCGGGGCGCCGTTCAGGCCGGGCGCGTGGCTCGGCGAGGAGCGGCGGCGAGCGCGGCGGCAAGGCTCGCGCAAAGCAGCGCCGCCGAGAGGATATAGGCGCCGCCCGGAAAGACGCCCGCCGCGGCGCTCAGCGAAAAAATCTGCGTGAACAGCAGCGGCCCGATCATGCCGGAGACGCCGCGCAGGCTCGCGAGCGCGCCCTGCAGCCGCCCCTGCTCGGAGGCGCCGCGAAGCCTGGTCGCGAGGCCCTGGAGGGAGGGGTTCGCCATTCCCCACATGGCGATGAGCGGCGCCGCCGAGAGAAACAGCGCGTCGTCGGAAGCGAAGGCGTAGAGCAGGAACCCCGCCGCCCCGAAAAGAAGCGCGATCGTCAGCGTCGCCCGCTCGCCGAGCCGCGCCACGGCGGGCCGCACGAGGCCGCCCGAGACGACCGTCTGCGAGACGCCGACGATGGCCAGCGCCCAGCCGGTCTTTCCCGCGTCCCAGTGATAGCGGTAATCGGCGTAGAGCACGAAGAGGCTCGGCAGCGACTCATGCGCGAGATAGGAGAGGAAGGCGGCGGCGGCGATGCAGCGAGAGCTCGCGCTCGGAGCCGAGAAGCCGCAGCGCGCCGAATACGTTGGCGCTGCGCCAGGCGATCTTGGGGGTGCGCTTTTCTTGCGGCAGCGACTCGGGGAGGATGAAGAAGCCGTAGAGCGCGTTGGCGAGGCTCAAAGCCGCCGCGGCCCAGAAGGGCAGGCGCAGGTCAAAGTTTCCGAGCCAGCCGCCGACCGCCGGGCCCAGAATGAAGCCGAAGCCGAAAGCGGCGCCGAGCAGGCCGAAGCGCCCCGCCCGCTGCTCGGGGGCCGTGATGTCGGCGATATAGGCGCCGGCCGTGGAAAAGCTCGCAGCCGTCGCGCCCGAGATCAGCCGTCCGATGAAGAGGACGGGCAGCGAGGGGGCGAGCGCCATGAAGATATAATCCAGCCCCAGGCCCAGATTGGAGGCGAGCACGACGGGCCGCCGTCCGAAACGGTCGGAGAGCGATCCCAGCACGGGCTGAAACAGGAATTGCATCAAGGCCCAAGCGAAGCCGAAGACGCCCGAGACCGCCGCGGCGCGCGAGATGTCGCCGCCTTCGAACTGGGTGATGAGCTTGGGCAGCACGGGTATCATCACGCCGAGCGCCAGCATGTCGAGCGCGACGGTGATGAGGATGAAGATGAAAGCCGCCTTGCGCCTGACCGGGGTGACTTCGCTCATCCTTCTCCCTCGCCGCCCATGCTCGAGCCTGGCGAGGCGATAGCAGAGGGCCGGCCGCCCGCGCAACGCGCCTGAGGGCGTGTTCCCAAAAAGCGCGAAGCGGGTTTTGGAAAAGAACACGCCAATCAACGCGCGGACGATGGCGAAGCTGGCAATGCGCCGCCGATCGCATATATCGTCACAATGTCGTCATGGCGGAGCGAATCATTGAAAAATGCGCGATAACTTGCTTATCTCCTCCCTGAGACTGCTCCTACTTCGCATGACGAGGCGCCCGCGCATGAATCGGTTTGAACGTGCTCCCCAGCCCGCCGTAGAGGCCGAGCTCGAATACCGGGACGGCGACTATCGCGTGCGGAAGGCCGGGGCCTATGTCCGCTGCGGCGTGACCGGCAAGCCGATACCGCTGGAGGAGCTGCACTATTGGAGCGTCGACCGCCAGGAGGCCTACAGCGGCCCGGCGGCGCGGCTGCAGCGGCTCAAGGCCGAGGACGAGCGCGAAGGCTGAAGGCTCCGCCGCAGCAGCGCCTCGACCGCCTCCGCCCGCTCGAATTCGAGCCTGACCGCCAGCGTCTCGACCGCTATTCGCTCGCCAAGCCGCCGCGCGTCCTTTTGCGTCGTGACGAGCCGCACTGCAGAGTCGCTCCGCCGCGCGCGCGAGCGCCGCGAGCTCCTCGGCGGAATAAGGATGGTGGTCGGGAAACCAGCGCTCGCCCACCAGATTTGCGCCGATTTCCGCGAGGCTCCGGGCGAATTTTTGCGGCCGGCCGATGCCTGCGAAGGCGAAGACGCGTGCCCCAGCCAATCGCGCGGCGGCGGCGGGATCGGGGGCGAGGCGGCCGCGCAGCGCCGTCTTCGCCTGCTGGAGCCAAGCGGGAGGCTCGCCCTCGCCGATCAGGATCACGGCGTCGGCGCCGGCGAGCTGCGCTGAAAGCGGCGCGCGCAAAGGGCCTGCGGGCGGGCAAAGCCCGTTGCCAGCCCCATAGGCCGCATCGACGACGAGAATCGCGAGGTCGGGCTCCAGGCTGCGCGAATGCAGTCCGTCGTCGAGGATGAGCGCCGTCGCGCCCTCCGCCTGTGCGAGCCGCGCCGAGGCAGCGCGGTCGGCGCCGACGAAAGTCGGCGCGAGATCTGCGAGCAGCAGCGCCTCGTCGCCCACGTCGCGCGCGTCATGGCGCGCCGGATCGACCTGGAGGGGCTCGCGGCTCGAGCCGGCGCGGCCATAACCCCGCGTCAGAAAAGCCGGCCTCGCCCCCATCGCCAGCAGCCTTTCGGCAAGCGCCAGCGCCGTGGGCGTCTTGCCGTCGCCGCCGAGCGTCAGCCCGCCGACCGCGATCACCGGCAGATCGGCGCGCGGCGCCGCCCGCGCAAGACGGGCCCGGGCGAGGCTCCCGTAAAGCGCGCCCAACGGCGCGAGCGCCAGAGCGAGCGGCCCGACGGGCCGCCCCCAAAAATCCGGCGCGCGGAGGCCGAGGGTCACGCCTCCTCGCTTGAAGCGAGCAGGGGCTCCAGCGCGGTGACGATTCGCTGCGACGCGCCGCCGAGCCGATCCACGACCTCGCGCGCGCGCCGCCCCATCTCGCGTAGCCGCCGCGGCTCATTGAGGAGGCGCTTCGCCTGGCGCGCGAGCTCGCGCGCGTCCGCGCAAGCGAGCGCGCCCCCGGCGGCGTCGAGCGCGCCGTAGATTTCGCTAAAATCCGCGACATTCGGGCCGTGCAGGACGGCGCAGCCGAAGCGCGCGGGCTCGATCGGATTGTGCCCGCCGCCGGGAGAAAAAGAGCGGCCCATGAAGACGACGCCGGCGAGCGGAAAGGCGAGGCCGAGCTCCCCCAAAGTGTCGAAGAGATAGATCGACGTCTCCTTTTGCGGGCGCTCGCCCAGCGAGCGGCGCGCGATCGTCAAGCCCCGCTCGGCCGCAAGACTGACGATCTCCTCGGCGCGCTCGGGATGGCGCGGGGCGACGATCGTCAGAAGATCGGGAAAGGCGCCGGCGATCTCGAAATGGGCGTCGAAGGCGCTCAGTTCCTCGCCGCGATGGGTGGAGATCGCCGCGAAGACGGGCCGCGAGCCGAGCGCGCCCCGCAGCTCCGCGAGCGCGATCGGGTCGGCGGGAAGCGATGATGAGTCGAATTTCAGATTGCCCGCGACGGTCGCGGTCTTGACGCCGAGACCGAGGAAGCGCGCGGCGTTGGCCGTGTCCTGCGCGAAGCAAAGGTCGATCTTCGAGAAGATTTGGCGCGCGACGCCGGGCGCCTTGCGCCAGCGCGAAAGCGACGTCTCGGAGATGCGGGCGTTGACGAGCGCGAAGGGAATCTCCCGCGCTTTCAATGCTAGCACCATGTTCGGCCAAATCTCCGATTCGGCGAAGAGCGCGAGGTCCGGGCGCCAGTGGTCGAGGAATCGCGTAACGAAAGGCCAGGCGTCGAGCGGCGCATATTGATGGAAAGCGCCGGGCGGAAGACGTTCAGAGAGCAGTTGCGCCGAGCTCGTCGTGCCGGTCGTCACCAGCGCGCAGAAGCCGCGGGAAAGCAGCCGATCGACGAGCGGCAGGAGCGACAGCCCCTCGCCGACGCTCGCGCCATGCAGCCAGACAAGCCCGCCCGACGGCCGCGTCGCCGCCGGAAAGCCCATGCGCTCATGCAGCCGCGCCTCGTCTTCCTTGCCGACGCGGGCGCGCGCGCGCAGGAACGGGCGCGCAAGGGGAGTGAGCGCCGTCGTCGCGAAGCGGTAGAGGAGCAGCAGCGGCATGTCGTCGAGGGGCTTTGCGGCCTTTGGCGGCGATTCGGCGGCGGACGATACCATGCTTGAGGGGCCCGGCCCCTAGAGATCGATTTGCCCCTCTGGAGCGACGAAAGCGGAATTGGGCCTTCGCAGAAGGCCTACCCCTTTAGACAATGTTGAGCAGCCTCCAAGATCGTCGAGCAGCCAGTGGGATGCGGCTTGCCTTGCCTCAGCGCCCACACGGTGTAGCCTGCGCTACCGCTGAGCTTGCCGTAAACCCCATTTTGCGCCACCTGCCACTGTCCCTTCGTAACGAGGCGGATCACGAGTTCCGGACCCTCCTCAACCTTCTCGATGAAGAATAAAGAGCTGGCCCCACAAATTTGAACAGTGAGATAAGTGGATTTTCTGCCTGACAGCGGCGAGGCTTCTCGCTGCGAATCAGGAGCTTGAGATGACGAAGAGACCGCGCCGCAATCATACTGCGGCATTCAAGGCGAAGGTGGCTTTGGCCGCGGTGAAGGGCGATAGGACGCTAGCCGATCTGGCGCAACAGTTCGATGTTCATCCGAACCAGATCACGACGTGGAAGGGCCAGCTTCTCGAAGGCGCGGCCGGCGTGTTCGGCCAGGAGAAGAGCGACGCGAAAGAGGCCACCGTCGATTTGAAAGCGCTCCACGCCAAGATCGGCGAATTGACGCTGGAGAATGATTTTTTGGAAGGCGCGCTCACCAAGGCCGGCATGCTGAGCGCAAAGCGATGATCGACAGGGATCACGACCTTCCGATCGCCCGGCAGGCGAAGGCGCTCGGCGTCAGCCGGGGCGCCGTCTATTACAAGCCTCGGCCCGTATCGACCGAGGATTTGAAAATCATGCGGCGGCTCGATGAACTGCATCTCGATTACCCGTTCGCGGGCAGTCGAATGCTGCGCGACATGCTGAACCGCGAATGGGTTTCGATTGGCCGCCGCCATGTCGCGACCTTGATGAAGCGCATGGGAATCGAGGCAATTTACCGCCGCCCGAACACCAGCAAACCCGCGCCGGGCCACAAGATTTATCCCTATCTCCTGCGCAAGTTGAAGATCGAAAAGCCCAACCATGTCTGGGCGATGGACATCACCTACATCCCGATGGCGCGGGGCTTCGTCTATCTGGCGGCGGTCGTCGACTGGGCGACCCGGCGGGTGCTTTCGCATCGCGTGTCGATCACGATGGAGGCGGATTTTTGCGTCGAGGCGCTGCAGGAAGCCCTGGCGAAGCACGGCAAGCCGGAGATATTCAACACGGATCAGGGTAGCCAGTTCACCAGCATCGACTTCACCCGTGTGCTGCTCGATGCAAAAATCGCCATCAGTATGGACGGCAAGGGTTCCTGGCGCGACAACGTGTTCGTCGAGCGGCTGTGGCGCAGCGTAAAATATGAGGAGGTCTATCTGCGCGCCTACGAGACTGTTCCAGAGGCGCGCGCGTCGATCGCCGGATACTTCGCCTTTTACAACGCGCGGCGGCCGCACTCGGCGCTTGACCGGCGCACGCCGAACGAGGCTTACTTCGGCGCGCCGGCGATGGCGGTCGCCGCATAACGCCCGCGATTTTGTCGCAGCTCTGGTCGGGCTACGCCCTTCCGCCGCCACGACAAAATCGCTGAGCCCCGCGTTCAGCATAACCCGGCAGAAATCCACTTAACTTCCGCGGGGCGCTGTTCAGACAACCGGAGCCAGCTCTCTTGCGACCGGCATCCTCGGTGATCAGGTGGTCGCCTTTGGTGTCGATTGCGACGACGGTCTTCTCTGTCCAGGCGAGAAAATCGGGATTGAAGGTGCGGGTGTTCCCGCGATCGAGCAGCGGGATACCAAATCCGCCCTGTGAAGGGTTACGGCACCAAACCCTCTTCGTCTTATCGAGAGCCTTAGCGAAGGCCAGCTCATCCTTATTCAGCCCGCTATATCCAGCGTGCACCGCGTTGTTGAAAGTCACTAGCTCGGATTCAGCGACGGCGATGGCCGGCACGACGTAGGGATGATCAAGGGCGTTCTGTAGGATCACCGAGTGATCGATATAGGCGTCAACCACCTTTTGAGCTTGTTCGCGAATATGTTCGGCAGCCGCGCTGTTGTATTCAACCAGCGCATCAAACTTGGGGTCTTCGATGTCGCAAAGGTTAATCGGACTCCGTAGTCGATCCCCGTGACTCGGGAATAGCCGTTGCACCTCGCGGCGCAGAATCCAGCGGGCAGTCACGCGGTTGCTGTGCTCGACCTCTGCCCACTCAACCGTTGCGGCTTCGCCAACGCCGATTGTTTGCAGAATTTGGATGCGGCCACCGCCGCCGACCGTGTTCACACCCCCGGCCGAATAGTCCTGTGTCGTCTTGATGATCTTATTGATCACTTCCTTGGCGTTGGTGCTGTCGATCGAGGCCGTAGGTACCGATCGTTCTTTCAGCGCTGGTCGATAAGGCTTGCTTCCGCCATGCGTCTCCCGGCGCACCGTCAGGGTGATTTCCGGCGTATCACTGGCGAGCTTCGCTCGCACGTCCTCAAGGATGGCCTCGAAGACGCCCTTTTCGTCGGTGCGGATGTAGAAATGCGCCGTATTCAGGTTCGGCGATGGATAGTGCTGCGCGCCTGGCTGACGAAGCACGCGGCCGACAACTTGCGTCACCTGATCCGCTGAGCCCATATCCTTGTCGATGTAGGCGAAGGCGCACTCGGGATCGTCCCAGCCTTCCTGCAGGCTCAGATTGAAAATCACATGGCGGAAGTTGCCCGCAATGAAGCGGTCATAGTCGGAATCCCCTTGCGAAAAGAGATTGAAGTCGACCGGCGGCGGCGTCTTGGGATCAAACCGCAAATCGCAGTAAACCGCAATGCTAGCAGGATCCACGCCGGCATGTTCCACCAGATGCCGCCAGATTAGAATTGGCCGCGCTTGACGCTCCCTGAAGGGCCGCGCCATATCGTCCTTGATCGATGCGCCGTCGATTGTGTTCGTGTTGCTGACGTAGATTGCCTTTGGCCGGAACGGCAGACCGAGGTCAACTGCCGATCGCGCGGCGTCCTCCATTTCCGAGAGGAGATCGTCAACTGCGACCTCCATAGGCGTCACGTAGCCGCCGAGCATAATATGCTTTTTGACTAGGCCGGACTCGACGACCGCCGAGCTCCGGACCGTAGTGACGAAATCGCTATCGCCCCATTGCTTGTCGCGGCGCAGCCGTTCGATCGTTCCCGCCAGGGCTTCGGGAATCCGCATGGTGGCACTCGCCGCAACGAGGGCGTCCGGTTCCAATTCCATCAAAAGCTGCGTTTGAAGGTTCGAGAGATTGTGCCCTTCGTCATACACGACGATCAGCGGACGCCGACGCCGTGAGGAATCCTGCCGGGCCTTTAGCAAATCCCACAGCGACCGATCTGCCACGTCGAATTGCACACGGAAAATCTTTCGGTCACCTTCTTCCTTGTCACGCTGATTGAATTTCCCGACCGTCGCCACGAGCAGCAAGCCACGGCGTGCGTCTTCCACATCGCCCGGCCGGCAATCGAGGAGAGGCTTCACCGTGAAGCCGCCAATCAGGTCCGCATACTTGCCGGCAGAGAGGTTGGCGAAGGTTTGCCAGACCACGACGCGGCCCTTCGAGAGCCACAGCACGATAGGCTCAACCGGGAGGCGGCTACGGAATGACTCGATCGTGTCCGCGAGGATAAGCGTTTTCCCGCTGCCGGTGATCGCCGACAGGTTTTGATAGAATGGCACCAGCTGAGAACGGCGGACCGTCAGAGGGTCCGCCATATACTCCGAAAAGCGATCCGCAATTTGTGTGGAGGCGTCAGCCTGAAAAGGGAGAAGATCCATCAGTCCGAGATCTCATCTTCGTTGAAGCGGTCGCTGTTTTCGTTCAATCCGAGATGGGCGAGGATTTTGTCGGGGATTTTCCAGAACTGCACATTGCGCGACTGATACACTTCATAGCGGGCATAAACATGATACGGCGGCTTGATCCCCGCCTTCTCGGCGTCCTTGAGCACAATGCGATAGCTGTCCCGATCCAACTGCCCGACCGGCCCGCCGTTGTTCCAGATGATGAAATAGCCCTCACCCTGTTCGTCGCGGCCGACGAGATAGCTATATTTCGGATCGTCGATCCGAATGAGGTTCGCGCTGCCGCGCCTTCCCATATCCCAATGCGACGTGATCACCACATCGACGAGTTCGTCCTTTTTCATCGAGAGGACAGTCTTCGCGTCGATCTGTCGTGTCAACATGCGGAACTCGAAACCCCCAGGTACAGGTTCGCTGACGTTCTTGAGCTTGCCGTCCGGCCCAGGGCGTTGCCCTGTGATAACGTTGTGAAGCCTCTGCCAAGTGAGAGACCGGGCGTACTTGTCTCCGGTTGCAGGGCTTCCTTGCTCGATAAGGATGAAGTGGCGCTCTGCGCCGGCTTCCTGATTCAATTCGAGCACCGCGTGTCCCGTCGTCCCGGACCCGGCGTAGGGATCGAGGACCAAGCCGTGAGGCGGACACCAAAGCTGAATGATTTTTTTCATCAGCCGCAACGGCTTCACGGTGTCGAAACCATGGCTGTTACCGACGATTGCATCGAGTTCTTTCTTGGCGCCGTCACTATGCCCGGATTCTTAATGATCCCAGGATTGAGCGTCGAGAACGATCGGATCGTCATAGTCTTCGGTAGCCCAATAGGTCAGTGGCACCTTGCCTTGCTTAATCGACCCCAAATAATTCTTCAGGCGCGGGCGCCCAAAGGAAGGCCGCCGTTGTTGATCGTCGCGGAAATAAAGATAGGGCCAATTCCCGGCCGCCCGGCGTTCCTCAGCCCGCGTCCTCGCCGCAACGAAAGCCTTGTCGCGTTCTGGCTGATAGCCTTTGAGCTTTAGGCTCGTGCCCTTAATGACGAGCGCCTTTCCCCGGTCATCCCCGAGGTCCTTCTCTTCGTATTCCGAGCCCCATTTTTCGAGCCAGGCTTTGGCTTCGGCCTTGGTAAAACCGGTCCAGTGCGCGCGCTTCTCCGGCAGATCGCCGCTGAACCGGTATTCCCCATTCGGGTAATGCAGCGCACCGGTGAAAGGTGATTGGATCGCATAGGCAGTGTTCGTCCGATGCTCACGGGCAGTCGGGTCCTTCGCGACCCATTGGTCCTTAGGATCGTTGTCGGGATTCCGAAACGACCGATTCATCTCCTCACCGCGAGGCAACAGCCGGGTTCGGCTTGCGTCCTTGTCCCTGGCATACACAAGGACGTATTCGGTTGCCTTGGAGACGTGCTTCGTGTCGTTCTTCGGCGAGTGCGCCTTCTGCCAATTGATGATGGCCAGTCGGTTCTCCTCGTCGAACACTTCATCCATCAACATGCCGAGGTGAAAGAGCTCATTCTCATCGATGCAGATCGCGATGACGCCGCTTGGCCGCAGCATCGCCTTCATCATCTGGAGGCGAGGCATCATGGCCTTGATCCATTTCGTGTGCCGCGATCCATCCTCTTTTGCGACGACCGTCCCGAGATCGGGGTCGTTCGGGTCTTCGTCCCATTTGTCGTTGTAGCGGAATTGTTGCCCGGTGTTGTAGGGCGGGTCGGTGACGATAAGATCGACCTCGCCCCGGTATTTGTAGAGCGTCACCATGGTTTGAAGATTTTCACCTTCAATCAGCAGGTTGCGGCTTTGCTCAGTAGGCGAGCCGAGATGGAGACGCGGCTCGCGGCGCATGACCCGGGGGCGCACCTTTCGCGAGATTTCCTTCGCGGATCGCTTGCCGTGAAAAGTCAAAGCGACGCCGTTACTCATCATCGACCGGACGAGGCGGATCAAATCCTCCTGGTCTAGAAGCTCAAGTCCCGCGAGCGGGTCGAGCGAAGCCGCGCCTTGAAATTGAGAACGCTCATTCATTGACTTTCTCACGAGTTCGGCACCGCTCCCCGCGCGGAGCGCGCCACCATAGCTCGCCTGAACCGATCTAAACCAGACGCCGCGCCTAACCCAATCCCGCGCCGGCACCGCAAAGTTGCTGCGTATTCCTCATTAGGCGAATCTGGCCTTGCTGCGAACGTAACAGGAACATAGCGCCTCATCCGCGTTTTGGAAAGCCTGACCCGAAGCAGACGAAGCCGGTGCCGAGCAGAACGAGCAATGGTCCGAGGACGAGCATGGCGGTGGTCTCCGTGAGATCAAATTCTGACGGTCGCGCCTTTCACCGTCACCCCGGCGCGATGCCGAGCATAGCCGCAAAGGGCCATAACTTGGAGCGGAAATCCCGGAGGAATTCCGTAGCCCCGACATTTAGGCGCCGACGGTCCAGGGGTCGATCACCGTAAGGACGGCGGCCGTAATTGCGCTGGCGTCGCGCGATGCGACGACGAAATCATGCGACGCGGCTATGGCGGCGATAGTGCCGTCCGGTGTGGGGAAGCCCTTTCCGGCGGCGCGCGCCTTCACCGCCAGATCGGAATAGCGGCGCGCCGCATTCGTATCGAAGGGCAGAATGCGGTCCGCGAACAGGCCCGGCGCGCCCTCCCACGCGGCCGCGAGCTTTCCCTTGCGCTTGCCCTGGGGAGACGAAATGAGGCCGAACATCAGCTCGGCTAGAGAAGACGATGCAGCGGGATCCTGGCTGGACGCGGATCGCCCTCTCCCAGTTTCCGCAACATCCTATTCAACGAGCGATGAGCAAGCCTCTCACGGCGCCCAAAAACGACGCGACAGCGTGCTGCAGCTTGGTCAAACCCCGGTGCGCGGCTCGGGCCGGGCGGTGCTTGGCGACCTTGGCGTGTCGATTGGGTTGCGGCTCCAGCTTTCCGGATTTCTCGTCCGACTTGCCGGCCGTGGGATTTTTCGGGTTCGCCGGCAAAGCGGGCGTCGCTACGGGAGCCTCTGCTGCTGCGCCCGCAGGCGGCTCGAGGGCGGACAGCGCGTTCTCAGCAGGAGGCTGTGTCGCGCCTGCGGCGGGGGGCGGTGGCGCGACCGCTGCGGCCGGAGGCTGCGCGACGGGCGCGAGCGGAGTCATGGCGTCGGCTTGAGCTGGCTGCCCCGCGCTACTAGCCTCCGCTCCGGCGGGCAGGGCGTCGGGCGCGGGCGCCGGCGGGGTCTCGCCTCCGGACGCTGGTGCCGATGCGGTTTGCGTCGCAGCGGCGGGCGTCGCCGGCCCGGCGTCCGCGGTCTGTTCCGCCGAGGGTGCTTGCGCTGTCGTCTCCGGCGGCGGATCGGATTTCGGCAGGGTTGCTGGGGCCTGGAGCGCCGCCGACTCTGTGCGGCCCGCAAGATAGCCGGCGCCGCCGACGAGCGAGCTGATGACGATCAGGGTCGCCGCAGCCATAAAAACCCAGCGGTGGGGCGGCGAAAGCGGGCTCTCTTTCTCGACCGACAGCGCACGAAGGTCCTTTTCGGGGACCAGGATGAGCGCGGTCGATCGCGACGACGCGGCTTGGTCGCCCCGGTCGCGACCGAGCCGCGCCGCGTCCTCGCCCCCTGCGGCGCTGGCCGCGCTCTCCGTTCCCAACGTGGATACAGGGAGCCCCTTTTCGGGGACCAGGACGAGCGCGGTCGATCGGGACGGCGCGGGCTGGTCGCCCGGGTCGCCGGCGAGCCGCGCCGCGTCCTCGGCCCCCGCGGCGCTGGCCGCGCTCTCCTTCCCCAACGAAGATGCAGGGAGCTCCTCTCCAGGGACCAAAATGAATGCGGTCGATCGCGACGGCGCGGCCTCGTCGCTCCCCTCGGGCGCGCTTCTCGACCCCACCGAGGCTAAGATGGCCGCGAGGTCGGCATCCAGCTGAGCGCTCGGCGCCGACGCCAGCCGACCGGAGGGCGCATGCTCCCCTAAGCGCTTCTCAAGCTCCGCCTGACTCGCCATCGACTCCTGTTTGTCAAAAGACGCTTCCATGCGCCTGTCCTCTTCTGCGTTTTAAGCTCGCGCGCCCCGATTACGCGGACCATCCCAGCCGCATGTGTCGCCTTTCGCGGATTTCGCCCGGCCCCTAAGAGTCGCGTCGTGCTCATGAGGGGCGCCGACGTCGAAAAGCGGGAAGGGCACGGGGGAGAAAAGTATGAAATTGTGGTTCTTCTGTGCCTGAGCTGAAGCGCGGCCGCGTGATAGGCGTGATTGCAAGCACGATACGGCGTGATAAGTGAGGCAAAATGCGCAAAATATGCGTGCACCATGCCGTTTAAGCTACGGTCACCCGTTTTTTTTTTGCGCCAAGCTCAGGTCGTTGCTTGAAAGCTACCGTTTTAATCTGAGGCGGAGTGGCGGAGGGCGCGCAACCTCGGAGACGACACTGCGCAAAGCAGGATCATTCGAGGCGCAACGGCTCTGCTAGCTTTGGGTCGCAGGCCTTGTTCGAGGGCTGCGGCGTCGGAGACTTCGTCCTCGGCGCCGACGGCGGCTCAAAATCAGTGGGGGCAGGGGGAGGCGCCCGGTCCACGGATCAGTGCTGTTGCGTCACAAGTCACGCTTCCGAAGCTGTCATTGGCGATGTAGGTCAACCGGGAACCGAAGCTCAGTCGGACATCTGAAACGGTCGTTTGCACGCCAGTAACCCCGGTGAGGGTTTGTCCGAAAGACACCGAGCTGCCATCGTCAGCCGCCAAGCCTGCCCCATGGTTCGCCACACTCGATATGGCCGCGTAATTGTCATCCAGCACATGCGAGCCGGTCAGTGCGTTTATGCCGTTCCCCTGATTGGATTGCACGGTGAGGAGGGTTGCTGTCGGGTTGCCGGAAAAGTTCGGATTGTTGAAGATCGTGAGCTCCGACGACTGTTCAAGGTGGATGCCGTCGCCGCCATTGCCGCCTGAAGTCACTTGTGAACCGGCATCGAGATCTAGCCCCGCCTTCGAGTTTAGGGAAACACCGTGAATTCCATTGGAGCTCGTCTGGATGGCGCCGCCGAAGTCAACCACGTGCGACCCGGAGACGATCGTGATCCCATCGCTTAAGTTTTGATTCGCGATCAGCGTCGACTTCCCGTCGAGGAATCCCGAAGCATTGGTTCCCCACTGAATGCCAAGCGTGTTTTGCATGACCTTGAGATTGGCGGCCGTGAGCGTCAGGCTGGACCCGTTGTTGATGTTCATGCCAAATACGCCGTTAGCCGTGACGCTATACGTTCCAGTGACGATCAAAGCAGAAGTGGCCTCGATGTCGAGGCCGTGAACCGCGTTGCTCTGGCTGGAGCCTCCGGTAACGGTGATGCTCGAGTCGCCGAGCGCCACAATCCCCGACAGCGCGTTGTTGGACACGGTGACGTTCTGCAGTAGCGCCTGGGCGCCGTTTTGTGCGACGACGCCGTTAGCCCCGCCGGTGATAGAGAGTCCCTCAAGCGTGACCCTCTGGGCTCCAGTAATGGTGATGGCGTCCTTCCCGCCTCCGCTAATTCCGGCCGCGCCGCTGGCCCTGAGTTGAATGCCGTTGGCGGTGATATTGATAGGGCCGGCGCAGGTTCCGGTGATGTTGATGGTTGTGTTGGAGTCAGCATTCGCCACGGCGGCGGCGAGGGATTGGCCTCGGGAGCAATCGACGTGGCTGGGGGGTTTGAAATCCGCCCTAGCGGGGGCGCCTAGCGACAGCAGGTATAACGCAACGCCAACAAATAGTGTCCAATTACGGTCGCGCATAGTCTCTCTCCGTTGATAGTAGAAGACAGCAAATCGAACGGGCTGAATTATCCATTCCGACAAAATGATGTCATTGGGATGAAACGCCGTCAAGCGCCGAGGAAATGTAAATGGGCGATGGCCTCCTCCAGCGTCCAGGCGAAAATCGGGGGGTGAAGCTCGGATGATCGAGCTCGAGGCCCGGATAGTCGCGGCCCTTGTTCGAGTGCTTCGGCGAAGCAGCCCGCTCGCCACGCGATGCTCACGCCTTTGTAATCCGGCGCTTCAGACGCCGACGGTCCAGGGGTCGATCACCGTGAGGCCGGTGGCCCTAAATGCGCTGGCGTAGCGGGATGCGACGACGAACTGGCGCGCGGGGCGCCTATCTCGCCAGGAAGCCGCGCGAGCCGCGAATTTTCATTTTGGGAGTGCGCGTCGACGCTTCGTCGCGCCGGCAAGGCTCGAGTTCCCGACCGACTCGCCGCCGACCCGTCCCCTATGAACGAAAGCGCCCCGCCGCGGTTCGCGCGGCGGGGCGTCCCTAGTCTGAACCGAGTTCTGCTTGTCGCAGCGCCTAGATCACACGAAGAGACCGCGGTGGCGAGCGCCGATCAGCAGCGCCGTCATCGCGGCGAAGCCAAGCAGGCCTTCGCCAATGTTCGGGAAGGGGGCGGCGGCAGCAGCCTCGCCGAACGCTTGGCCCAATTGACTGCTGCTCCAGTTGCCCAATGGGGTCAAAGCACCGGTGCTGAGATTGACCGAGTAAACCTGGGTGCCGGCAACTGCGTACACTTGCCCGGTCGTGGTTGCGAGCCCAAACACGTCGGTGAGGGTACCACCCCCTGTAGTGAAGTCCGCAATTTTGGTTCCTGTGGTGGCGTTGACCAGCATATCGACGTTGCCGTTAGCGGCATCGACTTCCGACGCATAAAGGGCGCCGCCCGCGAAGGTGAGATCGCCGGCCGAAACCCCCGGTTGGAGCACTCCAGTGATCGTGGTCGCCGCCGTCGCTGGGTTGATGGTGAAAAGATTGTTGTCCGCGGCGGAAGCCCCCAACAGGCTCGCGCCATTGCCGACCAGGGCGTTCATACCGCCGCCCCCGCCTGGGAAAGCTCCGACGTGGGTGGCGGCCCCCGTGGTAGTGCTCACGGAATACAGATCGGTGAAGGTTGCACCGTAGAGCGTGCCGCCGACAAATCCGATGTCGGTGAGAACGTGTCCGGTATTGTGAAGGTTGGTGACCCCTCCGGTAACCACATCCACCAAGCCGATGTTCCCCTTGGCGTCCGAAACCCAGACTTGGGGGTCGGCGGCGTGAGCGCCCGTCGTGGCGCCCATGCCAAGCATAGCGGCGAAAACCGTCGCCGATAACAGTCTATACCTCATGACCGTCCTCCTTCTGATTTAGCTGACAGATCGTGGTTTGGAGGCGTCCTTGCCTCCACCCCCCAGCCCTTCCCGATCGCCGCCGCAAACCGCGCCAACGCCAGACGCCTCGCCGGAATCGGCGCGCGCGATCGGCTCGTCGCCCTCAAAGGCTTGCCGCCGAATGAGAGGCGCGAGGGATTATTTGCCCGCGCGGCGTTTGAGGAGATAGACGACGCCGGTGGAAAGCATGAAGCCGAGCGCGCCGGCGCCCAACTCCGGCGCCGGAGCCGGAACCACCTGGGCGAATGCGGGCGCCGTGAAGGCGACAAAACACGCGACAGTCGTGAAGATCTTAGCCATATGCATTTCTCCTTTGTTCTGCGGCAAAGCGCCCTGGTCATGCATCACAGATGCGATACATGATGTATCACAAAAGGAGGGCTGTCAAGAATCATGATACACCAGGTATCGCAACAAGAGCTCAGCGCGACTCTAACCTCCGAAATTATCCGTGCCGCCAGAATGCTTCTCCGCTGGGACCAGAAGGCTCTCGCCGAGGCGGCGGGCGTCTCGCACGTCACGGTGCGCCGGCTCGAAGCCAAGCCCGGGCCTTTGGTGGCGGGCCGGTCGACCATCGCCAAGCTCCGTTCAGCCCTTGAATCAGCCGGCATCGTGTTCATCGAAGACAACGGGGAAGGACAAGGGCTCAGGCTGAAAAAGGCGCAATGGCGCTTATCCCTTGACGGTAATTGAGCCCTTTACGCGAGGATCGAGCGCGACGGGGCCGGGGCGATCGGCCCCGAAATCGCGGCCTGACTGCGACCGGCAGCGAGGCCCCGAATTTTCGTTTGCCCAAATCCAAAAACCATCAGGGGTGACGTCAAAGCGGAGTTTTCACACGGCCTCGGTCATCAGCCGCCATTCAGACTGACCCACTCGCGCCGTCGCCTGAGGCTTCGTACCAGCCCGCGTCCGGCGGACGATATGCACGACCGACAGCATGACCGGCACTTCGACGAGAACGCCGACGACGGTCGCGAGCGCCGCGCCCGACTGGAATCCGAAAAGCGCGATCGCCGTCGCGACCGCCAGCTCGAAGAAATTGCTGGCGCCGATGAGCGCGGACGGCCCCGCCACGCACCATTCGACGCCGAGGCGGCGATTGAGCCAATAGGCCAGACCCGCGTTGAAATAGACCTGTATCAGGATCGGAATTGCGATGAGGCCGATGACGATCGGCTGGCGGATGATTTGCTCGCCCTGCAGTCCGAAGAGAATCACGAGTGTGAGCAGCAGCGCCGAGAGCGACAGCGGGCTTAAAGTCCGCAGCGTCGCGGCAAGCGCCGCCGGTCCGCCTTTCGCGAGCAGCGCTCGCCGCCACAGTTGCGCGGCGATGACGGGCGCGACGATGTAAAGGACGACCGAGAGCAGCAACGTGTCCCACGGCACGGTGATGGAAGAGAGGCCGAGCAGCAGCGCGACGATCGGCGCGAAGGCTATGATCATGATGGAGTCGTTGAGCGCCACTTGCGACAGCGTGAAATGCGGCTCGCCCTCCACGAGATTCGACCACACGAACACCATGGCCGTGCAAGGCGCGGCGGCGAGCAGGATCAGTCCGGCGATATAGGCGTCGATTTGATCGGCGGGCAGAAGCGGCCGGAACAGATGCGCGATGAACAACCAGCCGAGCAACGCCATGGAGAAGGGTTTTACGAGCCAGTTGACTCCAACCGTCACCGCGATGCCGCGCCAATGTTCTTTCACTTGCGCCAGCGCCGCCGGATCGATCTTGAGCAGCATCGGAACGATCATCAGCCAGACGAGCGCGGCGATAGGCAGATTCACTTGCGCGAACGTCGCCTGGCCGATGGCGTGGAAAGCCGCGGGCATCAACTGCCCGAGCGCAATTCCGGCAATAATGCAGAGAGCGACCCACAGCGTCAGGTAACGCTCAAAGAGGCCCATGGCGGGCGGGCGCGTCGCCGTAGCGGGCGTGGCGATGGCTTCGGTCATGGTCAAACTGCCTGTGCGGTGTGCGTCGCGCCCTCGCCTTCGCCGATTTCGCGCAGGCGGCTTTTGAGGGTGAGCTGGTCGAGGCTTTTGATCCGCAGCGACGTGAATTGTGTGATGCGGTTGCGCAGATAGCGGATCGCGAGATTGAAGGCGCGTTCCTTGTCGAGATCGGCTCCTTCCACCGCCGCCGGGTCCTCGATTCCCCAATGCGCGGTCATCGGCTGTCCCGGCCAATAGGGGCAGACTTCGCCCGCCGCGCTGTCGCAGACCGTGAACACGAAATCCATTTTCGGCGCGTCGACTGCTGCGAATTCGTCCCAGCTTTTTGAGCGCAAGCCTTCGACAGGATAGCCATGGGCGGCCAGCGTCTCGAGCGCGAAAGGATTGATCGCGCCCTTGGGATGGCTGCCCGCCGAGAAGGCGTTGAAGCGCCCCGCCCCCTCTTGACGCAGGATGCTTTCGGCGAGGATCGAGCGTGCGGTGTTGCCCGTGCAAAGGAACAGCACGTTGTAGACGCGGTCAGTCATGGGCGCGCTCCTTGATTGAGCAGCATGGAGCGAGATCGGCGAGAAGCGGCGCGCAGATTTCTGGACGCCCGCCGCAGCAGTCTTTCAGCAAGAACAAGGTCAGCTCGCGCAGGCGCGGGAGATGGGCGCGGTAGATGATGGAGCGGCTCTGGCGCTCTCCCGTCACCAGTCCCGCGCGGGCGAGGATGGCCAGATGCGCCGACATGGTGTTTTGCGGGACGGCCATGAGGCGCGCCAACTCGCCCGCCGGCACGCCCTCCGGCTCTCGTTCCACGAGGCAGCGAAAAGTGTCGAGCCGGGTCGTTTGCGCGAGCGCGGCAAGGGCGGCTATGGCTTCGAGAGCATCCATATATCCAGAATATAAGATATGATATCCGGGCGCAAGGCCTCTGGGTAGGAGCGCTTTTTAGGGGCCATGACGCCGCCACACTCGTTCAGGAGACTAAAGTCAAAAGGAATCAGGGTTTTTCAAACTCTCCTGGAAGTGGAGGAACCATGAACAAGCGCTCATCCGCCCCGCCTCGCTCTCGCGATTGGCTGGGCGGCCGTCCTCCCGCTCGCTTGGCCAGCTCCGAGTCATGCGCAAATGGACGTCGGCGTCTTTGTCGACGCGCCGCCCCCGCCGCTCCCGGTCTATATCCAGCCGCCGATTCCCGACTACGGCTATCTTTGGATGCCCGGATACTGGGCCTGGAATGGATATGACTATTTCTGGGTTCCGGGGGCCTGGGTGCGGCCGCCCGAGCCCGGGCTGCTGTGGACCCCCGGTTATTGGGGCTGGAATGGCGCCGCCTATGTCTATAATCCGGGCTATTGGGCGACAACGATCGGCTTTTACGGCGGCGTCAATTACGGCTATGGCTATTTCGGCAGCGGATTCGCAGGCGGATATTGGAGAAACGGCGATTACTTCTACAACAGCGCCGTCACCAATATCGGCAACACGAATATAACGAATGTCTACGTCAACAACGTAACCGTCAATCGGAATACCGCCAATGTCAGCTATAACGGCGGACAGGGCGGATTGACGGCGCAACCCACCGCGGCCGAGCGCGCGGCATTGAACCAGCCGCATGTCGCGCCGACGCCGGCGCAGGTGCAACATTTCGACGCCGCGCGCGCGGACAGGGCCTTGACCGTGACCGCCAACCACGGCGTCCCGCCGATCGCCGCGACGCCGACAGCTGGGGCTTTCAGGGGGCCCGGCGTGACCCGCGCCGAAGCACATGCAGGCGCACCCAGCGGGGGCGGGCATGCCTTGCCGCCATCCGTCGCCGTCCCGCACGGCGTGTCGAACGATCATGCGCTACCGGCGCCGCCGCATCCCGCGGCTTCTGGCGGCTTGCCGCCGCCGGCCCCGCATGGCGAAGCGATCGACCGCGCCCATCAGGCTTCCCCGCATCCCGGCCCGAATCCGAATTTCGACCGCGCTTTGCCGGGCAACGAAGGCGCCATGCGCGACAACGCTCCTGCGGCTCCGCATCACATGGCGCCGCCGCCGGAGCTGCGTCACATGGCGCCGCCGCCGGAGCCATATGTCGGCGCAGCGCCGCCGCCTCCGCCTGGCCGCGCCATGCCCCCGAACCCGCAGGCCGCCGGGACGCCTCAGGGACCACGTCCCGCGACTGCAAGGCCGCCGGCGCCGCATCCCAATGAGGAGCATCGGGATCCGCATCACCCCGGGTGAAATGGCGAAAGGCCGGAGCCTGGCGAGCTTGTCGAAGGGAAAAGAAATCGCGCCAGATTGGAATGCTGGAGCGAATTCTGATCGCAAAAGTCTGACAGATTTTTGCGGAATTCGCTCTGCGCCGACGCCGCGCTAATCATCATCCTCGTGAAGGACGCTGAGGAAGGCGTCGCGATCCTTGCGCAGGCGCGCGAGATGGACGTTGGCGAGCTTCGCCAGGGCGCGGTCGGCCAGGGGCGTCATATGCAAGAGCGAGCGGCGCCGATCGCTCGGGTCGACCCGCCGCCGCACGAGCTTTGCCTCTGCGAGACGCGAGACGAGCTCGGCGGCGCTGTGATCCTTGATCAGCAACTCCTCGGCGAGATCGCCCACGCTGAGCGGGCGCTCGGCGCCGCGGGTCTTGATCACCAGCAGCGCCTGATACCACTGCATGGTCATGCCCACGTCGGCCGCGGCCCGCTCGCTGAAAGCCATGAACTGGCGCAACGTCAGGCGAAACCGCGCGAGCGCCGCGAAATCTTCGGGACTCGGCGAAGCGTCTTCATCGGCGATGGGCCCGGCTGCGACGGCGACGGACCTGGACATGCAATCCTCTCCCGTGGCGCTTCAGAGCATGCGGCCACGCCTTAAATTGGCGCGCGCCTACTCGCGGCCCCATGCGACTTAGAAAGCCAAGAGAATCGCCGCTTGTAAACAATGACGCGGCGGCCGAAAGCAATTTTTCTCGGACGGTTGCAAAAGTACCACTAAGTACTAATACCTATGAGCACGACGACATCGCAACATTCAGCTCTCGTCAGGACGCTTCTCGCGCCGCTAAAATTCAGCTCATCACGCGCGAAACGAGCGAGAGGGATTCAGGCTATTCCTTCCGCTGTGAGCGCGCGGCGCACGCCCTCGTCGCGCGCGATCTTCTCGTGATGGACGCGTATCGCGGGAAAGTCGGCGAGGCCGCCCGGAAGCGCCGCCGCGCCCCAGCGCGCCACCGGAAAGGCGTAGGCGTCGAGGATCGAGCGCGCGTCGCCGAGAAAAAACGTGCGCTCCTTGAGATGCGCTTCCATGAGCGCGAAGCGTTTGCGCACGAGCGCTAGCCCCGCGTCGCGAACCGCCTTCAACGAGGCTTCGTCGGTTGCGGTGGTGTAGCGTTGCGCGACGAACACCGGATAGAATGCCGGATGCGCATCGCCTGCAAAGAAGCAAAGCCAGCGGTCGACTTCGGCCTGCTCGCGCAAACCTTCGCCGCCCGCGAGCCGCGCCTGCGGATGAACCCGTGTCAGGTGGCGCAGGATCGCCGCGACCTGCGTGAGAATCCAACCTTCGCCCGTATCGAGCGCGGGCACGGCGCCCGAAGGATTGACCTTCAGGATCTCGGGCGAGCCGGGCTTGACGGCTTGAGCCTCGTAGGGCGCGCCGATCCATTCGAGCACGATGTGGACGGCGAGCGAGCAGGCGCCGGGGGCATAATAGAGCTTCATCTTTGTGCTCCTCTTCTAGACGCTGCGGCGGAAGGTAGCGCGCCAAGCCGCCTTTTCCCGCGCCGTGCTTGTTTTTACGCGCGCCCCATCATAGTTGTAGCCCTGTCTGGCCGGGGGGCGCCCGCCGGCGCGGCGGTCTGGGAGGTTGCGAGATGGGTGGCATGTCGATCTGGCACTGGATCGTCGTCGGCGTCGTGGTTTTCGTTTTCTTCGGCGGCAAGTTCAAGATCTCCGACGTGATGGGCGACGTGGCCAAGGGCATCAAGGCCTTCAAGAAGGGGCTCGCCGAGCCCGAGGCGCCGGAAGATGTCGCCAAGCCGCTCGACCACTTGACGCAGGAGCAGATCCCGCTCGACAAGACCGGCGACGCCAAGAAAGTCTAAAGGCGAAGACTCTCTCCCGAGGCGCCTTCTCCCGGATGGGACCAACATGTTGGATTTCGACGCCGGCAAGCTGATTGTGATCGGCATCGTGGCGCTTGTCGCTATTCCTTCCAAGGATTTGCCGCGCGTGCTGCGCCAGCTTGGCCAGTGGACAGCGCAGGCGCGGCGCATGGCGGCCGAATTCCAAAGCCAGTTCATGGAGGCGATCCGCGAGGCCGACCTCGAGGACGCCAAGCGCGACGTTCAATCGGCTTTCGACGGCGCGGCGCAGGCGGCATCCTTCGACCCGCTCGCCGCTACGAAGCAAGAGATCAACGCCGCCTTCGAAGGGCCGCCGCCGCCATCGCCGAAAAAGCCCGAGCCTGAGGCCGAGAAGCCTGGTCCGAACGCATGACCGACGCGGACATCGAGGCGACCAAGGCTCCGCTGATGGAGCATCTGATGGAGCTGCGCGAGCGCCTGATCCGCGCGCTGCTGGCCTTTCTCGTGATGTTCGTAATCGCCTTCTTCTTCGCCAAGGATATTTACAATCTGCTCCTCCTTCCCTACACGCATGTGGCGGGGCCGGAAGCGAAGCTCATCTACACCGCGCCACAGGAATATTTCTTCACGCAGATCCGCGTCGCGCTCTTTGCCGCGGCCTTCCTCTCCTGCCCCGTGATCTTCGGCCAGCTCTACGCTTTCGTCGCGCCAGGCCTCTACAAGCATGAGCGGGCGGTGTTCCGCCCCTACCTCATCGCGACGCCGATTTTTTTCGCGTTCGGCGCGCTCCTCGTCTATTTCGTCGTGACGCCCAATCTGCTGCGCTTCTTCATCGGCATGCAGCAGGCGAACGAGCCGGGCCGCGCGCAGATCGAGCTCTTGCCCCGCGTCTCCGAATATCTCTCGCTGATCATGACGCTGGTGCTCGCCTTCGGCGCGGTGTTCCAGCTGCCGGTGGTGCTCACGCTGCTCGGTCAGATCGGGCTCGTTTCTTCGCAGTTCCTCGTCGACAAGCGGCGCTATGCGATCGTGCTCGTCTTCATCGTCGCCGCGGTGCTGACGCCCCCGGATGTCTTCAGCCAACTCGCGCTCGCCATCCCCGGCATGCTGCTCTACGAGGGCTCGATCTTTTCGGTGCGCTACGTCGAGAGGAAACGCGCCGCCGCGGCGGCGGCGGCGTCCCAGAACGCGTCGAGCTGATTAAACGCTGCAAACCCTGACCCGTCATGCCCGCGCTTGTCGCGGGCATCCACGCCAGGCCGCGCCAACGGCGTCCGTAGGACGAGTGTTGCGCTTCGACGTCGCGCACTTGCGCGGCGGGACGGCGTGGATGACCGGGACGAGCCCGGTCAAGACGCGACCATGAACCAAGCGCAATGGATTTCCGGGGGGAAGAGTTCGCTGGCGTAGGGGAGTGGAAGCGCCGCTCCTCTTACATCCCATCGCGGTGCTCTTTCTCCGGCGCCGCTTTTTCGTGCGCCTCCGCCTTGTGCTTCGCGTGCTGCTTAGCCTTGAGGATCTTCTCGACGATGGGCGCCGTCGTCGACTTCCAGCCAGCGCCGGCCTCGGCGACGGGCGTCTCGCCGGAACCCGCTACGAGATGCACGACCTTGTAACCCCGCTCTTTGAGCGCGCGCAGAAACTCGGGCAGCATCTTCGCCGTGACGGGCTTGTTGTCGTGGAAGAGCACGATGCCCTTCTTTTCCTTCTCGAGCCGCTCCAGCACGAGCTTCAGCTCCTCCTGCGGCGTCATCTTGCGCCAGTCCGAGGCCCAGACGTCGGAGCCGAAGACCGCCATGCCGCGGGAATGCACATAATTGAGCAGTTCCGGCGTGTCGGCGAAGCCCGGGAAGCGAAAGAAGGGCTGCGGATGCTCGCCGGCCTTGCCGAAGGCGGCGGCGTCGACGGCCGCGACGCCCGCGTCGATGTCGGCCTTGGCCTCATCGAGACTCATCAGACGCAAGGTGCGGTCGGGATGGGTCATCGAATGATAGCCGACGGTGTGGCCTTCCTCGATCTCGCGCTTGACGAGATGCGGCATCTCCTTGGCGTTGTTGCCGATGAGGAAGAAGGTCGCCTTCACGCATTCGCGCTTCAAGGCCTCGAGGATCTGCGGCGTCGGCTCCGCCGGCCCGTCGTCGAAAGTCAACACGACTTCGTGATCCTTGAGCGCGAGCGAGCGCGGATAGCTCTGCAGGCCGATAGAAAGCCCCTGGGCGCCGTTGATCTCGATCTCGCGCGCCGTGCCGAGCTTGTCTGAGCCGCAATCGGCGGCCGCGCTCGCAGCCATGGGCAGCGCGGCGAAAACGGCGGCGAGAAAAAGGAGCTGATGGGTCTCTGTCACGGGCGGAATTCCCGGTTGCATTTATCGACGCGCAGGTTATCCCACGAAACGCCTGCGGAGCGGAAATCGCCTATGGACCTCGATCAAGACGAAATAGAGACCGGGCCCGAGGCGTTTCGCGACGAGGACGGAAAGCCGCGACCTCAATTCGTCGAAAGCGTCGCCGAGGCCGTCGCCACCGGCGACGCAGCGGCGACCAGAGCGCGGGTCGGCCCGCTGCACGAGGCCGACGTCGGCGCGCTGCTCGAGCTTCTCGACCACGACTCGCGTCAACAGCTCATCACGCTGATGGGCGAGGATTTCGACTTCGCCGCCCTCACCGAGGTTGGCGAGACGACGCGCGAGGATATTCTCGAGGAGTTGCCGGTCGAGACGCTCGCCGAGGCGGTGCGCGATCTCGAAAGCGACGACGCGGTCGCGATCCTCGACACGCTGGAGCCGGAAGAGCAGGCGGAAGTGCTCGAGGCGCTACCGGCGCACGAGCGGGTGCTGCTCTCCCGCTCGCTCAACTATCCGGAGGGCAGCGCCGGCCGTCTGATGCAAACGACGCTGATCGCCGTCCCGCCTTTTTGGACCGCCGGCCAGGTGTTCGATTTCTTCCGCGAAACCGACCCCGATCTCCTGCCCGACAATTTTTTCGAGGTCTTCGTCGTCGACTCCGGATATCGCTTCCTCGGCACCGTGTTCCTCGACGCGCTGGTGCGCGCGCGTCCCGATCGGCGCGTCGATCAGATCATGCAGGCGGACCGGCGCCGGCTCAAGGATACGGACGACCGGGCCGAGGCGGCGCGGATGTTCGAGCGTTACAATCTCGTCTCGGTTCCGGTCGTCGACGAGGGGGAGCGGCTCGTCGGCGTGATCATGATCGACGACATCGTCGACGTGATGCAGGAGGCGGCGTCCGAGGAGATCAAGGCGCTCGGCGGCGTCAATCCGCAGGAAGAGCTCTCCGACGACTTCTGGATGACGGCGCGCAGCCGCTTCTGGTGGCTTCTCGTCAATCTCGCCACGGCTTTCCTCGCTTCGGCGGTGCTGCGGCTCTTCGAGAACCAGATCGAGAAAATGGTGGCGCTCGCCGTGCTCGCGCCGATCGTCGCGAGCCAGGGTGGCAATTCCGCGACGCAAACGATGACCGTGGCCGTGCGAGCGCTGGCGACGCAGGAGCTTTCGCGCGCCAACGCGATGCGGGTGATCCTGCGCGAGGCCGCGGCCGGGGCGGTGAACGGCGCCGTCTTTGGCCTCATCACGGGCGTCGTCGCCGCAAACTGGTTCCAAAACGTGGGGATGGCCCCGGTGATGGCGCTCGCGATGCTGACCAACCTTCTCGCCGGCGCGTTCGGCGGCGTGCTGATTCCGCTCGCGCTCGAGCGCTTCAAGGTCGACCCGGCCGTCTCGGCCTCGGCCTTCGTGACGACGGTGACCGACGTCGTCGGCTATGGAGCGTTTCTTTCTATCGCCACGATTTGGTTTCATCTGTCGTGAATTCATTCCGCTCGAAAGGGAGCGGAAACCAAACCGGCAAGCGAGCTTGAAAGAAGGGCCGGGACGCGGGCGGATTAACGCCTCGTTACCGCGACTGGGGGTATTTGAACGCAATGTCCGCATTAAAATGTTCCCCCGGGGTGATGCTCGCCGCGTTTTCGGCCCTCGCCCTTATCGCGCCGCTCGCCGGCTGCAACAGCGGCCTCGACCCGAGCTTCGAGGGGCGCTCGCCCCGCTTCGCGACCGGCGCGCCGCTCAAGAACGCCAAGAAGGATCCCGATTTCCTCGCCTATGCGGTGCCGGAAACGGACCTGCATCTCTACCCGGCCTCGCGCAGCGGCGAATATGCCGTGCATGGCGTCGACGTCTCCAAATATCAGGGGGACATCGACTGGACCGCCGTGAAGGAGTCGGGCGTCGCCTTCGCCTTCATCAAGGCCTCCGAAGGCGGCGACAGCATCGACGCGAAATTCCAGCGCAACTGGGCCTTGGCGAAGGCGGCCGGCGTGCCGCGCGGCGCCTATCATTTCGTCTATTGGTGCCGTCCGCCGCAGGAGGAGGTCGCCAATTTCAAGAAAATCGTGCCCGTCGAGCGGGACGCCCTGCCGCCGGTGCTCGATCTCGAAGCGACGCCGGAGTCCCGGACCTGCAAGCGCACGCTCACGCGCGAGGAAGTCCTGCCCGATCTGCGCAAGATGCTCGAGGAGCTTGAGGCCTATTACGGCAAGCGGCCGATCATCTACACCTCGGTCGACTTCTACCAGGCGATTCTGCACTCCGACGCGCTCGCGGAATATCCGATCTGGGTGCGCTCGACCAAATATCACCCGGCGGTCCGCTACGGCTCGCGCAACTGGACTTTTTGGCAATATCGCTCGGATGGCGCCGTGCCGGGAATTCCGGGCAATGTCGACCAGAACGCCTTCCGCGGGTCGCATGCGGAATGGCAGAAGTGGCTCGCCGAGCAGACGCGAAGCTGAGCACAATTTTGGGCGCGACGGAGAACTCCGGCGCGCCCTCTCTTCGACCTTCCGACTTTATCGCGCCCCGCTGCGGCTATTGTCCCTCGGGCCGGCCGAGCAGGCGCGCCATCTCGGCTTCGAGCGAACTCGAGCGATTCCATCGAGTCGCGCGCCGGGCGATTGGGCGGGCCTTCCTGCGGCGGGCTTTCGGGCGCCGGCGGAGCCGGGGCCGCCTGCGGCGGCGCGGGCCGCTGAGGGCGAGGGGGCATGTTCGGAGCCGGACGGGGCGGCGCGGCGGGGCGCGGCCCGAAGCCGGGCGCCGCCGGGCGCGCGGGCTGTGGCGCATCCGGGCGAGGCCCCGAAGCCGGAGCGGCGGGCCCCTCCCATTGCTGGGGCTCGGGACCGCGGGGCGGCGGCGGCGGCCCCATGCGGCCGGCCGGCGGGGCCGACGGACGGGCGCCCGGCGCGGGCGGGGCGCCCGGGGCGCGCGGCGGCTCCGGCGGGCGCGGCCCGGCAGGCCGCGAGGGCTCGGGGAAACGGCGCCTCAGCGCATCGGCGCCGATCGGCGCGCCGGACGGCTGGCCAAGCGAAGGCGGAATGCGCGGGGCGGCTTCTCGCGCCGCCAGCGGCGCTTCTTCCGCCTCCCTCTCTTCACCGGGAGGGCTGGGCCAGCTCGGCGCGGCGGTCGGAGCCGAAACGCGCGGCTCGCGCCCTTCAGGCTTCGTCTCGGCCTGCAAACCGGCCGGGCGTTCGAACGACGCTTCGATCAAAACGTCGCTCGGGCCGCCAATGAGCAGCAGATGCTCCACATTGTCGCGACGCACAATGACGAGCTGGCGCTCGCGATCGAGATCGAAGGCGTCCACGATGTCGAGGCGCTTGGGACGATTGCGACCGCCCGAAACGCGGATGCGCCGCCCAAACAGCATTCGCACAATGTAGAGGGTGAGTAGGATCGCGACCAAAAAGGCCGCGAGCGCGAGCACTGCCGGGAGAAGCTGCATTTGCATGACGCTGGCTAACATCTACTCGTCGACTTTCTTCTTTAGAGCGAGTTGACGCAAAAGTTGAGAGACTTTTGCGATCAGAATTCGCTCCAGCGTTCTGATCTGGCGCGATTTCTCGTCGCTCGAACCATTCCGTTCGAGGGACAAGCGCGCTAGTGGGCCGCAGGTTCTACGACGCCGTCCACACTTTGACAATTTACCAGTTTTTCGTCCGAAGTCCCCCGGAAAGGTTAATCGATGGTTAACGAACGGGGGAGGCGCGCCGAGGGCCGATTGCCTCCGGCCGCGCGGAGCGCCATTGTACGGTCGTGATTCTCAGGCTCGCGGCCGGCGCGAGCGCGCTCAGAAGACGCTAGGCATGTCCGACAACTCGGCATCATCCGCCTATGACCGCTCCGAGCGGCCCGGCAACGCGGGGCTCGTGCTTCTCCTCGCCATCGCCCTGATGGGCGTGACGGCCGTGTTCTTCCTCGCGCCCGCCCAGGCGCCGCGTTTCACCCTCCTCGCGCTTTCGGTCTTCGCGATGGCGGGAGTCTTCGCGCTCTTCGCCTATGCGGTCGGCCTGCTTCAGTTCACGAGCCGCGCCGCGCGAAACGACTTGACCAAGCTCATCTCCGACACGAGCGGCGAAGGCCTGGTCGTCACCCTGGGCGATCTGCAGATCATCTATGCGAACGAAGCCTATATGGAGCTGTGCGGCGCGCCGGACGTCGGCGGCCTCATGACCGTCGAGCGGCTCTTCGCCGGGCCGCCGGAGGTCTCCGAGGCGATCTACCGGCTCGCGCAAGCAGCGCGCGAGGGCCGCCGTCACGTCGAGGATCTGCGCCTCTCACCGCCGCTGAACGGAAGCGGCGAGGCCGGCTGGTATCGGATCCGGGTCAGCCCGCTCAAGCGCTACGCCGACGGCGCGACGCTCTGGTCGGTGGCCGACCTCACCGCCGACCGCGAGCGCCAGGAGAACAGCTTCCTCGAGCTGCAGCATGCGATCGACTTTCTCGATCACGCTCCGGCGGGCTTCTTCTCGGCGGCTCCGGGAGGCGCCATTCCCTATATGAACAAGACGCTCGCGGGATGGCTCGGCTACGATCTCACGGGAGCCGGCGCCGGCGGACTCGCTTTGAGCGACATTGTCGCCAACAATGGCGCGGCGCTGTTTTCCGTCGACGCCGGCGCGCCGAGCGAGGTCCGCACGCAGCAGATCGACCTCGATTTCAAGCGCCGGGACGGCCGCTCGCTGCCCGTCCGCCTCCTGCATCGCGTCGCCTTCGGACAGGACGGCGCGCCGGGTCATTCGCGCACGCTCGCGCTCAACCGCGCTTCCGGCGAGCAGTCGGAGGAAGACCTGCGCGCCGTCGAGGTCAAATTCGCGCGCTTCTTCAACTCGACCCCGATGGCGATCGCGGCGCTCGACGACACCGGACGCATGCGCCGCGCCAACGCCGCTTTCGCCAGGCTCTTCCCCTACGCCCTGAAGGCGCCGGCCGCCAAAGGCGATGCGGGCTGGCCGCTGCTCGACGGCGTCGGAGAGCGCGACCGCGCGAGCCTGAAGGCCGCGATCGTCGCCGCGTTCGAAGGACAGGGCGACATCAAGCCGGTCGATGCGGTGTTCGAGGAAGGCGCCGGCGCGGCGGTCAGATCGGCGCGCTTCTTCTTCTCGCCCGACGAGGAAGCGGGGCGCCGCGGCGCGATGGTCTATGCGCTCGACACCAGCGAGCAGAGGAAGCTCCAGGAGGAATTCGCGCAATCGCAGAAGATGCAGGCGGTCGGACAGCTCGCCGGCGGCGTCGCGCATGACTTCAACAACATGCTGACGGCGATCATCGGCTATTCCGACCTGCTGCTCGCCAATCACCGGCCGACTGATCCGTCCTTTCAGGACATCATGCAGATCAAGCAGACGGCCAATCGCGCGGCGGGGCTCACGCGGCAGCTCCTGGCCTTCTCGCGCCGTCAGACGCTGCGCCCGCAGGTGCTGCAGCTCGGCGACGTCCTGTCCGAGCTGCAAATCCTGCTGCGCCGGCTCGTGGGCGAGAAGGTCGAGGTCGATCTTCGCCACGGCCGCGATCTCTGGCAGGTCAAGGCCGACATCAATCAGTTCGAGCAGGTGATCATCAATCTCGTCGTCAACGCGCGCGACGCGACGCCCGAGAGCGGCGGCAAGATCCAGCTGCGCACGCGCAATGTCTCCGCCGCCGAATGCGCCGAGCTCAACGAGCCGGCGCTGCCGGCCGCCGATTATGTGCTCGTCGAGGTGGAGGACAACGGCTGCGGGATTCCCCCCGAGCTGCAGGCGAAAATCTTCGAGCCCTTCTTCACGACGAAGGAGGTCGGCAAGGGCACGGGCCTCGGCCTCTCGATGGTTTTCGGCATCGTCAAGCAGTCGGGCGGCTTCGTCTTCGTCGTGAGCGAGGTCGGCAAGGGCACGACCTTCCGCATCCTGCTGCCGCGCTACACGCCCGAGGTCGGCGAGGCGGCGCCCAAGGTCGAAGCCGCGAAGCCTTCCTCTGACTACACCGGGCAGGGCGTCATCCTCCTCGTCGAGGACGAGGACGCCGTGCGCGCCTTCGGCACGCGCGCGCTCGCCTCGCGCGGCTACACGGTGCTCGAGGCGAGCTCGGGCCTCGAGGCTCTCGAGGTCGTCGACCGCGAGCAGGGAAAGATCGACCTCATCGTCTCGGACGTCGTCATGCCTGAGATGGACGGCCCGACGATGTTCGCGGAGCTCCGCAAGCGCGGGGTGAAGGCGAAGGTGATCTTCGTCTCCGGCTACGCCGAGGAGGCTTTTGCGAAAAATCTCCCCGAGGGCGAGTTCGGCTTCCTGGCAAAACCCTTCACGCTGAAGCAGCTCATCGAGGTCGTGAAGGGAAATTTGGGCTGACGCGGGAGTCTCGCGCGCGTCCGAGGAGGGCAATTAAGAATAGTTCTCGTCTTGCGCTTTAGGCCGAGATCGGCGGACGCTGTCGCTTGCGTAAGCGGTTTCCCTCTTTTAGTCTGACTCGAAGATGCGCTCTCTCGCCCCGGTACACCCTCTGTGAGTCTGGTCGATCTCTTGAGTTCACTCGGTCAAGCTACGCCGGGCGCGACGTCCGCGGCCTCAGGCGACTTCGTCGCGCCTTCCGCCGACTACCCTCGGGTCAAGCCGCGCTGGCTCGGCCCGACGGCCTTCACCGCGGTCTTGCTCGCTCATGCGGGCATCGCCTTCTGGCTCGCCTATCATCCGCTCGAGATGGCGAACACGCCGCCGGTGGAAGAGATCGGGCTGGAGCTGATCCCGCAAGGGGACACGTTCGAGAGCGAGGAAGTCGCGCCGTCAGACGAAGCGCCGCCGCCCATGGTCATGACGACGAAAAGCCAGATCGAGGTTCCGCTTCCCCAGTCCATGGACCCCGACGCCATGGCCGCGTCGCCGAAATCCGATCAGGTCAACCGCGACAGCAGCGACGAGGCCCGCGATCGCCGAGACGCGCAGGAGCGCCATCGCCTCGGACAAAAGGAAAAGCCCGCGGAAAAGGCGGGCGTATCCCAGCTCGCCTATGCGGCGCAGCTCGCCAAGGCCGTGCGCAAGAATCTCGCGAGCCGTGGCTCGCCGGGAACGGGAGAGGCCTATTGCACGTTCCACGTCGACGGCCAGGGCGCGCTGTCGGTCGAGTCTCTGCAAAGCGACCTCCCACGCGCATGAGGCCGTGTTGCGCGGCGCGATCACGGCGACCCACGCGCCGCCGCCCCCGGAAGGGGCCTTTTTCGCTTCCCAGCGCATCCACTTCCAGTGAGGGTTGAGCCGCGTCAGCCCGCGGCGTCAGCCTGACGTTCCGGGCCTCGCATGGCGTCGACCAGCATGAGAACCACGCCGAGGGTGATCAGCGCGTCGGCGACGTTGAAGACGTAATTGGCGAGCGGCCCCACCGGCAGGCTCGTGTGGAGGAAGAAGAAATCCGCCACCGCCCCGTAGCGTAGCCGATCCGCCGCATTGCCGATCGCGCCGCCGACGATCAGTCCGAGGGCCAGGGCGGTCAAGCGACGCGGCGTGCGCCACAGCCAGAAGCAAAGTCCGGCGACGATGGCGAGCTGGAGGGCCAGCAGCCCGTAGCGCGCGACGTCGTCTCGCGCCGACAGCATGGAATAGGATATGCCGCGGTTCCAAGAGAGCACGACGTCGAGAAAGGGAGCGAGGCGTATCGGCTCGCGCCCCGCCACGCCGAAGATGTCGAGCATCCAGAACTTGTGCGCCTGATCGAGCAAAAAGGCGGCGGCGGCGGCGGCGAGGCCCAGCGCTTGCGGGGATCGGAGAGAGAAGACGGGGATCACATCGGCCTCGCGCTTCGAGTTTAGCGTCGTGACCCGCATAACAGAACGAGTCGGCGAGAGGGATACTCTCTGCCGACTCGTCCATCGCCACGAGTGCGCCGGAGCGCCAGTCGCAAACCTTCCGGGGGCTGGGGGGCTGACGAAAACCGGAAGGCGTGCGAGCCGCACGAGGCAATGACCCCAATATTGGATCACAGTTGCGGCTCGCCAATGGCCTAATGCCGGCTAAATCGTGAAATCTTCTTAAGCTGATGTAATGATTCAGACAAAAAGTCGAAATGCGTCTCAAAATGAAAAGGCCCCGCTTACGCGGGGCCTTGTCGCATCGTCTGGCGGAGCCGTCAGTTGCTGCGCTGCTGGCCGAAGAGGTAGAGCAGCGACTGGAACATGTTGATGAAGTCCAGATAGAGCATCAACGCGCCGAAAATGCTCTTCTTCTGCGTGACCTCCCAGCCGTCGCTCTCGTAATACTGGTCCTTGATCGCCTGCGTGTCATAGGCGGTGAGGCCCGAGAAGATCAGCACGGCGAGGATCGACAGACCGAACTGCAGGCTCGAGCTGTGCAGGAACAGGTTGACCAGACCGGCGATCACCAGCCCCCACACGCCCATGACGAGGAAGGAGCCGATCGCCGAAAGATCGCGCCGCGTCATGTAGCCGTAAAGGCTCAAGCCGCCGAAGGCCGCCGCGGTGACGAAGAAGACCTGCGCGACCGACCCGCCCGTGTAAACCATGAGCAGGAAGGACATCGACAGGCCGACGAGCGCCGCGAAGATGAGGAAGAGCGTCCTCGCGGTCGCGGCGGAAATGGAGTTGGCCCTGGCGCCGAGAAACATCACGAAGCCGAGCGGCGCGAGCACGATCACCCAGCGCAGCGGACTCATGTAGATGGCTTGGCCGAAAGGCGTAAGCGCCAGGTGGCCGGCGGCGGAGCGGGTGACGGCCATCATGTTCGTCCCGAGCGCGACGAGCCCGGTAACGCCGAGGCCCAGCGTCATGTAGTTATAGACGCCGATCATGTAGGCGCGCAGGCCCTGGTCGATCTCCGCGGCCGCCTTTTGGCCGACTTGCGCGCCAAAGCTGTAATTGCGGTCGTAATTGGACATAGTTTCCTCGTTTGGCTGGGCCGCCCGCGCCGTTCAACAACGGTCGCAGCCGGCCGCTGGCGCGAATATGGCGCGCCCCCGAAGGGCTGACAAGGGCCAAAAGAATGAACTCTCCGTAAGCTCCGGCGCTGAAATACGCGGTTGACCTTGCCACGGGAGCCCTTCGAGCGAATTTGAACGAAAGTTGACAGAATCTTGTGATCGGAATGCGCTCCAGAATTCTGTTCCGGCGCCATTTCCTGTCGTTCGATGGGAAAGCGCGCTAGGCTGATCGCGGGTCGGAAGCCTCCTCCCGCTCTTCACGCAAGGAAACCCGATGACGCTTCCCCGTTTCGCCTTCGTCGCCCTCGTCCTGCCTTTCGCCGCGCCGGCTTTTGCCGCCGAGTCGCTGCCGGCGAAGCCCGGCGACTGCGTGGCCACCACGATCGCCGCCATCGAGACCCGCCTGCAGGACGATGCGACCCATGAGCCGGTGCCGGGCTCGGGAAGCGCCGTGCGCTTCGCCAACGGCGGCTATCAGGTCTCCTACGACACAGTGCCGGAGATCGAGGAGTCGAAAAAGGGCGACAAGGTGCGCATGTGCCTCGTCAGCACGCCGCAGGACTGTCCCCAGGGCGACGAGCGCGGCAAGATCTACCGCACGACGAACCAGCGCACGAAGAAGAGCTGGAAGCTTCCGGACTCCGAGCACGCTTGCGGCGGCGCCTGAAGCACGTTCCCAAAAAGCGCGAAGCGGTTTCGGACGAGAATATGCGCTTTTCCGAAAGCGCTTAGAGCGCACCGACGCCTCAATATTTGCGACGAGCGGCGCCGGCGCGGCCCAGTCGAAGTGGTAATTCAGGCCGGCGCGCACGAGCTGCCCGTCGGCGTGCGCGCGCAACGTGGTCGCCGTGTTGACGAAGGACGTCCCCGTCGCGAGAGCCGTCGTATATTGCGGCATGCCGACGGTGAAATTGCCGAGGTCGTAGTAGAGATATTCCGCCTTCGCGCTCCAGCCGGGCGAGAACATCCATTCGAAGCCGCCGCCGACCGAGAAGCCAGCCCGCGTCTGCGAGCTGGACGCCGCTCCGCCGCCGAGCGTGACGATATTGCCGCCCGGATCGACGTTCGTCACCTGCGCATTGGCGACGAGGTTCGTCTTGCCATAGGCTAAGCCGCCGGTCGTGTAGAGCAGCAGCGTCGGGCGGAAGACGTAGCCCAGGCGCACACGCGCCGTGCCGAGATAATCGAAGGTCTGGCTCCCGGCGTAATAGCCGAGGAGCAGGTTGCCGGGAATCGTATAGCTCGGCCGTGCGCCCGCATTGTTTGTCGCGCCGGCGCCGCCGGCGCGGCCTTGAAAGTCAGTCTCCACGCCAAGGAGCAAGCGCGGGTTGAACTGATAGTTGTAGCCGGCCTCGCCCCCGCCAATGAAGGCGACGTTGTTGCTGCCGAAATTCCCGCCGCCAAGAAAGATGTTGCCAAGATAGGCGAGGCCGGGATCGAAGCCGGGGCCGGCCGGGTTCGTCTCGTAATAGATGTTGCTGTCTCCCCTGAACGCGGTGCCTGTCGTCGCGCCGAGATAAAAGCCGGTCCAGCGCGGCGGCGGCTCGACGAGGGGCGGGGCCTTTTTGCTCGGCAAGCCCGATCCCGTTTCCGTCTCCGGCGGCGGCGCGACGAGGCTGTCCGCCAGCGCCAGAAAATCCCCCACGGGCGTGGGCGCGCCGGGCTTTGGCGCGAGGATCGGACCGAAGACCGTCGCCGTGAGCGGACCGCTCAAGCTCACGCGCGCCGCGGTCGGCTCCATCGGGTGGAAGTGGCGGTCCATCTGGCCGATGGCGCAGACGGTGGCGGGGGCGGCGCCGCTCACACAGGGCGCGAAGAGCGGATCGTTCGGCAGCAGCGAGCCATAGGCGTAGGTGATCGCGTCCGACCTCGAGTTCAGCGCATTGAAGACGTCGAGTTGAAGCTTCAGCCCGTTCTCCCAGCGATAGCCGACGCGCAGATCAAGCCATCCCGTGGCCGGCGCTTTGAAGTAGCCGTCCTCGGTCAAGGGATAGGCGCCTTTGAAGATATATTTCGACCCGCCGAACCAGCCCGTCTTCTTGCCCAGATCGACGTTGATCGAAGCGACCACGGGCGGCGCCTCGGGGATATAATTGCCGGGCGCGTTGCCGAGATAGGTGAAATAGCCGATCGCCGACGGGTCCAGCAGGCCGGCATAGGTCACGGTCTGGCCGACGTCCCAGCCTCGGGAGCGTGCGTGGCTGAGCGAGAGATCGGCGTCGATGCGCGCCCAGTCGGAGAAGGTGTAGCGGTTGGTGAGCTCTATGCCGTAGCGGCGGCTCGGCCGTCCGAACAGGGTCGTGCCGGTGTCGCCGTCAAACTGGCTCTCCGAGTCGAAATTCAGCCACCAGAAGGTGAGCGTCGTATCGAGCCCGTCGAAGAATTTGCTGCGCGCGCCGATCTCGGCGCCGCGCGCCTTGACGAGAAAGGCGGTCTTGGCGCTCTCGGTGCCGTCGATCGGGCTGAGATTGGCGACCGTGCCGCGCGCGTCGGTCGAGTGGAAGCCTTCGCCGAAGTTCAGGAAGAACTCGGTCTTCTCCCAAGGCCCGAACACCACGTTGGCCTTGGGGCTGCCGAGCGCCGCGCTCTTCGAGCCGGAGTTCCAGGGGCCGGTCCAGACCCAGGTTGGCGGGCCCATATAGGGAGCGAGCGTCCTGGGGTCATACAAGAAGGACGGGATGCCGATCGGCACGCCCGCAGCCGTCAGCCAGACGGCGTGCAACGGATTTTGATAATCGCCGACGCTCGCCGCGAAATAGTCGTAGCGGACGCCTGCGGTCGTGCGCAGCCACGACGTCCATTTGACTGTCGTGTCGGTCCAAAGCCCGACATTGCCTTCGTCCACGCCGTAATTGCCGACGGTCTGAAAGGCCATTTTGTTGTAAGTGTCCTGGATGCCGTTGCGAATGTCGTCGTAGCGCGACTGCACGCCGATGCGCGTCTCGACGGGCAAGCCGTTGAGCTCATATTTCCAGCCGTGCTCCGCCTTGAGCCCCAAAATCGTGCGGCGGTCGAACTGGCGGAACTGATCGCCGAGCAGCGGCTGGCTGAGGTAGTAGTCGAAGTCGTTATAGAGATCGAGCGTCGAGTGGATCGCGAAGGCCTCGACTTTCGAGTGGCTGCTCGCGTCGGACTGGTTCCATTGTCCGGAGAGGCTGAAGCGCGTCGTGTCGCCGCGATCCGTCGGATTGATGTTGCCCCAGAGCGGAATGAAGCCTTCCGTCACCGCGCGTTCGGGGATCTGGTTCGTCGAATGCCAGCGATTGGCGTAGGCCATGGCGTCGATCGCGAGGCCGTTCTCCGGCGAGCCCTGCGACCAGCGCAGAACGCCGTTGATCTTGTGCATCTCGTCGGGAGCCGTCCAGGGTCCGTTGTAGATGCCGAACTCGGCGGCCTGAAGCAGAGTGCCGCCGTTTGCCTTGCTGGCGTTGATCGCGAGCTGGCGCCCGTAATCGAAGCTGCCGACGGTGGTCGAGAACAGGCCGTCGGGAACGTCGTCCTTATATTGCATGTGCGCCGCGCCGGCCGCCGAGAAGTCGCCCTCATCCGCGTAATATGGACCTTTGCGCGCGATGACGTAGGACAATAGCTCAGGAATCATGAAATTGGCGTCGGCATAGCCTTGGCCGTGGCCGTGCGTCGGCATGTTGAGCGGCATGCCGTCGAGGGTGATCTCGAAGTCGGTGCCGTGATCGAGCTGAAAGCCGCGCAGCTGATACTGATTGGCCTTGCCCTCGCCGCTGTGTTGCGTGACGACGAGACCCGGAACGGCGGTCTCCAGCGCTGCGCCCGGCCGGCTGAACGGCACGCTGTTGATCTCCTTGCCGGTCGTGAACTGCTCGCTCGAGGCGCTCTGCGTCGCGTTGAAGTGCTCTTGAGCCTGCTCGACCTGCGATTGAGGCTGTTGCGTGGGAGCGGATGGGGAGGGCTCCTGCGTCGGAGCGCGGGAGGGCTCCTGCGTTGGAGCGCGCGCGGTCACCGAAGGGCGCGCCGGGGCCGGAGCGTGCGTCGGGGCCGCGGCGCGCGTCGGCGCCGGAGTGCGCGCCGGGCGCGGCGGCGCGGGGGCCGGCTGCGCCGCCACCCGCGGCTGGACAGGCTTGGCCGTGGGCTGAGGCGCTGGATGCACGACGGGCGGCTTCTTCTGGCCGATCGTGATGTCGGGGAGCGCGGTCTGCGCACAGACCGGCCCCGTCAGGACGACGGCGGTCAGCGCCAGCACCGATGCGTTAGCCGGTTGCGCTCGACGGCGCATTCAAGGCCCTCCCCTGACGTGTGATGAACTTTCCAAATCATCACACGACAACCATAGTTCCGCATCGCTGGACCAGGGTCAACGAGCCGGGCCGGCCCTCTGCGCGATTTTCGGGCGCCGTTGCATATTTGTCACAGCCGCTCCGGCGGCCTGGGCGGCGGCAAGGGCGCCCACCGCGCAAATTGCAAATTCCCGAAAACTGCAGCAGATTCTCGCGGGCGACGCCGCCCGGCCTGGGAAGGTCGTCGCTCAGCTCGAGGAGATAGAGATGCAGAGCAAGATTCTATCCAGCGCGACGATCGCCGCCGCCGCCGTGGCGCTCGCGCTCGCTGGCGCGGCCGTCCCCAGCAAGGCCGCGGCGCACTATGGGGCGGGCAAGGCGAAGAACCATTGCAAGGCCAAGGTTCATTGCAAGAGCCAAAATCGCTGCAAGGCGAAGGGGGCCTGCAAGACGAAATAAGCCGAGACGAGCCTGATCGGAACGCCTCCGCTTCGGCCGTCGAAGTTTCTTGAGCGCGCCCCAGGGGCGCGCTTTCCCTCGGCCCCTTGCGCACGACTTTCGCCTCAGCTCAGCACGCCGAGGCGCTCGAGCAGCCAGTAGAGGCCGAAGCCGGCGATCACCGTCGAGCAGGCGTAGACGAGGCGCGAGCTGCGCTCGCCGTTGCAAAATTTCTTGTCGATGAAGACAAGCAGCGGGATGACGACCATCACGACGCCGATCTGCCCGATCTCGACGCCGATGTTGAAGCTCGCCAGCGCCGGCACGATGGCGCGCTGCGGCACGCCGAGCTCGATGAGCCCGCTCGCGAAGCCGAAACCGTGAACGAAGCCGAAGAAGAAGGTGTCGCGCCAACGGCCGTCCACCTTGCGTGAGAAGAAATTTTCGATCGCCACATAGACGATCGAGAGCGCGATGGCGACTTCCGTCCACTGGCTCGGGAGATTGACGACCTGCAGCGCCGCAAGCGACAGCGTGATCGAATGCGAGACGGTGAAGGCCGTCACGATCTTGATCACCGGCCAGGCGCGCGACGCCCAGAGCACCACGGCCAAGAGAAAGCAGATGTGATCGTAGCCGGTCAGGATATGCTCGACGCCGGCCGCGAGAAATTTCGGCGCGAGCTGCCAAGGCGTCAGCAGGGGCTTGGAGAGATCGATCGGCGCGTCGCCGGGAAAGATCATGACCTGGCCGGGCGCCGGCTCCCGCCCCGCGCGCTGCGCCTCGCTCAGATTGGACCAGTCTTCTTTCTCGCCGATGCCGACGAGATGTTTCGCGCGAGGTCCCCGCGCCTTGAGCAGCTGGAAGGGGTTGTAGAAAATCTGGCCCGCGACGCCGCTGCAGTCGAACCGCAGAACGGCCCTCGAGTCGGAGGGGCTGGTCGGGTCCTCGCCCACCGAGACGACCGTGCTCGGGCACCTCTCGCCTTCCGCATTCTCCATATCGACGCGGCTCTGGATGAACTTGCCGAGCAGGCGCTCAATCAGTCCGGGCTCGGTGAGATCGACGCCGGCGAGCGCCGACTTGTTTTCGGCCAGCATGCGCTCGATGTCGGCGCCCAGAAATCCGACCTCGACGCGGTAATGGCCATTCCCCTCCGGCACGATGCGGCTGCTCGAAATATCCGTCGTATGGGCGCTTGCGCCGCCGCAAAAAAGGAGCGCAGCCAAAGCGAGCGCGGCCGAAATCCTGCAAAACCCCGTCATTTCGGCCCCTTCCTTCGCGCCGCGCTAGGGCGCGGCCCATGCCGGATTTCTAAAGGGCTTCCCCGCCGGCCGGAATGCAGGGTCAGCTCCGCGATGCGCTTCCAACCCGGCGTGGCTTTCCCTGGGGCTTGCCGAACGGCCGACATTGTCACAATCATTCTGGGGAATGAGCGGGCTGAAAAGGCGCCCGCGCGAAAGTCGAGGTCGATGTCGCAAGTCCAAGCCCGTGACTCCAGAAGCTCCTCGCCGCTCGTGATCTTGCGCGGCGCCGGGAAGCGACAAGCCCTCGCGATCTGTGGCTGCGCCGCGCTTCTCTGGCTCGCGGCCTCGAGCGAACGCGCGACGGCGTTTCCACAGATGGCCGCTCCCGCGCAAAATCTGTCTAAGAGCCCGCGCCTGCTCCTGGCGCATGCGATCATCGTCCGCACCTCGCCGCCGCAAGGCGGGGTCGCGGCCGGAAACATCGGGAAAATCGACGTCTGGTACGACGCCGGTATCCGCGATTCGCTGGCCGCGCTGGCCGTCATCGGCGCCGGCGGCGAGCGCGTCGACAAGCGCGACGCCGCGATCGACAGCGCCGACACAGCCCATGTCTCGGTCAGCGTCAATCCCTTGACGCCCGGCAAATATACGGTGCGCTACCGGGCGCTGTCAGCTGACGGCCATCTCGTGAGCGGCGCCTGGGACTTCGAGGTGACGCCGTAAAGCCTGTTCCCAAAAAGCGCGCTCGAGAGACTGGGGAGAGAGAGCGAAGCATGAGTCCCAACGCCCGCCTGAACCTCTTCCTCTTCATCGGCATCGTCGCGCTCGCCGGCGCGAGCGGCGCGGCTTTTTCCTATCGCTTTTGGGGGCCGGCCTTCGAGCTCTATTGGACGGAGCATTGGGCGCCGAAGACCGTGAAGCCCGCCGTCAAAGCCGGCGACCGCACGATCGCCGAGTGTCTCGGGGTCAGCGATTACTATTCGGCGCATCTCACGACCTATTTCCTCGCGGACTCAGAGCACAGCGCCGGAGGAGCGGTGGACGATCTGCGCAAATATGACGAATACTGCGACCATGTTCCGGGAACGGGCAAGGTCATCCTCGCGGTCACGCTCATGGAGAAGGAGACGCGCGGCATTCCCATCGCGATTTCGTTTTTCCAAGACGACGCGCATGGCGGTCTCAAGGAGATCAGCGCGCTGCCTTCCCGGGTCTACCCCAGCGGAATGCTGACCATGGAGTCGACGGTCGCCCATAGAGGAAAATATCTCCTCAGGATCGGGTTCGGAGAAGCCAAGGAAAAGGAAGACATCATCGAGATGCCGATCGTCGCCGGGCCGTGATGCGGGCCAATATCAGAACGCCGGCGGCCCTCGCCCGCGGCGCCTCTGCCGCCATCTCAAAAAACCGGTGACATAGAGGGTGAGGGGAATCAGTCCGATGAGCAGCGTGAGCGGACGGCCGATCTCGCCAAAAGCCTCGCCGCTATGGAGCGGAAAAAGCCATTCCAGGAAGCGCTCGCCGGCGGTGAAGTCGCCGCGGTCCTGAACATGCAGGACCTCGCCAGTATATTGGTCCACGCCGACGTTTCTAAAAGTCTTGGTTCGATTTGGCTCGTCCTTCGATTGCTTTCCGACGACATAGACGCCGTTCGGCGTGCTGGGCAGGAGAACCCAGTGAATCTTTCCGTCGGGAAAGACCTTGTTTGCGGCTGCGATGGCCGCATCGAGACCAATCGGCGCGCCGTTGGGAATGGGTTTTGATCGTCCGAAATCCGGGTCCGGGCGCACCGCGGAAAACAGGGTCGTCACGCCGCGCGTCGCCGGCTTGAAGATCATCGCCGCTCCCGTGAACAGCATCGTCAACAGGATCGCCGCGCCATAAATCCCGACGCTTCTGTGCAGGTCGTAGATGACCCTCTCGCGCGTGGCGCGCCATTTCACCTTGAAGCCCAAATCCCACCGCCCGTTCGTCGTCAGCCAGAGGTAAAGGCCGATGAGAACGGAGAGGAACAGCAAAATGCCCAGGGAGCCGACGATATAGGCGTTGTTCGCGCCGAAGAGCAGCGTCCAATGAAAAACCATGAGGATTTGGATGAACGGCTGCGAGAAGGTTTTATCGCCGTGCAGAAGCAGCCGGCGCCCTTTGACTTGCGCCGTGTAGGGATCGACGAACAGTTGGTAAAAGTCGCTCTCCAGGTCGTCCGTATCGACCATATAGGTCACCGCCGCCGCAGCTTTCGCGTGGCGCGGCAGCGTGAGCCGCTCCAATTTGGCGTCCGGCGGCATCGCGGCGACCGCCGCCGCGAGAATTTCATTCAAGGGTTTGAGCGAAGCCTGCGCAGGCGCCTCGACGCGCATGATCGCGGCGTTAAGCCACTCGTCGATGTCCTCGCGAAAGGCGAGGACGCCGCCGCTGAGCCCGACCAGAACGAAAATGGCGCCGGCGAAAAGTCCGATGATCTGATGGATTCGCAGGAAGATTCGCCGCATCCGCCCGCGCCGCCGCAAGCTGTGCAACCCGGCTTTTGACGACGCAGACTCCGCAACCATGGCTGGTCGCGATGTTACTGCGCGAAAAACCGAAACGCCATCACGGTCGGGCTCGGGACGTCCGACGCGCGTCAAGACGGCCCAAAGGCGGGAGTGGGTCGGTTCTAATGCCGCTATGCGCCATTTTGCGACCTTTACCGAAGCGTTAGCCGCGTCATTTCCTTTCCGGCCAGCCTAAAGAAATCGCCAACATTTTGACCTCCCGCGTCAGAAACGAACGTCTATTCCTTGCAGTGCGGTAAATGCGCGCCAAACACCCCAGCAGAAGACGCCTCCCGAAGCGAGCGCCATTGCGACGGCGGTGCAATCAACGACGTCGCCGAATTTCCAAAAAGATGGACCATTCCTAGCCTCTATTTTGTACAGCAACCTAGCTCCATAATCTGCCAAAGCTGAGATAAAGGCGACGATAGACCCAGTAACAAACCAGAACATTAATTTTGATAACAGAACAGCGATGTCAATGTTTGCATGAAAATTCGCTATAGAGACTAACGCGGCAAGCAAGCAAGAAAGCATAGCCGCTACTGTGTTCGCAATCGAACACAGCTTCGGAAGCTCTGGCAATACATAGATCTCATCACTGTAGTCAATATCGTTGATATTGGGCGCAAGCTTGCTCATAAGCGGTGTAAAACCCAACATTGCTGTGCCCCTATGAGCTGTAGACCAATTTCCATGCCGCGTTCGGTGATAAAATGTATCAGTCGCATGGGTTTATCGTCTGCTAATGATCATATTCCGAGATTAGTCCTGACTGGGAAAACTTAATCAGGGTATATAGGTTGCTAACTATTGCAGCGCGGGGTGACCCCCTGCGCAAAATCATAACCGCGCGTCGCCGATGACCGGGCGGCTTAGGCCGCCCGATAGAACGTCTCGCAGTCGCGGGCCATGTCGCGCAGCAATTGGGGCGGCGCGAAGCGGGGGCCATATTTCGCCGCGAGCGTGTCGCAGAGCGCGACGAAGGCCTTGAGGCCCATGCCCTCGATGTAGGAGAGCGCGCCCCCCGTGAATGGCGCGAAGCCAAACCCTAAGATCGAGCCGACGTCCGCCTCGCGCGGATCGGTGACGACATGTTCCGCGAGCGTCCGGGCGGCCTCCACCGCCTGCGCGACGAGGAAGCGCCGCTCCAGCTCCTTCACGTCGAGGGTGTCGGGATCGAGCTTCTTCTCGGCGAGGTCGGAGAGGCCCGGCCACAAGCTCTTCTTGCCGCTCGCCGGATAGTCGTAGAACCCCTTGCCGTTCTTGCGGCCGAAGCGGCCGTTCTTCTCGACCAAGAAGCCGAGCACGCGCTCCTGCGCCGAATCGACCGCCGCGGCGCCGAGATCCTTCTTCGTCGCGAGCAGGATCTTCCACCCCAAGTCGAGGCCAACCTCGTCGTTGAGCGAGAGCGGCCCGACCGGCATGCCGGCCATGCGCGCGGCGTTCTCGATCATCGCCGGCGGCACGCCCTCGACGAGCATGGTCTGCCCCTCGCGCACATAGGCGAGCACGCAGCGATTGGCGAAGAAGCCGCGCGAATCGTTCACGACGATCGGCGTCTTCTTGATCAACCGCACGAAATCGAGCGCCGCGGCGAGCGCCTTGTCGCCCGTCTTCTCGCCATGGATGATCTCAACAAGCATCATCTTCTCGACCGGCGAGAAGAAATGCACGCCGATGAAATTCTCAGGGCGAAGCGAGGTCTCGGCGAGCGAGGTGATCGGCAGCGTCGAGGTGTTGGACGCGAAGACGACATCCGGGCCCACGACCGCTTGCGCGCGTTTCGTCGCCTCGGCCTTCACCGTGCGATCCTCGAACACGGCCTCGAGGATGAGATCGCACCCTTTGAGCTGCGCATAGTCGGGCGTGGCCTCGACGCGCGCGAGCAGCGCCTCCTTGGCGCTAGCGGTCGCCTTGCCGCGCGAGACCTGGCCGGAGACGAGCTTGTCGATCGTGGCCTTCCCCTTGTCGGCGCTTTCCTGGTCGCGATCGATCAGCACGACCTCGAGTCCGTTCAACGCCGAGACATAGCCGATGCCCGCGCCCATGAAGCCCGCGCCGAGAATGCCGATCTTCTTGAGCTGCGACGGCGGCTCGTCCTTGGGGCGGCGCGCGCCTTTCTCGAGCTCGTTCTTGGAGAGGAAGAGCGTGCGGATCATCGCCGCCGCCTCCTTCGAGCGCAGAATATGCGCAAACCAGCGCGCCTCGACCGTCAGCCCCTGATCCATCGGGAGCTGCAAGCCTTCATAGACGCAATGCAGAACCGCCTTCACGGCGGGATAATTGTCGTAGGTCTCGCGCCGGTAGATCGCGTTGGCCGGCGGCCAGATCATCATGCCGCCGGCCGAGAAGATGCGGCCGGACGGCGGCTTGAAATCCTTCTGGTCCCAAGGCGCGACCGCCTTGCCGCCGCCAAGAATCCAATCCTTGGCGCGTTGGACGATCTCGCTCTGAGGCGCAAGCTCATGCGCGAGCCCCGCGGCCTTGGCGGCCTTGGCTGAGACCTGCTCGCCCTTGAACAGAAATTGCAGCGCGTCGCCGGTCGGCAGAAGCCGCGCCACGCGCTGCGTTCCGCCCGCGCCCGGAAAGAGCCCGACCTTGACCTCGGGCAAGCCGACCTTGGTCTTGTCGTCGTCGGCGAGCACGCGATGATGGCAGGCGAGCGCGAGCTCGAAGGCGCCCCCTAAGCAGACGCCATTTATCGCGATCGCGAAAGGCTTGCCGCAGGTCTCGAGGCGCCGATAGAGCTGCGAGAGCTTGCGCGCGCCCTCGAAGAAGAGCTTGTTGGCTTCTTCCGCGCCTTTTTCGCCGAGCGCCTTTCCATGGGCCGCGCGACTTTTTTGCAGCATCGAGAGATCGGCGCCGCCCGAGAAGGCGCTCTTGCCCGATGCGATCACGCAGCCCTTGATCGCCGTGTCTGCGGCGACCTTCTCGACGACTTGAGAAAGCTCTCTCATCACCTCCTCGGTGATGACATTCATCGAGCGCCCCGGCATGTCCCAGGTCAAAACGGCGACGCCGTCGGCGCCGAGATCGAAGCGGAAGTTTTGGAGATTCATGGAGAGCTCCCGTTGAATTTTGTCGAGCCAGCAGCAATCTGCCTTCCGCCTCTCTGGAGCCCTGCGGCGGCCCATCCTTCGAGACGCGCCCCACGGGCGCTCCTCAGGATGAGGGACGAGGGCTTCAGGATGAGAGACGGAGGCATCAGCCTATTCATCAGTCCCCTCGCCCTGAGGAGCGCCGCAGGGCGCGTCTCGAAGGGCGTCCCGCTAACACGCTCTCGAACTTTCCGCCGCGCGGCGAGGCCAGGAAGCGCGTCGTAATCGCGGCGGATCAGCGCCTCCTTTTTTGCTCGCGACCAACCCTTAATGCGCCGTTCGGTCGCGATGGCTTCGTCGACTCGTTCAAAGCACTCGCTGTACATGAGTCGGTACGGGTCGACGCGCAAAGGTGTAGCAATCCGGGTCGATCCCCTGGTTATGTTCGCTCACCCGCTCCTCCACCTCGCGTCGCGTGATCCTCGTGTAGTAACTGTGGTCGCGGCAATGCACGATGTAGACGCTCGCCCCCGGCACGCGATCCTCCCCGCATTGCGGTCTAGCCCATCCTTCGAGACGCGCCCTGCGGGCGCTCCTCAGGATGAGGGACTGGAAGCCCAGAGCAAAAATCTTCCGGCGCCTTGGCCTCTTCCTACTCACCAATCCCCTCGCCCTGAGGAGCGCCCGCAGGGCGCGTCTCGAAGGGCGCCTTCATCAAATCATTTTCACACCCGCTCGATAATCGTCGCCGTCCCCATCCCCGCGCCGATGCAGAGCGTCACGAGTCGCGACGTTCTTGCCGCTGCGCTCCAATTCGTCGAGCGCGGTCCCGATCAGCATCGCGCCCGTCGCGCCGAGCGGGTGGCCGAGCGCGATCGCGCCGCCATTGACGTTGACCTTCTCCGGGTCGAGCTCGAAAGCCTGCAGATAGCGCAGCACGACAGCGGCGAAGGCCTCGTTGACCTCGAAGAGCTCGATGTCCTCAAGTCTCATCTTGGCGCGGGCAAGGAGCTTCCGCGTCACGTCCATCGGCCCCGTCAGCATCATCGCGGGCTCCGAGCCGATATTCGCGAAGGCGCGAATTTTCGCGCGCGGCTTCACGCCGAGGCGCTGTCCCGCCTCCTTGGAGCCGATCAGCACGGCCGCCGCGCCGTCGACGATGCCGGACGAATTGCCGGCGTGATGCACATATTTCACCGCCTCGATCTCGGGATGCGCCTGAATCGCCACCGCGTCGAAGCCGCCCATCTCGGCGAGCATGATGAAGGAGGGCTTCAGCGCAGCAAGCCCCTGCATGTCGGTCTCGGGGCGCATGTGCTCGTCGCGATCGAGGATCGTGAGGCCGTTCACGTCCTTGACCGGCGCGATCGAGCGCGCGAAGCGCTTCTCCTCCCAGGCGCGCGCCGCGCGCTTCTGCGACTGCACGGCGTAAGCGTCCACGTCGTCGCGCGAAAACCCGTATTTCGTCGCGATGAGATCGGCCGAGACGCCCTGCGGCATGAAGTAAGAGGGAATGGCGATCGTCGGATCGACCGGCCAGGCGCCGCCCGAGGCGCCGATGCCGACGCGGCTCATGCTTTCGACGCCGCCGCCGATCGTCAGGTCGTGCTGACCCGACATGATCTCGGCGGCCGCGAAATTCACGGCGTCGAGGCCCGAGGCGCAGAAGCGGTTGATCTGCACGCCCGGGACCTTGTCGCCATAGCCCGCGGCGAGCGCGCCGGCGCGCGCAATGTCTCCCCCTGCTTCGCCGACCGGATCGACGCAGCCCAAAACAACGTCGTCGACCTCCGGACCGGCGAGGCCGTTGCGCGACTTGATCGCCGCGAGCGCCGTCACCGCGAGCCCGAGCGTCGAGACCTCGTGCAAGGACCCATCGACCTTGCCGCGGCCGCGCGGCGTGCGCACGGCGTCATAGATAAAAGCGTCCGTCATCGCGCCTCCTTTCGGAAGGGAAAGCGAGTATCGAATAGCGAGTGGCGAATAGAGCCGAGCGCCATCCTACTCCCTATTTCCCATTCGCTACTCGCTACTCGCTACTCGCCCCTAAAACATCTCCGCCTCGAGCGACATCATCGTGTCCGCGCCGGTCGAGAGCCGCGCGAGCCGCAGGCCCGTCTCCGGCAGCATGCGCTCCACGAAGAATTTCGCGGTGATGAGCTTGGCGTCCATCGCCCTCGCCATTTCGGGCTCGCGCGCCTTCTTTTCGAGCGCCGCCTTGGCGATTCGCGCCGACGCGGAGCCGAGGGCGACCAGCGCGAAGAGATGCAGATAGTCCATCGAGGCCGCGCCGGCGTTGTCGGGCTTGGTCAGAGCGTTCTGCATCAGCCACAGCGTCGCCTTCTGCAAATCGCCGACGGCCGCCTGCAGCGGCCTGACGAAGGGCTCCAGCTCCGGCGCCCCGCTTGACGCGATGAAGCCTTGGAGCTCCCTGAGATAGGCGGAGATGGCGCGTCCGCCATCCTTGGGGAGCTTTCGCCCCACGAGATCGAGCGCTTGAATGCCGTTGGCGCCCTCGTAGATCATCGTGATGCGCGCGTCGCGGACGAATTGCTCCACGCCGGTCTCGACGATGTAGCCCATGCCGCCGAACACCTGCTGCGCCTTGGCCGCGTTCTCGAACCCGCGCTCGGTGAAAAAACATTTGAGCACAGGCGTGAGCAGGCCGAGGCGGTCCTCCGCCGCCTGTCGCGCCGCGGCGTCGTGCGAGCGATGCGCCACGTCGCTGTCGAGCGCGACGCTGAGCGACAGCGCGCGGGCCGCCTGATTGAAGGCTTTGATTTCGAGCAGCATCCGACGCACGTCGGGATGCACGATGATCGGATCGGCCTTTCCGCTCGGGTTTTTCGGCCCCGACAGCGAGCGCCCCTGGAGGCGCTCGCGCGCGTAGACGGCGGCGTTCTGATAGGCGATTTCCGAGAGGCCGAGGCCCTGGTTCGCGACGCCGAGCCGCGCCTCGTTCATCATCACGAACATCGCATTGAGGCCGCGATTGGGCTCGCCGACGAGCTCGGCGCGCGCGCCCTCGTAATTCATCACGCAGGTGGCGTTGCCGTGAATGCCCATCTTGTGCTCGATCGAGCCGCAGGAGAGCTTGTTGCGGAGCCCGAGCGAGCCGTCGGGATTGACGAGGAATTTCGGGGCGAGAAACAGCGAGATGCCCTTCACGCCCGCAGGCGCGCCCTCGATTCGGGCGAGCGCCAGATGCACGATGTTCTCGGCGAGATCGTGCTCGCCCGCAGAAATGTAAATCTTCTGGCCCGTAAGCGAATAGCTTCCGTCGGGATTGGGCGAGGCTTTGGTGGTGAGCAAGCCGAGATCCGTGCCGCATTGCGGCTCGGTCAGGTTCATCGTGCCGCTCCAGGCGCCGGTCGTCATTCTCGGCAGGTAGAGCTGCTTTTGCGCCTCGCTGCCATGGCGGAGCAAGGCCGCCATCGCTCCCTGGCTCAGCCCGTAATACATGGCTAAAGCCATGTTGGCCGAGGAAGCGAATTCATTCGTGAGCGCGGTCAGCACATAGGGAAGACCCTGGCCGCTGAATTCGGCCGGGACGGAAAGTCCGATCCAGCCGCCCTCCGCGACGGCGCGATAGGCGTCGACGAAACCTTTCGGCGTGACGACAGCGCCGTCCTCCTGGCGCCGGCAGCCGGTAAGATCGCCCACCGCGTTGAGCGGATGCAGGACCTCTTCGCAAAGACGCCCGGCCTCGTCGAGGATTTGCGCCAGCAGGTCGCCGCTGACCTCGGCGAAGCCCGGAAGCTGGCCGTAACTGCTGAAGCCTAATACGTCCTCGAGAAGAAATATCGCCTCTTCGACAGGGGCCTTGTATGTCGACATCGCGCTCTCCGCTCAGCCTTCAGGTGGAGACGCGGGACCATGTCCCGCTACGCACTCTCAGTCGCACGATGAACTCGGGATGCTACCTAGAGAGGGCTCGGGCTTGACGCAATAGCCGGGGCGCTCTCGCCCGGGAACCGGGGCGGCGGCGTTCGGGGAACCCTCGCAGCTAGGAGATGATTCGCGCAAAGAGTGAGTGGCGCCGGCGCCTTTCGGATCGCCGCCTTCCGCCTCGATTAACGGGTTGTTTACTATGTTTATTGGAAAGTCATCGGCGACGGTCCTCTGCGGCCGTGCGTTCATCGCGATTTGCTTGCGCCCGCGTCAGTCCCCCAAGTCGCCTGTCTCTCGCCGGCTAGCCGGGATCACGCTGGAAGCTCCGATGAATAAGCCGAATTACAAACAATTACGGGCAGAAATCCAGAATCTGTCGCGCTCCCGGGCGCGTGCCGCCAAGGCGCCGGACCGCCGCAGCGACGCGTGGCGCGCTTTCGACGACGAAGACGCGGCGGACGATTTCTTCCTTGAAGACGAGGAGCCGGCGTTCTCGCTCGAGGACGAGGAAGACGAATTCTATGGCGATCCGCTTCGCGTCTCGCGACGCAACGCGGCGAACGAGCGCAACACGACGCGGGCCTTGCACAGGATCGCGCAGCTCGTCGACGAAAGCCGAAACAGCGTCATGCGGTCGCGCGGGCTGGATCAGGCGCTGGACGCCCTGAGCCGCAGCATCAGCGCGAGCGAGCGACGCACCGCCAGAGCCCTCGAGACGATCGTCGCCGAGCTGATCGATGACGATCCGATCCCGTCGGCGGCCGAGCGGCGCCGGCGGCGCGCGCGGCGCGCGGCGTCGGTCGACACACCCGCTCGCAACTTTGTCCCGGAACTCGATCGAGCCGTTGACGACCCCGATCGGGAACCGGAGGAAATCGCCGAGCGTCCCGAGAGCGACGCGCCGGAAAGCCGCCGCGCCGAGTCCGAGTCGCCCGTGGTGAAGCTTCCGCTCGCCGACGCCGTTCTCGACATCACGCGCAGGCAGCAGGCCCTCGATGCGGGCTCCGACGCGCCGCGCATCCCCGTTCCCGGGAAGGGCGGAGCGGAGCGTCTCGAGGAAATCGTGCGGGTGGTCGCAGCGACGGCGAAAAACGTCGAGTCGCTGCTCGATAGTCGTGAAGACCGATCTGAACGCGCTAATGAGCTGACCGGCGAGATAGACAAGCTTCGCCGCCAGATCGAGGACGCGACGCGCGAAGAGCATCCGGCGCTTTCGCGCCGTTTCGGCGAAGTGCGCGGCGAAATCGAGGCTCTCGAGCGCCAGATGGGCTCGCTGCGCGGCGATTTCGACAATAGCGCCGAGCGCGAACGCCACATCATGCTTCAAGTCGACGGGCTGCGTGAGGAAATCAGAAGCCTCACGCGCGGCGTTGGCGAGCTTGCGCCGCGCGCTTCGATCGAGGCGATCGAGCGCGCCCTCGCCGATCTCGCCGAGCGCGTCGCCGCGCAGCGCGCAAGAGGCGTCGATGACCAAGCCCTCGCGCCGGCCGAGAGGATAGCGGGCGAGCTGCGCGCGGTGCTCGAGGAGATCGATCCTCGGCCGCACATGCGTGCGCTCGAGACCGACGTTCGCGGTCTCGCCGACCGGCTCGACCGCCTCGAGGCGAGGGGCGACACAGACGCCGTCTCCTTGCAGGAGCTCGGCCGCCGCACCGCCGAAATCCGCGAAAATCTCTATTCTCTCGCAGCGCGCCCGCTTCCGCAGGAGCAGATCGAAACGCGCCTGCGCGATCTGACGATCCGTGTCGACAAGCTCTCCTTCGAGCACGCGTCGGGAGAACATTCATCCGAGGTGATCGACGCGGCGAAAGCTATTCGGACGATCTTGTCCGCCGAAACCGGTCTCGACGCCTTCAACCAGCGCCTCGATCGACTCTCCGGCAAGCTGGAGGAGGCGCTCGCCCAGTTTGACGGAAACCGGTTCGAGGAGCTCGGCGCGCGCATCGACGAGATGCATCAGTCGCTCGCGGAACGCATCGACCAGGGGATATTGCAGGCGTCCCCCAACGTCGCGTTCGAAGGACTGCTCGCCGATCTCGCCAAAAAGGTGGAGCACGCCCTGTCGGTGGGCTCGGCCCCCGTCGCCGTCGCCTCGCTCGAGGGCAAGGTCGATCGGCTCGATGAGAAGCTCGACCGCCTGGGGCCGGGACCTTTGGCCGAACAGCTCGAAGAGCTGCTGGCGAAGGCGAAGCCGCAGGAGGACCCGCGTCTCGACGAGATCGCCGAGCGGCTCGACGTCATGCAGCGCACGCTCGCGACTCAGTTCGACGAGAGCGTGCAGTGGCGTAAGGATGATTCCCACAAGGCGCAGCTTTCCGCGCTTTTGGAGCAGCTCGCGAAGCGAAGCGCGGAGGCTTTCGGTCCCGGCGCGGATCCGGTGGCGGTCGACGCCCTGAGCGAGCAGGTTCGCCAGCTTTCGGCGCGGCTCGACCGTTCGCTGAACGACAGCGCGACGCTCGCCTCGATCGAACGCAAGATCGCCGAGCTTTGTGAAAAGATCGAGGACTTGCGCGCCAGCGCCGCGCAGTCGGCGGTAACGGCGGCGAGAGAGGCAGCGCCGAACTCGCGCAAGCAAGCCGAACCCGCGCCTCCCCCCTCCTTGGAGCGGCAGCTCGACGCGCTGGACGAGCTTCTCGAGGCGCAGGAAACGAATTACGCGCGCGCGCAAGAAGCGACCGCCGCGCAGGATGCGCCGGAGGGCGACGCGGATCATGGCTTGGTCTCCGAGAATGAGCGCTCGGAAACGGGGGAGGACGAGTCCTCGACGAAGAGCTTGTGGAGCGAGGCGCCGGAACCGACGCAGCAAGAATCCGCCGAGCCCGCGCGCGCCGCCGCTTCCGATGCGCTGCGCTTCCAGCCGCTCGTCATCCACGCCGCACCACAGCGGGGACGACGGCGCCATGACGAGAACGATCCGGATGTGGGCGCCATCGGCGCGTCAAATTCGGCTCTCTCCAAAGGCGTCGACCTCGAGCTGAAGCAGCAGGCGGACTTCATCGCCGCCGCTCGCCGGGCGGCGGAGCGCGCCGGCGCGGACGCAGGCCCGACGCGCGATCGCAAGATCTCTATCAAGGAGCTCGAGGCCAGCCGCGCGCCCCGTTCGGCCCCCAAGGGGGAGACGAATGCGCCCGTCGGCGTCGCGCCGAGTTGCAAGACCCTCATTCTCGCGGGTCTGACGGGCGTCGCGATCCTCGCCGCTGTAGCGCCGATCGGCCGCATGCTCTTTGAGCATGCGCCCAGCGACTCCGCCGTGGAAGCGCAGGCGACCGGAGCCGGCGCCACTAACCAGAAGTTCGCGCTGAACGCCCCCTCGTCCCTTACGCAGACTTTTAGCTCCGCGGAGGACGTCGTGGCGGAGACGAAGTCTGCGGGCGACGGCGTCGCAGGAGTTGAGGCGGCGAAGGGCGCAGGCGACGGATCCGCCGCCAAGCCCGAGCGCAAGAACGTCGCGACGGAGCGCGTGGACGCGACGCCGGTCGGCGCGATCGAGAAGGCGCCGACGGCCTTGCCGCAGGAGATGGCGCCGCTGCAGGCTCTGGCGCAGCGCGGCGACGCCAAAGCGCAATTCGAGCTCGGCGTCCGCTATGCCGAGGGTCGCGGCGGCCTGGCCCGCGATTCGAAGGTCGCGGCGCAGTGGTTCTCCAAAGCGGCCGACCAGGGCATGACGCTCGCGCAATATCGCCTCGGCTCGTTCTACGAGAAAGGCGTCGGGGTCGAGCGCAATTACGAGCGCGCACGCAGCCTCTATGAAAAGGCGGCCAGCGCCGGAAACGCCCGCGCGATGCACAATCTCGGCGTGCTGTTCGTCGAGAATGGCGACGGCTGGCCCGATTACGCCTCCGCCGCCGCCTGGTTCCACAAGGCCGCGGACCTAGGCGTGCGCGACAGCCAGTTCAACCTCGCGGTCCTCTATGCGCGCGGCATGGGCCTCGAGCAGAACCTCGTGCAGTCTTACATGTGGTTCTCGGTCGCGGCCCTGCAGGGTGATCCCGAGGCGGGGAGGAAGCGGGACGAGGTGGCCGCGCGACTCGACGAGCGCGATCTCGCGGCCGCCAAGTCGATGGCCGAGGCCTTCAAGCCCAAGGAGCTCGCACGCGACGCGAACGAGACGGAAATGCCCCGGAGCGCGGGACCTTCGCTCAACCCGTCGGCCAAGCAGCCCGACGCCCCGACGGCAGCCGCGCCCTCCAACAGACCCAAAGTGTCGAAGATGTGATTGATGTCACGCCGGCGCGACGACGCCTCGCGTCAGCCTAACGAAAACGGGCGCCTAGCGCGCTTTCCGCTCGAACGAGATCGTTCGAGCGATAAGAAATCGCGCCAGGTTAAAATGCTGGAGCGAATTCCGATCGCAAAAGTCTGTCAACTTTGGCGGAATTCGCTCTAGCCGGGAGCCGACCGGCGGGCGCCCAAACTCCTTCGCGCGTTAACCATGTCGCGTGCATACTTTCACCTTTTGGTTGCAGCTCATGCTTAATTTGAATTAACTTGTAAATATAAATCGCGAGGCTTCACGTAAAATGCGGAGGCGTCATGGACAGCATCGTGCAACATGGCCAAGATCGAGCAGCGCGGTTGCGCCCTGCACTCCAGATCGGCTTTGATTTCCCGCGAGAGGAGGCAGGAGTTCGATAAAATGTTTCCGATGCCTAGAAGACAAATCCTATTTCTATCAAGACTTACAAATATAAACACTGTAGTTATCAGGAAGATATCGCCAGGCTTCTCCGATGTATGCGTAAGAACATTAGACAAAATCTTCAACGAAATCGAAGCCGGAAGATTGGGCGAGCTGAAGTTTGTCGTCTTCGACTTCGCTCACGCTCCCGGTTCCGCCGAGCCCTATGGGAAAGGAGTTGAAAGGCTGATGGACCGGCTGGTAGACTTGGTCGTCGCCTCGCCGGTCATCACCGTCGCCTGGGCCCGCGGGCCGATGCACGGCGCGGATCTCGAATTCGCCTTGCGCTGTTCGGCGCTGCTCGCCGATTCCGCCGCGCAATTCTCGTTCGACTGCGAGCCGGAGCGGATCGGCCGCCTCTATGGCGTCCTCACGCGCCGTCTCGGCCTGGTGCGGACCGAACGGCTGCTCGAGGCCGGCGAGACTCTCGACGCGCCGACAATGCACGAGCTCTGCCTCGTCAAAGAACTTGTCGACACGCACGACGGCCTCACGGCGATCGAAACCTACCTCTTGTGCTATGCGCGCCGCTACAACGGCAATCTCGCGATTTTGCGCGCCCAGCGCTTGGCGGAAAAGGCCCTTGCGGAGTCCTCGGCTTCGCTTCGCAGCGGCCGGGCGGGCGGCGGCGCGACGCGACCGCCGCAACGCGCGGCGAAAGGCGCCGGCGGCGCTAAGCGCAGTCGCGAGTCAAATGCGGCGCCCGTCGAGCGGCCAGGGCTTCGATAGTGCCTACACCGCTCAGCCGGAGCCCTGAGTCTCCGGGACGGCGATTTCTTCGGCTTGCGCGCGCGACAGTCGCTTCTGCGCGGCCACCAGCCGGTCGAGATGGCGCAGATCGCGGTCGTTCAGCCCCAAAACACATTCGACCCAGTCATTCACGACGCCTCGAAGCTCGTCGCGGCTGACGCCGAAATGAACGCGGCGCGCTTCGGCGAGCCCGCGGCGGCGGCGCCAGAGAGCCTCGTCAGCGGTCATCCATTGGCGCGCGGCGGCGCGGATCCCGCCGGGCGGCGCGAGCGCATGCACGACGCCCAAATCGTACATCTCGCGCCCCGTGTAGATTTCGCCGGCCGAGACGATGCGCTCCGCCAAGGCGCCGGGAAGGCGCCGGCCGAGGAGAGACACGGCGCCCATTCCGGGAAAGGTGTTGAAGGCGATCTCCGGCAGCCCCAGGCGGGCGTCTTCCTCCGCGAGGAGGAAATCGGTGACGAGCGCGCCCTCGAAGGCGCCGCCCAGGCACTGGCCATGCCCGGCCGAGAGCGTGACGATCGGCAAGCCGAAGCCTGTGGCAAGGCCATGCATGATGTCGACGCAGATCTCGGCGTGCGCGCGCAAGGCCTCGGCCCGCCGTTCGCGGACTGCCGCGGCGAAGGCGGCGAGGTCTCCCCCAAGCCCGAAGACGCCGGGACGGCGCGAGGCGATCACGAAATAGCGGATGGGCCAACGGCCGTCCTTGTCGCTTTCGATAAGGCGCAGCAACGATCGTCGCACCGCGACGATCTCCATGAACATTTCAATCGGGAAGTAATGCGGCGCGGTCGCCTTGTATTCCATCCAAAACGAGCGCGTCGGCTCCTCGTAGCCGATGTCGAGATAGTCGAAGAGCCAATCGGGAAATTCCTCCGGCCGGCGGACCTCGAGCCGCGAAATTTTCTCCTTCATACGCTTCTAGGCTCCGGGAGCGCGCGCCGGAGCGCATTCCGCCCGAACCGCGCGACGCCGTGAAGTTTTTGCGATATGGGGTTTGCGCCGGGCTGGATCGGTGCCTAACTGCAAAGGCCATTAAGTCTCGCTCTTGGGCCCTCAACAAGCCCAAAACCGTCAATGAGCCGATGACGAACATCCAACTCTCTCTCGCCACGCCGGTCCTCGATGACGCCGAAGGCTTCCTGCCCGCGCTCGACGCGGCGTTCGGCGCAGGCAGGCCCGCGAGCCTGCTGCTTCGCCTCTCGCCCCAAGACGAGGAAAGCGCGAAGCGTCTCATCCGCAAGATTGCGCTGAGGACCGAGCCACTCGGCGTGGCGCTGGTGATCGACGGCTCGGCGGATCTCGCCTTGCGCGCAAACGTCGACGGCGCGCAGATCGCTGGCGGCGCCGCCGCGCTCAAATCGGCCGTGGAGCGATTGTCCCCCCGTCACATCGTCGGCGCGGCAGGGCTCGCGACGCGCCACGACGCGATGGTCGCCGGGGAAACGGGGGCCGATTACGTTCTCTTCGGGGATTGGAGCGCGCCCCTCCCGGAAGACGCGCTCGAGGAACGGCTGCGCTGGTGGGCCGAAGTCTTCACGATCCCCTGTGTCGCCTTCGCGTCGACGCTGGCGCAGGCGCCGCGCTTGGCTCGCGCGGGCGCGGATTTCGTCATGCTCGGCGATTGCGTCTGGGGCGATCCGCGCGGCCCCGGCGCGGCGGTGAAGGACGCGCTGGACGCCCTCGCACGCGAGGAGGCTTAACTCATGCGCGCTGCGACCCTGCTCGTCCTCCTGCTCTTGTCTCTTTCCCCCGGCGCGCGCGCGCAAGCGCCTGCGCCCGCCGCGGGAAGCGACGCCGCTTTCCAGGCCTACGAAGCCGGCGACTTTCCGCGGGCGATGCGCGAGGCCAAGGCGCGTATCGCCGCCACTCCCTCGGACGTGGCGGCGATGCTGCTGATCGGTCGGATGTATGCGGAAGGAGCGGGCGTCGGACGCGATCAGAAGGAGGCGCAGGCCTGGTTCCGGCGCGCGGCCGATTTTGGCGACGCCCAGGGCGCCTATCTTTATGCGGCGGCCCTTCTCGCCAACGCGCCCGCCGCGCGCGACCGCAAGACCGCGCAAATCTATCTCGAGAAGGCGGCCGAGAAGAACCATGCGGCGGCGCTCAACCTTCTGGGCGAGCTCGCCCTCGAGAACAACGGCGCCTTCGCGGATCTCGAGAAGGCCGCGGACGACTTCAGGCGCGCCGCCGAGCTCGGCGACACGGACGCCCGCTATGCCCTGGGCGAGCTCTATCTGCACGGCAAGGGCGTCGCCAAGGACGGCGGCGAGGCCGCCCATTGGTTTGAGCTCGCGGCCAAGAACGAGCATCTCGGCGCCATGGTCGAGCTGGCGATTTTGAAGTTCAACGGCGTCGGGGTCGACCGCGACGAGGGCGGCGCCGCGAAGCTCTTCCAAAAGGCGGCGACGATGGGCAACGCCGTGGCGCAGAACCGTCTCGCCTATCTTTACGCGCAGGGGCGCGGCGTCGAGAAGGATCTCGCCAAGGCGCGGCAATGGCGCGACCGCGCTGCGAAGGCGGGGCTCAAGGACGAGCGGCTCGACGGCATGCTCAACGAAACCGCTCAGGGGTCCAGGGCTAAGTGACCACGGTCCGCATGTCGAAGCGCCGGCGAGCGCGATGACCGCCGCCGGCCCGCTTCGCCCGAAGCTTCTTTCCATTGCGGGCTCCGACCCTTCCGGCGGCGCGGGCGTTCAGGCCGATCTCAAGACCTTTGCGGCCTTCGGCGCCTACGGCATGGCGGCGATCACGGCGCTTACGGTGCAAAGCACCAAGGGCGTCTTGAAGGTCGCGCCCGTCTCCGCCGCGCTCGTCGCCGCGCAAATCGAAGCGATCTTCGACGACATCGCCGTCGACGCGGTCAAGATCGGCATGCTGGCGCGCCCGTCGACCGCCAAAGCCGTCGCGGCCTCCCTGAAGCGCGCGGGCGCGCAAAACATCGTGCTCGATCCGGTGCTCGGCGCCAGCCGCGGCGCGGATTTGAGCGCCGCCGGATTGCCGAGCGCCATCCGCGAGCATCTCGCGCCGCTCGCGACGCTGATCACGCCCAATCTGGCCGAGGCCGCCATCCTCACCGGCGCGCCCATCGCGAAGACGACGCAGGAGATGGAAGAGCAGGCGCGCGCGCTCGTCGCCGCCGGCGCGAAGGCCGCGCTGGTCAAGGGCGGCCATCTCGACGGCGCGCCGGTGGATGTGCTCTGCACGGACGGCGCGACGCGAATCTTTCACGGCGAGCGGGTCGAGACGCAGAACACGCATGGAACCGGCTGCGCGCTCTCCTCGGCGGTCGCCTGTCTGCTGGCGCGCGGGCTCGGCTTGGAGGCGGCGATCGGAGAGGCGAAGCGCTGGCTGACGCAGGCGCTCGCGGCCGGCGCTTCGATGCGGCTCGGCGCCGGCGCCGGACCGCCGGATCATTTTTGGGCCCTGAAGCCCTCGCCCCTCGCCAAATGAGCGGCGGGGCCCGGCGCGGGCCACTTGCCGGCTTCCCATGCCGCGCCTTATGGTCCGCGCCGAACGGCCGCGCGGGAAAGCGTGCGACAAAGAACAAGCGAATAGGGGAGCTTAAATGATCGTCACGCCCTCGAGAGGCTTCATCATCGCGGCGGCGCTCGTGGCCGCGGCGCTCACGGCCTTCGTCATGACGCGGCGCGCGCCGGCCTGCGGCGGCAAGGGGCAGATCATGTCGACGATCAGCGAATGCAAATCCTGGGGCTTCGACGCATCGACCTGCGAGGCCGTCATTGGCAAGGCGCGCGCGATCGCCAAGCGCGCGACGCCAGGGCTCGACAATTCTGTCAAATGCGAGACGCAGTTCACTGACTGCTTCAAGGCCGACGACGGAAGCTATCATCCGATCCCGTCCTTCTGCCTGCAGCAGGGCGCGACCGCCGCCGCCGAGCCGACCGATCTCCATTATCTGGAGTATGAGTCGGATCGGATGAACCGTAAGAAGACGCACGAGGTGCCGATCAGGTAGAGCATATTCCCAACAACTGCGAAGCGGTTTTTGGAAAGAAACATGCTCAATCGATGAGCTTGAGAGCGCGTTCAGCTCGGGGTGAACGCGCTCGGGCGCTCCGCCTCAATTCACGCCGGCGAGCAGGAAGCCGTCCCACCCTTTGGAGCCGACGGTCTGGATCACCGTCGCCGAGACGCGCGGCTCCGCGGCGACCGCTTCATAAAGCGCGCGCGTGCCGAGGATCATGGGATGGACGTTTCTCTCATCGATCACCGCGCCGTCGCGAATGACATTGTCGACGACGATGAAGCCGCCGCTGCGCACGAGCTTCACGGCGTAACGGAAATAGGCTGCGTTGTTCTCCTTGTCGGCGTCGATGAAGGCGAAATCGATCGGGTGAAAACCCTCGGCCTCGAGCCCCGGCAGGAGATCGAGCGCCGCGCCCAAGCGAATATCGACGCAGGCGCCGAAACCCTCGCGGGCGACATTGCTGGCGGCGATCTCCGCGTGGCGCCGCTCGATCTCGAAGCTCACCAGCCGCCCGCCCGGCGCCAGCGCCCTCGCGAGCCAGACCGTCGAATAGCCGCCGAGAGTTCCCACTTCCAGAATGCGCTTGGGATGCAGGGAACGGGCGAGGAGGTACAGCATCTTGCCCTGCGGCGCCGAGACGTCGATGTGCGGCAGGCCGGCCGCCTCATTGGCGGCGAGCGTCGCCGGCTGCGCCTCGCCGGCGCCGATCATATGGCTCGCGATATAGGCGTCGCAGGCGCTCCACTTCTCCTGTTGCATCGGCTGTGCTCCTTTGCCGGGCATGACCTTCGCCATCATAAATGGCGCGCGACGGGCTGCGGCAAGCGGGGCGGCCAGAGATCTCTCGCGGACTGCGAGACTCCGTTGGCCGCCATCGGGTTTAAGGACTCTTCTGACTTTCAGGCTCTTGGACTCAAAAAGCCCCGTCCGCTCGCTCGGACTTGCCCGCGCCCGCGCTTGCCCGGGCCGGCTATGCAGAGCTAAAAGCCGCGCCATGTCTTCCTCCGCGCCCGTCGCAGCGCTCAGCCTCCGCAATCTCTGCAAATCCTATGGCGGCAAGCGCGTCGTGGGCCCGCTCGATTTCGAACTCGCGAAAGGCGGGGTGACCGCTCTTCTCGGCGGCAACGGCGCCGGCAAGACGACGACGATCGGCATGATCATGGGGCTGATCGAGCCCTCGGCCGGCTCGATCCATGCGCTCGGCGCCGACATGGCGACGCACCGCGAAAGCTTGCTCGGCCGCATGAATTTCGAAAGCCCTTATGTCGACTTGCCCCACCGGCTGACCGTGCGCGAGAATTTGCGCGTCTTCGCGATGCTCTATGGCGTCGCCAACGCCAAGGAGAAGATCGCGCGGCTTGCCAAGGATTTCGCGCTCCAGGATTTTCTCGATCGCCCCACCGGGCGCCTTTCGGCCGGACAGAAGACGCGGGTCGCTCTCGCCAAGGCGCTCCTCAACGATCCGGAGCTCCTGCTTCTCGACGAGCCGACGGCGTCGCTCGATCCCGACACCGCCGACTGGGTGCGCTCGCGTCTCGAAGAGCAACGGGAAAAGCACAACTGCACGATCCTCCTCGCCTCGCACAACATGGGAGAGGTCGAGCGGCTCTGCGAGCGCGTGCTGATGCTGCGCAGGGGCGCGCTGGTCGATGATGGAACCCCCACGGCGCTGCTCGCGCGCTACGGCCGCAGGACGCTCGAGGAAGTCTTTCTGGACGTGGCGCGCGGACGCGCCGAGGGAGAAGCGGCGTGAGCGTCTTCTCCTTCCGCCGCGTCGGCGCGATGATGCTGCGCTATGTCTACGTGTTTCGCTCGTCCTGGCTGCGCGCGCTGGAGACGGTCTATTGGCCGGCCATCCAGCTGCTGACCTGGGGTTTTCTGCAAAGCTATTTCGCCTCCGCGGGCGTTGCGCAGAGCGGCCCGGCTCGGCTCGCCGGGACATTGATCGGCGCCGTGCTGCTCTGGGATATGCTGCTGCGCACGCAGCAGGGTTTCTCCTTCTCTTTTCTGGAGGAAATCTGGTCGCGCAACCTCGCCAATCTGCTGATGAGCCCCTTGCGGATGAGCGAGTTCATCGTCGCGCTGATGGCGATGAGCGTGATCCGCCTCGCCGTCGGGGTCGTGCCGGTAATCTTTCTGGCGATCGCGCTCTTCGGGTTCAATCTCTGGGCGCTCGGCGCGGCCGTCGGCGCGTTTTTCATTGCGCTCGCGCTCTTCGCCTGGAGCATCGGGCTCATCGTCAGCGGCATGCTGATGCGCTACGGCCTCGGCGCCGAGAGTCTCGCCTGGTCCCTGATGTTCGTCGTTCAACCCTTCGGCTGCGTCTATTTCCCGATCTCGGCGCTGCCAGTCTGGCTGAGGCCCATCGCGCTCGCCCTGCCGCCCACTTATGTTTTTGAGGGCCTTCGCGGCCTCCTGATCGATCACGTGTTTCGCTCAGACCTGATGCTTACGGCTCTGGCGCTCGACGCCCTTTATTTCACGCTGGCTTTGCTGGCCTTTTCCCATTTGTTCGGCAAGGCGCGCGAGATCGGCTCTCTGCTGCAACCGGGGGAATGAGATGCCGCGTGCGGACTCTCTGCTTGCTGAGCGCGGCGTCTTCGAGAGTCGCGCAAAGGCCCGCGCAGCGATCGAAGCGGGACTCGTTTCCGCCGACGGAGTCACGATCGCGAAGCCCTCGCAGGAAATCGCGCGGGAAGCCGAAATCGTCGCGGAAAGCCCGCATCCTTTCGTCTCGCGTGGCGGCGTCAAGCTCGACTTCGCGCTCGAGCATTTCGGCGTCGACGTCAAGGACCGCTACTGTCTCGATCTCGGCGCGTCGACGGGCGGCTTCACCGACGCGCTGCTGCGGCGCGGCGCGCGCCATGTCGTCGCGGTCGACGTCGGCTCAGGGCAGCTGCATCCGCGCATCGCGCAGGACCCGCGCGTGACGTCTTACGAGAAGCTCGACGCGCGCGCGCTGGAAGCCGCGCAGCTCGCCGAGGCGCCAAGCCTCGTCGTTTGCGACGCGAGCTTCATTTCGCTGGCGCAGCTGCTGGAGCGCCCGCTGTCGCTCGCAGCGAAGGAGGCGACGCTCGTCGCGCTGATCAAACCGCAATTCGAGTCCGGCCGTGGCGCCGGCAAGAAGGGCGTCGTGCGCGATGCGGCCGCGCATGAGGCGGCCTGCGCCAAAATCGCCGAGGCGCTGACGCGGCTCGGCTGGCGCGTTGCGGGAATCGCGCCTTCACCGATCGAAGGCGGCGATGGAAACCGCGAATTTCTCATCTGCGGCCGACGGCCATGATAAGCGTCACGCTCGAAATCGAACGACTCGGCCAGCGCGGCGAAGGCGTCGCAAAGCTTTCCGGTCGCGCCGTCTTTGTGCCTTTCGCGCTCGAAGGCGAGCGCGTGTCGGCGGAGGTCGAGGGCGAGCGTGGCCGCCTTCTCGAGATCCTCTCAGCCTCCCCCGACCGCATCGCGCCAATCTGCAAGCATTACGGCGTCTGCGGCGGTTGCGCGGTCCAGACGCTCGCGCCCTCGGCCTATGCGGCCTGGAAGCGCGGGCTCGTCGCCTCCGCGCTCAACAATGCGGGGATTTCCACCGACGTGGCGCCGCTTCTCGACGCGCATGGCGCCGGGCGTCGCCGCGTCGTCTTTCACGCGCGCGACGGCGCCGTCGGCTTCATGGAGGCGCGCGCGCATAAAATCGTCGAGATCGACGCCTGCCCGCTGCTCGAGGCGCGCCTCGCGCCGGCGCTCAATGCCGCGCGCGCCCTGGCCCGGGCGCTCAAGGGCACGGGCAAGCCTCTCGATATCGCCGTGACGGCTTCCCCCGAAGGGCTGGACATCGATCTGCGCGGCTCCGGCGCGCTCAAAGAAAAGGAAGCGCGGGCGCTTGTCGGATTGGCGGAAGCGTTGGATCTCGCGCGGCTCTCCAATCACGGGCGCATCCTCGCCTTGCGACGCCGGCCGACGATCGAGGTCGGGAGAGCAAAGCTTTCGCCGCCGCCCGGAGGCTTTCTGCAGGCGACCGCGCTCGGCGAGGAGGAAATTAGCCGCCTGGCGCTGCAAGCGATCGGCAAGGCCGAAGCGCGTCGCCGATCTCTTTTGCGGCTCCGGGGCCTTCGCCTTGCGCCTCTGCGAAATCGCGCGCGTCGACGCCTTCGACGACAACGCCGAAGCGATCGCCGCCTTGCAGGAGGCCGCCCGGACCTTGACCGGAACGAAGCCTATTGAGGCGCACCGGCGCAATCTCTTCGACAATCCCCTGCGAGCGGAAGAACTCGAGGACTTCGACGCCGTCCTCTTCGATCCGCCGCGCGTCGGCGCCGCCGCGCAAGTGAGCGAGCTCGCGCGCTCGAAGGTTCCGATTGCGGTGGCGGTCTCCTGCAATGCGCAAAGTTTTGCGCGCGACGCGCGCGTTCTGATCGGCGGCGGCTTCGCGCTGGAACAGGTGACGCCGATCGACCAGTTTCGTTACGCCGCCCATGTCGAGCTCGTCGCGATCTTCAGGCGCGCCGCGTCACGGAAGCGGAAGGCGCCGCTGCTGTCGCGCTGACGCCGGGCTTGTGCAATCGGCGGACATCCGCTTGAATGTTGCGATGAGGCGCGCCGAACCCTTCAACGTGCTTTGGCTGCAAGCCGGGAGTTGCGGCGGCTGCACCATGTCGGCGCTGGAAAGCGGCGCGGCCGGCTGGTTCGAGGGGCTTTCCGCCTTCGGCGTCGAGCTGCTGTGGCATCCGAGCGTCAGCGAGGCGAGCGGCCAAGAGGCGCTCGCGATCCTCGAATTCTGTCGAGCGCGGCGCGCGTCGCTCGACGCGCTCGTCGTCGAGGGCTCGGTGCTTTGCGGTCCTGATGGGACGGGCCTTTTCAACAAATTGTCGGGCAGCGGGCGCAGCCTTTTCGACTGGATATCGAGCCTCGCGCCGCTCGCCGACTATTGCGTCGCGGTTGGCAGCTGCGCGGCCTTCGGCGGCGTGCCGGCGGCGGCGCCCGATCCGACCGACGCGCGCGGACTGCAGTATCGGGCGCGGGAGATCGGCGGCGCGCTCGGCCCCGATTATCGCTCCCGCGCCGGACTGCCGGTGATCAACATCTCCGGCTGCGCGCCGCACCCTAGCTGGATCATGGAGACGCTGCAGGCGCTCTCTCTCGGGCTTTTCAGCCGCGAAGACATGGACAGCTTCGGCCGGCCGAAGCTTTTCGCGAACCATCTGGCGCATCACGGCTGCAGCCGCAACGAGTTCTATGAATTCAAGGCGAGCGCCGAACATGTCTTCGAGCGCGGCTGTCTGATGGAGCATCTCGGCTGCAAGGCGACGCAGGCCGTCGGCGACTGCAATCAGCGGGCCTGGAACGGCTCCGGCTCCTGCACGCGGAGCGGTTCGACCTGCATCGCCTGCACGTCGCCGGGCTTCGAGGCCGCCGAGGGCTTCATGCATACGCCGAAGGTCGCCGGCATTCCGGTCGGCCTGCCGCTCGACATGCCGAAAGCCTGGTTCGTCGCGCTCGCGGCCTTGTCGAAGTCGGCCACACCGAAACGTGTGAGCGAGAATGCGCGCTCAGACCGCATCGAGCGCGCGCCGGAAGCGGGCGTCGAGAAGAAGAAATGAGCCGCATCGTCATCGGGCCGTTCAATCGCGTCGAGGGCGATCTGGAAGTTGCCCTCGACGTCGTGGACGGCGTCGTGCGCGAGGCGCGCGTCTGTGCAAATCTCTATCGCGGCTTCGAGCAAATCCTGCTCGGCCGGCCGAGCGAGGACGCGCTCGCGATCGCGCCGCGCATTTGCGGCATCTGCTCGGTCTCCCAATCGCTTGCGGTCGTCGCGATGCTGCGCGCCGCGCAAGGCGCGACGCCCGCGCCCAATGGGCTGTTGCTGACGAATATCGCGCACGCCGCAGAGAACATCGCGGATCATCTGACGCATTTTTATCTGTTCTTCATGCCGGATTTTGCGCGAGCGTCCTACGCCGGGCGCGCTTGGTTCGAGGCGATCGAGGCGCGCTTCAAGGCGACAGCCGGAACATGCCTGCGTGAAGCCTTGCCGGCGCGCGCCGGACTCCTCGAAATCATGGGCATCATCGCCGGAAAATGGCCACATAGCCTCGCCTTTCGCGCGGGCGGCGTCACGCATGCGCTCGACTTGAGCGAAAAAGTGAGGCTTCTGGGAATCATCGCGCGATTTCGCGCCTTCCTGGAGCAAAGCCTCTTCGGCGCGTCGCTCGAGGCGGTGACGGCGCTCGGGTCAATGGCGGACCTCGACGCCTTCGTCGAGCGCGGCGGAAGCGCCGGAGATTTCGCAGCTTTCGTGAAAATCGCGAGTGACCTGCGGCTCGAGGCGATGGGCTGCGGCCCCGGGCCGATGATGTCGGGCGGCGCTTATCTTGGTCCCGGGGGACATTATTTTCCCGCCGGCGTCTTCGACGCGCGCACGGGCGCCCTGAGCGACTTCAATCTCGCGAATGTGCGGGAGGACGTCGCGCACAGCTTCATGCGCGACAGCGACCCGGAGCCTGCCAAGGCGCAGACCCTTCCCGCGCTCGATCGCGACGGCGCTTACAGCTTCGCCAAGGCGCCGCGATTTTCTGGCCAGCCTATGGAGGTCGGCGCGCTGGCGCGGCAGACCGTCGCGGGCCATCCGCTGATCCGCGAGCTCATCGCGCGCGCCGGCGCCTCGAACGTCTTCGCGCGCGTCGTCGCGCGCCTGCTGGAGATCGCTTTGCTCACGCAAGCCGTCGAAACCTGGGCGCGTCAGATTGAGCTCAAGGAGAAATTCTGCGCGCCCGACGCGCCGGCGCGGGACGGCGCGGCCCTGGGCTGCGTGGAGGCCGCGCGCGGCACGCTTGGCCACTGGGCGAGCCTTCGCGACGACCGCTATGCGGCCTATCAGATCATCGCGCCGACGACCTGGAATTTCTCCCCGCGCTGACGCCGCCGGCCGGCCCGGACCGCTCGAATTCGCATTGCAAGGCTTGGAGGTCGGCGACGACGGCGCCGCGAGTGTTGCAGTGCAGCACATCGTGCGCTCCTTCGATCCGTGCATGGTCTGCACCGCGCATTGATTGGTCGTTTGCTTTTCTGCGCTGGTAAGGAAATTTTCAGCCCGATGCGGGCGTCTCCTCGCAGCAATGCCCCGAGTCCGGGCGCCTTCCCGATGGTCCGTTTCTTGCGGCCTGTTTGACGCCGCCGCGAAAGAGCGGCTTGCCGCTATGCAAAATAAAGCTGCGGGGAGGACCATGGCCGCCATCGAGACCTTTTACGATGTGATCCGCCGACAGGGGGTCACGCGGCGCAGCTTCACGAAATTCTGCTCGCTCACCGCCGCCAGCATGGGGCTCGGCTCCACCGCCGCCGCAAATATGGCGAAAGCGCTCGAAACCAATCCGCGCACGCCGGTCATCTGGATGCACGGGCTGGAGTGCACCTGCTGCTCCGAGAGCTTCATCCGTTCCGCGCATCCGCTCGTCAAGGATGTCGTGCTCTCGATGATCTCGCTCGACTACGACGACACGATCATGGCGGCGGCGGGCCACCAGGCCGAGGAAATCCTCGCCGAGACGAAAGAAAAATACAAAGGCAAATACATCCTCGCCGTCGAGGGCAATCCGCCGCTCAATGAAGGCGGCATGTATTGCATCGACGGCGGCAAGCCCTTTGTCGAGAAGCTGAAATGGATGGCCGAGGACGCCATGGCGCTCATCGCCTGGGGCGCCTGCGCCTCCTGGGGCTGCGTGCAGGCCGCGAAGCCCAATCCGACGCAGGCGGTCCCGATCGACAAGGTCATCTTCGACAAGCCCATCATCAAGGTGCCGGGTTGTCCGCCGATCGCAGAAGTGATGACCGGCGTCGTGACCTTCGTCACGACCTTCGGGCGTCTGCCGGAGCTTGATCGGCAAGGGCGGCCGAAGATGTTCTACTCGCAACGCATCCACGACAAATGCTATCGCCGTCCGCATTTCGACGCCGGACAATTCGTCGAGGCGTGGGACGACGAGAACGCCCGCAAGGGCTATTGCCTTTACAAGATGGGCTGCAAGGGTCCGACGACCTACAACGCCTGCTCGACGGTGCGCTGGAACGGCGGCGTGTCCTTCCCCATTCAATCGGGCCACGGCTGCATCGGCTGCTCGGAGGAAGGCTTCTGGGACAAAGGCCCGTTCTACGAGCGGCTGACGAACATCAAGCAGTTTGGCGTCGAGCATAACGCCGACGAGATCGGCTTCGCCGCGGCCGGCGTCGTCGGCGGTCTGGTCGCCGCTCATGCGGGCGCAACCGCCATCAAGCGCCTCACCGGCAAGTCTTCTTAAATCCGCTCGCAACGCCCGATCAGGAAGCGCAATCATGGCCCTTCAGACGCCGAACGGCTTCAACCTCGACAATTCCGGCGAGCGCATCGTCGTCGATCCGCTGACCCGCATTGAGGGACATCTGCGAGTCGAGGTCAACGTCGACAAGGATAATGTCATCCGCAACGCCGTCTCGACCGGGACGATGTGGCGCGGGATCGAGATCATCCTGCGCGGGCGCGATCCGCGCGACGCCTGGGCCTTCACGCAGCGCATCTGCGGGGTTTGCACCGGCACGCATGCGCTGACCTCGGTGCGCGCGGTCGAAAACGCGCTCGGGATCACGATCCCCGAGAACGCCAACTCCATTCGCAACATCATGCAGCTCACGCTGCAGGTGCACGACCATCTCGTTCATTTTTATCATCTGCATGCGCTCGATTGGGTGGACGTTGTCTCGGCGCTCTCCGCCGATCCCAAGGCGACCTCGGCGCTGGCCCAGTCGATCTCCGACTGGCCGCTGTCCTCGCCCGGCTATTTCAAGGATTTGCAGATCCGGCTGAAGAAATTCGTCGAATTGGGCCAGCTCGGACCGTTCAAGAACGCCTATTGGGGACATCCGGCCTATAAGCTCCCGCCGGAAGCTAATTTGATGGCGGTCGCGCATTATCTCGAGGCGCTCGACTTCCAAAAGGAGATCGTGAAGATCCACACGATCTACGGCGGCAAGAATCCGCATCCGAACTGGCTCGTCGGCGGCGTGCCCTGCGCCATCAACGTCGACGGCACGGGCGCCGTGGGCGCGATCAACATGGAGCGGTTGAACGAGGTCAGCTCGATCATCGACCGTTCCATCGAGTTCGTGGAGAAAGTCTATCTCCCCGATCTTGCCGCGATCGCCTCCTTTTATAAAGACTGGCTCTATGGCGGCGGCCTCTCGGGCAAGAGCGTCATGAGCTATGGCGACATTCCCGAGCGCGCCAATGACTTTTCGGCGAAGAGCCTCCTGCTGCCGCGCGGCGTGATCCTCAACGGTAATCTCAACGAGGTGCATCCGATCGATCACGCCGATCCGGAGCAGATCCAGGAGTTTGTGACACATTCCTGGTACAAATATCCCGACGAAACCAAAGGGCTGCACCCCTGGGACGGCGTGACCGAGCCGAACTACAAGCTCGGGCCCAACGCCAAGGGAACGCCGACCAATATCGAGGCGCTCGACGAGGGCGGCAAATATTCTTGGATCAAATCGCCGCGCTGGCGCGGCAACGCCGTCGAGGTCGGGCCGCTCGCGCGCTTCATCATCGGCTACGCGCAGGGCAATCCCGAGTTCAAGGAGCCGACCGAGGCGCTCTTGAAGAAGCTCGATGTCCCGGTCACGGCGCTGTTCTCGACGTTAGGCCGCACCGCCGCCCGGGCGCTCGAGTGCCAATGGGCGGCGCAGAAGATGCGCCACTTCCAGGACAAGCTCGTCGCCAACATCAAGGCGGGCGATTCATCCACCGCCAATGTCGAAAAGTGGAAGCCCGAAAGCTGGCCGCAGGTCGCCAAGGGCTACGGCTTCACCGAGGCGCCGCGCGGCTCGCTTGCGCATTGGATCAAGGTCAAGGACGGAAAGATCGACAACTACCAATGCGTCGTGCCGACCACCTGGAACGGCAGTCCGCGCGATCCCAAAGGCAATATCGGCGCCTTCGAGGCCTCGCTCATGGACACGCCGCTCGCCGATCCGGCGAAGCCGCTCGAAATTCTGCGCACGATCCACTCCTTTGATCCCTGCCTTGCCTGCTCGACGCATGTCATGAGTGAGGACGGGCAGGAGATGAGCCAGGTCAAGGTGCGCTGAGACAGACAATAGGGGAGCTGCCTTCATGACCGACGCGGCAGAGGCATCCGGAATCCTGGACAGCCATGGCGAGAAGGCCGAGAACCTTCAAACCTTCTACGTCTACGAAGCGCCGGTGCGGCTCTGGCACTGGATTAACGCAGCTTCGATCGTCGTCCTCGCCGCCACAGGCTATTTCATCGCGACGCCGCTCTGGTCGACGCCCGGCGAGGCGAGCGCGAATTTCCTGATGGGCTACATCCGCTTCGCGCATTTCGCGGCGGGCTATGTGCTGGCGATCGGGCTCATCGGCCGCCTCTATTGGGCCATCGTCGGCAACCCCTACGCCAGACAGATCTTCACGCTGCCGCTCACCGACCGCAAATGGTGGTGGGGCGTCTTCTATGAGCTGCGCTGGTATCTCTTCCTCGTGAGCCGACCGCAAAAATACATCGGACACAATCCGCTTGCCCATTTGGTGATGTTCTTCTTCATGCTGCTGGTCACCTTCGAGGTCGTGACGGGCTTCGCGCTCTATTCCGAGGGCGCGGGGCGCGACAGCTGGCAATATAAGCTCTTCGGCTGGGTGTTCTCGATCTGGCCGAACAGCCAGGACGTCCACACCTGGCACCACCTCGGCATGTGGGCCGTCGTGATCTTCGTCATCGTCCACATCTACACCGCGGTGCGCGAGGACATCATGTCCCGCCAGAGCCTGATCTCGTCGATGATCTCGGGCGAGCGCGTCTTCCGCGACAGCGACGACTGAAGCGATGACCGGCGCGCAAAAGACGCTCGTCCTCGGCATCGGCAATATTCTGTGGGCCGACGAGGGCTTTGGCGTGCGCGCGCTCGAGGCTTTTCACGCGCGCTTCGAGACGGATGAGAGCGTCACCGTGCTCGATGGCGGCACGCAGGGGCTCTACCTCGTTCAATTCGTCGAAGCCTGCGATCAGCTTCTCGTCTTCGACGCGATCGACTACGGACTTGCGCCGGGCGAGCTGCGCGTCATTCGCGACGCGGCGGTGCCGCGCTTCACCGGCGCGAAGAAAATGAGCCTGCATCAGACGGGCTTTCAGGAGGTGCTGAGCGCCGCCCACCTTTTGGGCCGCTATCCGAAGCGCCTCGCCTTGATCGGCGTGCAGCCGCAGGACCTCGAGGCTTGGGGCGGCCCGCTGACGCCGCCGGTGCGTGCGGCGCTCGCCCCCGCATGCGAGGCGGCGCAAGCCGTGCTGAGCGAGTGGGGCGTGGCTTGCCGGGAGCGCGCCGTTCCCGCCGCGCCGCTGCTTGGCAACGATCTCGACGAACGAGCCTATGAGCGACGAAGCCCCGAGACTGCTCCCTCTCCCCGCCTGCGGGAAGAGGGGAGGGGTGAGGGGCCGGGAGATAATCTCGACTATTTGCAGGCCGACGGATGCAAGGCGTGATGGATATTCAGGGTCCTCTCCAAGCCCCTCTCCCTAACCCTCTCCCCGCAAGCGGGGAGAGGGGACGGACTCGGGCATAACGGCATGTGCGTCGGCTTTCCGATGACGATCGTCGAGGATCTCGGCGCCGAGGCGCTTTGCGAGCGCCACGGCCGGCGCGAGCGCGTCTCGATGCTGCTCGTCGGTCCGCAGCCCGTCGGAACGAAAATACTTTCGCATCTCGGGGCGGCGGTGCGTGTGCTGGGCGATCTGGAAGCGCGGCAGATCGACGACGCGCTCGAAGCCGTCGAGGCCGCCTTGCGGGGCGAGAACGTCGATCATTTCTTTGCCGATCTCGTCGATCGGACGCCGCAATTACCGGAATTTCTGCGTCGAGAGCCGCACTGAGCGGCTGGAACTTTTCTTTCCAGCCCCGCCAAGCGGCTTTTCAGCCGAGGCCCTTCCGACCCGCGCGCTTTGACGAAAAAGCCTTTGCAGTCCAGCAAGCTTCCTTCCAGGCGCGCCCGCGCAACTCTGGCACGCCGATTGCCGACTGCACGAAAAAGGAAAGACTCGAATGTCTGCCTCGCTGAGTCAAACCCTTCATACGCGCCATCATCTGGCTCTGGTCGAGGAGGCCGGCATCGAGGATTTTCTCGCGGCGACCCCGGTCCATAGCGTGCTGTTCTTCGCCGGCGACCCGGCCGAGCGCGCCGAGACGCGCGATCTCGCCGTGATCCTGCCGCAACTCCTCGAGTCATTCGCCGGACGGCTGCGCGTCGCGCTCGTCACAAGTGACGCCGAGCCCGCGCTGAAGGAGCGGTTTCACGTGCGCGTGCTGCCGAGCCTCGTCGTGCTGCGCGGCTCGGAGATTCTCGGCGTTCTGCCCAAGGTCTACGACTGGGCCGAGTATCTCGCCCGCTTCGAGGCCATGCTTCGTCCCGATGCGCCGGCGCTCGTCGTCAAGTCCGGGCCGCGCGCCGAGATTGTCTTCTCGTCAAGGGAGCCCGCGCCATGAAGCTTGGATTTTGGGCCACTCCCGAGGGCGCCGAGGACGCGCTCGCGCTCATGCCGCTTGCGCAGGGCGACGAGGAGGCGAGGGGGCGCAGCGGCCTTTCCTACCTCGCGACGGTTCAAGGCGCGGAAGCGATCGCGCGCTGCCCGCGCGCCGCAACGATTCTGCCGCAGCTCGCCGAGGCGCTGGCGGCTCAGAAGGCGGGAGACCCCGGGCGGCTTTTCGACATCACGGATTATGACGGCGACGATCTCGAGCTCATCGGGCAGGTGCTCGGCCAAGGCGAGGTCGGCGGCGTCGCCGCTTTGCCGGACGGCGTGACGGCCGAAATCCAGGAGGCGACCGTCGCGGGCCTGTGGCGCGTGCGTTTTTTCGACGCCGCAAGGCGGCTCGCCGCCGATTATCTCGAGATCGCCGCGATACCGGAGATCGTGCGCCGCGCGGCGAGTCTCGGCGCCGAGCGTCTCGCCTTCGGCGCGCCGCCTCCGGGCGCGATGAACGTCATGCCGTTGCTCACGGAAATCAATGAGCGCATGAGCGCGCCAACGGCCGGCGAGCCGGCCCACGTCATCAATTTCTCGCTGCTGCCGATGAACGAGGTCGACATGGCCTTTCTGCAGCAGACGCTGGGCGAAGGATCCGTGCAATTGCTCTCGCGCGGCTATGGCGCCTGCAAGGTCACGGCGACGGGCGCCCGCAATGTCTGGTCCGTACAGTTCTTCAACGCTTCCGACGCGATCATTCTCGACACACTGGAGATCGGCGACGTTCCCGCCGCAGCTTGCGCCGCCGAGGAGGATTTTCGCGACTCGGCCGAGCGCCTGCGCGAGATTCACGAGGCCTATTTCACATGAGCGAAGCCAACGAGCTTTCGCCGACGCAACGCATGGAATGCGGCGTCTGCTGGCATGTCTACGATCCGGCGGAAGGCGATCCGGTCTGGCAGGCGGAGCCGGGAACGCCTTTCGCCGAGCTTCCCGCGGATTGGCGCTGTCCAAATTGCGATGCGCCGCGCGAAAAATTCCTCAAAGCGCAGCCATGAGCGCGGAAGCGATCGGGGAAGCGCTCGCCGCTTGCTATCGCGAGATAGACGCGACGGCGATGCGCGACGCGCCGATCTGCAACGCCGCTCTGCATGTGACCGCCATCGGCTTTCGCGAGTATCGAAGCTATGCGGTTGGCGTCATTTTGACGCCCTGGTTTCTCAACCTCGTCGTCACGGAGATAGGCCCCGGCGCGGCGCCGGCCCTTCCGCTCGGCGCCTTCCGTCTGCGCTTTCCCGCCGGCTCCATCGAATTCACCGTCACCGAGCTTGCTTGCTTCGGCAGGCTCGCGAGCTGCTCGCTGTTCTCCCCCCTCTTCGATTTTCCCGATCAGGAAACGGCCCGCGCCACGGCGCAGGCGGCGCTTGACGCCGTCTTTGACCCCAGCCTTCACGCCGCACAGGCGGAGGGGCGCTCGGCTTTTGACCGCCGCGCCTTTTTTGGGGGACGGCGTTTGCAGCAAGGCGCACCGCCATGAACGCCGTCGTCGGCGCCGTCGCCGCGAGCCAGGGCGGGCTGGCGATCACTGCGGAGGTCGCCGACGAGCGGATATGCGCGGTTCGCGTCTCCTCGACGCGTCCGACCAATTTGTCACTTCTGTTCATCGGTCGCCCGGCGCAGGAAGCGCCGCTCCTGGCCGAACGAATCTTCTCGCTTTGCGGCGTCTCGCATCGCGTCGTCGCTGCGCGTGCCTTAGCGATCGCCCGGCAGGAGCCGGTCTGCCCGAGGCGCAATCGGGAAGAGGCGATCGCGCTCATCGCCGACAGCCTCAGCGCGGCGCTACGCTCCAACATGATCCTGGCGCTCGACGGGGACGCCGCACGCTCGGATCTCGACCACATCCGGGCGGTCGGCGAGCTGCTGTCGCTGTTGCGCGACCTGCGCTCCGAAACCGAGGCGCGCTCTGCGGAGGGGAGCGAAAGCCGCAAGAAGGCGAAAGCGCTGATCCGAAACATCCGCGCCCTCGGCCGCGACCTATACGCCCGCGCGCCGCAGGCGGGGATGGGTCCGGCTTTCCGCTTCCCGTCCGAGCGGCTGGAAAGAGAATTCGTCGCCGACAGCTTCACGGTCGCCCCTCCGGACGCTCTCGGCGACGCCGACGATCTGGAAGTCATGCAGCGGATGCGAATGGAGGGCGCAAGCTTCGCCGTCATGCCGTCGCTTCAGGGACGCGCGCCGGAAACCGGAGCCTTCGCGCGCCGTTGGGCGGAGACGGACTTATCCAAGGGAGCGCTCGCTGCGCGCTTCCAGGCGCGTATCATCGACACCTTGGCCTGCATTGCCGAGCTCGAGCGCGCCGAGAAGGATCCGCCGGCCCCCCGCGCCGTCTCTCCTTCGCCGCGTGAAGGATTTGCGGCAGCAGAAACCTCCCGCGGCCGGCTTTATCACTGGGTTCGGCTTGCGGCCGACGGGCGGATCGAGGATTATCGGATCGTCGCGCCAACGGAGTGGAATTTCCATCCGGCCGGCCCTTTCGTGGAAGCCTTGCTCGGCGCCGCCGTCAGGCGCGGTCGCGCGGAGCGGCGGATCGCGCAGCTCGCGGGTCTCTTCGACCCCTGCGTGCCCTTCCGCGTCGAGGTGAAGGAACGCCGCCATGCATGAGCTGGCGCTGACGGAGAGCCTCGTAGAGCTCATCGAGACGGAGAGTCGCAGTCGCGGGTTCTCCCGCGTGCGCGTCGTGCGGCTGGAGCTGGGGGCGCTCGGCGGCGTCGACGGCGAAGCGATGCGCTTTTGCTTCGAGGCGGTCGCCAAGGGAACGCTTGTCGAAGGCGCAGCGCTCGATATTCTTGTCACGCCCGGCGAAGGCTGGTGCCTCGACTGCGCCAAGACGGTGGAGATGTATGACCGCTTCGGCGCCTGCCCGGACTGTGGGCGCTATCATGTGCAGGTAGCGGCAGGCGACGATCTGCGCCTCAAGGAACTGGAGGTCGAGTGATGTGCACGGTTTGCGGCTGCGGCCCATCGAGCGTCGAAGGCGACAAGACGCATGATCATGGCCACTCAAATCCTGACGATCACCCCCATCATGATCATCACCACCATCATGATCATGACCATGGGCATGATCGCGATCACCACCACCATCATCACAAGGTCGATCACACCCATGCGAACGACGCGGGCGTGATCGACTTCGGTGCGGGCGCGGCGGGCGTGCATGTCACGGGGCTCTCGCAGGAGCGCATCTTGCGCATCGAGCGCGACATTCTCGGCAAGAACAACGACCATGCGGCGATGAATCGCGCGCGCTTCGCCAAGACTCGCAGCTTTGCGCTCAATTTCGTCTCGAGTCCGGGTTCCGGCAAAACCTCGCTGCTCGCGCGCGCGATCGGAGATCTGAAAGAGCGCTTCCCGATCGCCGTGATCGAGGGCGACCAGCAGACCTGCAACGACGTGGATCGCATTCGCGCCGCCGGCGCGCCCGCGGTGCAGATCAACACGGGGAAAGGCTGCCATCTCGACGCGCATATGGTCGCGCATGGCCTCGACGCCCTAAAGCTCGAGCCTGGCGGACTGCTGTTCATCGAAAATGTCGGCAATCTGGTCTGTCCCGCCGCTTTCGACCTCGGCGAGGCGCACAAGATTGTGGTGCTGTCTGCGACCGAGGGCGAGGACAAGCCGCTCAAATATCCGGAAATGTTCGCCGCCTCCGATCTCATGCTGATCAACAAGGCGGACCTCTTGCCGCATCTCGATTTCGACGTCAGCCAGTGCATCGCTCATGCGCTGAAGATCAACCCGGATCTCCAGGCGCTCGTGGTTTCGGCGAAGACCGGCGAGGGCCTGCCGGCCTTCTACGCCTGGATCGAGGCGCGCGCGGCGCGATGGGCGCGCGCCAACGCGCCGGCCGCGGTCGCGGAGTAGCGACGATGAAGCCGGCGCGCTCCCAGAGCGAAGCGTCGGAGCGCCTGCGCGTGAGGGTGCGCGGCGCGGTGCAGGGCGTGGGCTTTCGTCCCTTCGTGCATGGTCTTGCTCGCGCGCTCGATCTCGGCGGCTTCGTGCGCAACGACGCCGAAGGGGTTCTGCTGGAGATCGAAGGCGCGCGCGCGCGCGAATTCGTCGCGGCGCTGCGGCGAAGTCCGCCGCCCCTGGCGCGCATCGACGCCGTCGAGGCGCAAGGAGTCGAGCCCAAAGCCGAACGCCAGTTTTTCATCGAGGCGAGCCTCTCCGGCGAAACGCGAACGCGAATTCCCGCAGACGCGGCCATCTGCGAAGAATGCCTCGATGAGCTCTTCGATCCGCAGAGCCGATTCTACCTTTATCCCTTCGTCAATTGCACGCATTGCGGACCGCGCTACACCTTAACGCGCAGGCTTCCCTTCGATCGTTCAGAGACGGCGATGGCGCCTTTCGCCATGTGCGAGGCTTGCGCGACGGATTTCCGCGATCTCTCGAGCCGGCGCTTTCATGCGCAGACGATCGCCTGCCCGCACTGCGGACCGCGCCTCGACGCGCCGATCGAGGAAATCGTCTCCTGCCTGCGCAAGGGCGGGATCGTCGCCTTGAAGGGTGTCGGCGGATTTCATCTCATTTGCGACGCGCGCAACGAGATGGCGGTTCGGGAGCTGCGCCGCCGCAAGCAGCGTGACGCCAAGCCTTTCGCGGTCATGGTTCTCAACGCCGCTTCGGCTAGCCGTATCGGCGTCTTCGGCGAGACCACTCGCGGGCTTCTGTGCTCGGCGGCGCGGCCGATCGTCGTCGTCGAGAAGGCCGAGGCTCTTGCGCCTTCGGTCACGCCGGGCCTTTCTCGGATCGGCGTGATGCTCGCCTATGCGCCGACGCATTGCCTGATCTTCCACGCCCTGGCGGGAGGGCCTGAAGGCTCAGCCTGGCGCGAGGCGCCCGTCGATCACGCGCTCGTCGCGACGAGCGCCAATATGAGCGGCGAGCCGTTGATCGTTGATGACGCCGAGGCTCGCGAAAAACTTCGCCGCGTCGCCGACCTGGTCGTGGGCTTCGACCGTGAGATCGTCGCCCGGGCGGACGATAGCGTGATGACCCTGATCGCCGGCGCGCCCGCCTTTCTGCGGCGTGCGCGCGGCTTCGTTCCGGAGCCCATCCCACTTGCGAGCGACGGTCCCGACACGCTCGCACTTGGCGCGCATCTCAAGACCAGCGTGACGGTGACGCGCGGACCGGAAGCCTTCGTCTCGACCTATATCGGCAGTCTCGGTGACGCGGCCACACTGCGTTATCATGCGGAGACCGTCGCGCGCATGCTCGACGTTCTCGACGTGCGGCCCGAATGTGTCGCCTGCGACCTGCACCCGGATCTGCACACGACGCGGATCGCCGAGGCGAGCGGCCTGCCGGTCTTTCGCACGCAGCATCACGCCGCGCATGTCGCCGCGGTCCTCGCCGAGCATGGCGTCGAGGAGGCCGCTCTGGGTGTGGCGCTCGACGGTTTCGGATATGGCGACGACGGCGGCGCCTGGGGCGGCGAGCTGATGTGGATCGAAGGCGCAGAATGGCGACGCGTCGGCCATCTGGGGCCCGCGCCGCTCCCCGGCGGCGACAGCGCGGCGCGCAACCCCTGGCGCATGGGCGTCGCTATGCTCGCGCAGCTGGCGCGCGGCGCGGATGCGGAAAGCTTCTTTCCGCAACAGCCTTCTGCGGCCGCCGTGGCGCGACTGGCCTTGACGCCCGGCGTTTCGCGAACCACGAGCCTCGGGCGGCTGTTTGATGCGGCGGCGGCGCTGCTGGGCGTGCGTCTGGAGCAGGCCTACGAGGGGCAGGCGGCCATGGAACTCGAGGCGCTTTGCCGCGCGCCGCGCGCGCTGCCCGGCGGATTTGCGCTTCAAGACGGCGTGCTCGATCTTTCCCCCTTCTTCCGATATCTCGTCGAGGAGAGGCCTTCGAAGGTCGAAGGCGCAGAGCTTTTCCATGGGACGCTGATCGAGGCGCTTGCGGCTTGGGTCGTGGCGGCGGCACGCCAGTTCGAGCGCAAGCGCGTTGCGCTCGGCGGCGGCTGTCTCATGAATGCGGCGCTCGCGGAGGGCGTCGCGCTGCAGCTTCGCAAAGCGGAGATCGAGCCGCTCTTCGCGCGTCGGGTCCCTTCGAACGACGGCGGCCTTTCGCTCGGCCAGGCCTATTTGGCGCGCCGCGCCATGTCAGCCGGATGGGAACAATAGCATGTGTCTCGCCATACCCGCGCGCGTCGTCGAGCTCCTGCCCGACAACATGGCGCGCGTCAGTCTCGACGGGGTCCTGAAGACGGCGTCGCTCGCCTTCGTCGAGGATGTCAGCATGGGCGACTATGTCGTCCTGCATGTCGGCTATGCGCTCGCCAAGATCGATGAAAACGAGGCGCAGCGCACGCTGGCGCTCTTGCAGGAGGCGGCCAGCTTGGGCGCGCTCCCATGAAGCATCTCGACGAATATCGCGACGGAAGTCTCGCCCGAGGCATGGCCTTGCGCATCGCGCAGGAGGTCGAGGCCAATCGCGCCTATTCCTTCATGGAGTTTTGCGGCGGCCATACGCATGCCATCTCGCGATATGGCATCGAGGATATCCTGCCCGAAAATATTCGTCTCATTCACGGCCCCGGCTGTCCGGTCTGCGTGCTGCCGATCGGCCGCATCGACGAGGCGATCGAGCTCGCGAGCAACCCGGTCGTGACGCTTTGCGTTTATGGCGATCTGATGCGCGTGCCCGGCTCAAACGGCGCGAGCCTGACAAAAGCCAAGGCCGGCGGCGCCGACATCCGCATGGTCTATTCGACGCTCGAGGCGATCGAGATCGCCGAGCGCACGCCATCGCGACAGATTGTCTTCTTCGCGATCGGATTCGAGACGACGACGCCGCCGACGGTCGCGGCGATCCGCCTCGCGCAAAAGAAAAAGCTGAAGAACTTTTCGGTCTTCTGCAATCATGTGCTGACGCCAGCGGCCATGCGGGCGATTCTCGAGACGAGCGATCCGCAAGCGCTTCCGCTCGAAGGTTTCATCGGCCCGGCGCATGTCTCGACGGTCATCGGGACCGCGCCCTACGAAGCCTTCGCGGAGGAATTCAAAAAGCCGGTCGTCATCGCAGGCTTCGAGCCGCTCGACGTCATGCAGGCGATCCTGATGCTCGTTCGCCAGGTCAATGACGGCCGCGCCGAAGTCGAGAACGAATATATCCGCGCCGTCACGCAAGAGGGAAACCGCATCGCGCAGCAGGAAATCGCCGAGGTGTTCGAATTGCGCGAGAGCTTCGAGTGGCGCGGGCTAGGCGAAATTCCAAAGAGCGCACTGCGCCTGCGCGAGGCTTACAGCGACTATGATGCGGAGCGGCGCTTTCCGATGGAAAAGCGCTTTGCGCGCGACAATCCGGCGTGCGAATGCGGCCCGATTTTGCGGGGACTGAAGCAGCCGCGCGACTGCAAGCTCTTCGGCACGGTCTGCACGCCGGAAACGCCGATGGGCGCCTGCATGGTCTCATCCGAGGGGTCCTGCGCGGCCTATTGGGCCTATGGACGCTTCCGCTCGCCAGAGAGGAGGGCGGCGGGATGAAAAGGATGGACCTTATCGGACGCAAGCTCGACCTGCGCCGGGGCCTCGTCGATCTCTCGCATGGCGCGGGGGGACGCGCCATGGCGCGGCTCATCGGTGACATCTTCGTCGCCGCCTTTGATAACGACATGCTGCGCGCGGGAAACGATCAGTCGGCCTTCAACGTCGCGGGCGGCCGCATGGTCATGACAACGGACGCTTACGTGGTCTCTCCGCTGTTCTTTCCCGGCGGCGACATCGGCCTCCTCGCGGTTAACGGCACGATCAACGACATCGCCATGGCGGGCGCGGCGCCTCTTTATATGTCTGCGAGCTTTGTCATCGAAGAAGGTTTTCCTCTCGCCGATCTGCAACGCATTGCGCAAAGCATGGGCGCGGCGTCGCGCGCGGCTGGCGTGCCGATCATCACAGGCGACACCAAGGTCGTCGAACGCGGTAAGGCCGACGGGGTGTTCATATCGACGGCCTGCGTCGGCTCGGCTCCCGCGGACCTCGAGCTTTCGGGAGACAAGGCGCGTCCGGGGGATGCGATCCTGCTTTCGGGCTCGATTGGCGATCATGGGGTGGCCGTGATGTCGCGGCGCCAAGACCTCGGGTTCGAGACCGACGTGCTGTCCGACACGGCCGCCCTGCATGGCCTCGTGGCGGCGATGATGGAGGCGGGCGGGGCGTCCATTCGCGCGATGCGCGATCCGACGCGCGGCGGCCTCGCCGCGACGCTCAATGAAATCGCGCAGCAATCCGGCGTCGGCGCGCGCATCGACGAGACGACGTTGCCCATCAAGCCGCAGGTGGTGGCGGCTTGCGAGCTGCTCGGACTCGATCCGCTCAATGTCGCGAATGAAGGCAAGCTTGTCGCGATCGTCGAGAGGGACGCCGCTGCGGCGATCCTCGCCGCGATGCGCGCGCACCCGCTTGGGCCCGAGGCGGCCTTGATCGGCGAGATCGTCGCCGATGACGGCCGATTTGTGCAAATGACCACCGCCTTCGGCGGCGCGCGGATCGTGGATTGGCTGTCGGGCGAGCAGTTGCCGCGTATCTGTTGAGAAGGTGAAGCTGAAGCTGCGCATGAACAAGATGCTCGACGAGTTGGAGGTGGAGGTCGCGCAGAGAATGAGCACGACTGTGCTCGTCATCGACGATGAGCGGCGTTCGCTCGAATCTCTGCGTCGCGTGCTGAGCGTGGAGTTCGAGGTGCTCTGCGCGGGAAGCGCGCAAGAAGCCGCGGCGATCCTTGCGGGCGATCTCGTCCAGGTCATCCTTTGCGATCAGCGCATGCCGGAGCAGAACGGCGTCGATTTCCTGAAGCGCGTCCGCGAGCAATGGCCAGACCCTGTGCGGATCATCATTTCCGGCTACACGGACGCGGAGGACATCATCGCCGGCGTGAATGAAGCCGGCATCTTCCAATACATCACCAAGCCCTGGGATCCCGAAAAGCTCGTCAGCAGTGTCCGTGAAGCGGCCGAGCTCTACCGGCTGCAAAAGGACGGCGCCGCGGCGCCGCTCATCGAAGCAAAGCCGTCGAAACTGCAGCTGCGCAGCATTGTCGGCGACCGAAGGCGGAGCGAACGCCGGCGTTATGAGTTCGATCGCATCGCGCATGCGCCGGACAGCGTCTTGCGCGAGGCCATAGCGCTCGCGCGGCGCGCGGCGGGCTACGACGTCTCCGTGCTGATCACCGGCGAGTTGGGCACCGGCAAGGAGCTGCTGGCGCGCGCGATCCATCACGGCTCGGCGCGCGGCGACAAATCCTTCGTCATCGAGAACTGTGGCGCGCTGCCGGACGAGCTGCTCGAGAGCGAGCTGTTCGGCTGCAAGAAGGGAGCCTACACCGGCGCCTATCAGGATCGCATCGGTCTTTTCGAGGTCGCCGACGGGGGCTCGATCTTCCTCGACGAGATCGGTGACACCTCGCCCGCCTTTCAGGTGAAGCTGCTGCGCGTGCTGCAGGAGGGCGAGATCCGACCGCTGGGCGCGCAGCGGTCGCGGCGCGTCAATGTGCGCGTCATCGCCGCGACCAACCGCAATATCGAAGCGGAGGTCGCGGCCGGCCGTTTCCGCCGCGATCTCTATTACCGGCTCGCCGCCTTTCCAATTCATTTGCCGCCGCTCGCCGAGCGGCCGGGCGACATTCCGATCATCGCGACGCGCATCCTCGCCGAGGTCAACCGCACCTTCAACAGGCGGATCCCCGGTTTCGATCTGGAGACGCTGCGCCTGATGCAGCGTTACGCCTGGCCCGGAAACATCCGCGAGCTCTACAACGAAATCCAGCGCATGTGCGTGTTGTGCGACGGCGAGGCGCCGCTCGGCCCCAACCTGTTGTCGGCGATGATCGCGAGTTGCGCCGGAGCCGAGCGGACGATCGAACCATCGGCGCCGCTGACGTTGAAAGATCGCGTCGAGGCCTTGGAATGCGCCGTAATCAAGGAGTTCTGCAGCGCAACGGGCGCAACATCAGTCGCGTCGCGGAGGAGCTCGGGCTTTCGCGCGTCGGACTTCGCAGCAAAATCGCGCGCTACGACATCTGCCGGGACGTGGATGACGAACCCTGACGCTTTTCGCATCGCAAGGCGCGGCGAGCTGATCGCCCGCGTCGGCGGAAAGGAAGAAATCTCGCTGTCCGAGGACAGCGAGTTGATGTGGGTCGAGGTCATCCGTAAGATGGACGAGGTCTACGCGGACCTCCTTAGCTACGAGACCGATCTCGAACGCAAGAACGCTGAGCTCGAGGAAGCGCGCAATTTCATTGCCGGCGTCGTCGCTTCGGTCTCTGATGTGCTGCTCGTTTGCGACGAGAAGGGCGTGATCGTCCAGATCAATCCCGCCTTCCAGACGTTGATGGGGTTGCCGGAGCCCGCCTTGGTGGATCGGCCGCTCGCCGAATGTGTCACTGCGGAATGTCGCGCGGCAGTTGAGGCCATGTTCGAGCAGCGGCCTGCAAGCCGGGAGGAGAGCTTGGAGCTGCGTTTCGCCACGGCCTGCGGAGCTTCGGACCTGATGGCGGTCAACTGCTCGGCACGGCTCGATTTGCAGGGGCGTCGCGCAGGCGCGGTGTTCACGGGACGTCCGATCGGCGAACTGCGGCGCGCCTATGAGGCCCTGCATTGCGCCCATGTCGAGTTGCAGCAGGCGCAAGCGCGTCTGATCGAGCAAGAAAAAATGGCGAGCCTCGGCCGGCTTGTGGCGGGCGTCGCGCATGAGCTCAACAATCCGATCAGCTTTGTTTATGGCAATATCCACACGCTCAATCGATACAGGACGGCTCTCGCCGCTTATCTCGAAGGCGTTCACTCCGGCCTGTCCGACGCGGCGCGCGAATTGCTTCGGCGGCGCCTGATGATCGACGCCGTTCTGGAGGACCTCGAGCCGCTGATCCAGGGGACGCTGGAAGGCGCGGTGCGCATCAGCGACATCGTCAAGAATTTGCGCAGACTGTCCTTCGGCTCCAACGCCCCGCATGCGTCCGTCGAGCTGTCGAAGGTGGTTCGCACCGCGTCGCATTGGGCCTCCCGCGGGAAGAAGGCGAAAGCCAGGATCGAAACACGGCTCGAGCCCGATCTCTTCGCCTTCGGCCATGAGGGGCAGATCTATTCGGCCATCGGCAATCTGGTCGACAACGCGCTCGATGCGGTGAAGACGGTTCCAAATCCGCTGGTGCTGATCGAGACTCGATCGGAGGAAATGCTTGCGGTCATCGAGGTGACCGACAATGGGCCGGGCGTGCCCAAGGACATACGCGCTCGAATCTTCGAACCTTTCTTCACGACGAAGCCGGTCGGGGAAGGCACCGGACTTGGGCTATGGATCGCTTACTCGATCGTTCGCGAGCATGGCGGAGCCATCGATTGCGTCGATCTTCCTGAGGGCGGCGCCCGATTCGTCCTGCGCTTCCCTCGATGCAACAGGTCAGGCAAGCAATTCGATCGGCCGGACGCGGATTGATCCGGCGGCTGAAGGCTCCTCGATCATCGGTACTCAACGCGCGCCGCTCTCACGAATCCATTTCGGTGAATTGAGAGAATTTGCTTGAATTGCTTCAAGTGTTCGCGAGACCGCGCTCCCGTTCAGCGAGAGAGCAGGCTGCGCCGCATGAAGGCCCCCGCGCACGCGAGCGCGCGGCGGCCGTCCTCCAAATGGGCGTTCCAGAGCGGCCAGGCGTGGATCATTTGCGGCCATATCTCCAATGTGACGCGCGCGTCAGCCTCGCCGAGCCGCGCCGCGAGACGCGTGGAATTGGATAGCAGCGTCTCGGCCGAGCCCACTTGGATGAGCGTCGGCGGAAAGCCTTCTAGACCGGAAAAGAGCGGCGAGACGCGCGGATCATCCGCCGCGACGCCCCCGGAAAGGTAGGCGCCGGCGAGTTCTTCGAGATAGGCCTTGTGGATCAACGGGTCGACCGGGTCCTTCGTCGTCAGCGACTCGCCCGAAAGGGTTAGGTCGGTCCATGGCGAAATCAGCCATGCGCAGCTCGGCGGCGCCTCGCCCGCCGCGCGCAGGCGATTGATCAGCGCAATCGTCAGTCCGCCGCCGGCGCTGTCCCCCCCGACGACGATCCGCCCCGCCTCGAGGCCCTGGGCCTGTAAAAATCGCCAAGCCGTCAACGCGTCCTCGAAAGCCGCCGGGAAGGCATGTTCGGGCGCCAGGTGATAACCGACCGCCAAGGTTCTGAGGCCCGCAGCGCGGCCCGCCTCGGTGACGAGCCGGCGGTGGCTTACGATCGAGCCGGAGCAATAGCCGCCGCCATGAAAGTAGAGCAGCGCGCTGTCGCGATCGGCGCCTGGTGCTTCGGACCACTCCGCCGCAAGGCCGTCGATATCCACGGGCGTGAGGCTGACGTCATCTGCGACGGGCCATACGGCGCCGACTTCCTCGATACGCGCGCGCCGTTCTTCCCAACCGACTGGCCTGGGCCTGGACCCGAGCAAGGCTCGGATGTCGTTAATTTCCTGCCTGGACACGGCGATAGTCTAAACTCAGACGCGGGCCTCGCAAAGCGCAGACCCGGTCTCTTGACGGCGGCCGCCTTGCCTCTTCGCGCGCCTCCCTCTAACGCTCGCAGCCGACTCGAACATGACGACACGTCCTCCGTCTTTACTGGTCCTGGCGCTGGTGCTCATTTTTTGCGCGCTGGAGTCTTTCGCCTGGGAGCTGGCGCAATTCGAGGCCTCCGCGCCGCCGAGCGACGCCGCGATCCGTCGCGCTGCTGTCGCGATCGTCTTCACCGGCGACTTCGCCCGCGTCGACGAAGCCTTGAAGCTTCTTGCGGCGCGTCGCGTTTCTCGCCTCTACGTCTCGGGGGTCAATGGCGGCGCGGGGCTCGACAAGGAGACATTCGTCGCGCAGTTTTCGAAGCGCAACCCGGAGCTTGCGCAACTGGACAAACTCGTCGCCTGCTGCGTGGAGATGGGCGAAGCGGCCGAAAACACGTTCCAGAACGCGCGCGAGACAGGATGCTGGCTGAAGCGTCGGGCGATCAAGGGCCCACTTCTCCTCGTGACCAGCCGCACGCATATGGCGCGCGCGCGCGCTTCTGCCGCGGGCCGCGCCCGGTTACGAAATCACGCCTTTTCCCGTCGAGGACGAGATGACCCGCTCCGACTACGCCCGGTCGGAGGAATATCTTAAATTCGTCCAGACCCTGGTTTTAGCCCGAATTCCCGGCCTGACGAGACTCGATGCTTTCAGCGGCGCCTTCGCGACGGGCTGTCCGTCAGAGCCCTAAAATCCCGGATTGTTCTCCGGGCGCCCTCGCGCCTCTGCGGAGCTGGGCTATAAGATCGGTTCCCCGCTCCAGGCGCTCGGAAGCATCGATGCCGCTTTATTTCGCTTACGGAACCAACATGGACCGGCGCGCCATGGCGCAGCGCTGTCCGCGCTCGCGCCCTTTGGGTCGCGCCCGGCTCGCTCGTCATCGCCTGTTTTTCATGGCCTGCGGCGCGGCGAGCGTCATGCGCGATCCGAAAGCCTGCGTGCATGGCGTGTTGTGGGAGCTCGCGCCAAGCGACGTCGGCGCGCTCGATCGATATGAAGAGGTCGGACGCGGGCTCTATCGCAAGATTTTGGCGCCGGTGCTGCGCGAGCCGACGGGCTCCGCTCATGCGTTGATCTATGTCGGCGCCGAGAGTTTGGCCGGCGCGCCGCGGGCGGATCATCTCGCATCGATCCTCACTGCTGCGGCCGATTGGGAGCTGCCGGCGGCGCATATCGCCTATTTGCAGCAGCTCTCGCAAGCCTATAAGCGAGCCGCATCATGAGCGAGGTTCCCGTCGTCGATTCCGTGCCCGCGCTGCGCGAGCGCATCAATCATTTTCGCAGCAAAGGCGAGCGGATCGCGCTCGTCCCGACGATGGGGGCGCTCCATGACGGTCATCTCTCGCTCGTTTCCGAGGCGCGCCGCCACGCCGCGCGCGTGGTGGTGACGATCTTCGTCAACCCTGCGCAATTCGGCCCTTCCGAGGATTTGGCGAAATATCCGCGCACGCTCCCCGTCGATCTGGAGAAGCTCGCGAGCGTCGAGGCCGATCTTTGCTTCGCGCCGACGCTCGAGGCCGTCTATCCGCCGGGCTTTTCGACGCGCGTCGAGGTGGACGGACCGGCGCGCGCCGAGCTCGAGGACCGCTTCCGCCCCACGCATTTTTGCGGCGTCGCCACCGTCGTCGCCAAGCTCCTGAACCAGGCGCAGGCAGATGTCGCCGTCTTTGGCGAGAAGGATTATCAGCAACTGCTGGTCATCGAGCGCCTGGCGCGCGATCTCGACATTGCGACCGAGATTCTTGGCGCGCCCACGCTCAGGGAAGCCGACGGCCTCGCGATGTCCTCGCGCAACGTCTATCTCTCCAAGACGGAGCGCGCGGCGGCGCCCGCCCTGCATCGCGTGCTGGACGAGGCGGCGCGTAAAATCGGCGCGGGTGAGGCGATTGAGGCGACGCTGGCGCGCGCGCGCGCCGAGCTGACTGAAGCGGGTTTCCTCGTCGATTACGTCGAGGCGCGCCACGCTAAGACGCTGGCGCGCATCGCCGGCCGGCGCGACGGCCCGATCCGGCTGCTCGCGGCGGCGAGGCTCGGCGCGACGCGCCTCCTCGACAATATGGCGGTTCCTCATGACGCATAAGGCGCTGCGCATCATCGTGACCGGACGCGTGCAGGGGGTAGGCTTCCGCGCCTTCCTCGCACATGCCGCGGCGCGGCTCGAGCTTTCAGGATTTGCCCGCAATCGCGGCTGGAACGAGGTCGAAACGCTCGTCGCCGGCGAGGCCACGGCGCTCGAAGACTTCGCGCGCCTCGCCCGCCGCGGCCCGCCGGGCGCGCATGTAGAAACCTATCGCGAGGAAGAGGCGCAAGCGGAGGAAGCCGGCGCGGGCTTTGTCGTGGCCCCGAGCGTTTGACGCGGCGGATGAAACGAGAAGCAGCAGCCTGTGGCGCTGCTCGCCACAGGCCGTCACTCGTGTGTTACGCCCTAAACTAGACAGTCGGCGCAGATTTCTTAGCGTTAACCCGCGTAGCACTTGCCGGCATGGGCGACATCATGCCCGGCTGCCGCCGCCTGACAGGCGTTCGGGTAAGTTTTGCCGTCGCACCCGCAGACTGGCATGAAGATCTCCGGGCAGAACTCCGGTCGTGGCTCGCACTTACCCAATATATCGCCCACCCCGCAGGCGCCGTGCGGAGGAAACTTGCACCATTCTTTGGGCCCGCATTCGAAGCCGACAAAGCCTCCACACACCGGAAGGTTGACCGTCTTCCCGTCTTTCTTCAATTCTACGGCAAAAGCCGTCGAACAGATGAAGGCGAAAAGCGCTGCTGTTAAAAGTCCGATGCGCATTTGCAATCCTCCCCAGTTATCAAGCCTCTATTAGTCCCTTGCAGAAAAGACTTGATTCTCAAGCCGTTCCACCGGGGGCTCGGCTGTTGATCGAACTGGAGCTAAGCAAAAGTTCTCCAGTTCGGACCAAACGCTACGCCTGATCCTCGCTTTCTACAAGCGAGAATTCGCTGATTATAATCTTTCTGCTTCTGATTGGAGCAGAGGACGAAGGGAACGTCCGCGAAGGAAGTGAAAGGAGGGGAGCGCGCCCACTCGGCGAACCACGCCGTAACGAAAGTTGACGCGGCGATCCGGGCCGCCCTAGAGAAACGCCGAAGGCTTTGAGGTTGCGATCCGTCGCGGGCGCGCTCTCCGTCGGTCGGACGGCGGGCAAAGGGCCGCGGATTAAAAGCTTGGAAGGGTGGCCGAGCGGTTTAAGGCAGCGGTCTTGAAAACCGCCGTGGGGGCAACTCCACCGTGGGTTCGAATCCCACCCCTTCCGCCAAAATGTTTCCGCGAAGTTGCGCCGCCGCCGTGACTGATCGGATATACGGATTTTCCGAGCGCGGATGAGCGTCCTGAGACCTTCACACCAATTCGACCCGCGCGTGATGGCCAGGCGCGCCGGCGAGCCGTTGGTCGCGGGTGAGCAACGTAGCGTCGAGCGCCTCGGCAAGAGCGACGTAGACAGCGTCATAGGCCGTAAGGTTGTTCCGCAAATCCCAGACGCGCGGCAAAAGGAAGTCGTGTGGATATCGGCGCAGCGGGAAATCCATTAGGTCGGCGAGAGCCGCGCGACCGCGTTTGTCATCAATATCGCCATTCGCGGCATATCGACGAACCACTTGCGCGACTTCAACGTCGAGCAAATAAGGCGCGTGCAACGTCTCCAAGGGATCGAATAGCCGCTTCTCCACGGCTCTCGCGGCAGGCGTGCGAAGAAGCGCTTCGAGCGCCGCCGAAGCGTCGACGACGATCATTGGCGATCACGTTCGGCGCGGATCGCCTGCGCCGGCTCCACCGACGGCTTCGTTCCAGGACGCCGCTCCAGACGCGCTCGCAACTCATCAAGCGTCGGTCGCTCGGCCACTTGGCGAATCTCACTGAGCAGGTAGTCGGAGAGTGACATGCCAGCCAGCGCCGCACGCGATTTGAGCTGACGATGCAACGCATCCGGCACATTACGAATTTGAATCATTGCAGTCATGTTAAAATGATAAATGCATGTGTATCACATGTCAATACGCTTTGTGCATGTATGGCGGCCAACCCGCCCGGTAGCTCCCATCATAGCGCTATAGCGCAGACATAGTGCTCGTCATCATCGCTCGTGGCCTGCCAGTTCCGCGCCACGGCGCGCAAGACTATCCCCGTCTCTTCAGTCTCTCGATGAATATTCGCTCCTGACTCCGGCCGAGGTGACTGACGGCGAGAAGGGGCGCCGACCTTCGGCCGGGCGCGGAGGTCAGACAGGATGGAGGACCTCATCCGTTTCGAGGATATGAAACGCTTCGACGAGCGTCACGCCGGAATGAAGCCGCCACCACTTGCCCGTGTGCCGCATCCAGTAAATATCGAAACGATCTCGTCCCATCCGGTCGATGCGGGCGAAGGCCGCGTCGAACTCCTCGCCGCGATTGTGCTCCATGCCCGATCGGTAGCGCTGCATGAAGCGATCGCGCCCGGCCGCCCAGGCGCCATGGATGTCGATCACATAGTTCCATTCAGTCGGCCTGACCTGCGGCAGGAAGCGCGGCTTCAACACGTCGCGGATGAAGGCCTCGCAGGCTGCTGCGACGATCGCCTGCTTCTCCGCCTCGCTCGGCAGTTCGGGGCGGGCCGCGCGGGCGCTCGGCATCCAGCGTCTGGCTCGTGGCATTTTTTCCAAGCTGCTCTCGCCTGTCTTCGAGTTCGCCTCTCGGAGACCGGCAACGGCAGGATGCCGAACTCGCTTCCCGCCAATCGCTTTGTCATAGAGCGATGGCGTAGGCATAGTCCTAATCTTCGTCAATCGTGGCCCGCTAAAGCGCTCATTCGCGCCGGTCCGGCACACATCCTCGGGTCGCGCGCCGCGTCACTGCGCCACCGTCATCAATTCGAGCAAATGGCCGTCGGGGCTTCGAAAGTAGACGCCGCGTCCGCCGTTCCAATCGTTGAGCTTGCCGTCATCGGAGCTCCAGGGCGCGCTTCCGAAAGCGCAGCCTCTCACCCTTCACGCGACCGAGGATCGAATCGAACTCGGCGTCGCTGACATGAAAGGCGTAGTGGCGCTGGTCGAACGTCGCCTCATCGGCGAACAGCAAGGTGAGCGTGTCGTTCACGCGCACCGGCGCGAAATGGCCGTCCGACTCGTCGGCGTGCAGGCCGGTGATCTGCGCGAACCAGCGCGCCGCCTCGTCTTTGTTGTGCGCAGGGACGATGGTGTGGTTGAGGACGATCGTCATGGCTTGCGCTCTTCGCAGTTTCTCTGGCCCATGCTCAAATAGGACGCGCGGGCGGAACCGTCACGAACGTTGCCGCCGTTCGGCGAGCTTAGCGACGCCGCCAGCCTCAAATTTTGTTGTAGTGCGGGTCCGCGAGCGCGTGACGTCGCTCTTTCGGCAGGTCTTTCGGCACGGAAGACTCCGGGTGGTGCTCCGCAATCAGACTCATCGCCCGGCGCAAATGGCCCTCGGCGCGATGCAGCGCCGCCTCGGCCTCGTCGCGTTCGTAACCTTGCAGCAGCAGGAAGGCGAGCTTGACGCTGCCGCCGGCCCGCTCCAGAGCCTCCTGGATTTCCTCGCTGCTGCGACCCGAGAGGCGCGACAAGATCTTTTCGCTGCGGCGAACCAGCTTCTTGTTCGAAGCCTGCACGTCCACCATGAGCCCGTCGTAGACGCGGCCCATCAGGATCATGACGAGCGAGGAGAGCAGCAGCAGCGCAACGCGTTGCGCCGTCCCCGCCTTCATCCGCGTCGAGCCCGCGATGGGCTCCGGGCCGGTGTCGAGGAAGATCGCGTGATCCGCTTCGTGCAGAAGCGGCGCGCCGCGATTATTGGCGACGCCGATCGTCAGCGCGCCGCGCCGCTTGGCTTCCCGCAGGCAGGCGAGCGTGAAGGGCGTCGTGCCGCTCGCGGCCAAAGCGATCACCGCATCCCCGGACCCGATCTCATGGTGGCGCACGAGCTCAGTCGCCTGCGCGTCCTCATCCTCCGCGCCTTCCACGGCTTGCAGCAGCGCGCTCGTTCCGCCCGCGATGAGCAACAGGAGCCGATCCTGCGGCCAGCCGAAGGTCGGCATCAGCTCCGCCCCGTCCTGGGCGGCGAGGCGGCCGGAGGTTCCGGCGCCGATGTAGACGAGGCGCCCGCGACCGCGCAGGCGCCGCTCGATCGCGAGCCCCGCCTTTTCGATCGCCGGTCGCGCGGCCCGCACGGCCGCGACGGCGCTAAACTGCCCTTCGATCATGCCTTCGAGGATCTCCGCGGGTTCCCAGAGATCGATTTTGGCGTAGCGGGGGCTCTGTCGTTCCGTATCCATCGAACTTATCGGTGCGCTCTGCATAGTCTCCGCATATGTTCAGCATAGCAGGAAATTCAAGCAAGGCCCCTCCCGCCGGGCTTCCGCTCGCCCCGCCGGCCTTCTTGTGAGATGATCGGCTTGGCGGGGCCCTGGGAAGCGAGCCGATGAGCGTCCTCGACGTCCAAATGAGTTCCGACCTGCGCGCGGCGCCGGAGGCGGTGCGGCGGCAGAAGCTTGTCCTGGCCGACGTCCTCGGCGCGCTCGTCGCCCGCCTGCGGCGGCGTCCGCCTCAGGTCGTCGTCACCTGCGCGCGCGGCAGCTCCGCCCATGCCGCAACTTTCGGCAAATATCTCATCGAGCGGCATTTCGGCATCGCGGTCGCCGCCGCCGCTCCAAGCATCACGACGATCTACCATCAGCGACTGCGCCTCGCGGACCAGCTCTTTCTCGCCGTCTCGCAGTCCGGCAAGAGCGCAGACCTCATCGAGCTGGCCGTGGCGGCGCGCGAGTGCGGCGCAGCGACCGCCTGCATCACGAACGATGCAGAGAGCGAGCTGGCGCAGGCCTGCGAGTTCGTTTTGCCAATGGCGGCGGGACCGGAGCTCAGCATTCCGGCGACAAAAACCTTCATCGCCTCGCTCTCGGCGATGGCGCGCCTGACCGCCTTATGGGCGCAGGACCAGGCCCTCGCCGGCGCGCTGGAACGCTTGCCGGATCGCCTCGCGGCGGCCTGCGATCTCGACTGGAGCCCCCTCGTCGCAGCTTTGAGCGGCGCGAGCAGCCTCGTCACGATCGGGCGCGGCCCGACGCTCGCCATCGCGCGCGAGGCGGCGTTGAAGCTGAAAGAGGCCTCCGATCTTCACGCCGAAGCCTTTTCCTCGGCCGAATTCCTGCACGGGCCCGTCGCCTTGGTGACTCCGCGATATCCGGTTCTGATGTTCGCGCCGACCGACGCCGCCGCGCAGGGGATGACCCAGCTCGCCGACGATCTGAGAGCGAAAGGAGCGGAGGTGTTCATCACCGCGTCTGAAGAGGCGGCGCGCGGCCGGCTCGCAGCGCTGGCGCCGGATCACCCTGAGACCGACCCGATCTGTCTGATCCAGAGCTTCTACGCGATGGTCGTCCACGTCGCCGCGGCGCGCGGAACGAATGCGGACCAGCCGCGTCATTTGCGGAAAGTCACGCGCACGCGATGATGAGCGCTAAGCGATATGCGATCGCCGCAGACGTTGTCTTCGACGGCGCGACGTCGCGCCGCGACAGCGCTGTCGTAGTCGAAGGCTCGACGATCGCGGCGGTCGCGCCGCGGGGCGATCTTTCCGCTTCGATCGAGATTTTCGAGGCGCCTCGAGGCGCGTGGCTCGCGCCGGGTTTCATCGACATCCAGGTCAACGGTGGCGGGGATGTGCTGTTCAACGACGATCCGACGCCGGAGGGCGTCGCGAAGATCGTCGCCGCGCATCGGAAGCTCGGCGCGACGTCGATTTTGCCGACGCTGATCACCGACACGGACGAAACCATGACGGCGGCGCTGAGCGCCGTCGAGATCATGCTCGATCGCGAGCCGGGCGTCCTCGGCATTCATCTCGAAGGCCCGTTCCTTTCGCCCGAAAAGCCCGGCGTGCACCGCCGCGACCTCATTCGTCGCCCCGAGCCGCATCACGAAGGCATGCTGACGTCTCTCAAAAAGGGCGTGCTGCTCGTGACCCTGGCGCCGGAGCAGGCGCCAGCAGGCTTCATCACGAGGCTCGCCGCCGCGGGGGCGAGGATAGCGCTCGGCCATTCCACGGCGAGCTACGCAGAGACGCGCGCCGCAATGGCGGAAGGGCTCACCGGTTTCACGCATTTGTTCAACGCCATGCCGCCGCTCTCGGGCCGCGAGCCCGGCCCCGTCGCGGCGGCGCTCGAAGTCAGCGAACGCCTATTACGGGCTGATCGTCGACGGCTGGCATGTCGCGCCGGCGATGCTGAGGCTTGCGCTGCGCGGCGCCGGCCACGCCATGCTCGTCAGCGACGCGATGCCGCCAGTCGGCGGCGCAAAGCGGGAATTTAATCTGCAAGGCTCGCCGATTTTGGTCCGCGACGGTCGTTGCGCGACGCCGGAAGGCGTGCTCGCGGGTTCCTCGATCGGAATCGCAACCGCTGTCGGAAATAGTGTGCGGCTTCTGGGGACGCCGCTCGAACAGGCGCTGCGGCTCGCCAGCGCCGAGCCCGCCGATTTCCTGGGGCTTGGACATTGGCTCGGCCGCCTCGCTCCGGGCTATCGAGCCGACATCGTGGCCTTCGAACCCAGCGACATGACGGTTTTTGCGACCTGGGTCGCGGGAAAAAGATTTGATGCGTAAGACGGCTCATTCTCGCTTCGGCGACGAGGAAGGCTCCCGGACGCCGACGCGACGCCAAGTGATGCAGGGAGTTGCTGGCGCGGGCGCCGCGCTGCTCGCGCCGAGCCTCGGCCTGTCACAAGGGGCGAACAATTTCGCGCTCGCCGATTGGACCGGCGAAAGCTTCGCCCCCATGCACGCCATTCGGGACGGCCTCTGGAACAAGCCCTTGCCGGCGCCTGAGCGGCGCGTGGACGTCGTGGTAGTCGGCGGGGGACTTGCGGGGCTGACCGTGGGCGCCTTGCTCGCCGACTATGATCTCGTTCTCCTGGAGCGCGAGGCGGAGATCGGAGGGAACGCCAGAGCGGGAACTTGGAAAGGCGTCGATTACGCCCTGGGCTCCGCCTATCTCGTCGATATCACTGAGCCTTATGGCTCGCTTTATGAAAAGCTCGGTCTCACGCCCCGCCCCGTCCCGGAGACCGTGGACAGTGTTTTCACGGGAGCGCCACGCTCGCCCGATGCGCTCAGGGGAACGCTGCGCGCGCCCTTCGCGCGATTGCGGCAGCATTTTCGAGAGATCGTCGCCAGCGCTGATTTTCCCAAAATCCCCGTTGAGAAGGCGAGCGCGCGGGCTCTCAAGCTCGACGGCGTCTCCTTGCTTGACTATCTACGGCGCCAAAACGTCGATCCCGTTCTTCACGAGTTGATCGACGCCTACTGCTATTCGTCCTTCAGCGCCGGCGCCGATGCGGTTTCCGCCTATGTCGGCGTCAACTTCTATTCCGAAATCGTCTCGCCGATTTACGCGTTTCCCGGCGGCAACGCTTTTTTGTCGCGCGCGCTGAGGAATCAAATCGAGCGCTCGGGCGCGGGCCGCCTGCAAACGGGAGCCGCGGTCTTTGCGGTCGAACCCGCAGAAGAGGGACTTTCGCGCGTGGGTTGGTTCGACGTTGCCGAGCCAAGCGCGCCGCGCTGCATCGCCGCTCGATGGGTCGTCGTGGCGACGCCCTATTTTTTCGCCGGCCGGATTTTGCGCGGGGTCGACCCGGACGTGATCGCGAGCATGAAAGGCACGGCCCGAGGCAGTTACCTTGTGGCCAATTGTTGCTTCGAGGGCCGGCTGCGGCTCTCGTCCTACGACGCCTGGACGCCCTCCAACGCCGCTTTTACTGACGCGGTCGACGCCAGCGCCGTGCTGCCGCCCAAGGCGCGACCGGTCACGCATGGCGTCTTGACCGTATACGCGCCATTTCGTGACCCCGCCCAAGGCCGGGCGCTGTTGTTGGACGGGGATCGAGCGGCGTTGGCTGGCCCCGTTGTCGACGGTCTTCGCCGCTTTCTGCCCGACGCCTTCGCCTCCGCCCGATTGGCGGAGGTGCGGCTGACCCGCTGGGGGCATCAGCACCTGATCCCCCGCCCCGGCACGGTGACGCGAATGCTCGGCTTGCCCAAACAGTTCGGAAACGTGCTGCTCGCGCATTCGGACGGCCAAGGCGCGCCCGCCGTGGAAAGCGCCGTCGCTGAGGGCTTGCGCGTCGCCGCGGCCATCCGTTCAAAAAGGAGAGCCGAACGCTGAAAACAGAGCAGCTCGGCATGCGGCGCCGCTCGTGCTTTATGCCCTGACGGAATGGCCACAGCTGGGCCTCCCGGTTGCGCCTTCGCGTCTGCGACCGCCGAGCCTGAAGGAATTCGGCGAAGCGCTAACATAGCGTTTGGGTCATTTTTCAGGGGGCAGACACCCCCGTGTCAAATTAAGTTCGCACGCAACGATATCATGTGCACGGAAGCGGAAGCTTCTTCCTTACAAGAATGAAGGATCCAGGAGGAGACAACGATGATTTTCAAACACTCGGCGCTCTTTGCTGTTGTCGCTCTATCGGCTGTCGCCGGCTTCAGCGGCGCTTCTCTCGCGGAAGAAAAGGGCTGGGCGCAGCCGAATACCCCTGGAATGCCGGGCTATAAAGAGCCCCCAAAGGGCAAGGACGAGGTGCGGGCTCCGATACCCGTGCCGTCCACCGACGCGAACTCCCGCAGCCATGTTCAGCACGAGAACGCCGAAGCCAAAAAATAGGCGAGCGACGCGCCCAAATGAGACGTATACGGCCGCGTCATGCGCGGCCGCTTTTAGAGGGAATTTGCCCAAAGGTTGACAGACTTTTGCGGTCAGGCTTCGCTCCATCTTTTTGGTGTGACGCGATTTCTTATCGCGCGAACGATTCCGTCCGAAGAACAAGCGCGTCTTACTCACGAACGGGCGCGCGACAATTCGCCAGATCGCGCGCCGGCGTGCTTAGCGCCGATCACCCCGCGCAGCGTTCAAATGCTTGCTACGGCGGAGCTCATTGCCATCGCGCGCGCTTTTGCGCGATTGACAGGCAGATTTGAGCAAGCCTTGCCCGCGGACTCCGCGGCGCCCGACATTGCGCCCATGCGATCCTGAGCCATATAAACCTCGCCTTCCAAGCGCCGCTCTCTTCGAGGTCTCATGTTTCGCTTCGGGAAACTAGCCTACGCTGCCTATCTCAAATTCGAAGTTGATGACGGCTGGCCGATTGCGAGCCACATTTCGCTCTCGGTGCTCACCACCATCTTTCCATTTCTGATCTTCGTCGGAGCGGTCGCCGGCTTCTTCGGCACGCCCGAGATCGCCGACAGAGCGGCTGAGCTGCTTTTCGACGCCTGGCCGCCGGATATCGCCCGGCCCCTCGCCGCAGAAATTCATCGGGTGCTGACCACGCCGCGCGGCGGACTGCTGACGATCGGCGGGTTGCTGTCGCTGTATTTTTCTGCGAGCGGCGTCGAGGCGCTGCGCGTCGGCCTCAACAGAGCCTATGCGGTGCGCGATGCAAGGCCCTGGTGGCTGCTGCGGCTCGAATCAATTCTCTTCGTGTTCATGGCCGCGATCGCTCTCCTCGCCTTCACCTTACTGATGGTGGTGGCGCCGTTGATATGGCTTCACTTGCAAGAAGCGGCGCCCGAAACCGCGCGGGGGCTCGCGAAATTCTATACGCCCGTTCGCTACGGCGTTTCCTCCGCCGTCATTCTCCTCGTGCTCGTGACCGCGCACAAATATCTGCCGGCGGGAAAGCGCTCCCTGCGGATGATTGCTCCCGGCGTTTTCGTCACGATGGCGGCCTGGATTGGCTTCGGCGCCGCTTTCGGGGCTTTCCTCGCGAGCTCGGTCCAGAGCTACGTCTCCACTTACGCCGGCCTCGCGTCGATTATGATCGCGGTCATCTTCTTGAACTGGCTCGCCGCGATGCTGCTGTTCGGCGGCGCGCTCAATCAGGTCATCGTCGAGGGCGTCGAGGATAATGCGAGAGACTGATCCGGCTATCGCCTCATTCTGCCGTTTACCGCGGGGAGCATCCAGTCTGGATCTTCCGCTTGCTCGCGCGAAGCGGGCTTGCGCCGAAGTCTTCTCATAGCCTCAATGCGCGCCCAAACGGCCCAGGGCCTGCGCGGCAAGCCGAAGTCCCGCCATCGCGGCCGATCGGGGATCCGCGCCGGACAACAGGGCGGCGATGACGCCTGCGTTGAACGCGTCGCCCCCGCCGGTGCGGTCGACGGCTTCGATCGGAATGGCCGTGACGGTCTCGATCTTTCCCCCGCCTATGATCATCGCGCCGTCCATTCCTTGCGTGACGAACCAGGTTGCTGGGTCTGCTCCATGTTTTTCCATTATAAAGCCGGCCAGGTCGGCTGTGCCCAGCCTGCGCGCCAGCTCGTCTGCATTCGTGAAAAGATAGTCCGCTATGCTGGGAAAAGCGGGATCGTAACGGCCGTCCAATTCGAGCGAAAGGAGGGTTCCCCGCTTGCGGCCCGAGCTTTTCGCGTGGCGCAGGAAGACCGTCTCGTAATTCGTCGTGTGCAGCCAGTCGACGTCTTCGAATAAATCGCCAAGATCGTAAGGCGTCCAAGGCGCCTCGACGATGGGGCTGATGATGATCCTCTTATCATCGGGCGGCGCGAGGCAAACGGCGATGGGCGACGCGATCGGAAGCATTTTGACGCCGCGCGTATCGACGCCATTCGATCGAAGATCGGCAAGCGCGAACATCCCGAGAGCGTCGTCTCCGAGCCAGCCGCGCATCTCGACGCTCAATCCCTGGCGCGATAGCCAGACAGCCGTGTTGGCGGCGGAGCCGCCTCCGCCGACGCGGGCCTCGTGAGCCACGAGTTTCTCATGTTGCTCAGGGAGACGGTCCAAGCGCAGACTGACGTCAACGTTGATGCTGCCCAGGCAGCAAACGCGCTTCAGCAGGCCACGTTTCGGCTCATCGGCAATTGCAACCATTGGCGGAATACTAAATTCCTAATTGCGCGGATGCAAAAGCGCCGGCGTCCGCTCGACCGTCTCCTGGCTGTCGTCTTCGCGCTCCAATTTCCCGCTCTTGATCCGAGCTTTGGGGAGGTTTTGCCGTGAACAGGGACGTCAAGGGCTCGGTCTTCGCGAAGATCGCGCCCGAAATCGGCAATCCGGTCACGAATTTTCCCGAGGAGCCTCGCTTCCAACCGCCGCCGCCTTTTGGTGGAACGAGCTTCAATCTTCCATTGGAGGCCGTTCTTCCCGGCGTAACCGACCAATCGGAAAGGGCCGGCGCTCTGGTGTTTCATGCGCTCGGCGACACGGGCGGAATTCACGGCAATGAAACGCAAGACGCGGTCGCTTCGGCCATGCAAGATCAGATTGCCGATGCGGACGAGACAGACCGACCGAAATTCCTATTCCATCTTGGAGACATCGTCTATCTCAGTGGCGAAAGCGGCCAGTATGTCGCACAGTTTTATGAACCCTACCAATATTACGACGCGCCCATTTTCGCTATTCCAGGAAATCATGATGGCGAAATCGCGGGGCGCGCTGAATTGGAAAGCGAACCGTCGCTTCAGGGCTTCATGCAGAATTTCTGCGGTCCTCTGCCGAAGCGACTCTTCAAATACCGGTCCACGATGACGCAACCTTATTGTTATTGGGTGCTCGAGGCTCCCTTTGTTCATGTTATCGGATTATATTCGAACATCGACGGACAATTGGACCGGCGTGGAGAACAGCGACAAAGAGATTGGCTCGTGGAACGATTGCGGGAGGCCCCATCCGACAAATGGCTCATCGTCGCATCCCACCATCCGTGCTTCTCGCTTGACGAAACCCATGGCGGATACGTGGAGATAAAGTCAGCGATGGATTCCGCCTTCCTCGCCAGCGGCCGGCTCCCCGACCTTGTCCTTTCGGGGCATGTCCATTCCTATCAGAGATTTTCCCGTGCTTTCGAGGGAAAGTCCGTGCCTTACATCGTCGCCGGCGGCGGCGGTTTTGCGAACTCGTCGCGTTCGCTTCATAAGCTGCAACGAGGCTTGGTCGTCGACCGACTTCCATTCATAACCTCGCTGCCGATGGTTCGGCTCGAGAGCTACGATGTCATGAACGCCGGTTTTTTGCGCGTGATGGCGGGGTCGGAGCGCTTGAAGGTCGATTATTTCTCGGTGTCTTTCGACGATCCGCCGATTAAGTCGCAATTTCCCCGGGACTCGGTCACGATCGAGAGCCAAACAGCGGCAAGAACGGCCCGATGATCGTGATCGCGCGTTGCGCCTCCGTCGGAAAACCCTCCCCGAGCGTCGTCTAATTTAGAACGGCTTCAACGCCTGTGTCGCTCAGATACCTTGGCGCAGATTCGACATAGGCGATGGACGCCGCCAGCATCACGAGGGCGATGAAAAAGCATTGTTTGAGATAGCTCGGCTTGCTCATTTCCTTTCTCCCTGACATGAGCATTAGAATAGTGTGCAAGCTATACGTTGTCGGCCGATTCGGCTGTGCGAAAAAACACGCCTTGATCATGCGTTCATCTGAGCCGCCGCGTCACCAAAGCTCCCAAAACGGGGTCATAGGCTTGGGTTCCGGCACGGGTCCGACTTGCGCGCGGTGGGCGGCGTCGCGCGCGCTGTTCAGCTCCGTGAGCGACTGCCGGAAGTTTTGCTGCGCGAAGGCCAATCTTTGTTGCGCCGCCAATTTCGTATGCCACAGTTTTGCGGGCTCGATCCACTGTCCGTGCAGCCGCATCGCCCGGCGACCGAGCCGCGTCTCTTCTTGCTTGACTTGGGCTAGAGCGTTTTGCGCCGCCCTGAGCTCCGTGCGCGCTTGTCGGTAATTGTCCTCCGCCTCCACAACATAAGCCGGTTTCGCAGCGCCATGCGCGCGCGCGTGCGCCGCTGGCGCAATCAAAACGGCTACGAAAAGCGCAGTGACGAGGCGGCGCATGCTTGCTCTCTTCTCTGAAGGACTGCTCTGAAGGAGGGCGCGGGCGCCCCGTCTTCGGCGGGGCCGGTCACACCGTTAACGCTCCTTTTGTTCGGTGAGAAGGCTGAACGAAGAGAAATCCGCACCCATTGCGGCTTTCGGATCGTTCTGACGGACGTCAGCTTTGCCGTGCCGTCAGCGTTGCAGAGACCTTTTGGAAAACGTAACCGGCTCAATCTTTTTCACATTTTTCACAGCCGCACGGTTTCTAGGTACTAGTACGTAACAACGACTTTGTTTTCAACTTATGCGCCGCTCTTGACATGGGGAAGGCCACCGTCTACCGTTTGTAGACACAATTTTATGCGACCATCTGTATTGCTATTAAACTTAATCAGAAATGCAAACAGTTTGTGTGAGTTCATACTTCAGAAATTTGCGCGTATATTCTTGAAGTGATTTACCTTCAACGCCATCGCAAAAGCTCCGGAGGACCACTGTCAAAACCGACAGTAGACCCCCCTGCCGTGCGAATGCGAGGGAGAGTCCAAGCCTTAAAGAGCAACGTGAACGCGGGGGCCGGCTCGGTGAAACAGGCTGTGAAAAGGTTGGTTTGCTGGGGGCTGCAGCAGGAGCTCACGGTCAAGCTAAAGCTTAGGGCTCTTTCGCGCACCGGAGCCCTGACGATCCTCAATCTTCATCGTGTCACGAACGGCCGGGGAAGCTGCGCCTCCATCAGCTCCAGCCTCTTCGACGAGCTGCTTCCCTGGCTCAAAGAGCGATTCTCGCTGGTCGGCTTCGATGAGCTTTCGCTGCCGCCCGCGAGTGATAAGCCGCCGATGATCATCTCCTTCGACGACGGCTACAAGGATTTCATCGACATCGCGGCGCCTATACTCGAAAAGCACCGGGTTCGGGTGAATCAAAACGTCGTTCCCGCGGCGATCGAGAGCGGGCGTCCGCCGATGAACGTCATCTTGCAAGACTTCATCAACAGCGCGCCCGCGGCGCTTTTGCGAGAGGTTCCACTGCCCGGTCTGCCGGCCGGAGCCGATCCGGACAATCGCCCGCGATCCTGCCTGACATGCTCGACCGTTTTCAAGGCGCAGCCGATCGCTGAGCAAAAGGCGCAATTTTCTCGGTCGCAGCCGCAAATCGAGCGGCTCGACAACTTTCGGCCGTCGCCGATGATGACGATCGAGGAAATCCGACAACTTGCTCGATCCCATCAATTCGGCGCTCATTCGTTTGAGCACGCCACCATGGCGACGGAAAGCGACGATTATCTCAAGAACGATGCTCGCAAATGCCGGGAATATTTTCTCGAGCGCTTGAATTTCGCGCCGAGCGTCTACGCCTTTCCCAATGGCAGCTACCGCCCCGGACAGCCGGAAATCGTGCATGCCGAGGGCTTTGCGCTCGTTCTCTTGGGCGGGGCCCGTTACTCACGGCTCGACGCCTGGAGGCATCATCGTTTCAACTTCTACGCGGACTCCCGAGTGGAGGCGCGGGCGAGAGCCCTGGGCTGGCCGAGCTTCTTCGCGCGCTGATCAGGAGCGGCTCCATCGTCGAGTTCGAGACGAAGCGACATCTCTTCCATTAGCCCCGAAGCTCGCTGACTGGCAGTGAAGGGCGCAAGCCTTGCTGGGGCGCTGCCGCTCGACCTCGGCAGCAGCGTGCGCCCGGCAGCCGGCGCCGCAGCGCAAAATCCACATTGCTTCCTACTGCGCCTCCTGGCTGCCCCGCTTGGACGGCGCGCCCCTGCGGACGGCCGCCCCCAAGTCCAGGCGTGAGGAAGTCGAGATCATGGCGGAGAAACGGAAATTCGAGATCGACCGCGACGCGGCGCCGGGCGTCTATGCGATCCGGTTCGTCGACGCGCGCCAGATCGCCGCGCTCCTCCTGGCCGAAGGCTTCGCCAAGCCCTTTGCATTGAAGCCCTTGCGCGTCATCTACGACGAAGGCGCCGACGAGATCGCTCCCGTCGACGGCTTCGACGAAAATTCCGCCCAAGGCCGGATCGAGCTCGTCATCATGAACGGCGTTTATGGAGAAGCGCTCGCCCGCATCCACGAGATGAACGCCGCGCCCGCGCCGCGGGACTACGCCGCTGACCAGATACAGGTTTTCCAATACTGACGGCGAGCCCCGCTGCGGCCCGACCTCGCGGCGCAGGGGGGCGATCACCGGCGCGCCGATGATGGGCGGCGGACGCCTCGCTCGTCGTCATCGCGCCGATGACGAGCGCGCCGAGGAGCGCGATTTTCGAAGCCTTGGACATGATCCTCCCCTCCTGTTCTTGCTTGGCGCAGGAGGGCGACCCGTTCCCGCCTCTTCCAAAATGGCTGCGCCTTTTATCCGTGCAACCGGGCGCTGAAGTATCGTAAACTCAGCGTCTGCGAATCGCTAAAAGGGCGCGCCGCCCGAGGAGACCAGAAAAGCATGAGCGATCAAGACGCTGCGAATGGCGACGACTATGGCGCGGGCTCGATCAAGGTGCTGCGCGGGCTCGACGCCGTGCGCAAGCGCCCCGGGATGTATATCGGCGACACGGATGACGGCACCGGCCTGCATCACATGGTCTACGAAGTCGTGGACAATGCGATCGACGAGGCGCTCGCCGGGCACGCGACGCTCGTCACGATGACGCTCAATCCCGACGGCTCCTGCACCGTCACCGACAATGGCCGCGGCATCCCCACCGACATCCACCACGAGGAAGGCGTTTCGGCGGCGAACGTCATCATGACGCAGCTCCACGCCGGCGGCAAATTCGACCAGAATTCCTACAAGGTTTCCGGCGGCCTGCACGGCGTCGGCGTCTCGGTCGTCAATGCGCTTTCCGTGTGGTTGAAACTGCGCATATGGCGCGACGGCAAAGAGCATTTCATGGAGTTCGCCAATGGCGACGCCGTCGCCGATCTCGTCGTCACCGGCCCAGCGCCGGAGGTCGAGGGCAAACCAAAGCGCGGCACGGAAGTCACCTTCCAGCCCTCGCCGGCGACCTTCACCATGGTCGAGTTCGATTTCGCGACGATCGAGCACAGGCTTCGCGAGCTCGCCTTTCTGAATTCGGGCGTGCGCATTGTTCTGACTGACGCGCGCCACGCCGAGATCAAGACGGATGAGCTGTTTTATCAAGGCGGGCTCGAGGCCTTCGTGCGCTATCTCGACCGCGCCAAGGAGCCTCTGCTCTCCGCGCCGATCATGATCGCGGGAAGGCGGGAGCACATTGAGGTCGAGGTCGCGCTGTGGTGGAACGCCAGCTATCACGAGAATGTGTTGGTCTTTACCAACAACATTCCGCAGCGGGACGGCGGCACGCATCTCGCGGGCTTTCGCGCCGCGCTGACGCGCCAGATCACCGGCTATGCCGAAAGCTCGGGGCAGGCCAAGCGCGAGAAGGTCGAACTCACCGGCGACGATTGCCGCGAGGGCTTGACTTGCGTCGTCTCGGTGAAGGTTCCCGATCCAAAATTCTCGTCGCAGACGAAGGACAAGCTCGTCTCATCGGAAGTGCGGCCGGCGGTCGAGAGCATCGTCAATGAAATGCTCGGCCAATGGCTGGAGGAGCATCCCGCCGACGCCAAGAGCGTCGTCGGCAAGGTCATAGAGGCGGCGGTGGCGCGCGAGGCGGCTAGAAAGGCGCGCGATCTCACGCGCCGCAAGGGCGCGCTGGATGTCGCGAACCTCCCCGGCAAGCTCGCCGATTGCCAGGAACGCGATCCGGCCAAATCCGAGATTTTCATCGTCGAGGGCGATTCGGCCGGCGGCACGGCGAAGCAGGGGAGGAACCGCGAGTTCCAGGCCGTCTTGCCGCTCCGCGGCAAGATCCTGAACGTCGAGCGCGCCCGCTTCGACAAACTGCTCGGCAATGAGCAGATCGGCACACTCATCACCGCGCTCGGCGCCGGCATAGGGCGCGACGAGTTCAACATCGCGAAGCTGCGCTATCACAAGATCATCATCATGACCGACGCCGACGTCGACGGCGCCCATATCCGCACGCTGATCCTGACCTTCTTCTATCGGCAGATGCCGGAATTGATCGAGCACGGCCATGTCTATATCGCGCAGGCCCCGCTCTATAAGGTGACCAAGGGCAAGTCCACGCAGTATCTCAAGGACGAGCGCGCGCTCGAGGATTATCTGATCGACGCGCTGCTCGACGGCGCCGTGTTGCGCTCGGCCTCGGGCGAGGAGCGCGCCGGCGCCGATCTGCGCCGCGTGCTCGAGGAATGCCGCGCCTTCCGCCAGCTCGTACTGTCGTTGCACTCCCGCTACGATCAGAGCGTCGTCGAGCAGGCGGCGCTCGCCGGCGCCTTGCAGCCCCCGCCGGAAGACGCCGAGGCGGCGCAGCGGCTCGCAGACGAGGTGTCGCGCCGGCTCGACGTCATCGCCGAGGAGACGGAGCTCGGCTGGCGTGGAGCCTTGCGCGACGGCGGCTATATTTTCCGCCGGACGCTGCGCGGCGTGGAGCACATCGCGATGCTCGACGCGGGGCTTCTCGCCTCGAGCGAGGCGCGCAAATTACACGAGCGCGCGGCGTCCCTGCACGAAATCTTCGAAGGTCAGGTGGCTCTGGTGCGCAGGGGCGACGAGGCAGCGACTTCCGGCCCGCTCGCGCTCTATGACGCGATGAACGCGCAGGGACGCAAGGGCCTCACCGTCCAGCGCTACAAAGGCTTGGGCGAGATGAACGCCGAGCAGCTCTGGGAGACGACGCTCGACCGCGACGTGCGCTCGCTGCTGCAAGTGAAGATCAAGGACCTCGTCGAGGCCGACGAGATTTTCGTTCGGCTCATGGGCGACGTGGTCGAGCCGCGGCGCGAGTTCATCCAGGAGAATGCGCTGAACGTGGCGAATTTGGACGTGTGAGGTAAGTTTGCGCTCAAAAAATCGACCTTCTTCGCATTGGCCTGGCCCAGGCGCTTGGCGAGCATCAGCGCGAGGTGGCGCATGATGCGTTCGACCGCCCCGGGATGGCGCGGCGGTAAGGGTCGACGCCTAACGCTTTGCAGATCCAGGCGATGTTACGTTGGAATGGGCGACTCTCGAGCTGTTCGAAGCGATCGCGTCTCGTCATCTTTAAGGAGGCTAAAGTTGGCCCGCGCTGTGACACCACCGGTCAGCTATCGCCGGGCGGTTATCACATTCATGGATATCTTGGGTTTCAGGACGCTGGTCGAACAACGCCCAGCGTCGGAATTCGGCGCATCCTCAATCTGGTGCAGAACTTTGCCGGCACTGATGATGAAATTCCTGAAACGGACGTCGTTGCGCTGAATTTCTCGGACAGTGTGATCCGCATTCGATACTACGATACTAAATATCGGCTCGGCGCACTCAACCTGAAGTGATCAGTCTGATTCACGCTCAGGGGGAACTTATAAACAATGGAGTGATAGTTCGCGGTGGTGTCACAACAGGCGAAGTCTTTTGTGACGGCACGACAGTGTTTGGCCCGGGATTTAATCGAGCATACGCATTGGAAAACGAATTTGCTAATTATCCTCGGATCGTTGTAGGTCCTGAGGCGTTTCAAGAGCTTCGTTCTGATCCTCGTTTGCGCGCAGAACATCATAACACAGCAGACGAAATTCATTATCTGAGTGGGTCTCTAAGTCAAGGAGACGATGGTCTTTGGTTTGTTGATTATCTATATGCTATGAGAAATGAGCTTGACTATCCTGAAACTTATCCACTCTTGCTGTCGAGACATAGAGGCCTAGTGACAGAAAACGCAATAAGGGCGGGAAGCTCGCTTCGAGTCCTTCAGAAATACCTTTGGTTGGCGCGATACCACAATGATGTATGTGAGAGAGTGGGAGTGAAAACGGACCTGTTGATCACCTCGGCGGACATCCCTGCATTGGAATTCCTAAGCGAGCGATCGCCAGATATACATGAAGACTATTGATTGAATAAAACTCACCACGCCAACGAGTTTCCTATATCTAGGTCGGCAAAAGTCGATCCTGGGCTGTCATCGCGATGGGGTCGTTCTGTCTACACGGTGGGGTGCAGGCGCTTGGCGTCAAATAGTGTTTTCACATGTTTTGGTAGCTCGCCCGATCCACGCCACGATAGGACCTTTCCAGTAATCGTGTCGCGGACGCCGTACATTTTTGCAGGGTAATCATTGGCAGCGCCGCGCATGATATCCAAATAATCTCTCATTTTGACCTCGATAACGCCCAGTTCCTTGGCGCGATCTGAGCAGACGATGAATGCTTCAACAGTGCCTGTCTCAGAAATCTCCTCGATGAAGACGTGGCTATGAATAATCTGATCTAGTAATTTCATAACTGGAAAATTAATCGCTTTGTGCGCACCCATATCATATGCGCGGTCAATGTCGTGCATTCCACTCAAAGGCTCAATAAAACCCGGCCTCGCCGTAAAAAATCGAACATCAATGCCACGGTCGCCGAATGATGACGAGAATTTTGCTGACTCCGCAAGCTTCCTCATCACGAAAGCGGAAATCATGACCTTTCTCTCGATCAGCGAGGAGCGTCTCATGGTGATTGCAGTCTTCCCCGCCCACGCCTCAATAATGTCGGCATCGCGCGCCAGCGGCTCCTTCCAATCGGAGCTATTTTGAATCACTGATCATTTCCTTCTCGAAGCACGCCCTCATCATCGCGAATTGCGATGGAAGGAAGAGGTGACGGATTGTTTTGCCTTGCATCATAAACGATCGGCTCGCGGAAAGGTAGAATGAGGTTAGTTTGGTTGGCCTGGCCAGGCCGCTTCGCCATCATCAGCGCAAGATTGCGCATGATGCGCTCGACCGCCGGGGGGGGGGGAAATGGTCGAGAGCTGCAAGCGACAGGCGCTGGCAGAGCACGGCGCTGTCCAAGCACAGGTCCGCCGTGCGGCCGAAGTCGACGAGCGCCATCTCGCCGAAGGCCGCGCCCGGAAACAGCGTCGCGAGGCGCAAACTGCGAACAGGCTCCAGCTTAAAAAATGGGCGCCGCGAGTGGGCGGGAGTTAGTTTCCGCCACTGCCATTTCGCGACTAATTTGGCGCACAGGCTGGCTTACTCCGCTCCGAATCGCAGAGGGCCCGCTCGCGCAGGGAACAATTCGATGCGCTGTCTTGTCGTTTCCGATCTGCACTATGCGCTTCCACAATTCGATTGGCTCGCCGAGGTCGCGCCGAAATATGATCTCGTCGTCTTCGCCGGCGACGCGCTCGATGTCGCGTCCTATGTCGACTTCGGCGCGCAAAAGCTCGTCGTGCGAAAATATTTCCAGCGCATGGCGAAGACGACGCGCTTCATATTCTGCTCCGGCAATCACGATCTCGACTTCCGCTCTCCAGATGGCGAGAAGGTCGCGCGCTGGGTCACGGCGCTCGGCAAGCTCGGCCTCGCCTGCGACGGCGACGCGATCACCGTCGGCGACACGCTCTACTCCGTCTTTCCCTGGTGGGATGGGCCGTCGGTCAAGCAGCGCCTGATCGCTCAGCTCTCAGTCGACGCCGCGAAGCGCGAGGCGCGGCGCTGGATCTGGGTCTATCATGCGCCGCCCGTGAACTCGCCGACGAGCTGGTCGGGACAGCGAAGTTTCGGTGACGCGGACCTCCCCGGATGGATCGCGCAATATGGGCCGGACATCGTCATCTCGGGCCATGTCCACGAGGCGCCTTTCGTCAAGGCAGGCTCCTGGGCCGACCGCCTGGGCGAGACATGGGTTTTCAATACCGGCCATTATCTCGGGGCGCCGCCGGCCTATATCGTCATCGACACGACGGTCGGCGAAGCGCTATGGATTTCGGCGATGGGCGCGCAGTCGGTGCGGCTCGACGCGCCCCTAGAGCGGCCGATCGCGCCGCTTGCTGCGCTCCCCGCCTGGTTCGAAACCGCTTCCTGACGACTTCGCTAATAGCCTGGATCGCGGTCGGAGCCGGGGTGAAGCGTGGCCTCCTGATGATGGAGGAGACTCTCCAGCACCTCGCCAACCATTTCGAGGTGGTTGCCGAAGCCCGCGAACTGCTGCTTCAAGTCGGCGAGATAAGTCGTGCCCGCGTTGAGCCGACGGGCGAGCAGGCGCGCGAGAAGCCAGCCCAGATCCGGACGCGCGGCGAAGAAGGCGGCGCCGTCATCGACCCGATGCACCTTGGCGTCGCCGAGCGCGCGCACGGTCGCGCTGTGCGGCGCATCGAGCAGCACGGACATTTCTCCGACGATCGAGCCAGGATCACTAAGGATCGCCACCTGCGTGTCGCCGCGCAGCACCTCGAGCTCGCCCTCGGCGAGCGCAAAAACGCGCCCCGTCCGGTCGCCCTCGGCGAGCAGGATCGCGCCGTCGGGAACGATCTCCAGCGGGGCGTTGACGAAGTGCGACAAAATCTCACGCATGGGTCAGGTCCACTGCGCCTAGGAGATTTGCAAGAAGGAGGCGCGGGTTTTGGACGAAAATCCTACAGTAGAAAAAATTCTAGGCAAACAGTCGCGGGCGAGCCAACGGGTCCCTCCCGAGAAGCGCCTGTGCGCCGCGCTCTGGGCGGGCCAGCCAGAAAGCGCAAGATTGTGATAATAGGAGCGGCATGGATCGACAGGCCATCATCGACAGGCTGAAGGCAAGCGAGGCTCCCCTGCGGGCGCTCGGGGTCGCGCACGTCGCTCTATTCGGCTCGCGCGCGCGCGGCGACAACCGCCCGGACAGCGACCTGGACATCATGGTCGAGATCAAGCCCGAAGCGCATATCGGCTTGTGGGGATACATGGGTATCGTTCACGCTCTCGAGGACATGTTTCCCATGCGCGTCGACGTCTCCAATCGTAGCGCGCAAAAGCCGCATGTTCGGCCGACGGCCGAGCGCGACGCGGTCTATGCTTTCTGAGCCCGCCAAAGGCGCCTTGTTCGACATACGCGACAATATTTTGCTCGCGCAGCAGTTCGTGGGCGATCTCGACGAGAAGCCTTTCGCCGACTCTCGCCTGCGCTTTTACGCGGCGACGCGAGCGCTCGAGATCATTTCTGAGGCGAGCCGCCGCTTGCCCGACGAGCTGCGCGAGCGGCATCCCCAATTGCCCTGGCGGGAGATCAGGGATGCCGGCAACATCTATCGCCAAAACTACGACAACGTGGCGGAGTCACTCGTCTGGGACACGGTGCGGCTGCATCTCCCCGATTTGATGCGCGTCGTCCTGGAGGAGATCGAGCGGCTCGGCGAGGAGTGAAGACTTCCCGCAGCTTCAGAGAGCGCGCGAAGACGGCCTTGACGCCGCGGGTTGGGCGCCTTTACTGGCGGGCGACTTGGCGCTCGCGCGGGTTGCGGGCGTTGCTTCTAGGAGAATCCGCATGTCCTTCGTCGCCTCGCGCCGTCTCGTCCTTGCCGCGGCCCTTTCGCTCCTGCCGCTTGCGGCGCTCGCGCATGGGCCGTCGCGCCAGAAGGTCGTCGAAAAGATCGAGATCGACGCGCCGGTCGCCAAGGTCTGGGAAATCGTCGGGAATTTCCAGGATCTGAGCTGGCATCCGGCGGTCGCCAAGACCGAAGGGACTGGCGGCAACGCCCTCAACGCCAAGCGCACCATCACCTTCAAGAAGGGCGGGTCGGTCGACGAGTTGGTCACGAAATACGACGCCGACGGCCACACGCTCTCCTACAAGATCGACAAGGACGAGCCGAGCGTCGTTCCGGTCGCCAATTATTCCTCGACGATCAGCGTCAAGGAGGAGGGCGGCAAGAGCGTCGTCGAATGGAAGGGGGCCTTTTACCGCGGCTTCCTGAACAATGATCCGCCGCCGGAGCTGACCGACGAAGCCGCGCTCAAGGCGATCACCGACTTCTACCAGACCGGCCTCGCCGCGCTGAAGGCCAAGGCCGAGGGCAAGTAAGACTTTGACTTTCTCCGGTCTTCCGAGCGGCCCGCCGCCCGGAGGCATAGATCATGCTGCGATCAGGCGGACTCGCCTGACCGCAGAAAAAGTGATCGATTCTAAAAGCTTCGAGCGCACTTTACGCGAAAAGCCGGTTTCCACCTTTTCGCAGCGCGCTCGGGGGCCCTCCCGCCCGCTCTCCGGCCTCGCCGCGGCGCTGGCCTTCGTCTTCGCCGCGGCGCTGGCGCTTGCGCCAACCCTCGTCGCCGCGCATGGCGCGACGCCTCAAAAGGTCGTTGAGACGATCGAGATCGCCGCTCCGCCAGAAAAGGTTTGGGCAGTCGTCGGCGACTTTGCCGACGTGAGCTGGCGGCCCGAGATCGAGCGCGTCGAGGCCCAGGGCGGCAATCTCCCCGAGAAGGCGACGCGTCGCCTCTATTACAAGCGCGGCGGTTCTCTCGACGAGCGCCTGGTGCAATACGAAGGCGCGGCGATGTCGCTGCGCTACATCATCGAGCGCGCCGACATCAACGTGCTGCCGGTCGGCAATCTGTCGGCGACGCTCACTGTGCGCCCTCTTGCGGACGGCGCCTCGCGCGTCGAATGGAAGAGCCGCTTCTATCGGGCCTTCCCCGGCGGCAATCCGCCGGAGCAATTCACCGATGAAGTCGCCGTCGACGCCGTGACGCGGATTTTCAAGGAGGGGCTCGCGTCGCTGAAGACGAAGCTCGAGCGGCCATGAGTTGCGCGGTCGTCTTCCCAGGTCATTGCAAACCGAATGCGAAGCCATCCAACAGACGCCCCGCGAACAGTGGATGGCGTCGCCGTTTTGCTCCTCGCCGTGACGGGCTGAGTTGCCGCATCGCGTCAATCGTTCTCGTTCTAACCTTCTCTTACGCCCGCGCCGACGAGGCCTTCGTTCCCAATCAGGGCGGCGGCGATCTTGCGATTGTCGATCTGGCTGCGATGAAGACCGCAGCGCGCCTGCCGCTCGGCGGCAAGCCTGCCGGCGTCGCGGTCGCGCCGGACGGCGCGCGCGTCTATGTGACGAGCCCGGAAGGCGGCTTCGTCTCCGTCATCGACGCCAAGGCGCGCCGCCTCGAAAAGCGCATCAAAGCGCCGGGCCTTCCCTTCGGCGTTGCGGTCTCGCCCGACGGCAAGAAGATCTATGTCGCCGACATGAACGGCCGCGAGCTCACGGAGATCGATCCGCAAAGCGGCGCGACGCGCAAGGCCGAGGTCGGCGCCGTGCCGTCCGGCGTCGCGGTCACGCCGGACGGCGCCTGGATCGTCGTCTCGGCCCGCGACGACGATGCGCTCGTCCTCCTCGATTCGACGAGCTTGACGAAGCGCGCGACGATAGCAGTCGGCCGCCATCCCTTCGGCCTCGCGATCGACGCCGCGGGCCTGCGCGCCTACTGCGCCAATGTGGAGTCGGATGACTTGAGCGTCGTCGATCTCAAGGCGCAGAAGCTCGTCGCGAGCGTGAAGGTCGGCAAGCGCCCTTATGGCGTCGCGCTCGCGAGCGGCCGCGTCTTCGTCGCGAACCAATATGACGAGACGGTCAGCGTCTTCGACGCGGGGAGCCTCGCGCCGCTCGCCGTGGTCAAGGTCGGCGAATATCCCGAAAGCGTCGCGGCTAGTCGCGACGGGGCCCGGGTCTATGTGACCAACTGGTTCTCGAACGAGCTTTGGGCGATCGACGCCAAAAGCCTCGAGATCCTCGGTAAAGCCGAGACGGGGGACGGCCCGCGCGCCTTCGGGGCCTTCGTGCGTGCGACCGATTGAGGCTGGACATCGGCAGCACGAGACGCGATAAGTCGCCGGCGATCGCAAGGGGACCCAAAGCGCATGTCGTTCATCGTTCGGTTCTTCACGTGGTGGAACAGGTCCACGCTCAGCACGGCCATCTACACGCTGCTCATGGGCGAGCGCGTCGGCGAGGACGAGTTTGGCAACATTTACTACCGGACAAAAGGCGGCAGGAAGGACCGGGCGCTCGGCTTCGACCGGCGCTGGGTGATCTACAACGGCTACGCTGAAGGCTCGGCCACGCCGCCCGGCTGGTATGGATGGCTGCATCACACGGTGGACACGCCGCCGACGCAGGAGAGCTACACGCCGCGCGAATGGGAGCTTCCCTATCGCGAGAACATGACCGGCACGGCCTTCGCCTATCGGCCTCCGGGATCGATCCTGGCCTCGGGCCAGCGCCCGGCCTCAGGCGGGGATTACGACGCCTGGCGCCCGGAAGGCTAGCGGTCCCGCCTTCGCCGGTTCAGAAACGAAATTCCTGCCGCAACCAAAAAAATCGGAGCTGTGCGGGACACGCAATCGCCTTGATCGCGTGTTTCTTCGGCGCCGGCCGCACGCTTTCGGCTTTCACAAAGGTTTCGACCCCGGTGACGCTATGACATCGCCCAAGGGCTTTCCGTTTCCCTTGCGAAGCGCGCTTGTCGGCGCGGCGTCTCGCGGCGCTCGCGCCGTCGGCGGGGCGCGCTGATCCGATCCGGCATCCGACCGCCGTCTTCGCCGGACTAGACAAGATCACCGGCAGGATCATCAACTTCGACGTGGCTATCGGCGAAACCGTCCAGTTCGGCACGCTTCAGGTCACGCCGCGCGTCTGCAACACCCGCCCGCAGACCGAAGCGCCGATGACGACGACCTTCGTCGAGGTGGACGAGCAGCAACCCAAGCCTGATCAGAGGAGAGACCCGGACAATCCGGGCCCAAGCCCGATCAAATACGAAAGCAAGCGCATCTTCTCGGGCTGGATGTTCGCGTCGAGCCCCGGCCTGCATGGCGTCGAGCATCCGGTCTATGATGTCTGGCTCGTCAACTGCAAAGGCGGCAAGGAGGTCGCCACGCAGCCGCCGCCGCCTCAGGAAGCCCAGCAGCCCGCCGCGGTCGCGTCACAGCCGGACGCGAGGCGCGGACGCACGCGCAGGGTCGTGCCCACGACGCCGGTCAATCCCGAGGCGCAACCGATCGGTCCCGCGGACGAGCCCGTCTTCAACAGCACGGCGGCCGCCCCCACGGACCCGGCCGCCGCCCAGCAGCAAAGGTCTGGAAGGCAGAGACGGCAGAGGCAAGCGCCGCAGCCGCAGCAGGCCGCCCCGCCGCCGCCCGCGCCGCAGATTCACGACCCCTTCGGCATTTTCTGACAGTCTTCAAGGGTTCGCGACGCCAAGCGCCGCGAGCGCCTCTGCGCCTCGTAGCCGTCGCGTTCGCGGCCAGACCCAAAACTCCGCGCCTGGAGATTCGATCGCCGCGGCGAGCAGCTTGCGATAAGCCTCTCGCGAGACCTCCCTGGCGCCGAGCGACGCGAGATGGTCGGTCAGGAACTGCGTGTCGAGCAGCCGGAACCCGCCGGCGCGCAGCCGCGCCACGAGATGGGCGAGCGCCACCTTCGAGGCGTCGCGCTCGCGATGGAACATGCTCTCGCCGAAGAAGGCCCCGCCGAGCGCGACGCCATAGAGGCCGCCGACGAGCCTGCCGTCGCGCCGGCACTCGATCGTATGGGCGACGCCAAGATCGAAGAGCGCCCTGTAGAGCTTGCGGATCTGCGCGTTGATCCAGGTTTTCTCGCGCGACGGAGCCGGCGCGGCGCACAATTCCAGCACGGCGTCGAAGTCCTCGTCGACGACGACCTCGAAGCGATCCTGGCGCAGTGTCTTGGCGAGCGAGCGCGAGACGTGGAAGGACTCGAGGGGGAAAATCGCCCTCTCGCGCGGCTCGACCCAGAAGATTTCCTCATCCTCGGCGCTCTCGGCCATCGGGAAGATGCCGAGCGCGTAGGCGCGCAGCAGCATCTGCGGGGTGATCTCGGGGGCGAGGCTGCGAAACGACATGGGAATGAATTTACTGCAAGCCGCGGAAATTTCGAGCGGGGATCGCGGCGCGCTGGGCGCCTGCTACTCACCCGCCAGCGAAGGACGACAATTCTTCGGAGGCCCGCGCCGCCCGGAACCCTCCGCGGCGGGGGGCCGCCGTTTTTGAAGCCGAAATCAGCGTGAGGCCGAGCTTTTGAGGGGACTTGGATGGGGCAAGGCGCCCAAAAACCGGGCGTCGCCCTGTCAATTCGCATTTTCTCCTGAGCCCGCCATCCTTGAGGCTTGCAGGTTTCGTCGCGATTGGGCATGAAGGAGTTTCGAGATCAGGCCGGCGCCGGGCCAGGGCGCCGCCCAGACGCGGCACGATCGGCGCGAGGGCGTCACTTGACCGGTAGTGACCGGAGCATCGTCAGCCAGGCGAGACCCAGAACGTCGCCTCCCTCTTTGGACGGACGCAGGGCGGTCGCGTCGGCGTCGCGCACTCACCATTCCGCGCCGCGATCTGCGGAGCACGTCTACGCGGCGCTCGACCTCGGCACCAACAACTGCCGCCTGCTGATCGCCCGCCCGGAACGCCGGCCGCGTCGCCGCGCGACGGAGGCCCTGCGGATCGTCGACGCCTTCTCGCGCATTGTACGCCTCGGGGAAGGACTCGGCCGCAACGGCCGGATCAGCGAGGAGGCGATCGAACGGACGCTCGAGGCCTTGCAAATCTGCCGCGACAAGATGGAGGCGCGCGGCGTGACACGCGCGCGCCTTGTCGCGACGCAAGCCTGCCGCACTGCGGCAAACGGCGATGAGTTCACCGCCCGGGCGCGCGAGCGCACCGGCCTCGACCTCGAGATCATCGACCGCGAGACGGAGGCGCGATTCGCCGCGCGCGGCTGCGGCAATCTGGCCGACACGCGATCCGAGAGCGTGCTGCTCTTCGACATCGGCGGCGGCTCGACGGAACTCGTTTGGCTGGCGCGACCCGACGCGACGCCGTCAGGCCGCCTCGAGCTCGATCAATGGACCTCCGTCGAGCTCGGCGTCGTCTCGCTCGCTGAGCATTTCGGCGGGAAAAGCGTCAGCGCCGAGACTTTCGAGGCGATGACCAACTGCGCGCGCGACGCGTTGCGGCCCTTCGCGGAGGCGCTCACCGGGAGGCGACGCTGCGAGCGATTCCACCTTCTGGGCACCTCCGGCACGGTCACCACGCTCGCGGGCGTCCACCTCGGCCTCGACCGCTACGATCGCTGGCGCGTCGACGGCCTCTGGCTGACGGACGGGGAGGCGAGCCGCGCCATCGATAAGCTGCGCGCCATGGATTTCGAAGAGCGGGTCGCGAACGGCTGCATCGGCCCGCAGCGCGCCGATCTCGTTCTGGCCGGCTGCGCGATCTTCCAGGCGATCAGGGAGCATTTCCCCGCCGAGCGCACGCGCATCGCCGATCGGGGTCTGCGCGAGGGCATGCTGCTCGAGCTGATGGAGGCCGAAGGAGATTTGTCGTCCGCTGGCTCGCAGGTGCCCTGAGCGCTCCACAATCCCGAAGGCTTACTCCCCCTGACCCCTCGTCCTGAGCAGGCCTCGTAGGAGCCGTCTCGAAGGATGTGGACGCGGGGATGAGGTCGCATTCGCCGGATCGCCCTGAAAGCCTGCCCGACCCCTCTCGACATCCGCGCCTGCTTCCGGTAGGGGACAAGGCTCAACTCAAAACAGCGTCCCGAAACGCTCGCGCCCGCCCTGAAGCGAAAAGGCGCGGAACGGCAGGAGATTTTATCATGAACCTCATCGCTCAGCTCGAGGCCGAGCAGGCGGCGAGCCTTCTCCAAGGCAAGACCCTCCCCGATTTTCGTCCCGGCGACACGGTGGTCGTCAACGTCAAGGTCAAGGAAGGCGATCGCTCCCGCGTGCAGGCCTATGAGGGCGTCGTCATCTCACGTCAGGGCGGCGGCCTCAACGAGAGCTTCACGGTGCGCAAGATTTCCTATGGCGAAGGCGTGGAGCGCGTCTTTCCGGTCCACGCGCCGCTGATCGACTCGATCAAGCTCGTGCGCCGCGGCAAGGTGCGCCGCGCCAAGCTCTATTACCTGCGCGATCGTCGCGGCAAGGCGGCTCGCATCGCAGAGCGCGTCGAGACCAAGGCCAAGTCGACGAGCGAATGATCCGCCGCCAGACGAGCCGCCCCTCGGACGCAACCCGCTGAAGGCCGCGCTCTCCGCATGGATCGCGGCGGCGCTCTGGGCGGCGGCGCCCGGCAGCCTTGGCGCAAGCCTTGCAGGACCGCGTTCCGCCCGGCTCGCACGCCGAGGCGCTTCTCTCCTTCGCGCCGATCGTCAAGAAGGCGCAACCCGCCGTCGTCAACGTCTTCGCCTCCCGCGTCGAGAAGGTCCCGGCGAACCCGCTTTACGACGACCCGATCTTTCGGCAGTTTTTCGGCCAGGGCGGCATGCCGGGCCGCCAAATGGCGCAGTCGCTCGGGTCCGGCGTGATCGTCGATCCGACGGGCCTCGTCGTCACCAATCACCATGTGATCGAGGGCATGACCGACGTGAAGGTCTCGCTCGCCGACAAGCGCGAGATCCCCGCCAAAATCCTGCTTCGTGATCCGCACACCGACCTCGCCGTGCTCAAGCTCACGGAAGGCGGCGGTTACCCCTCCATGGAGCTTGCCGATTCCGATCAGTTGCAGGTGGGCGACTTCGTGCTCGCGATCGGCAATCCTTTCGGAGTGGGCCAGACCGTCACCCAGGGCATCGTCTCGGCGCTCGCGCGCACGCAGGTCGGCATCTCCGATTACGGCTTCTTCATTCAGACGGACGCCGCGATCAATCCGGGCAATTCGGGTGGTCCGCTCGTCGATTTGAACGGCCGCGCCGTGGGGATCAATTCCGCGATTTTTTCGAAATCCGGGGGCTCGGTGGGCATCGGCTTCGCCATTCCGAGCAACATGGTGAAAGTGGTGCTGGCCACGGCCAAGGGCGGCGGAAAGCAGGTGCATCGCCCCTGGCTCGGCGCGACGCTGCAGGCGCTGACCCAGGACATCGCCGAGGGTCTCGCGATGCAACGGCCGGCCGGCGCGCTCGTCGCCGATCTCGATTCCAGGGGACCGCTTGCGGAAGCCGGCGTCAAGCGCGGCGACGTCATCCTCTCGGTCGACGGGCAGGAGGTCGACGATCCCGAAGCTCTCGGCTACCGCCTCGGCACGAAACCGCTCGGCGGCGCCGCAGGGCTCGGCGTGCTGCGCGGGAGCAAGAAGCTCTCGCTCACGACCAAGCTCGTCGCCGCGCCGGAACTCCCGCCGCGCGATCCGGTGAAAATCAAGGGGCAAAATCCCTTTTCCGGCGCGACCGTCGTCAACCTCTCGCCGGCGACGATCGAGGAGTTCTCGGTTCAGGGAGATGCGACGAGCGGCGTCGTGGTCGCCGAGATCGAGGAGCGCTCCTTCGCCCAGCAGTTCAATCTGCAGAAGGGCGACGTGATCCTTGCCGTCAATGACAAGAAGATCGCCACGACCCGAGACATGGAGCAGGCGACCGGGAGCCGCGCCTATTACTGGAAGATCACCTTTTCTCGCGGCGGGCAGACGATCACCACGATGATTGGCGGGTGAGGTCACTCTCCGCGCGGCTGCTCAGCGCAGCAGGAAGTTTATGACGCTCGGGGCTGCTGATGACGGGCCGGGCTGCTGGCGTCGCGCGAGCCGTCCGGCGCGTGAAGCGGTAGCATCCAACCGGCCGCAAACGCCAGGACCGCCACCACCACCAGCGCGGCGAAGGCTGTCCAACGCAAGCCCTTCTCGTGGTCCGAAGGAGCGGACATTGCTCAAACCTCCAAAAACACCGTCGCATTAAACGCCGCGACGTTAACAAACGACGTTAACAAACATACATAGCTTATTTGCATCAGCGCACAAGCGTGGCCGCGCCCCTTCAGCCGCAACTTCTTCGCTGCAACGCAAAAGCGACAGCCCGATCGTCTTCACGTTCCTGGCCGCGCTCCCGGCAGGGTGGGAACGGGCGAAGGCGCGACCGGGGCCGGCTTGAAACGCTTCAGCCGCAACGCGTTCGTGACGACGAAGACGCTGGAGAAGGCCATCGCGCCTGCGGCCAGCATGGGCGAGAACAGCGTTCCGTTCACCGGGTACAGCGCGCCGGCCGCAATCGGGATCAGCACGACATTATAGCCGAAGGCCCAAAACAAATTTTCGGCGATGTTCCTCATCGTCGCGCGCGAGATCGCCACGGCGGTCGGAACCTTGGCGAGATCGCCGGACATCAGCACGACGTCCGCGGCTTCGATCGCGACATCCGTGCCCGTGCCGATCGCGAGCCCCACGTCAGCCGCGGCGAGCGCCGGCGCGTCATTGACGCCGTCGCCGACGAAGGCGAGCTTGCTGGCCTCGCGCAGGCGCTGCACGGCCGCGACCTTGCCCTCCGGCAGCACGCCCGCGACGACCTCGTCGATGCCGACCTGCTGCGCGATCGCGCGCGCCGGCCGCTCCTGATCGCCGGTGATCATCGCGACCTGCACCCGCAGGGCGTGCAGCGCCGCGATGGCCGCGGCGCTCGAGGGCTTCACCGCATCGGAAACGCAGAGCAGCAGCGCGACTCTGCCGTCGATCGCCGCATAGAGGGCCGTTCGTCCCGCTTCGGCGAGCTCTTTCGCCGCGTCCGAGAATCCCGAGGTGGACAAGCCAAGAGCGGCCATGAAACGCTCGGCGCCGATCGCGATACGCTTGCCTTCGACGAAGCCGCGCGCGCCCATGCCGGGAATCGCCGCGAATTCCTCGCACGCAGCCGCTGCCAACCCCTTCTCCTTCGCCGCGGCCACGATCGCGCCGGCGACGGGATGCTCGGAGAGCGCCTCCACGCTGGCCGCAAGCCGCAGCGCCTCATCCGCCTCGAAGCCCGGCGCTGCGACGAGATCGGTCAGCCGCGGCTTGCCGAAAGTAAGCGTCCCCGTCTTGTCGAAGGCGATCAGCCGCGCTTCGCCCAGCGTCTGCAGCGCCTCGCCCTTGCGAAACAGAACGCCAAGCTCGGCGGCGCGGCCGGTGCCGGTCATGATCGCGGCCGGCGTCGCGAGGCCCATCGCGCAGGGGCAGGCGACGATCAGCACGGCGACCGCATTGACGAGCGCGAAGGAAATACGCGGCTCGGGGCCGACGAGCATCCATACGAAAAAGGTTGCGGCGGCGATGGCGAAGACGACCGGGACGAAAACGGCGGTGACGCGATCGACGAGGCCCTGAATCGGAAGCTTCGCGCCTTGCGCCTGCTCGACCATGCGGATCACGCCGGCAAGAAAAGTGTCGGCGCCGACGCGCGTGGCCTCGAAGGCGAAGGCTCCGGCGCCATTGACCGTCCCGCCAGTGACCGCGGCGCCTTCGGCTTTCGCGACCGGAGCCGGCTCGCCGGTGATCATCGATTCATCGACATGCGACGAGCCGCGTTGCACGACGCCATCGGTCGGAATTCTCTCGCCGGGACGCACGAGCACCACATCGCCGACGCGCACCTCTTGCGTCGGAACGTCGAGCGCTTCGCCGTTGCGCTCGACATGAGCGACGCGCGGCGCAAGCGACGCAAGCGCGGCGATCGCGCCCGCCGCCCGCCCCTTGGCGCGCGCTTCGAGCAGCCGCCCGAGGAGGATCAGCGTGACGATCACGCAGGCCGATTCATAGTAGACATGGGCCGAGCCCGCGGGCAGCAGCTGAGGCGCGAAGGTCGAGACGGCGGAAAAGAGATAGGCGCTGGCCGCGCCGACCGCGACGAGCGCATTCATGTCGGGCGCGCCGCGAAAGAGCGTCGCGAGCCCCTTCTCGAAGAAAACGCGCCCCGGGAAGGCTAGCAGCAGGCTCGTCAGGGCGAAGGCTGCAAATTGCGCGTTGTCGTGGCCGACATGCGCCATGATCCACTCGTGAAAGGCGGGGATCAGATGTCCGCCCATCTCGAGAATGAAGACCGGCGCGGTCAGGGCTGCGGCGAGGATGAGGCACCGCGACAGCGCTTTCGCTTCCTCCTCGCGCGCGTCCGTCTTGAGTGCGAGCGCGCTTTCGGCGCCGCGCGGCTCATAGCCGGCCGCCGAGACGGCGCGCCCTAGCGCCTCGAGCCGGCCGGGGCCCTTTAGCGCGCGCACGGTTGCCCGTTCGGTCGCGAGATTGACGCTCGCCTCGATCACGCCTGGAACGTTCTTCAGCGCCTTCTCGACATGGGCGACGCAGGAGGCGCAGGTCATCCCGCCGACGCCGAGATCATAGGTCGCGACGACGGGCTCATAACCCGCCTTCGTGACGGCTTCCGCGATCTTCGCCGCGTCGGCCTCCGGCGTCAGCCGCACATCGGCGCGCTCCGTCGCGAGATTGACGCTGGCGGCGGCGACGCCCGGCGCGCGCGTCAGCGCCTTTTCGACGTGAGCGACGCAGGACGCGCAGGTCATGCCCCCCACGTCGAAAGCGAGCTCGCGATCAGAGGCGGCGGTCACTGCGCTGTCGGTCATCGAAACAGCCATCGGGGCGTTTCCGACACGTATTGCTTATATTTCTCTCCGAATTTTTGCTGCAGATGACGCTCTTCCGGCATCACGCTCAAGTAGTGCAGAGCGACGCCCACGAGCGGGGCGAGAAGCGTGACGGTCCAGGAGCCGAGCACGAGCCCGAGACCGAAGACGAGCGCGACATAGGCGACGTAGATCGGGTTGCGGGAGTAGAAATAGGGACCGTCGGTCACGAGCGCAGTCGCCGGACGATTGGCCTGGATGGGGGTGTTGTGCTCCCGCAGCGTCCGCGCGCACCACAAATTCGTCAGCACCGCCGCGACCACGAGCGGACCGCCGATCACCGTGAGAAGCGCGTCGGGCCGGTCCGTGCCCAACGTCAAGTCGACGGCGAGGCCGAGGACGATCGCGCCTCCGACGAGAAGCTGCGGCCAGGGCCGCAGCGCGGGGGCGATTTCCGTCGTAAGCGGTTCGTTCACGCATTCCTCCTTATTTGGCCTTAATTGGCCGTTAGCGTCACTGTTGCAAGCCGTCCGGCGCGCTTTCTCGGGCCGGGCGCAGGGGCGTGTACAAGTTAGGACAGGCCTAGCCAGGGCGGCGATTTTGGTGTAAGCGCCCCTCTTCCCGAAATTCTATGCCAGGGCCCCTTTGGGCCGAGGTCCCAGAGGAGAGATTACATGGCCGTTCCGAAGCGAAAAACCTCGCCGATGAAGCGTGGATTCCGCCGTTCAGCCGACGCGCTGAAGGCCCCGACCTATGTCGAGGACAAGGACTCCGGCGAATTGCGCCGTCCACACCACATTGATCTGAAGACCGGCATGTATCGCGGCCGCCAGGTGCTGAATTTGAAGACGGAAGAGGCGTGAGCGTCGAGCCGGCGCGGCGTCAAAGACGTTCGCGCCGTCTGTCATCCCGCGGTCGCGAGGGCCCAAAGCCGGCCTCCGTTTCCTTCAACTTTTGCCTGCGGCAGGCGAAAGGGCGCCCGGCTGGGGGCGCCCGTTCATCGCCGCGGCCATGAGCGGCAGCAGCAAGCCGCGCGGGACATGCCTCGCGACGAGGACAATGACCCGGTTCACGAGTCCCGGCACGACGACGCGCCGGCCCGCCATGAGACCCTCGTAGCCTTGACGCGCCACTTCGGCGGGTGAGACGAGCGCGAGCCGCGCAGCGCCCATCTTCCCCTCCAGCGCAAAGCCCGATCGCGCCTGAAATCCCGTCTCGACGGGCCCGGGGCAGAGGCAGGAAACCTTCACGCCGCTTGGGCGAAGCTCCTCCGTCAAGGCTTCGCTGAACGAGAGCACATAGGCTTTCGTCGCATAATAAATCGCGAAATTCGGCCCAGGCATGAAGGCCGCGATGGACGCCACATTCAGGATCGCGCCCTGAGTGGCGATGATTGCGGGCAGGAACCGCAGCGTGAGCGCGGTCAAGGCGCGCACGTTCAGATCGACCATGGCGAGCTGCTCGCTTGGATCGAGCCTCTCCACGCGACCCAGCAAGCCGAAGCCGGCATTGTTGACGAGAATCTCCGCCCGCGCCCCCGCTTCGTCGAGCGCCTCGGCCAGCGCGTCGATCGCGCCCGGCTCGCAGAGATCGAGCCCAACGACGAGAGGCCTCCTTTCAGCGCCGTGCGCGACGATTTCATCGGCGAGCGCCTCGAGCCGGTCGGCGCGACGCGCGACGAGCGCGAGATCATGTCCTCGCGCCGCGAAAACGCGCGCAAGCTCTGCGCCGATCCCCTCGGAGGCGCCGGTGACAATCGCCACCCCGCGCCGCTTTCCGTCCGCAGTCGTCATGAGGTCTCCAAAGGTCAAATGCGCCGCTTGGGGTGATCGTGCTCAGGAGTCGGACCAGGGTCCGGGCGGCACGGTCGCATCGCTCGACGCTTCGTCGCGAGCGTACTGCCGCAGCGTCACGCGCTCTCGCGTCGACACGCCAAGCAGCTCCGCGACGCGCCAGACGACATTCTCCTCGCATTCGTCGATGTCGCCGTCCGCGTAGGCGAGCTCCCAGAGCATGCCGACGAGCTGGCGGCGGCCTTCCTCGTCGAGCGAGCGTTTCAGGACGCTGGTGAAATGATAGAGATCGACGGCCTCGCGCTCGCTCTCGGTCGCATGCGCGATCAACTCGCGCGCCTGCGCATGGGAGAGATTGAAGCGCTCTTCGACGAGTCTTTGCACTCGCGTGCGCTCGTTGGCGTCGAACTCGCCGTCGATGGCGGCGATATGGACGAGCAGCGCCGCAGCGGCCAGCCGGTAGTCCTGGTCCTCGAAGACGCGCTCTTGCGGCGCCTCGAACAGCTCGCCGATAAAGATCTTGAGCGTGTCGAACATTCGCGCGGGGCCCCACAAACGATGCGACGATCTATAGCGCGGCCCCAGTCGCGCGTCCATTGCGGCTCCTACGCAGGTCCTTGAAGCTCAGACGCCGACACGACGGGGCCTGCTCGGCGCCGTCAGCACCGGGCACGGCGCTTCCCGAAGCACCTGCTCCGTCGTGCTGCCGGTGATTGCGTCGATGAGATCCTTATGGCCTTCGGTCGCCATGACGATCAGGTCCGGGCCAATCTCCTCCGCGACCTCGAGGATCGTCTCGACGACTGGCCCGCGCCGCAGCTCGACATGCGGCAACAGATTGCCATAAGTCGGCAGCGTGTCGCCGACATGCAGCAGATGGAACTCGGCTGTAGGCTCGAGCATGCGCACGAGGGGGGAGGCGAAGCCCCAGGCGTGCATCGGCGGGACCTCCGCGGAAACGGGCATCAGCACGCGCCGCAGTCTGATCTTGCCGCTTTCCGGCTCGACGAAACCATGCGCGCCGGCGCGCAGGAACAAGGCCGGCGCGTGGGAAAGCCGGGCGCTTTCCTCGGCGAGCGAGCCGGCGAGCAGACGCTCGAACCAGGCCGGAGCATGCGTCGCGAGCACGAGGAGATCGCACGAATTCGCCTCGGCGTAGGCGCTGATCGCGGAAGCTATGTCCTCCGACGCGACCGACTTGTTGACGATCCGGACGCCCGACCGCTCTTCGACCGCGCCGGGCTCGACCCCGGGCTCGATCAGGCTCCAGCGCTGAAAGAGTGCACGCGCTTTCGGGAAGCGGTCTTCGGCGGCGAGGAGTCCCGGCTCTTCCTCCACGTGGAGAACATGCAGGGCGCTCCTTCCTGCGACCGCGAGGCGAACGGCGTGAATGAAGGCGGCTTCATTATCCTCGGAGAAGTCGGTGGGATGCAATATGGCGTGGAACGGGCAGTCTTCCATGCGCGCCTCGGCGGTGTTCGAGCCAGTCGGGCTCTCGTTTTCAAGCCTCGATTGGCGGATGTTAGGACATCGCCGCGCGTCGAGCCAGCACTCTCGGCGAGCCGGGACGACCGCCCTGCTCAGTGATGGTTGCGCGCGGCGAAGCCCTTGCCCCAGACGAGCCCCAGACCATGGAGGCGCTCCAGCAGGTGCTCGGCGAAGCCTCCGGCATGAGCGGGCTCCGACATGACGGCGGCGCCGGAGAATTCCTCGCGCAGCGAAACCGCGTTTTTCTTCTTCCCCAAAGCTTCGAGCGCATCCGCAACGACGAAGGCGGCCTCGATCGTCCAGGGGTGGCGCGAGCGGCCTTCCGCTCTCAGCCTCGCGAGCGCCGCTTCCGCGAGCGCGAGGGCCTCGCGCGGGCGGCCGAGCTCGAGCAACACTCTTGCGCAATTGGTCTGGCGGCGTCCCGTCGCTGGATAATCGACGCCAAAGCTCGTTTCGAAGATGTCGCGCGACCGCTCGAGCAAAACACGCGCCCCGGCGAAATCCCCTTGCGCGAAACGCGTCGCCGCAAGATTGTCCAGGCTCGCCGCCATCTCGGGATGGCGCGGTCCAAAAAGGCTCTCGCGAATCGAGAGCGCGGACTGGAACAAGGCTTCCGCGCCCGCGTGGTCGCCCTCGACGAGCAAATAGTCGCCGGCGCGGACCTGGAGATCGGCGCGAGCCTCGTTGAATTCGGTCCGCCAGCGATTCTCGGCGCAAACCTTTACGAGATGAGGCATCAACTTAGCGCAAAGCGACCGCGATTCCGGATTTCCGAAAGCGTCGGCGGGATAGATTTCAAAAAGACGTCCGACCAAGCTCTCGGCCACGGCCTCGCGGTCCGCCATTTGCTGTGCGCGTTCATGCGCCAAATCGTGAACGGCCTCCCGCATAAGCAGCGCGGGAAGGCCGTCCGCGAATGGGGCGGGCCTCGCAAGCGCGAGATCCGTCAGTATGCGAACCGCCGACTGCACCTCGGCCGGATCTCGGCTCACGCCCTCGATCAGAAGCAGCGGCGCACGCTCAGCGGCGCAGAGCCCCAGAAAGGCGACGAGCTGCTCCGCGGTCGAGCTCAGCCTTCGCGCAGCGCCGACAGACAGAGCGAAAGCGGCGGCGAGGCTCGCTGTGCGGAGCTGCGGGCTCGGGGCCAACGAGATCAACAGCCGCGCATTGGCCGCATAGGCTGAGAGCGGCGTTCTCATGCGCCGGCAGTGCGCCACCGCGAGCTCCAAAGTCAGCGGAGTTGAGCCGACGACATCGACGAGGTCCGCCGCACTCGCCTGGTCGCGCGCCGCTGCCTGGCGCCGCACGAAAGCGAATGCGTCGCCGGGCACGAGTGGCTCCAGCGCGGATTGATTCGCCCACTCGTCCCATCCGCCGGCCATTGCGGTGGTCTCGCGCTCCGGGGCCGCGAGCTCCGTGGCTCTCCTCGCGAGCGCCCCGGCGTCGGGCTCCGCCGCATGCCGGGTTTCAAAGACCTCGAGCCGAGCGCACAGAATTTCAAACTCGCGCGCAAGCGCGCTCTTTTCGAGAGTGAGCGCGTCGCGCTCGGTTAAAGTCGCCTCAAGACGAGTCCTGGTTTCCGCGAGGTCTCGCCCGCGTTCGGCGACTTCGCTCTCCAAGCGCTCGACGCTGCGGCTCGAGGCGTTGAGCCGCTCCTCGAGCGCCTGCGCCTGAAAGACGCGACGACCGGCCTCCAGCATCGCATGGGTCCGCGCGGCGTTGACGGATTCGAGCTTCTGCTGGAGCCTTCGCTCTTGCGTCGCCCATTGCGCGAGCAGCATCGAGTGCTGGGCGTCGATTTGCTCGAAGGAGAACGGCATGCGACTCTCGAGGCGGCGCCGCGTCAAGCGCTCGGTCCGCCGCCGTAACAACGGGAGAAGGGCCATAAAAAGCAGCCCGGCGAGGAGGAAGCCGAGCGAGAAATACAACGCTTGCTCGATCACGACGCACCCCCCCACACGCCGCCCGCCAAGTCCGGGCTCGACCTTCGTTCGGCGCTTCGCCTCGACAATCGTAGACACGAGGACGAGGGCCAATACTTCGCCTGCGCAATAGAACTGGCGTTCTTCTCGAGGAGGGCAAGCGGGGCCGAAGCGCTTTTTTTACGCCCGTCGGGCCCTTATTTTCGCCGCCATCGGCGCTGATTCTCGCGCTGGGAGCTAAGGAAAAACGTGGACAATCCACCATGCTAAGGCCACAACGCGTTCTGATCGGATGTCTCTCGGCAGCTCTTTGGTCGCTCACGGCGCTGGCCGGCGTCGCGCAATACTATGGTTCGCCCGACTTCTACTATTACAATTACGCTTCGCCCGAGGCCCGCGGCTACTACGATCGGCGATACTATGATGAGTACTATTATGCCTACGGAGGCCGGTATTATGATCCCCGCGGCTACGGCCAGCGCGGCGACCATCGGCGTGACTACTCCTATCAGGACGATTATGCGCCCCGCGCGCGACCGCCGGCGCGCGCGCAGGAGGACTACTATTATCGCGATCCCTCTGGCGCCCCGCCGCGCGCCGGACGCGGGCCTGGTGAAGCGCGAATGGCGGCGCTCCCGCCCGACGCGGATCCCGCTTATTCGACCCCTATGGATCTCGATCAAGGGATCGATTTACGCCAGCGGACGGCGACGCTCGTCGCCGATCCGTTCTCTCGTCGCAGCGGCGAGATCACAATCGACACGGGCCAACGCAAGCTCTACCTCTCGCTGGGCGACGGGCGCGCGATCGAGTATGGCATCGGCGTCGGGCGCGAGGGCTTCGCCTGGAAAGGGCAGGCGGAGATCGGCCGCAAAGCCTATTGGCCCGGTTGGACGCCGCCCAAGGAAATGTTGCTGCGCCGGCCCGATCTGCCGCGCCACATGGAAGGCGGCATCGACAATCCGCTCGGCGCGCGGGCGCTCTATCTGTTTCGCGGCGATAAGGACACGATGTTCCGCATCCACGGCACGAATGAGCCGGACACGATCGGGCAGGCCGTTTCGTCCGGCTGCATCCGCATGCTCAACTCCGACGTGATCGACCTCTATCAGCGCGTCAGGAAAGGCGCCCGGGTCGTCGTCCTCTGAGGCGCCGCGGGCTCAGAGGCTTTTCTGAAACTCGAGCCGCGCGCCGCCGGCTCGTGGCGTCACGCCGTCGCGAAGCGCGTCCTCGAGCCGGTCGAGCCGGATCATCGCGAGGCCCAAGTCGCCTTGGCGCGAGCCGGTGACGCCGAGATCGATCTCCCCCGCCTTGACCGGCGTTCCGGGCTCGGGCGCGCCGCCTTCGGCGCGATAGCGGGTAATGCGGCGACGCGCGAGACCGCGGTGCTGCGTGCGCGCGACGACCTCCTGGCCGACGAAGCAGCCCTTCTTGAAATCCACGCCCGCGAGCAGATCCATGTTGACCTCGTGCGGGAAGGCCTCGCCATAGGAAAAATCCACCCCGCCTTCCGGCACGCCCGCGGCGACGCGGCGCGCGTCATAATCGGCGCGCTCCGCGCCGGCTTCGAGCGAGTCGCGCGGCGCGATCGCCCTGAAACCCAGCGTCTCGGCGCGCGGATCGGGCGCGACGACGAGCGCGGCCGAGCCCGCTTGCGGCGCCTCGGTCAGCGCGAAGACCGCGAGCTGATCGCTCAAGGAAGCGATCGTCACCATCGAACGCAGCCGATACAGGGAGAGACGCTTGATCAGATCGGCTTCGAGCGCCTTCGGGCAGTCGAGCAGATAACGGCGCCCTTCACCTTCTCCGACCACGAAGAGCAGAAAGTCGAAGAGAATCTTGCCCTGCGGCGCAAGCAGCGCACAAAAGCGCGCTTCCCCCGGCCCGAGACGCTGCACGTCATTTGTCACGAGTCCATGCAGAAACTTCGTGGCGTCAACGCCGGCGACTTCGACGACGCCGCGATCTGCAAGAAGGAGGGGGGCTGTCATTGAGGTGAAGCTTTCCTTGGAAGCGGGGCGGCGCGCTTGACTTGACATGCGTCTCACGCAAGTTTCCGTCAAGCCGACGACGGTTCCGCGCCTGACAGGTTTCGGACATCGCGCGCGGCGCCACCGCCACTGCAAGCAAGGCGCCACGCCATGGCCGAGAGCTTCGACACGATTCTTTCCGGCGGCGTCCTCGTCAATCATGACGGTGAGGGGCGCCGCGACGTCGGCCTCAGAAAGGGAAAGATCGCCGAGATCGGCGACCTTGCCCGCGCTTCGGCCGCAGAGCGCGTCGACTGCGCCGGACTGCATATTTTACCGGGCGTCGTCGACACGCAGGTGCATTTCCGCGAGCCTGGCGCCACCCACAAGGAAGATCTGGAAACGGGCTCCCGCGCGGCTGTTCTCGGCGGCGTGACGGCCGTGTTCGAAATGCCGAACACCAAGCCGCTCACGACGACCGCCGCCGATCTCGCCGACAAGGTCGCGCGGGCCAAGGGGCGCATGCATTGCGACTTCGCCTTCTGGGTCGGCGGCACCCATGAGAACGCGCGCGATATCCCTGAGCTCGAGCGCGAGCCGGGCGCGGCGGGAATCAAGGTCTTCATGGGCTCCTCGACCGGCTCGCTGCTCGTCGCGGACGATGCAGGGATCGCGGAGATTCTCTCGCACTCCCACCGCCGCGCGGCCTTCCACGCCGAGGACGAGGAGCGGCTCAAGGAACGCGCAAACCTGCGCATTGCGGGCGATCCTTGCTCGCATCCCGTCTGGCGTGACGCGCAAACCGCGCTGCTTGCGACGGAGCGGCTCCTCAGGATCGCGCGGGAAAAGCGCGCGCTCATCCATGTGCTGCATGTCTCGACGGCCGATGAGTTGGCGCTGCTCGCAAACCACAAGGACATCGCCAGCGTCGAGGCGACGCCGCATCATCTCACCTTGAGCGACGCCGATTACCTGCGCATCGGCACGCTCGCGCAGATGAACCCGCCGGTGCGCGACGCGGCGCATCGCGATGGGATTTGGCGAGCTTTGCAACAGGGCGTTGTCGACATTCTGGGTTCCGACCATGCGCCGCATACGCTGGAAGAGAAGGCGAAGCCCTATCCCGAGAGCCCCTCCGGCATGCCGGGAGTGCAGACGCTCCTGCCGATCATGCTCGATCACGTCCATGCGGGACGGCTCACGCTTCAGCGCTTCGTGGATCTGACGAGCGCCGGGCCGGCGCGGCTCTTCGGAATGGCCGGCAAGGGCCGCGTCGCCGTGGGCTATGACGCGGATCTCACGGTCGTCGATATGAAGCGTCGCGAAACGATCCGCAATGACTGGATCGCCTCGCGTTGCGGCTGGACGCCCTATGACGGGCGCGAGGTGACGGGCTGGCCGGTCGGAACCTTCGTGCGCGGCGCCAAGGTCATGTGGGAAGGCGATCTCGTCACGCCCGCGAGCGGCGCGCCGGTGCGCTTTCACGCGGCGCTATAATGCGAGGCGGAGGCTCGCGATTTACTGGACCGCGAGCCTCCAGGCTCGCTTTGAAATTGGACGCTATGCGCTCCTCGCTTCGATCTTTCGCCCGCTGCGCCTTCCTGCTCGCGCTCGTTGCGGCCTCGCCGTCGCAGGGGGCCGCGTTCCGCGGCGCCTATCCCGGTTGCGCGGACAAAGACGTGTTGCGGCAAGCCTTCAAGGACCCCAAGGACCTAAGCGGCGCCAAGGCCGCCGCACTGTTGAAGAGCAAGGTCGACGCGGGTCTCTGCATCCAGTTTTCGAAGGGACAGCAGGTCTCGATCGACGAACGCGACGGCTCGCTCTGGTGCGTGCGACGCACCGGCGATCTCGATTGCTACTGGACGCTCGACAAGGCGGTCGATCCTAACCCGCCGATCACCTCCAGCGGCGGCGGACAAGGCGGCGGCCAAACGGGCCGCAAAGGGCGGCGGTGACGGTGCGGCTTTCGGCGAGTTTCCGTGGGCGCGCTCACCCCCTGTTGCGCGCGCCGATCGGCTCCTGGAAGGAGAGCCCCGTGTCCCAGGGAAAATATATCCACGTCTCCTGCGGGATTTCGCGCACATGGACGTCGACGAGCGGAAGCCCGAGCGGCTTGGCGTAGACGGTGGCGAAATAGGCGCCGGGGAGCTGCGCCTTGACGACCCTGGCGGTGTTGCCCGTATCGACCAGATCGTCGAGGATCAGCACCTCTCCGGCGGGCCGCGACAAAATGTCCTCGGAAAGCGACTTCAGCACGGCGATTTCGCCCCGCGTCGTCTCCTCGTGATAGCTCACGACGCAGATCGTTTCGATCACTCGGATGCCGAGCTCGCGAGCGATGACGGCCGCCGGAACGAGGCCGCCGCGCGCGACCGCGGCGATGGCCGAGAAGCCGCCGCGCTCGGCGAGGCGATGCGCGAGCGTGCGCGTGTCGGCGTGGAACTGGTCCCAGGAGAGATGAAGAGACTTTCGCATAGGCTTTTTCAGCACGTCGCCCCGTCCCCGCGCAAGCTCTCGAGAAGCTCCCGCACCGCAGCGGAGGCCCGCGCGAGCGCCGCGGCGTCGCGGGAGCGCAGCACGATCTCATTGTGGACGCCGGCGTGCGAGAAATGCGGGTAGGAGCCGGCGCTGACCTCGGGGTGAGCGGCGGCCAGCGCCGTGAGCCCTTCCGCATATTTGCCCTCGGGGACGCCGGCCGCGTCGATCGTCTCGACGAGCACGCGCGCGCCCGTTTTGAGTTTTGGCGCCGCGGCGTCGAGCATGAGATGCATGATCATCGGCACGCCGGCCATGACGATCACATTGCCGATCATGAAGCCCGGCGCCTTGGTGAGGCTGTTCTCGACGAGCTCGGCGCCCTTCGGAATACGCGCCATGCGCCGGCGCGCCGCATTGAGCTGATCGAGCTTCAGGCGCTCGAGCAGCATCGCGATGGCGCGCGGGTCCTCCTCGATGGGGACACCGAAAGCGCGCGCGATCGCGTCGGCTGTGATGTCGTCATGCGTCGGGCCGATGCCGCCCGTGGTGAAGACATAGTCGTAGCGCCCGCGCAGAGCGTCGACCGCGGCGACGATCTCTTCCTCGACGTCAGGCACGACGCGGACCTCGCGCAGATCCACGCCCATCTCGGCGAGATAACGCGCGATGTAAGCGCTGTTCTGGTCCTGCGTGCGGCCGGACAGTATCTCGTCGCCGATGACGAGCACGGCCGCCGTGACGATGTCGCTTTGCGCTGAAGGCGCCATGCCGCTTCCCTGAGTGTGAGCCGAGGATCATAGGCGGCGCGACGCCCGAGGCAAGGGGCGAGCCGGATCGTGATGAAGCTATCGACTCGAACGCGCCTTGCGCCTAGTCTCGCCTGCTTGCGCACCAGAAGGGACTTGCGACGATCATGGCGACGGTTCGGCTGCTCAACGATGACGAACTCTCTCCCGAGGCGCAAGCCGTCTTCGCCGACATTCGCGCGACCCGGCAAACGGATTACGTCAATAATTTCTGGCGGGCTCTCGCCCATGATCCGGCGACGCTGAAGCGCACCTGGGAGAGCGTCAAGGCGATCATGGGGCCGGGCGCGCTCGATCCGAAGATCAAGGAAATGATCTACATCGCCGTCTCGGTCGCGCACGCCTGTCCCTATTGCGTCCATTCCCACACGGCGAGCGCACGCGCCAAGGGCATGTCGGAGGCGGAATATCGGGAGCTGTTGGCGGTCGTCGGCATGGCTTCCGAGACGAACCGACTCGTCACGGCCCTAGGCGTGCCAATCGACGAAGCCTATGAGGTCGTTTGAAGGTTGCTGAGGCGAGCTCAATCCAGAATGCTGGCGTCGATCCGCTCGACGCAGCTGACGCCCACGAGCGTCATCACGACGCGCATTTCCTGCGCGATCATCTCCAACATCTCTCGCACCCCCTGCTCCCCGCGCGCCGCGAGCGCAAAGGCCTGAGCGCGCCCGAGCAGCACGCCCTTCGCGCCGAGCGCCAGCATGCGCACCACGTCGAGACCGGAGCGCACGCCCGAAATCGGCGAAAATCAGAAGGTCGTCGCCGATCGCATCCCTGATCTTCGGCAGCGCGCGCGCCGTGGAGGAAGCCCCATCCAGTTGGCGCCCGCCGTGATTCGAGACGACGACCGCATCCGCGCCGAAGCGCGCCGCATCGAGCGCATCCTCGGCGGTGAGCACGCCCTTGATGATCAGCGGCCCTCTCCAGAAGTCGCGCAGCCACTCGAGATCCGACCAGCCGATCGAGGGATCCATATTGGCGTGGAGCCAGCCGATATAGTCCTCGAGCCCGATGCGGCGGCCGAGATATTTTGAAACATTGCCGAGATCGTGGGGCCGCCCGCGCAGACCCACGTCCCACGCCCAGGCCGGCCTGCCCAAAGCTTGCAACAGCCGGCGCTGAGTCTTGAACGGTCCCGACAGCCCCGAATGCGCGTCGCGCCACCGTGTTCCGGTCACGGGCAAGTCGACCGTGAAGACGAGCGTGGTCACGCCCGCAGACTGCGCCCGCTCGAGAACGTGGCGCATGAAGCCGCGGTCCTTGAGGACATAGAGCTGAAACCAGAGCGGCGCGGGGCTTTGCGCAGCGATTTCCTCGATGGCGCAGATCGAGACCGTCGAGGGCGCATAGGGAACGCCGGCCGCCGCAGCGGCTCTGGCGACGGCCGCTTCGCCCCGCCGCCAGAACATTCCCGTCATGCCGACGGGCCCGAGAACGACCGGAAGGCGCACGCGTTGCCCGAACCACTCGGTCTCTAAGCTCAAATCCTCGACTTGCGCGAGCACGCGCTGTTTGAGCCGCACTTGCGCCAGATCGGCGACATTCGCGGCGAGCGTCTGCTCCGCGCCGGCTCCGCCGTCGATATAGTCGAAAAGAAATCGCGGCAGCCGCCGCCGCGCCGCCTCCCGATAATCCTCAACGCAGCAAATGATCATGCGGCGTTCTCGCCCATCGACGAGCCAGGGGCAAATCGGCGCGCGCTGGCTCGGTCGTAATTGTGGCGCTGCGGCGATGTGAACGCGTGGCTCGATTGTTTCGCGGCGTTCCAGAGAAAAAGGGGGTCCTTCAATAGATCAGGTGACGCGCGCACAGCGCGCGCACTTCCTCGCGAACGGCGTCGATTTCGTGCTCGTTGCCAGGCTCGGCGAGCACGCGCAAGATCCACAGGCCGATCTGACGGAATTCGTCCGGCGAGAACCCCCGCGCGGCGCCGGCGTTGCTCGACAGCCGCAGGCCAGAGGGCGCTTCGGGCGGACGCGGATCGAAGGGGATGAGGTTCTTGTTCACCGCGAGGCCCGCGCCTTCGAGCGCTTTGGCCGCCAAGTCGCCGGTGATCCGTTGTGCGGAAAGATCGGCGAGCATCAGGCCCGTGTCGGCGCCGCCCGTCACGATCCGCAAGCCGCCTTCGTCCAGCGTTTGGGCAAGCATGCGCGCGCCTTCGAGCACCGATTGGCTATAGGCCGTGAACTCCGGACGCAGCGCTTCGCCGAGACAGGCGGCCTTGGCTGCGACGGCGTGCAGCATCACGGAACCCTGCACGCCCGGAAAGATCCCGGCGTTGATCGCAGACGAAAGCTTGGGATCGTTCCACAGCACGAGTCCGCCACGCGCGCCGCGCAGCGACTTGTAAGTCGTCGTGGTCACGACATGAGCGTGCGGGAAGGGGTCGGGGTGGAGTCTTGCCGCGACGAGGCCGGCGAAATGCGCCATATCGACCAGGAAGAGCGCGCCGACCTCATCGGCGATCGCACGGAAGGCCGCAAAGTCGATGACGCGCGGATAGGCGGAGCCGCCCGCAACGATCATCTTCGGCCAGCGCTTCAGCGCGAGATCGCGGACTTCGTCGAGATCGATCCGCTCCGTGTCGCGCCGCACGCCATAGTGCACGATCTCATAATCGCGGCCGGTCAGTGTCGCCTTGTGGCCATGGCTGATGTGGCCGCCGGCGGCGACATTCATGGACAGCAGCACGTCGCCGAGCTTCAAGAGGCCAAAGAACACGCCGGCGTTGGCGTTAGAGCCCGAATGCGGTTGCACATTGGCGAAGCGGCAGCCGAATAGGCGCCTCGCCCGCTCGATGGCCAGAGCCTCTATCTCGTCGGCGAACTGAGCGCCGCCGTAATAGCGCGCGAAGGGCGCGCCCTCGACGGTCTTGTTCGTCAAGATCGAGCCCTGCGCCTCGAGCACGAGGCGCGAGACGATGTTTTCCGACGCGATCAGCTCGATCCCCTCCTGCTGCCGCTGCAGCTCGCCGCGAATGAAGCGCGCCAGCTCGGGATCGGCGTCGAGGCCGAGGGAGAAATAGCCGTCGTGGAGGCGGGACATGGCGGGGTCGCGAGCGGGGACAGAGAGCAAGTCTGTCTCTTAGCGCAAAGCTGCGGCGCGGCAACAGATCGCCAGCATAGGCTCGGCCGCAGGCTGTATCAGCCCCGGAAGTGCCCGAGAATTTGGCGCCCGCGTTGCATGTGCGTTGACGCACCGACGAAAGTGAGGCGGACGGCTACCTTCTCACCGTCGCGTTTGAGTTTCTACCGGGACCAAGACAATGATGACCGCCATCCGAAGCCTGATCGATCGCGAGCTGACGCTCGCTGTGCCGGCCGCCGAAATCGCGCCGCGCGCCGATCTTTACGCCCTGGGCCTCACCTCCTTTGGAGCCGTCCGTCTGCTGCTCGCCATCGAGCATGAGTTCAATGTCGAGCTGCCTCGAGAGATGCTGAAGCGGGAGACCGCGCGCTCGATCGAGGCGATCGTCCAAGCGCTCCAAGCTCTCCGGCCCCCCGAGGAATGGCGCGAGGCGGCGTGACGGGCAACCGCAAAGCTCACTGAGGCGCGCCCGGCGTCGCGCGCCCCGATCCATCGACCGCGCGCCGTCCGAGCGCGGGGTCATCGGTGAAAAAGCCGTCGACGCCCGCTTCGATATAGCGGCGGATCTCCGCCAGGCTGCCTTCCGGATTGCGCGCGTTATCCCCGGCGCCGTTGCGGAACTCCCGCGGCAGGAATTTGTTCTCGGGACGGAAGGTCCAGGCGCAGACCAGCAATCCCGCCTCGTGCGCCCATTCGATCAATGCGGTCGGGCGTGTGAGCCGGTCGTCGGGCCCCCAGGGTATGAGATCGCGCGCATAAGGCGCGATCCAGTCGGCGTATTCGGCGACCTCGGTCAGCCCTTGCTTCTTTTTCAGGCGCTCGGCCCAGCTTCGCATGTCCCGTGCCGCGGCTCGGTCCGCCGGCATTTCCCCGGGCGCGCTCTCGGTCAACTGCATCAACTGGAAATTTGGGTCGCCGCCAAGCACGCTCCGCAGCCGCTGCAGATTGCCGATCTCGAAGCTCTGCACGATCACCCGCATCTTGCTCAGCACATTCCGGGGCGGGCGCAGCGCGTTCAGGAACCGGTCCTCCAGCGGCAAGCCGATGGAGGCGAAGTAGGTCGAATGCTTGAGCTCGGGGATCAGTCCGATCGGGCGCCCGCCCGTGGCGGCCTCGGCCGCGACGAAATCGACGATCTCGTCAAAGCTCAGGATCTGAAAGTCGCCGTCAAAGGAATGGCTTTCCGGCCGCAGCGCGGCGCCGAGCCGCTCTTTCGCGCGCAGGGTTTTGAGTTCTGCAAGAGTGAAATCCTCGGTGAACCAGCCCTCGACTTCCTTGCCGTCGATCTTCTTTTTTGCGCGGCGATCGGCGAACTCGCGCCGATCGGCCACGTCCGTCGTGTCGGCGATGTTGTTTTCGTGACGAGCGACCAGAACGCCGTCGCGCGTCGCGACCAGATCAGGCTCGATGAAATCCGCCCCGTCGGCGATGGCCTTTGCATAGGACGCGAGCGTGTGCTCCGGCCGAAGCGCGCAAGCCCCTCGGTGTCCGAAAACCAAGGGCGGCTTGGGTCGATCCAATCTGGCTCGGCCGGAGCCCCGTCCGTCGGCGAGTCCAGCTGGCGCAAGATTCGGCAACGCCATGACTGCGCCCATCTTCAACACGCCTCGTCGCGACAACCTTCTCGCCACCTTCGCTCCTTCCCGGATAGCCGAATGTGGCCCGCTCCCTGGAGCGGTTCAGGACAAAGCTTAGTCCATGCGCGCGGTTCGAACCAGCCGCTGAGCGGGCGAGGGGGCCGCCCGAGGTCAGCGGCTCCCCTTGGTCGGAGCGGCGTTCTGGAAGGAATAGCCATCGAGCGCATGTTGCGTATCGATCATGGGCTGCTCGCTCACCGCGATGAAGCCGGCGCCCGGCCGGTCGAGGTCCTGGATCAGCAAAATGACGCCAGCGACGAGCACGCAGGCGACGTAAGTTGGCCGGCGCCAGCGCGCTCGGTCGATCGCGCTGGCGTATCCGGTGAGCCAGAGCGCGGCGATCGCAACGGAATAAAGTCCCACGAAGACGATGTTCGGCACGCGGTTGCTTATGATCGTCGAGCGTTTCTGCTGATGGTCGAAGCTCTCGTTGAGAGCCTGGATGTAAAGCCCCGTGGGGACCATGGCGTTGTCCTTGGCCGCTGCCGCCTGAGCCTGGCGCCATAGCGCCTCCTGGATTTCCCTCAAACGGCGCAAGGCCTGGCCACTTTCGTCCGACGTTGGCTCGCGCTCGGCAAAGCTGACGCGGATTCGCACATAATCTTTGAAAAGCTTCAGGCTCTCTTCGCCATACGAGGCAGGTAGCAGCCGCGCGCGCAGCGCCGCGGTCCCGATGGCGTTGGCTTCGTTCACCAGCGCGTCGCGGCGCGCTTCGAAGCGATTGAGCGCCATCGAGAAGGTGAAGCCGATGATCAGCGCAAGCAGGCCCAGCACGGACGCCTCGAGGGTCGCGACATTCGAGCCTTCCTCCACTCTGGAACCGAGGAGATGCCCCGCTTCGATCGCTAGGAGGAATGCTGCGAGACTCGCAACGAAAATGATCGTCAGCGGAAATTGAGTGAGCTCAACCATCGTTCGTTTGAGGCCTTGAGTTCTTTGTCGGCGGGCTGACCTCTTCCTTATGTCAAAGCCGGCGGCCTAGCCATAGCCCCGCAAGCTGCGAACGCGACCGTGAGCACAAAGACTACAACGAAGTCGGTCCCGCCATAGTTGCAGCCTTCATCGGGGGCGCGGGAACGATGGAAAACGGCTCAGCTTCGCGGCGGCATTTCGCTTACAGAGCGTGGTTCATTTACGCGGCGGGCGTCGTCGCCGGGTCGCTCTTGGTTTTGGCGATCTACGTCAACGCCTATGACGACTACGGCGTAACGGCGAAGCTAACCGCGACGGGAAGTTTCACGCGGACGATCATGCGGGCGTTGTCCTTTCCCCTTGGATTCCCGGTTGGCGCGCTCGCAGACCCCATCTAGGAGCGCAACTTTGGTTGCGGAGATCAGAGCGAACCCTGCGCGACCTTTATCGCTTGGTGGACGCGCTTCGCCGCGATGCTCGTACAGATTCTGCTTTTGCGCTGGCTCGCCCAACGGCCATAGCCCAAGCACTCGCTCCCGCGAGAGGACGGGCCGACGAGCAGCCAGCCTTTGGCCGCTCCCAGCTAAGCGGCGGTCTTGCCCGAAGTCGAAATCTGTGAGGACGTCTTTTCCAAAGACGCATTAGCCTGTTTTTTCAAGATCTCGAGGCTCTCTTCCATCCTGGCGGCGGGCGAGGCGGGTTTCCGGTCCTTGTGGGTGAAGCTGATCAGCTTGATCGCGAGGGCCGCCATTCCGTCGATGGCTTTCTCCAGCATGCGGGTCGCCGCGGGCGTCGCCCGCTCCTGAAACAGCTGGAGCGATTCGCCTGTCCGGCTTGCGACGTTCGCCGTGGCGCGAGAGGCTGTTTCGGTCAGCGCATTCGCCTTGACCAACGAATGGATCTTGGCGTTTAGCCGCGTCGTTTCGCCCTCGAGCCGCCAATTGGCGAGTTGGTGCTGTCTCAAGTCGCTTAACAGCTCGTCTTGCAGACTGCGCAGGAGCCTGACTTCGCTCTCGAGCTTGTCGAGGCGATCCTTGATGGCGTCGACCATCCGGAACGAAAACTTGCCCGCCTCCAAATTGGCCAAGGCAAGTTCGATTTCCATTTTGCTAGCCATGGTCCGTCCTCCAACGCAAGATGATATAAGATCGACGCTGCACCGTTAAATTTCCGTTGCGACGCAGCGAAGACAGCCGCAGACATCGAGAATCGTTTCGCTCGCGGCAGTGCGACAGGCTTTTTCGACGGCGCTTAATATGGGGCGTCCGGGACTGCCGGAAAGGGTAACCCCGGACTGATCTTGCGCTGCGGCAGTCCTAGAGCTTTCCCTCAGGGGTGGCGCGATCGACGGCGGCCGGCAAATGCTCGGCAAGCAGCTCCCTCAATTTCTCAGCGGGGACGCCTGCTTTTTGGGCCATTTCCAAAATGCTCGGCCAGCCGATCAGCTGGACCGCCTCGACCGAGTTGATGGGCTGGTTGGGACCAGCGGAAACCCAGGAGCGAACCTTGCTAATAAATCCGCTTTGCTCGAACAGCTTGACGACATTCGGCAGGCCGCCCTTGCTTTCGAAATAGTCACGCAGGAGCTCCAGGACCTGATCGGCTTCCGAGGATTTGGCGCTCTCATCGGGCTCCGGCTGATTCGGAGGCACAAGGGCCGCCTTGGGTTGAAACAACCAATTGATCCAGTTCATTTAATCCTCCGCTGTTGCGCGCGCGCGACGCTGCGACCGCTTGTTGCATAGCACAAATCGCCGTCCTGTCTTCTGACGCTGTTGCGCTCTCGGGGCCAAAAAATTCCTCGTCCGGCCCGACTCCGGCAGCCGCCTCGAACTTGAGATTATTGGCCGATGCGTTGGTCCGATCCATCGTCGGGGTGACGCCCCGGCGCCGCTCGCAAAATTGGCGGCCGCCCGGCGTCTGCGCCGAGACTGGCGCGCCCTCCGTCTCGCGCGTGCCTCCCCTCCGAGCTCCGTTTCGGCAGCGCCCGTTCCCGCAGCGAATCATAGATCGGCGCCTCGCGCGCCAGGGTTGGCGCGATCATGGCGCAGAAGCTCGCGCCGAGCATCGGCAACAGCATCGTCGCGTCCGAGATCATCTCGGTGACGAGCACGATCCCCGTCAGCGGGGCCCGAACGACGGCGGTGAAGAAGGCGGCCATGCCGACGACGGCGAAACCGACGGGTTGGACGTAAAGCTCCGAAAAGGAAAATTTGGCGATCTCACCGCAGATTAGTCCGAGCTGCGCGCCGAGGACGAGCATGGGCGCAAATATGCCTCCCGGCGTGGTGGTCGCGTAAGAGGCGGTCGCGAGCCCGAAGCGGAGCAAAAACACCACGCACAGCGCGGCGAGCGGCTGCGTCCCTAAAAGCGCCTCTTGCGTGATTGGATCGCCGCCGCCGACGAGCGTCGGAGAGAACCAGGCCACTGCCCCGACGAGAGCGCCAACGAGTATTGCGGTCAATCCCGGCGCTCGGCGGTCTATCTTCTCCGCGACCGACATCGCCCCCAGCAGCAGTCTGCAGTAGAGCACCCCCGCCGCTCCGGCGATCGCGCCAAACACGAAGTAGAGCGGACAGGTCAGCGGCTCAACGAAGGCCAGCTCCTCTACATGGAAGTCCGGCCCCGTGCCGAGGATCGCCTGAGATACAAAAATGGCGGTGGCGGAAGCGCCGAGCGCCGCGATGGCGATATGCAGCTCGAACTGACGCACGAGCTCCTCGAGCACGAAGATCGCCCCGGCGACCGGCGCGTTGAACGCCGCGGCGAGGCCGGCGCCGGCGCCGGCGGCGAGCAGCACGCGGCGCATCCTCCAGCCGAGCCCGAATGTTTCTCCGCCGAGATTTCCGATGATTGCGCCCATTTGCACGCTTGGGCCTTCGCGACCGAGCGCCAGCCCCGATCCGATCGCCAGCAAACCGCCAAAGTATTTCACGAGCAGCAGACTCGCCGGGGCGGGCGGCAATTTCCGGCTCAGCACGTTTTCCACATGCGGGATGCCGCTCCCCGAGGCATACGGCGAAAAGCGCCGCACCAGCCACGCCGCGATCCAGGCGGCCGCGGCGCAAAGAACGATCATGAGAGCGAGCCCGCCGAAGGCGTAAGGATGCGCCCGTTCAATAAGAGCGTCGCGGAGATGATCGGCCTTCGCGAGAAGGAGGCGAAAGGAGGCGCTCACAACGCCCACTCCGGCGCCGACGAGGAGCGACGCCGAAGCGACGGCCAAAGCCCCATACTGTGGCCAATCGTCCGTCGGTGGCTCGGTCTGAGGCTCGATCGATTCCTCCCCCTGGCTTGGACTCTATGGCGGCATTGCCGGTCGCACATCGGCCGCGCCGCGACGGCTACGGTCCGAATGATAGAATATCGTGACGCGAGGAGCCAACGGGGCCGCGCTTGGAGGCGGGCAATCGCTCGGCCTCGCCCGGCCTCATTTTGGTCTGCTTCATCATGAATTAACGGATAGAGCCCCACTCTGGGCAAACCGTCCTTCAGAGGAGCGCCACGCTAGCTGCGGCGGGCGGCGTCAGACCTGGCAAGGAGTAAAGCCGATGCGCGCGTTCCTTTCTCGAAACACGAAATCGAACGTTACTTTGGTCGAATACATACTCATCATCACCATGCTGATTCCCATCGCCAATGCCGGGGCCTCCACCCTCCTAGGCAAGCTGCATTGAGCGGGGTTCTGTCGCCAACCCCCGCTGATCTTGGCCATCGCAAGCGAAGGAAAGCCGGCCGTCGGAGCGGCCGGGAGAGGCGCAGCATTTAGCGTCACGACGCAGATGGGCGCATCACGCTCTTCGCGGAGGAGGCGCATGACTCCTCCTGGAGAAAGCGTCGCACGCAACGACCCTTTTTGGAACCTGTTTTGAACCGCGCTGCAAAGCTTTCGCGCTGAGCCGATTCGCCCGCCGTTCAGGAACTCTGGGGCGATCTGCCCATCGCGTCGGACACGGCTTTTTGCACGGCCGTGCCGACTTCCGTCGCCTGCTTTTGAAGGGTTTCCGCCTGCGCTTTCGCGAACTCGGCGTGCAACCGCATGATTTCTTGAGGGTCTTTGGCCTGAGCGAGCTTTTTTGCAAAGTCGAAGGTCGCTTCGATGTTCGCCTGGGCGCAAGCAAAAATCTTGCTGTTGACCTCCTTGGCGGGGCCGGGAAGCGCGGACTCGAAGGAGCTGACCGCCTTTTCGGCGGCTCCTGTGAAGGCCTCGAAGGCGCTGCGCGCCTGCTCTATGCTCTTTTCCATAAACTCGCGCGCCTGGCCGGGAACTTCGAAATTTTGCTCAACCATTGGCTGTCCTTTCGAGGCTGGGGGCGACCGGAAAACCGGTAATTAGCCCAGAACTGTCTCAAGTCGATGACGTGAAGGCCGTGCTCAAGCCGGCGTCGCCGCGCGAAAACCGGAGCGGATCGCGCCTTCGATCGTAGCCGGCAGGCCCGTCGCGGTCCAGTCGCCGGCGAGAAGCAAATTGTCCCACCGCGTCCTCGGGCCGGGTCGGCGCTTTTCCTGCGCCGGCGTCGCGGCGAAGGTGGCGCGCTTCTCCTTGACGATTTGCCAGGGCGGGAGCTCCGCGGGCAGGCCAGTCACTTTCGCGACCTCGGCCCAGATGCGCGCCGCCAAGTCTTCTCGCGGCTCGTCCATGACCCGGTCGGCGCCGCTGATCGTGACCGACAGGCGGTCTTCGAAGGCGAAGAGCCATTCGCTCAAGCTTCCGACGAGCCCTAAGAGCAGCGGCTGACCCTTCGGCGGCGCGATTTTGTAATGCGCGTTGAGGATCGCGCAAAATTCGTTCGGCGCAATGAGATCGGGAAGGAGTTCCGTCGCCGTCCAGGGCGGCACGGCGAGAACGATGCGGTCGCTTGAACCCAGCGCGACCTGTGTTTCCCCGAAATCGAGTCGCGACGCGCGCGCGCCGTCGAAATCGATGCGCCGCAGTCTTGCGCCGAAGGCCACTCCGACGCCGAGCCCGCCAAGAAATTTCAGCGCCGGCTCGATGAAGGCCGGCCCGAGGCCGTTCCTGGCCACGAGGGGCCGGCAGGCGTCGCCGCCGGCGGCCAAGGTCTCGCGCAGCACGGCGCCGGCGAGCGCGGCGCTCGCTTCTCTCGGCTCCATGTTCAGCGCCGAAAGCAGCACCGGCCCCCATAGGCGCTCGTAAAGAAGGCCCGAGCAGGCCATCGTCTCGCCGATGGTCGCGTCGCGCCCGGCGAGCAGGAGTTTCGCCGCGTCGAGATAGTCGAGCGGCTTCGTGCCCGGCACGCGGCGCTCTTCCGAGAAGATCCACCAGGGCAACCGCGAGGCGTTGGGCGCGAGCCGCCATCTGAGGCCGCTCGCGAAATCGGCGAAATCGAAGACGCATTGCTGAGGCCCGACGAGCACGTCGGCCGCGCCGATCCGCGCAAGATAATCGCGGGCCGCCCGGTTTCCCGAGAGCAAGAGATGATTGCCATTGTCGATGCTCAGGCCCAATGCCGGATCGAAATAGGACCGGCAGCGGCCGCCCGCCATGCGCGCCGCCTCATAAAGCGCGACGGCTCTGCCTTCCTGAGCGAGTTTGACCGCGCAGGCGAGGCCGGCAAGTCCGGCGCCGACGACATGGGTGACGCCGCTCATGCGCGCAGTCCCTCAGTGAAGTGAGGCGCCGGCGCAAGCTCGAGGAAGGCGGGACGCTCGCCGTCCCCGCGGACCTCGGCCTCCCGCTCGGTTATCGACCTGTCGACGCCGACGATGATTGGCGCAGCCCGCATTCTCTCTCAATCCTTTGCAAAGAGCCCGCGGCGGACGCGCTTCTCTCGCCGCCGCCGACGCGACTATAGTCGAATTCGCGGCGCTAGGGCCGGGGCAGGCGGGCCGCCCTTAGAAACCGCGCCAGCCTCCTTCCTTCGCCCGCGCATTCGGGCTACAACCCAGCCGGCTCCCGCATCGCAGCACAGAGGCTATTCCATGACCGAGATCGTCGACGTTCACGCCCGCGAAATTCTGGACTCGCGCGGCAATCCCACTGTCGAGGTGGACGTCACGCTAGAGGACGGCTCTTTCGGCCGCGCCGCCGTGCCCTCCGGCGCGTCGACCGGCGCGCATGAGGCGGTCGAGAAGCGCGACGGCGACAAGAACCGCTATCTGGGCAAGGGCGTTCTCAAGGCCGTCGAAAGCGTCAACGACGAGATTTCCGGCGCGCTCTTGGGTTTTGAAGCCGAAGAACAGGTCTCGGTCGACGAGGCGATGATCCGGCTCGACGGCACGCCCAATAAGGCGCGCCTCGGCGCCAATGCAATTCTTGGCGTCTCGCTCGCCGTCGCCAAGGCCGCCGCCGAGGCCGCCGCGCTGCCGCTCTATCGCTATATCGGCGGAACGCAGGCGCGCGTATTGCCGACGCCCATGATGAACATCATCAACGGCGGCGTGCACGCCGACAACCCGATCGACTTCCAGGAATTCATGATCCTGCCGGCCGGCGCCGACACCGTCGCGGAAGCGATCCGCTGGGGCGCCGAGATTTTCCACACGCTGAAAAGCGCGCTGAAGAAGGCCGGGCTCAACACGGCGGTCGGCGACGAGGGCGGCTTCGCGCCGAATCTTCCCTCCGCGGAGGCTGCGCTCGACTACATCATGAAGGCGATCGAGACCGCGGGCTTCAAGCCGGGCGTCGACGTGTTCTTGGGCTCCGACTGCGCCGCGAGCGAATTCTTCAAGAACGGCAAATATGTCTACGAGGGCGAGAAGGTGACGCGCTCCATCCAGGAGCAGGTCGACTATCTCGCCAAGCTCGCGGAGGCCTATCCGATCGTCTCGATCGAGGACGGCATGGCCGAGGACGATTGGGAAGGCTGGAAGCTTCTGACCGACCGTCTGGGCAAGAAGCTGCAGCTCGTCGGTGACGACAATTTCGTCACCAATGTCGAAAGGCTCGGCGAGGGCATCAAGAAGGGAATCGCCAATTCGCTGCTCGTCAAGGTCAATCAGATCGGCACGCTGACCGAGACGCTCGCCGCCGTCGATATGGCGCATCGCGCCGGCTACACGACGGTGATCTCGCATCGGTCCGGCGAGACGGAAGATTCGACGATCGCCGATATTGCGGTCGCGACCAACGCCGGCCAGATCAAGACGGGCTCGCTCGCCCGCTCCGACCGGATCGCGAAATATAATCAGCTGATCCGGATCGAGGAAGAACTCGGGCCGGCGGCGCTTTACGCAGGCAAGGGCGCCCTGAAGGCGCTGGCCTGAGCGTCGAGCCCATGCCCGACCTTCTGCTCGAGCTCTTCTCGGAGGAAATTCCGGCGCGCATGCAGACGCAGGCGGCCGTCGACCTGCGTAAGCTCGTGACCGACGCGCTCGTCGAGCGCGGTCTCCTCTATGAGGGCGCCGCGAGCTTTGCGACGCCGCGGCGGCTGGCGCTGCATGTCGCGGGGCTGCCGGGTCGCCAGCCGGACACGCGCGAGGAGAAGAAGGGCCCGCGCGTCGGCGCGCCTGAGGCGGCGATCCAGGGCTTTCTGAAAAGCGCGGGGCTCGCCTCGATCGATCAGGCGACGATCCAGAAGGACCCGAAGAAAGGCGATTTCTATGTCGCCGTCATCGAGCGTCCTGGCGCCGAGACGATCAACATTCTAGCCGAGATCATCCCGGCGACGATCCGCAATTTCCCTTGGCCGAAATCCATGTGCTGGGGTGCCGATTCTCTCCGTCCCGACGCGCTGCGCTGGGTGAGGCCGCTGCATTCGATTCTCGCGACCTTCGGCCCCGAGACTGAAACGCCCGACATCGTGCGCTTCGCGGTGAACGACATCAAGTCGGGCGACGAGACCAGGGGCCATCGCTTCATGGCGCCGGGAAAGATCCGGGTGAAGCGCTTCGACGATTATGTTCCGGCGCTCGAGCGCGCCAAGGTGGTGCTGGACGCCGCGCGCCGGCGCGAGATCATCCTTGCGGACGCGAAGACTCTCGCGATGGCTCAAGGACTAGAGCTCGTCGAGGATCCAGGTCTCCTGGAAGAAGTTGCGGGCTTGGTCGAATGGCCGGTCGCGCTGATGGGCTCCTTCAATGAGGAGTTCCTGTCGATCCCCAAAGAGGTGATCCGCGCGACGATCCGCGTCAATCAGAAGTGCTTCGTGCTGAAGAAGCCGGACGGCGCGCTCGCCAATCGCTTCATCCTCGTCTCGAACATCGAGGCGATCGACGGCGGCAAGACGATCGTCGCCGGCAATGAGCGCCCGATCGCCGCGCGGCTCTCGGACGCGAAATTCTTCTATGAAACCGATCTGAAGACCAAGCTCGACGAGCGTCTGCCGAAGCTCGAGAGCATCGTGTTTCACGAGAAGCTCGGCACGCAGATGCAGCGCGTCGAGCGGATCATGGCGCTCGCCCGAGAACTGGCGCCGCTCGTCGGCGCCGAGCCACCGAAGGCCGAGCGCGCCGCGAGGCTCTGCAAGGCCGATCTCGTCACCGAGATGGTGGGCGAGTTTCCGGAGCTGCAAGGGCTCATGGGCCGCTATTACGCAGCCGCGCAGGGCGAGGATAAAAGCGTCGCTGCCGCCTGCGAGGAGCATTACAAGCCGCAAGGCCCGAGCGACCGCGTTCCGACCGATCCGGTCTCGATCGCCGTCGGGCTCGCCGACAAGATCGACACGCTCACGGGCTTTTGGGCGATCGACGAGAAGCCCACGGGGAGCAAGGACCCTTACGCGCTGCGGCGCGCGGCGCTGGGGGTGATCCGGCTGGTTCTGGAGAATGGGCTGCGATTGCGCCTTTTGGAGCTTTCGATGGCCGCCATCGGGCGACACTCCGGATCGTCGCTGGTCCGAGGCGTGATGGACCAGATGGAAGCCGTTCAAGCCTTGACGGCCACGGGCGTCGCTTCCGACGAGCTGGAGCCGATCGAGGAAAGCCTCGCTTCCCGCGTGAGCCCGCATTCGATCGCGCAATACACGGAGGAAACCTTCGAGAAGGCCTTTGAGCGCTGCCTCGATCTTTTGAATTTTTTCATCGACCGCCTGAAGGTTTATCTCCGCGACCGGGGCGCGCGCCATGACCTGATCGACGCCGCCTTGGGCGCGACGTCGTCGAGCGGGGACGTATCGCAGGCGCAAGTCGATCTCGCGCTGATCGTCGCCCGGGTCGAGGCGCTTTCGAAATTCCTCGACACGGAGGACGGCAGGAATTTGCTCGCGGGCTTCCGCCGCGCCGTGAACATTTTGAAGATCGAGGAGAAAAAGGACGGCGCCGGCGCCTTCGACGCGCTGCACGACCCCAAATTGCGCGCCGAGCCGCAGGAGCACGAATTCGCCGAGGCCGTCGCGCGCGCCGGGGAAGAGACGCGCGCCCTGCTGGACAAGGAAGATTTCGAAGGCGCGATGAGCGCGCTCAGCCAGTTGCGCGCGCCGGTCGACGCCTTCTTCGACGACGTGACCGTCAACGCAGAGGACAGAACGCTGCGGCAAAACCGGCTGCGTCTCTTAAACGAGCTGCGCCGGGCGATGCTCGGCGTCGCCGACTTTGGCAAGATCGCGGGCGAGGGGGCCTGAGCGCGTGCCGCTCCCTCTCCTCGCTTGCGGGGAGAGGGCTGGGGTGAGGGGCTTGGAGCCCAAGCCGCCAACGCCTCGCTCACTACAGGGGATTACCAACGCCAACAGCGGGGACAAACCGCCTAGCCCCTCTCCCTAACCCTCTCCCCGCTCGCGGGGAGAGGGGAAGGCTGCGCTGATCTTCTCCATCACGCGGTCCCAGGCGCGGCGCTCGGCGTCGCTTGCGGTCTTGTCGATCGCGATTTTGAGATAATCGATCTCGCGCTCGATTTTTTCGCGAGGCAGCATGTGAAGGCGCGTCGCGAGAATCGCCGCCTCCAGCACCGCGGCGCGCGCGCGGTTCATGCCAAGAAAGGGCTTGTGGTTCTCGATGCGCCGCACGGCGCAGACGAAACGCGGGCGCAGCTCGTCTGGCTCGACGCGAGTGACTTCAAGCTCCGCATGGGCGAGCGCTGCCGCGAGGCGCGGGGCCGGCCAATCCGAAACCGCTTCAATGGGCCAATCCCGCTTGCCCGTCACGAAGCCCGCAAAAATTTCGGCGTCGTCAATGAAGCTCGCCGTCGCCTTCGGCGTCGTCTCGAGATTGGCGAGCGTCGTCGAGGGTCGGAAGGGTGCGACGATCCAATGCCCGCCGTCTTCGATGAGGCCCAAGGGGGCAAGATGCGGCTCGCCCGACGCATTGAGCGTTGTGACGACGCATTCACGAATCAGCGGCATCGTCGCCTCCCTTGGCCTTGCGCAGCGTGTGGCCGATCTCCTTGAAGCGGTCCAGCTCCTCGGGCGCCTTGTCGAGCGCCGCGCCGAAGTCGAGCGGCTCGTCCTGGCGGTAGCGCTTGCCCAGTCGAAAGGCGAGCTCCGCCTTCATCAGCTCAGTCCCGAGGTAGAAGGCGTGCGCGCCGTCCTTCTCGACATGCAGATGCGGAAAGAGCGACATCGCGTCCGTCGCGAGCTGATGAAACTCTCGCGCGAAGATGTGGACGCCATCCTCGGCAACCTCGATGCGGAAATTGGCGTCGCGCAGCTCGCGCGCCAGCTCGGCGATTTCATCCGGCGTCGAGGCGTAGGGGCGCTTGTCGTGAACCTGCAGCAGCGCGTCCGAATAGCCTTTCGGCAGGGCGCGATCGGCGCGCGCGGCAAAAAGCATGCGGCGCGCCGCGTCATGTTCCTCGAGCGTGCGGCGCGTGTGCGGGCTCACCTGCACCGTCAGAATATGGCGGATGTTCAGCTCGGAACAGAGGCCGAGCAGCACCGCGGTGACGCCCGAGGAATCGGCGTCGGTGAGCTCCGTGAGGTTGCCCGTGCCCATCATCATCTCGGCCTCGGGCTCGCGCTTGCGCGTCTCGACATAGCGGGCGATCGATTGGGCGAAGCCGAAATGGATCGGATCGAGAATGGGATCGAGAATGAAGTCGATCCCGCGCGCGCGCGCCTTTGCCGCGGCGCGCTGAAGGGAATCGAGATCGCCATGTGGAGCGGGAACGAGGATCGGCACGAGCTTCGAGCCTTGCGGCAAAATGTCGAGGCTTTGCTCGTCGAGACTCAGCAGATGATCGGCGCCGGCCGCCGCCGCGCGCTTCAATTCCTCGATGTCGGCCGAATCGACGCTGACGCGAAACCCCTGCGCATGCAGCGCGGCGATCGTCTCCTCCAGATGGGAAAAAGGCGTGTCGGGCAGGCAGCCGAGGTCGATGACGTCCGCGCTCGCCTGGGCAAGCCGCCTGGCGTGCTCGACGATCGCCGCAACGCTCATCGTCGAGGCGTCGACGATCTCGGCAAAGAGGCGCATGTCGTGACGCGAGAGATCGGGCTCGACCCCGGAGCGGCCGAGGTAAACGGGGAGATCGGCGATCTCCTCCGGCCCGCGCTCGACAGCGACGGCCAATTCGCGGGAGAGAAGCGCGAGATCGGCGCGGCAGCGTCCCGGGCAGGATCACCCGGTCCGCCTCAACGGGGCGGGGCAGGCGGCGCAGAATGATCTCCTGCGTCATCAGCGCCGCGACCTTGACCCCGATGTCATGAACGCGCCAGTCCATGGCGGCGTCGCCGAAGCTCCTGACCATCCGCTCCAAGCGCGGATAGGCGAGACGCCCGGTCAGGAACAGCAGGCGTTCGCTCACCCTCGTTGCTCCGCAAGCTCCTTCCTGCGCGCCTCGACCGCCTCTTCGAGCGACTTGAGGCTTTCGACGACGGTCGTCGCTTCGAAGGATTTCAACCGCTCGGTGTTTTCGAGGTCGATGCGGCGCGGATAGACCTTCACCATGCCCTTGGGCGCGCGCGTCTCGAGCTCGGGCGCCGTGTCGCAGGGAAAGACGATCGTCTGCACGCGGCACTTGCCGGCCTGGGCGAAGACATTGGTCGCGAGATTGTCGGAAATGCCGAAGACGCACTTCGCGATGGTGTTGGAGGTCGCCGGCGCGAGCACCAGCGTGTGATAGACGCCGTAATAGAAATTGCCGACCGGCGCGGCGCTCGCGGTCACGTCCTTGAAGACGCGGATGTTGTCGGACAGCGAGAAGTCGTGCTTGTACATCCGCACGACCTCGGCCGCTGCCTTGGACACGAAGAGATCGACGTGATCGAGCGTGCGGATCATGTCGAGGGACTCGGTGAAGAAGTGCCCCGAGCCAGTCAACGCCCATCCCCAGCGCGGAGTGTGGACTTTTTTCATTTGCGAAGCTTTCTTCCCTGGCGGCGCGAGGCCGGCTCGCGACGGCGTCGCCAGGGCTCTAGCACATCGGGGAGGCTGGCGCGCAAGCGCCCCTGCCCATCCTCCTCCTGGGAATTGCGGCTCTCCCTGGCTTTCCTCGCGAGCCCGGGCGCGATAGGGTGCGGCGCTTTTTTCCCGATCTTCAACAGGAGGCGGCGATGCGCCCTTATGACGATGGGTTTTTGCGGGCGATGGCGCTCGCGGCGTTTTTGATGGTCGGCGCGGCGGGGGCCCGCGCCGCAGAGGACGGCGCCTGGGCCGATTGCAAAAGCGACAACGTCGATCGTCGGATCGCGGGCTGCACGCGCCTGCTCGAGAGTGGCGCGCTCGCGAGCGGCGCCGATCAGGCCCGCGCCTATTTCAACCGTGGCGTCGCCTTGGCGAACACCGGCGACCATGATCGCGCCATCGCCGATTTCGACCAGGCGATCGGTCTCGATGCGCAATATGCAGACGCCTATCATGACCGCGCCCTCTCATATCTAAGCAAGCACGATCCCGACCGCGCCGTAGCCGACTTCTCCCAGGCGATCCGCTTGGATCCAAAGCTCGCCGGCGCTCTCTACGATCGCGGCGTGGCCTATGCGGCGAAGAATGATCTCGACCGCGCCGTCGCCGACTGGGACGAGGCGATCCGCCTCGATCAAGGTTTCGCTCCGGCCCATTACAATCTCGGCGTCGTCGCCGCGAACAAGGGCAATTTTGCCGAAGCCATCGCGCATTTCGACACGGCGATTCGCCTCGATCCCCAGCGCGGCCCGGCCTATTTCAATCGGGGCGTCGCCTATGCGAATAAGGGCGATCTCGACCACGCCATCGCCGACTGGAGCGAGGTGATCCGGCTCGATGCAAAGACCGCCCCGGCCTATCACGATCGCGGCGCCGCCTATGAAGCGAAGGGCGAGCTGGACGCGGCTCTCGCCGACTTCAAGACGCTTCTCGAGCTTGCGCCCGGCAACGCCGACGGCGCCGCAGGCGTCGCGCGGCTCGAGAAGAAGATCGCCGCCGCAAAGACCGCGCCGCCTGCGGCGAAGTGACTTTTGGCGCGGCCGCGCCGCCTCGCCTCGCCCGAGCGCGGCGTGCTAAGCTTTGCGCGCCGGGGCCATATCGAACGAGGAAAGCCCAGACATGACCGTCACGAAACTTGGCGTCGCTCTGAGCGTCGCCTTCATGAGCAGCTCAGCCGCTCGAGCGGCGGATATGAGCTTCCGCTGCGAGGGCGTCAACCAGACGACGGGAGCGCAGATTTCGCCCTTTACCGTCGACATACGCAACAAGACCGTGACGCTCAATGGAGTCGAGGAGCTTGGGAAAAGCTTTTTGCTCATTCAGCAGGATTCGCATTTCCTCGTGTTCAAGAACGGCTCGAAAACCCAGGGCGGCAATATCGACCGCACGAGCATGACCATCAATCTTTATGTGCTCGACATGGGGAGACATAAGCTCGCGGTTCAGATCGGCGGCCGCTGCGCGGCTCAATGACAGGTTGGAGAATGCAAAAGGAAAAACTTTCACCGGCGCGAGAAGTCGTCGGCATCTTTGCGGATGCGCAGACGCTCGACGCCGCGACGAGCGATCTGCTCGCCTCGCGCTTCGAGGAGGAGCAGATCAGCCTGCTCGCCGGCGAGAAGACGATCGTCGAGAAGCTCGGCCACAAATATGAGCGGATCGAGGAGCTCGAGGACGATCCCAAGGCCCCGCGGATTCTCTATCGCGCTTTCGACACGAAGAAGACCGTGATCCTGGGGAGCCTCGCGGCGATCGGAGCGGTCGCCACGGCCGGCGCAATCTTCGCGGGCGGTGCGGCGCTCGCGGCGACGCTCGGCAGCGGCGTGATCGGCGCCGAGGCCGGCGCCTTTCTCGGCGGCGTGCTCGGCGATTTCGTCGACGATCGCCACGCGGCCTATCTAAAAAACCAGCTCGACCACGGCGGCCTGCTGCTCTTCGTGCGCACGCGCGACGAGGCTGAGGAGAGCGCGGCGAAGGACATTCTCACGAAACACTCGGGCCGCGACGTGCATGCGCACGCCCTGCCGACTTGAGGGAGCGGTGATGGCCGGCGGTTCGACCTGAAGGCCGCGACGAGCGTTCGCTGTGCGGCGCGCGCCTCAGCAGAGACAACGGCTCGGCCGCGATGCAGCCGAGCCGGAGATTAAAGGCTATGCGAGGCGGCCTTAAGCGAAAAGCGCGGGCCTCACCAGCTCCTTAGCTTCGCTCACCAGCGACGCCAACGCCGCCAATGCCAGCGGCGGCGCCAATGCCAACGACGCCACCAGACGTTCTCGACGGGCCCTTCGGGGGCGATCGCGTCGCGCTCCGGAGCCATGGGTAGCGCGAGAGCGGCGCTGCTCGTTGCGGCGATTGCGCTCGCAACGAGAAGTGTTTTCGTCAAAAATGCGCGTCGATCCATGATTAGGCTCCTTTCGTCGTCCGGCGGCTTGGTCGCGGCCGGGCGATCAACAGGGGCAGAACGCCGAAGCGCTCTCATGGTTCCTGGTTTCCAGTAAATTATGCAAAGGCCCGCTTTCGACGAGGACTTCCCAAGGAAGCGTCCTGCGGGCGCAAAAAAAACGCCGCGCGAAGCGGCGGGAGCTACCCGCGCGCTTCGCCGCTGCGTCTAACGCCAGCCCGCGCCAGCCCTGGCAACGGCGACGCCGCTATCAGCGGCCCGAGCAGGCCTTTTTGACCGGCCGCGCCGGCGCGAGTGCGTCGCGCGGGGCGACCGACGGCAACGCCAAAGCGGCCTTGCTGGTTGCGGCGATGACGCCGGCGGAAAGGAGGGTTTTCGTCAGGAATTTGCGTCGGTCCATGGCTCGCTCCTCTCGTTTGTCGCCGGGGCGCGCCAATCGCCCCAGCCAGTCGTACCGCCAGAACTCGCGGGCGCGCTCAATGTTCCAGTTTCAGCGCAGCGCTGCGCCAGCTTTTCAGCGAACCCGGGCCTCCTCCGTGGGCGCCCAATGTCCTTAAGAGCGGCGCGCGAAGGCCGCCATTTTGACCCATTCCAGACCTAGAGGGGCCGTGGCGATCGGCGGCTGGGCAGAATCGATTTTCAAGCCCGCCGCCTGATTCCCGCCGACTTAGCACTTCTGCAAACTGGCCTCCGACGCGAAAAACTGTCGAGGACGGACAAGACGAGGGATCAAAATATGCTTCCAGCGCGCCGACTCGCCGCATCTTTGGCTATCGCGGTCGCATTGTTTGCGTTCCTTCCGCCTTTGTCGGCAGTTCGGGCTCAAGCTTCGGGCTGCGAGGAAACGGCTGAGGTCGCGGTTCTGCCCTCGCCGCTGGCGCCCTGGCAGGGCGCGCCGTTGCGCGTTCTGGTCGCCGCGGAGCATCCTGTTGAAGGAGAGCTTTCGCTGATCGCGCCGGATGGCAGCGTCGCCGCCCGATCGCGCGAGCTCAGGGGCGGGCCGCCCTATGTCTGGTTCGCCGAGGTGGCGTCGCCGGCCGCCGGACAATGGCGCGCGGTTGTCTCGCTCAGCTCCGCTTCGTTCGGCTGCAGCGCGATCACTAAGGAAATCGAGGTCAGCGCCAGCAAGCCGGCCGGGCCCCCCGCGGGCGAACGCGGCCTCTGGCAGATTCGCAACTCATGGAACCGCGCGACGGAAAATCTCTATTCGGCGTGGATCACCAAGCTTTTTGACGCGCCGCTCGAAGCGGAGCCGTCCTGGAAGACCTGGTCCGACGTGCTGCGCGATCGCTCGCGCAATGTTCTCTACAATCATTTCGGCCAAGACGAAGACAAGGTGACGCTGTCGGTCCGCCCCGACTGCGCTGATTTCGTCTACTTCCTGCGCGCCTATTTCGCCTACAAGATGGGGCTGCCCTTCGGCTATTCGAACTGCTCGCGCGGCGGCGGCGGCTCGCCGCCGCGATGCAACGAGTGGTTCGACATGATGCATCCCGAATCGACCCGGCCCGCGCGCCTGCAGGACGCTTCCGCCGACGCTCCCGCGGCCCCAGCGCGAGCCGCGCCCTCCCGGGATTTGTTGCAGCGGATCTTTGCGTCGCCCGAGCAGGCTCAGCCGGAGAGGCCGGCCGGCGCCGCGAAGCCGGCTGCGCAGAAGCATTCCTCGCGCGTGACGGGCTTCGGCCAGTTTCTCAGGGCCGTGGGCGACGTCGTCCAGTCCGGCTCCGTGCGAGCCTCCGGGAACAGCGACAGGAACGACTTTTACATGATCCCGCTGACGCAGGAGAGCTTGCGTCCCGGCACGGTTTACGCCGATCCTTATGGACACGTACTCATGATCTCGCAGCGCATTCCGGAGACGGCGAACGCCGCGGGCCTCTTTTTCGCGGTCGACGCCGAGCCGGACGGCACGGTCACCCGCAAGCGCTTCTGGCGCGGCAACTTCCTGTTCGTGCACGATCCTTCGCTCGGCAGCCCCGGCTTCAAGCGCTTCCGGCCGGTCGTGCAGCAGAGCGGCGGCGGGCTGCGGGCGCTCACCAATGCGGAGATCGCCAAGAACCCGGACTACGGCGATTTCTCGTTGCAACAGACGCAACTCGGAACCGAGGAATTCTACGATCGCATGGATGAGGTGATGTCGCCCGAGCCGCTCGATCCGACGCGAGCGATGGAGGGAGCCATCCGGTCGCTCGAGGAGCAGGTGAAGACGCGCGCGACGGCGGTCGAGAACGGTCGCAAATGGCAGAGCGGCGGGCGCGGCGAGGCGTCGATGCCGGACGGCGCGGCGATCTTCCAGACCAATGGCGCCTGGGAGGATTTCTCGACGCCGGCGCGTGATCTGCGCCTGCTCATCGCAATCGACGTCGTGCGCAACTATCCCGATCGCGTCGCGCGGCGACCCGAGCGCTACGCGATCCCGTTCGGTCACAGCGCGGCGGGGATGAAAGCCGAATTGCAGAGCACGTTGGCGAACGAACTCGCGACGCGCAAATTCTCCTATACGCGCAGCGACGGCTCGAGCTGGACGCTCTCGCTCAAGGACGTCCTCGACCGCGCGGAACTGCTCGAGATGGCCTATAACCCCAACGACTGCGTCGAGCTGCGCTGGGGCGCGCCGCAGGGGAGCGCCGAGGCGGAGACCTGCACGCGGCATGCGCCGTCCGGACAGCGCTCCAAGATGTCGGACTACCGCAACTGGTTCCGCGAGCGCCAATGGCCGCACGCGTAGCGGCAATATGAAAAAGTGGAATGAAATCCATCGCGCGCTGCTCCCTCTCCCCGCAAGCGGAGAGAGGGAAGCGCTTTTTCTCGGGGATCGCCTGAATGCATGAGAAGGGGTGAGCCATGTCGAGCTTCGTCGTTCACACGATTCCCGGCAGTCCGTTTGCACGCGCCGTGCTCGCGACCTTGGAGGAGAAGGGCGCCGCCTATCGTGGCGCCCGTCGCGCCGGGGACGCTGAAGAGCGAGGCCCACTTGGCGCTGCATCCTTTTGGCCGCATCCCTGTACTGGAGCACGACGGCTTCCGCCTCTACGAGACGCAAGCCATTCTGCGCTATCTGGACCGCGTGCTTCCCGCGCCGCCGCTGACGCCCACGGACCCGCGCGCCGCCGCGCGTATGGATCAGGCGATGGGCGTCAACGACTGGTACCTGTTCCCGGGCGTCGCCAATGTGATCGTGTTTCAGCGAGTGGTCGGACCGAAGCTGCTCGGTCTTTCGACCGATGAGGCGGCCATAGTCGAGGCGATGCCGAAAGCGAAAACCGTCTTTGACGAATTGGCGCGTCTCCTCGGCGCGCAACCTTATTTCGCGGGCGAAGCCCTCTCGCTCGCGGATCTGACGCTCGCGCCGCAAATCGACTTTTTCGCGGGCCTTCCCGAGTGGGAGTCGCTGATGAGACCCCATCGGAATCTTCAAGAGTGGCATGGGCGCATGCTGGCGCGACAGAGCCTCCAGGCGACGACCTGGGAAAAGGTCTCGGCGATGGCGCAGGCTGGCGTGATTTGCCGGCGCAGTGCTGGCCCAAACGCCGCGCAACTCGCTTGACACGCCCCGCCGGTCCCCTTAGACGACCCCATCCGGCTGGGGATAAGACCCCTCGCCGGGTGCGCACCCGTGGCTGGTCTTCCATGACCGCCTGTCGGCCGGCTCCCTCAAAACACGCTGTTTTGGCGAGAGAATCGGCAGAGGAGGGCGCGTTTCGAGCCTTGCGGAGCATCCGCAAGTCGCGCGCGAAACGCGGGTTTCTTGGCGACGCAAGCCTTCCCGGGCTTCGCGTGCAAACCCTCTTTCGTGCGTTCGCCGCAACGCGATGAGCAAAGAGGACCACACGTGACCAAACGCGCAGACGCAAAGTATAAAATCGATCGCCGCATGGGCGAGAACATCTGGGGCCGCCCGAAAAGCCCCGTGAACCGGCGCGAATATGGCCCGGGTCAGCACGGCCAGCGCCGCAAGGGCAAGCTCTCCGACTTCGGCACGCAGCTCAAGGCCAAGCAGAAGCTCAAGGGCTATTACGGCAATATCTCCGAGAAGCAGTTCCGCAAATATTATGCGGAAGCCATCCGCCTCAAGGGCGACTCCTCCGACAATCTGATCGGCCTCCTAGAGCGGCGCCTCGACGCGATCGTCTATCGCGCCAAATTCGTTCCGACCGTCTTCGCCGCGCGCCAATTCGTCAATCACGGCCACATCCGCGTGAACGGCCGGCGCGTGAACATTCCGTCCTATCTCGTCAAGCCCGGCGACGTCGTCGAGGTGAAAGAGAGCTCGAAGCAGGCGGTCACCGTCCTCGAGGCGGTCGGTCTCGCCGAGCGCGACGTGCCGGAATATTACGAGGTCGACCATTCCAAGATGACCGCGAAGCTCAGCCGCGTTCCGCACGCGACGGAAGTGCCTTATCCGGTCCGCATGGAGCCGAACCTCGTCATCGAGTATTATTCGCGCTGATGGTGCCGGCGAAGGGCGTCCGCCGCCCTTCGCCGTCTTTCTGGGCGCTTCCCTCGCGCGCGTTTTCGCAGAGGGCTGGGGCCTTCTGCGAACAGAACCCGCTTCAGCAGCCGGGTCCGGCGCGATTTCTTATCGCTCGAACGATTTCGTTCGAACACAAACCGCGCTATGTCGCCTGCCGGGACGCTCGTCCTTCCGCCTCCTCCATCCGGAGCCCGCCATGACGTTAGAGAAATTCGCGCCTTCTCGCCGCTTCATCCTCGCCGCCGCTTTGGCGGTCGCGATTCCCCTCGCGGCGCCGGCGCGCGCGGAAAAGGCGGAAACGAAAATTCCGCTCGTGGAGATGCTGGCGCCGCAGGCGCTCCCTGACATCGTCGAGGGAAAGGCCGACGCGCCGGTCGTGATCGTCGAATACGCCTCGATGACCTGCGGCCATTGCGCCGCCTTCCATAACGACGTCTATCCGACGTTGAAGAAGGACTTCATCGACACCGGCAAGGTCAAGTTCATGCTGCGCGAGTTCCCGCTCGACGAGCGCGCCGCCGCGGCTTTCATGCTGGCGCGCTCGCTGGGCGACAAACGCGACGCGGCCGTCGATTTCCTCTTTGCGCAGCAGAAGAATTGGGCCTTCACCGAGACGCCGTTCGAGAGCCTCGCCAATATGGTGAAGCAGATCGGCATTGGCCAAGAGAAGTTCGAAGAGACGCTGAAGGACGAAAAGCTGCAGAAGGCGGTGTACGCGGTGGCTGAGCAGGGCCAGAAATTCGGCGTGAACGCCACGCCGACCTTCTTCATCAACGGCGTCAAATTCGACGGCCGAATGGATGTGGCGGGGTTGCCGAAGATCATCGACGACGCGGAGAAGGCTGCGAAGTAAGCGGGCGTTTGCGGCGCCGCTCGCTCGCGGTGCGTTGAGCGGTATCGCGCAAACGCAGACATCCCGGTCGATTCCGAAAGGCGAGGGGCCCTCCAAATCTCTTGGATCGGGCGCGCGCTCACCAGAGTTCTGCGCGCTTTTTGGAACGCGCTGCCAAGCCTCTCGGCCGAGCGCGTCCTCCTCGAAAAACCGCTGCGCAGTTTTTGGAAACGCGCTCGCGGCGATCACGTGCCGCGCTGCAACACCGAGTTGTCAGTCTCGCGCACGGCGATCTGCGCCTCGACGCGTGCGAGATTAAGGAAATAGGCGAGCATGGGGAGGCCGGCCTCCCCCGCGAGCCGCGCGAGCTCGCCGGTCATCTCGACGATATAGGCGGCCAGCTCCGCCTGATCCTGGCGCGGCGAATCGAACCTGTTATCCGCTCGCGACGCCAGGGACTTGGCTAACGCATTCATTGCAAAGGCTCCCAAGAGCGTCGCGCTTGCCCCCAACACGCAAGCAAGCACGCTCCCCCGCCGAGAAGACAACCACAGCGTGTCTATTTTGGCAACCGCCTTCTGCGGTTGTAAATAACCATTTTTTTACGCGTCGAGGCGGCCCAGCCTATCGAGCGCGCCCTGGAGAATGTAAGCGGCGGCCATTCGGTCGACCACCTGCGCTCTTTTGGCGCGGGAGGCGTCCTGGGCGATGAGCTCTCGCGTGACGAGCGCCGTCGAGAAGCGCTCGTCCCAATAGGCGTGAGGCGGCGGCGCGAGGCTCGCGAGATTGCGCATGAAGGCGCGCGTCGCCTGCGCGCGAGGGCCGGCCTTGCCGTCGAGCTCGAGCGGCAATCCCACGATGAGGCCGCAGATCTCGAAGTCCCTGACGCGCTTCATCAGCGCCTCGGCGTCGGCGGAGAATTTCCTGCGCCGAATTGTTTCGAGCGGCGAGGCGAGCCGACGCTCGACATCGGAGAGAGCGAGGCCGATGGTCTTCGTCCCGAGGTCGAGTCCGAGCAGACGGCCTTTGGGCGGGAGGCCGGCGGCGAGGGATTCGATCGTCACATCGGATGGGGGCATGGGAGAAGTCATTATCAGTACGACGCCCGCCGCGTCTCAGGCGGCTTTGGGCGGATCGCCTGGAAGATTTGACGCCGCCCCCCCGCGCGCCTATCTCATAGAAAAATCCCCTTAAACTCGGCGCAACCCCATGGCCCTGCTTCCGATCCTGACCCTTCCCGATCCGCGCCTGCGTCTCCCCTCCAAGCTGGTCGAGCGCGTCGATGCGGCGATCCTGAAGCTCCTCGACGACATGCTGGAGACGATGTACGAGGCCCCCGGCGTCGGGCTCGCGGCGATCCAGGTCGGTCACGCCAAGAGAATGGTGACGATCGACACCACCAAGAAGGACGAGGGGCCGCGCGCGCCGCTCTTCCTGATCAACCCACAGATCGTCTGGGCGAGCGAGGAGCTTTCGACCTACAACGAAGGCTGCTTGTCGGTTCCCGAATATTTCGAGGACGTGCAGCGCCCGGCGCGCGTGCGCGTGCGCCATATCGACCGGAAGGGCGCCGAGCAGGAGTTCGAGGCGGAAGGACTGCTCGCGACCGTCGTGCAGCACGAGCTCGATCATCTCGATGGCGGACTCTTCATCGACCATCTTTCGCGGCTGAAACGCGAGCGCGTCGTCAAGAAATTCACCAAGGCGGCGCGGCACGAGGCGCGCGCCGCGGAGCGCCAGCCCGAAGACGCGTGACGCGGGTGCGCGTCGTCTTCATGGGCACGCCGGTCTTCGCGACCGGCCTGCTGCAGGAGCTGCATGACCGCAGACATGAGATCGCCGCGGTCTACACGCAGCCGCCGCGACCGGCGGGGCGCGGCATGGAGCTCAAGAAGTCTCCCGTCCATCTCCTCGCCGAAAGCCTCGGGCTGAAGGTCTTGACCCCGAAAACCCTGCGCTCGAAGGAAGAGCAGGCGGCTTTCGCGGCGCACGCCGCCGACGTCGCGGTCGTCGCGGCCTACGGTCTGATCCTCCGGCGAGAAATCCTCGACTCGCCAAAATACGGCTGCCTCAATCTCCATGGCTCGCTCTTGCCGCGCTGGCGCGGCGCGGCGCCGATCCAGCGCGCGATCATGGCGGGCGACGCGGAGAGCGGCGTCGGGGTGATGCGCATGGAGGAAGGGCTCGATACCGGCCCCGTCGCGATGGAAGCGCGCGTCGCGATTCTGCCGGACATGACCGCAGGCGACCTGCACGATGCGCTCGCCCTGCGCGGCGCGCCGCTGATGGCCGACGCGCTCGACGCCTTGGCGCAGGGAAGGCTGGTCTTCACGCCGCAAGACGACTCCAAAGCCGTCTATGCGGCGAAGATCGAGAAGAGCGAAGCGCGCATCGACTGGAGCCGCCCCGCAAAAGAGCTACGCAATCTCGTGCGCGGCCTCACGCCCTTTCCCGGCGCCTTTTTCGAGGCCGACTTCGGCCAAGGCCCGGAGCGGGTAAAAGTCCTGGCGACGCGGGTCGAAGCGGGAAAGGGCGAGCCGAGAGAGGCGCTCGACGACGAGGGGCTCATCGCCTGCGGCGAGGGAGCGCTTCGCCTGTTGCGGGTGCAGCGCGCGGGCAAGGGAGCGATGGATTTCGCCGAATTCGCCCGCGGCCGCAGTCTTCGACGCGGCGTGCGGCTGGCTTAACCCGGACTCGCGCCGATCGGGCGCAACAGACGGGATTGACCTTTGGGCGGTCTCATGCTGCAATGCAGCAAATCCATTTGAGGAGGCGCCTATGTCCCCGACACAAGCCCCATCGTTCCTCTCTCTTTTCGAAATCCCCCCCTTCCTCGTCGAACCGGCGTTGCGGACATGGCGACTGTCGAACGCCGCGCTCGACATGATGTTTTACGATACGAGCGTGCTGTCGGCCGAGCTTCTGTGGCGGGGAGCGCTGATCTCGACCCTGCCTTCGCCCTTCGCCGAGGCTAAAGGGGAGGCTGAGCTGCGCGCGCCCATTCAGGGACCGAGCTTCAGCCTGCTCGACTTGAGCGCGCTCAGCAATCCCGAAGGCTGCATCATCGTCGTCGATTCGACGAAGGCGCCGTTCATTCGGCGCTTCGATCGCGTCGACGATTTCATCACTTGGTTGAAGAGCTCGGGCAGCGACATTGAGGCCGTCACCGTCACGGGCGTCGGCAGCTCGGCGCTGGGCTCGGCCGCCCTCGCCTGGAACGCCTCGATGGCGCTCGGCCAGCGCGTCGCGGCGATCGTGCCCGGCTATGGCGTCGCCGACGTCGTCTATCAAGGGCTCGGCGGCTGGTATGGATTCGGTCTCGAAGGCTGGCTCGAGGGCCTCGTGCATAAGACGGTCGCGAGCCTTGCGCCGGCGATGGCGCGCATTGGCCACGGGCTACTTCAAACCTTGCCGGAAGGATCGAAGGCGCAAGACGACGGTGAACCTTTTCTGACCGGTAATCCGGCCTCCGACGTCCTGCACGCGCTGTTGAGCCATGCGCCGCAAATCTCGGTGCTGCTCGGCCATAGCAAGGGCGCGCTCGTCATCGAGAACGCTCTGCGCGCTTTGGATCGGAGCGTCACCCAAAGTCTGTGGGTGACAACCTTCGGCTGCCCGATCGACGAATTGGCGCCGGTCGCGCGCTACACGCAGTTTCTGGGAGACTTCGACGCGCTCGGCTGGAGCAATTCATGGGGACATCGGCCGGAGATCCGCATTCCCACGCATCACAGCACCAACACGACGATTCCCTACAGCATGCCGGTCGCGATTCTCTCGCGCTTCGCGCTGGCTGCTGCGGGAGCCGCCGAAACCGCGAAGCTGACCCATATTTCAGCCCTCTTGACCAGCGAGGCCCACAGCGCGGATCTCACGCCCGCGCCGCTGTGAAGCGGAGGCGGATGAAGCCTGCCGCGTCACAGGTCTAAAAGGAGAATCGTCGCCGTCATGGCGAGCGAAGCCCAGCCATTTCGGGGCAACAACAGCATCCTTTGTCGTCTTTTCGCCGTTGCAGGAGGCGACCTGGTCCGCTCATGCGGCTCCGCTTCGCTCGCAATGACGTAGGGTTCCGCGCGTTACGGCTTATGACGCAGCCGAGTGAGGCGGTCCGCGCTCGCGCGCTTAGCAAAAGCTCCGATTATTTCTTCTTCTCGAGCGGCGCGTTCAAGATCCAGCGGTGCCCGAAGGGATCGCGCAGCGTGGCAAATCGCGTGCCCCAAAAAGTGTTCGTAGGCTGCGTCTCGATCTTCGCGCCGAGCGAGGAAGCGCGCGCGCAGACTTCGTCCACCTCTTTCGGCTCGTCATATTCGACGCTCACCGACATCGTCACCTGCTCGGCCGGCATCGGCGCGCGCGTCTGGCCGAGCTCCAGAAAGGCGTCGGCGAGCATCACCGATCCGCCGTTGATCAGCAATTCGCAATGGGCGACGCGCAGCCCGTCGAGCGCAGGCATCAACGCGCGCTGCTTCGCTCCGAAGGCCGCCGTGTAAAAGGCGATCGCCGCCGCCGCCGGCGAGACGGTGAGGTAGGGAGCGATCCTGGGGCGGGTCATCTGGCGGGTTTCCTCCTGACATGAAGCGCGCTCCTCGCGCTCGCTAAAGGCGCAGCCGGCGCCGCCCCTCCGCCTTAGCTCGCCTCGCGGCTTTTGTCTTCCCCGTATGCAGCCTTGGTGAAAGTCCCGGCGTTCTCTCGACCGAGGAGCTTGCCCAACCGGCGAAACGCGCCCAAAGGCTTTGCGAAATCGCTTCAGGCGCGTAAATACGCTTCGAGACGAAGGCGGCCGAGGCCGCCTCGAGGAGAAATTCCGCAACATGTCAAAGACTTCCAGCGCGCCGCGCACCATGTACGACAAGATCTTCGACGATCACGTCGTCGACCGCCAGGAGGACGGCGCCTGCCTCCTCTATATCGACCGCCATCTCGTTCACGAGGTCACGAGCCCGCAGGCCTTCGAGGGGCTGCGCGCCAGCGGCAGGAAGCTGCGCGCGCCCCAACGCACGCTCGCGGTCGTCGATCATAACGTGCCGACCACCGACCGCTCGCTGCCGATCGAGGACCCCGAGAGCCGCGCGCAGGTCGAGCAGCTCGCGATCAACGCGCGCGAGTTCGGCGTCGAATATTACAATGAGCACGATCGCCGCCAGGGCATCGTGCATATCGTCGGCCCCGAGCAGGGCTTCACGCTGCCCGGAACGACAATCGTCTGCGGAGACAGCCACACCTCCACGCATGGCGCCTTCGGCGCGCTCGCGCATGGCATCGGCACCTCGGAAGTCGAGCATGTGCTCGCGACGCAGACGCTGATCCAGAAGAAAGCCGCCAACATGCTGGTGCGCGTCGACGGCAAGCTCGCGCCGGGCGCGACCGCCAAGGACATCGTGCTCGCGATCATCGGCAAGATCGGCACGGCGGGCGGCACCGGGCATGTGATCGAATATGCGGGCGAGGCGATCCGCGACCTTTCCATGGAAGGCCGCATGACCGTCTGCAACATGACGATCGAGGCGGGGGCGCGAGCCGGCCTCGTCGCGCCGGACGAAAAGACCTTTGACTATCTCAAGGATCGTCCGCGGGCGCCGAAGGGCGCGGCTTTCGACGCGGCTCGCCTCCAGTGGGAGCAGCTCGCGAGCGACGAGGGCGCGCATTTCGATCAGATCGTCACGCTCGACGCCTCGAAGCTGGCGCCGATCCTGACCTGGGGCACGAGCCCGGAGGACGTCATCGCGATCGACGGCCGTGTGCCGACGCCGGACGACGCCGCAAGCCCCGGCAAGCGCGCGGCGATCATCCGCGCTCTCGCCTATATGGGCCTCTCCGGTGGCGAGAAGCCCACGGAGATCGAGATCGACCGCGTCTTCATCGGCTCCTGCACCAACGGCAGGATCGAGGATCTGCGCGCGGCGGCCGAGGTCGCGCGCGGGAAGCGCGTGAATGCGCGCGTCTCGGCGATGGTCGTGCCGGGCTCGGGACTGGTCAAGGCGCAGGCCGAGGCCGAGGGGCTCGACAAGATCTTCCTCGACGCGGGCTTTGAATGGCGCGAGCCCGGCTGCTCCATGTGCCTCGCGATGAACCCCGACCGCCTCGCCCCCGGCGAGCGCTGCGCCTCGACCTCGAATCGCAATTTCGAGGGCCGCCAGGGCTTCAAGGGCCGCACCCACCTCGTCTCGCCGGCCATGGCCGCGGCCGCCGCGATCGCCGGCCGCTTCGTCGACGTGCGGGAGTGGCGTTGATGACCGAGCCCAGCCGCGACCCGGCGCTCGCAACGTTCAAGGCGCCGACGCTCGACGACATCGAAACGCTGGCGCGCGCGGCCTTCGCGAGTCTTCCCTCGCGCTTCACGGCGCTTTGCGAGGGGCTCGTGGTCCGCGTCGAGGACTTTCCCGACGACGAGACGCTCGACGAGATGGGCTGCGAGAGCGAATACGACCTGCTCGGCCTCTTTCGCGGCGCCGGGCTCACGCAAAGGGAGCATCTCGCGCAGACGGGCGACCAGCCCAATCTGATCTGGCTCTATCGACGCCCCATCATTGACTTCTGGGCGGACGGGGAGGAGACGCTGGCCGAAATCGTCACTCATGTGCTCGTGCATGAGATCGGCCACCATTTCGGCTTCTCGGACGAAGATATGGAGGAGATCGAACGGCGCGGAAGCTGAATAACTTCCGTGAAGACGATTTTGTTGGAGACCAAGCCCCCGGTCGATCGATGGGCGTTTTTGCAGAACTGCGGGCGCGGCTGCCGTTCAATAGTTGACGCAAGGCGAAGCGCCCGAGGGGATCGGGGCGAGCGTCATCGGAGAGACGACCCGTCAAAACCCTCGCGCTCTGGCGCTCGTTTTGTCCAGTCCTTACATCGAATTCTGCTGACTTACCCGCCAAAGCTGCTATATCGCCCGCAATCTTCAGACAAAGCTGCGAGCGTCCCTCGAGAGCCCAGCGCGGGCGAAGGGATCAACGAACGACGGACATGGCCAAGCGCGACTTTTACGAAATCCTCGGCGTCACGCGGACCGCGACGGAAGTCGAGATGAAGATCGCCTTCCGCAAGGCGGCCATGGAATGCCACCCGGACCGCAATCCCGGCGACAGGGCGGCCGAGGCGCGTTTCAAGGAGATCAACGAGGCCTATCAGGCGCTCTCCGACCCGCAGAAGCGGGCGGCCTATGACCGCTTCGGCCATTCGGCCTTCGAGCAGGGCGGCGGCATGGGCGGCTTCTCGGCCGAGGGCTTCGGCTCCATGGCCGATATTTTCGAAGACCTGTTCGGCGACGTGATGGGGCGTCGCGGCGGCCGCTCCGGCGGGCGCGAGCGCGGCTCGGACCTGCGCTACAATATGGAGATCACGCTCGAGGAGGCCTATACCGGTAAGACGGCGACGCTGAAGCTGCCGACCTCGTCCACCTGCGACGCCTGTGGCGGCTCCGGCGCGAAAAAGGGCTCCAAGCCCAAGACCTGCGCGACCTGCGCCGGCCACGGGCGGGTGCGGGCTCAGCAAGGTTTCTTCGCGATCGAGCGCACCTGCCCATCCTGCCAGGGCCGCGGCGAGATCATCGAGCAGCCCTGTCCCGCCTGCGCCGGCTCCGGACGCAAGACGCTGGAGCGCACGCTGTCGGTCAACATCCCGGCCGGCGTCGAGGACGGCACGCGCATCAGGCTCGCCGGCGAGGGCGAGGCGGGGCTGCGCGGCGGTCCGTCCGGCGATCTCTACATCTTCCTGTCGATCAAGCCGCACGGCTTCTTCCAGCGGGACGGGGCCGATCTCTACTGCCGCGTGCCCATATCTATGGTCCGCGCGGCGATCGGCGGCGAGATCGTCGTGCATGCGATCGACGGCGCCGAATGCAAGCTGAAAATCCCAGAGGGCGCGCAGTCGGGGCGCCAGCTCAAGATCAAGGGCAAGGGCATGCCAGTGTTGCGCGGACGCGACCAGGGCGATCTGCACGTGCAGGTCAGCGTCGAGACCCCGCAAAACCTCACGAAGCGCCAGCGAGAGCTATTGACGGAGTTCGAGAAGGAGTCCTCGCACCACACCCATCCCGAATCGACGGGCTTTTTCGCTAGGATGAAGGAATTGCTTGGGAAATAGGCTTGCGCAGAACCTCCCGCGCGCTGATCCTTTTGAGCCAATTATAGCACCCGTCAAAAGAGGCGGCGGCCCTCACTCGGGTCTCAATTCTCTATAGTCATGATACTTCTTGACTTCGCGGAAAATGCGAACCTGGGGCCGATAGCGACGCAGCGTTTCGAAGAACGAAAGCTTGCTCTCTCTGTCGGAGAGGAGAACCCAGATGCGGCCGCCGCGCATCCATTGCAGTTCCACGACGCCGGGCCCCACCGCGGTGAGCGACGTCAGCCCTTCGATTTCGGAAGGGGAGCCACATGTTCGCCAGAACACGGCGATGGGCCAAATGCCCGGCGCCTGCCGCGGCGCCCAAAGACCCGGCAGCCGCCGCGGAGCCGAAACCCAGTCGACCGAGATTTTGACGCCTATGTACTCGGCGATCAGGGCTTGCAGCGCGTAGATGAATAACAATAACGCGGGGAATTGCAGATATCTGTTCGGGTGGATCACGAAGCCGCCCGCGATGACGACGGCGACAGCCCAGATGGTGCACCACCGGACATTGCGGTAGGAAGTTATACGCGGAAGGCCTTGTCTCACTCGGGGGTCGGGCGCTGCGATCGTCATGCCGATTCCCATCCTTAAATACTTGCTTCTCCTGCGCCGTCCGCCGCGAGGGAACGCCGGGCTAAGGACCACAGCATGGCGGAAGCTTACGGCGATTGCAAGGCGTCGTCGACATTCTCTGCGCATGAAGCGGGCACGGAGAGAGGCATCCCGGCTCAGCTCGCGGCCAGGGCGGCAGCCGTTTCCGCGCCCGGCTGACTACAATGATCGGAAAAAACGCAGCTTTCGGCGAAAAGGCGGTGAAGCTCGCACATTCGCTCCGTCAACTTTTTTCCATCTCTGGCGGCGCTTCCTGGGGCGGCTTGAGGCGCAGCCTGAGCTTCGCCACGCGGCGCGGATCAGACTCCAGAATTTCGAATTCATAGCCCGGGACCGGGGCCTGCACGATTTCCCCGCGGGGCGGCACATGGCCGGCGAGATAGGCGACGAGCCCGCCGAAAGTCGTCACTTCCTGCGGCGTGTCCTCCTCGCGAAAGTCGACGCCGATCTCCTCGACGGCCTCGTCGAGATCGGCCTTGGCGTCGAGCAGGAAGTCGCCGCCGGGGAGCGGCTCGATGAGCGGACCTTCGCGCACGTCGTGCTCGTCCTCGATGTCGCCGACGATCATCTCGACGATGTCCTCGATCGAAACGAGTCCGTCCGTCCCGCCGTATTCGTCGATTACCAGCGCCATATGGGTGCGCGTGGCCTGCATTCTGACGAGGAGATCGAGCGCCGGCATCGAGCGCGGCACGAAGAGCACCGGCCGCAAAATGTCGACGCCCTCGAGCGTCGAGGAGAAATCGATTGCCGCGACACTGAGGTCCTTGCCGTCTCCGCGCGATTTCTCGGCCGACTCGGCGAGATAGTTGACGAAGTCGCGGATGTGCAGCATGCCGATCGGATCGTCCAGCGTCTCGCCGTAGATCGGCAGGCGCGAATGGCCGGCGCTGCGAAAAAGCGCCAGAATCTCGCGCAAGGTCGACGCGCGCGGCGCCGCAATGATGTCGGCGCGCGGAATCATCGCATCGGCGACACGTAGCTCGTGCAGGCCCAGCACGTTCTTGAGAAGCGTGCGCTCCTGCGCGGTGACGTCCGCCCCCGCGTCGTCGAGGGCGTCCTCAAGCTCCTCGCGCACCGAAGTCGGCGCAAGTCCCAGAGCCGCGCGCAGTCTTTCTAGAAGGCCGCCCCGGGCCGAGTGCCTCGAGATTGAATCCGCCTCGATGCTCTCACTCTTCGACGACATCGGTCCCGCTCAGTTCCCTCGGCTCATGCTCGTAAGGATCGCTCAAGCCCAGCGCCGAAGCAATGCGTCGCTCGGTCGCCTCCATGACGTCCGCCTCCTCGGGGGTCTCGTGATCATAGCCGATCAGGTGCAAAAATCCATGAATGATCATATGGGCCGTATGATCTTCAAATGTCTTGCCTTGCTCCGCGGCTTCGCGCGCGACGGTTTCATGGGCGATCACGATGTCGCCAAGCAGGAGCTTGCCCTCGAGGCGGCCGGGCGTAGGAAAGGACAAGACGTTCGTCGCCGCGTCGCGCTGGCGCCACTGCGCGTTGAGCGCGCGGATCGCGGCGTCGTCGCAAAATGTGATCGCGACCTCGGAGCCGCTCGCGAGCATCGCGCCGCTGGCGCCGCAGCTTGCTCTCACAACGCGCGTCGCAAGGCCTTCGAGATCCGCAATCGCCTCCCACGCGTGTGCGTCGACGATAATTTCGATCGCAGGCTCGCTCATCCGCGATCCACGGGCCGGCGCGCCGCGTGCTCATAGGCGGCGACGATCGCGCGAACGAGATCATGCCGCACCACGTCGCCGTGCGAGAAGCGCACATGCCCGACCTCATCGAGGCCGGAGAGCAGCGTGATCGCCTCGCTCAGTCCCGATTTCTGGCCGGACGGAAGATCCGTCTGCGAAGGATCGCCCGTCACGATCATGCGCGAGCCCTCGCCGAGCCGCGTCAGGAACATCTTCATCTGCATCGTCGTCGCGTTCTGCGCCTCGTCGAGCAGGATGCAGGATTTCGTCAGCGTCCGCCCGCGCATGAAGGCGAGCGGCGCGACCTCGATCATGCCGGTCTGCAGGCCGCGCTCGACCATGCGCGCATCCATGAAATCATAGAGGCCGTCATAGATGGGCCGCAGATAGGGATCGACCTTCTCGCGCATGTCGCCGGGCAGGAAGCCCAGCCGCTCGCCGGCCTCGACGGCCGGACGCGACAGGATCAAGCGCTCCACGACGCCCTTCTCCAGGAGCGAGACGGCATGGCCGACCGCAAGCCAGGTCTTGCCCGTGCCGGCGGGTCCTTCCGCAAAGACGAGCTCATAGCGCTTCAGCGCGCGCAGATAGAGGTCCTGCGCATGATTGCGGGCGCGCACGGGGCCGCGCTTGCGCGTTCCGATCTGGTCGAAGCCCACCGGCGCGTCGGGAAAAAGGCTCTTCTGGCGCGCCGTCTCCTCGATCGCGCCGTCGACGTCGCCCGGCGAGATGTCGAGCCCCAGCTGCGCGCGCGCGTAAAGGGTTTCCAGCGCGCGCCGGGCGTGCTCGCAAGCCTCGGCTCCGCCCTTCAGCGTGACGTGATTGCCGCTTGCGACGCAGGAGACGCGCAAGCGCCGCTCGAGCTTGGCGAGATTCTGGTCATACTGGCCAAAGAGCAGCGAGGCGCGGCGGTTGTCGTCGAAAGCGAGCGTGACCTCGGCGTCCTCCTCGCGCTCGGGCGTGCGGTCGGAGCGAGAGATTCGCGCCACGTCGTTCATGCAAACTCCCGCGCTTCGACGATCTCGCCCGAAAGCGAATTGGGCGCGGCCGTGACGATTCTCACGGGGCGGAGCCGCCCTATCTCCCGCTCGTCGCCCTCGACATGCACCGCTTGCATATAGGGGCTCTTGCCGGCGATCTGGCCATTATGGCGCCCTAGCTTCTCGAACAGGACCTCGACCGTCCGCCCGACCATCGCCGCGTTGAAGGCTTGGCGCTGCGCTTCGACCCGCTCCTCGAGCCGCGCGAGACGATCGCGCTTTGTCTCCTCGTCGATCTGATCGGCGCGGTCGGCGCCCGGCGTGCCGGGGCGGGGCGAATATTTGAAGAAGAAGCTCGAGGCGAAGCCGACTGCGTCGATGAGCGCGAGAGTGGACTGGAAATCCTCTTCCGTCTCGCCGGGAAAGCCGACGATGAAGTCGGAGGAGATCGCGACGTCCGGCCGCGCGCGACGCAGCCTCTCGACGACGTCGAGATAATGGCGCGCGTCGTGGCGCCGGTTCATCTCTTTCAGCACGCGATTCGAACCCGATTGCACCGGGAGATGCATGAAGGGCGCGAGCTTCCTCAGCGACGCATGCGCGTCGATGAGCCCCTCGGTCATGTCGACGGGGTGGCTCGTCGTGTAGCGCAGGCGCTCGAGATTTTCGAAGGCGGAGAGTCGCTCGAACAGCCCTTCGAGCGGCGTCGGGCGGCCCGCTTCGTCCTCGCCGCGATAGGCGTTGACGTTCTGCCCGATCAGCACGATCTCGCGCACGCCGGCGTCGACGAGACGGCGCGCTTCCTCGAGCACAGGCTCGACCTTGCGCGAGATCTCGGCGCCGCGCGTGTAGGGCACGACGCAAAAGGAGCAGAATTTGTCGCAGCCTTCCTGCACGGTGACGAAGGCCGAGACGCCGCGCGCCGCGATCTGCGCGCGCGTGGGCGCCGGCAAGGCTTGGAATTTTTCGTTGGCCGCGAAATCCGTGTCGGCGACGCGCGCGCCGCGCCGGGCTTCCCCGAGCAGCGCCGGGAGACGATGATAGCTCTGCGGACCGACGACGAGGTCCACGGCGCGCTGCCGGCGCATGACGAGCTCGCCCTCGGCCTGCGCGACACAGCCCGCGACGACAATCTCGAGAGTTCTTGCCCTCGGCGCGACGCTCTTCCTTGAGCACGGCGAGGCGCCCCAGCTCGGAATAGATTTTCTCGGCGGCCTTCTCACGAACGTGGCAAGTGTTGAGGACGACGAGCTCGGCGTCCTCCTCGCGCTCAGCCGCGGCGTAACCTTCGTTGGCCAAAAGATCCGTCATCCTCGCGGCGTCATAGACATTCATCTGGCAGCCGTAAGACCGCACCAGCGCCTTGGGCGGCGTCCGCTCGCCCGGCGAGGGGTTCGTCTTTGCAGTTTCGCTAATCTGTTTGGCTCCCCATGAGTGCTCGGATCGAGGCTAGTGATCATAATACCGCTGATGGCTTTGAGAAAGCCAAAGCGATGAGCAGCCAGGGACAATCGTTCGCTATTCTCCAACCCTCGTCCGGAGGAGGAAGGGTGACGGGAGGCGCTGTGCGGGGGTTGCCCAAATCCCCTGCCTGAGCAGCTCCCAAAGGAGCACGGCCATTGGCGACGGTCTCATGGCGCGAGGGGGCCTGCGCCCATGCCCGCCTCAAATCTCCAACCGCATCGTCACGGCCGCGCAGCTTTCGCCGCCGGTGCGCTGATAATAATTCTCGCGGCGGCCGATCGGCTTGAAGCCGGCGCGCTCATACAGCGCCAGCGCCGCAGCGTTGTCGTCGGCGACCTCGAGAAAAACGAGCCGCGCCCCGCCGCGCTCGAGATTGGCGAGATGGTTCTCGAGCAGCGCGCGGCCGAGCCCGGCGCCCCGGCGCGGGGGGGCTACGGCGATCGTCAAAAGCTCGGCGTCTGGAGGCAGAAGCCGCGAGATCACGAAGCCCCCGAGCGGCTCCGAAGGCATCGCCTCGTTGACCGCGCCGTCGGCGATGATGGCCGAATCCGCGAGATAGGCCTCGAAATCCGCGCTCGACCAGGGAAAGTGGAAGGCCAAGGCGTGCAGCTGTTCACAGTCTTCCGCGCGTTCGGGTCCGATCGGCTGGATCGAGAAGGTCGGCTTGGCGAAGAACCCTTTGATCAGAGACATGGGCGGCTCACGCCTCGACAGGGGCAGGGGCGCCCCCCGCCATGGTCACGTCAGCCGCCTTGAGGTAGAGCGGGCGCGCCGGCGCCTCGCGGGGATCGGCGAGGAGGCCGAGCCGCGCGACATAGGCGATGTCAGGCGCGGCGGCGGAGCTCAGGGTCCGCGCGCCGACGAGCGCGCCGCGCGCCGCTCGCTCCATCATCGTCGCGCCGGAGCCGACGAGATGCAGGGCACCGTCGCCGACGAAATCCCGCAGCGTCTCCACCGCCGCGCGTGCGACCATCCGTTGCGGCGCAAAGACCTGTCGTCCCGTGGCGCTGTAGGCGGCGACGTAGACCTGGCCGTGGCGGGCGTCGATGGAGGGAACCAGAAGCCCCTCAAAAGGCTCGGAAAAATGCGGGGCGGCGAGCGCGGCGAGCGTCGAGACGCCGACGGCCTCGATCTTGAGCGCCCGGGCGATCGCCTGGGCGGCGGACAGGCCGATTCGGATTCCGGTGAACGACCCGGGCCCCACCGTCGCCGCGACGCGATTGAGCGAAGCGAAGCCTCCTTCGGTCGCAGCGAGCAGGCGTTCGACGAGCGGCAGCAACGCCTCCGCATGGCCTCGCTCCATCGGGATCGTCTCACAGGCGACCGGCGCGGCGGCGCCAAGATCGAGCACGCAGGCGGAGACGGCGGGAAGGGCCGTGTCGAGGGCGAGAATTCGCATAAGCGTAAGTATGACAAGTTTGGCGGCGGAACGAAAGCGGCGCGGACCGCCCGCGCGCCGCGCGCGCGTCGCTCAGAGTGAATTCCGCAAAAGTTGACAGACTTTTGCGACCAGAAATCGCTCCAGCTTTTAGATCTGGCGCGATTTCTTCTCGCTCCAACGATTTCCCTTCGAGGGACAAGCGCGCTAGTGCGGCATTTGCGAAAAATATTGCGCCAGCGCGTCGATTTCCTCGTCGGTGAGATGGCGGCTCTCATGATGCATTTCCGCGCTTTTCCGCTTGCCGGAGCGAAAATTGCGCAATTGCTCGACGATGTAGCGGTCGTGCTGGCCTTTGAGATTGGGAATCTCCACGTCCTTGGCGACGCCGTCCGAGCCGTGGCAGGCGGCGCATTGGGCGAGAAGCTCGCCGAGCTCGCCTGGTTCAAGCGCGCCCGCGGGCGCGGCGGCCGCCACAAGGGCGAGCGCGAGCGAGAAAATAATCGCAATCCCTTTCATTTCCCCCTCTCCGATCCGCGCGATGCGCAGCGCGCCTCTAAAGCGCGCCGAACGCGATCCCGGGAAGCCGCAGCGGAGCCACGCCAAGACGCGAATGTTTCGCTCACTCCGCGGGCTTTTGTCCGGCGTAATAGGCCTCGGCGCATTGATGGATGAAGTCGTGCAGCGCCGCCTTCTCCAATCCCTTGGCGAGCCCCTCCTTGCGGCACTCGCGGCGCACCGCGCGTCTCTGCACCGAGCGTCCGAAAATGCAGCCGAGAAGAAAGTCCTCGCGCTCCTTGCCTTTGAGCGCCTTCTCATTGGCGCGCTCCTGACAGGCGTGGCGAACGCGCCGCGCCTCGAATTTGCTCAGATTGGCGGCTGGCGCGGCGGCTGTCGGCGGCGCGGGATGAGCCGCCGTCGCTTCGCTTTGCGCCGCGGGCGGGCTGGAAAGGAGCGGGATCTGGATCGGTAGCGGGGCCGCAGTTGGGGCAGGGGCGGGGGCCGGATGCTGGGACTGTTGGGCTAAAGCCGCTCCATTCAGCAGCAAGAAGGCCAATCCCGCCGCGCAGAACGAGCCGGCGACCCCTGCGCCGCCGCCGCCAGAGACCCTTCGCATATCGCCTGCTCTCCGATCCAATCGCCAATAACGCCGCACAATAACATAGGCCGCGCCGGCGAGCGTGTCGCGAGCGTTTCGAATCGGGCGCAAAGGCGACGAAGATCGGGCGGAACTCGGGCGGCCGTCTGGCGTGGAGTCCCGAGCCGAATTAACCTCTGTCGCGCGCTGGTATTTACCTTCGACGCCCCAAGCATTCGCCCCGCGCGGCTGCGGTCGCGCGAGCGGCCGCGGACCCGTAAGAAAATTACGAGGAATCAATAGGATAAGAAATCAACGCAATTTTACGCATTTCAGTGACGGAAAAATATACTTACCGTCGTTCAAGCCGATTCTCAACGAATTCGCGTAAAATGCGACAAAAATACTTTCAGGGACCGCAAAACGACAGCCTTATTCTCGCCTCATCGAATGGAGGCGGTCATGTTCGGCGTCATCGGCAAATGGGCCTTCGCAGCGGCGGCCTCGGGCGCGCTCGCCCTCTCTCTTACGCCGCGTGTCGCCGCCGAGCCCCTGAAAGCGAGCTTCGCCTCGGTCGGCGACGAGACGAGCGTGCCCTACGGCTGGGTGGATTTTTGCAGCCGCTACGCCGGCGAATGCCAGGACGACGACCGTGCGCCGCAACCGATCCGCCTCACCGCCAGCGCGATGAAGACGATCCAGCAGATCAATGTCACGGTGAACCACCAGGTCGAGGCCGTTTCCGACATGGACCACTGGGGCGTCGTCGACCAATGGGACATTCCCTCCGATGGGCGCGGCGACTGCGAGGATTTCGCGCTGCTAAAGCGCAAGCTGCTCATGCAGGCCGGTTTCCCGCGTCAGGCCCTGCTGATGACCGTCGTCAAGGAGGCGAACGGCGAAGGCCATGCGATCCTGACGGTCAAGACCGACCAGGGGGAGCTCGCGCTCGACAATCTCGACGACGCCGTCAAGCCGTGGAACAGGACGCCCTATCGCTTCGTCAAGCGCCAGTCGGAAACGAACCAGAACGTCTGGGTCGCCATCGGCGCGCCGACCGCAGCCCCGGCCTATGTTTCTGATAAGTGACGGCGAAACAGCGGCGCGATTTCGCGCGCCAGCGCTCGGGCATAGGCTTTTGGCGAAAAGTTCGCCTCGTAAAGACGCCGCGTATCCGCATTTGGCCGGGCAGGCTCCGCCTTCCCGGCCGCGAGCTTCTCGGCGCATTCGCGCAGCGCCGCGGCGAAGGCCGGCGCGTCCTCGCACAGCGTGACATTGTCGAGCGTCGTGGGATCGACGCTCATGCCGCGAAACGCCTGTCGCGTGGCGATCAAGGGCGCGCCGCTGCTCAGCGCCTCAACCGCCTTGATCGAGAGGCCGTGGCCTTCCACTGTCGGCAACAGAATCGCGGCGGCGCGCGCATAGACGGCGCCGATATCGGCGACGCGTCCCTTGAACAGATCACGGCGCGAGTCGTAGAGCGCCTTGTCGCGATTCTTCACGCCGGCGTCGATATTGCCATAGAGGGCGACAGGGGCGGGGCCGGCGAGCGGCAGGACTTCTTGTAAAAACCAGCGCAGGCTGACGAAATTGGCGTAATTGTCGCTCGCGACGATAGCGATCTCGGTTGGGTTCAGCGCGAGCGGCGCCGGCTCCACGGCCGGATAGATCAGCGCGTGGCGGCTCGTCGGCAAAAGTCTTGCAAATTCCCGATGCTCTTCCGAATTGAGATGCGCGCAGAGATCCGCCTTCCCCGTCCAGTAGAGCTCGACCGCCAGCATATCTTCGTAGCGCGCGAGCGGCGGTATAAAAAAACCGCCTTGATTGCGCAGAACGTATTGGCGCGCCTGGATGTCCTGGGTTTCGAGGACGATCGGGGATTTGCCGCCGCCGAGCTTACGCGCGAGCGGAAGGGTGAAATAATGGTTGGCGTGGACGAGATCGATGTTTTCCCGCGCCAAACCTTCCGGCAGGGGCGCGCGCTTGGCGAGCTCGACGAGCCAGGTCGCCTGGTCGCCATGGATGAGCGGCCACCAGCCGTCCTTCAAGAGCGGCGTCATCCACAAGGAATCGCGCGGCGGCCCCGTGAAATGGCGCGCGTCGGCCACAAGCTCGGGCGTCGCCGCGATATAGGCCGGCCAACGGCCGCCATGGGGCGCGGGCGGCGTCAAAACGTCCATCATCGCAACCGAGACCGTGCGCGCGCCGAGCGCCTTATAGGCTTCGAGCTGGCTGCGGTTGACCTGCGAGCTGCCGCAGGAATGCCACGCCGCGTGCACAACGGCCACGGTCTTTCCGGCAAGCGGCGCGTCGGTTTCGACGTCCTCCGGCTCGCCTTCGCGCAATGATCCGTCCCTCTTGCTAACGCCGGAACTTTCCCGCTAGAGCTTCTATATGAGCCGCATCAGCGCAAATCCAGCCTTTTCGCCGGCCGATGACTCGGGCGCGCGCGCTAAGGGCCGCTATGGAATCGCCATCGTCGGAAACGACAAGATCATCGACTGGCTGGTTCCGTTCCTCGAAAGCTATCGCGAGACCAACGCTTCGCTGCCGCTCTATCTCATTCCTTATGACGACAACGTCACGCGCACCCGCCGCGCTGCAGAGGTCTACGGGGCGCATTTCATCGAGGAAGAGCCCGTCGAGATCGATCGTCTCGCCAAGGAGCTTTACCCCGGCATTTTCAACTCGAACCGCAGACGCCTGCGCAAGCTGCAAGCTCTCTCGCTCGATCTCGACGAGGTCGCCTATGTCGACGTCGACGTGATCCTGTTTCGCGACTTCACGCCGATATTCGGACGGCTGGAGGCCGGAAAGAGCGAATTCATCGTGGCGTCGCCGAGCTTCGAATATGTCTACAACGAACGGCGATCCGCGTATCCCTTCCTTGCCGACGCGCTGCTTTTCAACGACGGCTTCTGGGTCACCTCGAACCGGTTCCTCAGCCTTTCGGACTTCATCGACACGATGGCGAACGACGCCGCGATTTTTCACGACGTGCGCAAGCGGGGGCAACTCTTCGCGCAGCCGCTCGTCAACTTCGTCACGCACCGGCGCGGCGTGAAGATTGCGCTCCTGCGCGACATCGTCGAGAACGCGTCGCATGAAAGCTTCTACAAGGCTCCCGGCATAAGCTTCGTGGACGGCAAGCCGCTCGATCCAGACGGTCGAGAGATTTACTTCGCCCATTGGGCCGGCGCCACGGCGTTGCCGTCGACCGGCGTGTTCGACGCGGCCTGGACCAGGCTTTCAAAAGCCGCCTGGGCGAGAATGAAGTCATGAACCTGGACCAGGGCAAAGCCCTGGCGGCAAGGCCCCGAAGATGCCCCGGCTGCTCTTCTTCTACCTGATCCGGCGGATCGGCCTGGGGATCCTCATCATTCAATGCGCGCTGAGCGTGCCGGTCGTGCTCGCCTATCTCCTAAGCTCGCTCCCCGCCGCCGCGGTGCGCGGCGGGCTCGTGTGGCCTGCCGTTCAGGGCGTCGCGCCGACCGTCGCCTATGTGGCGCTGCCGATGGCGGCCGGCGTCGCCACCGCGCTCGAATTTTCGCGCATGGCGAGCGAGGGCATGATCGCCGTGCTCTACGCTCTTCGCCTTTCGGTCTGGGCCGTCTGCCGGCCCGCCACGGCGCTGGCTCTCGCGCTGGTCGTCGTTGGCTATATCTTCTCCAATTTCCTCGCCCCCATTTATGTCGGGACGATGCAGGACGTTCTCAACGTCGTGCGCAACTCGCTCAACCATCGCATGCTCGAGCCGGCGCATTTCTACACTTTCGACAATGGCGCCAAGACGCTCTACCTCGAGCGCTGGGAGACGCCCGACATCGCCGCCAATCTCTTCGTGCGCCAACTCTCCACCGAAAAGATGGAGGAACAGATCATTACCGCCGCGCATGCAGAGTTTAGACGCAATGAAACCGGGGTGATCGTGGCGCTGCGCAACGGCAGCGTTCAGACGCGTTCGCTCTCGGCGGGCGGCGGCGACGTGCGCCTCTCGGCTTTCGACGAATATGCGCTCGTCCTGCCCATGCAGGGTAGCGGCTCGCTGCCGCAGCGGACATGGCGCGGCGTCTATGAATTGCCGCCGGGCGAATTCGTCCGGCAGCTGACCGCCGCCCGCGCCGACCCGAGACTCCTTGCGGAGTGGACGGCCGAGGCCGCGATGCGGTTCGGCGTGCCGATATTGGTCCTGGGCCATACGCTGCTGGCGATGGCGCTGGCGCTGACCTTCGGCAATGTGACGGGGAGGCGAGGCGCCGGCGGACAATTCGTGATCATCGCCATTCCGGCGGTCCACATCGCCTTCCTGGTGCTACTTCAGACCCTGTTGCGCGCCGACGCACGCTTCTTCGTCGTGCTCGCGGCTCTGGCGCTGATCGAGATCCTGGCTTCAGTCATCATGATCTCAAGGCTGAATTATCGCGGGTCCGCGCCGCAGCAACCGCTTGCTGCGCTACTGATGGGGCGCCCGCCGAAGCAAGGCTTCGGCGAGTCTTTTCCGCTCGAAGATCACGACCACCACGAGCGCGAAGAGGAGCGGCGCGATCAGATAGAAGAGACGCCACACAAGAAGCGCCGCGAGCACCTGCACCTGCGGCGCATCCGGGGTGAGCTTGATGAACAACAGCTCAAAGACGCCCAGTCCGCCCGGCGCATGCGACACCAACGCCACGGAGAAGGATAGGACGAAGGCGCCGAGCACGACCGCGAAGCCCGGATTGCCGACCTCCGGAAGCGCAAAATAAATGATGCTTCCGGCGCCAATCAGCTCGAGCGGCGCCGCAAAGAGCTGTTGCACCATCACCCCGGGCCGCGGATAGACGACCTCGAAGCTGCCGATGTGCAGCGACTTGAAATGCATCAGCGACCCGATCACGTAGAGCACGACGCCGGCGAGGCAGACGAGGCCGACCGCGCGCGCCGTGTGCGGATGGGTGAAGACGTCGGGGAGGAAACCGGAGAGCCGTTGCATCAGCGTCGGATCCCAGGTCAGCAGGGCGCCCCCGAGCAGCAAGCAGCCAAAGCCGAAAGTATAAGAGCAGAGCACAACGAGCATGGCGACCTGCGCCGCCGACAGCCCTTTGGTCGAATAAGCGCGATAGCGCACCACCGCGCCGGAGAACATGCTGGCGCCGATATTGTGCGAGAGCGCGTAGGTCGTGAAGGAGCAAAGCGAGATGAAGGGCCAGGAAATATGCGTCACGCCCAGGTGGAGCAGCGCGATCCGGTCATACCAGGCGAGCGCCGCATAGGCGAGCAGCGTGCCGAGACCCGCGAGAAAATACCGGTGCGGCGGAATGGCCTTGAGAGCCGCCCAAACCTCTCCGCCGAGCGACTCGCTGCGGAATTCCTTGTTGAGGAGATAGAGGGAGGCGATGACGGCGGCGACGCCCAACACCGGCCAGAGATAGTCGAGCAGCTTCTTCATGCGGCCTAATGCGCTAGATCGCGCCGCAATTGAGCGGAATCGCTCAACCGTAGAAAGCGCGAACGATTTGAGCAAGCTAGAGCGCGGCTCGCGCGAAAAACCGGTTTCCACTTTTTCGCCCTGCGCTCTCGTGAGCGAGGAAGCTCGCCCGAATTGGCCGCAGCCTGGCCAGTAGGCCATCCCTGACACAGCGCCGCGGCGCCCGCAAGTCCCGCCGGTCCCAGCCTCGCTCTTCGCGCGCGCAGCGCTTGCCTTGTAAGGCGTCCGTCGTAGTCTATTCCGATGACGAACCGCGGCGGGAGAAACGGCGATGGGTATTCTAGATCGCATCAAGGGCTTGCTTTTCGATCCCGACCGCGAATGGGCGGCGATCGAGGCCGAGGAGCCGAGCATTCTCGAAATCTACCGGGACTACGTGCTGTTGCTCGCGTTGATCCCGCCCGTCGCGAGCTTTCTTGGCGGCTACTTCTTCGGCTTCGGCCAATCGGCGCACGAGGTCGCGCATCTCACCTTCTGGGGAGGGCTTATTCGCGCAGGTCTGCAATATGTGTTGAGCTTGCCGCTGCTCTTTGCCGTCGCCTTCGTGCTTTCCAGCCTTGCGCCGCATTTCGAAGGCGAGTCAAATGACGCGCGCGCCTTGGCGCTCACGGCCTATTCCTACACGCCGGCCTGGCTCGCCTCGCTCTTTGGCCTCGTTCCGGGCCTGCGCTGGCTCGACATCCTGGGCTTCTATGGCCTTTATGTCTTCTATCACGGCCTTCCGCGCATGCTGAGATGCCCCAAAGACAATGCCGACGTTTTAACGCTCGTCGCCCTGGTCGTGTCGATCTCGGCGGGCGCCCTGCACGCCTGGCTCGTGCATCTCCTCGCGCCTTGGCGAAACATCGCCCTCTGAGGCGCGTTCCTCCCAGCGGGCCAGCGCCGCCTCGTCGATCGTCTTCGCTTCGACCCAGCCGCCGTCGCTTCCGTCCGCGAGAAGCAGCCGCTTCCAAAAGGGCGCGCGCGATTTCAGATAGTCCATGACGAATTCGGCCGCCGCGAAGGCTTCGGCGCGGCCCTTCGCTGCGGCGAGCACGAGCACGATTTTCTCGCCTGGGCGCAGGCGGCCGTATCGATGCAGCACGGTGAGGGCAAGGAGAGGCCAGCGCGTCACCGCGCGCTGCGCGATTTTTGCGATCTCACATTCCGCCATGCCGGGATAGTGCTCGAGCTCGAGCGCCGCGACCGCGCCCGCTTCGCTCCGGCACAGGCCCGTGAAGGCCACGAGCGCGCCGATGTCGGCGCCGGTGGCGAGGATCTCCCGCTCCTCCTGCGCCGGGTCGAAGGGCTCAGCGCAGAGACGAATCACAACCCTCGGCGCTTGCTGCGTTTGCTTCATCGGCGAGGCCCTTTCCTCGACGCGCTTTCTCGGCGCGCCGCAGAGAATCCCTCATTTCAGCGGAAGCTCCAGCCAAACCGGGTTCCAGTTCTTGGAAATCCCGCTCAGGCGTCCTGCCAGTCCAAGGTGACGACCTTGCCGTTCTCGACCGCGAGCGCGAGGCGTCCGCGCTTCAATTCCAGCGCCTTATCGCCGAACACGGCGCGCCGCCACCCTTTCAAGGCCATCACATCGGCGTTGTCATTGGCGGCGATCGCTTCGAGGTCGTCGACGGTGGCGATCATCTTCGCGGCGACGCCGGTCTCTTCGCAGACCAGGCGCAGAAGCACCTTCAAAAGCTCGACCGTCGCGCCATTGGCGCTGCGCCGGTCCCGTTCGATCGGCGGCAGCGAAGCCGGGTCGCGCGCCATAGCACGTTCGATCGCCCCCAAGATCTCGGCGCCCGAGCGCGAACGCTCGAGGCCGCGCGGAATGGCCCGCAAATTCGAAAGGGCCTCCTCCGTGCGCGGCGCGGCGAGCGCGATCTCCACGAGCGCGTCATCCTTGAGCACGCGCGCGCGCGGGACGTCGCGCGCTTGCGCCTCGGCCTCGCGCCAGGCGGCAAGCTCGATCAGCGCCGCGAGGTCGCGGGGCTTCCTCGCCCGATGGCGGAGACGCTCCCAGGCGTCGTCGGGGTGCTGCGCATAGGTCGCAGGGGAGGTGAGCGCCTCCATCTCGTCGGCAAGCCAGTCAAGACGCGCCGAGCGCTCCAGCCGGCCGCGCAGGTGGAGATAGATGTCGCGCAGATGGGTCACGTCGGCGATCGCGTAACGGACCTGCGCCTCCGAGAGCGGACGCCGCGACCAGTCTGTGAAGCGCGAGGATTTGTCGACGCTGACCCGGGCGATCGACTTGGCCAGCTCGCCATAAGAGGCCTGATCCCCGAAGCCGCACACCATGGCGGCGACCTGGGTGTCGAAGAGGGGCTTGGGGATGAGCGCTGCGAGCCGCCAGACGATCTCTAGGTCCTGGCGGGCGGCGTGAAACACCTTGACGACCGCTTCATTCGCCATCAGCTCGAAAAAAGGCGTTAAATCAATCCCCTCTGCGAGAGCGTCGATCGCCGCCGCCTCTTCCGGCGAGGCGAGCTGAATCACACAAACCTTTGGCCAAAAGGTCGTTTCCCGCAAAAATTCGGTGTCGACCGTGACAAAGGGATGCTGCGCGAGCCGCTCGCAGAGAGCAGCCACGTCTTCGCTGGTGGAAAGGAAACTCATTGGATCAATTCTAAATCATTTCCCTCTGGTCCTAAAGCCCTTTCCGGAGCTTTGGCGCCGCGACCCGGCCGGGCGTCCGTCGCTTTGTGATGACGCAACGGAATCAGTTCGGCCTTTTGCATTTCGGCGGCGGCAGCAGGGTGAGGCTCGAGGTTTTCGCGCCGAGGACAAAATCGCCATAGTCGAGCTTCATCGAATAGGTCACGCCATTCTCGAAGAGCTCGAGCGTCAGCACGTAGCTCGGCGGCTGGTCCTTCTGCTCCAGATCGAAATAGGAAATCGTGATCGGCCAGCGCCGCAGATTCCTGAAGGCCTCGGCCTGAAAGGGCTTTTCCTGGGGTTCGCTCTTGAGTGGCTCGCCGATGATCGTCAGCGTGTCGAAGCGCTTGGAGCCGTCGCCCGAGGCGTCATAGACTCGGGCGGCCAGCATTTTTCCGCCTTCGCGCGCCGTTTGGAGAATTTTCCGTAGATGATCGGTGGGGAAGAGGATCGGCCCCGAATATTCGAGCTTGCCCCGCTTGGGCTTGTTGAGATCGATGGCTACGTCGCCGATCTTGTTCTTCTTGGCCACGCCGTCGGTTTCCTCGGACCCGCCCGAAGACTCCGCATTGCTCACCTTCGTCGTGATCTTGAAGCGAAAATCGGAGCCGTCGGCCGCCTCAAAAGTCGCCGAGCGCATGTCGGAGACCTGCGCCTCGCCTTCCTGGGGCTGCAATTGCGTCAGTTGGCGCACGTTCTGTATGTAGCCGTCGCAGGCCGAGCCCGAGAAGTCGAAGGTGATTCGCCCGCGCGCCTCACTGGGCGCCTTGGCGCCTTCGGCCTTGAGCAAGGAGAGATCATAGACCGCGCGGTGCGGCGCAAGCGCCGGCGCCGGGGTTTGCCCAACGGCCACCGGGGCGAGAACAGGCGCAAAAACGCAGGTCAAGGCTGCAACGCCAGCCGCAATTCGTTGCAACGCCATGGACAAAGGTCTCCGAGACGGGCCGCCGGCGACCGGCGTTGCGCCGGACGCGGCGAGAAACTACGGTTTCGCTCCCGAGGGCGCAAATCTTAAATTCCCGGAGAGGTTACGATCATGACTGAAAGCTCGCCGCTCGCCCGGCTGGCTGCGCTGGGTTTGGCGCTTCCGCCGGCCGCCGCGCCCGTCGCCAACTATCTGCCCGTCGCGCGGGCCGGCAATTTGCTTTTCGTCTCCGGACAATTGCCGGTCGTCGCGGGCAAGGTCGATCCCGCGCATCAGGGCAAGCTCGGGGCTAAGGTCTCGCTCGAAGCGGGTCAGGATGCAGCGCGCCTCGCCGCGCTCAATGTGCTGGCTCAGGCCAACGCCGCCGTGGGCGATCTTGCAAGGCTGCGCGCCCTGCGGCTCGGAGGCTTCGTGAACGCTGCTCCCGACTTCCCGCAGATTCCGCAGGTCGTCAATGGCGCGTCGGACCTCTTCGCCGCTGTGCTCGGCGAAAACGGCAAGCATGCGCGCGCAGCGGTCGGCGTCGCGCAATTGCCGCTCGACGCCGCGGTCGAGATCGAGGCGACCTTCGAAATCCTCGGCGCATGATCTCGCGCGCCGTCGCGTCACGCTTCTTCCTGTCCCTCGGGCGTGACGCGCAGCGACGTGATGCGGTTGCGCATCTTGCGCAGCACCTCGAAGCGGAAGCCGTGGAAGCGGAAGACCTGGCCGGCCTCGGGAATGGCTCCGGCCTCGTGGATCACGAGTCCGGCGATCGTCGTCGCCTCGTCGTCGGGCAGGCGCCAGTCCATCGCGCGATTCAAATCCCGCAAGGGCGACGCGCCGTCGACGATGACCGAGCCGTCCTTCTGCGGACGCAGGCCGGGGATGGTCGTGTCGTGCTCGTCGCGAATGTCGCCGACGATCTCCTCGAGAATGTCCTCGAGCGTCACGAGACCCATCACCTCTCCATATTCGTCTACGACGAAGGCGAAGTGAGTCTTGCGCTTCAAGAAAGCCTGAAGCTGATCTTCGAGCGTGGTCGCCTCAGGCGTGAACCAGGGCTTCAGCATGATCTCGTCGATGTTGAGCCGCGAGGGGTCGCCGCCCTCCGCATCCAGCGCGCGCAATAGGTCCTTGGCGTGCAGCACGCCGATGAAATTGTCTGGGCGTTCGCGCCACAGCGGCATGCGCGTGTAGGGCGAGGCCAGCACCTCCTTGATGATCTGCTGCGGCGGCAGATCCGCGTCGACGGCGCGCATCTTGGTGCGATGCACCATGACGTCCGACACATGCATGACGGTAAGATCGAGCACGCCGCCGAACATGTCGCGCGCGCTGCGCTCGACGTTGCCTTCATGGTGCAGGATGTCCACCGCGCTCATCAGCTCGTCGTAGGGCGAGAGCACGGTCCGGCCATGGCCGAGCTCGACGCCCGCAAGCTTTAGCAGGGCGCGCACCAGAAGCTCGACGCCGGCGAGCAACGGCCCGAAGATCGAGACGAAGAGATGGACCGCCCGCGCCACCGTCAATGAAAAGCCGTCGGGATGGTTGATCGCCAGTGTCTTGGGGAGCACCTCGGCGAACATCAGCAGCACGGCGGTCATGAGGATGGTCGCATAAACCGCGCCGTTCTCGCCGACGAGCAAAATGAGCACGCTGGTCATGACCGCGGAACCGGCGATGTTGAAGAGCGTGTTGCCGAAGAGCAGCGCGGCAATCACCCGGCTCTTGTGGCGCAGGAGCTGCGTGACGACGATCGCACGCCGGTCGCCCTCCTTCTCGAGCGAATGCATATGCGCGGGGGACGCGCCGGTGAGCGCCGTCTCGGAGCCCGAGAAGAACGCCGAAAGCAGCACGCAGCCGAGGACGACGAGTAGGGCTGCTAGGATGTCGACGTTGCTCAAGCTTCGCTCCCGCTGCGCGAAACCATCACATCTCGCTCTTCAGGAAAGCCAGAACCTCTTTCGCGTCGACGTTCTTCGCGACGAAGGCGCCGCCGATCTCGCGCGCCAGAACGAAGGTCAGCGCCCCGCGCTCCACCTTCTTGTCCTGCCGCATCGCCTCCAGAATGGTCTCGGCGTCGGCGCCAAAGTCAGGAATATCGGAGATGCGCGTCGGCAATCCGACCCGCTCCAGATGGCGCTCGACGCGCGTTGCGTCCTGTCCGTTGCACAAGCCGAGCCGATGCGAAAAGCGGTAAGCCTGCGCGAGACCGATCGCCACGGCCTCGCCGTGGACGAGGCGCCGCGCATCGTAGCCCACGAGCCGCTCCAGCGCGTGGCCGAACGTGTGGCCGAGATTGAGAAGCGCGCGCTCGCCCTGCTCGGTCTCGTCGCTTCCGACGATGCAGGCCTTCATCTCGCAGCTCACCGCAATGGCGCAAATCTGCTCCGGCTTGCCCGTGAAAACGGCTTCGCCGTCGGCTTCGAGCCAGTCGAAGAAGCGGCGGTCGCGAATGAGCCCATATTTGAGGATCTCGGCATACCCCGCGCGCAACTCGCGCTCGGGCAGGGTTGCGAGCGTGTCGATGTCGGCGAGGACGAGCGAGGGCTGATGAAAGGCGCCGATTAGATTTTTGCCGTGCGGAGAATTAATCCCCGTCTTGCCACCAACCGAGCTGTCAACCTGGGCCAGCATCGTTGTCGGTATCTGCACGAAGCGGCAGCCTCGCCGCAGGCTCGCCGACACGAAGCCAGCCAGATCGCCAACAACTCCGCCTCCGAGCGCGATGACGACGTCACGCCGTTCGATCTTGGCGGCGAGCGCCCCCTCGAGGACGCGGCCGAAGACGGCGAGCGATTTCGAGCCTTCGCCGGGCTCGACCACGATCGCGGTCGAGCGCAGGCCGCTCGCCTCCAGGCCCGCCTGCAGCGGCTGCAGATAGAGCGGGGCGACGTTGGAATCGGTCACGATCGCGCAGGCCGCGCCCGGCGCCAGCGCAGCGATCCTCTCGCCCGCCTCCCGAAGAAGGCCCGACCCGATCAGGATGTCATAAGAACGAGGACCGAGGTCGACCCGAACCGTTTCACGGTGCAGGGGCTCCTCGCGGCGCGGCGCGAAATGGTTCATCGAAGTCGGCAAGTCTTCGAGGGGGCGTCTCGCGCCAAAGGCCAGGGTCGGCAGGCGCTCGGCAAGCAGCGCGAGCGTCTGCTCGACCATCGCCTCGTGGGGAACGTCTTGGGAAACGAGCTTGAGGTCGGCCGTCGCGTAGACGGGATTGCGCTCATCCATCAGACGACGCAGCGTCGCGGCGGGATCTTCCGTCTGCAGGAGTGGCCGGTCGCCTTTGCGGCGCACGCGCCGCAGCAATGTTTCGTGATCCGCGTCGAACCAGATCGAGACGCCGCGCTCGGCGATGCGCCGTCTCGTTCGCGGGTCCAGGAAGGCGCCGCCGCCGGTCGCCAGCACCATGGGGCCGCCGTTCAGAAGCCGACACAGCACGCGCCGCTCGCCGTCGCGGAAGTAGCCCTCGCCGAACTTCGCGAAAATCTCGGGAATCGACATCCCCGCCGCGGCGGCGATCTCGGTGTCGGCGTCGACGAATTTGAGGCCCAATCGCTGGGCGAGCTTTTGCCCGATCGAGCTCTTTCCCGATCCCATCATGCCCACAAGCACAATGCAATTGTCCTCGAGAAGGGCCCGGATCGCCGCCGGACGCGGGTCTGCCGGCGCAATGGCTGTTTCGGCGCAAGGACTCGTCGTCATGGAGCCAATCTATACCGCGCGGGGAGGTTCAGCCGCAAATGCGCCCCTCGCGCTCTTTGGTTGGGCGCGGGCCTGACGGTAAAGTCTGTCAACTTTTGCGTTCCTTCGCGCCTAGTCCACTAGAACGCTCTCGAGGAATCCCTTCATGAATTGCGCGAGGCGCGGCTCGGCGAGATCGGCTCGTCGCCGGAAGACGCGCATCCCTGCAAGCTCGGGCTTTTGCTGCGAGCGGATGTGGCGCAGCGCCTTTTCAAGCTCACTTTGCGCGTCGCTCGCGAGATTGACGATGCGCAAGCAGGCCCTCTGCTTCTTATAGCATATGATGCGCCAACCCGGCGCGAGATCGCGCTCGTCGATCTGAATTCCCGTTTCCTCCGCGAGTTCACGGATTAGGCAGCCGGTGAGGTCGACCCGGCTCCCGATGAGGTCGTCGTGGTCGGGCGTGCCGCAGGGAAAATAGATGAGTCCCGGCTGAGAGTGGTCTCGGCCCATCACGCCTGCGAGAAAGGCCCCGTCGCTCGAGCGTAGCGCCGGGGCCGAAAAGCAGTTGACGACGCCCCAGTCCGGCTGTCCGAGCTGCTTCCAGGCCAAATAGCGCGAGAAGGGCGTCTCGAAAAACTCGACATCGAGCGTTCGTTGGCCGGAATCGTCGACTAGGGCCTCGGCCCGCCGCGCCAGAAGAATGCGGCCGTCGTAGAGCGACGGGTTGCGGCTCCTGTTCTCCCGCCAGAGTTCCTCGACCCTGCGCTCCTCGGCCTCGGCGAGGTCCAGCCGATGCTCCACCAGGCGGCAATCCAGACGATCCGCCTCGAAGATTTGACAGGAGGCGGTCATCGAGGCGGTCACCGGCAAAACTCTCCTCTGGCGACGAAGGCGGTCTGAGCGCCGAGGCTCAGGCGTTCGAGCGCGCCGCCGAAGATCTCGAAGCGCAGCGTCACGCGCGCGCGCCGCTCATCCGCATGCAGCAGGTCGATGAAGACTTCATGCGCCCCGTCCCCTGGACGCTCGAACTCGATCAAGGCACCAGTCAAGGCAACGAGCGCCTCCGCGCCCAGGCTCGCGCCGAGCGAGAGCGCCTCGAGCGTCGCCTCCGGCGCCGCCGCGTCGTTCGTATAAAGCATGAGTCCGGCGGGCGCGAGCGCCGCAAGCCCTTTTGAGACGCCCGCCGCCTTGAGCAGCGCTTCCCGGGTCCGGACCGGCAGGAGATCCAGGGCGTCAAAGCCCTCAAATCGGCTCGGACGGTGGCCGTCAAAGCCGATCTCCTGGCTCCGCAGTCCAAGGGCCGCCGCCAAATCCGCCGCCGGCGGCGAGGGATCGGCGCGGCGAGGCTTGAGCTCGAGCGCCGTTTCCGAGTAGCAGAACTCCCGCGCTGTTCGCGATCACGTCACAACGCCAGCAGGCGTCGCCCAGCTCCAGGGCGATCGTCAGCCCGCCGCGTCGCAACACGTCCCCCGCGCGACTTTTCGCGATCAGCGCGGAGAGCGCGAGGACCGCCTCAAGGCGAAAGCCGCATTCGCCCTGGGGCGAAAAAATACGTGCCCGGGCGGAGTTCGTCGGATCTCGGGGCGGCAGCAGGAAGGCCGTCAGCGGGAGGTTGAACTCTCGCGCAATGAGCAGCATTCGCGAGGTGGACAGCGCCTCCGCGTCCTCGACCGCGGCCAGCGGGACGCCCGCGAATTTTTCCCCGGCGCAGGCGTCGAGCAGGCTGAAGCGCGGCGAATTCGTCACCGAGCTTCCAAATCGCCCTGCATTTCCAGGATCGTCACGCTGTCGCGATATTCGATGAGTTCCACGATCTTGCCGTTCTCGAAGCGGACGAATTCGGCGAGCGCTACGACGCCGCGGCACCCCGTGCCGCGGTGCCGCCATTCCACGGTGCGCCGGCAGGCGAGCGCGCCGTCGTCGACGAGCATGTCGGAGAGGGAAAAATCCAGCTGCTCGAAGTCGACGTTAATGGCTCTGACGATGTTGATGACGGCTTCGACGCCGAAATGTCGGCCGGCGTAGGGAATCCGCGTGCGGTCGCCCACGAATTCGCAGACGATGTCGGGCGAGTAGTAACGCCGCAGCAGCTCGAAGTCCGGTCCGCGCGGCGTGTGATAATCCGCGACCCGCCGAACGCAGTCGATCATTTCCTCGCGCGTCAGGCCCGGCTCCGGCGGGGTGATCAGATTGGCGAAAGGCCGGACGGCGCCGAAGGCGTCGGGGGTCGAAACCGGCGTATCCGTATATTCGTGCATTTCCACGATGAGGCCGTGGCGCCAGCGCAGGAAATGGGCCATGTCCACCGGCCAGACTTGACCCGTGCCACGATGGCGCCAGCGCGTCCGCCACCGCATCGCGTTGCGCGCCCCTTCGACCAGAATCTGCTGAATTTCGCCGTCGATCGCCTCGAATTCTTCCTCGGCGCGCCTCAGGTCGGCGGCATAGGCCTCGCGCCCGTGGCTCATGCCCGACGAGGGAAATCCATATCTTTTCCAGCAATTGTGGTGAATGACGACATCGGGCGAGAAGTAACTCAGGACGAGATCGATGCGGCCATCGATCCGCGCGTTCGTGATTTCCACCAGCCGCTGGCGAATCTCCTCGCCTGTCAATTCGGCCTGAGGTCTCGCCCGATCCTGCATGAAGCCCTTCCCCCCAGGGGCGTGACGACTTCGGGATTTCCGCCGCGGATCTGCCTCGGTCGGAACCTTGCAAGCCAGCAAAAACTCGCCGGCTCGCTGATCGTACGTTTTCATTATGCGCTAATTGCGATCCTTGTCGACCAGCTTGTTCTTGCCGATCCAGGGCATCATCGCACGCAAGCGCTTGCCCACTTCTTCGATCGGATGGGCGTTGTTGCGCGCCCGGATGGCTTTAAAGGAGGTCTGGTTGACCCGGTTCTCGAGCATCCAGTCGCGCGTGAAGCGGCCGGTCTGGATGTCGTCGAGGACGCGCTTCATCTCGGCCTTCGTCTCCTTCGTGATGATGCGCGGGCCGGTGACGTATTCTCCATATTCGGCGGTGTTCGACACCGAGTAGTTCATGTTTGCGATGCCGCCTTCGTAGATCAGGTCGACGATGAGCTTCACTTCGTGCAGGCACTCGAAATAGGCCATTTCGGGGGCGTAGCCCGCCTCGACCAGGGTCTCGAAGCCCGCGCGGATCAATTCAACCAGGCCGCCGCAGAGAACGACCTGCTCGCCGAAGAGGTCGGTCTCGCACTCCTCGCGGAAGGTCGTCTCGATGATGCCGGCGCGGCCGCCGCCGATCGCGCTCGCATAGGAGAGCCCGAGCTCCAGCGCGTTGCCGGAGGCGTTCTGATGCACCGCGATGAGGCACGGCACGCCGCCGCCCTTGAGATATTCGCCTCGCACCGTGTGGCCGGGACCCTTCGGCGCGACCATCGCGATATCAAGATCCTTGCGCGGCTCGATGAGGTTGAAGTGGATGTTGAGCCCATGCGCGAAAAAGAGCGCCGCGCCCTGCTTCATATTGGGGGCGAGGTCCTTCGCATAGATCTCGCCTTGCAGCTCGTCGGGCGTCAGCATCATCATGACGTCGGCGGTCTTGGCCGCCTCGGCGACCTCGAGAACCTTGAGCCCGGCGCTCTCGGCCTTGGCCGCGGAGGCGGATCCTTTGCGTAGCGCGACCGAGACGTTGGGAACGCCGCTCTCCTTCAGATTGAGCGCGTGGGCGAAGCCTTGGCTGCCGTAGCCGATGATGACGACATTCTTTCCCTTGATCAGATTGATGTCGGCGTCACGATCGTAATACACGCGCATTTCGTTCTTTTTCCCCTGTCATTGGCGTTGCCCGGCGCGCCGGCAGCGGGCGACGGTCGCGTGAAGCGAATTTTCGGGCTCTTGTAAGCGGCGGCGCCCCGAAGGTCAAAGGCGCAGGCCTCGCGGCACGCGGGACCTCGCATTCTCTCCGAACCCGCAGGTTGCGGGCCGGGGGAGGGGAGGCTCAGGCCCCGCGTTCGCGCGCGCTCTCGTGCCAACCTTTCAGCGCGAGATAGCTGAGCAAGGACAGCGCGCCATAGATCGCCATGCCGGCGAGCGAGAGCAGAGCCAGCGCGCCGAACATGCGCGGGATGTCCAGGCGAAACCCCGCCTCGACGATGCGAAAGGCGAGGCCCGTTCCCTGGCCCGCCGCGCCGGCCGCGAGCTCGGCGACGACGGCGCCGATCAAGGCGAGTCCTCCGGCGATGCGGAGACCCGTCAGAAATTGCGGCAGCGCGGCCGGCGCGCGCAGATAGATGAGCCGGTCCCAGGCGGAGGCGCGATAGAGGTCGAACAGGTCGAGCAGGCCGTGATCGACCGAAGCGAGCCCGAGCGCCGTGTTGGAGAGGATCGGAAAGAAGGCGACGAGAAAGGCGCAGACGAGCACCGCGTTCTGCGGCGAAAGATAAATGAGCAGAAGGGGCGCGATCGCGACGATGGGCGTGACCTGGAGCATGATCGCATAGGGGGTGAGCGTGCGCTCCAGCCATTTCGAGCGCGCCATGAGCAGCGCCAGGCCGACGCCGCCGAGCGTTGCGAGCGCCAGCGCCTGCAGCGCGATGTTCACCGTCACCCAGAGCGAGGAGGCCATCAGCGCGCGGTCTTCGTAAAGGCGCGCAAGGATGAGGCTCGGCGCCGGCAGCACATAGGGCGGAAGGCCTCGCAGCCGCACTAGGGCTTCCCAGAGCGCCAGAAAGGCTGCGAAAGCCACTAACGGCGCGATGGCGTTCTGCGCCAAGGCTTTGAAATTTCTGGCTTGCACCATGCGCCTCTCCGTCATGTCCGAGCGCCGGCCAGAGCCCGCGCATTGGCGCGACGCAGAGCGTGCTTATATAACCTCGGGGTGGCGCAATCCTGGAGAATCGCCGTGGGCGATCAAAAATCCGAAAGACCCGAAACGCCGAGAGGCGAGGTCGAGATCCTGCCGCCGGAGGACCGGAACGGCCCGTGGGGCGACGCCGTCTATACGACGAAGCGCTTCGGCACGGTCAAGATCGTGCGGCTCGGGCCCGTCGGCGGCACGCTGCTAGGGCTCGGCCTCCTGCTGATGATGACCTTCGGCTTTCTCTTCCTCGGCGGCGTGATGCTGCTGCTCCTGCCCATCGCCGGCGTGCTAACGCTCGGCGCGGTTCTCTCGGGCGTGCTCGCCAATCCTTTCAAGCGGCTGCGGTAAAACCCGGCCGGCGTCTCACGCCTTCCACTTGATCGAGCAGCCCATCGTCGGGGTTTGCTCCTTCGGCGCTTCGCCGGTGCGGCCGATCTCGCGCATGGCTTCGAGGAGCTCGCGCTTCGCGCCTTTGGGCGGCGGGCTCGTGCGCCCCTCGTCGAGCCGGCCGCGATATTTGAGCTTGCGGTCCTTGTCGTAGCCGAAGAAATCCGGCGTGCAGACCGCGCCATAGGCACGCGCGACCGCCTGCGCCTCGTCGTGGAGATAGGGAAAGGGAAAGGCGTGCGCCTGGGCGAACTCCTTCATCTTGGGGAAGGAATCCTCGGGATAGGCCTTGGCGTCGTTCGAGCAGATCGCGGCGAAGCCGAAACCCTCCTGCATCAGCGCGCGCGCATCGGCGACGAGACGGTCGACGACCGCGATCACATAGGGGCAGTGATTGCAGATGAAGACGATCACCGTCCCCTTTTCACCGGTCACATCAGCGAGCGCGTATGTCTTGCCGTCGGTCGCAGGCAGGCGGAAATCCGGAGCGGGCGAATTGAAGGCGACCTTCTCGGGGCCAATTGCGGCCATGATGGAACCTCCTCTGCGCGACGATTGCCTAAGTGGGCGTCGACCCGCCGGTTGGCGAGCCCTCCCATCGTCTCACCGATCGGGAAGGCTATCAAACAGCTTGTTTTCAGTGGAAAATTGGTCGGAGTGAGAGGATTCGAACCTCCGACCCCCTCGTCCCGAACGAGGTGCGCTACCAGGCTGCGCTACACTCCGACTTGGCGGCTTTCCCGCGAAGCGGCGCCCGTGGGCGACCGCGGGGCCTTATAGCTTTCCAAAGCGCAGGCCGCAACATCGCTTTCTCTCCCGGGGCCCAGGGCCTAAACCACTCGAATCCCCGTCCTTTCCGGGCGGCGCTTGCAACTTCGCGCCCCGTCCCCGATATCCGCGAGGGGCGGCCCCCGCGGCTCGCGGGCGCGGCGCCGATTGACCCGCAAATCCTTCGGAGACCCAGAGACAGTGACCGACGACGCAAATTCCGCGACCCTCGACGCCGGCCCGGCCTCGAGCCACGGCTTCACCGCCGATGTGGCGCGGCTGCTGCAGCTCATGGCGCATTCCGTCTATTCCGAGCGCGACGTGTTCCTGCGCGAGCTCGTCGCCAATGCGGCGGACGCCTGCGAAAAACTGCGCCACGAGGCGCTGTCCGACGCGAGCGCTCGCCGAAAAGGCCGGCGCGCCGCTCGTGACGATCGCGCTCGACAAGGAGAAGCGCCTCCTCACCGTGACCGACAACGGCGTCGGCATGGACGAGGCCGAGCTCGTCTCGGCGCTGGGCACGATCGCCAATTCCGGCACTCGCGCCTTTCTCGATAAGCTCGGCTCGGAAAAGACCGAAGGCCTCGCGCAGAACCTGATCGGGCAGTTCGGCGTGGGCTTCTATTCGGTGTTCATGGTCGCCGACAAAGTGGAGGTCGCGACGCGTCGCGCCGGCTCCGACAAGACGTGGCTGTGGACCTCGGAGGGCAAGGGAACCTACACGATCGAGCCCGCTCCGGAAGGCGCCGCGCCCCCCGTGGGCACGCGCGTCACGCTGCATCTCAACGCGGAGAGCGACGAGTTCCTGGAGAGCTGGCGCGTCGAGCGCGTGCTCAAGGAACATTCCGGCGCGGTCGCCATTCCGATCGATCTGATCGAGGCGCCAGGCGAGGAGCCGCGCCGGATCAGCGACGGCCAGGCGCTCTGGACGAAGCCGAAATCCGAGATCAAGCCCGAGGACTACACGGATTTCTATCATCAGCTTTCCGGCCAGTTCGACGAGCCGGCGCTGACCATCCATTGGCGTGCGGAAGGCAGAACCGAATACACGGTGCTCGCCTTTATCCCCGGCGCGCGGCCGCTCGACCTTTTCGATCCGCTGCGCAAAAGCCGAGCCAAGCTCTATGTGCGGCGCGTGCTGATCTCCAAGGAGATCGACCTCTTGCCGGCGTGGCTGCGCTTCGTGCGGCTCGTCGTCGACAGCGCCGACATTCCGCTCAACGTCTCGCGCGAGATGGCGCAGAAGAGTCCGCTGATCGGCCAGATCGGCAAGGCGATCACGACGCGCATCGCCCAGGAAATCTCCAAGCTCGCCGAGAACGAGCCCGAGAAATTCGCGCAGCTGTGGAACAATTTCGGCGCCGTCATCAAGGAGGGGCTGCACGAAGATCCCTCGCGCCGCGACGAGATCTTCAAGATCGCGCGCTTCGCTTCGACGCGCGCGCCGGAGCAGACCCGCACGCTGAAGGACTATGTCGCGGATCTGCGCGAGAACCAGACCGCGATCTATTATCTCCTCGGCGACGATCGCAAGCGTCTGGCCTCGAGCCCGCAGCTCGAGGAATTTTTGGCGCGCGACGTGGAGGTTCTGCTGCTCGACGATCCCGTCGACGCCTTTTGGGTGACGAGCTGCGTGGGCTATGAGGGCAAGCCCTTCAAATCGGTGACGCAGGGCGCGGCGGATCTGAGCCAGGTGCCGCTGAAGGAGGGCGAGACGGCGCCCGAGGCGCCCGAGACTGCAGGAGAGGTCGCGGCGCTCGTCACGCGTCTCAAGGAGACGCTGAAAGAGCATGTCGAGGACGTGCGCCTCTCGACGCGCCTGCGCGACAGCTCAGTCTGTCTCATCGCGCCGGAGCACGGCCTCGATCGCCGATTGGCCAAGCTCCTCGCCGAGCACGGGGAAAACGGCGCGCTCGGCAAGCCGGTCCTCGAGATCAACCCGCGCCACGCCGCCATCCTGGCGCTCGCGAAACTCGGCGAGGGCGAAGAGGCGAGCGACGGCGCGTTCATGCTGCTCGACCTCGCCCGCATCGCCGACGGCGAGCCGCCGGTCGACGCGGCGGCCTTCGCGCGCCGGCTGACCGCGCGGCTCGCGACGATCGGCGCGTGAGCGAAGCGAGCGGGTTCGAGACGCGTCCCGGCGAGACGCGCGAGAAAGCGCTCGCGCGGCTCGCGCGCTTTCTCAAGGCGAGCGGTGTGGAAGAGGCGCGCGAGGACGCGCGGCTCCTGCTCTTTGACGCCTGCGGCCTCACCCACGCCGACTATCTGCTCTCGCCCGAGGCGCCGGTCGGCGAGGCGGCGGCAAGCCTTCTCGCTGAGCGCGCCGCGAGGCGCGCCGCGCGCGAGCCCGTGTCGCGCATCCTGGCGACGCGCGGGTTCTGGACGCTCGATCTCGCCGTGTTCCCCGATGTGCTTGATCCACGGCCGGACACGGAAAGCGTGGCGGCCTTGGCGCTTTCGCTCGTCGCTGCGCGGCGCAACGAAGCCTTGCGCCTGCTCGATCTCGGCTCGGGCTCGGGCGCGTTGCTCTGCGCACTTCTGGCCGAGCTACCCAAAGCCTTCGGCGTCGCGGTCGATCTTTCGCAGCCTGCCCTGCTGGCGACGCGAACAAATCTGGCGCGTTGCGGCCTTTCGGCGCGCGCGGCGATCCTGCAAGGGCTCTGGGGCCGCTCGCTCGGCTCCACTTTCGATCTCGTCGTCTCCAACCCTCCCTACGTGAAGAGCGACGAGATTGACCGGCTTTCACCGGAAGTGCGGCTGCACGATCCTCAACTCGCGCTGGACGGCGGCGTCGACGGACTTGGCTCCATACGCGAAATCGCCGCAGATCTGCCGCGGCTGCTGGCGCCGGGCGGCGTCGTGGTCCTGGAGGTCGGCCTTGGGCAGGCCCGCGAAACGGCGGCGCTGCTCGCGGCGGCTGGGCTCGAAGACACCGGGACGCGCCGCGATGCAGGCGGTCGCGAACGCGCCGTGGCCGCGCGCCGCCGACTGTGATAAAGTTGCCACGGTTGAGGCCTTTTTTACTGATAGCTTGCGGAAGCCCTTGGCGAAGCGGCGCGCGTCTTATATAGAGGGAGAGAGACGTCGGCTTGCTCGTATTGTAGCGGTGCAGCCAAGAGGCTCGCGAAGAGGCGAGCGAGGGCTGCCAAGTTGAACCTTCGGGCAAAGGATGCGGTCGCCGTGGGCGGCGATCCGGTTATTCCTTGGTTCGCCGACGGGATCGCCTGGCTTTGAGAGCGCTCCGTAGCGGAGCGCGCGGCAATCGCCGGGGCGTCTAACGATCCGGCATGGGCATGGAGACGAAGGCGCGTCGCGCGCTGGTCTCGAGGAGCGGCGCACGACTTCGGCGCCGACCCGAACAGTTAGCCGAGCGTGATCACATCCGTTTATGGAGCCTTGCTGCGGCCTGCGGATCGAAGCCTCAACGCAAAGGGAACGTACGGCTTCGCGCCTGAATGAGGATCATTGGGGACAATCGATGAGACCAGGACAGAACAAACGATTGCGCGGGCGCCCGGGGCGCAAGGGACCCAATCCGTTGACGCGCTCCTTCGAGTCGAACGGACCCGATGTGAAAATCCGCGGCACGGCGCAGCATGTCGCCGAGAAATATCTCCAGCTTGCGCGCGACGCCCAATCTTCCGGCGACATCGTCCTGGCGGAGAATCTGTTGCAGCACGCCGAACATTATTTCCGCTTGATCGCCGCGGCGCAGCAGCAACAGAACGGCGGCTACGGCCGCCCCTCCTACGAGCAGGAGGCCGACCTCGAGGACGACGACGATTTCACGCCGTTGCCGGACCGCTTCGCTCCGCTCGCCGAGAGACTTCCCGCGCCTGCCTATTCGGCGCAGCAGCCGAATTTCCAGCCGCCCTCCAATTTCATGTCCGCTGGGGGGCAGCAGCCGAGCTTTCAGCCGCCGCAACCGCAGCCGCAGCCTTTCGAGGAACGGCCCGCCTATCCGGAAATGCGGCATGAGCGCCCGGTCCGCTCCGACCGCGTGCAATTCGGCGGCCGCAATCGCGACCGCGACCGCGATCGCGGCCAGGAGCAGAACGCTGAAGGCGGCGAACGATCCGAACGACCCGAGAGGGGCGAGCGTCAGCCTCGTTTTGGCTTCGACCGCAATCGCGAACGCCCCCGTTTCGAGCAGCGCCGAGACCGAGACCGAGAGCGCGAGCCCTCTTTTGGCGCTGAGCAGTCCGGTGCGGTCGAAAGCGGCGCGGGCCTGCCAGCCTTTATCACGGCGCCCCCCGCCGCGCCGCGCAGCGGCCCGAGCGAGGCGACGGAATCTGACGTCGGAGAGGAGCGCGCCAGCGGCCGCGGCGGTTTTGCGCTGACGCCGCGCCGTCGTTCGCGGGCGCCGCGGGAGGAGGCCGTCGGCGAGGAAACGGCCCGCGCGGCCGGAGACGCGCCGCTCGGCGAATAAACGGGATCAACGCTCTGACGCGACAAGGGCCGGATGGAGCGCGCGTTCAGGCGCGGCCCACGTCGCCGACCTTCACCTCGCCGCCTTCGAGAACCCTCGCATAGACGCCGCAATCGATGTGGCCAAAATTCTTGCGGAGAGTCTCCACGATATCCATGTCGCGCGCGCCTGTGCCGGGCGCGACGCCGGTCGCGGCGCATCGGTCGATCATCTTCAGGACTTCGAGCTTTGCGCCGCCGAGCGTCAGCGTCTTGCCGACGAGTTCTGTCTCGGCCCAGGGCGCCATGTCCACGAGATGGATGTTGGCGCGAAAGCGCAGCGGATCGACGGGTTTCCGCGCCGCCTCGGCGACGGCCTCGACGCTCGCTAGATTGATCAGCGACACGAAGCCGGATTTCGAGTCCATGAAGCGATGCCCGTCCGGCGCCGCGAGCAGACGCACGGGCCCGCGAATCTCCTCGCCCAGGAACGCTGTGAGAAAGTTCTCGATCGCCGCGCGTCCTTCGGGACTGTCGAGCTTCCCTTGCGCGACGACCTTGCCTTCGCGCTCGATCGTTAGCGACTTCGTCGCATCGGCGTAACGCGTCCCGAGGCCGGCCAGCGCGCCATTGCGCATCAGCATTAGGAACTTGATCTTAGGCAGATGCATTGGCGCCTCGGGATCGAATCCGGAGGGTCCGTTTTCGAGCGCGAACAGGCGATCGAAAGGAAAATGGGCGCCTTCGACGAGGCTGGCCGATTTCAACGACTCGGGCGACAGGCCCTTGACGGGGTGGCGGTAGAGGCGGACGATTCGCATTGAGACCCTGGAATCCCCTTCGTGCTGCGCCGCTCCCTCCCGCCACGCCCCGCGCGCCGTTCCTGGGCAGGGCGCCCTGAGTGGCGGCCCGAGTCCTCAACCCAGCCGCGCGCGCATCATAAGCGTTGAGCCGCGCCTCTCAAGAGGGCGAACCGAACTTCCGGAAAATCCTCAGGCCTTGGCGTCGCCAGGGCGCCGCATGGCGCTATCTACTCGCTGCAACCGTCATGGGCGCGACGCGAGGAGGAGCGAAGTGAGCGAGCATTGGGTCGTATCGGGAGCGAATCGGGGCATTGGCCTCGAGCTCGTCCGTCAACTCGCGGCGCGCGGCGAGCGCATCACCGCGACGCTGCGCAACGATGCGGCCCGCGACGTGCTACTGGCGTCGCTCGCCACGCAGCACACGTGCGTCGAAACCAGGCTCTTCGACATTCGCGACGGCGCGACGATGCTCTCCGCCGCGCAGACGATCTCGGGACCGATCGACGTGCTCGTCGCCAGCGCCGGAGTCTTCGGACCCTCGTCGCAAACGCCACTCGAAATGGACTTTGAGAAGACGCTCGACGTGTTCTCGATCAACACGCTTGGGCCGCTGCGGCTTGCGCGCGCGCTTTTGCCGCAATTCGCCGGCGCCGCCAATCCGCGCATCGCGTTCGTCTCGAGCCGGCTCGGCTCGACGGGTGATGTTCGTCCGACGAGCGCCGTCTACGCCGCGAGCAAGATCGCGCTCAACAAATTCGCCCAATGCCTTGCCGAGGAGCTGAAGCCAAAAGGGATAAGCGTGGTCGCGCTGCATCCCGGCTGGGTTCGCACCGATATGGGCGGTCCTAACGCGCCACTCTCCGTGCAGGAGAGCGTCTCCGGAATCATTGCGACGCTCGACGCGCTGACGCTCGCCGACAGCGGCAGCTTCATCGATCATCGGGGCGAGCGTCTTCCCTGGTGATGGACTTAGCGCGCTTTCCGCTCGAACGAAATCGGTCGAGCGATGAGAAATCGCGCCAGATCAAATAGGAGGAGCGAATTCCGATCGCAAAACTCTGTCAACTTTTGCGGAATTCGCTCTAGAGCCGGCGCGTCACTCGCGCGGCGAAAAAGCCGTCGACGCCGGCAAGGCGCGGATCTCCGTTCGGCAGCATTTGCGGCGTCGTGCGCAGATCGCCGTCGCGATTGACGAATTCCTGCGGAGCGCCAAGCGCCGCCAGATCCGCGGCGTCCCGCCTGAAATCGGGATTGCGCCTCAAAAACGCGGCGATCTGATTCTCGCCCTCCTCCGGCTCGAGCGAGCAGACGCAATAGACGATCCGCCCTCCGGGCCGCGTCAGCGCCGCGGCGCGATCGAACATCTTGGCCTGCAGGGCGGCGAGCGTCTCGATGTCGCCGGGCTTCTTGATCCAGGCGACGTCGGGATGACGGCGAATCGTGCCGGTCGCGGTGCAGGGTGCGTCGATCAGAACGGCGTCGAAAGGCTGGGCCGAATAGCCGGTCGCGTCGGCGACCGCGATATCGGCATGGAGCTTCAGCCGATCCAGATTGGCGGCGAGGAGCTTGAGACGCTCGGCGGAGCGGTCGAGCGCGGTCACGCGCGCCCCCGCGCAGGCTAGCTGCGCGGTCTTGCCGCCCGGCGCGGCGCACATGTCGAGCACCCGCTCGTCCGGCTTCACGTCGAGGAGCCGCGCCGGCAGCGCCGCCGCTGCGTCCTGGACCCACCATTCGCCCTCGTGGAATCCTTCGAGCGTCATGACCGGCTCGCGTGTCACCAGACGAACGGAGCCTGTTGGCAGCACGAGGCCCCCGAGACGCTCGGCCCAGCGCGCGGGTTCGGATTTCGTCGTGAGATCGAGCGGCGGCTCGCGCATCTGCATTTGAATGATGCCTCTCGCTCCGGCCTCGCCATAGGTTCTGCGCCAGCGCTGCGCGAGCCAGGGCGGAGCGTCGAAATCGCCGCTTTCGGCGAGCGCCAGGAATTCGTCGCGCCGGCGGGCCAGATTGCGCAGCACGCCGTTGACGAGACCGGCGAAGCCCGCCGTCTTCGGCTCGAGTCGCACGGCGCGTACCGCGAGGTCCACCGCCGCATGATCGGCCGCGTCCAGAAAGAGGATTTGCGCCGCCGCGGCGATCAGCGGCCACTCGAGGCGCGTCGCCTGGCGCGGCAAGCCTTTTTCGAGCAGGAGCGAAAGCGCCCGACGGATGACGCCGAGGCGCCGCAACGCGACCGTGGCGATGGAGCGGGTCAGCGCGACGTCGCGGGCCTCGAGTCCGGCGATGCGGTTGGGAACGGCCAAGGCGCTGAAGCACTCGTCGAGCCGGTGTCCGCCCTGCACGACGTCGCAGATCACATTCGCCGCGGCGAGCCGCGCCGGAAGGCCGGGGATTTTCTGCGCCTCGGCCTCGCGCGCCTGTTCCGGCGGTATGAAGCTGGGACGTGGTGGAGCCCTCATGGCGGTCTTGGCTTTCGGAAGGAAAGATCTAGAGTTTTGACTAGCCAACCGACGGTCTCCGGTCCCTGCTGCTGCACCCATAGCACGCTACGATCCGAAGCTCGCGCGAAGATGGAGGCAAGGTGACGACAAAAAGCGCCGAGGCGGGCGAGGATTCGCAACTTTCCATGACGAAAGAAGAACTTGAGCGCGCCGAGAGGGTTTCGGCTGCGGCGCGCCGAGCGCTTGCGGAGGCCGAAGCCCGTCGCGCCGTCGCCCCCCAGCTCTCGCCGAGCGAGGAAATCGGCGGCCGCGGCGGCCTCGAGCCCACCCGCTACGGCGACTGGGAGAAAAAGGGGCTCGCAAGCGATTTCTGATCGTCAGGCCGCGCCTTGCGCCTTTAAAAAGGCGAGCATGCGCGCAAAGGCGTCGCGCGCGGCCGCCTCTCGATAGCTCTCGCGGTAATCGGCGAAGAAGGCGTGGGGCGCGTTTGGATAGACGACGATCTCGCCTTGCGCCGGCGCGGCGCGAAGGCGCGCGCGCATCTCCTCGACGAGCGGCAGCGGAATCGAGGGATCGGCGCCGCCATAGAGCCCCAGGTAGGGCACCGCGAGCCCGTCCGCGACGTCGATCGGCCATCGCGGCTGATTTTTTGTGCGTTCGCCATCCAGGCGCCCGTACCAGGGAACTGCGGCTCTGAGCTTCGGGTTGTGGGCCGCATAAAGCCACGCCATGCGGCCGCCCCAGCAAAAGCCGGTAATCGCGGCCCGCGACGCGTCGCCGCCGAGCGAAGTCGCGAAGGCGAGCGCCACGTCGAAATCGCGCATGGCTTCCTCGTCTGGAACCTTCATGACGATCGCCCGGATCGCCGCGATGTCGCTTTCCTTCGACGGATCGCCGACGCGAAAGAAGAAATCGGGGGCGATCGCGAGATAGCCTTCCGCCGCAAAGCGGCGCACGACGTCGCGAATGTGATCATTGAGGCCGAAGATTTCCGCGACGACGATCAGGATCGGCAGATGCGCGGCGTCTAGGGGCTTCGCCACATAGGCCGCCATGTCGCCCACGCGCACTTCTCTTGCGTCTATTGGCGGCGCGCCGCTTTGGCCCAATGATTGCGACATGGCTCGCTCCTCCAAGGCTGCTCGAGGATGGGATTTTGGCCGCGTTGGAACGGCTTCTCAAGTCCACAAAAGAAGGGTATAGGCCCCCGCCGAGCCTCGCGGGGAAGAGGTCGGCCTCGCTAAGCCCCTTTGCGAAAGGTCACGGAAGGTCGCTGGATGGCCGATAATACGACCGCGCAAAGGTCGCAAGCCGAGCTTTCGCCCTATGGCGCTCCGGCGGAGAACTCGCCCGAGGCTCACGCCAAGGCGCCGCTGCCGGCGCTCGTTCTCGGCGCCATCGGCGTCGTTTACGGCGACATCGGCACGAGTCCCCTTTATGCGCTGCGCGAATCGCTCTCGCACGCCTCCAAGGCCGGAGAGCTCACGCAAGAGGCGATCATCGGCGCAACGTCGCTTCTCATCTATGCGCTGATCTTCACGGTCACAGCCAAATATGTGCTGTTCCTGATGCGCGCGGACAATCGCGGGGAAGGCGGCATCCTGTCACTGATGGCGCTCGCGCAGTCGGCACTGGGGAGACGCGCGCGAGTGGTCTTCCTTCTCGGCGTCGCCGGCGCGGCGCTGTTTTCCGGCGACGCGATCATCACGCCGGCGATCTCGGTCCTTTCGGCCGTCGAGGGTCTCGACCTCGTCACGGAGCGTTTCAAGGATTATGTGAACTTCAAGGACTATGTGCTGGAGATCACGATCGCGATCCTGGTCCTGCTATTTTGGGTGCAAAGCCACGGCACGGCGAAGGTCGCGGCCTTTTTCGGCCCGATCATGGTCGTATTCTTCCTGGTGATCGGCGCGCTTGGCGCGATGCACATTCCCGACGCCCCGCAGACGCTTTACGCCTTTAATCCGCTGAGCGGCGTGCGTTTTCTCTTGCACCACGGCTGGCTCGGCTTCGCGGTGCTGGGCTCGGTGTTCCTCGGCGTGACGGGCGCCGAGGCGCTCTACGCCGACATGGGTCACTTCGGCCGGCTGCCGATCCAGGCGGCCTGGAGCTTCTTCGTGCTGCCGGCGCTGCTGCTCAACTATCTGGGGCAGGGGGCGCTGATCCTCTCTGATCCGAGCGCGATCGATAACCCCTTCTTTCGTCTCGCGCCCGAATGGGGCCTGCTGCCGCTCGCGCTCGTGATCCTCTCCACGATCGCGACGGTGATCGCGAGCCAAGCCGTCGTCACCGGCGCCTTCTCACTGGTGCGCCAAGCGATTCAGCTCGGCCTGTTGCCGCGTCTCGAGATCACGCACACTTCGGAAAGGCAGGAAGGTCAAATTTATATCGGCCGCGTCAACAGGCTGCTGCTCATCGGCGTGCTGATTCTCGTCGTCTTGTTCAAGAGCTCCTCGGCGCTCGCCTCCGCCTATGGCATCGCCGTGACGGGAACGATGGTGACCACCACCGCGCTGGCTTTCGTCGTCGTCTGGAAGCAGTGGCGCTGGCCCTTGTGGGCGGCGATTCCTTTCGTCTCGGCTTTTCTCGTCATCGATCTCGCCTTCCTCGCCGCCAATCTGATGAAAGTCGTCGACGGCGGCTGGGTCCCGCTGCTGCTGGCCGCCTGCTCGATGGTGGTCATGTGGACCTGGGTGCGCGGCACGCATCTCTTGGCGGAGAAGACGCACCGCGACTCGATACCGATCCGCGACCTTATCGCGATGCTCGAGAAGTCGAAGCCTACACGGGTCAAGGGCACAGCGGTGTTTTTGACGAGCGATCCGAATGTCGCGCCCGCCGCGCTGATGCACAATCTCAAGCACAACAAGGTGCTGCACGAGCGCGTGCTGGTGATCTCCGTCGTGACCGAGGACGTGCCGCGCGTTTCCTTCGCCAAGCGCTTCGAGATCGAGAAGCTCTCCGATGACTTCACGCGTATAAGGCTCCATTACGGCTTCATGGAGAGCCCGCGCGTCCCCTCCGCGCTCGCGCAATTGCGCAAAACGGGGTTGAAATATGACATCATGACGACGTCCTTTTTTCTGGGCCGGCGCTCGATCATCGAAAGCTCAGGCTCGGAAATGCCCGGCTGGCAGGACAAGCTCTATGTCGCGCTCACCCACCAGGCGGCCAACGCCACGGACTTCTTTTCCATTCCTTCGGATCGCGTCGTGGAGCTCGGCGCGCGCGTGACGATTTGACGGGCTTCCGCAGATGGGCGGCTGTTCTTAGTGTTGAAAGCGTCCGGCCGCCGTCGGCCGAGGTGAAAGCGGATCGAGTGTGAATCGCTTGCCGACGGTTCCGGTTCATCGGTCATGGTGGACGGCACGGACATTTGCCTTTTAGAACCCGATGGAGTCATAAGGCTCGCGTGGCAACTTTGAGGTTGCGAGTGACTGGAGAAGACACATGAAAAAGGTTTTGGTCGCGGCGGGCTTCGCCTGCGCGCTCATTCCGGGCGTTGCGCAAGCCCAGGTAAAGATCGACATGAGCAAGATCACATGCGCGCAGGTTCTCGCCATGCCGGCGGATGATCAGAACGACTATGCCGCCTGGATGAGCGGCTGGTACGCGCAAAAGAGCGGGCGCACCTTCATCGACATGGGCAAGTTTCAACAGAACTTCGCGAGCGTCATGGACTGGTGCGCCGCCAACAAGTCGGAATCCGTGATGGCCGGCCTGCAACGCGCTTTCGACAGCAAGAAGTGAACGAGAAGGATTGAGGAAGGCACATGAATCGCAAGCTCATTCTGGCCGGCGTCCTCGCCGCCGTCGCCATCGCCGCTCCGGCCTCGGCGCAAGTCTCCGTCGAAATGTCGGAGATCACCTGCAAGCAGTTCGGCGAGTATGACGCCAACACGCAGGCTTTCGTCGCGGAGTGGATGGCCGGCTATTTCAGCGCCACCAAGAATCTTTTCGTGGTCGACGAGCGCTATGTGAAGCGCAACACCACCAAGATTCTCGCCTATTGCAAGAAGAGGCCGAAGGAGACTCTCTTCAAGGCGATCGAGAAGAACGCCCGCTGATCGCCCCAGAGCCCGGCTTCATGCCGGGCTTTTCCCGGCGCCAGCCGCATTCGGCCTCCAGCTACGCCTCGCCGCCACGATCCCTACACCGCGGCCATGAGGGGCGGTCTGGCGTCCCGAGACGGAAATTTGACATGAACCCTGCTTTAGCCCGATAGGCAGGCTGCGGTCTAAGACTGTAGCCGAATGGGCTACGTGGGTATTCCATTGAACCAACATCAGCATGTAGGCCCGGGCGCCGTGGCCGGCCCGGACGGCCTCCCGGACGCGAAGGGTTTGGCTCAGCACATGGCGGCGCTGAGAATGTGGGCTCGCGAGAAGGGCTATTACAGCCTGCCGTTTTGGGAGCAGGCGCTCCGCTGCCTGGAGCTCCTTGCTGCGCCCACGCTCGCATTTGTCTTGCTCGCGCAAGGCGGCTTCGCCGCCGCGCTCGGCCTGCTGGTCCTCGGCCTGCATTATCCGCGCACCGGCTATCTCGGACACGACGTCGCTCACGGCCAATGGGGCCCGCGCGGCGAGACGAAGGCGCGCATCATGTTATGGCTCATCTCGCTCGCCCAGGGCTACGGCCCGACCTGGTGGGTCGAAAAGCACGAGCTGCATCACGCCTTCCCCAATGCCTGCCGCGTCGAGAAAGATGGAACGCGCGCGCCGATCGACGGGGACATCGATTCGCCTCCTTGGCTCGTCTGGGACAAGTCATTGGCGCAATACAACGCCAAAGCGCGCCAATCAGGTCTCGGCCGCGCGCTGTCGTTCCTACTGCCACGCTTTCAGGTCCCGCTGTTCTTCCCGCTGCTTTCCATCGCCCGGCTCAATTGGAGCTGGCAGAGCATCGATGTCGCGGTGAAGAAGGAGCAATGGGCCGAAGCGGCGCTGTGCGCCGCCCATTGGATATTGGGGTTCACGCTCGCCGGAATTCTGGCGCCGGGTCCGGCCTGGACGGGTTGGCTCTGGTTTCTCGGCGCGCAGCTCCTCGGCGGCTTCATCCTCGCCTTCGTCTTCGTGCTCAACCACACCGGCATGGAAGTCTATGACGCAGCGGAGGCGAAGGGGTTCTATGATCGGCAGGCGCGCGCTACGCGCAACACGCCGAGCTCGCCGTTTCTCGATTGGCTGACTGGCGGCCTCAACAGCCAGATCGAGCATCACATGTTCCCGAGCCTGTCCCGCCGACGCCTGTCAAAAATGCGCGAGGCGACGAAAGCTGCGATGCTCGAGTGCGGCTACGCCTATGTGACGCTGGGCAATCGCGAAGCGATGCGGGCCGTGCTTTCCGCTCTCGACGAGGCGGCGCGCGCGTAATCGATGCGATGCGATGGGCGGCACCGTGACGTGAGCGTCACGCCGCAGCTGTCAGCGATGGCGCCATGAATTCGGGCCCGACGGGCTTGGGTATCTCCTCCTCGAGTATCCGATCGATCTCACGCATAGCGTCCCCGTCGATGCGCCAGCCCAAGACGCCCGAGATCGGCTCGAGCTGTTCGGGTCGCCGCGCGCCCCAGAGCGCCATTGTCCGATCGCCGCGGTCGAGCACCCAGCGCAGCGCGAGGTGGATGACCTCCTTGCCGTAACGCTCTCGCGCGAGGTGCCTGAGCCGCTCGACCGCGCGCAGATAGTGCGGCCGCAACTCCGCGCCAAATTTCGGGTCCATCTTGCGCAGATCGTCGCCGGAGAATGTCGTGTTGGCAGCGATCCTCCCCGAAAGAAGTCCGCGGCAGAGCGATCCATAAGCGAGCACGGCCAAGCCACGACGTTCGGCGTAGGGCAGCACGTCTTTCTCGATTCCCCGCTCGAATAGATTGTAGGGCGGCTGCACTGCATGCAGCGGCGCCGCCGCGCTGAACTCCTCCATTTGCTCGGGGCTGAAGTTGCTGACGCCAACCGCGCGGATTTTGCCGGCGCGATGGAGATCGGCCATTGCCGCGGCCGTCTCGGAAATCGGCGTCTTCGGGTCCGGCCAATGCACCTGATAGAGATCGATCGCCTCGATCTGCAGACGTCGCAGGGAGTCCTCAACTTCCTTGATAATGCGCTTTTTGCTGGCGTCGCGGAACGGCGTCGAGTTGCGCCAGTCGAGCCCGACCTTCGTCGCGATGACGACCTTTCCTCGAAGTCCGCCCTCAGCCAAGGCCTTCCCAAGGATCTCCTCGGCGTGTCCAAAGCCGTAGACAGGAGCGGTGTCGAACAGCGTCACGCCACGATCGGCGGCTGCGCGGATCGTCTCGATCGACTGCCGCTCGTTTGTCCCGCCCCACTGCCAGCCGCCGATCGCCCAAGTGCCGAGCCCGATGCGCGACGCTTTCAGCTTCGCGTCGCCGATCTCCACGAATTCCATCCGGGCGCTTTGAGTCATGATGCGTCTCCTCGAAGAACCCCTGTTCCGCCCTCGCTTTCAATGCGTGGTTTGGCTAGGCGGCGAACTGGGAAAAGCGGCATGAGCGATATAGTCCGGGTTCGCGGCGAGGCGAGCCCGGATCAAAACTGTCCGGGCGCGGCATGCGTTTGGTTCAGGCGCAGACCGGCGAGGAGGTGCGGTGAGGGCGTCGTCGATCTCGGCTGAATGATTGAACTTGTAGACAAGTGAAATGAGGGCCGCCTGCGATTAGCAGACTTGGCCTTATGCGATTGAGAACTCTCCGCCGCCAAAGAGAGCGGCGCTCCTTCAGGAAGGCCTGGCTATCCTTTGGATTTCTGCAGCGAGGCGTCGAAAAGTTTCCTTAGGTCACGAGTCCTTCACCACGCCAGAACCACGCGTCGAAAGGGGGCTGCTGCGTGATTAGGCTTGAGCGCTGGAAAGATGTGCTTCGCGCATGTCGAGCTCTCGCTCGATTCGACGCCGCGCCTCGTCCTTCAACTCGCCGCTGCGATAAAGGTCGTTGATTCGCGTGCGCTCGACGGCGATCAGCAAGCGCTCCAGTTCATCGTGAAGCTCCCCCGTTTTTCTAACTGCTTCGTCGCTGTTGTCCCGCCCCTCGATGCGCTTCAGCCGATCCCGGTGCAGAAGGCTTACGACTTCGAGGATGTCCGGCGAGAGATTGCGCTCGGTTGCTAATGCGTCGAGCGCGGCGATCGCCGCTTTTACGGCCTCGGCGCGCGCCCAGCGCTCCTCGCTCCTGTCTACCTCGCGTTCTTTGCGCCCTGCATGCGCCAAGCCGAGCATGTGTATGACCGCAGGCAACAGCAAACCTTGCCCAACGAGAGTTATAAGGATCAACGAAAAGGTCAAAAGCAGGATTAAGTCCCTGTAAGGAAAGGGTTGTCCGGCGGCGGTCGTGAGCGGAATCGCAAGGGCCGCCGCGAGCGAAACGATGCCGCGGACGCCGGTGAACGCGATCATAAAAGCCCATTGCCAAGGAGGTGAAGGATCCCGTCTTCTGATGGGGGCAAACAGCCAGCGCGGCAGATAGACACCAGGAAAAACCCAGACGAATCTTGCGAGGATCGCTACTGCAGTAATGACCCCGATGGACACGGCGAGTTGAGATAGCGGGAACTCGCTAATACGATTGGCGATTGTCCGCGCTTGCAATCCGGTGATGAGAAAGACCATGCCTTCGATGACGTAAACAAAAAACTCCCAGAAAAAAACGCCCTGCAGCCTCGTTGCGGCGCTGATCAGCCCTGGCCCGTTCCAGCTGGTGTAAAGTCCAGCGGTCACGGTCGCCAGCACACCTGACCCGCCAACATGCGCCGGCGGCCAAAAGGCGAAGAACGGCGTCAAAATCGACAGCACAATCTCGACCAGCGGTTCGTCCACCCATCGTCTCAGTCGAAGCATGAGCCAAGCGACGCCAACGCCCCAAATGATTTCACCGGCGACGATGGCGGCGAATGTGCCCGCGGCTTCGCCGAAGGAGAAAACGCCGACGCCGACGGCCGCGACGGCGAAGCGGTAGAGGATAAGCGCGGCGGCGTCATTCGCCAGCCCTTCGCCTTCGAGGATCACCAGGATGCGCCTAGGGATTTCCATTCTGCGCGCGATGGCGAGCGGCGCCACCGCGTCTGGAGGCGAGACAATGGCGCCCAATAATAGTCCAATGGGCCAATCGACTCCCAAGAGCCAATGGGCTGCTGCGCCGACCGCAAAGGTAGTGAACACAACGCCGCCTACCGACAAGAGAGCTATTGGACGCAGATTGAAGCGGAACTCGCTCCAACTCATGTTGAAGGCGGAGCTGTATATCACTGGAGGCAACACAATAAGCAGCACGAACTCCGGAGCGAGCTCTATTGGCGGCAAACCGGGCCCGAGCGAGAGCAGGAGTCCAATCAACACCAAAAGAATCGCTGATGGAATTCTCAGCCGATTGGCGATGACGGCCGCCGCCGCCAATACGGCCAGTAGCAGAATGAGCATGCGGATGTTCGCGATCATCGGCGCGCCCCGCTCCCAACTCACGGCGTCGGCACGAGCCAGCCCATCGCTTCGGCTCGGGCGACCTTGTGGTAGAAGTCAATGAGGTCGAAGCTGACCCGCCGGTCGACCTGACATTGCTGAACACCGCAAAACTTAACTAGCGAACTGACATCGGGATTGAAGCTGACGCCCTGCATTTCCGAGCGAGCTTCGAGAAAGCTGGCTCGCCTAACCGGATGCGAGCAGGGCGTGAATTTGCGCTACGACGGCCGCGCCCTCCCCCACCGCCGCGGCGACTCGCTTGGTCGAACCAGCCCGCGCATCACCGACAGCGAAAACGCCGGGCTGGCTGGTCTCAAGCGGCAGAGCAGGGCGGGAATTCTTTTCGGTCCCACGACCCCCGTTCGAACCGGTGATCACGAAGTCTTTCTCGTCCAACGCGACGCAGCCATGCAGCCAAGCGGTGTTGGGATCGGCGCCAATGAAGAGGAAAAAGTGGCGCAAGGGGCAGCTGTAGGCGGCGCCCGTCGCGCGCTCGCGAAAAACAGCTCCGGTGAGGCCGGCGACCTCGTCTCCTTCCAACCCGATCACCTCGGTTCCTGTGTGGAGCTCTACGTTCGGCAACGCGGCGATCCGGTCGACGAGATATCGCGACATCGAGGCGCCCAACTCGGACCCGCGCACCACGAGATGCAGGCGCTTCACCTTCGAAGCGAGAAAAACCACGGCCTGACCCGCGGAATTACCCCCGCCCACCAGCGCCACCTCCTCGCCCTCACAAAGCTTCGCCTCAACGGGCGAAGCCCAATAGGAAACGCCCCTTCCCTCAAAGACGGAGAGGTTCGGGACCGGTGGCTGCCGGTAGCGAGCGCCGGAGGCAATCACGACGGTCCGGGCGCGCGCCGCCCCGCCATTACTGAGCTCCAACCGCATAGATCGGCCACGCTTCTGGCCGGAGTTGCCGCAGTCGAGCCGCACGGCCTCGATCGGAATGGCGATCTCGGCCCCGAACTTCAGAGCCTGATTGAAGGCTCGCCCCGCTAGGGCCAACCCCGAGATGCCGGTTGGGAAACCGAGATAGTTCTCGATTCTCGCCGAGGCGCCCGCCTGCCCTCCGCAAGCGCGCTGATCGACGACGAGCACCGACAGACCTTCGGAGGCCGCATAGACCGCGGTGGCGAGCCCTGCCGGTCCCGCCCCCACGACCGCCACGTCATAGAGTTTTTCAGGATCGAGCTCAGGCGTGATGCCGAGGCAGACGCCAGCTTCCGCGTCCGTCGGTCGCTTCAGCAGTGTCCCGCTGGGACAGATCATCAAAGGCAGTTCGTCCGGGAGCACGCCAAATCGCTCGACCACCGCTCGACCGTCGGGGTCGTTTATGGCGTCGAGGACCGTATGAGGATAGCCATTGCGGCCGAGGAAGCCTTGCAACCGGATGAGATCGGGCGAAGCTGGATTGCCGACGAGAACGGACCCGGCGCCTCCCTCCTCAATGAGACCGACCCGGCGCAAGATGAACGCGCGCATCACGATCTCGCCCACCTCGGCGGAGCCGATCATGAGGGCGCGAACATGCGCCGCGTCGAAGGGAAGCGCGACGCAGCCTTCCGCGCCCGCGCGGCCGGACGCGAGCGATTCCCGTCCAGCCAGTTGGCTTACTTCGCCCGAGAATTGTCCGACGCGATGGCTGGTGATGTGAGCCTTGCGATCGAGACCATCCCGACGCATGACATCGATCGAGCCTTTCAGCACAAGCCAAGCCGGGGCATCCCGCTGACCCGCGTCAAACAGGATCTCGCCGGCTGCAAAATTCCTCGCAGGGCCGCTTGCGAAGCGCGAGGCCGTTTCGATCTCGCCCGCGTTGAGCACGGGAAAAAGCTGATCACGACGGGTCTCGAGCACGCTCATCGGCGCAACGTTATAGCCATTTCCACGGCCCTGCTTGAAACCCCGCTTCTTGTCCGCCCTTGGTTCAAGCAGCCATTCAGATAGCGGGCCTCCGCGGCAACCGTCCCTATTGGCGAGCATAAAAGAAGCGCTCCAACCAGGACAATCAAGACCTAAGCCGCTGATTGAATCTTGAAATGGCGTTAGCCGGTCACGGATAGCGCTCCCTTGCCGGCGCCGCGACGGCAAATCCGTACCCGCTCATTTCACCTAGCAACGCTTGCGGCAGAACGATACGTACTCGTGGAGCACATCTTACTGCGCGCCGGGACTACGTGATCGCCATCGTCTGATTAATAATCGAAATTTGACAGCTTGAACGAGTTTGCCTTCCAGCGTCGTGGTCACGACTCCAAGCAAAAAAGGGAACTATCTCTCGCGGTTGAGCGTTTGCACGGGGAGTCCCGAATTCGCGTTCAATAGGGGGCATCAATGTCACTCGATTGGAGAAGGACGAGGATCACTTCTGCATTTGCGCTCGGCGCGGTGGCCGGCAGCGTGGCGCTAATTACCGCTCCTGCGGGGCTGAAGTCGCAACCGCTCACTGACGAGGCGCGCGCCGACGCGATCGCGGTGGCGCAAGCCGCCCCAGAAGCTCCGATAGAGCGACCCGAACAGAAGAAAACGGCCCACGATCTCTCCACCATCTTCAGTCCGAGCAAGGCGACGCCCTCGTCCGAGGCTTTGATTCATCAACAAGATCAGGGAGAGATGCTCGGTTTCGATTTCTACCGTGACCCCCTTGGCGCGATGAAGCCCGGGATGACGTTCGAGGATTTTTACAAGGCGGGCCTCGCCAATAAGCCGAAGGTCATGGCGACGCAGCGCAAGCTTCTCGAAAGCCGCTACAACCTCGAGCCGAAGCTCGACTCGAACGTCAAAATGTCCCGCGGCAAGCCCATAGCGGTGGGTCCTACGGCGAAATTGCCCGCTGGGATGAAATGGGAGGCGCTGGCTGACTTGAGCCCCGCCGAGATTCGCGAGCGGGACATCTTCCCATACAAGGCGTTGCCCCATGTCGCCCAGGGAGGCGGGCTCGGCGGCCAAGTGTTTCCCCAGATGCAGATCAAAATGTTTCCGCGATTGGAGCGATACGACGTCGAGTTCGATCTCCCTGAGGCCTTTCTGCCGGAGTTTCCACCGGCGATGTTCCTGCAAAGCCGGCCCGAGCTCGGCGACGTGTCCCGAGGCGAAGTGGTCTCGATCAACAACTATTATCGCCTGTTCAAGGACATTTTGACGCCCGTCCAGCTCGATGGCTTGCGCTTGCTGGTGACGCCATTCCCTCAAGAAGAGTTCAACCCCACCGACGATCGAAAGACTGCTCAGCCCAGCTTGGGAGTCACCTGCCTGGATTGTCACGTGAATGGCCACACGAGCGGTCAGTTCCACATCACTCCGGACATAAGGCCCGAGCAGCGGCGCATCCGACTGGACACCGTCAGTCTGCGCGGCTTGTTCAGTCAACACATTCACGGATCGAAGCGGAGCTTGCGTTCGGTTGAGGACTTTACCGAGTTTGAGCAGCGCACGGCTTATTTCAATGGCGATCAGATTCACGCGATCAAGAAAGGCATGAACATTCTGGACCGGATCCAGGTCTCGCACATGGCGCAGATGCAGAACATGTTCGACTTCCCGCCCGCGCCGAAGCTGACCGTCGTCGGCACGCTCGATCCGGCGAAGGCCACGCCCGGTGAGCTCGCAGGTGAGAAATTGTTCTTTGGCAAAGCGCAATGCTCCGCCTGCCACCCAGCGCCATATTATCTCGACAACCAGATGCACGACCTCCACGTCGAGCGATTCCTGAAAAACGAAGCCGGGGACGGACCCATTAAGGCGTTCACGCTGCGGGGCATCAAGGACAGTCCGCCGTACTTCCATGACGGCCGGCTTTTGACGCTGGAGGACACGGTGGAGTTCTTCAACGTGATCCTGGAGCTCAAGCTCACTCCCGAGGAGAAGCACAATCTGGTCGAGTTCATGCGGCAGTTGTAAGTCGCATGGTCTTCGCTGCGGATGCAAAGATGCAGAACACCAGCAAGTCCAGATGGCGGCTCGACGGCGTTCGCGTCGTGCGGGCAAGCGAGCTCGACCCGAACACACCGCAGACGCCGGGCATGGACCGGGCCGCGGCAATCACCCACGCGCGCGCCGGCGCGGAAAAGCTCTGGGCCGGGACTGTCGTAATCGACCCCAAGGCCATGACCGGTGCGCACCATCATGGCGCGCTCGAGACAGTAATATACGTCGTGAGCGGACGAGCTCGGATGAGATGGGGCGAGCGGCTCGAATTCATGGCGGAGGCGGGTCCGGGCGATTTCATTTACGTGCCGCCATTCGTCCCACACCAGGAGATCAATGCGAACGACGACTTGACATTGTCCTGCGTGGTCGTGCGCAGCGGCCAGGAGCCGGTGGTCGTCAACCTTGATTTGCCCGATGTCGAGCCGAAGCCGGAAACGGTGCGATGGGTGGACGACATTCATCGTTAGGAGAGCGTGAAAGGAGAGGGTCATGAAACGTCGGACGTTTCTACTTTCCTCCATCCTGACGACGCTCGCTGCAGGCGCGGCGGAAACCTCGCCGATCGACCCAAAAGAGACTTTCGTGCTGCAGCACGAGGACATTAAGTTTGAGCCATGGGGCAATCTGCCGCCCGGCAGCGGCGAGATGGCCAAGCTCTATGGGGATTTCGACAGGCCAGGGCCTTACCTCGTCCTGATGAAATGGTATCCGGGTTGGTTCAGCGCGCCGCACAGCTACGCCACCGATCGCATTCAGATGGTCCTGTCGGGGACGTGGTGGGTGAACAGCGGCGCCGACTTCGATCCCAAAAGCGCTGTGCCGGTTCCCGCCGGCGGCTTTGTCAAACGGGGCGCGCGGACGTTCCATTATGATGGTGTGCCGCGCGGCATCAACGAAGCTGTCGTCGTCGCGGTCTTCGGCGTTGGACCCGTCGATATCGAGTTGGCGGATCCGCGTCTGCCCTCATGGCGGCGCGCGTGAACGTCCCAATGGACCTGAAAAGGAACCGCCATGCGATCGAGAAACTGCCGAATTGATCGAATCCGCTGGCTCTTTCGATGTCGGCCAGCCGGACAGCTTTGAACGGCCTTGTGCTCGGATCCAGTGCCGTGTCGAACAGCCGAGGGATAGTGGGAGATGAAACTTGGCATCATTGGCGTTGGCGCGGTCGGGGCCGCCACGGCCATGGCGGCCGCGCTACGGGCTCGCGTGCGCGAGCTCGTGCTGGTCGACACCAACCGGGCGCGCGCCAAGGCGGTTGCGACCGACATGCATTATGGCGTGCCGCTCTCTCCATTGGTCACGATCAGGGACGGCGATTATGATGATCTCGAAGGCGCAGGCGTTGTCATCATCGCCGCCGGGGTCAACGAGAAGACGGGTGGCGCCACCGATCGAAGCGATCCGGCTGGCCGGCTTCGTCTCCTCGACGCGAATGTGACGGTATTCGAATTGATCGTGCCGCCACTGGTGAGGGCGGCGCCGGATGCCGTGATCTTGGTTCTCACCGACCCGCCGGAGCCGCTGATCGACGTCACCCGCCATCTCGCCGGTCATGACCGCGTGATCGGCACGAGCACCTATCTCGACAGCTTGCGCTTCCGTGTGCATCTCGGCGAGCGCTTCGCGGTCAGCCCCTCCTGCGTCGATGCTTATGTGGTGGGCGAGCACGGCACCTCGAGCGTGTTCCTTTGGTCATCGGCGCAGATCGGCGGGATGCGCGTCGCCGAAGCACTGGCGATGCGAGGAAGCGGCTTTGACGCCTTTCAGCGCGAAGTAGAGCAGGACGTGCGCTACGCCAACATCACGATCATCGAAGGCATTGGCGCGAGCCAATACGGCGTCGGCATGGTCGCCGCGCGCGTCGCGGAGGCCGTGCTACGAGACGAGCGCGCTGTTTTTCCGGTTGGCTCCTTTAATTCGCGCTACGAAGTCGCGCTGTCGCTGCCAAGAGTGGTCGGACGACAGGGAGTTGTCGAGACGTTCTTACCGGACATGTCCGACGACGAGACGCGCGCGCTGGAGCGGAGCGCGGAGACCCTGCGCGGCGCAGTTCGAAAATATCTGCGCAAGCGCTGAGACAAAAAGCGTGATGCGGCCGGACTTCGGGTGCAAAGGCCATTAAGCAAAAATATGAGATCGCTCGCTCTTATCGCCACCTTTCGTCGATGCAAGGGTGCGGCTCCTCGCCGCGCTGCTGGGGGAGGCTGGGATAGTCGGTGTACCCCTTGGCGCCCCCGCCATAGTAGGTGGACGGATCGTCGGCATTGAGGGGCGCCCGCGAACGAAACCGTTCCGGCAAGTCTGGATTGGCCAAAAACTTCCGCCCGAAGGCGATCAGATCCGCCTTCCCTTGCCGCAGCCAGTCTTCCGCAGTCTCATGGTCGAAACCGCCAGCGACGATGAGTGTGCCGCGGTATTTTCCGCGCATCAGCTCTAAAACTCTCCTTGCCCCGGAGTCGGGTTCGGTTCCCTTTTCGATCGCAGCGGCGGCAGGATTGACGACGTGCAGATAAGCGAGGGCGCACGAGTTGAGCTTTTCGGCGATGGAGCCGAAGGTCGTTTCCGGATCGTCGTCGCCCATGTCGTTGAAGCTGCCAAGCGGCGACAATCGCACGCCGACGCGGTCCGACCCCCAAACCTCGTTCACAGCCTCGACGACTTCCATCAGCAGCCGACCTCGATTTTCGATCGCGCCGCCATAGCTGTCGGCGCGGTGGTTGGTACGGGAATTGATGAACTGATCGAGGAGATAGCCATTGGCGGCATGGATCTCCACGCCGTCGAATCCAGCCTCCAGCGCATGTCGTGAACCGCGCGCGTATTGCCGCACAATGTAGGGCATCTCCTCGATCTGCAACGCTCGCGGCGTCACAAAAGGAACCAGTTGTCCCTCGCCATTCTCATTCTCGATGAACGCTTGGCCGGCCGGCTTGATGGCCGAAGGCGCGACTGGAAGCATGCCGTCTGGCTGCAGCGAGGGATGAGAGATGCGTCCGACATGCCAAAGCTGCAGGAAAATGAGGCCGCCGGCCTTGTGCACCGCCTCGGTGACGAGGCGCCAGCCTTCGACTTGTTCGCGGCTGTGAATGCCGGGCGTCCAGGCGTAACCCTGTCCCTGCTGCGATACTTGGGTCGCTTCGGTCACTATCAGAGCTGCCGAGGCTCTTTGGGCGTAGTAGCAGGCATTTAGTGAAGAGGGCACGTTCCCTGGTTGTCTGGCGCGCGAACGGGTCAACGGAGCCATGACGATCCGGTGCGGCAGGGTGTAGCGCCCGAGCCTCGCCGGCTGGAAAAGCAGTTCCGAGGAGAACCGCTGTGCGTGCACAGCGGGGACGACGGTTGTGGTGGACGAGGTCATGGTGTCCCTTCAATCTTCGCGGATGGAGGTACTGGAGTTCGGGTCTGCGGGCGGAGCCCCGGTAAGTTGTTGGCCTTTTCAGGTGAACGAGCTCGCCTGTGGTGATCGAAACAGCGAACATCGACGTAGTAACTAGGAGCGACAAAGATACTTCAATCAGGCTTCGCTCGGGCATAAGAGTTCGCAGCGCCACCGCGGATGGGCAACCCTCGCTGCTCTCCAGCGGAGCGCAGGAAACAATGACCACCCTAGCCGCCGTCAAAGTCGTGCGATGCCGCCCCATCACGGTGGCGACGATTTCACCTCGCTGGAATTCGCCGCCAGGCGACGACCCTACAGCGCCATTCTCGATTCTATCATGGCTCAGCTTTAGCGGGACCAGAGATGGCGCCTCTCGCGACAAATCTTGGAGCATTGGAACTCCACGCCTATCGGAAACGTTTTCCGAGGCGCCAAGCTCGTGCGCGATCGAAACAGCTTCGAGAGCGAAAATGATTATGCTGGGCAAGCACCGGCAAGCGCCAATGGATCCGGATCTTCATTGGCGAAGAGACCACTTCGCGACCCTATTGGTCGCGATCGTCTTCATTGTGCTTTCGAGTCCGATTGAAGCTCAAGAGGCAACTGTGCGCGCCAATCGAGAGCACGGGGTCTCCCGCCAGCTTGGTCCCATTCCCCACGCGGGTCCCCTTGCCCAGCCTAGGGCCTTAGAACAAGTTGGTCTCCCAGCCGAGCTCACACGCCGGGCGATCCCCCCCGACAACCCTCAAACGCCCGAGAAAATCGCTCTCGGCCAAAAGCTGTTCTTCGACGGCCGTTTGTCTGCGGACGGAACCGTCGCTTGCGCCAGCTGCCATGATCCGGCGCGCGCCTTTACCGACGGGCGACCGGTCTCGATCGGCGTCCATGGCCGCGCAGGTCAGCGAAATGCTCCCACAATCTTGAACGCCCTCTTTAACAAAACGCAATTTTGGGATGGCCGAGCTGCAACGCTCGAGCAACAGGCCGCGTTTCCGATAACCAATCCCGTTGAAATGGGCCAGCCTACGCTTGAGGCCGCGGTCGCCGCGATCGCAGGGGTCGCCGAATACCAGCTAGCTTTCAGAAATGTGTTCGGACGCCCAGTCAACGGCCAGAATTTACTGCGCGCTATCGCAGCTTACGAGAGAAGCCTCGTATCATTTGATTCGCCGTTCGATCATTTCATCGCCGGCGACAAGAACGCGATCGGTGACGACTCGAAGCGTGGCTGGGAGCTCTTCAACACCAAGGCCCTTTGCAACAAGTGCCATGCCTTGACGGATACCCGGCGAGACGTCGTGAACTTCATGGACAACGACTTCCACAACATCGGCATCGGGATCATTCACCACAACGTCGTGGCGTTGGCCCGTGAAGCGGAACGCAAAATTGCTTCACATGATCTGAAGGACGTGGATCAGGCCGCCATTGGGAATGAAATGTCTGCGCTCGGACGATTTCTCATAACGAAGAAAGAACCCGACATTGCAGCTTTCAAGACGCCCAATTTGCGGAACGTGCTGGTGACGGGGCCATACTTCCATGACGGTTCGCAAGAGACCCTCTGGGACGTCATGGATCATTACAATAAAGGTGACGGCCTCCAGAACCCGTGGCTGGACGAGGACATACAACCTTTGGGCCTGTCGGAAAACGAGATCGACGACTTGGTGGCGTTCCTCGCCTCTCTGACCAGCCCCGATTACAAGGAAGTGGGGGTCGCAGAATTGAACCGACAGCGTGTCCTATCCAAAACAAATCGCCCGCAGCGCGATACGGCCAGAGCGTTCGGACCCAGGCCGCCTCGGCCGAAACCGCCGCAGCCTTAAGCCCCGGCGAACCCGGCGGCTTCGGAGGCGGCTGATCTGGCTTGGACTATCAGTTACGATTAGGGGATCGGACCAATGAAGAACTTTTCCGATTTGTCGGAGCAGGAGCTGCTCGCGCTCGCGATCAGCTTGGAAGAGGAGGATAGCCGTATCTACGGGGAGTTCGCGCACGAATTGGATGAACACTACCCAGATACGGCTAAACTTTTCAGAGCTATGGCCAACGAAGAAAGTGGTCACCGTCACCGCCTCCTCAGTCTGTATCGGGTGCGGTTTGGCGAGCATATTCCGCTGATCCGGCGTGAAGACGTAAAGGGATTTGTCAAGCGCAAGCCGGTTTGGATGTCGCTGCCGCTGGGGCTCGACAAAATCCGCGACTTGGCGGAGGTGATGGAGGCAGAGACCAAGCGCTTTTATAGCCGAGCCGCATCGCGCTCGCAGGACGCCTCAATCCGGCAACTTCTCGGAGACCTCGCCGCCGAGGAGCGGCGGCATGAGGCCCAAGCGGAGCGTCTGGAAGCCAAGTATGTTCCCCACGAGATCCGCGAAAAAGAACATGAGGCGGAGCGGCGGCTCTTTGTGCTGCAGATCGTGCAGCCCGGACTTGCAGGACTTATGGACGGTTCGGTCTCGACGCTCGCGCCGCTTTTTGCTGCGGCTTTCGCGACGCAGCAGAACTGGCCGACATTTCTGATCGGCCTCGCCTCCGCGATCGGCGCGGGCATCAGCATGGGCTTTGCGGAAGCGCTATCGGACGACGGCTCTTTGACGGGACGGGGCGGCCCCTGGCTGCGCGGCGCCGTCTGCGGAGTGATGACTGCGCTCGGCGGACTTGGCCACACGCTTCCCTATCTCGTGCCTGACACGATCCCCGATCATTTCCGCATCGCGACAACGATTGCGGGGTTCGTCGTGTTCACTGAATTGTGGGCGATTGCCTTCGTTCGCGCGCGTTACATGGACACGCCGTTTCTACAGGCAGTGTTCCAGATCGTGCTCGGCGGCGTAATCGTTCTCGGCGCCGGCGTGCTGATCGGCGGGGCGTGATCTAACGGCCTGGTCGACTAAGCTGTAAGGCGACGCCACAATTCTGGGCAATTAAAGTGCCACGCCTTCACCCGTCGGCGCGTGACAGCAGCGGTGGATAGCAGCATTCCTGCGGGCTGATCGCAGTCGACGGGTTGCTCGGCGTTGCGTAATACACGCAAGGTGGCGATTTTCACCGGGAGCGTCGGGTCTCCTCTGGGGGGAAAAGGGGCATTGACCAGGCCAACGGGGGAAACTGCGAGGCGCCTTGTGGAGCGGATCAAGAAGCGCGCCTGCTTCTCGCCTCTGATGGCGGGGCTTGTGCTTTCCGGCTGCATGGTCGGGCCCGACTACGTCCCGCCGCCCGTTGTGACGCCGGAAAAATTCAAGGAACTCAAAGGCAATCTGGTCAAAGGCTGGAAGCTCGCCGCGCCGCGCGACTGCGTCGACGCCGGCCCCTGGTGGAAGGTTTACAACGACCCGACTCTCGACGCGCTGGAAGCGCAGGTCGAAATCTCAAACCAGAATGTCGCCGCCGCCGCGGAGGCTTACGAGCAGGCGCGCACGCTGGTTCGCGAGGCGGAAGCGGCGCTGTTTCCAACCATAACTACGAGCTACAACACGACGCGCCAATATACCGGCAAGTCCCTTGTCGGGGGCTTCCCGATCTCCCCCGCCGCCACACCCGCAATCGCCTCCCCCACGGCCGCCCCGCTTCACGGCCAGGTGGCCGCGATCTACACGCCGCGCGCAGACCTGATCTGGGAGGTCGACATCTGGGGCAAGATCCGCCGACAGATCGAGAGCAACATCGCTGGCGCGCAGGTGAGCGCGGCGGATCTGGAGAACGTCAAGCTCACGGCCCAGGCCACACTCGCCGCCGCCTATTTCAACCGGCGCGCCGCCGTTTCGCTGAGGGAGCTTCTGAACCGCACCGCCCAGGAATATAGGAAGACGCTCGAGATCGTCCGCAATCAATACAAAATCGGCCTTGCCGCCGCCGCCGACGTGAATGCGGCCGACACTCAGCTCGTCTCCACGGAAGCACAGGCGATCAACACCGGCGTCCAGATCGCTCAGCTCGAGCATGCGATCGCTGTGCTGATCGGCAAGCCGCCGTCCGAGCTCTCCCTGCCGGCGGCTGGCCTCATCGGCAACATCCCCGCCCTCCCCGTCGCCGTTCCCACGACGCTGCTCGAGCGGCGCCCCGACATCGCGGCCGCAGAGCGTCTGATGCAGCAGGAGAATGCGCTGATCGGCGTTGCGGTCGCCGCCTATTATCCGGACATCACCCTGACGGCGACCTTCGGATACACGGGATTTGTTCCGCTGCCGATCGATCCGGCGCACGAGTTCTGGTCGCTCGCCGCCTTGGCGAAGCAGACCGTATTCGAGGGCGGACTGCGCTCGGCTCAGGTCGACTCCGCGACGACGACCTATCGGGAAAGCGTCGCCAATTATCGTGAGACCGTGCTCACGGCCTTTCAGCAGGTTGAGGATCAACTCGCGGCGATCCGTGTGCTGAGGCAGCAGCTGCTGGCGCAGGAAAAGGCGGTCGATGACGCCCGCAAAACGGTCGCTTTCTATCTAAACCAATATCGCGTCGGCTGGGTCGCTTTCACCTCCGTCGTCGTCGCGGAAGCACAGCTCTTCGCCAACGAGCAGTCGGCGTTAACGACGCGCCAGAACCTCTTCGTCGCGAGCGTCGCGCTGATCGAGGCGCTCGGCGGCGGTTGGGACAGATCGAAACTGCCCACGCCCGCGGAAGCGAAGGGGCGCATTTCGATCTTCCCGCAGGATCCGGCCGCGCCGCCGCCGCCCCCGCCCCCGCAGGCCGCGGACGAGGGGACATGCTGCGGCCCGCAGTGAAGGACTCGCCGAGCCGCTCCGCCGGCCCCTTATCATATGAATTCCGAAGAATCGCTTCATGCGAGCCAGAGGCTCGCGGTCCAAATGCGCCCGGACCGCGAGCCTCTGGCTCGCATTCTTGCGCATGGGAAACGCCATCGCTGCTGCGAGCACCCCGGATCGGGGAAAGATTGGACCTGCGGGGGAACTGGAATGAAGACGGAACAGCAAGTCTGCGGAAACTGCCATGGAAGCGGCGCCTGTCAAACTGATCTTCTACAGTTGGAGGCGGTTTGCGGGTTGTAAGGCTTTGATTTTATTTGTTTGGAGGGGCGGTTTTTGCAAGAATGTAGTGCCACGCTATATGCGATTTCGCTTGACTTTGTAGTAATATTTTCTGATTGTGTGCGCACCGCGAATGAGTTGCTCGGACGGTTCCGCGCATGTATTTCCGCAAGAAAACCTCAGGCGGTCGCGCCTATCTTCAGATCGTCGAAAGCCGCCGCGACGGCGCGCAAGTGCGTCAGCAGGTGATCGCTACGCTGGGTCGCATCGAGGATTTGCGCGACAGCGGGCAATTGGAGCGATTGCTGCGGTCGGGCGCGCGCTTCGCCACGAAGGCCATCGTCGTCAACGCCCTGGCCGAGGGAACGGCGGCGGCGAACGCGGCGCGGCGTATCGGGCCTGCCTTGGTCTTCGAACGCTTGTGGGAAGAGACCGGCTGCCGCGCGGTGATTGAAGACCTTGCCGGTTCCCGCAAACATGGTTTTGCGCTCGAACGCGCGGTGTTTCTCACCGTTCTGCATCGGCTGTTCGCGGGCGGCTCCGATCGCGCGGCGGACCGCTGGCGCGAGGATTACACGATCGAAGGCGTCGAGGACATCGATCTGCATCACCTCTATCGGGCGATGGCTTGGCTCGGCGAGGAGCAAGGGAAAGATCAACAGGACAGCGCCACGCCCTTCTCGCCACGCTGCTTGAAGGACGTCGTTGAGGAAGAACTGTTCGCGCGCCGGCGCGATCTGTTCAGCAAGCTCGACCTCGTGTTCATGGACACGACCAGCCTTTATTTCGAGGGCGAGGGCGGCCAGACCCTTGGGCGACGCGGCTTCTCCAAGGACCGTCGTCCAGACCTCAATCAGATGATCCTCGCCGTGCTGCTCGATGGCGACGGCCGGCCGGTGTGCACGGAGATGTGGCCTGGAAACACCGCCGATGTCGGCAGCCTCGCGCCGGTGGTCGATCGATTGCGCAAGCGCTTTTCCATTGACCGCGTCTGCATCGTCGCCGATCGCGGCATGATCAGCGCCGAGACCATCGCCGAACTCGAAGCGCGCGGCCTTTTCTATATTCTCGGCGTGCGCGAGCGCAGCGACAAACTGGTGCGCGAACTCGTGCTCGACGATCCTGCTCCTTTCATTCCACTCACCATCGCCAAGCGGGACAAGGACATCGACTACGAAGCCAAGGCCGCTGCTCTCGCCGGACGCCGCTATATCGTCTGTCGCAACCGCGAAGAGATGAAGAAGGACGCCGCCGCCAGGGCCACGATCCTGGCCGCGCTCGAACGCCAGTTGAAGAAAGGCGACAAGAGCCTTGTCGGCAACAAGGGCTATCGGCGTTTCCTGGCGACGCCGGACGCCGACCATTTCGTCATCGATCGCGCCAAGGCCGAAGAGGACGCCAAGTTCGACGGAATCTTCGTGTTGCGCACCAACACCGATCTCTCCCCGCTCGACGCCATGCTCTGCTACAAGCGCTTATGGATGGTGGAGCGCGCCTTCCGAACCTCGAAGAGCCTGTTCGCCACCCGCCCGATTTTTCACAAGCTCGACGAGACCATTCGCGGCCATGTGTCGTGCAGCTTCCTCGCCTTGGTGCTGAAGAAGGAGCTGGAGGACCGCATCGCCAATCTCGGCTTGGCCGGGTCGTGGCCGGAGATCCTCGCCGATCTCGAACTCGTTGACCGAGACCGAGGTCGAACAGGACGGCAAACGCTTTCTGTTGCGCACGCCGCCGCGCCCCGCCGCCAGCCTCGCCCTGCGCGCCACTGGCGTCGCCCTGCCGGCAACCGTGCGGCAACTCGCCGACGTCTGATCCCGACCCACGCCGCCAATCACCGAAAATGTAGTGCCAAGCCGTTTTTCCAGAACGGTTTATGCCGCATGATCAATGCCTTGCAGATTCGAACTGTAGAAGATCAGTCAAAAGTGCAACGGCAGCGGAGAATGTTCCACGTGTAAGGGCCGGGCTTGAGACCTTAGGGCGCGTTAGCGGCCTGTATCGGACCCGAGCGGACATCCGCCTTCATTGAGGGGGCGGAAGGCCTCGTTGGCTGGAATGGTCTGCAGCAGATTGAGATAGTCCCAGGGGTATTTCGAATCGGCCGGAGTCTTCGCCTCAAACAGATACATGTCGCGCATAACGCGGCCGTCGATCCTGAGCTTGCCGTCATGGGTCATGAAATCATTGATGGGCGTCTCGCGCATTTTCGCCATGACAGCGTCTGCATCCGCGCCGCCCACAGCCTGCACGGCCTTCAGATAATGCGTGAGAGCCCCATAGACGCCGGCCTGCACCATCGTCGGCATGCGCTTCGTTTTGCTAAAGAAGCGCGCGGCCCAAGCGCGTGTCGCGTCGTTTTGGTCCCAATAATACGCAGAAGTCATTCGCAGGCCTTGCGCGTTTCTGAGACCGAGGCTGTGCACGTCGGAGATAAAGACAAGCAAGCCGACAAGACGCTGGCCGTCCTGGACGACGCTGAATTCGCTCGCCTCGCGGATGGCGTTAATCATGTCGTGGCCAGCGATGGCGAGACCGACGACCTTCGCTCGTGAGGTTTTGGCGTCCAGCAGATATCGCGAAAAATCTACTGTTCCCAGTGGGGCCCTTACGCTGCCCAGCACAATCCCGCCCTGCGATCGGATCACGTCGCCGGCGTCTCGCTCCATCGCATAGCCGAAGGCATAGTCCGCGGCGATGAAGAACCAGCTGTCGCCGCCGGCGTTCATGATCGCCTGAGCCGTGCCGTGAGCCATGGCGTAGGTGTCGTAGGTCCAGTGCACGGAATAGGGAGAACAGTTCAGTCCGGTGAGGTCGTCGGAAGCGGGGCTCGAGAAGAGGACGATTTTCTTGGCCTCGCGGGAAACTTGCTGGACCGCCAACGCCACCGCGGAATTCGGAACGTCGGCGATCACTTCCACCCCCTCGGCGTACCATTTTCGGGCGATCGTCGCGCCAAGCTCGGCGCTGTTCCGGGGGTCAGCGAAAACGAATTCGACGGGTCTCCCCGCAGCAGCGCCATAGTCCTCGATCGCCATGCGCGCGGCCTCGAGCGCGCCTCTACCGCCGGTTTGGGAGTAAACGGAAGACAAATCAGCGAACATTCCAATTTTGAGAGGCCGCGGCTCCATTGCCTTGGCGCCGCCGAGCAAAACCATCTGCAGGGCGACGCCGAGCGCAATGAGCGACCTCACGGCGCGGTTCTCCCACTTTCTCACGGGGTCGCCCCGGGCGGCGGCGTCCGAAATCTCCACCGTGGCGCCCTCTTGGAGATCGACGGGGGGACGGACGATGACCTGGTCGCCAGCCTTCACGCCTATGGAAACTTCAACTTCTGTGCCGAAATCCCGCAAGATCGTTATCGGATGCATATGGGCGACGCCATTCTCGACGATCGCCACTTGCAGTCCGTTTTGGTTGAAGATGATGGCGCCGGCCGGAACGATGACAGAGGGCGTTTTGCGCGGAATCCGCAGCTCGACGGTGCAGTACGTTCCGGCCGCCAAGACGTCGTTGGGGTTCGGGACGTCGATTTCAGCGAGGAGCGTCCGAGTGCCGGGAGCCAGCGCTCCAGCCACTCTCGTCACCTTGCCAGGAAATCCGCGTCCTGGCATCACAGGCACGCGGACGACGCCCTCGACCCCGGCCGTCAAGCCGAAAGACTGATCCTGTGGGACATAGGTCTGGACGCGGATCACACTGCTGTGAATCATTGTGAACAGGGATGTCCCACTGGTGGAATCGGCCTGAACGAGGGAGCCGACATCGATGAAGCGCGCCGTGACCGTGCCGTCGAATGGCGCCGTGACCCGCTCAAATCCCACCAATTGCACCAGGCGGTCGACCGCCGCCTGTTGCGCCACGACATTCGCCTCCGCTACCGCGAGAGCCGCCTTCTCGGAAGCATAGGTCAGACGGTCGTTATCGGCTTGCTGCCGGCTGACCGAGTCCGCGAAGACGAGCTTCGAGCTGCGCGAGGTGGTGACGCGGCCAAGTTCCGCCGTCGCCTTGGCCTGCTCGACCGCCGCCAGCATCTGAACGAGCTGACCTCGCGCCTGGGCCAGCTGCTGGTCAAGATCGGGGGCCGCGATGATGGCGAGCACGTCCCCCGCGCGCACCTTGCTGCCGATATCGACATTGCGTGTGCTGATGTAACCCGTGGCCCGCGCGAAGATGTTCGCCTGCGTGTATCCCAATATGGTGCCAGGCCATGTAGAATGCGTCACGGTCTCGCTTTCCTTGACGGTTGCGACCTGGACCGTGGGGACAAAGCTCTTGCGCTTTTGCGCATCGGTGACGGCTTGGCTGTGTTGCTCGTAGTGCGTCCAAACGCCCCGAACGAGCGCGCCCAAGAGCAGCAGCAGCGCCACCAAGCCGAACAGCTGCCTATTGGAAAATCCACGCCACCGCGACGGCGGGCCGACTCCCGCACTGCCGGCCCCCGCCCCGTCGTCCGAAGCGCTCTTCGCCGCCGCCGGATCGCGAGACGCCATTACACCTCCTCAACGAAGACGCCGTGCGCCTTCTTGCCGTCATTGCCCTTGCGCAGGACGGCGAAAAGGTAAGGGACGAAGAGCAGCGTGGTCGGAGTCGCGAAAAGGAGGCCGCCGATGACCGCGCGCGCCAGTGCGGCGTTCTGCTCCTCGCCTGGGCCGCCGATCGCCATCGGCGCCATGCCGACGATCATCGCCGTCGCCGTCATCAAAACCGGCCTGATTCGCGTCTTTCCTGCAGCGATCGCAGCGTCGAACGCCGGTAGGCCTTCGAGCTGCTGCTCCCGCGCGAAGGTGACGAGCAGGATCGAATTGGCCGAAGCGACGCCGACCGCCATGATGGCCCCCATCAGAGAAGGCACGCTGAGCGTCGTGCCCGTCACGAACAGCATGGTCGCAATGCCGCAAAAGGTCGCCGGCAGCGCGAGAATGACGACGAGCGGATCTCCGAAAGTCTGGTAGTTGAGCACCATGAGCATGTAGACAAAGACCGCAGCGAACAGCAAACCGATTCCCATATTGTTGAAGGCGCCGTTCATGCTGGGAATCTGGCCGGCGATCTCGATCGTATTGCCGGGCGAGAGCTGCCTCTCGAAGTCCGCGATGACGCCTTTGAGGCTGTCGGCCACGCCGCCAAGATCGCGCGCCTGCACATTGGCGTAAACGTCATAGACGGGTTGGACGTTGGAGTGGTTCGAATTGGTTGGCGTCGAATCCCGTCTAATGGACGCGACGGTGCTCAGCATTGCCGGGATGGGGTCGCCCGTGAACGCCGTCGCCGTGGAGATGGGCGTGTTGACCAGCGCGTTCATCGTATCCACGAGATACTGCGGGGTCTGCACCGCGAAGTAGTAAGGGATTCCTGAACTCGGATCCGTCCAGAAATTTGGCGACACCTGCACTGAGGAGGCCAGGCTGACGTTGAGGTTGTTCGCGACTTGCGTCGCGCTTAGCCCGAACTGAATGGCGCGGGCGCGGTCGATATCGACGAAAAACTCGGGAGCGTCGACCTCCTGTTGAATGTGGGCGTCGGCGATTCCTGGGATCTCGGCGATCCTGCGTCGCATTTCGCGGGCAATCCGCAGATTCTTCACGCGGTCATAACCGATCGTGCGCACGTCGATTTGCGCCGGTATGCCGAAATTGAGAATCTGCGTGACCATATCCGCCGCCTGGAAATAGAAAATGTTTTCAGGGAAGGCGGCACGCAGTTCTTCGCGCAGCCTGCGGACGTAATCAGCCGTGGGGGCGTGATTCTCCTTCAGCGCGACCTGGATGACGCCGTCGTTGACGCCGATCGTCGTCCCGTCCGAGAAAGCGAGGTTGTAGAGGCGCGCCGGAAGCCCGATGTTATCCACGATGAGCTCGAGATCCTTCTCCGGAATCACCTCACGGATTTTGTTCTCGACCGCCTGAAAAATCTGCTCGGTCACCTCGATGCGAGTGGCCGGCGGCGCGCGCACGTGCAGCATGATCTGTCCGGCGTCGATCTGGGGAAAGAAATCGCGACCGACGAAGAGGAACATGACGCCGCCGAGCGCAAGAACGGCGACGGCGGCGATCGGCGCGATGAATTTGCGGTTGAGAATGAGATGCAGCAAGTCGACATAGCCTGCGCGAAACCTCTCGAAGCTCTCCTCGAAACCGCGGTGGAAGCGAGCGAACCAGCCCATCCTGCCGGGGCCTTCGGCGCCTTTATGCACGCCTTCTTCGGCTCCGCGATGCTCGCCCTGGAGCAGCAAGCCGATCATGACCGGCGTCAAGGTGCGAGAGAGGCCGTAGGACGCGAGCATGGCGAAGACGACGGCGACGCCCATGGGTGTGAACAGATATTTCGGGGGACCTTGGAGAAAGATCACCGACGTGAAGACGCAGCTGATGGCGAGCGTCGAGACGAGCGTCGGGACGGCAATGCCGGCCGCGCCCCAGAGCGTCGCCTCGGGCAGAGGCTTTTTCTCTTCCGTCAGCAGACGGTGCGTGTTCTCGATCGTCACTGTCGAGTCGTCGACGAGGACGCCGACCGAGAGCGCCAGGCCGCCGAGAGTCATCGTGTTGAGCGTGTCGCCCAAAAGGTAGAGGGCGACCAGCGAGCTTAAGATCGCGAGCGGAATCGAGATCATGACGATAAGGGTGGATCGCCATGATCCGAGGAACAGAAGAATCATCAGAGCTGTCAGGCCGGCCGCGATGACGCCTTCGCGAACGACGCCCGTCACCGAGTCGGTGACGAACACCGACTGGTCGAAGAGCTCCTTGATCTCGAGACCGGGGGCGCCGATTTGCGCGCGACCACGAGAGCCTCTTTAACCCGCCTCACGACGTCGACAGTGGAGGCGTTTCCGTTCTTGATGACGCTGATCAGGACCGAGCGCCGGCCGTTCTCCCGGACGACGTTCTGCTGCACCGCCGAACCGTCGCGAACCTGAGCCACGTCCTTGACGAAAACGGTCGCGCCGTCCGCGTATCTCACCGGGATGTTGTTGAGCGCGTCGATCGTCAGCGGCAGGGCGTTGGTCCGGACGTTGTAGTCCTTGTCGCCCATTTTCGCTGTGCCGGCGGGGAGCGTCAGCGCCTGGGAGTTGACCGAGTTTACGATGTCGAGCGGCGTCAGCCCCTTGGCCAGGAGCTTCTCGGGATTGATATCGACCATGATCTGCCGATATTTTCCGCCGGAAGGCGTCGGAAGCGTGACGCCGTGAATGGGCGCGAGAAGCTGGCGCAGGCGATAAATGCCGTAATCATAGAGCTGTTGCTCGCTCAAGGTCGGCGAGCTTAGGCTGATCTGGAGAACAGGCACGCTCGAGGCGTTGTACTCCACCACCCACGGAGGCTCAATCCCCGGCGGCATAAGCGCTCGGATCGAATTGGTGGCCGATACGATCTCGGAAATCGCCAGCTCAAGGCTCACATCCGGCTGAAAGAAGATCTTTTGAACGGAGATTCCGTTGAGGGTTTGCCCCTCCATATCTTTGATGCCGTTCACGTTCGAGCTAATGGAATATTCGCTGTAGGTCGTGACGCGCTGTTCCATTTCCGGGGTGCTGAGGCCCGTGTACTGCCAAATCACGGAAACGACGGGGATGTTGATCTCGGGAAAGATGTCCGTCGGCATCCCGACGATCGCAGTCACGCCCAAAAAAAGAATGAGCATGGCCAGCACGTAGAAGGTGTGCGGAAACCTTAGCGCAAACCGGACGATCCACATCGCGCCTTATCCAGCATCCGGATTGGAGCGAGTTCGAAGAACCGAGACGGATCTTTTGGTGAGCCGCTTCTCCAGCGTCATCGCTTGGCGTCACTTGTCATGTCTGGCTCGACTCCATAGGAGCGGCGACCGCCTCGCAAAAGTACGTATATCCATAAACTCCAGGCTGGCTTGCTTGTTTTTGTCGCATATCCTCTCCTCGCTGTCACCTGGATGCTTGTAAGAACCCACTGCTTTTTCGGCGTTTGTGATTGCCTTCGATTGGGGTCGTGGGCGAAACGATGGGCAGGCAGCTATTCCGCGGAGCGTTAAGGGTATAGATCAGGCCGCGATTGCAACTGACATGTCTGCGCTGCGATCGGCGGTCAATGGAGTTTGATGGGTGGCGCGGTTACCCGTCGGAGATGATCCGCAAGAAGCAGCGTCAAAGCGCGACTCCAACCGGTCAGGGCGGCACGGTGAATGACTTGAAGGGAGACGTAAAAAAGCTTGGGGATCCTGCCGCTGAACGTGATTGGAGAATGGCGGGGAACGGGAATTTCCCCGGCCGCGGGCTCTGTCCCCAGCGACACCAAGGAGCCTCGAGGGTTATAGGTGAAAGGCCCCGGCGCCTTTCGCGAGCCCGCCCCCAGGGCGCGGACCAGGTAGGAGGCTTGCTGATGAGCGACTTGGGCTGTCGCCGGCAACGGACGTTGAGTCTTCCGATCGCGAACCAACGCGCAATCGCCGAGCGCGTAAACTCCCGTAACGCCTTCACAGCGCAAGTAGTCGTCGCATACTATGCGGCGTGAACGATCAACCTGCAAACCTGCGAGGGTGGAGGCGAGGGGGCGACCGATCACGCCCGACGCCCACACCTTTAGATCGCAGGGAACGAGCCCGCCGTCCTGCAAAACCAGCCCCTCTGCGGTGACCTCCCGAACACTTGCGTTCAATCGCACCACGATTCCGAGGCGTTCGAGCGTGCGAGCCGCAAATTCGGACGTTGCGGGATGGCTGTTCGGGAGCACTCGTGAGGCCCTGTCGACGACGGTGATCTCCAAATTGGCGACGGACATCAGACCCCCGAAGCGATGCATCGCGCTGACGGCATGGTGCAGCTCGGCGGCAAGCTCCACCCCGGTAGCGCCGGCGCCTACGATGCCGACGCGGAGGCGAGCAAGCGCTCCGTCCGATACCCTGACGGCCAATTCTAGGAGACGACGCTGAAAGGCCAGAGCTTGGTCGCCACTGTCGAGCATATGGCAGTAGTCCGCAACGCCTGGCGCCCCGAAGTCATTGACCTGAGATCCAAAGGCAAGGACGAGGGTGTCATACCAAAGCTGTCGCGCGGGGAGGAGCTCGCCGCCTTCGGCATCGCTAACCGCTGAAATGGAAATGGTGTTGGCTGCCGGATCGAGCGCGGTGAGCGCGCCTAAACGGAATCGAAAGTTGTTGGCCCGGCCGATAGCCAGATAGGCGGTCTCGTCCTCGCCAGCCCCGATCAGCCCGGCAGCCACTTCATGCAATCGCGGTTTCCAAAGGTGGCCGGCGGCGCAATCGACGAGAGTCACATTCATCGTCTCGCAACCAAAACGGCGTCCGAGAGCCGCGGCGAGCTCGGCGCCGCCGGCGCCGCCTCCGACGATGACAACCTCGCTCTTGGCCAAAGCCAAACTCACGCGATGGCCTCGCCTGCGACGGGTTCGCTGATATCCACACGGACTTGAGCTTTGGTGTCCATATCGAAATTTTTCTCCTCTAGCCTCCCTCTGCCGCCAACTAGGCGACGAGTGACGGATCAGCTCGCCCAGGATGAGGAGCGGATGACCTTGCAGAAGTCGGTGCGCACGAAATTCGGATCCTTGAATGCGAGCACATCGTCGTTGACCGTGCCGAAAGTGCTGTCTGGCCGGTGTTTCATCCCCGCGTAGAAAGCGTCGATGATGTCGGCTTTGAAATGCGAGCCGCGGGGATAGGCCGCGACGACATCCTCGCGCTGTTCTTTTGTGAATTGATCATATGCGACGCCGAGCACATCCATTTCGACCCCAGCGGTGACGAGCGCAACTTCTGGCTTCATATGTTCAGGAATGCCTGGAGTGGTGTGAAGGGCGATTGCGTTCCACACGAGCTCGATCGACGATTCTGAAATCCCGTAGCTGCGCATGAAGTCACGGGCCGAATTCGCGCCGTCCACCTCGAACCGATTTTTTGAATGATGAAACGTCTCGGTGAGGCCGATGTCGTGGAACATGGCGCCTACATAGAGCAGCTCCGGGTCAAACTTCAGTCTCTTCCGCAGGCCAGTTAGAGCGCCGAACAGATAGACGCGGGTCGAATGATGAAAGAGCAGATCCGACTCCGTATCGCGAATCAATTGAGTCAGATCCCGCGTCATCTTGCTGTCGGGAATGTTAACGCCAGCGATCGTGCGTTCCATTGTCGCGCTCCGTCATGACGACCATGCGGGTTGGTCAATTGTCCAGGTCAAAAGATAATCCTTAGGCCCCGCCCGAGCCCCGACGAAAAGCAAGTGGCCGAACGCGAAACGCTTCTCGAGAAGCTTGGTTCCGATGAAACGTCTCGGACCGCCGGCTGGACCGTGGTGCGTGGTTTCCGCAGGTCCGCGTGCGTGCCGATCCACTTGGCCCGAACGATTTTCGGGAACCCCTAAGCTGTCTCTTGAAGAGATGAATGAGATGGCTCGCAAGGGTTGGGTTGGCGAATGGTGAAAATTAAGGCGGACACAAATGTTCTTGTCCGAGCCGCCGTCATGGACGATTCGGTACAAAGCGCTCTCGCGGCCAAGGCGCTGCTCAACGCCGAGCTCGTGGCCGTGACGCTGCCTTCGCTGTGCGAGTTCGTATGGGTGTTGACGTGCGGCTATAAGCGGAACACTTCCGAAGTTGCTCACGCCCTGAGAAGATTGATCGAAAGCGCGAGCGTCGTGGTCGATCGTCCTGCCGTCGAAGCCGGTCTCGCCGCGCTTGAACAGGGAGGCGATTTTGCCGATGGCGTGATTGCGTTCGAAGGCCGGCGTGCTGGAGCCTGCGTTTTTACAAGCTTCGACAAAGAAGCGGTCGAGCTGATCTCGGCCAACGGCGGAGAAGCGAGACTGCTTGCGAAGAAGTGAGCCCCGATTGCGGAACGGAGAGTTCGGGTCTGGATCACGACCGAGCTCCTTTGCGAGCGTCGTCGAGATCCCCCGTCACAAAGAGAATCTCTTCCGCATTATCCAGTAGCGCGATCATTTTCGCGACTCCGCGTCGTCGGCCTTCCCGCCAAGCGCGCGGCGCCATTCGTCGTCCAAGGCATGTAGCGCCTCTCTAGCTGGCGATTGCTGCAAGCCCCTCGCCGAGCTTCTCGAGGCGGCTGGCTTAGCGTGCTCGTTCGGGAAGATTCTTCGATGACCCCATATGGTCTTGCTCGCGCAACGCACTAATTCTTATGAGGCGCCGAGTTCGAGCTTGCCTGCTCTTCGCGGTCTCTTTTCAACGTCGTTCCCCTTTGGCGGGCAGAGCAAAGACCTCGCGTCGGGCGTTGACCTGGGTTCATGGCAAGAGACAGTTTGACCGGCGAATTAGTTGCATGGCCGTTGGAGCGACTCGACGCCAGTGTCGTCCACCCCACAGTTGCACGAAAGCGAACATGGCAACCGCAGAAAATGGAGTAAACGAGTGGCTTCGCGACGCCGAGGCAATGGAGAAGCAAGCTACGAGAATGCTTGATGCACTCGCGAACCGGATCGATATCTACCCAGATGTGAAGGAGCAAATTGAGCGCCATCTCCAAGAAATGCGGGAACAGGCAACCACATTGCAAGGATATTTAGAGCGGGGCCGTGGAGGCGCGGCTACTTTGAAAGAACCGGCTGAACCGTCTGCGGCAGCAGGATCGGATATCAGCGGAGTGTTCGTTCGCGATGAGTTCGTCAAACGCATCATGACAGAGATCTCATGCTATAATATTCTTATTGCTGCAGGCGCAGCTGTCGGAGATAGCGCGACGCGTGCAACGTGTCATGATATTCTGTGTCAAGAAGAGGTGATGTTAAATTGGCTTAAGGATTACCTGGCTTCCGCGACGGTTGAGTATCTCGGTCCAGAAGAGACGTCGGGTGAAAAAGCATCGTCGCTCTCCAAGCGGTAAAGACAACTACAGCGGTGCGACCGGCCACATTCGATCTCGTGGGGCGTTCGGGATAAGGCAGCGCGGGGGCGAGGGAAGAAAGCCGGCTGCCGAATTCGACCTATATTCTCTGGAGCCGCCTCGAGAGGATCGGCTATGATCGTCGCTTGAAGACGGCCCCCTCGCAAAGGGCTGACGAAGATGGACTTGGCGGGAGTGATTGCGCGCCCGCGGCCGTCCCGGATTAACATGAGTAGGCGGCTTGGCCACCGATAAGAAAACAAGTGGGATGGCGGCGCCTCTCCCAAAAGGCGGAGCCGAGCCGTGACCGTCGGCAAGCATGACCGCGAAGCCCAGTTCCGTTCAGGCGGCGGCGCGCCCCGTATTACTTGGGGAGGCTTGTCGGGAACCCCCGCGTTTATCAAATACAATGAGGCCATGCCTTGGAGAAAATCACTTCCACACCTCCATCAGGCCCGGAACGAGACGCAAAAGGCGATCGAGGGCCTGGAAAAGGCTGCTGAGGCGTTGCGGCTCTCAATGGCGGGGAAAAGTGCGGAAAGCAGTCCGGTGCGACAACGGCATCTGGACGCTATCGCGACTCGCCTCGTCAATGCTTACGCCGAGCAAGCCCAGGTTGAGCAATTGATTGAGGAGTTGGAGAGCCACCAGGCCTGAATAAGCTCGCGCCCGCCCTCTTCGATCGCCGCGACCCGGACGCGCGCCGCGCTTAACGGCGTTGCAGTGTCGAACAGGAAGAGGCAGGCGGCATGTCTCGTCACTGGTGGACGTGGGTCGGTTACGGTGTGATTCTGGCGATTATCGTCGGCGGTCACATCGTCTGGTTCGGCGCCACTCATGACCCTACGATTGGGATGCGTTTCGGCACAGCCCTGATCGCTTTGGGAATCGTCGTGACGGCGCGTCCCTTTTTTCGAACTGGCCTGCGGGAAATGGTCGATCGTCAATCGCGGGCCAGCCACTGGAGGCGCGCTCCAGTGGAACAGATTGAGCAACAGGAAGCCGCACACAAAGTCGCGCGCCCAGGAATCATGCACGACGTTGTGGCCGAGCGGATCATTGGCGTCGCCTTCATATTTTTCGGAACATTGCTCAACGGTTATGGCGATCTGCCTCTGAAATGGTTGGGGAATATCGCAAAATAACTTCTGTTATAAGCGCCCGCCTTCGCCCGTACGGCGCACAAGGCGGGCGGGCTCCCTTCGATCCTGTCATGATGTTCGCGATCCTGATGATGCAGGCCTTCGACAAGGAGGCCGTCAAGCACGGTGCCGACAAGGTTGCCGGGGAGATCAAGAAGGATCTCTGAGCCAAATCGGGAAAGGCGTTGGGCGGCGCGTTGCGCCGACCTTTTTCCTTTTCTAGGCTGCGTCAATTCGAGGAAAATTCGTAGGCGCATTCGTGGACGGGAGGGAGGGGACTTCCACAGTGGTCACTTTGAAAGCGGCAAGGGTGCAGGCGCCAAACGAGGTCACCATCGCGACGTCGGTTGCGTCTCGCCCCCGCGCCATCAGGATCCGGCCAATCCGTGGCTCATTGTGTCGGGCGTCAAATGTATACCAACGGCCGCCGAGGTACGCTTCGAACCAACCGCTGAAGTCCATCGGAGCTGGATCAGCCGGCACGCCAATATCGCCGAGATAGCCGGTGCAGTACCGCGCCGGAATGTTCATGCAGCGGCACAGCGTGATGGCGAGATGGGCAAAGTCGCGGCACACGCCACGCCGTTCGGTATGGACATCCCAGGCTGTCTTGCTGGGGCTCGCGTACTGGTATCCGAACGTGATGCGATCGTGCACGTAGTCGCAGATGGCTTGCACCAACGGCCAGCCTTTCGGAACATGACCGAAAAGAGACCACGCCGTATCCGATAGCCGATCCGTTTCGCAGTAGCGGCTGCCGAGGAGAAAGATCAGAACGTCGACGGGAAGGTCTTCCAAAGCGTGCTGCTCCGCCTCGGGCGCGACCGCGTCGGGTTCGGCGTCGTCACGAATAAGGAAGTTCGCGGAGACGGTCAGACGCCCGGCGGGCGCGCGAATGACATGGCAGAAATTCCCGAAGCTATCGTGATAGGTGTTTGCGGGGATGGCCGGCAGCAGCTGCATTCGATCGAGCGTCAGCAGGTCATTGAAACGCGACGGATGAACGCTCAATGTGAGGATCATCGGCGTCGGATGTGGGCAGTCATAGGAGATTTCGTAGCCTGCCTGGATTTGCATCATATCCCTCGCTTGTCTGCGCAAAACGTATATGGGTCGAAGGGCTCTGCTGCACAGTGCGAGAGTGAGGCTTGATCGCGGGTAAAGCCGCGCCCAACCGAAGCAGGCGCTCTCCGGAGCACGAGCTTCCAACGACGCGCGTCGTGGTCGATCACGATTGTGACGCGACGGATCGCAGTGGGGATCGTCGTGACGGCGCGCCCCTTTTTTCGAACGGGCCTGCGAGAAATGGTCGTTCGTCAACCGCCACGCCGACGTTTGAGGCGCGCCTCAGCGCCGAACAGATTGAGCAACAGGAAGCCGCTCGCAAAGTCGCGCGCTCCGAAATTGTGCACGGCGTTGTGGTCGGGCGGATCGTTGGCGTTGCCTTAAGCGCGTCTTGAACGCGCCCGCGGTGGCGGCGCCGAACTTCAGGCGTAGGCCTGTCGGGCGATGCTGCGCGACGCTTCATTGGTTTCGAATCCTCGAGCCGTGAAGGCCGAGCCAGATTGTCGGGCGATGCTCTGCGCGGATTGTACGATCAGGCGAGTCCGCAGTTGCCTAAGAGGGAAATCCGTGCGCAAGTGCAATGTAAGGTTCCTCCGACGTCACCGCGGAGTGCTCGGACGAGCGGACACATCGTGGCCGCCGAGTCGCAGCGACCTTCAGATCGGAGCAGTTTTGCTAGTGTTCGTGAAAGACAACAATATCGACCAGGCTCTCAGAGTGCTCAAGAAGCGGATGCAGCGCGAAGGCGTCTTTCGCGAAATGAAGCGGCGCAGGGCCTATGAGAAGCCCTCTGAAAGGCGGATCCGCGAGCAGGCCGAGGCTGTGCGCCGCAGCCACAAGGCGGCGCGAAAGAAGGCCCAGCGAGAAGGGCTCATCGCTGCGCCGAAACGGGACATCAAGAAGCCCGCGCTTTCCGCTCCGCGCTGAGCGATCGACATCCCGCGCGCTGCGCGCGACTTGTCGCGGGAGCGGCGAAGGCGTTGTTGGCCCCGCCGAGCAGCCGGCGCGCGGGGCTTGCGGCCAAGTTAGACGCTCTGCGCCAAAAACAGTGAGCAAAAAATTCTGTAGAGCTTCTGCTCGCGTTGCAAGCTGTGGCGTGTGAGCGGTTTTTCCAAAAAAGTTGAGTTCGGCCTTGCAATAGGCACAATCCAAGCTTATAAGCATAATTGATCTTGGACGGCACAGTCTTCTTTTATGCGCTTGAGCGCATCGACGACACTTCCCTTCAATGTCACTGGTGGCCGCACAGCATTCTGCTGCGTGGGCCGAATTGTCGTGCGCTTGAAAGGAAATCGTCATGAACACTGGAACAGTTAAATGGTTCAATACCATCAAGGGCTTTGGCTTCATCCAGCCTGACAATGGCGGCGCGGATGTCTTCGTGCATATCTCCGCCGTCGAGCGCGCCGGAATGCATAACCTTTCCGAAGGGCAGAGGGTTCAATTCGAACTCATCCGCGACAGCAGGTCCGGAAAGGGCTCGGCCGGCAATCTCAAGGCCGCGTGAGTGATCGTCTCAGCCATTGACCACGGATGTACTGGCAGTGAGCTGAATCATTTCCGACCATCGCAGCGAAAAGTCCCGCGGCCGTCTAAGGTGCCGGGGCTTTTTTCTCCTGAATGGCGTGGCCGCCGCACGAATGCGCGGGTGGGCGCGTTCAGGATCTCAAGCCTACCCAACTCGGGAGTTGCTCCACTCGCCTCTCTCTCTTTATAGCGAACGAGAACCAAGCCGACGCGCGAACGGGCATCAAGCTCGCGGGGTGCCCCGACAGTCCGCAGGACCCAAGGCTCATTCTGCTGCTGCGTTTGCCCGCGTCGTCGACCTGGCCCGCGCATCGCGCGAAAACAAGCCCCATCATACGAAGCAAAAATACAGGAGGACACATGCATAAGCTTACTCTCGCAACGGTCGCCGCGCTTGTCGCCATTAGCGCGCCGAGCCTCGCGGCTGCGGAGAACTGGAACGTCACGGAGGAAAACGCTGTCGGCATCAAGAGCGCTCAGGGCGTTTGGACGCTGAAGATCGAGGGCGACAAGCTCAGCGGCTCCGCCTCTTTGCAGGCCGACAACGGCACTCCGCTCACCTATAGCGTAGACGGCGCCGTCAAGGACGGCGTCTATACCGTGAAGCTGGACAAGCGTTCGGACGACAAGAAGGGTTGCGTCTGGACCGGCCACGCTCAGAAGGCCACCGCTGCAGGGAAGGCGACCGGTTTCATCGGCGACGTCGCCTGCGACGGCGCCAAGCTGGTCATCCGCTCAATCGGCATGTAACTTCGCCGAGACGCTCAAGTCGCCCCTTCACGGCCGCCGGGCCAGCGCGCTCAGCACGCGGGGTCTTAACGGCTTGGCCGAAGCGAAGGGTCTTCTGCGAACTGCTCATCGACGCGCTGCGCGCCGGAAAAAATTTCCGGCGCGCAGCGCGTCTTGCAGTGAGGGGCCGAACGCAGTAAGGCGACCAAACTTTGGGCGATGTCATTTACGCCGGCAGGCGCTCTCCTCGCGTTCGAATCGTGAGGCCCGACGCACATAAATTCGCTCTTGGTGCTGCCGTGATCTGCTCGTCGGCCCTCGATCCGAAAAAGGGCGGTTTCAGGTGGTGCTGCATGCATCAGACGGCGGTCAGGGGGTTCAATATCGACTGAAGAGCGTCGCCGACGGCCATGAACGCACGGCGTTCGAGGCTGCGCTGGAAAAATCCGCCGCCTGCGAGTTGCGCGACATAAATTCCGGTCCACCCCGTCGCAAAAAACCCTCTTCATATCTCAATGTTCAGACGGGACAGCGATGGCGAGTTCGTCAACGCCGGGCTGAAGCGCTTTGTTCCGCTCCGATCGACTGGCCGATGCTTAGCTGACGGTCCGAACGGGATTTCTCTTCGGCAATGTATGCCGTCAATCCAACGCTCACCGTTCACATGATTTCTTTGACCATATCAACATCCGGGCTCTCATCATCAACCTCTGGAATGTCATCATCGCTCGACGCGGGCGCAACATCTTCCTCGACGCTCTGGCCGTCGTCCTCTGAACTGATTTCATGGACCGGCTCCTCACGCGGGGGCGAACGCCATCTGGCTCCGCTGGCGAAGCCGGCGCCCCTCGGCGGCGCACGAACAGGCTCCACGACGTGGAAGAGTTCCGCGCATTTCGGGCAGACAATCGGCGCGCGGTTGAGGTCGAAGAACGCTGCATTACAAGTGAGGCACCTACGCTTTTCGCCCCGTTCCGCTTTGGTCACAGTTCACTCCCTTCGTGATTGACTCCGTCTTAGAAATGCGGAGGCGCACTTTAAAACAAATGCTTATCCATCCGCCGGCGCCGAAGGATGCAAGAGGTCGAACTGCTCCAGGACCTCAAACAAATCCGACACGTGTCGATCGGCTCCGAGGTCCGAAAAGCGGCTGATATCCTTCAAGATCATGATCCTAACCTTCGCCGCGCCCCGCCGCAGGTTGAAGGAATAACCCGCCATGACTCGTCGTTGTCGACAGGCCGCCTGTTCAATGGCGAGAGCAGCTTGGGCGAGAGCAGCTTGGGCGAGAGCAGCTTGGGCGAGAGCAGCTTGGGGGAGCGGCATGGCGCATAATTGCATTGCGGACGACATAGACCTCTCGGGCTCGCATGTTGACTTGGGCTGGCTTGGTTTTCGGGCGATCTGTTTCGCGCGGCGTCGCAGGGGAAAAGCGCGGTCGTCGTAAAGGGGCCGGATTTCTCGGCCGAAGTAAAAGGATTCGTTGACCTCCAGCGAGCAACCCCGGAGAAGTCCGGGCGATAGATCCTCCACAGCATAACGAATGGCCTCGGCAGCTTTGGCGAAGCGCCGGAGGACGAGCGCTTTTCGCTGGGAGCTCGCGCTCTTCGCGTAATAGAGCGAGGCTTCCATATTGTAGTGCTGGGCGTGCATCACAGGCTCCTGGACCGGCGATCATCCGCCGCCGCTTCGGCTTAAGCGACGACGCGCTTACAAGGGCCCGCCGGAATTGAAGAGCGCCTTATGTCGTTGGAGCGCGGACTCGAGAACGACGCGCTCCTGACCGTCTCGGTCGGATCGGATACGATATTGTAGGCCTTGACCTCCGTTCGGCAGATGCCGTGTCACACGATACAGCCCGGAAACGGGGCCGCCGTGCAACGAAACATGGAGCCCGACAGCGAATTTGTGCGTCGGAGCAACCATGGCTTTAGCGCCGCGATAGCGTTCGCGGGCGTTGAGATACTCGGCCATTTGCCGCCTCTTTCTATTGCAGGATCGGGCGCCCTTGGCCTTGGCTCCCGCCGCGGCCCCCGCGCTACTTCTTGTTGCGTTCCTGGGCTTTGAGCTTTTCTATAGTGGCCCAAGCCGCTCCGCTCGTCGCGACGGACGCAGCCGCTGATTTTTCATTCTTCGGCTTTTTCACTTCGCGATTGCCGCGACCTTGATTCTTGGACATGGCCGGCGGCCTGCTTGTTTCGAGAGGAGGAAGCCGCAAATCAATCGTGCCTCGCCGGTGACCTCCGACAGCCAACCCACATTCCGCCGGCTCAGTCGACGGCGATCAACTCTGAAGTATCAGCTGGTCCGCCGAAAACTTCCCGGACCGCGTATCGACGAGCAACTCGAACCCGACCTTCTGGCCTTCGACGAGCGTCGAGATTCCGGCGCGCTCGATTGAGCTGATGTGGACGAAGACGTCCTGACCCCCGTCCTCCGGGTGGATGAAGCCAAAGCCCTTGTTCGCATTGAACCATTTGACGACGCCATTTTGCATGGGATGTCCTTTCCATGAACATTTGTGCGGCGGCATTGCCGTCGCCTGAACTCGAAGTTCTGGAGAGGAAGTCACAAGCCAACGCGCCAGTGGCGAGAGAGGGTAGCAAGATCGTCTGGCCGAAACCCGATCGTCTTAATATAGAGCTATTTTCGAGAATGACAATGGCGGCTCGGAAATTCATTTTCCGTCCGTCGCGTCTTTCGATTTTGTTCTTTGCACTGCTGGCCGGACCGGGGAAACGATTTGTCGAGACCGGCTCAAAGCGGCGCCGACAGGGTTTCAAGCGGGAAGCCTCAACGTCGTGAGCGGCGATCGCGCGCGATAGCGGCCCCACATTTCCAGGTAAAGCCTTTCGAGCGCGGCAGTGTAGGCTTCAACGTCGAAAAGCGGCGTGGTCATTCGATTGAAAGCAAGTTTGCGGCGCAATTTTTCGAGCGAACCGGGGTTGGAGGCGAGAGCGAGGGCCAGATCGAAATAATCGTCTTCGCGGTCGACGATCAGTTCTGGGAGCTTTATCGCGGACAAGAGACTTCCCGCCACGCGCGATGCAAAGGTTTCTCCTGGCCGCGTGACAATCGGTACGCCCGCCCACAGCGCATCGCTCGCGGTGGTGTGCGCGCCATAGGGCGTCGTGTCGAGCACAAGATTGGCGAGCTGGAGCCGCCCCAGATGCTGAGTTTGCGGCAGATCAGGCGCGAAGATCAGGCGCGACCCACAGATCCCGCGTTTGAGCGCCTCGTTGCGCAGATTGCCCTCCGCCAAGCCGGAACTAAGGAGCCAAAGCACGCTGCCCGGCACGGCGTCGAGAAGCCGACACCAGACGTCGAATATGTCGGGCGTGAATTTGAATGCCTGGTTGAAGCAACAGAACACGAAACCTTCCTCCGGCAAGCCCGCCGAGATGCGCTTAGGAATGGGGCCGAGCAGGGCCTTGCGCCCATGCGGCTGATAGCAGTGGGGAAGCAGAGCGAAAGCTTCCGCGAAGTTGGCGGCTGCGGATTCCGGGGTCACGAAAGAGTCTGAAATAATGTAATCACATAGCCCGGCTCCCAACGTCCCCGGATAGCCCAGATAGTTCACTTGCAGCGGGGCTGGACGCAGAGCAAGAATTGAGGTTCTTGTGTTTTGCGTAAAGCCCTTGAGGTCAATGAGGATGTGTATGCCGTCTTCGTTGATCTCGCGCGCGGCCTCGGCATCGGAGCTTGAGGCTATGTCGTGGAACTGGTCGAAGGCGCGAGTCAGTCTGCGCCTCATCCCCTTGCCGTCGTCCCTGCCGTAGGAATAGGCGTGGATTTCAAAGCGTGAACGGTCATGCGCCTCCAGCGTTTCGACCAGCAGGAGCGCCGTGGCGTGGTCCTGAAAGTCGTTCGAGAGATATCCAAGCTTGATTCTCTCGCTGTCGCCCGGGGGGAAACGGAAAGCTAGACGCTCTCGCTCTGCGGCGGCGGTCGCCAACCTCTTTTGCATCCATATTTCGGAGCATGCCCGTTGTTCGCGCGATGTAATGCCGGGTTCTGCCAGCAGAAAAAACGGAGGAATGGGCTCGTGACGCTGATCGAGCAACCGATTTCGCACCGAAGCTTCACGATTGCGAAAATCGTCCCATTCGCACATGTGTCGTGATCGATTGAACGACCGCATCCTATCTTTCCGACGGCTCTCGGGCCGCCTTTCCTGCGGAAGGCAGGACATAAGCCATTCTGAGGTGAAACAGGCGACGCAATAGTTGCGCCATTTTGACGTGGCAGACCATCAGGGCTCCAGATTTCGCGACTGAGAGGCGATTGAACGGCGCACCCTCCCATTTGGGCTTTTCCTTCTGACGCCGATGGGTTGCGCGGTTGGTCGCCGCACCCTACCAACCCGTCGCCGTGAGGTCATTGAGGCATTCCCACTTTTGCGTGCGTAGGACACACGGGGTCTCAGACGGCAGGACAGATCAATCGCGTGAAGACTCTCCGGCGAGCCATGTGCGGTCGTGCTGGTTCAGAGCTCCTGCGTGCGCGGATGTTGCCGTTGTAACGGCGCCAGCCACAGAGAGTGAGGCAGAACCCATTTGATGGCCTCTCCGGCGTGAAATCGGAAAATCTCAAGCCAAGATGACTCCCGACAGCCGGTTCGATCGGCGCTTTCTTTCGCCGAGGACTGGCTGAAAGCGCTCCGCGACGTTTCGATTCTGAAAGACTCAAAATTTACGACCGCATTTAATGGCCACATGCGCAACCAGGCTCCGTCAACTGCCGACAGGCACGGGGCTGAAATAAAACACATTGGTCGCGCATAGGCGTATGCGTCACCTTGACAATGCCCAGGTCAAGTAGGCCGGCCAAGCGAGAAAGCTGAAATAATAGCGGCCCTAGCCCTGGCGACCCGCACGCTTGTCGAAGCTCCTGAACAAGGAGAGCCTCGCTCGCTTCCAACAGCAAAAAATTCGACTTTTCCGCAATTCTTGCGTTGCCCGCCTTCGGCTCGAAGTTGGCGGGTTCAAAGTTACTGGAGACCAGCTCATGCATCGACAAATTCAGAAGGTGTTCCACCTGACGATAAACGTGCTCATGTTTACGTCTGCGCTCGGCTCGGGGGCTTTCGGCCAGTCACCAAAGCCGCTGCCGGCAAATTCAGAGGCAGGGCGATATGGCTCCGACTGGGAATGCAAGCGCGGCTTTCGACGGCAGAATGACTCCTGTCTCGAGATAAAGTTGCCGAACCACGCCTTTCTGGCGAGCACCACTTATGGCAAGGGCTGGCAGTGTCATTACGGCTATGCTGAAAAAGGCGACCAATGTCTCGCGGTTCAGGTTCCGGTGAACGCTTATCTCGATGGTGACAGTTGGAGATGCATGTCGGGCTACCGCCAAAGCAAAGTGGGCTGTGACCCGATCAAAGTTCCAGAGAACGCGTTTTTGTCGGAAATAACCGGGCCGCATGGTTGGGAGTGTGAAAGGGGCTACCGCGCGGCCGAATTAGCTTGCGTCAAGATTGTAGTTCCCGATCACGCCTTCTGCGACACTTGGAAACGAGTGGAGGTGTGACCGGGGTTTTGAAGAGAAGAATCACGCATGTGCGCGTGCATCCCCTCCATGCCGTTTTCGTTGGAGAGGTCTACGGACGCAAGTGGAGATGCAACCGCGGCTTCGAGGCGAAGGGAGACGGATGTGTGCACATCGAGCTTCCCGCAAACGCGCATCTCGATTTTTCCGGAAACGCATGGGAGTGCAATCGTCCCTATCGGATGGTCAGCAGCGGGTGCGTCATGGAATGACTCCCATATCGCACCTGATTTGAGACGCGTGTTGTCGCGCCTCAAGTCCTAGCCGCCAATCAAGGGTAGAGGCCGCGTTCTTCGTGGGCCGTCAGGATGCGCTCGCAGGCGACCACGAATGCCGCTGTGCGCAAGGAAACGCCGCGTCGCTCCGAGGTTTGCCAAATCTGTTCGAGAGCGTCGAGAACGATTTTTTCGAGGCGCTGATTGATCTCGTCCTCAGTCCAAAAATAGCTGGCGAAGTCCTGCACCCACTCGAAATAGCTTACCGTCACGCCGCCAGAATTGCAGATTACATCCGGAACGACGATGATCCCCCGTGAACCGAGAATATCGTCGGCCTCGGGAAGGGTCGGTCCATTGGCGGCTTCGAGCACCAGGCGGGCGTGCAGTCGCTCGGCGCGTGCGACTGTTATTTGTCCTTCGAGCGCAGCAGGAATCATAACCTCGCAGGGCACATCCCAAAATGCTTCCGGATCCAGACTGTCGGCGCCTGGAAACCCGCCGACGGTGCGATGACGCTGGACGTGCTCGGCGAGCTCGGCAATCGGCAGTCCGTGGGCATTGTAAATCGTACCGGCAGAATCTTGCGCCGCGACGATCGAGGCTCCGGCCTTCGCAAATAATTCCGATGTCGTGGAGCCAACATTGCCGAAGCCTTGAATGGCGCAGCGGGCGCCCCCGATCGGCATGTTCAAGCGCCGCATGGCCTCGCGCCCAATGACGAAAACGCCGCGCCCGGTGGCCTTGACGCGGCCGAGCGAACCACCGAGATGGACCGGCTTCCCGGTGACGACACCCGGAATCGCGAGCCCGGTGTTCATCGAGTAAGTGTCCATCATCCAAGCCATGACTTGGCTGTTGGTATTGACGTCGGGAGCTGGAATATCCTCGTGCGGGCCGATAATAACTCCGATCTCGCTCGTGTATCTGCGCGTCGCTCGTTCCAGCTCCTTCTTTGAAAGCCGTTCCGGGTCCAGACGAACGCCCCCCTTGGCGCCGCCGAAAGGGAGATTTACGGCGGCGTTTTTTATCGTCATCCACGCGGAGAGCGCCATGACTTCTTCCAGCGTTACGTCGGGGTGATAGCGCACCCCGCCTTTGCCCGGCCCGCGCGCCAGGCTGTGTTGGACGCGATAACCTTCGAAATGGGCGAAATCACCATTGTCCAATTCAATCGGAACGTCGACGATCAGCGTTCTCTTCGGTCGTCGGAGCGTTTCCGCCCAACGCGCCAACGGGCCCAGGAAGGGCGTCACCCTGTCCACCTGGGCCAGATAAGTCCCCCACGCGCTGAGGTTTGTCGGCTGAGCGTAGGACAGGCTGCTGTGGACCGCGATGGCCGGATTGATTGTCGACGCCATTGTCATGAACTCTCTTCAGTCCTGTCGTCACGCATACTTTTGGACTGCGCGATCCAGACCATTCTCGTTGCTTGCTCGACCGACCGTAGGCCATCGTCGATTTACACTTGAACGACGGGAGTCGGCGAGTTCCACCGATTTTCCTCATTCCGTCAAGGCTTGCATTCCGTGTGTCCGGTTGAAGAGCCGACTTTGGCTAGGGGGAGGGTCCGGCGCGTTACCGCCCGACTGGCGAGCAAAGCTTGGTTGGAGCTGCATTCGAAGGAGCACGCCCATGAACACGTTCGCGCCGATCTCGGTCAACTTTTCCGATGGCCGCATCGGGTAATCCTCGCCTGTCCCGCCCTGCTCGGAGCGAGTCCGCTCACTCTCTCTGAAATGCGGAGCGTGCCCTTCGCCAGCCCCAACGGCCTCTTCGGCCTCTCCAAGCTCTCCGTCTGGTGGCGACCGCTCGGCGTCGAGATCGAGCGCATCAAGCCCGGCCATCCCCAGCAGAACGGCCGCCACGAGCGCATGCATCTGACACTTAAGAAAGAGGCCACGAACCCGCCCGGCATGAACAGCTTGCAGCAGCGGGCCCGCTTCGACGAATTCGTCCAGGAGTTCAACGAGGAAAGGCCGCATGAGGCCCTCGACATGAAACGACCGGCCGACGTCTACGCGCTTTCCGCCAAGCCTTACGACGGCAAATTGCCGGAGCTATCCTATCCCTTGCACGACCGTGACGCGCTGGTCACCGCCTGCGGCCGCATCTGCATGCATCGCAAACGCGTCAACATCTCGACCGTGCTGGCCGGTCAGCGCTTGGGAATCAAAGAGGTCGACGACGGCGTTTGGCTCGTCAGCTTCATGAGCTACGATCTCGGCTTCATCGATCTGGAGAAGAAAACCTTGCAACCCCTCGACAACCCGTTCGGCCCGAGGTTGTCACCCATGCCTTAGGAACGATCCGTCACCTATGTCTTCGGACCGGACATGGGGTAAGCTGGTAGCGGAGGAGGGATTCGAACCCCCGACACAGGGATTATGATTCCCCTGCTCTGGCCAACTGAGCTACTCCGCCACGCCAGCGCTCTGACGCAGAGGGCGCCAGCTATAGGCGGCGCGCTTCTTGAGTGTCAAGCGCGCGCCGTCTGGGCTCTTCGGATCAGCCTTTCGCGCCGCGCAGCAGCGTGTAGAAATGCGCCTGTTCGGTCGGATTGTCCCGGAAAGCCCCGGAAAACTGGACGGTCACGGTCTCGGCGCCCTGCTTCAGCACGCCGCGCATCGACATGCACATATGCTGCGCCTCGACCAGCACCGCGACGCCGCGGGGGTTGAGCTCCTGTTCCAGCGTGTTGGCGATCAGCGCCGTCATGGCCTCCTGCGTTTGCAGCCGCCTCGCGAAGACGTCGACGAGGCGCGCGAGCTTGGAGAGGCCAACGACGCCGCCCGTCGGGTAATAGGCGATATGCGCCCTGCCAACGAAGGGCGCGACGTGATGCTCGCAGTGCGAAACGAAGGGGATGTCGCGCACCATGACGAGATCGTCATAGCCTTCAACCTCCGCGAAGATGCGCTCCAGCACTTCCCGGGGATCCTGGTTGTAGCCGCTGAAAATCTCCTCATAGGCTTTCACGACGCGCCGAGGCGTCTCGCGCAGGCCCTCCCGATCGGGATCGTCGCCTGCCCAGCTCAGGAGCACGCGCACCGCCGCTTCCGCCTCCTCGCGCGTGGGCTTTTCGACGTCGCGCTTCAGCGCTCCGGGCGGATTTTCGATCAAGGTCTTAACCACGTCATCCATGTGGAGCCTCCGGCAGGGGGAGAGCCGATGTCTCCGGCCGACATGCAAGACCGGCTCCAAGGCCGGCTAAAGCGCGTCACAAAGTTCAACGCGCCGTCGTTCGGGCGGGAACGCGAGCGGCTTTCGCTTCGAGAACTCCGCGCTTCCACGCGGAGCGATAGACCCCTATATAGCTGGTCAGGACGGCCAAGATAAGCCCCCGGCCGACATGCCATGATTGACGGTGTCTATAACAAGCGTATCCTCGAGCTCGCCGCCGACATTCCGCGGCTCGGCCGCTTGGCCGACGCGCAGGGCAGCGCCACGGCTCATTCCCGGCTTTGCGGCTCGACGATCACCGTCGATCTGAGCCTCGACGAGGGCAAGGTTTGCGATTTCGCCCAGGAGCTCAAGGCCTGCGCGCTCGGCCAAGCGAGCGCGTCGATTTCTGGCGCGCCACATTCTGGGCGCGACACCCGGCGAGCTCAGGGCCCTGCGCGAGACGATGCGCAGAATGCTTAAGGAAAACGGCCCGCCGCCCAACGGCCGGTGGGCGGATCTTGCGGCGCTGGAGCCGGTTCGCGACTACAAGGCGCGTCACGCGTCGACGCTTCTGCCTTTCGACGCGGTCGTCGGCGCCCTCGACAAGATCGAAGGCGCCGGGCCTGGCTAGGCAAAATCAGGCGGGACAGGTCATTCCGCTGCGACGACCGAGGCGTTCGGGGCGCTCTTGTTTGCCGAGGCCGCGTGGGCGGGCGAGGGGAGGCGCTTCCAGGTCTCGCCGCCGCACAGAAAGCCCATCAGGCAGCCTTGCACCGAGAGCTCTGCGCCTTTCGCCTTGACCGAGATGCGGCCGTCGTAGCTCTTGCCGTCCTCGGAGTTGAAGAGCGTGCCGCGCCATTCATTGGTCGCGACCTTCTTCGCGCCTCGCAAAATGACGGTGCCGACGCCGGCGCGATCTTCCGGGTTATCCGCGGCGACCACCTTGGCGCAGAGCAGGTCCGCGCCGCAGTCGTAGAAGCTGAATTGGACGCCGCCTTCCTGGCGCAGCCATAGGCCGCGCGGGTCCATCGGATCGGCCGCGCGCGCCGCGCCGGCCATAAACATGGCGCCAATCGCGATTCCGAGGACGAGGCTCGAGAGATGAGAGAAGGCTTTCATGGGGCCGCTCCTGATCGTTGAAGACTCGAAAAACTCTAGCTTCGCATCTGGGCAAATGTTCGGCTTCCCGAAGGTCATTAGACGACGATCCTGGTTTCCCTTTCCTTAAGCGCTTGGGAACCCAGCAGAAAAATCCGCCTTTGCGTCCAATCGCCACAGTTACGCCGCAAAATTGCCGCGCCCATTTCTGTCGCTGACGACCGTCAAGCTCATTGGATCTTGGCGCTCGGTATGACGAAATCCTGCGGTTTCAAGGGGCGTTCGACGCCCGCGTACTGGTAATGCCACCACTCGGTGGGGATGCCTTTAAAGCGATGATTCTTCATGAGCGTGAACAGCTGCAGCCGCCGATCGCGCTGATCTTTCTGAATTTCGAGCGGCGAAGCGGCTGCATTCTCCTGCGCCTTGGCGTCGGCTGAATTGAGAAGCCCCGGATTACGACTGTTCGCGTCGAAGCAGTCGAAGCCGGTCCCCATGTCCAGACTCTCGTCGGGTTCGCGCTCGTCCTTGGGAGCCACGCAGGATGCAGTGTCATTGCGCCGCGCGGGTCGCGACCTTTCGCTCGGAAAGGCGATCAACGTCAGATCGACCGCCGTTCCGTAGCTGTGGCTGGAGGCCGCGGAGATGTAGCCGAGCTTGACGAGATCCGCTCGCTGCGTGCGGGGGTAATGGCGATTGTCGTCTTTCGAGTTCGGCTTCTTGACCCACTCCACGAAGGCGTGGACCGCACGTTGCGGCCGATAGCAATCATAGACTTTCAGCCCGAGATGCTGCGGGCGCAGCTCTTCCTGCGCGTCCTTCAATGCGAGCGCGACTTCACGAAGGAGCACACATTCGGCGGCGCCATAGCCGGGGACCGGGGCGCGGGTGAAATTGAATGGCGTGGCGTAGCGAATGTCCTGAACGATCGTGGGATCGATGTCTCTCAGATAGACGAAGCCGGGGGGCAGCGGCTTCCGCACGTCAGCGAGGGCGGCTCCTAGAGCCATGCCGAGCACATGAACGGTGGCGGCTCCGATGAGCAACATCGCCGCGCGCGTCATGGATGCATCCTACATTCTGGAGCGGGGTGTGCGTCTCTACTTATGGACGGCGGCAAGCGCCTCCGTGGCTCCATTCAGCAGGCGAGCCGCCCTGAGATTCGTCTCATCATTTGTCGATAGCTCGCGCGCAATTCGCTGGCGCGTGCCCAGGGAGCCGCGCGCTTGCGCAGCTTGCAACCGACAATACCACGCTTTTCTGGGAACGACGTCAAAGCCGCGTCAAAGGCTTCCATTGCCGCGCCGCCGTCGCCAGCGCTTCACAAACGATGCGCCTTAGCCAAACTTCTGTTAAGGCGGGTTCCTAGAAAATCGACAAATCAGCTTGAGGCCGCTCATGAGCTTTTCCCTTTCCAAACCTGTCGCGCGCCCCAAAAATCCCTGCTTTTCCTCGGGCCCCTGCGCCAAGCGCCCTGGCTGGTCGCCGAAAGACCTCAGCGCCGCGGCGCTCGGACGCTCGCATCGCGCGAAGGCTGGCAAGGAAAAGCTCGAACGCGCCATTACGCTCACGCGCGAGGTCCTGCGCGTCCCCGCCGACTATCGCATCGGCATCGTGCCGGCCTCCGACACGGGCGCCGTGGAAATGGCGCTCTGGTCGATGCTGGGGCCGCGCCCCGTCGATGTTCTGGCTTTTGAGAGCTTTTCCAGCGGATGGGCCACCGATGTGCAAAAGCAGCTCAAGCTGCCGCAGGCGCGCGTCTTGACGGCGCCCTATGGCGAGCTGCCGGACCTTGGCCAGGTCGACGGCGACCACGATCTCGTCTTCGCCTGGAACGGCACCACCTCCGGCGTGCGCGTGCCGAACGCCGACTTCATCGCGGCTGACCGCAAGGGCCTCACGATCTGCGACGCGACTTCCGCGGCCTTCGCGCAGCCGCTCGATTTCGCCAAGCTCGACGTGACGACCTTCTCCTGGCAGAAATCGCTCGGCGGCGAGGCGGCGCATGGCATGCTCATTCTCTCGCCGCGCGCGGTGGAGCGTCTCGAGTCCTATGCGCCGCCCTGGCCCCTGCCGAAGATTTTTCGCCTCACCAAGGGCGGCAAGCTGATCGACGGCGTTTTCGCCGGCGAGACCATCAACACGCCGTCAATGCTTTGCGTCGAGGACTATCTCGACGCGCTGCAATGGGCGCGGTCGATCGGCGGGCTCGACGCGCTCTTTGCGCGCGCCGACGCCAATGCGGCGGTCGTGGCGCAATGGGTCGAGCGCCAGCCGGCCGTCGCTTTGCTGGCGAAGGATCCGCAAACCCGCTCCAACACGAGCGTCTGTCTCGAATTCGCCGACCGGAAAGTCCTCGCGATCGAGCCCAAGGCGCGCGCAGGCTTAGCCAAGACCCTCGTCTCGTTCGTCGAGAAGGAGGGCGCGGGCTATGACTTCGGCGCCTATCGCGATGCGCCGCCGGGCTTGCGCATCTGGTGCGGACCGACAGTCGAGGCGGACGACGTGTCGCTGCTCACACAGTGGATCGATTGGGCCTTCGAGCAGACGCTCGCGGCCTTGCCTCATTAGCATCCTCGTCGAGGTCTTCTCATGCGCCCAAGGGTTCTCATTTCCGATCAGCTTTCCGCCGCCGCCGCGCAAATCTTCTCGATGCGCGGCGTCGATGTCGATTTCCAGCCCACGCTCGGCAAGCACCCGGAAAAGCTCGCGGCGGCCATCGGCGGTTACGACGGCCTGGCGATCCGCTCGGCGACCAAAGTGACCGCCGAGATCCTCAACGCCGCGGCGCGGCTCAAGGTCATTGGCCGCGCGGGCATCGGGGTCGACAATGTCGACGTTCCAGCCGCAACGGCGCGTGGCGTCATCGTTATGAACACGCCCTTCGGCAATTCGGTCACGACCGCCGAGCACGCGATCGCCCTGATGTTCGCGCTGGCGCGCGAGATTCCAGCCGCCGACGCCTCGACCCAGGCGGGCAAATGGGAGAAGAACCGCTTCATGGGCGTGGAGATCTCCGGCAAGACGCTTGGAGTGATCGGCTGCGGCAATATCGGAACCAATGTCGCAACGCGCGCCGTGGGACTCAAGATGCGCGTCATCGCCTACGACCCGTTCCTCTCTGGGGAACATGCGGCGACGTTGGGCGTCGAGAAGGTGGAGCTCGACGACCTTCTGGCTCGCGCCGACTTCGTGACGCTGCATACGCCGCTCACCGCGCAAACGCGCAACATCCTCTCGCAGGAAAATCTCGCCAAGATGAAGAAGGGCGTCCGCATCATCAATTGCGCGCGCGGCGGCCTGGTGGACGAAGAGGCGTTGCGCAAGGCGCTCGACGACGGTCATGTCGCGGGGGCGGCGCTCGACGTGTTCGCGACGGAGCCTGCGACACAGAGTCCGCTCTTTGGTCGTCCCAATGTCGTTTGCACCCCGCATCTCGGCGCTTCGACCACGGAAGCGCAAGAAAAGGTCGCGCTACAAGTCGCCGAGCAGATGTCCGACTATCTGACGCGCGGCGCCGTGACGAATGCGGTGAACTTTCCGTCGATCAGCGCGGAGGAGGCGCCGCGCCTGCGGCCCTACGTGGAGCTTAGCGAGAAGCTCGGACTTTTCGTCGGGCAGATCGCCAGCGCGGGCATCGACAAGATTTCGCTCATCTATGAAGGCGGCGTCGCGGAGCAAAAGACAAAGGCGATCACAGCCTCCGCGCTCAGCGGGCTGCTGAAGCCCATTCTACAGGACGTAAATCCCGTCTGCGCGGCTGCGCTCGCCAAGGAGCGGGGCGTTGTTGTTGAGGAAGTCACGCGCGAGGCCGAGGGCGATTATGAATCGCTCGTGACGCTGCGCGCGGCCACGGCTCAAGGCGAGATCACGGTCGCCGGAACCGTCTTTCACGACGGCAAGCCGCGCATCGTGGGGGTCGGCGACATCGCGGTCGAAGCCGAGTTCACGCCGTCCATGATCTTTGTGTCCAACGAGGACAAGCCTGGCTTCATCGGGCGCTTCGCCGGACTGCTCGGCGACGCCGAGATCAACATCGCGACCTTCGCGCTCGGTCGCGACCGCCCCGGCGGCTCGGCGATGGCGATCGTCGCCGTCGACGGCGACGTCCCGAACGGGGCGCTCGCGGCGATCCGCAAGCTCAATGGCGTCAAGCGCGCGGCGGCGTTGAGGTTTTAGAGCTCCTTGCGTGTCATCGGGTCCCGCACGAATTCCTCGGCCCGAATACCCTGGGCATAGAGCAGGCCTGTCAGATCGCCAAAATCGATGCGGTTGTCGATCGCTTCGACAACCACCGGCTTTGCGTGAAAGGCGACGCCGAGGCCGGCGGCCTTGAGCATCGGCAGGTCATTGGCGCCGTCGCCGACGGCGAGCGTCGAGGACAGCGGCAGGCCTCTCTCCGCCGCAAGGCGTCTCAACGCGGCCTCCTTGCCCTCCTTGGTGACGATCGGCTCGCGCACCTCTCCGGTGAGCCTGCCTGCTTCGATGACGAGGTCATTGGCGACCACCGCGTCGAAGGTCAGCATCGATTGAACATGCTGTACGAAGTATGTGAATCCGCCCGTCACGAGCGCGACGCAGGCGCCATGCGCGCGCGCGGTCGCAACGAGCGTGCTCGCGCCTGCCGTCAGACGTATCCTGGCGGCGGCCTTGGCGAGCTCGGCCTCGGGCAGGCCCTTGAACAGCGCCACGCGCGACTTGAGCGCGCCGGCGAAGTCGATCTCGCCGTTCATCGCTCGCCTTGTTATTTCTTCAACCTTGGACTTGACCCCGTTCATCGCCGCGAGCTCATCGAGCATCTCGTTCTCGATGAGGGTCGACTCGAGATCGGCGACGATGAGGCGCTTGCGACGACGCTCGGCACGCTGCACGAAAATATCCAGCCGCGCGCCAGGGAGGCGTTCCGCGAGCGAACGGCGAACCGCAGCGGCCGCGCGATCCGGCTCGGCGCCGTCAAAAAAGAGATCGCAGGCTTGATCGGGCGCGAGCCAGTCCGGCTCGCCGGCCGAGGCGCCGAGCCCGCGCAGGGCGTCGCCGCTCGCCGCTGCGGCGGCCCCGATCGGCGCCGCATCGCCGACGAGCGTGAGAACCGATTCCGGCATGCCTTGTTCTGGCGTCGTTGCTCCAGAGCCTGCTTCTAGCCGTTCCGCCGCGGCGAGTCTTCCCGTGATTGAACGCGCCTCGGGCGAGAGCCGCTCTTGGCGCGAAAACGCGCTCCCCGCCGAAAACTGCGGAAGAGCGCGTCGGATGCGCTGTCATGAAGCGGAGGCGCGCCGCCCGGAGAGGGGCGCGCCAGCTCGGTCACTTGCCGAAGACGCTCGCGCGCACGATCATTTTCGTGCCTTCGCATTCGGCGTAGCCGACGAGGCCCCGCTGCTGCGACCCGGCTCCCGACGGCGGATGGCCTTTCCAGACGCAGCCCTTCTTGCCGTCCGAGCGATCGTTCATCGTGATCGTGTAATTGTCACCGGCCGCCTCTTCGCCATCGACCTTATAGGTCAGCATCGAGCCGTTGTCCGACTGCATCTCAGCGGTTCCTTTGACCTTGTTTCCTTCCCGCGTGATGCTCCAATTGCCCTGGCCGCCCTTGACGCCGCCCATGTTCTCCTCGGTCACGAGCCATTGTTCGGCGGCGCGAGCGAGCGACGGGCCGCAGCAGATCAGCGCCGCGGTCGTTGCGGCGAAGGCGAGCTTTTTCATTATTTCTTTCCTCCCTTGGAAGCGTTCTTTATCTTCGTTTAATCCAGTCCCGCTCAGGCTTGGCGGAGCGAGTCGTCGGCCCTTCCAAAGGGACGCGGCTCCAGCCGCCACATTTACCTGCAAGGGGGGCGGCGTCGACGGGCCCTCGGCGGGCGGCGAGCGAAACGCGCTCGCCCTGGCGGCGCCAGCGCCGCCGCATCCCTCGAGCCGAGACCTTAAGTCGCAGCTAATTGCGGGAACATCTGTAATCTCGCGCACCGGCGCCGTCAATCAAGGCCCGGCCCCGTCTTCGCTGGACCCGCGTTTCTGACGCTTAGAAATCTCCAGGCGCGGCTCCTCTTGCATTTTCTGTGACGCTCGGCGATAAGCCGCGCTTCCAAACCGCCCGGCCAGTGATGGGCTGCCGGGGCGGTTTTTTTCGCTGTCGTCAGGCGCCGTCCCCCGGGACGGGCGCCGAGGACGGGAGGGCCAAGGCCCCAAGGAGAGCAAAATGCCCAAGCTGAAGACGAAATCCGGCGCCAAGAAGCGCTTCAAGATCACCGGAACCGGCAAGGTGGTCTACGCCCAGAAGGGCAAGCGCCACGGCATGATCAAGCGCACGAACAAGCAGATCCGCAATCTGCGCGGCACGTCGATCCTGTTCAAGACGGACGGCGACAACGTCAAGAAATATTTCCTGCCGAACGGCTGATCGTCCCGTCTAGAAGCTCGCGCCTAAGCGCCACGAAAGGATTATCGTCATGGCTCGCGTCAAACGCGGCGTCACCTCCCACGCCAAGCACAAGAAGACCCTGAAAGCCGCCAAGGGCTTTTACGGCCGCCGAAAGAACACGATCCGCGCCGCCAAGGCCGCGGTCGACCGGTCGATGCAATATGCGACCCGCGACCGCAAGGCCAAGAAGCGCAGCATTCGCGGGCTCTGGATTCAACGGCTGAACGCCGCCGTGCGTGAATTCGGCCTGACCTATTCGCGCTTCATCGACGGGCTCAACAAGGCCGGCGTCACGATCGATCGCAAGGTGCTCTCCGAGCTCGCGATCCATCAGCCCCAGGCCTTCGCCGAGATCGTCGCCAAGGCCAAAGCCGCGCTGCCGGCGGCGGCCTAAGCCGCCCTCAATCGCGGCTCGCCCGAGCCGCGAGCCGCGCGCTTTTTTCATTGGGCGTATCGCGGACGCGCGCGGCGTCCGCCTGGACGGCTCGAGGCTCAAGCCAGGTGCTTGGCGATCTCCGCCCGCAAGGCGCCGCCGACCTCGGGATGCGCAAGGCCGAAGGCGATGTTGGCGGCGAGGAAGCCGAGCTTGGAGCCGGTGTCGTAAGTCCGGCCGTCGAAGCGCACGCCGTGGAACGGCTGCAGGCGGGCAAGCTCGATCATCGCGTCAGTGAGCTGGATCTCGCCGCCCGCGCCCTTCTTGCCCTGGGCGAGCAGCGCGAAAATTTCCGGATTCAGGATGTAGCGGCCGGAAATCATCCAGTTGCTCGGCGCCGTTCCCTGCGGCGGCTTCTCGACCATGCCGGCGATCTCGAAGCTCGCGCCGTAATCCTTGCCGATCGCGACGATCCCATATTGATGCGTCTCGCTCGGCGGGACCTCCTCGACGGCGATGATGTTGCCGCCGTGCTTTTCCCAGGCTTCCACCGCCTGCGCGAGGCAGCGGTTCTTCTTCTCGCCGCAGGCCATGGTGATCATGTCCGGCAGCAGCACGGCGAAGGGCTCGTCGCCGACGATGTCGCGCGCGCACCAGACGGCGTGTCCCAATCCGAGCGGCGCCTGCTGTCGCGTGAAGCTCGTCTCGCCGGCCTTGGGAAGGTCGGCCATCAGCGCTTCGTGCTCCTTCTTCTTGCCGCGCTTCTGCAGCGTGTCCTCGAGCTCGTAGGCCATGTCGAAATGGTCTTCGATCGCGCCTTTGCCGCGACCTGTCACAAAAATGAAATGCTCGATGCCCGCTTCGCGCGCCTCGTCGACGACGTGCTGCACCACCGGCCGGTCGACGACCGTCAACATTTCCTTCGGCACGGCCTTGGTCGCGGGGAGAAATCTCGTGCCGAGACCGGCGACGGGCAGAACGGCCTTGCGGATACGCTTGGTCATGAGAAGGTTCCGTGGTGTTGGCGGTTTCGCATCGGCGAGTTTGAGCAAAAGTTGACAGACTTTTGCGATCGGAACGCGCTCCAGCTTTTTTAACCTGGCGCGATTTCTTATCGCTCGAACGGTTCCGTTCGGGCGGAAAGCGCGCTAAGTCGGCGGGCGATTCGCGCATCCGCCCGTTAGCATCGGGCGAGCGGCGGGCGCAAGTTTCGGGGGCAGGCGATGGCGGTTCTTGTGACGGGCGGGGCAGGCTACATTGGCAGTCATATGGCGCTCGCGCTCCTCGACGCCGGCGAGGACGTCGTCGTGCTCGACGATCTGTCGACGGGCTTTCGCTGGGCCGTGCCTCAAGGCGTCCCGCTGGTCGTCGGCGATTTCGGCGACGAGGATCTCGTGACCGAGACGATCGCGCGCTACAACGTCACCGAGATCGCGCATTTCGCCGCCAAGATCGTCGTGCCTGAGTTGGTCGCCGATCCGCTGGGCTATTATCTCAACAACACGGCCAAAGCGCGCACGCTGCTCGAGGCCGCCGTGCATTGCGGAGTCGAGCGCTTCATCTTCTCCTCGACCGCGGCGGTCTATGGCGACCCGTCGAAGAACCCGGTCGACGAGGACGAGCCGCTAAAGCCCGTCTCGCCCTATGGCCGCTCGAAGCTCATGGTCGAGTGGATGCTCGAGGACACGGCGCGCGCGCATGGCCTGCGCTACGTCGTTTTGCGCTATTTCAACGTCGCGGGCGGCGATCCGAAGGGCCGGACGGGCCAGTCGACGCCGAAGGCCACGCATCTGATCAAGGTCGCCGTGCAGGCGGCGCTGGGCTTGCGCAGCAAGCTGCAGGTGTTCGGAACCGATTATCCGACGCCGGACGGCAGCTGCGTGCGCGACTACATTCAGGTCACCGATCTCGCGCGGGCGCATCTCGACGCGCTGCGCCATTTGCGCGCCGGCGGCGACAACCTCGTCTGCAACTGCGGCTATGGGCGCGGCTTCTCCGTGCTCGAGGTGATCGAGACGGTGAAGCGCGTCTCGGGCGTCGATTTCCCGGTCGAGATCGTGGGCCGCCGCCCCGGCGATCCCGCGGCGATCGTCGCGGGCAACAAGCGCGTTCGGGAGAAGCTCGGCTGGAAGCCCGAGCACGACAATCTCGAAGAGATCGTGCGTCAGGCGCTCGAGTGGGAGCGCCGCCTCGCGAAGCGTCAAGCGGCCGAGTGAGTCAAATCGAGGGTCGTTGAGTCTCGCCCTTGATCGCGTCATGGCCGGGCTCGTCCCGGCCATCCACGCCGGGCCGTTGCGCAATGGCAATATGTTGAAGCGCGAGGCCTTCTCTTTGAATTCCCTTGGCGCCCCACGGCGTGGATGCCCGCGACAAGCGCGGGCATGACGGGCGGAGGTTTGAAACGCTTGGTGTTAGCGTAGGATTCCGAGCCCCAATATGCCGGTGAGAATCAGATAGATCGCGACGACGTAGTTCAAGAGCCTCGGCCAGACGAGGATCAAGACGCCGGCGATGATGGCGACGATCGGTTGAATATGCGCGATGCCGAGGACCATGACGCTGCTCCTACAAAAAATCTCCCGAAGGCGCGGGCGACGCCGTCGTGATTTGACATTTGCTCATATTGAGCGCGGCTCGGGCGGGACAAGCGCGCTGGAGCACGTGCGAAGCGGTTTTTGGAAAAGAACATGATTGACCGATAAGATTTGGGCGCGGTTCTGGCCGGATCTTGCCGCCTCGCAGGACGCGCGTAGAGTGAAGCGGGAATTCCGGGGATTGCGTCATGCCTGGCCAGCCTCAAGGCCGAACCTTTATTTCCTACTCCCGCAAGGACGGCGCGCCCTTCGCCGACTGGCTGCGAGCCTGGCTGGAGGAGCGCGATCTTTCGGTTTGGCAGGACATTGTCGCGCTCGAAGGCGGGCGCGACTGGTGGAGCCAGATCGAGGACGCGCTCAGATCGAAGGCGCTGCAGCATTTCATTCTCGTCGTCACGCCAAAGGCGCTCGAGAGCCCGGTCGTCAGGCGCGAGATTCGATTGGCGCGCCAGGAGGGCAAGACGGTCTGCCCCATCAAGGGGCCGGGCCTCGGAGACCTCGGCGCGCTGCCGCGCTGGCTCGGCCAGATTTACGACCTCGACCTTCCCGAGCATCAGACGACGCTGATCCGCGTGCTTCAGGACGTCAGTCGGCAGAAGCGCGTGCCCATGATGGCGCCCGAGCCGCCGGCCGATTTCGTGGATCGCCCCACCGAATTTGACGCGCTCAAGCGACAACTGCTCGACTCGAAGGGCGATGCGGTGGCCATCACCGCGGCCCTGCGCGGCGCCGGCGGCTACGGCAAGACGACGCTCGCCAAGGCGCTCGCCCATGATGCGGACATTCAAGACGCTTTCTTCGATGGCGTCTTGTGGGCCGAGCTCGGCGAGAAGCCCGAAAATCTCCTGTCGATCATTTCGGACCTCATCACGCGGCTGACCGGCGAGCCGCCGGGACTCGAGACGATCAACGCCGCCGCCTCCGCGCTTGCCGAGGCGCTCGGCGATCGTCGCATTCTGTTGATCGTCGACGACGCCTGGCGCGAGCAGGACTTGCGCCCCTTCCTGCAAGGCGGCCCGCAAACCACGCGGCTCGTCACCACGCGCATCGACAGCGTGTTGCCGCAAGAAGCCCTTCGTCAGCCGGTCGATGCGATGCAGGAGCGCGAGGCGCTGCAATTGCTCGCCGCGAGGCCTCCCGCCGGAGCCAGTCGCGGCCGAGCGGACAAATCTCGCCAAGCTCGCCGCGCGTCTTGGCGAATGGGCGCAGCTCCTCAAAATCGTCAACGGCTTTTTGCGCGACCGCGTCGTGAAGAACGGCGAGCCGCTGCCAAAGGCCATTTCAGGCGCCAACCAGAGGCTCGACGCCAAGGGCCTCGTCGCTTTCGATCCGCGCAATGAAGCTGAGCGCGCCAAGGCCGTCGCCCGCTCGATCGGGGTCAGCCTCGACCTCCTCGATCAAAACGAGCGCGCGCGTTTTGGCGAGCTCGGCGTCTTTCCCGAAGACGCCGACATCCCGATTGGCGTCGTCGCGCGGCTTTGGGCCGAGACCGGCGGCCTCGTCGAGTTTGAAACCGAGGATCTGCTGAGCCGGCTTTACGATCTCTCGCTGCTTCTCAATCTCGATCTCAATCGGCGCATTTTGCGGCTTCACGATACGATTCGCCACTTCTTGCAGGATCAATCCGGCAAAGATGGCCTGTTGGCCCAACATCGGCGTTTGGCGGAGATTCTCGAGGCGATCCGCGCAGTCGCCGGAGGCTGACGCGCTCACGCGGCGCTATGCCTATCTCTATTTGCCTTATCACCTGGCGGCGGCGCAGGAGCGCCAAAAGCTCGATGCGACTGCTGCTCGATCCCGCCTGGCTCAAGGCGAAGCTCGAAGCGACCGGCGCGCCTTCGGCGCTTGTGGCCGACTATGAGCAATTTGGCGTTGGGGAAGCGCAAAGCCTGATTGGCCGGACCTTGCGGTTGACCTCAGGCATTTGCGCGCGCGATCCGCGCCAGCTCTTGCCGCAGCTCATGGGCCGGCTCCAGGGCTTCGAAGGCCTTGGCGGCGTCGGGCTTTTTGGAAAGGGCGCGGAGCGGCCTCTCGGCCCCGGCGATGATCACGTCGCGCCCGAGCCTCACGCCTCCCGGCGCCGAGACCGCAAGGCTCGAAGGCCACTCGGGTTCTGTCGCCGCTCTCTGCCTGCTGCCCGACGGGCGGCTCGCCTCGGGCTCTGGGACAACACGATCCGGCTCTGGGACCTGACAACCGGCGCCGAGACCGCAAGGCTCGAAGGCCACGCGAGTTCTGTCACCTCTCTCTGCCTGCTGCCCGACGGGCGGCTCGCCTCGGGCTCTGGGACGACACGATCCGGCTCTGGGACGTGACGACCGGCGCCGAGACCGCACGGCTCGAAGGCCACTCGGGTTCTGTCGCTCTCTCTGCCTGCTGCCCGACGGGCGGCTCGCCTCGGGCTCTCGGGACAACACGATCCGGCTCTGGGACCTGACGACCGGCGCCGAGACCGCCAGGCTCGAAGGCCACTCGCGTTCTGTCACCTCTCTCTGCCTGCTGCCCGACGGGCGGCTCGCCTCGGGCTCTTGGGACAACACGATCCGGCTCTGGGACCTGACGACCGGCGCCGAGACCGCAAGGTTCGAAGGCCACTCGGATGCTGTCACCTCTCTCTGCCTGCTGCCCGACGGGCGGCTCGCCTCGGGCTCTCGGGACAGCACGATCCGGCTCTGGGACGTGACGACCGGCGCCGAGACCGCAAGGCTCGAAGGCCACTCGGGTTCCGTCAACTCTCTCTGCCTGCTGCCCGACGGGCGGCTCGCGTCGGGCTCTGAGGACAACACGATCCGGCTCTGGGACCTGACGACCGGCGCCGAGACCGCCCGGCTCGAAGGTCACTTGGGTCCGGTCACCTCTCTCTGCCTGCTGCCCGACGGGCGGCTCGCCTCGGGCTCCGAGGACAGCACGATCCGGCTCTGGGACGTGACGACCGGCGCCGAGACCGTCCAGGCTCGACGGCCACCGGCGTGCCGTCTCGTGTCTCTGCCTGCTGCCCGACGGGCGGCTCGCCTCGGGCTCCGATGACGACACGCATCCGGCTGTGGGACGTGACGACCGGCGCCGAGACCGCAAGGCTCGAAGGCCACTCGGGTTTGGTTACCTCTCTCTGCCTGCTGCCCGACGGGCGGCTCGCCTCGGGCTCTTGGGACAACACGATCCGGCTCTGGGACGTGACGACCGGCGCCGAGACCGCACGGCTCGAAGGCCACTCGGCTTGGGTTCACTCTCTCTGCCTGCTGCCCGACGGGCGGCTCGCCTCGGGCTCTTGGGACAAGACGATCCGGCTCTGGGACCTGACGACCGGCGCCGAGACCGCAAGGCTCGAAGGCCATTCGGATGCTGTCACCTCTCTCTGCCCGCTGCCCGACGGGCGGCTTGCCTCGGGCTCTCGAGGACAAAACGATCCGGCTCTGGGACGTGACGACCGGCGCCGAGACCGCAAGGCTCGAAGGCCACTCGGCTCGGGTTCACTCTCTCTGCCTGCTTCCCGACGGGCGGCTCGCCTCGGCCTCTTTGGACTCCATAATCCGGCTATGGGACGTGACAACCGCCGCTGAGACCGCGCGCCTCGAAGGCCACTCGAAGGTTCTCTGCCTGCTGCCAAATGGGAGGCTCGTCTCGGCCTCCGATGACAAAACAATCCGGCTGTGGGACATAGCCGGCGGGCGGGAATTGACGCGTCTCGAAATCGACGCCTCCGTCCGTTGCCTGGCAGCTCTCTCCAATGATCGCCTGGTTGCGGGCGACGAGATAGGGCGGCTGCACTGGCTCGAGTGCGTCCTGTGACCCTGCCGCGTCACCAGCTTGATCGGGCCGATCAGCCGTCATCGCGAGCGGAGCGAAGCGATCCAGGAGCCGTGACAGCGCCCACTTTCGTCTCGTTGCATTTGCAAGCGGCGAGGTAAATCGCGCAGGCGGCCCCTGGATGGCTTCGTCGCTTCGCTCCTCGCAATGATACGAAGTCCGGATGATCGTTTCGGTTCGAGGCCTCTACTCCCCTCCCCCTTGCGGGGAGGGGTTGGGGGAGGGGGTCGCGCTTTCTTGGGAATCGTCCTGCGACCCCCCTCCCTAACCCTCCCCCACAAGGGGGGAGGGAACACGCGCGGCGAAGTCATCAGTCGGAATTCGTACCGACACTCGCGCGCAGCGAGACCAGCGACCGATCAGGGGTTCGGGTCGCCGAAGATTTGGCCGAGCCGGCGCACGAGCTCGCGGTTGGGATGGTTCGCCGTGATCGTCCGGGCGTTCAGATAGCTCGAGGTGAGCTTCCAAGGAGCGTTGACCGACTCCACGAATTTTCGATAGGCGGCGAAAGCGGCAGTCCCCATTGTTCAAAATGAGCTCCGCCTCGCCTCGCGTCGCTTCGAGCCATTCGTCGGCTTGCCCTGTCCTTTCGGCTTCCTCGCAGTCGCGAAGCGCCTGCCGCGCCCGTTTTTGCGCCGCCGCTCTATCTCCTTTGAACACGAATTCAAGAAAGGCGAGATTGATCCCGTGATAATAGGCCTGCGATAAATCGTTCCCCGCTTTCGCCAACTCCAAGCCCTTCTCGTAATGCTCGAAAGCGGCGTCACCGTCGGCCTTCTGGCGTTTTTGCATCCACTCGCGCTTGAGGCGGCCCGCCAGGGCGCCCAAGGCGTCGCTCTCTCTTGCGAAACGCGCGCTCCATAAACGATCGGCGTCCTCGCGGCGCCCGAATGCGTGCAGCCAGGCGCCTTTGAGAGAATCCGCAAAAGCGCCAAGGGCGTCGCCCCGCCTTGCGAATCTCTCGCTCAGCAAACGATAGGCGTCGTCGCGGCGCCCGACGGCGTCCAACGCGATCGCCAGCTGCACCAGCGCCTTTTCGTCGAGGCCGGCAGCCTTGTCGTAAAACGCGTCGATCAAGCGCTGGAACTCGCCGCGTTCGATCATCCGCAGCGCGGAGTCGCCAATGTCTCCAGCCTGTTCATCACAGATGCGTCGGCTGATGAGCCTGACGAGATTGTCGTCATTTTCCGCCGGCGAAAGCATCGACACGTGATTGCCCGGCACGACCGCCTGCTGCTCCTGCGGAAATGGCGTAAGCGAGGAGTCAGGGGGGACGAACTGGTCCCGCTCGCCGCCCACCGCGAGGAAAGAGAAGGGCGGCCGATCCCCGAACTTCGCTTTCCAGTCCGCCCGCAGCTCCGTGATGAAAGAGCTGCCCCAGGCCATATCCCTGAGCTGACGCTTCAAAAGGCTGGCCGGCCCCGAGGACTTCTTGAGGCCGTCGCTTGGCGTCCCCAAGAGAATGACGCAGCGAGTGCGCCGGACGAGAGACGGAGAGTCGACGAGAGCCTTCTGCACGACGAGTCCGCCCATGCTGTGGGCGATCAAGACCAGCGCGTCGTAGGGAGCGAGGTCGGTTTGCGCGAGATCGGTCGTCAGCCGCTGGCTCAATGTCTTGAGATTGGCGTCGGCGGCCCAGAGCTCGGAAATGTCCAGACTGAGGCTCGTGGCGTAGGTGACCGTGTAAATGTCCCAGCTTTTGAGATTTGCTTGCGCCTCGATTCTCGGGAGGAGCCCCATCCAGGTCGTCGCGCCGCTTCCGGTGAAGCCGTGGACGAAAACGATCGCCGCTTTCGTCTCCGCCGAGGATTTGCGAACACAAGCGACGGAGGTTTTCGGGTCGGGGCCGAAACCAAAGAAGCCAAGCAGCGATTCCAACATCTCGACTCTCCCAATCTGCAAAAGCCAGCTTAGCGCAATAAAGGATGCGAGGGCGAAAAGAACGTGACGCTTCGCCGCGTTTTTCGACCGCCGTGGGCGCGTCGGATCAGCGCAGCAGCCCAAGCTCCAGGATGCCAGTGAGGATCAAGTAGATCGCGACGACGGCGTTCAACAGCTTCGGCTGAATGAGGATCAGCACGCCGGCGACGATGGCGATGATCGGGTGAAGATTCGCGATGCCGATAGTCATGAGGTTGCTCCTGCGGAGGGTGGCGCGGAGACGCGAGGACGCGGCCAGGACGCGACGTTCGGTCATATCGAGCCCCTTTCGGTCGGACAAGGGCGCAAGCCTTCCGTGGGCCTACCTCCTCGGCTTCGTCCGCTTCGTCGGCACGGCGTTGGCGGGATCGTCGGGCCAGAGATGGCGCGGATAGCGGCCCTTCATCTCCTTCTTGACGTCGGAGCCTTTCCAGAAGCCCGGCAATGTCTCGATTCAGATAATCGAGATGTCCTTCTCTCTCGATTCCGACATTGCTGACGACCACTCTATCTCAATTGGCGGTTGACAATGGAGGACCACCCCAATGGCGCAGTCACAGAAACATCCAGCGAGCGAGCATCATCACAACGCCGCCGCGCATCATCATGCCGCCGCCCACCATCATCATCAGGCCGCTCATCACCACGACACGGGCAAGCATGAGGAGGCCAAGGCGCACGCGGCCACGGCTCACCAGCACAGCGAACAGGCGCACAAGCACACGACGACCGCGCAGGAACACTCCAAGAAGTGACGGGCGCCGGGGATATCCGGCGCCTCCAATTCCCGGCCTACGCCCTCGGCTTCGCCCGCTTCGTCGGCACGGCGTTGGCGGGATCGTCGGGCCAGACATGGCGCGGATAGCGGCCTTTCATCTCCTTCTTGACGTCGTTCCAGGAGCCTTTCCAGAAGCCCGGAAGATCGCGCGTCGTCTGGATCGGGCGATGCGCGGGCGAAAGCAGCTCCAGCGTCACGGGAACGCGGCCTTGGGCGAGGGTCGGATGGCGCGCGAGGCCGAAAAGCTCCTGCACGCGCACCGAAAGCAGCGGGCCGTTCAACGCCGCATAGTCGAGCGCGATGCTGGACCCCGCCGGCGTCTCGAAAAAGGCCGGCGCCTCCTCGTCGAGCCGGCGGCGCAGGGCGTAGGGGAGGAGCGCGGCGAGCGCCGCCTCAAGATCGCCCGTCTCGATCGCCGCGAGGCTCGTGCGGCCCAGAATATGCGGCGCGAGCCAGTCGGCCGCGGCCTCGGCGAGCGCCGCGTCGGAAAGATCCGGCCATTCCTCGCCCTCGCGCGGCGCGCAGAAAGGCGACGCGGTCGCGCAATTGCAGCTGCGCCTTGCTCCAGGGCAGGCGCGCGATTCCGAGGGTCGCCGCGCCTACCGCAAGCATCTGCGCCGCCTCAATGTCGGGCTCGACGGCGAGATTCTGCTCGGCGAGCCGGATCGCGCCGAGCTTCCGATAACGTCGCCTTCGCAGGGCGCCGTTGTCGGGCTCGAAACGCGTCTCCTCGCGCGCCTCGATGCGTTTCGCCGCGAAATCTTCGATTTCGCCGAGCGTGAGCGCCGCCGCCGCGAGAATGCGCGAAGCCCCTGCGCGACCAGCGACTTCGGCAACGGCGAGAAAGATTTCGCGCGAAAGCGCGTGCTCCGGCGGTAGCGAGGCCGCGCGGCCGTTCGCCATCGTGAAGGCGCCTTCACTGCGCGCCTTGGCGATGCGGTCGGGAAACGCGAGCGCAATCAGCGCGCCGTCGGAGAGCGGGCCCCGCTCACCCCCACCCTCTCCCCGCGAGGGAGCGGCGCGGGCGATCCCCTCGGCGAGGCGTCGCGCGTCGCGCGCGCGCGGCGAGCTTTCGCGCACGAAACGTTCGAGACGGTGCGACAGGTCGGGATCGTCACCGCCAAGCCCGCGCTCCGAGAGCAGCGTCGCGAGCCGCGCCGCGCGCAGCGCCTCGCCATGCCCCGCCGCCTCGATGATCATCGAGGCGAGCCGCGGCGCCACGGGAAGGCTGCGCATCGCTTCGCCCTTTTTCGTGAGGCGGTCGTCCGCGTCGAGCGCGCCGAGGGCCTTGCAGAGCGCCAGCGCCTCGGTCCAGGCGGCGGCCGGCGGCGGATCGAGAAAGGCGAGCTTTGCGGGGTCGCTGACGCCCCAATGGGCGAGGTCGAGCGCCAACCCCGAGAGATCGGCGGCCAGAATCTCGGGCTCGGCGAAGGCGGGCAGGGAGCCCGTCGCGGCCTCCTCCCAGAGTCGATAGCAGACGCCGGGCTCCACGCGGCCGGCGCGGCCCCGCCGCTGCTCGACATTGGCGCGCGACGCGCGAATCGTCTCGAGCCGCGTCAGCCCGAGCCCCGGCTCGAAGCGCGGCGCGCGCGAGAGGCCGCTGTCGATCACGACGCGCACGCCCTCGATCGTGAGCGAGGTCTCGGCGATCGAGGTCGCGAGCACGATCTTGCGCTTCCCCGCGGGGGGCCGCGCGATGGCGCGATCCTGCTCGCCGCGCTCGAGCGCGCCATAGAGCGGCGCGAGCTCGACGTTTGGCGGGAGCCCCCGCTCCTCGAGAAGCGCGGCGGCGCGGCGGATCTCGGCCTGGCCGGGCAGGAAGACGAGGATCGAGCCTTCCTCCTCGCGGATCGCGCGCATCACAGCGCGCGCCATGTCTTCTTCCAGCCGCAAGCTCGGGTCGCGGCCGATATGGCGCGTCTCGACCGGAATAGGCGCGGCCCTCGCTCGCGATCACCGGCGCGTCGCGCATCAGCGTCGCGACGCGCGCGCCGTCGAGCGTCGCCGACATCGCGATAAGTCGCAAATCCTCGCGCAGCGCGCCCTGCGCGTCGAGCGCCAGCGCAAGGCCGAGATCGGCGTCGAGCGAGCGCTCGTGGAACTCGTCGAAGAGCACGGCCGCGACGCCCGTAAGCTCGGGATCGTCCAGGATCATGCGCGCGAAAACGCCTTCGGTGACGACCTCGATGCGCGTCTTGCCGGAGACCTTGGTTTCGAGCCGCATGCGCAGGCCCACCCTTTCGCCGACGCTCTCGCCGAGCGTCGCGGCGAGGCGCGCTGCGGCGGCGCGCGCCGCGAGGCGACGCGGTTCGAGCAGGATCAGCTTTCGGTCGCCGCGCCAGGGCGCGTCGAGCAGCGCCAGCGGCACGCGCGTCGTCTTGCCGGCGCCGGGCGGCGCGACGAGCACGAGATTGGGCTGCTGACTGAGCGCGGCGTCGAGCTCTGGCAGAATGTCGTCGATCGGCAGGCGATCGGCAAAGGCGCGGACCAAGCGGGGCTCCTAGAGAGAGGGCCGCTACAGATTCGCGATCGCCGCCAGCTCTGGCAAGACGCGCGAAAAGTGGACGGGTCTGGTGGTTTAAATCCGACGCTTGGCGCCCTGTCTCACGTCCTGAGCGGGGCGGCTGCTGGAGTCAGGAAGGCGCCAACTGCGTCGCGAGGCAATTTTTGGAGCGAGTCTGCTCCTCTGCCGATTGCAGCCGCGACGCAAGCGCTCTCGCGCTTCGGGTTCGCGCCATAAGCGGGCATTCAGCAAGAGGCTCGCAGCCGGCGGTTTCGTCCGCTGATCGCTTCATCAAAGATTGATGCACAGTCATCAGAATTACCGCGAAAGCCGGTCATGCTCATAAGACGCGATGCCTCCCAGCCGACGCCAACGGCGCAAGCTCTTCCCGTCCACGACGAATTGCCTTCTGCAAAAGGCTCATGCCCACCCAAGGCGACGCCACGAATGTATGAGGGAATGGAAAGATGCACCGCTCAACGACAAGTCGTGCGAGCTGTTGTGCTGAGAAGAAGTTATTCCAATTGCGTTCATGCTGGCCTCCTCGTTGCCGAGGGGCGTGAACGTCTAACAAACTGTTATAATTACTGATTTTCGCTTCAAGGCAAGAATTTATCCGCGATTTAATTTCCTATCCCCCGATAGCCGATCTGTCGAAATGCTCGAGCACCGAGTGCGCAACGCCAACCGCGTCTAAAACAGCGTGACGTACGCCACGGTGACCGGGCCAGTCGTGCCCGCCGGCCGGCGCATGTTGACCTGGATGTAATAGAAGAATGTGCGGTGATCGAACGTCAGCGACCCATTGGGATCCGTCTGGTTCACATTCATTTGGAAGTCCCTGTACCCTTGCGGGGATACGACTGGAGGGACGAATGCATCGCTATCTGCCTCGGCAATCGTCTCGGGAGCGGAGTCGACTCCCCCGGTAATCCCATTGAAAACATATCTCTTTTTTCTCAATGCGGTCACGACTTGCGAACCTGCATTGGGCACCCCGTCATCCTTGTATCTTACCGTCATCTTGGTGATCCGGCTGAGCGTTTGCGGGATGGGACAGGTCAGGATGATCTCACCTGTACCCCCGTCCCGGAAGGACGCTTCAGCGGCCGAATTGAACAGGACCGATTGAGCGGATGTCTGGCCCGTCGGAACGCAGGACGCCATCGCCACGCCATAAAAATCCTCAAGTGCAGCGGCCGACAATGTAGTTGCCGTAGTCGCCGGAACAAGCGTCAGCGTGAGTGCAAGTATAGCCTTGACACGCATCGCGCATACTCCTTTGACGACAGGGTTTTGAAACGACCTTTCCTTTGTGATTCTAGCACAGCACCGGAGAGATGTCAAGTCCTTTTCTAAGTTCATGCAACGGCTGGGGCACTGGTGCCCCGCCCACGGCTGCATCTGATCCGCTTTCAATAAGTAGGTTTTGCGAAGTCAATCTCCTTAGAATGCGTGGGGATGCGGCTCATCCCGCGTGACACTTTCCGTGAGTCCACTGACGATCGGTTCGTCGAACAAAGTGTTTCGGGTCGGGGGGGTGCCAAACACTTCTTAACGGTCCCCGCGGGTGGTCCTGAGCCTTGTTGTGCTCGGGAACGCTTAAAACAGCGGGCCTGGCCGCGAATTCCGAAACGCCGGCCACCGTCCAAACGCCGTGACGGTGGATTGACGCGGGCCGCTGACTTCATGACGCCAGCACGATGGGGCTCCAGGAAGCTTCACCTCCGATCGATCTTCAAGCTCGCCATCGAACGGATTGACGACCCCTTCATTCTCTATTTGGCGCATGGTGTGCGCGACGTGCTACGCCCGAGTTCGTTCGGTGCCTTTCCCGTCGCGCCCTTCATCGAGCATGTGTCAGGCGGCCCCTTCGGCTATCAAAACTCTGCTCATTTCGATTCCGTTGACGAGGGGCTCGCCCATGCCACCGCGACAGCGGGCATTGGCGTTTCCGCGGTCCGGGCCGGCCATTTCGTGGGAATTCACCGCGGCCGGCGCCATCCTGCGCTGGCAGGAGGACAACGTCGCCGACTGGCATTACATTGCGCCGGGCAAGCCGACCCAGAACGCCTTCGTTGAAAGCCTGAACGGCCGCTTCAGCGACGAATGCCTCGACGAGCATATATTCAGAAATTTGCCGGCCGCCAAGAAGATCATCGAAGATTGGCGGGTCGAATATAACGCCAACCGGCCTCACAGGAGCCTCGGCGGGCTCACTCCCGAAGCGTTCGCCGCGAGGACGCAAAAGGACCAGACGCAGAACAAAGTTCTGGTTATGAACGAGGGCATTCAGGGAGCAAGGTCAATCACGGAAATGTGTTAGCGGCTTGACCAGAGTGACGACAAGGTCTGAGTTGGGTCATCTTCTCCCGTCCAGCCTCTCCAGGAGCGCGTCCGCTCCTCCCTACATTGCCGCCGCGACGCGCGCGTTCTCGCGCTTCGGGAATGCGCCATCAGCAGGCTTCGGACAGGCGGCGAGCCGCCTTCCCCGATCCGAGGTTTTCCGGCGGCTCGCCATTGGGCAGAGAAAGCCTCCTCTTGTCTCAAGCGAAAGCCCGGCCCGGATTTAAGCGTCTCGGCAGCGCCAGCGTAGAGCGCTGGCGCTGCTGAATTGATTTCGTCCTTCGTGAATCGTGCCGCGCCGGTATATGAACGGCGATGCGCCCGCAACATCCGACCGACGCGGCTCCCGCGGACATGCGCGTGTCCGGCGATGTGCCCGTCGTCTCGGATGCGGCCGATGCCTGCCCCCGCTGCTTGAAGCCGGCCGCGCTCTGCATTTGCGACGCCGTCACGCCCATAGACAACAAAGTCGGCCTGCTCGTGTTGCAGCACCCTCAGGAACAGGACAGACTGCTCGGAACCGCTCGGATCGCCACGCTGCATCTGACCAATTCGACCTTCAAGATCGGCCTCTCATGGCCAAGTCTCGCCAAGGCGCTTGGCCGGCCCGCCGATCCGGCCGAGTGGGCGATCCTGCATCTCGGCTCCGCGAAAAGCAGCGATTTGCCCAAGGATCGCGAACTCGTCATCCTCGACAAGAAGGGCGTTGCAATTCCCGATCAGGATCGCGCGCTGGCCGGGGTCAAGGGCATCGTGATTTTCGACGGAACGTGGGCCCAGGCGAAGACGCTCTGGTGGCGAAACGCTTGGGTTCTGAAGGCCAGGCGCCTTGTGCTCAACCCGCGGCGCGCTTCTCTCTATGGCGGACTGCGTCGCGAGCCGCGCCGCGAAGGGCTGTCGACCATCGAAGCCGCCGCTCTGACGCTCAGCCGGCTGGAACAGCGCCCCGAAATCGAAACGGCTTTGCGCGCAAGTTTCGCGCTTATGCTGGCTCGCTACCGCTCCGCACAGTCACAAGGCGCCTTGGGCGACCGCGCCGCCCCTGGAAGGTCAGGTTCGACTGCCGAGGCGAGAGGGCCCCGCAAGAAGCGTTTGGGAGGGCGTCGCTCTCGGTCGTCCGTTTCTAAGCCATGATACAATCTGCCGACTTAATCGCGGCGGCGCGGGGGGGGGGGGGGGCCGGGCCGCGCTTGGCTTGCCCTCCGGGCATCGAAAGTGTGAAACCCCGCAGGCAAGGCGTAGAGCAAGTTAATGCCGGCGGGCATGCTGCTTAAGGCGTGATTTCCCAAATGGCTCGTATCGGATCGACGAAGCTTCGGCTGTCCATCCAGGGCCAATATGATCAAGCTCAACAATATTTGAAATGAGTTGACGAAAGCTGGCGGGTTTGTAGGTTACGCCGCGCGGCGAAGTGATGGAAACATCGACATCGCCGTTGCGTAGGAGTGTCAAAGCCATTGCCACGGCCTCAGAACCGCTTCCGTAGGAAAATCCGAAGCTTGTTTCCCCACGTTTGATGATTACGATGTAGGTCGTCGCCACCGTTCATTCCTTTCGGCTCATCGCCGCGCTAAACGTTCGGCTGAGCGTTTTCGAGCACTGATCGGCCTGGATCCAGCGATCCACGGCGCCGCAAGTTGAAGAATTGAATTCTCCGGGTCGGACTCGTCCAAGCTCAAAAATGCCCGCCATACGCCGGTCCCGCCGGGGATTCAGCGGGACCGGCGCCTTGCGCTGGAGCGCAATCCAGCCTTTCTTGCGGCGGGGGTTGGCATCAGGGCTGGTTTGTCAGATGGGCCGGCCAATACCTAAGCAGACCCATGCACGCGGGTTTAGCTATGTTCTTGGTCTCCTCATTTGGGCCTTCAAATCAGAAGACCCAGAACGGCCAATCTATGCGGAGCCAAGATCCAAGTCTGTTCAAAAAAGCTCATGACTGAAAAAATATTCACAGCTTGGACGGAAGAGTTAAGGCGACTACGCGAGTAGACTTTCTCGGGACGCATAATGGCGATTAGTCGTCAAGGCGTGTTCTATGTGACCGTCTCACGTCACCTGCTAGGCAATAGCTTTCGGTGCTTCTCGGGAGATTGTCAGTACGCTCTCCCCCTTCGCCATGATTATCTCGTTGAGGCGACCGACGCCGAATGGCGGCCGCTTTGCGCAATTATTCTGCTTCAGAAACCGATGCGGGCTGATCTCCGGCTCGGATCGCCTCACACATTTTTGCAACTCTCTCCCAGGCGTGGAGCCCCTCAAGATCCCCGGCCGCCTTGTATTCCAGCGCCTTTGTGCGCGCCTCGTGTGAGGCTCTGTCGCCATGCCAATATTTCAGCACTCTCGCGTGGGTGTCGATGGCCTGATCCAGAGAAACTTCCATCTCCCGCCCCCTGGGTTGAACATCGCTGCGACGCCCGGTCCGGGAGGAGGACGTCCGGACCGGGCGTCGGGCTACACAGAGACGCTTTGGCCGAAGCGGGATAGCCCGATGAAAACGGCGCGGCCGTCTCCTGCTGTCCGCTCCAGACCGGCGGGCGGGAGGCGTCCCTGGAGGCGCGACAATCTAAGGACGTTTAGGGGCAACGTCTGTGCAAAACGGCTCATAGATGCTAATAATTATGAGACCCGAAACTGCGCCATACCCGATCGAACAACACCAGTCCGGCGTGTGTGATGTCGAACGTCCCCAAATCGGTCTTCGATCTCAAGGTGTTTCTCGCCACCGTCGGCGAGGGCAGAAGCATCGCAAATTGGAACAAGGGCCAAGTCATCTTCGCTCAGGGCGACCCCGCCGACGCGCTCTTTTTCATCCAGAAAGGCCAAGTCAAGGTCACGACGCTCTCCAAGCAGGGGAAGGAGGCTGTGGTGGCCATTCTTGGCGAAGGCGATTTCTTCGGCGAGGGATGCGTAGCCGGGCAGCCGCTGCGCATTTCGACACAGACGGCGATCACCGACTGCTTGGCGTCGCGTCTGGAAAAGGCGACAGTCCTGCGTCTCATGCGTGACCAGCCCGACTTCTCTGCGCTATTCATGACGTATTTACTCAAGCGTAACATTCGGATGGAAGCGGATCTTATAGACCAGCTCTTCAACTCAAGCGAGAAACGGCTTGCGCGCCTCCTTCTGCTTCTCGCGAACTTCGGCCAGGAAGGTAGGCCACAGCCGGTATTGGCGGAGGTCAATCAGGAAATGCTTGCCGAGATGATTGGCGCAACGCGCGCCCGTGTCAGTTTCTTCATGAATAAGTTTCGGCGATTGGGCTTCATCGACTATAATGGACAGCTTACCGTTCACAGCTCTTTGTTGAGCGTTGTCCTGCACGACGATCCGCGCGCCGCTCTCAGCTCTCAAGTTGGCAATTCTGATCAGAGCCAGGAGTGAGAACGCGTCATCGTTTCGATACAGGCCGTTTTCCACGTAGTTTTATGAGTATCCTTCGAGAGACGTATCTTGGGCGGGCCCGGACGAAGGGCGAGCCGCTGTGCAGCGGCGCGGGCGGCGAGGCGGCGCGGTTCGAGCAGGATCAGTTTCCCGTCGCAGCGCCAGGGGGCCTCGAGGAGCGCCAGCGGCACGCGCGTCGTCTTGCCGGCGCCGGGCGGCGCGACGAGCACGAGATTGGGCTGCTGACTGAGCGCGGCGTCGAGCTCTGGCAGAATGTCGTCGATCGGCAGGCGATCGGCAAAGGCGCGGACCAAGCGGGGCTCCGAGAGAGTGGGGTCGCTACAGATGCGCGATCGCCGCCCGCCCTGGCAAGTCGCGCCAGGTTCATCGCGCCCCCGGCCCCTCTCGAAAAAGCCGCTTCATCAGAAGGCGGGCATGGCGAGAACGCCGCCGCCTTCGCCGTCCTCGCCGACATAAGTGGCGTAGATGGACTTGCCGTCGCGGGACGCGGCGACGCCGTTCAGTCGCGCATTGTCCATGCCGGGGGCTCCGGGGACGAGGATCCGGCGAACTGCGACGACGGTCCCGTCCTGCTTGAGGCGCGCGATCGTACCGTCGCCGCGGTTGGCCACATAGATGTCGGAGCCGTCGTCCAGCGTGGTGTTGCTTGCCCAACTGATGTCGTCCGCGTCGACCTTGACCGGCGCGAGATCGACCGGACGATTGAGCACGCGCGATTCGATGCGGCGGATGGCGCTCGTGGCGAAAACCTGATTGCCCGAGGGGCCGTAGACGATCAAATTGATCACCACGATCGTATTGTCGAAGGGCTCGCTCACGAAGAGTTGCAGCACGACATTGGACGGCAGCGCTTTCACGTAAGGATTGAGCAGCACGCCCAGGCGTGGCTCTGCGGACCGGCCGAAGGGAAAGCGTCTCAGTAGCGGACGCACCGTGCCCGCGGGAGCAAGTCCGTCCAAGCCTTTGAGCGTGTGCTCCTGCACGATCGCCCCGTCCGCCGTCACCACGGCAAAGACGGCTTTGCAGCTGCCGTCGGGCGACGGTCCGAGAAACGCGGTGCCAACGGCGCCGGTATTCAGCGCGCCGGGGATCACTTGCGCCTGTCGTGGCGTCGTCACCTTGTCGCGGTCAGTCAAATCGCCGACATAGACGCCGCCGATCAGAGCATTCGGCGGACCTTTCAAGGGCAAGCCTGTCGGATCGAGGATCGACGATGACCCTATTCCGGGTAATCCGAACGGCGCGTTCGCGGGCCAGATGCGCCCGAACGCATTGTTGTTCGAGAGACCGAGCGGATTGCTGACGCCGGCGTAATTACTCGTCAGCGCGCCGGGATTGTTCAGCCCGTTGAGAAACTTCTGACTGTTGGCGCTGAACATCTGCACCCGCCCGCTCAGCGTCGTGGCTTGGCCGTCGCCCTGCGCGAAATTTGGGGGAATCTCCAAAATGCTAGCCCCTGACGCATCGATCGATAACACGGATCCCTCCCGGCCGACGCCGGCGGCGAGCGGCGCGCCGTAGTTGGATCGACCGCCAACCAAGATGCGTGTCGGATCGAGAATTGCGCCAGGCAAGACATAGGTCGGAAACTTGCTGGGGATCGGATTGGCGCAAGCCTTCGGATCGTTCAGAAACGACCCAACCTCCGCCAGCGCGGAAGCGCCAGCTATGTTGCGCGCGACAATGCGCGCCTCGAGTTGCGGCAGCCCACGAACCCAAGATGCGCGGCCCTCGAGGTCGTTGATCGGATCGGGGATCGATTGGGCTCCGACTGAACTCGGGGCGACGCTGGTGGCGACGAGCGTCGTGGAGAACAATATCGCGATGAGCGCAGCCCTGCGGGCGGCAAAGCGTAAAAGCCGGGTCATGTTCCCTCCCAAAAATGATAGAGTTCACGCCGACGCTGGCGAGATTCTCAGTTCCTTTTCGCCTAGCCGGCGTCTTAACGATTCGCACGCATCAACCGGTATTCGCCAGATGGCTCCCCATCCCGACGGGAGTTTCCTCCAACCTAGCGTTTCTGACAAGGCGGAGCCGTAGCGGAGCGGTGGACTTTGACCGGTAGATCGATGTTCAAGAGCGCCGCGAAACGACTCCAGCGAGCCGAGATAGGCTGCCCCTTCGGAGATCTGCTGCGGCGTCAAGCCATACTCGATGGGCACCATAAGCTGCGACGAGTTGGGCTTCGCGGGGTCTGGCCGTGCTCCCTGCTCCAATTGGTGAGCTTCTTCGTCTGCAATCATAGAGCTGGCCGGCGAGCCGCGGGATGCCGCCCCGCGCCTTTGGCGTCCGCGCCGTGACATGAGAAGCAGGCAAGAATGCTCGCTTCGACGACGCTCTCGCCCCGCATCGCGGCGAGGCTTTGCGCGAGCGGCACGCGCGTCGTCTTGCCGGCGCCGGGCGGCGCGACGAGCACGAGATTGGGCCCGGCGGTAAGCGCGGCGTCGAGCTCTGGCAGAATGTCGTCGATCGGCAGGCGATCGGCAAAGACGCGGACCAATCGGGGCTCCGGGAGAGAGGACCGCTACAGATGCGCGATCGCCGCCCGGCCTGGCAAGCCGCGCGGAAACTCGCCGCGCCTGGTGGCTTAAATCCGACGCTTGGCGCCCTGTTTCACGTCCTTAGCGGGGCCGCCGCGGAGTTAGGAATTCGTCAGCTGCGTCGCGAGGCAATTGTTGGAACGAATTCTGCTCCTCCGCCGCTTGCAGCCGTGACGCAAGCGCTCTGGCGCTTCCGGTTCGCGCCAGGAGCAAACGCGATCTCAAGGTTCCACTGACATTCTAGCTGGCGCCCCCCCATAAATGTCTTGTATTTCTCCAGGAATGCAAGAATAATGCGAATTAGCTACGTCCAAGCTCGGTTGATGAGGTATTCCCTCTCTGCCCAAACGACGTGCCGAAGTCGTGACGGCCCTCTCTGCTCCCTTGGGAACGGTAAAGAGCAGGTCCTCCAAGGTGAACATGCCCCCAAATGCCCGAACTAAAAAAAGCACCGAGCGGAATTAAGGGGTTAGACGAGCTGACCGGTGGCGGATTGCCGGCCGGGCGGCCGACGTTGGTCTGTGGCGGCCCCGGTTGCGGCAAGACGCTGCTGGCGACAACTTTTTTGGTCAAAGGGGCGCGCGATTACGCCGAACCGGGCGTGTTTGTGTCGTTCGACGAACGGATCGTCGATCTTGCCGCCAATGTAGCCTCGCTCGGTTTCGATTTGGTGGAATTGCAGGAGCGAACCCTGATCGCCATGGATCACGTCGTCCTCGATCGACAGGCGATCCACGAAACCGGCGAATATGATCTCGAAGGTTTGTTCGTGCGGCTTGGGTACGCAATCGGTCGGGTCAAGGCGAAGCGCGTCGTTCTCGACAGCATCGATTCCCTCTTTGCCGGCATTCCCGACGCCGCGATTGTGCGTTCAGAGCTGGCGCGTCTTTTCGACTGGCTGAAGGAACGTGGCCTCTCTACGGTAATCACCGCCGAACGTGGCGAAACCGGTCTGACGCGTCATGGAGTTGAAGAATATGTCTCCGACTGCGTGATCGTTCTCGACCACCGCGTCACCGAGCAGTTGTCGACCCGGCGTCTGCGCGTCGTGAAATATCGCGGCTCGATGCACGGAACCAACGAATACCCCTTCTTGATAGATCGTGATGGCCTTACCGTTCTTCCGGTAACCTCTCTCGGTCTCGCCCAGGTCGCCTCGACCGAGCGAATATCGACGGGCATGCCCGATCTCGACAAGATGTTTGAGGGCAAAGGGTTTTACAGGGGATCAAGCGTCTTGCTGGGCGGCGGAGCCGGCACCGGCAAAACCAGCATCGCGGCGCACTTCGCCGAGGCCGCCTGCCGGCGCGGCGAACGTTGCGCCTTTTTTTCTTTTGAAGAGAAGTCCGAGCCAGCTGACGCGCAATATGCGTTCCCTCGGAATCGACTTGCAGCCATGGATCGAGAGCGGACTGCTGCGCTGCTACGCCGCGCGTCCGAGCCTCCAAGGCCTCGAGCCGCATCTTGCGTCGATGCTCAAGGACATCGCCGATTATCGGCCGCATGTGACGATCATCGACCCTCTTTCGGCCTTGCTGGCCAGCGGCACGCAACATCAAACCCAAGGCATGCTTCTCCGACTGATCGACCATCTCAAAACGATAGGTGTGACGGCGCTCTTTACCACTTTGCAGTCGGCAGACGATCTGACCGATCTGGGCGTTTCGTCGATCATGGACACCTGGATTTTGGTGCACAATGTGCACGTCGATGACGACGTGGTTCGCCGACTGAACATCGCCAAATCGAGAGGGATGGCGCATTCAACGAAGCTGCGGGTCATGGAAATTACCGAGCATGGGGTGCGGCTGAAGGAAGAAGCCCCTGTGAGATCGTTTCAATCGTAACGAGAAGAGCGCACTCCTCATGAGCCCAGACGCAGAAGTTCTCCCGGATCTGGACCCAAACGAACGGTGGAACCTGCGTCTCTATGTGGCCGGTCACACGGATAAATCGCTACGGGCGATCAAGAACCTCAACCGTATCTGCGCAGAGCATCTCGAGGGGAGGTATTCGATTGAAGTCATCGACCTCCTGGAGCGACCGCAACTTGCCGAGGGCGATCAGATTCTTGCGATCCCGACCCTCGTCCGCCGGCTGCCGGAACCTATAAAAAAGATCATCGGCGATCTCTCCAATGAGGAGCGGGTGCTCATCGGGCTGGATATTCGTCCGCACGCGCTACGCAACGGTCTGTTCGATGGATGAGCCCCGGTACGGCCTGACGCTGTTCATCACGGGGGTTACGCCCCGATCGATGCGGGCCGTAGCCAATACGCGAGCCTTTTGCGATGAACTGGGCTCCTTTGACCTCGAAATCGTCGATCTTTACGAACACCCCGAACGAGCGCAGCCCGCTAATGTAGTTGTGTCGCCGACTCTCGTTCGTTACCGTCCCACCCCGGTCCGCTTGCTGTTTGGCGATATGTCGGACAAACAACAACTCGCCTCGCTAAGGGTGGAGTAGGTGTTGAAGGACGCGACTATTTCAAGCGAGGAACTGGAGAACCTTCGCCGACGACTGGCCGAGGCGGAGGAGATGCTGCGCGCTATTCGAGCTGGCGAGATCGACGCCATCGTGGTCAAGGGCGCCGACAACTCCGGTGGTTTACACGCTCAAGGGCGCGGCTGATCCGTACCGGCTTCTGGTCGAGCAGATGTCCGAAGGCGCGCTGACCGTTTCGTCAACCGGCGTCATCCTGTATTGCAACGCCGCTTTCGCGCGAATGATCCGGCGGCCTCGCGAACGTCTGGTGGGCGGTTTGCTGAGCGAGCTTATGGTCCCACAAATGGATCAAGCGCGGCTGACGGAGCTTATTGATCGAACAGCTCGCGGCGGCCAGGAAATCGAGTTTCGGGCGGACGGTGGGGAAGCGAGCCACGCTTATGTCTCCTCGACCCCTCTCACGGTCGACAAGGAACCTCTGCATTGTCTCGTCGTGACGGACCTAAGCCGCCAGGAGTTGCGTATACTTCATGAAGCGATTGTCGGTTCGTCGCCGGACGCGATCTTCTCATTGAAGACCGATGAGGCGATTGCAAGCTGGAACGCAGCGGCCACAGACCTTTTCGGCTACACCGCCCGCGAGGCGATCGGCAACAGCGTCTTCATGCTTTTTCCTCCCGAACAGCATCAATTAGTCCATGAACAACTAAAGCGCGTGTTGCAGGGAGAGGTTGCGCGCGACGACTTCACATGTGTCACAAAAAGCGGCGCGGGAGTCGAGGTCTCATTTGGCATGTCGCCTATCATCCCGAAAGGCGTCAATGCGATTGCGGTAATCGCAAGGGATATAACCGATCGAAAAAGACTCGAGGAGGAACTGCGCGACGCCGATCGCCGCAAGGACGAGTTCCTGGCGACTCTCGCGCATGAACTCCGCAATCCGCTCGCGCCGCTCCGAGGCGGGCTGTACGTGCTGCGCAAAACGCGCGAGACGGGCGCGGAAGGCGAGCATCTTAAGGAGATCATGGAGCGACAGGTCAACCTTCTGGTTCGGCTTGTCGACGATCTCATGGATGTGTCGCGGATCAGCCGCGGGAAGATCAATTTGAAGAAGGAGCGCGTCGATCTGGAAGCGGCGATCCGTCACGCAGCTGAAATGAAGCGCGAACTTGTAAAGGCAAGCGGACTCGAGCTCAAGCTGATGCTGCCCACGGAGCCTTTGACGCTCGATGCCGACCCGGCGCGGCTCACGCAAGTGTTCGGCAATCTGCTCGACAACGCCGCCAAATTTACACATGCGGGCGGCCGCATCGAGATTTCTGCGGAGCGCCGAGACGCAGAAGCGATCGTGACCGTCGCCGATACTGGCGTCGGCATTCCGCCTGAGATGCTTGCGCTCGTGTTCGATCCTTTCACTCAAATTGACGGCGCTGCTGTGCGGATTCGCGGCGGGCTCGGCATCGGCCTCGCGCTGGTGCGCGACATTGTGCGACTGCACGGGGGTGACGTCCAGGCGCATAGCGACGGCGAGGGTCTCGGCAGCCGCTTCGTCGTTCGCCTACCTTTATCAACCGCCGCGGCGCTCGAACCGCCTGTATCGAACTCTAAGCGAAAAGCGCCGTGCTCGCATCGAGTTCTTGTGATCGACGATAATCCCGACGTTGCGGATAGTCTCGCTCTGCTTTTGACGGCATTGGGAGCGACGGTTCAAATTGCCAACGACGGCGCGCGCGGGATCGAAGTGCTCGGCGACTTAAAGCCTCACCTTGTTTTTCTTGATCTCGGCATGCCCGGCATGGACGGCTATGAGACGGCGCGTCGCATTCGCAACCTCCCGGAGGGCAAAGACCTCACCTTGATCGCGCTGACGGGCTGGGGCGGCGACAGGATCCGCAAACAGACGGAGGAATGCGGGTTCGATCGGCATCTGATCAAGCCGGTGGAGATAGAGGAGTTGGAAAAGATTCTGGGAGGTTCACAAGTTCGGGATCACGCAGAACCCTGAGTTTACGGTGACGACGCCGCTTTGGGTCAACCTACGCCGTCGGGGCGCCGTTCAACGAGTTCCGCTCGTCACATGCCGCCGCACCAAAGGCATTCACACGCGGAAGTGACACGCAAATCGCGCGGATCGGGGTGGAAATGTCGGCGATGCTTAAGCGAATCGGTTAGTTTGTTTTCGTCTTCACGGTTGAGGCCCCCGAGCTAGAGCGCATCCAGGATAGCCGGAATCGGAATGGGATTCCCGAATCGGCAAAAAGGTGATTCACGATTCGTGCTGGGAAGGAGGCCAGCATGGATGGCGAAGCCCTTTTCGATGGATCTTCGGGAACGGATGCTGCGGGCGGTACTGTCGGGCAAGTCGCGACACGAGGCGGCGCGAGCTTTCGATGTCAGCCCGAGCTGCGTGATCAAGCTGATGCAGCGCTACGAAGCCACGGGGAGTTGTCGGCCGCAGAAGTTTGGCGGCCATAAACGAGCTGCCCTGGCTGATCACGAAGGCAAAGTGCGCGCTCTTGTCGCCGCCCGCGCCGACATGACGGTGACGGAGCTCTGGCGGGAACTCACGGCGCAGGGGATCAAGGTTGGCCGCTCCGCGGTGGGCCGTTTCCTGTTGCAGCTGCGGCTGACATTCAAAAAAAACGCTGCACGCCGCCGAACAGGAGCGGCCTGACGTCGCCGCTGCGCGCGCCGCCTGGCGCGCCATGCAAGCGAGCCTCGATCCCAGGAAGCTGGTGTTCATCGACGAGACTTGGGCCTCGACGAATATGACGCCGCGCTATGGTCGATGCGAGAAAGGCAAGAGACTGATTGCGCGCGCGCCCTTTGGCCACTGGAAGACGACGACTTTCTTGGCTGCGTTGCGCTGCGACGGCATAACCGCGCCCTGTGTCTTCGATGGCCCGATCAATGGCGAAAAATTTCGCGCTTACATCGAGCAAATTCTCGTGCCGACGCTGCGTCCCGGCGACATCGTCATCATGGACAATTTAAGCTCCCACAAAGGCGCGGCCGTCCGCGAAGCGATCGAAGCGGCCGGCGCCACGCGATGGCTGCTGCCGCCCTACAGTCCCGACCTCGACCCGATCGAGCAGGTTTTCGCCAAGCTCAAGAACAGACTGCGCAAAATGGCGAAACGAACTGTCGACGCGCTCTGGGACGCCATTGCCATCGTCCTTGAGGACTTCTCCCCAGCCGAATGCCTCAACTATTTCCGCAACGCAGGATACGCTTCCGCCTAAAAGGGATACGCTCTAGGCGAAGCGGGGCGCCATGCGGCAAGGCCTCTCTACCTTTCCCTCAGCTTTTTCCCTAAAACTTCCCCTCGAAATTGATCGGCGGCAGCCGCTTCCCGTCGTTCAGATAGTGCAGCTTTTGGAAATCCGCGCGGCGGCGATTATAGTCCTGCAGCCACCAGCCGTCGCCGAAGGGATCGAGAGTTGGCGCGTCGGTGCGGCGGAAGACCGCCGTGGCCCCGATGAGTTCGACCCTTTCGAACATCCGGTCCTCGCTCAGGAAATCCGCGAGACGGCCAATGGTCGGAATGTGGATGTCGTCGATGACGAGCAGCGCGCCGGTTTTCAAGTGCGGGTAGAAGAAGAAATACTCAAGCTCGGGAAAAGGAAAGCCGTGCGGGCCGTCGATCAGCACGAGATCGTAAGGCGCGTGGTTGGAGTAGGTCGGCAGGGTCGCCTGCGTCGGCCCGAATATGGTTTCGACGCTCTCGAGCCGCGTCGCCGGACAGTTCATGAAATAGGCGACGCTGGAATGACCTCCTGGAAGATTGCGATCGTCGAGGCAGAAAACCTTATGCTTCGTTGCGATGCGCGAAAAATAGATGGTTGATTTGCCGCAGCCCGTCTCTGCGGAGACTATGTTGCCGTCCTCCAGCAGAGATTCGATGCGCATCAGCGTGCGCAAGGGCAGGGAGCCGGCCCCATGCGCTTTTCCCGCGGACTTTTCGTAAGCTTCGATCTCCATCGGGAGAGCGCCGTCCCGCAGCTCGCGCCCCCGCAGCCTGGACGACGCCAGGGCGAGCGGCGCGCTCCACAGCCGGCGCTGCACGCGGTAGTAGAATCTCTGAGCGAACAGCGTGAGCATGTCTAGCCACGGATCCTTTTAGAGAGAACGCCGCAAGAGTTTATCAGCTTTTGCGTCAATTCGCTCTAATGCGCCGTGTTAATCTCATCGCGGCCCCGTGCATAGGTTCCGCGACATCCCGGTTTTGGAATGGCCGCTGTGGCTCTTGATTGTGTGAAAACTCCGCAGTGATCAGCCCTGCTGAAAAAGACTGAATGCTCGCGTCGACGACGCTCTCGCTCAGCGTCGCGGCGAGCTTTTGCGCGAGCGGAAGGCGCGTGGACTCGCCGGCGCCGTGCGGCGCGACCAGCACGAGATTGAATCGCTTGGTGAGCGCGGGGCTGAGCTCTCGCCCGATATTCGGCGGGTTAATACCGGCATGAAAAAACGCCATTAATCTCATCGTCCTCGAACGCATAGGGTGTGAGCATCTTCTCGAATTCCGGGAGACAGCCATGCAAAAAGCGTTCACGATCCTGATGTTTCTCTTTGCGTTGGCGGGCCCTACCACGGCCGAGACCGCGTCCCCCTACGAAATCATCGCGAAACTTTCTCAAGCCCCCGGAAACGTCACTGCGACCGGAAACGGCAGGATTATCATGAGCCAGCATCAATTCTACGAGCCGGCTGAACTCGGTCGTGGAGCGTCATGCCGACGGCTCGCTGACGCCGTTTCCCAGCAAGGAATTGAACGATCGGCAGCGACATTCCGGCCTGACATTGGATTCTGTTCTGGGAATCCGCACCGGCGTCGACGGCGTCGTCTGGATGCTCGACAATGGAATGCGCAGCGGCGTCACGCCGAAGCTTGTCGGTTGGGACACAAAGACCGACAGACTGAGCCGCGTCATTTACCTGCCCGCTCCGATCGCCCCCAAGGACGCCTTCGTCAACGATTTTACGGTGGACAGTCGGCACAATCGGATATTCATCGTCGATCCGGCGGGCGGGACCGATGCGGCGTTCATCGTTGTGGACCTCGAGACCGGCGCGGCCCGACGCGTGCTGGAGGGGCATCTAAGCGTCGTTCCGGAAAAGGTTGATCTCCTCATCGATGGGCGGCCCATTCAGATGAAGGACGGCGATGGCCATTGGGTGCGGCCTCATATCGGCGTCAATCCGGTCACCGAAGATTTGCAGAACGAATGGGTCTATTTTGGCCCCATGCACGGAACGAGTTCTATCGCATCAAGGCGGCTGCTCTAGCGGATGAAAAATTGGATGCGAGCACGCTCGGTCAGATGGTCGAGCGCTACAGCGACAAGCCGATCTGCGACGGAATCAGCATCGATAAAGACAATAATGTTTATCTCGGTGACCTTGCAGCGAACGCCATTGGCGTCATCAAGCCCGACCGAAGCTATTACAGGCTCGCGCAAAGCCCGGAGCTGGCTTGGGTCGATTCCCTGGCTTTCGGGCCGGAAGGCAAGCTCTATGCCGTGATCAATCAGTTGCATCGCTCGGCCGTCCTGAATGGCGGCGAAGCGCTCTCCAAGCCGCCCTATCTTCTGATCGAGGTCAAGGCTCTCGCCCCCGGGCTGCCGGGTCGATAACCGAAGCGACGGCAGGCGTGTCCAGCGTTTGGCAAACGTCGAGTATCTGAATGCGCAGCCAGCGATGGACCGGATCGTTCTCGCGCAATGGGTGCCACACCATCACAACATCGTAAGCGGGGAGATCAATCGGCGCGGACAATATGCTGAGCGGCGCGAGGTTTAGGAACTTCTGGGCGATTCGTTCGGGCAAGGACAACAGCATATCCGTTCTGGCGACGATAAATGGAGCTGAGAGGAAATGCGGCACGATGAGCGCAATGCGACGCTCCAGCCCCTTGCCAGCGAGCCATTCGTCTATCAATCCGACGCGCGTTCCCGTGCGCGAAATCAACATATGCTTCAGCGCGACATATTCGTCCAGTGTCAGGCTCTCGGCGCGGCTGGCCGGATGATCCCGAGCAACCAGACACGTCATGCGATCCTCGAACAGCTTTTGGACGATCATGTAGCCCGGCGGGTTCAAGATCGCCTCGAACCCCAGCACCAAATCGAGATCGCCGTATTCCAGTTCCCTCTCGGGAAAGGGCGTTTCCGTTCGTTTGATGTGGATGTCGACGCCGGGCGCCAGTCGCGCGATGCGCTCGACCAGCGCCGGAACGATAAGAAAATCCATATAGTCCGTCGCCGCGATGACGAAGCGCCGCGTGCTCGTGGCCGGGACGAACTCCTCTCGTGCGCTGATCAAGTTCTTTACGTCGCGAAGGACGGCCTTGACCGGGCCGATCAACGCGAGCGCCCTGTCCGTAGGTTTCATGCCGGAGGGCGTCTTGACCAGGAGCGGGTCGTCCAATTGTTGGCGCAGCCGTTGCAAAATGTGGCTCATGGCCGACTGACTTACGAACATGTGTTCCGCCGCACGCGAAACGTTCTGCTCTTGCATGAGCAGATCGAAGGCGACCAGCAGATTGAGATCGAAATTGCGTAGCTCCGGCATGTCTCAAGCGCCCCTGGGGCGGCGTTCTCGTTGGCGATCGCAGATCGCGTACCCCAATTGGAGGCGCGCTTCCAGCCTGTGATAATAATTCATGCCGCCATTAATTATCATCATTTCACGCTGGTCTCATGGACGACTAGAGTTGGTCATGGCCCCCCGCGGTTGCGAGCGCGCGCCGCTTCAAGAAGGCCCAGGTCCGGAGGCGCAGGGCGCAATGACGCGGCGCTCCGGCAAGAGACCGCTTCTGTCAGGAGACTTGCATGACGAGCACCGATCTCGATGTCCCGCCGCAACCTTACGCGGGTGAGAAAGCGAGGCTCTCCCGAGCCTATGATTTTCTCGTCCTCGTGCTGGCCCTGTTCCTCTTTATCGGCGCGTTTCATCTTCATGTCGCGCTGACTGTGGGAGACTGGGATTTTTGGGTGGACTGGAAGGACCGGCAATGGTGGCCGCTCGTCACTCCCTTGATGCTGATCACATTTCCCGCCGCCGTCCAGGCCGTGCTCTGGCCCCATTTCCGGCTGCCGCTCGGCGCGACCTTGTGCATCGCCTGCCTCTTGATCGGAACCTGGATCGCGCGGTTCTTCGCCTATCATTTGTGGAATTATTTTCCGATCAACGAGGTGCTGCCGGCGACCATGCTGCCAAGCGCTCTCGTGCTCGACGCCATATTGATGCTGAGCAACAGTCTGACCGTGACGAGCATCTTCGGTGGAATGGCGTTCGCGCTGCTTTTCTATCCGAGCAATTGGCCAATTTTCGGCATGTTTCATGTGCCGGTAGAATACGGCGCCGCGCAACTGACCGTCGCCGATTTGTTCGGCTTTGAATACATCCGCGCCGGCACGCCCGAATATCTGCGGCTCATCGAAAGAGGGACGCTCAGGACCTACGGACAAGTCGCAACGCCGCTGTCGGCGTTTTGCGCGGCGCTGTTGTGCACGTTGATGTACCCCCTCTGGTGGTACATAGGCAAAGCGTTTGCGACCACACGTTTCGTCCAGAATATCTAGGCGAGGGCGCAGCCATGTTGAAAACCGTCAAGAAACTTCTCGGACTTGTCAGCTTAGGGGTATGCTGTGTGACGCTTGTTCCCACCGGCGCCACGGCCCACGGTGAAAAGGCGCTGGAGCCTTTCATCCGCATGCGCACCATCCAATGGTACGACATCAAATGGTCGCAAGAGAAGCTGAACGTCAACGACGAGCTCGTCATCACCGGCAAATTCCATGTCGCCGAGGACTGGCCGCGCGGCGTGCCCAAGCCCGATGCGACCTATCTCAACGTCTCCTCGCCCGGACCCGTTTTTATTCGCACGGAACGCTATCTGAATGGGCAGTCCTCAGTCAGTTCCGCCGCGCTGAAGCTCGGAGGGGATTACGAGTTCAAAATCGTGCTGAAGGCGCGTGTGCCCGGCCGATATCATCTCCATCCCTTCTTCAATTTGCATGACGCCGGCGCCGTCATGGGGCCCGGACAATGGCTCGAAGTCGCCGGTGACCCCGCAGCCTTCACCAATCAGGTGAAAACGCTCAGCGGCGACATGATCGACATGGAGACGTACGGCCTCGCCAACGGCGTCGCATGGCATGCGTTCTGGATCGCGCTCGGCTCGGCGTGGCTGCTCTGGTGGGTGCGGCGGCCTTTATTCCTGCCACGCTACAAGATGCTTCGGCTCGGCCAAGAGACCGCATTGATCACGCCGCTCGACAGAAAAATCGCTTTTGGCATCCTTGCGGGCGTGCCGTTGTTCGTTTTTGGCGCTCAGGCCATGACGGATCGGCAATATCCCTACGCCATTCCGCTCCAGGTCGGGATGGACCAGATCGAGCCCCTCCCGGCGGCAGTCAACGCTTCGGTGAAAATCAAAGTTCAGCGGGCGGAATTCAACGTTCCCGCCCGATCAACGACGATTTTCGCGCAAATCCACAACGCGTCGGACCAACCGGTCCAAATCGGCGAATTTGCGACGGCCAATGTGCGCTTTCTCAACCCTGACGTCGGCCCTTCCCGCAAAGTCGACCCGGACACGCTGGTCGCTCCGCAAGGACTGAGCCTTGACTCCGCTGTTCCGATTCAGCCGGGAGAAACGCGAACGGTCCGTATCACAGCGACAGACTCCTTGTGGCAGCGAGAAAGATTGGACGGGCTCATTCGCGATGCAGACAGCAGACTGGGCGGTCTCCTGTTCTTCTATGACGCGAACGGCCAACGCCACATCGCCAGCGTCTCGACCGCCGTCATCCCGAAATTCAACTAATGTTGACCGCGTATGGCTCGCTTGTCCGGCTACGCCAATTCAGGAACCCAAAGAGGCAATCGCCATGTCCATGACGTCACATGAAGTCCAGCCTATCACCGCCGCGCGCGCGAAATTCGGGCCGCCCTGGTACCTCAGGGAGCTGTACAAATATCTGGCGGCTTTCGCCGGGCTCACGGCGATATACATGGGGTTGCGGCTGTATCAGGGCGCGTATGGCCTGTCGGCCGGCCTCGATTCCTCCGAACCGGCCTTCGACACGCACTGGATGCGCCTGCTCTATATCGAGCTCGCTGTGCTGGCCGTGGTGTTCCCCGCTCTCTGGGGATATCTCTGGGTCACGCGCGACCGGAATATGGACGCCATGTCGCCGAAAGAGGAAATCACGCGCTACTTCACACTGACCATGTGGATCAGCGTCTACACTTTCGCGGTCTACTGGGCCGGCAGTTATTTCGCCGAGCAAGACAATTCGTGGCATCAGGTGTCGATTCGCGATACGCCGTTCACCGCCAACCATATCGTCGAATTTTATTTCAACTTCCCGCTCTATGTGCTTCTGGGCGGCTCCGCCTGGATCTACGCGCGGACCCGACTGCCGCTCTACGCCAAGGGAATCTCGGTTCCGCTGACGCTCGCCGTCGTCGGCCCCTTCATGATCCTCGTCAGCGTCGGCTTCAATGAATGGGGACACACCTTTTGGTTCCGGGAGGAGTTCTTCGCCGCGCCGATCCATTGGGGATTTGTCACGGGCGTTTGGTTCGCGCTCGGCGTGGGCGGCATCTTGCTGCAACAAGTGGAGCGACTTACGCAATTGCTCGCCAAAATCGAAGATGCAGCTTGACGCGCTAGCCGAATTCGCTGCCCATCATTGAGGACAAAACATGCCGCTCGCACGCATCGATCTCGTCCAGGGGAAGGCCGCCGAATTTCGGCGCACGGTCGGCGACATCGTCTACGAGGCCATGATTGAGGTCTTAAAAGCGCCTAAGGACGACCGTTTTCAAGTCATCAGCGAGCACCCCGCCGACGCTATTGTCGCCGACGAAAATTATCTTGGCGTTCGACGCACGCAAGAATGCATTTTCATCCAATTGACGCTGAACGCGGGTCGAACCGTCGAGCAAAAGAAAGCGTTCTACAAGGCCGTGGCTGATGCGCTTCACGTTCGCCTCGGGCTTCGTCGCGAGGATGTTTTTATCAATCTCATAGAGGTTCAAAAGGAGAATTGGTCGTTCGGCAACGGAATCGCTCAATATGCAGAGTGATCGAACAATCAGCAGCGCGCGCAATCGCCTCTGAAGCATCAGGAGGGGTCGCCTGCGATGCAACTTGAAACGTTGACATTACGATCCATTCGAGCGCGACCGGTCGTGCTAAAGCTGAAACGACCCATTGTCGCACGGATAGCGACGCTCACTGATTGGCCGCTGATTTTGATTGACCTGTCGACGGAGGAAGGCGTCGTTGGGCGAAGCTATCTCGAACCATACACCATCAAGGCGATGCGATATCTGATCCCGGCGCTCTATGATATCGGCGAGTTGCTCAAGGGCCGTCGCGTGGCGCCGATCGAATTTTACGAGCTCGCCCGCAAATCTCTCCATTTCGTGGGTTATCAGGGCCTCGCGATGATCGCGGTCTCGGGGCTTGACATGGCGGCTTGGGACGCATTGGCGAAGGCGGCTGGCTTGCCCCTATGCGTGCTTCTGGGGGGCACGGTCGGACCCGTGAAGGCATACAACAGCAACGGGCTGTGGCTCAGGGATGCGAAGCAGGTCGCCGAGGAGGCAATCGAACTGCGCGACCAGGGGAGCTTCACCGGCCTCAAACTTCGCCTTGGGAGGGAAAGCGCACAGGATGATCTCAGAGCCATCCACGCTGTTCGCGCGTCGGTCGGGGATGCGGTTCATTTGATGGTCGACTTCAATCAGGGCCTCGATCTCGCCGAAGCGATGCGTCGCTGCGAGATGATCGATGGTCTTGGTTTAGACTGGATCGAGGAGCCAATCGTTTACGACAATTTTGACGGCTTCGCGCGGTTATCCGCTCAATTGAGGACGCCGATACAAATTGGCGAAAATTTCTATGGCGTCCGCGACCTCCATCGGGCGCTTCAGATGAACGCCTGCGATTTGGTGATGCCGGATTTCATGCGCATCGGCGGCGTCACCGGCTGGCTCAGAGCGGCCGCGATCGCCGGATCGGCGGGCGTTCCAATCTCCACTCACCTTTACCCTGAAGTCGCCGCTCATGTCATGCGCGTCACAGAAACAGCGCACTGGCTGGAATGGCAGGACTGGGCCGATCCTGTTTTGCAACAGCCGTATAAAATCGCTGACGGTATGCTGCACATTCCCGACGCGCCTGGCGTCGCTTCTGATTGGAACGAAGACGCAGTCGCCGCCAATTTGAGAGAGCTGTCGTGATCGTTTGAAGGATTATCTGGGGACTTCACGGATTATCCATTTGGGGGGAAGAGGCCGGCTGCGGCGTCACGGCGCGTCGCGATCCACACGACGTGCCGCGCGCCGCCGCGGGAGCCGTTGGCGCGCAGCTTGACCTCATCCACGTGGAACCCGATCCCACGCAGGCGCGGCGCGAAATGCCGATCCGGCCCCGACGACCATACGGCCAGCACGCCGCCCGGGCGCAGCGCCATGCGGGCGGCGCTCAAGCCCGCCTTCCGGTAGAGCCAATCATTGGCTGCGCGAGAGAGTCCCTGCGGGCCATTATCAACATCGAGAAGGATGGCGTCATAGCTCGAACGGCCGGAGCGGATCAGGCGTCCGACGTCCGTTTCCTCGATGACGACACGCGGATCCGTCAGACTGGCGCCGAACACTTCGGCCATGGGACCGCGCGCCCACGCCACGACCGCGGGAACGAGCTCGGCGACGGTGATACGCGCCTTCCGGTCGAGGTCGGCGAGCGCGCGGCGCAGCGTGAACCCCATCCCCAGCCCGCCGATCAGAATCCGCGCTTGGGGGCGGGCCTGAATTCTTTCGCAAGCGAGCGCGGCGAGGGCCTCTTCGGAGCCGCTGAGGCGACTGTTCATCAATTCGATATTGCCCAACATGATCGAGAATTCAGCGCCGCGACGCATGAGGCGGAGCTCGCCCTCGCCACCCGGTATTTGCGCCCTATCGAGCAGGTCCCACGGAATCACGCGTCGCTCGTCCGTTCGTTGAGAAGCGTTTCACGCCACGATATGCACCGCCTCAAAAGCCTGCGCCTGTCACCAAGAGGCGGGAGGCGGGAGACAAATTCGACGCGAGGGCTCAGCCTTTTCGCGCCCCGCGAGCGATTGAGGCCAACGGTCCAACAAACCATGCTACATTGGCCGATCCGCGACACAAGGCGTGCCGCCAAAAGGAGGAAGTCATGGCGAAAGGTCAAGCGAAGGGGAACAAAGAGGCCAAAAAGCCGAAGGCGGACAAGAACCATTCGAAGGCGGCCCCTTCCGCCTACAAGCTGGCTCAGGGCAGGGACGGCCAAACGATATCCCCGTTCGTGAAGAAGCCCTGACTGAGCAGCGAGACAACGGCGCCGCGCCCGGCGGCTCTCCACGCCGTGCGCGCGATCTGTGCGTTTTGACCAGTAGATCGGGATCCTGGCCGTGCTCGTTGCCCGGGTTTGCCGAACGCTCATGATGCAAAACTTCGGCAAACTGGGTCGACTTAGCTTCCCCTTGCGTCTGTCTTTGTGATCAGCGTGACCAGAACGGTAAAAACAACCTCGCCCAAGCCGCCGCGGCCCCCGGGCCGCTGGCTGCTCTGGACACCAAGGCGCGCTTTAGCGAGCTGGTGCGGCGCGTTCGCAGCGAGGGGCCGCAGCACGTCACTGTGCATGGACGCGATGAAGTGGTCGTCGTCGCCGCCGACGAATTTCGTCGTCTCAAAGGCGAACGCACCGGCGAAGCTCTGATCGCTGCGATGCAGGCTTCCCCCTATCGCGACATTGACATCGACCCGAGGCGCTCAGCGAAGACGTGATCCTCAAATGGCGGCTGCTCGTCGAGGATGGCCGCAGGGCCGGACACAGCTTCTCGCAACCCGACCTGTTCATCGCGGCGACGGCGCTGCATCACGGCCTGACGGTCGTGACGCGCGACGCGACGGAGTTCGAGCGCGCGCGCGTCCCGGCGCTCAATCCGTGGAAGTGAAAAAACCGCGCGCTTAGTGATTGGCGCTGCTGTGCGCCTCCTGCAGCTTTCGCAAGACCGCGTCGAGATTGAAGGAGGCGGGCGTTTGACGCGGCGGAAAGGCCGTAAAAGATTCGATCTGCTTCGCGACGACGCTCTGCATCGCATACATGATGTAGGCGTGCGACAGCAGCCAATCCCAATAGGTGTTCGAATTCTCGTCTGCCCGCTCGAACGGATCCCGGCGAAGATGGAACATTTTCGGCGCCCTCAGATGGACGAACGGTTCGAACCAGCACGCCAAGGTCTTCGCCCGCTGCTCCATCAAGACGACTTTCCAATCTCCCATGCGCAGGGCGAGAATGTCGCCGTCATCGCTGATATAGAAGAAGAATTGCCGAGGGCTCTTCTCCGCCTCGCCCGTGAGATAGGGCAACATGTTGAAGCCGTCGAGGTTGACCTTGAAGGTCTTGTCGCCAGCCTTGTGGCCTGCCCGCGCCTTCTCCACGATGTTCGGCTCTCCCGCGGCCGCGAGCAGCGTCGGCAACCAGTCCTGATGGCTGACGATGTCGTTGAGCACGGCGCCTCCCTTGATCCGGCTCGGCCAGCGCACGAACGCGGGCACGCGCCAGCCGCCCTCCCAATTGGTGTTCTTCTCTGAGCGGAAAGGCGTGATGCCGGCGTCCGGCCAGGAATTGTAATGGGGGCCGTTGTCGGTCGAGTAGAAGACGATCGTATCATCGGCGATGCCAAGCTCGTCGAGCTTCTTCAACATCTGGCCGATGTGCTCGTCATGGGCGACCATCACATCGTTGTACTCGCCCTGGCCGTTGCTTTTGCCCTTGTGCTTTTCGGCGCTGTGGGTGCGAAAATGCATGCCGGTGGTGTTGTACCACAGAAAGAACGGTGTGTCGGACTTGTGCGCCTCATCGATGAATTTGAGGGCGCGTTCCGTCACTTCGTCGTCGATGGTCTCCATGCGCTTCTTCGTGAGCGGCCCGGTATCCTCGACTTTCTGTCCGCCCTTGCCGTCCGCCCAACTGTGCAGGACGCCGCGCGGCCCGAACAGCTTCTTGAACTCCGGGTCCTTCGGGTAGTCGGGGTCTTCCGGCTCCTCTTCCGCGTTGAGGTGGTAAAGATTGCCGAAGAATTCGTCGAAGCCATGCAGGGTCGGCAGGAACTTGTCCTTGTCGCCGAGATGGTTCTTGCCGAACTGCCCCGTTTTGTAACCGAGAGGCTTCAAGAGTTCGGCAATGGTCGGGTCTTCCGCCTGCAGACCGACGTCGGCGCCGGGCATGCCGACCTTCGTCAGTCCCGTGCGGATGGGGTTCTGGCCCGTGATGAACGCCGCCCTTCCGGCTGTGCAGCTCTGCTGGCCGTAGTAGTCGGTGAAGGCCAATCCCTCGTTGCCGATCCGGTCGATGTTGGGCGTGCGGTAGCCCATCTGCCCGCGGTTGTTGTAGCTGATGTTCCACCAGCCGATGTCGTCTCCCCAAAGAATGAGGATGTTTGGCTTCTTTGTCTTCGGCATTCCGCTCTCCTGCTCGTGAAGAAGAATTTGCTCACATCCTCGACGAACGCTGATCGAGCGGACGGCGAGGCCAAGGCGCAGCGCGCGTCATGCGCCCCAGCTTTTTGATCTGGCGCGATTTCTTATCGCTCGAACGATTCCGTTCGAGGGACAAGCGCGCTAGCCGAACGGCCCGATCCGAAACACCATGCTGACGATCGCGGTGAGGCCAATCGCGAGGAGGAGAAAGGCCGTGATCAAGGTCAGCGACACGGGAAAGACGGTTTCACCATGGATGAGGCCGTCCTCGGACATCGACCGTCGCAAGCGGCGAAGACCCAGCATGAATCGGGCGTGGTAGACAATCCCCAAAATCAGCATCAGCACGCCCAGACCGACCAACGCGCTGCCGAAGTGGCGCGGCGCTGCGGCCGTGCTGATGTAATCCCTTTCGCGCAGGGATTGGAAAAACTGGAAAATCGTGAAGCCGAAACCGATGAGCGAGAGAGACGTGCGAATCACCGCCATCAGCGTGCGATCTTCGGCCAGTCGCGTGCGCTGAAACGCCATGCCGGTGCGGCGCGCCGCAAGCTCGGTATTCACGTCGAACTGAAGGTCGGAGCCGGTCATCTCTCGCCGCCTGAAGAGGTGTAGGCCTGACCGATCTTCCGGCCCAGGAATCGCAAGAGCTTAATGCATCATCGTCGCGAGATCGAGAGGCGGCGCGGCTCGATCGAGGTTCAACAGCGCGTCGCCACTACTCCAGTGATCCGAGATAGGCGGCGACCTCGGAGATCTGCTGCGGCGTCAGGCCGTGCGCGATGGGCTCCATGAGCTGCGACGAGTTCGGGCTTGGCGGGGTCCTGGCCGCGCTCCTTGCTCCAATTGGTGAGCTTCCTCGTCGTGTAATCATAGAGCTGGCCGGCGAGCCGCGGCATGGCGCCCGCGCCTTTGGCGTCGGCGCCGTGACAGGAGGCGCAGGGAGGGATGTTCGCCGCCGGCACGCCCTCTTCAAAGATTTTCTTGCCGGCGGGGATCAGCTCTCTGGGCTCGCCGCCGAGCGGCTTCGGGTTCAAGTCCCGAAACCCTTCCGCCAGCGCCGTCAGCATGCCGGGTCTCAGGACATGCGCCACATTGAACATGACCGGGTTCACGCGCCTGCGCTCGATGAAGGCCTGCAGCTGGTTTTCGAGATATTCCGGCTGCTGCCCGGCGAGACGCGGCATCGGATAGGCGCCGCGGAAGCCTTGGCCCAACACGCCGTGGCAGGTCTTGCAATAGGTGAACTTGCCCTCGAATTCGGCTCTGGAAGGCGCATCCGGCTTCGGCGCTTCCGCCTTGGCCGCCTCCGCCTTGGGAGGCTGAGCCTTGGGAGCCTCGGTCTTGGGAGCCGCCGCTTTGGGAGGCTCCGCATTCAGCCCCTCGGCGCGTCCCGCCGTCGAGAAAAGCAGCAGCCCAACGAGAGCCGAGGCGGCCAGAGCGCGCTGCGAAAAAGTGGAACCCGGTTTTTCGCGCAAAGCGCGCTCTAAGTTTTTAGAATCGATCACGTGTTCTGCGTTCGAGCAATTCCGCTCAAACGCAGCGTGATCTGGCAGCGGCGAGCGAAGTCCTGTCATCGGAAGGCTCCCTTGATTTGAGCGAGTCGCGCGGCTTCGGAAGGCCGCGAGCTACCTCAGAAAGCTCAGGTAAGAGGCGAGCGCGTCGGCTTCCTCGGGCGAGAGGCTCGTCGCCACCTGCGGCATGGGGAAGGCCGAGGCGTGATAGCCTTGCGACCATTCCGCGAGCCGGCTCTTCAGATAGCTGTAGGACAGGCCGCCTAAACGCGGGATGGCCTCGAAGCCTTGCGCCGTGGGGCCGTGACAGACGACACAGGCCGCGACATTGGCGTCGGCGGCGCCCTGCTCGTAGAGGGCTCTCCCCGCCTCGACGAGCGCGCTGTTGCCGTCATTGGCGGGCTCGGCGGGAAGCGCGGCGAAATAGGCCGCGAATTCGTTCGCAAGCTCGGGACCGACGCGCGCCGTCGCGCCCCACATATATTGCTTCGAGGTCGGATTGTCGCGGCTGTGGTCCTTGAAGGCCAGAAGCTGCTCCACAAGGTAGTGGGGCTGTTGCCCGGCGAGCCGTGGCGCGGTGGAGAAACCCTGCGCCGCGGAGCCGTGGCACCATGTGCAATTGCGCACGGGCAGATTTTCCTGCGCCCGCGACGGCGCGGCGGCGCAGATGAGAATCGCCAGAAGCGCTATTCCTGTCGTCTTCGGTCGCATGGTCCCCGTTCTGCGCTGGCTTCTCTCGAGAAGCGTCCCGTTCCTACCGCGATCGACGCTCACCGCAGCGTGCTGAGATAGGCGGCGAGCGCCGAGATCTGTGCGGGGGTGAGATTGTGCGTCGTCGGGACCATGATCGCCGAGGCGTCGCTCCTGCCGGCGCCTCCCTGACCGCGCTCGCGGGTCCAGCCGGATAGCGCCTTCACCGTATAGGGATAGAGCTGGCCGGCGAGGCGCGGAATCTCCTCGTGTCCCTTGGCCTCGGGACCATGGCAGGCGGAGCAGGCGGCGATGTTGGCCTCGGGCAAGCCCTCCTCATAGATCGTGCGTCCCAGGCCCAGATTGCCCCCCGCCGCGCCGCCGATCGGCGGTGGATTGAGCTGATAGAAGTATTGGGTCAGCGCCTCGAGCATCGCCGGGCTCAGCGCGTGCGCCACGTTGAACATGACGGGGTTCACGCGACGGCGCTCGATGAAGGCTCTGAGCTGGTTCTCGATATATTTGGGCTGCTGCCCCGCGAGCCGAGGCATCGGATAATAGCCGCGGTAGCCCTCGCCCGAGAGTCCGTGGCAGGTCCTGCAATAGTCGGCCTTCCCCTCGAAGCCGCTCTCGGCCGCGACATGCCAGACCCGCTGCCGCGCAGAGCCCGTCGCCGTGAAGACGAGGGCGATCAAAACCGCGCAAAGCGCCGTAACCGGAACCGTCAGCCTCATGATCTCCCCCCGCCCATGCCCTGCGTAGCGCTAGAAAGCGATCCACGTATAGAAGAACAGCGTGTTGTTGTCGGTCGCGCTGTGCGTCCGCCAACTGCCGCCGTTGTAATAGATCCCGTTGGCGTCGAAGTTCGACGTCCCGCCGTACATCGACAGATAGTGCGTGTAGGAGATCCCGATCTTGGCGTTCGCCCAGGGCCAGGCCTCGGGACCGCCCTTGCTGAAGGGCATGTAAGCGAAATCGAAGATCAGGCCCGCGCCGTTCGGCAGGCCGACGGCGGACGGACCCCCATTCGGATAGGGGACGGGGCCGCCGGCGCCGGCGCCGCCAGCGAGCCAGCCGAGCATCGCGTTGCCGTAGAGCGTGAAGTCCGGCGAGCCGCTCACATGGAAATAGCTGACGTAGCCGCTCAGCGTGTGATCCCATGTATAGCCCGCCGTCGCCTTGAAGCTCAGCAGATAGTTGAGCGCATTGGACGACGATGCGTAGCCGCCGGAGACCGGCTGGCCGTAGAAGTTGGTTATGTTGTTGGCGGCGATGAATTGCGACGCGATCCCCTGCGCATAGGTTCCCTGGAGATTCTGCATCTCGGTGATGCGCGTGAGCTGCAAGGTCAGAGCATGCACGCCGCTGATATATTGATATTGCGCGTCGAGCCCGATGTCGCGGTAGTAGTCGACGCCATAGCCGATGATGCGCCCCGGCAGCACCGCCGGATAGAAGCCGAAGGCGCCGATCATCAGCGAATGCTCGCCCCAGTTCTTCTCCAAGGCGACGCGCCAATAGGGAGAGGCGTTGGCCAGCGAGCTCGACGGGCAGGCGAGGCTGAAATTTTGAGGGTTCTGGCTGAAGGGCTGCCAAGCCGGGACGGGCCCCGTGCCAAATATGTCGGTGATAGCCGGACGAGCCGCTGCCGACCAGGCCGCCACATTCGCGATGTAGTCCGAATTATAGCCGCAGGGATAGCCGAGCGCGCCAAACATGCCTTTCGACATGTTGTGATAGAACGAGCCCTCCAGATAGAGCATGTCATTGAGGAAGACATAAGCGCCCGTGCCAACGGCCGCGCCCGCCCAGCCGCCTTCGATCTGCGTGCCCGGCGGCGAAAAGGCCGGACCGAGGGTCGAGGCGACGTAGGGGAAGCCCCAGGCCGGCGTCGTGTTCCAGACGTCCTGGACGGTCGGATTGTTGTTGGCGGTCACGCCGATGATGGCGTCGACGCCGCCGATATTCGCTGTCTGCGTGTAGCGGATGTCCGTATTGTCGAGGAAAGTGTGCTGGGACGCCTTGTCGTAGGTGCCCTGCACGAAGGCGCCCAGATTGTCGAAGATCTTGCCGCCGTAGAACAGGCTAGCCTGCTGCATGACGAAATTGTCGTTCACATGCGCGATCGGATAGCCGTCGGGGGTGGTCGGCGGGGTGTCCTGCTGGACCTTCGTCTTGGTGAAGGTCGGCAGCACCATCGCCGCGATCGGCGGAACCTCCCAGGGCTCGGTCCCGCCAGTGATCGTGTAGCCGCTGAGCTTGAACCGGCGCCCGTAAGGCGTCAGCTCGGGGAAGTTCGTATGGCAGGTTGCGCAGGGTTGGCCGGTCTGCCGGGCGAAGCTCGGCACCGCCTTCGCCGGCGTCGAAAGCCCGAAAGCGGCGGCGGCCGCGAGGCCGAGGAACCCGATGAGCCGTAGGCCGAGCACGTCTAGGTGGGGCCGTTTCCCCTCCGTGCGCGAGGCCGCCACCCGGCCGACCGCAGCGGAGCGCAAAGCAACCGATTTGCGAATGTCTCTCGGCATTGCCGCCTCCCCCTGCACAAAACATCCTTAGGCGCCGCTCTGCGGCGCCAAGCCAACCCCCGGACTCCGAACGGACGCCGCGCCAAGGAATGCGAATCTTACCTATCCTATGCTGCATCGCCCAGCCTTGGCTAGGCGGTTTACTGTCGCATGCTAATTGGCAAGTCATGTCTCAAATTAATCAGCAAGTCATTTGCCGAGACTTCAGAGGGATTTTACTTGATTTGTGGACCTTTCGAGGGGGTCAATCGTGACGCCCTTTCCTGCGCGCTGGCGGGACGCGTCGCCGCTAGTGACGTCGCCATTCGTGACCAGCCTCAAACGATTCCGGCAGCGATCTGCCGACTGATCCGGAAGCGATCAGGTTTTTGGCGCTCTATCTCGCGACCAGTTAAGCTCTCGTCGAACTCTAACCTCGCGACTGCACTATGAGACGCCTCAATTCCGCATCGCAATGACCGGCTTAGCCTTCCACCGTTGATTTCTGTTGCTTTTTGCTGCGCAGCATATTCGCAATGCAGCATAAGATCTTACAATATCGCGCAGAGCTTTTTCGAATTTACCGGAACTTATTACTTCTAAAAACGTTTTTCCTTGACCCGTAAGCTTTCCGCAGCTGGCGTATCTCCACAGCTCGCCTTAACCATGGAGGTCGTCATGTCTAAGCTTCGACTAGCATCCGTAGCCATCGCGGCGTTGGCGTCTGCGGCCTCGGCGCAGGCGCTCAAAGCGCAAATGACTGCGTCCGAGCGCGAGGCGGGGACGCAAACGTTCAAGTGTAGGCCGCTCGACGCGGGTCAAAATCGGATCGTCGCCGCCGATCTGCCGCGGACGGTCATCGTGAGCCTGATATTGACCAGCAATAAAGCAGCTGGCTTCAAAGTCTCGTACATCGAAGACAATGGAGAAAAATCCGACCCTGCCGATAAAACCAAGCCCTGGCTCTTGGTTACGATGCCGAGCGGTCATGACTACCACTGGTATGCAACCGGCAGCCGCCAACCTAACCTTCTGATGCACGGGAGGCTCTTCGAGCAATCCGGCGCGCGCGAGGGGGAAAACCGGTGGCTGTATTACGAAGAACAATTTGAGGCTGGCCGCAAAACAGGCGATCTTCAAGTCGCCTGCGCCAAGGAATGACGGCCCTGACCCTGCCCGGAGACAGACTGTAATCTGTCTTGGTCCCCTTTGAGACCAAGCGAAACCCGAAAGCCCGTCCTCGCGAGCACTCGCCTCTCGCCTTCCTCCTCCTGGCCTCGCGCGACGCGCCATGCTAACAGGCGCAATGAGCGCCAAAGGGGCGCAGAGAAGGGTTCCGGAGCGGTCATGTCCGATATTTTCCGTGAGGTCGACGAGGAAGTCCAAAGAGACCAGGTCGAAAATCTCTGGAAGCGCTATCAAACGCCCGTCATCGTGCTGGCGATCCTGATCGTCGCGGCGACGGGCGCCTGGAGCTATTACAAAACCGAGCGGACCAAGGCGGCCGAAGCCGCCAATGCGCGCTTTCTCGCGGCCGTCGCCGACGCCGACGCCGGCAAGAGCGCCGAGGCCGTCGCCGCCTTCGACGCGATCGCCAAGAGCGGCCCTGCGGGCTACGCTTCGCTTGCGCGTCTGCGCGGCGCCGAGGAGCTCGCCAAGACCGACAAGGCCAAAGCGATCGATCTCCTGGACGCGCTCGCCGAAGACAAGAAGGTCGACAGCCTGACGCGCGCGGTCGCGGAGCTGCGCAGCGCGATGTACACGATGGAGCAGGGCGACCGCGAGAAGACCATGGTGAAGCTCGGGCCGCTCATGGCCGAGAACGGCGCCTTCCGTTACAGCGCGCAGGAATGGACCGGCCTCGACGCGCTCGAGGACAAGGATTTCGACGAGGCCGAGCGCGTGTTCAACATTCTGCTGCGCGACACCAGCGCGCCGATGGGCATGCGCCAGCGGGCTCAGGCGTATCAGGGCCTGCTGCACGCGGCGCGCGGCGTCAAGGGGAAGGCCGGCGCGGTCACCTCGATCACGCCCATCGTCGAATCGGCCGACGGCCAGAACCCGGACCGACGCCGGCGTGACGGTCGAAATGAAGGAAATCGAGAAGAAATAGGCGCCGGCGGCCCCCTCCCTGTCCCTCCCCCGCTTCGCGGGAGAGGGGACGCTAACGAGCGAGGCTTCGCGGGTAGATAATTAGGCCCCGAGTGCGCTCCCTCTCCCGCGGAGCGGGGGAGGGTTGGGGAGGGGGTTTTCTCTACGCAATGACCTTCTCGCTCGCCATCGTCGGCAGGCCCAATGTCGGCAAATCGACGCTGTTCAACCGGCTCGTCGGCAAGAAGCTGGCGCTCGTCGACGATCGGCCGGGCGTCACGCGCGATCGGCGCGAGGGGCAGGCGAAGCTCGCCGATCTCACCTTCACAGTCATCGACACGGCGGGGCTCGAGGAGGGCGCCGAGGCGTCCCTCATCGGGCGCATGCGCCGGCAGACGGAAGCCGCGGTCGAGCAGGCCGACGCGATCCTGTTCATGATCGACGCGCGCGTCGGCGTGACGCCGGACGACAAATATTTCGCCGATCTCGTGCGCCGCGCCGACAAGCCCGTCATCCTCGCCGCCAACAAGGCCGAGGGACGCGCGGGCGAGGCCGGCGTGCTCGAAGCCTATGGGCTCGGCCTCGGCGATCCGGTGCCGCTCTCCGCCGAACACGGCGATGGGCTCATCGACCTCTTCGACGCGCTGCGTCTCGCCTTGCCCGAATTGACCGAGGCGCCGCCGGAGGACGACGAGGAGGCGGCAAGACCCGAGCTCGCGGAGGACGAGGACGGCAGCGACCTCGATCTGACGAAGCCCTTGCGCATCGCCGTGGTCGGACGCCCCAACGCCGGCAAGTCGACGCTGATCAATCGGCTGCTCGGCGAGGAGCGGCTCTTGACCGGCCCGGAGGCCGGGATCACGCGTGACAGCATCGGGATCGACTTCCTGTGGCGCGAGCGCAAGATGAAGCTCTTCGACACGGCGGGGCTGCGCAAGCGCGCCCGCGTCGTCGACAAGCTGGAAAAGCTCGCCGGCGCCGACGCGCTGCGCGCGGTGCGCTTCGCCGAAGTGGTCGTGCTCCTGGTCGACTCCGCCATTCCCTTCGAGAAGCAGGATCTGACCATCGCCGACATCGCCGCCTCGGAAGGGCGCGCGGTGGTGATCGCGCTCGGCAAATGGGATGCGGTCGAGGATCGCGGCAAGACGCTCAGCGACCTTGCGCGAGGAGGCCGAGCGCCTGCTGCCGCAGCTGCGCGGCTGCAAGGTCGTTCCCGTCTCGGGGACGACGGGTCTTGGCCTCGACGCGCTGATGCAGGCGGTGATCGAGACGCATGAGATCTGGAACAAGCGCATCTCGACGGGGCGGCTCAACCGCTGGCTCGAGAGCGCGCTTGCCGAGAACCCGCCGCCCGCGGTCTCGGGACGGCGGATCAAGATCCGCTACGTCACGCAGCCCAAGAGCCGCCCGCCGCATTTCACCTTCTTCGGCAACCAGCTCGACGAATTGCCGACGAGCTATGAGCGCTATCTGATCAACAGCCTGCGCAAGGCCTTCGATCTGCCGGGCGTGCCGATCCGCATCTCGAGGCGGACGGGCGAGAATCCCTATGAGGGGAAGAAGCGGGGGTAGCGCGGCCTCACCGGCGCGCATCCCGGCCGTTCTCGATGAGCTGCAGCAGATTTTCCAGAATCACCACCGAGGTCAGCGGGCCGACGCCGCCGGGGACGGGCGTGAGCGTGAGGTCGAGGTCGTCCAACGAGGCGCTGTCGACGTCGCCGGAGAGCCGACCGTCGATAAAGCCGATCCCCGCGTCGATGACGACCTGACCGTCGCGAAAATACTCCCTGCCGAAGCCCTTTGGGCGGCCCGTCGCGACGAAGACGATCTCCGCCTCGCGCGTGATCTGCGGAATGTCCTTCGTTTTCGAGTGACAGACGGTCACGGTGGCGCCGGCGTTGATGAGCATGTTGGCGAGCGGACGTCCGACCGTGCGCCCCCGCCCGATCACGGCGACGCGCTTGCCGGCGATCTCGGTCACCGAGGAAGCGAGCATCATGCAGGCCTGCGGGGTTGCCGGCGCGGTGAAGCGCTGACTTGCGCCATGCTGCACCAGCGCGCCGAGATTTGACGCGGACAGACCGTCGACGTCCTTCTCGGCGGGAATGAGATTGGCGAGATCGAGCTCGTCGGTTTGCGGATTGGAGGACATGACGAGGATGGCGCCGTGAACGTCCGAACGCGCGCATAGCTCTTTGATAGCGCGCGCATCAGCGTCCCCGTTGCGCACGCCCGAGAGATCCAGGGCCTCGAAATCGGCGCCGATCTCGTTCGTGTGCTTGCGTTTGACCGCGACATAGCTCTGCGCTGCGGCGTCACTGGAGCATACGATGGCGGCGAGCCGCGGCCTCACGCCGTGCTGCTTCAGCGCCGAGATGGATTGAACGAGCCGCGCCTTGCGCTCCGCCACGATGTCCTTGCTATAGAGGCTCCTCATACTCGCCTGCCCTCCGATGCTCGGATGAAAGTCTGCGGATTTGATTTAGCGCTCTAGCCGCGCGCCGCAAACTGGTAGAGATCGGGCGCGGAAGAAAGACGGAGCCGCCGATTGAATCCAGACTTCACCCCGGGTCAGGCGCTCGTCCCCGCGGCGCATGCCCTCAACCTGCGCATCCTCTCCGATGGGCTTGCGGGACATGACGCGCAGACGCTCGGGATCGCCGAGGCGCTGGGGCTTAAGCCCGACATCCGCCGCATCCGCCCGCGCAAGTTCTTCGAGCTCATCGCGCCTTTCGGCCCGATCGACTGGCGCGAACAGGAGAGCCGCGCGGGAAGTCCGATCGGGCCTCCTTGGCCAGATATCGCGCTCGCCGCCGGCCGGCGCGCGCTGCCCTATCTCAAGCGCCTCAAGCTGGCCTCGAAGCGCCGGGTGTTCACGGTCTACGTCAACCGGCCGACGACCGGCCGCGCGGCCGCGGATCTCATCGTCTCGCCGCTGCACGACGGCTTCTTCGGCCCCAATGTCGTGGCGCCGATCACGCCGGCCAATCGCGTTTCCCCCGAGCTTTTGGCGCGGGTGCGCCGAGAGCCGGACCCGCGCGTCGCGGCTTTACCGAAGCCCCGCGCGGCGCTGCTCGTCGGCGGCGACAATCGCCATTTCAAATTCACGCCGCCCGTCGCGACCGCCCTGCAAGAGGCGGCGCGCGCGCTGTTTGCGGCGGGGTTTAGCGTGATGGTCACCGCCTCCCGCCGCACGCCCGCGAGGATCGTCGAGGCGCTGCGAACGGTGCTCGCCGAGGGGCCGGGGTGGCTCTGGGACGGGGAGGGGGAGAACCCCTATTTTTCGATGCTTGCCGCGGCCGACCTCATCGTCGTGACCGCGGACAGCGTCAGCATGATCGGAGAAGCGGTCGCGACCGGCGCGCCTGTCCATATTTTCGCGCCGAGCGGCGGCAGCCCGAAAATAAAGCTCTTCCTCGAGCGCCTGCAAAGCGAAGGCGCCGTGCGCCCCTGGACTGGGACTCCCGAGCGCTGGACCTATGAGTCGATCAACGAGACGCCCAAGATCGCCGCGGCGATCCGGCGGGCGTACCAGGTTTACAAGGGCGAGATGCCGCCGCTCCCGGCCTGGCGTCCGCCGAACGCCGGCGAGCTTTTGGATTATGAGGACGAGGAGGACGAGTGAGGCCCCCTCCCCAACCCTCCCCCGCTTACGCAGGAGCGGGGGCAGATTGCGCGCTTCATCGGCGGGGCCCGTCATACGCAAATTTGACGCAATGCTGCAGTCCTCCCTCTCCCGCTTGCGGGGGAGGGTCGGGGAGGGGGCTGGCGGAGCCCTTATCCGGAATGCTAACCGGTCTCGCGCCCTCGAACGACCGTCTCGCTCATGACCTCACAAACGCCACGCCACGCCAAGCTCATCATCATTGGCTCCGGCCCCGCCGGCTATACGGCGGCGATCTACGCCGCGCGCGCCATGCTCGAGCCTGTTCTGATCGCCGGCTTCGACCAGGGCGGGCAGCTGATGATCACGACCGATGTCGAGAACTATCCGGGTTTTCCCGAGCCGATCCAGGGGCCCTGGCTGATGGAGCAGATGCGCGGTCAGGCCGAGCACGTCGGGGCGACGCTCGTTTCCGACCATATCGTCGAGGCGCGGATCTCACACCGACCCTTCACTCTCGTCGGCGATTCGGGCCAGCATTACACATGCGACGCGCTGATCATCGCGACGGGCGCCAAGGCGCGCTGGCTCGGCATACCGAGCGAGGAGAAGTTCCAGGGCTATGGCGTCTCCGCCTGCGCGACCTGCGACGGCTTCTTCTTTCGCAAGAAGCGGGTCGTCGTCGTCGGCGGCGGCAACACGGCCATCGAAGAGGCGCTCTATTTATCCAACATCGCTGAGCATGTGACGCTCGTGCATCGGCGCGGCGAGCTGCGCGGCGAGCGCGTGCTCCAGGAAAGGCTGAGAGCCAAAGCCAACATCGAGATCCTCTTCGATCACGTGGTCGACGAAATCCTCGGCGAGGAATCTCCGCTCGCGGTCACGAGCGTGCGCCTGAAGCATGTGAAAGGCGGGGCGGAAACAACTCTTGCCGCCGACGGGCTCTTCGTCGCGATCGGCCACAGCCCCGCGTCCGAGCTCTTCAAGGGGCAGCTCGCGCTGAAACCCTCGGGGTACATCCTGGTCGAGCCTGGCACGACGCGCACCAGTGCGGCCGGCGTTTTTGCGGCGGGCGACGTCGCCGACGAGATTTATCGGCAGGCGGTGACGGCGGCGGGGCTCGGCTGCATGGCCGCGCTCGAAGCCGAGAAATTCTTGCTCGAGGCGCACAGTCTCTAAAAGGAAAAAAAATCCATGACGGAACGCGTCGTCTATCAGAAGAAATCCATGCCGGTCGAGGTCGAAGCCGGCAAAGTCTATTATTGGTGCGCCTGCGGGCGCAGCGCGACGCAACCCTTTTGCGACGGCGCGCACAAGGGGAGCGGCATCGGCCCCGTCGCCTATACGGCCGAAGCGACAGGCAAGGCGTTCTTCTGCGGCTGCAAGGCGACGAAGAATGAGCCTTTGTGCGACGGAACGCACAAAGAACTCTAAGGTTGAAGCGCAGAAAGGAGCCAAGCCGCCATGTTGCGATCGAGCCTCTTAGCCCTCGTCTTAATGGGCGCGACGCTTGCGCCGAGCGCGAGCCGCGCCGCCGGCTGGCATTATTACGATCCCGAATGCCCGATCGCGCTCGGCTCGAAGTCGATGAAATTCGTGGCGATGCAGCCCAAGAAGAACATCGACCGGGTCTGCGACGCATTGGGCGACGTGGGGCCGACCGTCATCGCGCTCGACGCGCCGGATTCCGAACTGCGCGAGATGATCTGGGACATTCGCGTGATCGGCGATCCGAAGGGCGACGGCCTCGGCAGCGACGCGCCGGAGGACATTGTTTATCACTTGCCCGTCGAGAAGCATCGCAACGGCATGGTGAATTTCGACTTCACGTTCCACAAGGCCGGGAACTATGTGCTGCTCGCCAGGCTCACGAGCGATGACGGCAAGACCGAATATGTGGGCCGGCATCCCTTCACGGTCGGGCTGGCGGACACCGCCGAGACTTCCGCCTATCTGCTCTTTGGGGCCTTTGTCCTCGTGGTCGGCGGGGGCTTTGGCTACTTCTTCTGGAAGAAGAAGAAAGGCGCGCAGGCGGCGTAATTTCGGGGCGTCACGAAGCTCATCGTCGCGAGGGCGACCCGAACCGATCACCCAGTGAAGCGGCGGTAAACAACTGCGCATGGCGGACGATTCAAAGAAGAACTCTTCTTCTTCGCATCGCGGAGGCGCTTGAGCGGCTTGCGCCGCCGCCTCCGCCGTCGCCGGATTTTTCTTCCGCCGAAGCCTTCGTCTGGCGACCCGACGCGAACGTTTTCGCGCCGGTGCGCGACGTCAATCGCGTCGCGCTCGATCTGCTGGCGGGCATCGACCGCCCGCGCGATCTGCTCTTCGCCAACACCGAACGTTTCGCGCGAGGGCTTCCCGCCAACAACGCGCTGCTCTGGGGCGCGCGCGGCATGGGCAAGTCGTCGCTCGTCAAGGCCGTGCATGGCGCCTTGGCGGGGGAGGGGCGCCTGAAGCTCATCGAGATTCACCGCGAGGACATCGAAAGCCTGCCCGTCCTGCTCGCGGCGCTGCGGGCTAAGGATTTTCAGTTCATCGTCTTTTGCGACGATCTCTCCTTCGACGCGGGCGAAGCGAGCTACAAATCCTTGAAGAGCGCGCTCGAGGGCGGCGTCGAGGGAAGGCCCGCCAATGTGCTGTTCTACGCAACCTCGAACCGCCGGCATCTGCTGCCGCGCGAGATGGCCGAGAATGAGCAGGGCTCGGCCATTCATCCGGGCGAGACGGTGGAGGAGAAGGTCTCGCTCTCCGATCGTTTCGGCCTCTGGCTTGGTTTTCACAAATGCAGCCAGGACGAATATCTGGCGATGGTCACGGGCTATGCGCGGTGCTGTCGCCTCGACGTCGCGCCCGAGAGGCTGCGCGCCGAGGCGCTGGAATGGTCGACGACGCGCGGCGCGCGCTCGGGCCGCGTCGCCTGGCAGTTCATCCAAGACCTCGCGGGCCGGCTCGGCAAAAGGCTCGACGTCACTTCTGGATAATGCGCGCCGCGCCTCACTCCCGCGCGCGAAAACAGCCCGCGAGATGGTCGTCGACCATACCGACCGCCTGCATGAAGGCGTAGACGACCGTCGGGCCGCAGAATTTGAATCCTCTCGCCCTGAGGTCCTTCGAGATGCGCTCGGAAAGCGGCGTCTGCGCCGGCACGTCGCTCATGCGCTTCGGCCGGTTGACGATCGGCGCGCCGTCGACGAAGTCCCAGAGGTATTGCGAGAACCCCGTCTTCGTCTCGATCTCGAGAAAGGCTTGCGCCGAGAGGATCACGCCCTCAATCTTCGCGCGGTTGCGCACGATCGAAGCGTCGGCGAGCAGCGCCTCGACGCGCGCCGCGTCGAAACGCGCGAGGCGCTCGGGATCGAAACCCTCGAAGGCTATTCTGAAAAACTCGCGCTTGCGCAAGATCACGATCCAGGAGAGCCCCGCCTGAAAGCCGTCGAGCGCGAGCTTCTCGAACAGCGCTCTCGAAGACAATTCCGGCCGGCCCCATTCTTCGTCGTGATAGGCGACGTAAAGCTCGTCCTCGCCGCACCAGGGGCAGCGCGCTTTACCGTCGCCGTGGCGCGCGAGCTCGGCCTCTCGCCACGCCAGAGGATTTCGGCGCTTGGGGCTTTCGGGCTTTGCGGCCATCGGCGCTCTGCGGCTTGCTTCGAGGATGCTCTGCGGTCCTTCAGGCGAGGTTCTCGATTGCGTTCGTCTCGAACTTGGGATTATCGTCATTATACGCGATACGGCTTGCAGGAAACCAGGCAGGTCGGCGCGGTTGAGGCGCGCTCGCCGCCATATCTTCATTGCGCCGCTCTCCCGAGCGCGGGGAGCCTTTCAGTTTGGAGAAGAAACAATGTCGATCCGGCTCGTCCCCCTGGCCGTCGCGTCTCTCGCGCTCGGCGCGGTCGTCGTTCCCGCGCGGGCAGAGGTCAGCGTTCAGAAGGAATGCGGCGCCGAGTATCAGGCCGCCAAGACCGCGGGCTCGCTGAACGGCCAAACCTGGCAGCAGTTCCTGCAGGAGTGCCGCACGCGTCACGCCGCTCCCGGCGCAGCGGCTGCGCCCGCGCCCGCGCCGGCGGAGGCCCCCGCTGCGGCGCCGGCCGCGCCGGCCGCGGCTCCGGCGGAGGCGCATGTGAGCGTGCAGAAGGAGTGCGGCTCCGAATATCAGGCCGCCAAGGCCGCGGGCTCGCTGAGCGGACAGACCTGGCAGCAGTTCCTGCAAGCCTGTCGCGCCCGTCACGGCGCCGCTCCTGCTGCGGCGGCGCCCGCGGCGCCGGCCCCGGCGCCCGCGCCCGTCGCAGCGCCAGCCGCGCCCGCCCCGGCGCCGGCCGCGCCGTCCGGCCCCAACCGCCGCGCCGGCCGCTCCCGCCAAGCCTGCCGCCGCTCCCGCCGCCGAAGCGCCCGCCGGCGCCGCGACCACGAAGACCGGCAAGCCCTTGAGCCCCGGAACACAGGCGTTCATCGAGCGCGAGAAAGCGTGCGGCGCCGAGTGGCGCGCCAAGAAGGCTGCGCTCCTAAAGGCCAATCCCAGGGCGACCTGGCCTTCCTTCCTCAGCGAATGCAACAAGCGGCTGAAGGCCCAGGGACGCTGAGGGTGAAGCGAAGGCCCCCTCCCTCACCCTCCCCCGCTTTGCGGGAGAGGGAGGTGGCCGGCGTTACGCAAAATTTCAATGAGGCGCGCAACCCGACTCCCTTTGACGCGCGCAACCCAACTCCCTCTCCCGCGAAGCGGGGGAGGGCCGGGGAGGGGGCGTCGCCGCAGCGCCCATCGTCAACTGCTCAGGTCATCACCACGTTCACCGCGCTCTCCGGCAGCTCCTTGCCGAAGCAGCGCTGGTAGAACTCGGCGACCAGCGGCCGCTCCAGCTCGTCGCAGCGATTGAGGAAGGTCAGCCGGAACGCGAAGCCGATGTCGCTAAAAATCTCGGCGTTCTCGGCCCAGGTGATCACGGTTCGCGGGCTCATCACGGTCGAGAGGTCGCCGGCCATGAAGGCGTTGCGCGTGAGATCCGCGACGCGCACCATCTTGTTCGCCGCGTCCTTGCCCTCCTTGGTCTTCTGCATCGATCTGACCTTGGCGAGCACGATATTGGTCTCGGCGTCATGCGGAAGATAGTTCAGCGTCGTGACGATCGACCAGCGGTCCATCTGACCCTGATTGATCTGCTGCGTGCCGTGATAGAGCCCCGAGGTGTCGCCGAGCCCCACCGTGTTGGCGGTCGCGAACAACCGGAAGGCCGGATGCGGCCGGATCACGCGATTTTGATCGAGAAGCGTCAGCTTGCCGGAGACCTCGAGCACGCGCTGTATGACGAACATTACGTCGGGCCGGCCCGCGTCATATTCGTCGAAGCAGAGCGCGATGTTGTTTTGCAGCGCCCAAGGCAAGATCCCGTCACGGAATTCCGTGACCTGCTTCCCCTCGCTCAGGACGATCGCGTCCTTGCCGACGAGGTCGATGCGCGAGACGTGGCTGTCCAGGTTCACGCGCACGCAGGGCCAGTTCAATCGCGCCGCGACCTGCTCGATATGCGTCGACTTTCCGGTGCCGTGATAGCCCGTCACCATGACGCGGCGATTGTGGGCGAAGCCCGCCAGAATGGCGAGCGTCGTCTCTCGATCGAAGAGATAGTCGGGATCGAGATCCGGCACATGCGGATCGGCCTTCGAGTAGGCCGGGACCGTCATCTCCGTGTCGATCTTGAAGAGCGCGCGCGCGGAAACTGTCGTGTCCGGCAATTTCGAACCATTCGCGGCGGCTTTTTCCAGGGCGACCACTCTTCTTCCTCCTTGGCGCGCGTTCGGAAAGCCTGCGGTCGAACGCGCTCTGAAAGTTATGGATTGAACATGTTTTCTTCCCAAAAGCGCTTCGCACTTTTTGGGAACATGTTCCAGGTCTCGCGCGAGCCCCGGCCCGAAGGCGCGAGACGATCAGACGAGGTGGGCGGCTCGCAACGTTCTATAGGCGTGGATGATCTCCCGCAATTTTTCCTCGCGCGAGCGGTCTCCGCCGTTGGCGTCGGGATGATGGCGCTTGACCAGCTCCTTGTAGCGGGCCTTGATCGCCTCCGCGCTCGCGGAATCGTCGAGGCCTAGCGCGTCGAGCGCCCGCATCGTCACCGGCGAATAGCGCGGGGCCCGCCTCTCGGCGGCTCGCGCACGATGATAGCGCGGCCGATGGGACCCGAGCGGATCGGCGTGATCCGAGGCGCGCGGCCCGTCGCTGCGAAAGCCCGCCGCCCCGCGCTTGACGCCCATCGACCAGGTCGGGCGATGGCCGACCGTGGCGTCCTTGAGGTAACGGGCGACCGCCTCGTCGCTCATCCCATTGAAATAGTTATAGGAATTGTTGTATTCGCGGACATGGGCGAGGCAGAAGCAGAAATACTGTCCTTCGCGCAGCCGCCCCATCGGCGCGCGAAATTCTCCGGGCTCCTCACAGCCCGGGAAATCGCAGCGCATCCCCGTCGGCCGCGCCGGGCGCTCGGCGCCGCGGCGGGTGCGAATGCGGTCGAAGAGGGGCGAATTGAGGTCCATCTCGCCCATTATGGGAAAGCGCCGCTCCGCGGCAAGACGAAATCGCGGTCACAAGGACAGAACGGCGGGACCACGCGGGCGCGAAGCTTGCTTGGTCGCCGAAAAAGGGGACAATCATGACGCAAATGCGTGAGGGAGCCGTCAAACAGTTGATCGAGGAGCGACTTGGCCAAGGCCTCGCGCCGACGCAGCTCGTCGTTTTCGATGATTCGGGTCGCCATGCGGGGCACGCCGGCCACCGCCCGGGCGCCGAGACGCATTTTCGCGTCGAGATCATTTCGTCGGCCTTCTCGGGGAAAAGCCGGCTCGAGCGCCACCGGCTCGTCAACGACCTCTTAAAGGATGCCTTCGCGGCAGGCATGCATGCGCTGGAGCTCAAAGCCAAGGCGCCGGAAGAGATCGGGTGAGCGAAGGTCACCCCCGGGCGCCCCGAACGCGTCACGCCGCCTTTTTCGCCTCCCGCGCCAGCGCGGCTTCCGCCTCGTCGGCGCTGAGCGTCGAGAACATCTGCTGGAGCCGCGCGCCGGACGTTGGCGCGTAGGCGGTGATCCCGTCGCGGTCGTAGAAGGCGCGGAACATGCGCCTCGCCTCCTCGACGCCGAGCAGGCCGATCTCGTAAATCTCGTCGATGCGGCCAGGGCGCAGCAGCGCGGGATCGAGCCTGTCCAGATGATTCGTCGTGATGATGAACTTCAGCCCGTCCGGCGTTTGCATCCCGTCCAGCGTGTTCAGGATTTCATGCAGCGAGAAGGAGAGCGCCACGTCCTTGCCGCTCTCCGTGCTCTTCCGGTTGAGGCCCGCCGACAGCGTGTCGATGTCCTCGATGACGAGGAGCGATCGCGCGGTGACCGTGTCCATCTTCTGCGCCATCAACGAAAGCGAGGTGACGTAGAAGACATCGAGATTGAGCTCGGAAGCGATCGCATGGATGAGCGAGGTCTTTCCCGTGCCGGGCGGTCCGTGCAGAATGAAGCCGATTTTTCGCGGCACGCCGCGTCGATCATACCATTCCGCATTCGCCTCGAACCATTTGAGACGCGCGACGATCCTCCTGCCAATGTCTCCCTCGACGAAGACCGTCTCGAGCCGCCGCTTGCGCTTGTAGGTTCCGACCCAGCCGGTCCCGCGCTCGACTGCGATCGTGATCGCATTTTGGCTCGCCTCGGCGGGGATCGCCGACATCAACAGCCGCCTGACCCGCTCGACGTCGGCCGTGTAGAAGGTCATGGTCAGCACGATCCTGACGGCGCTCTGCGTCCCCTCGTCCTTCGCCTTGTTGTAGCCGACCCACATCCCGTCCCATCGGGCGAGGCCGCGGCCAAAGCCCGTCGTCAGCTCCAGGTTCTGGAACTCGAAGGCCTTGTTGATCCGGACGCGGTGCCCCGAAAGCGCCCGGTCGACGTCGAGGAAGAAGGCGCGGCTGCTGTCCATCGTCACGCGCACGCAAAAGAGCCCGCTCGCGAGCCCGTAGATCGCCGCTGGAAGGGACTTGGCCTGATAGGCGACCCAGCCGAGCGCCATCGCCCCGAAGGCGCCGGTTAGGATCTGATTTTGCAGCAGCCCGTTGACGAGGGAAGCGAACATGCGGCGCCTCAAGGATCAGTGGCCGGCCCTCGGGGAAACCGGATGCAGCAAGAGTGGCCTCCGGCGCGGCGATGTTCAAGGCCGCGAGCCGGGGCTTTCGCTATTAGGGCCAAGCTGCGTCACGCCTGCTCTGCTTTTGGCCCGCGCAGCACGCGTTTGGCGAGCGGCGCTTCAGGCGCGTTTTGACCGCGCCACAGCAGCGTTTCCTCGAGCTTACGCGCGAGCTCGAAATCCTTGTCGGTAATCCCCTTGGCCGAATGGGTGCAAAGCTTCACCTCGACGAAGGCGTAAGAGACGACGAGGTCGGGATGATGCCAGGCCGCCTCCGAGAGCATGCCGATCGTGCCGATCAGAAGGATCGTGCCGGGCCATGTATGCGTCTTGTAGGTGCGGCGGATCCAATCGCCTTCATAGCGCCATTCCGGCAGCTCCTTGGCGAGCTTCTCCGCGATTTCCACCTCGGTGTAAACGCGCTCCTTCGTGGTCATGATCCCTCTCCTCCTAGATCACGCTGCGTTCAGGCGGAATCGCCTCAACGCAGAAAACGTGATCGATTCTAAAAACTTAGAGCGCGCTTTGCGCGAAAAACTGGCTTCCACTTTTTGCCAGCGCGCTCCAGCGGGGCGGAAAGACGAAAAGCAAATCTCCTTGCCAATCGCCTCCCGCCGGGTTAGTCGCGCGAGCGCGGGCTTTGCCGCCATCGCGCGAAATCTCCTTGCAGATTTAGAGCGCAAGCGTCGCCTGTCTTGCGAAACGAACGGGGCGTCCATGCCGGCGGAGAAAAGCGTCAACGAGGTTCGCGTCGCCGCCAGCGCGCGGCTGCACCTCGGCTTTCTCGATCTCCACGGCGGCCTCGGTCGAAAATTCGGCGGCCTGGGCCTGGCGGTCGACGGGCCGAAGACGCGATTGACTCTCACGCGCGCCAAGAAATCCTCGGTCGAAGGCCGGGAAGCCGTTCGCGCCGCCCCGCTCCTCGAGACGGCGCGATCCGCCTTCGCGCCGAGCCTGAAGGTCCGGCTCGTCATCCATGAGGCGATCCCGGCGCATGCAGGCCTCGGCTCCGGAACGCAGCTTGCGCTCGCGATCGCCGCAGCGGTGCGCCGGCTTGAGAACGTCGCCGGCGACGCGGCCTCCGACGCCGCGGCGATGGGGCGCGGCGCGCGCTCAGGACTTGGCGCCGGCCTCTTTGAGCAGGGCGGCTTCGTCGTCGACGGTGGGAGAATCGAAGGCGGCCCCACTGCGCCCGTCGTCGCGCGCCTGCCGTTTCCGCCCGATTGGCGCATCCTGCTGGTGTTCGACCCCAAGGCCGAGGGCGCCCATGGCGAGCGCGAGCGCGAGGCCTTCGCGACGCTTCCGGCCTTCTCCGAGGCGACGGCGGGGGAGCTCTGCCGCCGCGTGCTGATGCAGGCGCTCCCTGCGCTCATCGAGCGCGATCTTGCGGGCTTCGGCGCGGCGATTGAGCATGTTCAGCGGGCCGTGGGCGATTATTTCGGCCCCACGCAAGGCGGCGGGCGCTTCCTGAGCGCGGCCGTGGAGCGCGCCGTCGCAGCGCTTTTGGCCGAGGGGGCGGTCGGCGGCGGACAGACGAGCTGGGGCCCAACGGGCTTCGCCTTTGCGGCAAGCGAGGCCGAGGCCGAGCGAATCGCAGCCCGCGTGCGCCCCTTGGCCACGGGGTTCTCGGTGGAGGTGTTCCGGGCGCTGGACCGCGGCGCGAGGGTCGACGCGGTCTATGCGCGAATGGCGTGAGCAGAACTGTGTCGGGGCGCCGCCGCCGAGCCCGAAAATAAGGCGGGCTCAACGCATTGGGCGCCCTTGCGTCGAGATGGCGGAGGCACAATCTCAAGGGACGAGCGACGGCGTCCAGCGGGCCTGTTTCATGGCCTAAGCGGAGCTGTCGGCGAGGGGACCGCTTCGGGGCCCGCAAGAATTCGTTAAGAAAGGACGCGACATGGCAAAAATCATCGGCATCGACCTCGGCACCACGAACTCGTGTGTGGCCGTCATGGAGGGGTCGAGCCCTAAGGTCATCGAAAATGCGGAGGGCGCGCGGACGACGCCGTCCATCGTCGCCTTCACCGACGACGGGGAGCGCCTCGTCGGTCAGCCGGCCAAGCGCCAGGCGATCACCAATCCCGAAAAAACCTTCTTCGCGATCAAGCGGCTGATCGGCCGCACCTTCGAAGATCCGATGACGAAGAAGGACATGGGCCTCGTCCCTTACAAGATCGTGCGCGGCGGCAATGGCGACGCCTGGGTCGAGGCGGGCGGCAAGCAATATTCGCCCTCGCAGATCTCGGCCTTCATCCTTCAGAAGATGAAGGAGACGGCGGAAGCCAATCTCGGCGGTCCCGTCACCCAGGCCGTCATCACGGTGCCCGCCTATTTCAACGACGCGCAGCGCCAGGCGACCAAGGACGCCGGCAAGATCGCCGGCCTCGAGGTGCTTCGGATCATCAACGAGCCGACGGCCGCGGCGCTCGCCTATGGCCTCGACAAGAAGCATTCGGGCGCGATCGCGGTCTATGACCTCGGCGGCGGCACCTTCGACATTTCGATCCTCGAGATCGGCGACGGCGTCTTCGAGGTGAAGTCGACGAACGGCGACACGTTCCTCGGCGGCGAGGACTTCGACAACCGCCTCGTCGAATATCTCGCGAGCGAGTTCAAGAAGGAGCACGGCATCGATCTCACCAAGGACAAGCTCGCCCTGCAGCGCCTGAAGAAGGCGGCGGAGGACGCGAAGATCGCGCTCTCCTCGGCGACGCAGACCGAGATCAACGAGCCTTACATCACCGCCGACGCGAACGGCCCCAAGCACCTGTCGATGAAGCTGACGCGCGCAAAATTCGAGACGCTGGTCGACGATCTGATCCAGCGCACGATCGAGCCTTGCCGCAAAGCGCTCAAGGACGCCGGCATGTCGCCGGGTGAGATCGGCGAGGTGGTGCTCGTCGGCGGCATGACGCGCATGCCGAAGGTGCAGGAGGTCGTCAAGCAGTTCTTCGGCAAGGAGCCGCATAAGGGCGTGAACCCCGACGAGGTCGTCGCGGTCGGCGCCGCGGTGCAGGCGGGCGTGCTGCAGGGCGACGTCAAGGACGTGCTGCTGCTCGACGTGACGCCGCTCTCGCTTGGCATCGAGACGCTCGGCGGCGTGTTCACGCGGCTCATCGACCGCAACACGACGATCCCGACGAAGAAGAGCCAGGTGTTCTCAACGGCCGAGGACAACCAGACCGCGGTCACGATCAACGTGTTCCAGGGCGAGCGCGAGATGGCGCAGGACAACAAGAGCCTGGGACGCTTCGATCTCGCCGGCATTCCGCCGGCCCCGCGCGGCGTGCCGCAGATCGAGGTCACCTTCGACATCGACGCCAACGGCATCGTCAGCGTCACCGCGAAGGACAAGGCCACCGGCAAGGAGCAGCAGATCCGCATCCAGGCCTCGGGCGGTCTCACCGACTCCGACATCGAGCGCATGGTCAAGGACGCCGAGGCGCACGCCGCCGAGGACAAGACGCGGCGCGAGCTCATCGACGCGCGAAACCACGGCGAAGCTGCCGTCCATACGGCGCATAAGTCGCTGCAGGAGTTCGGCGACAAGGTGTCGTCCGCCGATCGCGGCGCGATTGAGGCGGCGATCGACGCGCTGAAGACCGCGCTCACGGGTGAGGACGCTCAATTGATCAAGACGCGCACGGCCGAGCTGGCGCAGGCGTCGATGAAGCTCGGCGAGGCGATGTACAAGGCGCAGCAGGCCGAAGGCGCAAGCCCCGGCGGCCAGCACGACGCCCCCGGCAAGGACGACGTGATCGACGCGGACTTCAAGGAAGTCGGCGGCGACGACCACAAGAAGTAAGACTTCAGACTTTCGTTTCGGGCTCCCCTCGGGGAGCCCGAATTTTTTTGTGGTAATATGTTCGCAAAGCCGAAGGAGCGCGGAACTTGCCCTCCCTCCCCGCAAGCTGGGAGAGCTAGAATGAGGGGCGCGGGAGATTATCCACAGCCTTTATGAAGCCCAAAGCATGAAGCCGTTCGTAGCCATCGAGCTCATCGCGACGCCGTCCGCGCCGCCGTCCGCCGCTCGCGCGCCGCAAACCCGCGCGTGTTCGGCTCCGTCCTGCACGGCGACGACCGAGACGGCAGCGACATCGACATTCTGGTCGACGCGCTTCCCGGCGCGACGCTGTTCGACATCGGCGGCCTGCAGGTAGAGCTCGAGGAAATTTTGGGAGTGCGCGTGGACTTGCTGACCCCGGCAGAGCGGCCGCAGCGCATCCGCGCCGCGGTGATGGCGGAAGCCTCGCCGATATGAGCGAGCGCGACGTTTTCGTGCTTTTGGATCAACTCGTGAAGGCGAGCCGCTTGGCGATGTCCTTCGTCGAAGGACTATCGGAAGAGGAATTTCTGCTGGACACGCGTACGCAGCAGGCGGTTGCGTTGAATTTAAGGATCATCGGCGAGGCGACAGCCCGTCTCGCACGGGATCACGCAGACTTTCTTGCGCGGCATCCCGAAGGGGCATGGCGAAGCATGATCGGGATGCGCAACCGCATAGCGCACGGCTACTTTGACCTCGACCTCGGAGTCGTTTGGCAAACCGCGCTAACGGATTTGCCGGAGCTGCGCTGCGCCTGGAGAGTTTTTACAGGGAGGCGGGCGAGTCGTTGCCTTGAGGCTGTTTGCGCCCGCGGTTAAGTTCTGCTGCTTGCTGTTGAAAATTGCAGCTATTTTCGGGGAACTGCCCGGGTCGAGGCTGAGCCTTTGGCAAATTACCAATTCGCGGGATGACAAGGCGGCGTCGCCCTCTGCCAGACGCGAAGCTCTCGCTCTTTTGCCTATTTTGTCGAAAAGAGCGCAGCTCTCAACGGCCGCATCGGCCCCGCCTGACCGCCATTGACCCCGCCTTCGCCGACCGTCTATCTCTGGGGCGGCGGCGCCAAGGAGCGGGAGATGTCGAGCGGAAACGCATCGGGGAGCGGCGGCCCAGACGGCGCCTTCCGCCTCGAGCGGAATCTGTTGCTCTGGGGCGTGGCCGGGGCGCTGCTGCTGGTTGCCGCCTCGGCGCTCAAATCCGTTCTCACGCCTTTCGCCGCCGGCGCCGTGCTCGGCTATCTGCTCAATCCGGTCGCCGAACGATTGCAGCGGCTGGGCTTGTCGCGGCTCGGCGCGGCGCTGCTGCTGCTCGCCGTCTTCGTCGTGGTCGTCGGTGCGGCGCTGTTGCTGCTCGTCCCGGTGCTGATCCAGCAGCTCGAGGGCTTCGTCACGAGCCTTCCCGGCCTTCTTGCAGGGCTGCGCACGGTCTTTACCGAGTGGAGCGACAAGCTCGTCGCAAATTACAACTCGGTGCTGAAAGAGCACGGGCTCGACGTCGCCTTCCCGACGCTCGACGCGAAAAAATACGTCGACGAATTCTTCGGTGAGGGCGCGGCGCATCTCGTGGATCTGGCGCGCTCGATGGTTTCCCGCGGCATCGCGATCATCAACGTCGTGTCGATGATCGTGGTGACGCCCGTCGTCGCCTTTTACATGCTGCTCGATTGGGGAGCGATGGTGCGCATGCTCGACGAGCTGACGCCGCCGCGCTTTCGCGGCGAGGTCCGCATGCTGGCGCGGGAGATCGACGCGGCGATGGGCGGCTTCCTGCGCGGACAGGCCGCTGTGTGCCTTTTCCTCGGCGCCTGGTTCGCGTTAGGCCTCTCTTTCATCGGCTTGAACTTCGGCTTCCTGATCGGCGTCGTCGCCGGGGTGCTGAGCTTCATTCCCTTCGCCGGCTCGATCGCGGCCTTCGTGCTGTCGATCAGCATCGGCCTCGTCCAGGCCTGGCCCGACTGGCGCCTGCCGCTCGAAGCGGTCGCGATCGTGAGCGTTGGCCTTTTCCTTGACGGCAATGTGCTCTCGCCCCGTCTCGTCGGCGCGTCGATCGGCTTGCATCCCGTCTGGCTCATGTTCGCGCTTTTCGCCTTCGGCTCGCTCTTCGGCTTCGTCGGCGTTATCGTGGCGGCGCCCGCCGCGGCGGCCGCGGGCGTGCTCCTGCGCTTCGCGCTGAAGCGCTATCGCGAGAGCTCCTATTATCTGCGACCCGGAGCCGCGCCCTCGCAGGCGGAGTGAGGCCAGATGGCCCAGGGAGAGAAAGCGACGCGAGACGCCAAGCAGTTCGCGCTCGAGTTCCCTTTCGAGCCGAGCTTCGCGCGCGAAGAATTTCTGGCCGCGCCGTCGAACGCCGACGCGCTCGCGATGATCGACCGATGGCCGTCCTGGCCGGATCGTCTCCTGCTGCTCGTCGGCCCGGCCGGCAGCGGCAAGAGCCATCTCGCCGCTATATGGGCGCGGCTTGCCAAGGCGCTCGCCGTTCCGCCCGAGGGTCTGCCGCCGCTCGAGGCCCTCGCCCGGCTGAAACCCGAAGCGATCGTCGTCGATGGGGTCGAAGACGCAAGGGACGAGACCGCGCTGTTCCACTTGTTGAACTACGCCAACGAAAACAATATCCCTGTTCTCCTGACGGGGCGTTGGCGGCCGCATGAGGAGAGGGTGGGTCTCCCCGATCTGCTGTCACGAATGCGTCACGCGCCTTTGATCGAAATTGGCGCGCCCGACGAGGAGCTGATCCACGCCGTGCTGGAGAAGCTCTTTCGCGATCGCCAATTGGTCGTGGAGCCCGGGCTTGCCGACTATCTGACGCTGCGGCTCGAGCGCTCGCTCGACGCCGCGCGCGCTTTCGTTCACGACCTCGACCGCGAGGCGCTGATGCGCGGACGCCGCGTGACCCGCGTGCTGGCGGGCGAGCTTCTCGACCGCGCCAGAGCGGATTGACGTAAGGCTGCGCCGCGCGAAGCCTTGAACCAACTCGGAGAATTTTCGTGAGGCGACAAGAGGTGAAGGCCGAAGTGGCGGTTTCAGAAGTTGCAGAGGCGATGCTCGCGTGCGGGGACGACGCCGCCGCGCTGATGGCTTCGCCCAAGCGATTCGTCAATCGCGAGCTGTCCTGGCTCGAGTTCAACAGACGCGTGCTGGAGGAGGCGTCGAACCGCAACCATCCGCTGCTCGAAAGGCTGCGTTTTCTTTCGATCTCGGCGAATAACCTCGACGAATTTTTCATGGTGCGAGTGGCCGGCTTGCGCGGTCAGGCGCGCGCGGGGCTGACCGCCGTGTCTCAGGACGGGCTGACCCCGGCCGAGCAGCTCAAATGCGTGAGCGCCCGCGTCGTCGAGCTGACGGACCAGCAGATGCTGCGTTGGCGCGAGTTGCGCGGCGAGCTCAAGGACGCCGGCATAGCGATCGTCGAGCCCGCCGAGCTTTCCAAGGCCGACAGGGAATGGCTCGAAGAGCATTTTCTCGCGCGCATCTTCCCGGTGCTGACGCCGCTTGCGGTTGATCCCGCGCACCCCTTTCCCTTCATTCCCAATCTCGGCTCGACGCTGGCCTTGGAGCTCGTGCGCCAAAGCGACCGCAAGGCTCTGCAGGCGCTGGTGCGTCTGCCGCAGAAGATCGAGCGCTTCGTGCGTTTGCCGGTTGCGGAGGCCGCCGCTGACGAACAGCCGCGCGAGCGCTTCCTTTCGCTCGAGACGCTGATCGTGATGCACGCGCAGCGCCTGTTCCCCGGCTACGTCTTGCGCGGCCAGGGGCTCTTCCGCGTGATCCGCGACAGCGATATCGAAGTCGAGGAGGAAGCCGAAGACCTGGTGCGCCTCTTCGAAACCGCGCTGAAGCGGCGGCGCCGAGGATCGGTGATCCGTCTCGAGGTCGCCGCCGACATGCCGGTCGCGCTGCGCGCGCTCGTCGCCGCCGAGCTCGACGTCGAGGACGACGAGGTTTTCGAGCTCGACGGCATGCTGGCGCTCACCGAGCTCTCGGAGCTCGTCGCGCTCGATCGGCCGGAGCTGAAGTTCACGCCCTACAACCCGCGTTTTCCTGAGCGCGTGCGCGACAATGGCGGCGACTGCTTCCTTGCGATCAAGCAAAAGGATCTCGTCGTCCACCATCCTTACGAGTCCTTCGATGTGGTCGTGCAGTTCCTGCAGCAGGCGGCCCGCGATCCCAATGTGGTGGCGATCAAGCAGACGCTTTACCGAACCTCGGCGAACAGCCCGATCGTGCGCGCGCTGATCGAGGCGGCGGAGGCCGGCAAGTCGGTGACGGCGCTCGTCGAATTGAAGGCGCGCTTCGACGAGGAGGCCAACATACGCTGGGCGCGCGATCTGGAGCGTGCCGGCGCGCAGGTCGTGTTCGGATTCCTGGAGCTCAAGACCCACGCCAAGCTGTCGATGGTCGTGCGTCGCGAGGGCTCCGGCCTCGCCACCTACTGCCACATCGGCACCGGGAACTATCACGCCGTCACGGCGCGCATCTATACGGACATCTCGCTCTTCACCGCGGATCCCGCGATCGGCCGGGACGTTTCGCGCATCTTCAACTACATCACGGGTTACGCCGAACCCGCCGGCCTCGAGCGCATGTCGGTCTCGCCGATCTCGCTCAAGCAGAAGCTCCTGGAGCACATCGAGCAGGAGATTGGCTTCGCCAAGGCCGGGAAGCCTGCGGCGATCTGGGGCAAGTGCAACGCGCTCGTCGATCCCGAGATCATCGACGCGCTCTATCTCGCGTCGCAAGCCGGAGTCTCGATCGATCTCGTGGTGCGCGGCATCTGCTGCTTGCGGCCGGGCGTTCCGGGACTCTCCGAAAACATCCGGGTCAAGAGCATCGTCGGCCGCTTTCTCGAGCATGCGCGCGTCTATGCGTTCGGCGGAGGCTATGGGCTGCCGCATCCGCGCGCGCCCCTCTACATCTCATCGGCGGATCTCATGCCGCGCAACCTCGACCGGCGCGTCGAATCGCTGATGCCGATCACCAATCCGACGGTGCATCAGCAAGTGCTGGATCAGATCATGGTCGCCAATCTCATGGACAATGAGCAGAGCTATCGCGTTCTCCCCGACGGCTCGTCGCGACGCGTGATTCCGGCCGGGGAAGCCGGAGGGAGCGGCGGCCGCGACGCGAAGCCCGGGGACGAGCGGTTCAACGCGCACAGCTATTTCATGACGAATCCGAGCCTCTCCGGCCGCGGCAAGTCTCTCAGGGAATGGCGCCCGCGCTCCCTTCTCAAGCGCGGCGACCATGATTGATCTCGCGCACAGAGACCCGGTCGCCATCGTCGACATCGGCTCGAATTCGGTGCGTCTCGTCGCCTACCAGGCGCTGACGCGCGCGCTGACGCCGATCTTCAATGAAAAGGCGATGTGCGCGCTGGGCAAGGGGGTCGTGGTCAACGGGCGCCTTTCCGAGGACGGCGTCGCCAAGGCGCTGAAGGCGCTGCGACGGTTCCGGGCGCTGTGCGAGACGATGCAGATCGCGGACGTGACCGTGATCGCGACGGCGGCCGCCCGCGACGCCGCCAACGGCCCGGATTTCCTCAACGCCGCTCGATCGGCGATCGGCTGCGAGATCGCCCTGCTATCCGGAGCGCGCGAGGCGGAGCTGTCCGCGCTCGGAGTCGCTTCCGCGATTCACGCGCCGGACGGCGTCGTAGGCGACCTCGGCGGCGGCTCGCTCGAGCTGATCGATCTCGACGGGGGCAAGCCTAGCGGTGGCGTCAGCCTGCCGCTCGGAGGGCTGGCGCTGATGGACGCGTCGAAACGGTCGCTGCGCGAGGCGAGCCGCATCGCCCGCAAGGCGGTCGCCGAGGCCGCGCCGCTCGCGGGTCTGCGCGGGCGCTCTTTCTATGCAGTGGGCGGCACCTGGCGCGCGCTCGCGAAACTCCACATGCGCCAGCGCAATTATCCACTCGACGTGATGCACGATTACCGCATCAACGCCAGTGAAGCGGCCGACCTCGTCGCGCTCGTCGAACGGGTCGACAGCGAGGCGCTCGCCGACATTGCGAGCATCTCGATGGCGCGCCGTCCGTTGCTCGCCTATGGCGCGGTGGTGCTCGACGAAATCATCCGCTGCGCCAGGCCGAGGGAGATCGTGATCTCGGCCGCGGGCGTGCGCGAGGGCCTGCTGTTCGAGCGCCTCTCGAAGCAGGAACGCCGCGCCGATCCGCTGCTCGCCGCTGCGCGCGAGCAGGGAGCGCTGCTCGCCCGCGCGCCCGCCTATGGCGACGAACTGATCGACTGGACCGACCTCCTGATGGCTTCGAGCGGGCTCGAGGAGAGCGCCGAGGAAATACGCTTGCGTCACGCCGCCTGCCTGCTCTCCGACGTCTCCTGGCGCGCGCACCCCGACTACCGCGCGTTGCAGGCGACCAATGTCGTGACGCAGGGCGCCTTCGTCGGCGTCGACCATCCGGGCCGCGCCTTTCTCGCCCTCGCCGTCGTGTTCCGGCACGAAGGCCCGGACAGCGAGCACGACTGCGCCTCGCTGCGCACGCTCCTATCGACGCGCCAGCTCATCCGAGCGCGCATCCTCGGCTCCGCGATGCGCGTCGCTTATCTGCTTTCGGCCTCGATGCCGGGCGTCTTGCCGGCGACGCCGCTACGTTGCGCTTCGGGCCGGTTGATCTTGACCCTGCACGCGTCGCGCGCCGATCTCGCCAGCGACCGCCTGCTCAACCGCATGAGGGCGCTGGGCCGGCTCTTGGGGCTCGAAGCCGTCGTCGAGAAAAAGGCCTGACGGCCGCGGAGTTGAATGTCAGCAATGCGCCACAGGGGCAGCTTGCCCCGTCGCCCCTCAGTCTTCGAGCGCCGCTCATGGCGCGATCCAGTTCTTGCCTAACAGCAGGAGCCGCTGCAAAACATGCGTCTCAAAAAAGATTGCCCATGTTTTCCCTCGCAATTTCATACGGATATGTTTAACTGAACCATCTAACTGTTGTTGGTCGGCGCAAAGCGCGCGCTAGCAGCGTCGGGCTGTGGAGTGGGATGTTACCATGCTGTCCGCCTTGACCGAGTGGCTCTTTAGCGGCTCCGGGCTGGAGCCGCACGGCTTCTGTCTTCTCTGGGAGCCGGGTCTGATTTGGCTCTACGCGCTTTCGGACGCTACGATCGCCCTCGCCTATTTTACCATCCCGCTGGGGCTCATCGTTGTCGGCAGGCGACGCAGCGACCTCGTCTTTGGACCGATACTGTGGCTCTTCGTCGCCTTCATTCTGCTGTGCGGCGCGACGCACTGGCTCGACGTCATCACCCTATGGGCCCCGCTTTACGGATTACAAGGCGTCGTCAAGGCGGCGACCGCGATCGCCTCGATCTTTACGGCGGTCGCATTGTGGTGGGCGCTCCCCGAGTTTCTGGCGCTCCCCTCCGTCGAGGAGCTGCGCCGCGCCAACGCCGCGTTGTACGCGAGCCAAGAGCAACTCGCCCATTCGCAAAAAATGGAAGCGCTCGGGCAGCTGACAGGCGGAATCGCCCACGACTTCAACAACCTGCTGCAGGTGATCACGGGCTCGCTCGGCGCCATCGAGCGGCTCATGGCGCGGGGATGCAGTGAGGAGATCCAGCCAGCGCTAGCGGCTATCGCAAAGGCGTCGAACAACGCCTCGAGGCTCATCGACCGTATGCTGGCGTTCGCCCGGCGGCAGACTTTGCTGCCGCGAGTGCTGAGTCCCGATGCGCTCGTCGCGGGCCTCGAGGACCTGCTGCGACGCACGCTGGGGCCGGAGATCGCGCTTGAGTTGCGCCTCACGGGAGGATCGCGAAAAATTGTTTGCGATCCCTCGCAATTGGAGAGCGCGCTGCTCAACCTGTCGATCAACGCGCGCGACGCCATGCCGCACGGTGGCGCTCTCACCATCACGACGGCGGAACGAAACTTTGCCGCTGATGAGCTCGAGCCGGACCTTGAGCCCGGGGACTATGTCGAAATCGACGTGACGGACACAGGGGTCGGCATGAGCGAGGAGGTGCTCGAGCGCGCCTTCGAGCCCTTCTTCACGACGAAGCGGCTCGGTCGCGGAACGGGTCTGGGGCTTTCGCAGGTTTACGGCTTCGTCAGACAATCGGGCGGCTTCGTGCGGATGGAAAGCACTCCTGGCGAGGGGACGCGCGTGTGCGTCTATCTGCCGAAGATCGATCTCGCCGCCGACCTCGTCGAGGAGCGCCAAACCGCGACCAGAACCGCCGTCGCGACGCCTCTGGCTGATCGCCCTCGGATTCTCGTCGTGGAGGATCAGAGCGAGGTGCGCTCCCAAATTGTCGAGGCCCTTGGCGAGATCGGCTGCGAGGTGCTCGAGGCGCCCGATGGCGCCGCCGGATTGCAGATGGCGAAATCGAGCGCGCCGCTGGACTTGCTGATCACCGACGTGGGTCTGCCTGTCTTGAACGGACGCCAGTCGCGGAAGGCGCGCGCGCCGCGCATCCCGACCTGCCCGTCCTTTTCATCACAGGATATGCGGACAAGTCGCTGGACACCCTGGGGGTCGCCCCGAACATGGAAGTTCTGCGCAAGCCGTTCACGCTCGACGACTTGATCGCGCGGGCGCTCTCATTGCTGCAGGCGACTGTCTGAAGTGTTCGGTCGCGCGCCGCGCGCCGGTGAAGTCCGCCCCTTGCGTCCGGCGCAAATCCGGCTATAACGCGCGCTTCGCGTCGCCCTGGCTGGGGGCTGAACGGAAGCCGCAGGGGCTAAGCCCCTGGCGGAGGGCCTAAGGGCCGTCTTCCCGTGTTCCCGCCTTCGACACTTCCCGATCCGAGCCTTTCCATCCGAGGGCTCGAAGGGCTTTGCGCCGGGGCGCGACCGAAGAACACAGGAAAGGCAAGCCAAAATGCCCCTCTACGAGCACATCTATCTTGCCCGCCAGGACGTCTCCGCCCAGCAGGTCGAGACCCTGACCGAGCAGTTCAAGAATCGATCGCCTGCGCGGCGGCAAGGTCACAGAAGATCGAATATTGGGGCCTCAAGTCCCTCGCCTACCGCATCAAGAAGAACCGCAAGGCGCACTACACGCTGCTCAACATCGACGCGCCGCCGCGCCGGCGGTCGCCGAGATGGAGCGGCAGATGCGCATCAACGAGGACGTCCTGCGCTTCATCACCGTCCGGGTCGACGCGCTCGAGGAAGGCCCCTCGGCGCATGCTGCAGAAGCGCGACGGCGACGGCGAGCGCGGCGAGCGCCGCGGCGCCGCGCGGCGACCGTGGCGACCGTCCGGCGGCCGTCCGCGACCGCGGACGCCCCGCGCGACCGCGACGAGAGACGTCTGAGGTACGACCCCGCCGCCCCGCCGCCCCTTCTTCCGCCGCCGCAAGACCTGCCCGTTCTCCGGCGCCAATGCGCCCGAAGATCGACTACAAGGACGTCCGCCTGCTCTGCAGCGCTACATCTCCGAGCGCGGCAAGATCGTGCCGTCGCGCATCACCGCCGTCTCGGCCAAGAAGCAGCGCGAGCTCGCCCAGGCGATCAAGCGCTGCCCGCTTCCTCGGCCTCCTGCCCTACGTCATTCGCTGAGCTGATTGCGCGCTTGCCGCTCGCCGTCGAGCGCCGTCCGCCCAAGCGACCCGTAGGCCCGCCGCCACGAGTGACGGGCTTACGTTCTTGCGTCTCGCCTAAGCGCCGCCGTCACGCCAGCAGCTCTTTCGACGCAACGGTCGAGTTCCGCATTGAGAGTGTAGATCAGCGGCACGCCCGTCGCGAGCTTCGAGACCCGGGACCTCGTCCGGCGTCAGCTGATCCAGCACCATGGCCAGCGCGCGCAGCGAATTGCCGTGGGCGGCGACGAGCACGCGCTCGCCGCGCAGCACCGGCGGCAGTATGTGCTGGCAATAGAACG
>CAWHHH010000012.1:0-525552 GCA_963829075.1 uncultured Alphaproteobacteria bacterium | reverse complement strand
CACGTTTCTGCCCGCCGTTGCGCCGCCCGCATTCCGCATGTCAGAAGGAATTTTCGCCGTGAGCCAAGCCGCCAATCTCCGCCTCGTGGAAGGGACGTCCGTGGACAAGACCAAGGCGCTCGACGCCGCGCTCTCGCAGATCGAGCGCGCCTTCGGCAAGGGCTCGATCATGCGGCTCGGCAAGAACCAGAAGCCGGTCGAGATCGAGACCGTCTCGACCGGCTCGCTCGGGCTCGACATTGCGCTGGGCGTCGGCGGTCTGCCGCGCGGGCGCATCGTCGAGATCTATGGGCCGGAGTCCTCGGGCAAGACGACGCTGACGCTGCATGTGATCGCCGAGGCGCAGAAGGCCGGCGGCGTCTGCGCCTTCGTCGACGCCGAGCATGCGCTCGATCCCGTCTACGCCAAGAAGCTCGGGGTGCAGCTCGACGATCTTCTCATCTCGCAGCCCGACACCGGCGAGCAGGCGCTGGAGATCACCGACACGCTGGTGCGCTCGGGCGCGGTCGACGTGCTGGTGATCGATTCGGTCGCGGCGCTGACGCCGCGCGCGGAAATCGAGGGGGAGATGGGCGAGGTGCAGCCGGGCCTGCAGGCGCGGCTGATGAGCCAGGCCTTGCGCAAGCTGACCGCGTCGATCTCGCGCTCGAACACGCTGGTGATCTTCATCAACCAGATCCGGATGAAGATCGGCGTGATGTATGGCTCGCCGGAGACGACGACGGGCGGCAACGCCCTGAAGTTCTACGCCTCGGTGCGGCTCGACATTCGCCGGATCGGGGCGATCAAGGACCGCGACGAGGCGGTGGGCAATCAGACGCGGGTGAAGGTCGTCAAGAACAAGGTGGCGCCGCCGTTCAAGCAGGTCGAGTTCGACATCATGTATGGCGAGGGCATATCGAAGGTCGGCGAGCTGGTCGATCTCGGCGTCAAGGCGGGCGTCGTCGAGAAATCCGGCGCATGGTTTTCGTATGACAGCCAGCGGCTCGGGCAAGGGCGCGAGAACGCCAAAACTTATCTCAAGCAGAACCCGGCGGCGGCAGCCAAGATCGAGCAGGCGATCCGCGCCAACGCCGGCGTCGTCGCCGAAAAAATCCTCGAGGAGGCCGGCGAAGGCGATGGGGAAGCGTGAGCGGCGTGTCGCAAAGGGCGGGCGGTCGCCAGCAACTGCCTCATTGGCTAAACTGGTCTCGCCCTCAGTTCCCCTCCGAAAGGTCACGGCTTGAACGCGCCACTTCCCGATCCTGCAACCCTGCCTTTCGAGAAAGCGATGCAGGAATTGGAAGAAATCGTCGCGGCGCTCGAGAAATCCAGCGTCTCGCTCGACGAGTCAGTCAAGCTTTTCGAGCGCGGCGAGGCGTTGAAGCGGCGCTGCGACGCGCTGCTGAAGGAGGCGGAAGCGCGTATCGAGAAGATCGCGTTCGGCGAGGACGGCAAGCCCTCAGGACTTCGCGCCGCTCGATTCGGAATAAGGCTGCGCGCCGAGAGCGCGCTCTATCACGAATTGCGGATGATCGCTTTGCCTCGCGTCGTCCGCTCCCCTCCCTCTTTCGGGGAGGGGTTGGGGGAAGGGGTCGCGTTACCTCCCGCGAGACCCCCCCTAGCCGTCCCCGCCGTAGGGCGTCTCCAGAGGCCCGTCGCCAGCGACAGGCTACGGCGCGTGCGGGCGCGGTCCGACGAGCCTATTTGACTGAGAGCGGAAAATGATTTCTTTCCATGCGTTCAGGCGTTTGCGCCCGAACGCGGCGCGATTCAGGCGACGCTGCGCTCGATGATGTGCGCGAGGTCCGTCATGATCTGGTTCAGATCATAATTCTTAGGCGTGTAGACGGCCGCGACCCCGCTCTCGCGCAACAGCTTCTCGTCGGCCGGTGGAATGATGCCGCCCACCACCAGCGGCACCTCGGACAATCCCTCGTCCTTCATCAGCTTGATCACCTCATGGGCGAGGGTCACATGCGATCCGGAGAGGATCGAAAGGCCGACGCAATGCGCGCCTTCCTTCTTCGCGGTCTCCACGAGCTCCTTGGGCGTCGAACGGATGCCGGCGTAGATCACGTCGAAGCCAGCGTCGCGCGCACGCACAGCGATCTGCTCGGCGCCGTTCGAGTGGCCGTCCAATCCGGGCTTGCCGACCAGGAACTTCGCACGTTTGCCGATCTTCTGCGAGACGCGCTCAACCTCGCCTCTCACCTTGTCGAGCGCCCCGCCAACCTGGCGCGCCGTCGAGGAAACGCCCGTCGGCGCGCGATATTCGCCGAAGACGCTGCGCAGCACACCGCCCCATTCGCCGGTCGTCACGCCCGCCTTGGCCGCCGCGATCGACGGCTCGACCATGTTACGGCCTTCCTTCGCCGCGCGTGAAAGCGCTTCCAGCGCCGCCTTGGCGGCCTTCTCGTCACGTCCCGCGCGCCAAGCCTTCAACCGCTCGACCTGCTCAGCCTCGACATGCTTGGGCACCACCATGATCGCGTCCTCGCCGGAGGCGAGCGGCGAAGGCTCGCCCTCGACGAACTTGTTGACGCCGACGACGATCTGCTCGCCGGCTTCGATCGCTTCGAGCCGGGCCGTGTTCGATTCGACGAGCTTCGACTTCATGTAGCCGATCTCGACCGCGGCGGCCGCGCCGCCGATCTCGTCAATCTTCTTGAGCTCGGCCTTGGCCTCGGCCTTCAGCGCCGCAACCTTCTTGGCGATCTCCGGATTGCCGTCGAAGATGTCGCCATATTCCAAGAGGTCGGTCTCATAGGCCATGATCTGCTGCATGCGCAGCGACCATTGCTGGTCAAAGGGACGCGGCAGGCCGAGCGCCTCGTTCCAGGCGGGGAGCTGCACGGCGCGGGCGCGGGCGTTCTTGGAGAGCACCACCGCCAGCATCTCGATGAGAATGCGATAGACGTTGTTTTCCGGCTGCTGCTCTGTCAGGCCCAGCGAGTTGACCTGCACGCCATAGCGGAAGCGGCGCGACTTCTCGTCCTTCACGCCGTAGCGGTCGCGGGTGATCTCGTCCCACAGCTCAACGAAAGCCCGCATCTTGCAAAGCTCCGTGACGAAGCGCATTCCGGCGTTGACGAAGAAGGAGATACGGCCGACGACCTGCGCGAAATCCTCGTTCGAGAGGCCCGCGGCCTTCACGCCGTCGAGGATCGCGACGGCGGTGGCGAGCGCATAGGCGAGCTCCTGCCCCGGCGTCGCTCCCGCCTCCTGCAGATGGTAGGAGCAGACGTTCATGGGGTTGAATTTCGGAGATTCCTTCGTCGCGAAGAGAATGAGGTCCTGCGTGAGCCGCAGCGACGCCGCCGGTGGAAACACGTAGGAGCCGCGCGACAGATATTCCTTGATAATGTCGTTTTGCGTCGTGCCCTGGAGTTTTGCGCGCGCGACGCCCTGCTCTTCGGCCGCGGCGATATAGAGCGCCATCAGCCAGACGGCCGTGGCGTTGATCGTCATCGAGGTGTTCATCTCGGCCAGAGGAATGCCCTCGAAGAGCGTGCGCATGTCGCCCAGATGCGAGACCGGCACGCCGACCTTGCCGACCTCGCCCCTGGCGAGCGGATGGTCGCTGTCGTAACCCGTCTGCGTCGGCAGATCGAAGGCGATCGATAGACCCGTCTGCCCCTTGGCGAGGTTCGAGCGATAGAGAAGGTTCGACTCTCGCGCGGTCGAATGGCCGGCGTAGGTTCGAAACATCCAAGGCTTATCGCGGCGCGGGGCGTCGGTCATTCGTTCAGGCTCCCTTTGCTCCTGCGATAGCGCATCGGGCCGCCGGGCGTCAAAAAAATCGAGCCCCCACGGGGGCCCCCCGCCGGTGAACGCCACTCTTCGTCGCGCCGGCAAGATTAGGTTACCGCGTCACGGTCTGTCCGCCGACGCGCCAGAGGCCTCAGCCCGCCATCTTGGCGACGAGCGAGTCCGAGAATTCGGCGTTGAGATAGACGTTCTGCACGTCGTCGTTGTCCTCGAGCGAGCCGACGAGCTTCAAAATTTTCTCGCCGGCCTCGTCGTCGACCGCGACCATGTTCTGCGCGCGCCAGACCAGCGCGGCCTTCTTGGGCTCGCCGAATTTTTCCTCGAGGCTCTTGGCGACGTCGCGCAAGCCCTCGAGCGAGGTCGTGATCTCATGCGTCTCCTCGCTCGAGGCGACGTCCTCGGCGCCGGCCTCCAGCGCCGCCTCCAGCACCGCGTCTTCCGAGGCGACCTTGCGGTCGAACTCGACGAGCCCGACGCGGTCGAACATGAAGGAAACGGCCCCCGTTTCAGCCAGCGCGCCGCCGGCCTTGGTGAAATAGGAGCGCACCTCGCCGGCTGTGCGGTTGCGGTTGTCGGTTAAGGCCTCGATGATGATCGCGACGCCGCCGGGGGCATAGCCCTCGTAGCGCACCTCGTCGTAATTCTCCGCGTCGGCGCCGGAGGCCTTCTTGATCGCCCGCTCGATATTGTCTTTGGGCATGTTCTCCGCGCGCGCGGCGAGCACGGCGGCGCGCAGTCTCGCGTTCATGTTGGGGTCAGGCAGGCCCATCTTGGCCGCCACGGTGATTTCCCGGGCAAGCTTCGAGAAAAGCTTCGAGCGAAGGGCGTCCTGCTTGCCCTTCTTGTGCATGATGTTTTTAAACTGACTATGCCCGGCCATCGACCGCCCTTGCTCCTCAAGCCGCAGCTTTTCCGCGGCGCCAGGGCGGCCCATATACGCCGGGCCGCGCCGGAAATAAAGGAAGCGCCGCCTTCAGGAAGGACCGCGCAGAATGCTTCGTGACGAAAGCTCCTCCCGCAGCCGCGAGATCCCAAAGCCGCCGGACCCGGTGCGGCGTCGCGCGCCGCTTCCCGGTTGTCGCCCCAAGAGCGAGACGGAAGACCCGCAGGCGCGCTCGCGCGTGCGCCGCCTCTTGAAAAGCCCTGCCTATCGCGAGGGCTTCGAAGACCCGGATTTCCTTCGTTCCGACGCGGCGCGGGGCGTAAGGCTCGATCTCGATTATTTGAAACCCGAACTGCAGTTGCAGAGCCACGGCGTCACGGATGCGATCGTCGTCTTCGGCTCGACGCGCCTCGTCGAGCCGAAAGCAGCGGCCGCGCAGCTCCGGACGGCGCGGCGCCAGCGCGCAGCCCATCCGAAGGACCCCGCCCGCGCGCAAGCGGTGCGGAGAGCTGAGCGCATCGTCGAGAAGTCCCGCTATTACGAGGTCGCGCGCCGATTCGGGGCGATTGTCGGCGCCGCCCCCGAGCTTCCCAGCGGAGGAAGGCTCGCGATCGTGACCGGCGGGGGGCCGGGCCTGATGGAGGCGGCGAATCGCGGGGCGTTCGAGGCCGGGGGGAAAAGCGTCGGCCTGAACATCACCCTGCCACATGAGCAGTTCCCCAATCCCTATGTGACGCCCGACCTTTGCCTGCGTTTTCATTATTTCGCGATCCGCAAGATGCATTTTTTGTTGAGAGCGAGGGCGCTGGTGGCCTTCCCCGGCGGCTTCGGCACCATGGACGAGCTTTTCGAAGTCTTGACGCTGGCGCAGACGCGCAAGATCGAGCCGCTTCCCATCATTCTGGTCGGAAAGGAGTTCTGGCGCCGCGCCTTCGACGTCGAGTTCCTGGTGGAGGAAGGAGTGATCGACCCCGAGGACCGTGATCTCTTCTGGTATGCGGAAAGCGCCGAAGAGATATGGGAGGACATATTGTATTGGCGCCAAAGGGCCGGCAGGCCCTTGATCGGCCGATAGGCCGGATATCATCGACGAACCGCGAGTAATCCAACGAAGACGGGCAGTGCAGGTGTCGGTGTGAGGTGAGCAGTGGGGTGTGCGGCGAGCCCTACTCGGCGACGGACTTCTTCCGCTCGCCCAAGTGGCGCACCGGCGGGCGCTAATGCGAGATCGATCCGGCGCCAGCGAGCTTCGAGCCGTGGTGATCGGGTTCGATGCATTTGAACGCCACTATTCGGCATCTGCATTCACCCACACGGCGTATCCAAGACGGGAGCCTCATGAGAGGAGGCAATCACGTCGAGGAGAAGCATCATAATCTTCGACGAGTTCAATTGCGGTGATGCCGAAATCCCCATCTGGTGTTTATGGATGTTTTTCGTTCTTCCCCGACTTCATCCCCACGCTTAACGCTTCACGTTCACACATATAGGCGCCGCGCCTAGTGCTTCCATAACGGCCCGAGCCGTAGAAATGATAAGCTTTTGACGCCAAATTGGCCCACACGACGGTGTCAGTCGGGCAGTGATCTTTTGCCTGCCTCGCGGTTTCAAATTGAAGTTCCCCGGGGATGGGAACCGACGACCCTTTCGGTGCAGGAGAGACGGGTGTCACGGCAGTAACAGAAGGGGCGGCAGGAGCCGCTATGGCCGGTGCGGGAGCGGAAGGCGCTACGCTTGGCGTCGCTATCGCGCCTCCAAGGCATCCGGCGACATAAGCTTCCTCAGTGATACCCTTAGTCTGCATGTTGACTTTGTTAGAACGCCATTCCTCAACGCAGGCTTTCACAGTCTTTTGCTGAGCCATGCCAACCGAAGCTGACACGATCAAGCCAGATATTGCCGAAAAGACTGAAAGGATGAGGCGTCTTCTCATTTCGCTATTCCTTGTTTCGCAGTTGCGCTCCCAGCGCATTTCTACAAATGGCAAGGATAGATGCAGCGTTTTCATTGCGCATCGCTCACGACGGCGCGAGAGCGACAGATTCTGAGATCAAAGGCGTCGACCGATTCCTTCGCTTGCCGCGTCCATTCAAACTGGAAGTAGGGCGCGAGCGCGAAAATCAACTCGCCGGCGCCGTCGAAGCGGCCGGGCAGTCGCTGCGGGTGACAGCCGCGCGGCCAGAGGGATTGCAGGCGGATGTTGACGAGCGACGAGTCGGTCATCGGGATGACCTCTTGGCGAGACAGACGAGACGGCTGACGCGCATTATGTCGCGGGAGGCGACGGACGGGCTCGTCACAAGGCGGTTGCCGTGAGGACGGCGAGCCTTGCGAGGCGTGGGTCGGATTGCTAGCGTTTAGGGATGGCGATTCCTGATTATCAGTCCCTCATGCTGCCCGTGCTGTTGGCAACGCCGGAAGCGGAAATCCGTATTGGCGATGCCATCGTGCGCCTTGCCGATCAGCTTGGATTAACGCCTGAAGAGCGAACGCAACTGCTGCCGTCAGGCGTTCAAGGGCTTTCCGCCAATCGGGTGCATTAGGCGAAATTCTATCTCTTGAAAGCTGGCCTCATCGAGTCCACGCGGCGCGGCTATTTCAAGCTAACTCCCGAAGGCAAGAAAGTCTTAGAGACCAAACCGGAGCGCATTGACAATAATTTCCTGAGCCAGTTCGAGGCGTTTGAAAAATTCAAGCAAAGGTCGGAAACGAAGCCGTCAGAGGATGAAGGCTTGGCCCCAGCCATCTTGCATCAAACGCAAACGCCCGACGAGATTATGCGCGGCGCTCACAGGCAAATTGACGCTTCCTTGGCTCAGGAGCTTCTGGAGCGAGTCCGAAGCGCGCCGCCCGATTTTTTCGAGCGGCTCATTGTAAATTTGCTCTTGGGCATGGGTTTTGGCGGTTCTGTTTCGGAGGCGGGGCGCGCTCTCGGGCGTAGCGGCGATGACGGCGTGGATGGCGTTATCGACCAAGACCCCCTCGGCCTCGACCGTGTTTATATTCAGGCGAAACGCTACACCGTGGGAAACAAGATCGGCTCTGGGGCGATCCGCGATTTTTTCGGAAGCCTTGATCGTCATAAGGCAAGCAAGGGGTTGTTTGTGACAACTTCGAGTTTTTCTCCCTCGGCTGTCGAGACGGCGGAATACCTCAGCAAGAGAATTGTGCTTATCGACGGCGATCAACTCGCGAAATTGATGATCCGATACAACGTTGGCTGCCGTGTCGAAGAGACTTTGGAGATTAAAAAAATCGACGAAGACTATTTCGAGTGAACCGCGACGGGAAGGGAAGGGCGGCGGCAAAATTCGTCATGCGCCTAGCCTCGTCGCGCTGATGCGACGAGGTGGCAGGGGGCCAACCCATGTGAGCGCCGCGCGCCTTGGCGCGCTCGAGTCGCCGACACGGCACACGCGGCGTCTCCATCATCCACGCCCGCCAAGCACGCTCAATTGGCGTCAAAGGGCTGGCAGGCCCTTGCTCGGCCGATAGGAGAAAGCCCCCGTCAGCGCCGGCGCGACGCGCCTCGCCCGCCCGCGACGAATGTCCGCGCCCCAAGCGGAGGCGCAACAGTCATGTGATTGACATCCGTCCGTCCTATCCCCGCGCTCTTGCGGCGAGGACGCCCAGGATTCTTGGGTCTTGAGGATGGATCGACGATGAGCGTGGATCTCGGCGCCATGAAGCGCGCGACGGCCGCCGGCCTCAGCGCCGCGGTGCACCGAAGTGGGACCTTTTCTCGCGCCGGGGCGCTCGAGCGCCTTTTCACTTTCGCATTTCGAGGCCTCGTCTACCCCCAGATTTGGGAGGACCCGGTCGTCGACATGGAGGCCTTGGCGATCAAGCCCGAAGATCACGTCGTCGCGATCGCGTCGGGCGGCTGCAATGTGATGAGCTACCTGATCGCCGACCCGGCGCGGATCGTCGCGGTCGATCTCAACGGCGCGCATATCGCTTTGAACCGCCTGAAACTCTGCGCCGCGCGGCATCTTCCCGATTTCGCAGCCTTTCACCGATTCTTCGGCGAAGCCGATCGGGCGGAAAACGTCGAGGCCTACGATCGCTGGATCAGCCCTCACCTCGATCGCGAATCGCGCGCCTATTGGGAGGGGCGCACCGCGCTCCGGCGGCGCCGGATCGATCGCTTCGCAGACAACTTCTATCGCTATGGCCTGCTCGGCTCCTTCATCGGCGCCGGCCATCTGCTCGCGCGCGCCCACGGCAAGAATCCCCGCCGGCTTCTCGAGGCGCGCACGCTCGAGGAGCAGCGCGAGCTGTTCGAAGACGAGATTTCGCCGCTCTTCGAGACGAAGACGCTGCGCTGGCTCGTTAATCAACCGGCGACGCTCTATGGCCTCGGCATACCGCCGGCGCAATATCGCGCTCTCGTCGGAGACGCGGACGGCGGCGCGGCGGCGGTGCTGCGCGAGCGCTTGCGCCGGCTCGCCTGCGATTTCGAGCTTTCCTCGAATTATTTCGCGCGCCAGGCCTTCGGCCGACGCTACGGCGACCGTGACGAAGGCGCCGCGCCCCCCTATCTCGAGGAGGAGTGCTTCGATCTCATCCGCGCCAGAGCCAAGCGGGTCGAGACGAAGCACATGTCGATGGGGGCTTTCCTCGAAAGCTGCTCGCCGGCCAGTCTCGACGCTTACGTGCTGCTCGACGCGCAGGATTGGATGGACGACACGACTCTTCGCCACCTTTGGGAGAACATCACCCGGACGGCCCGCCCGGGGGCCCGCGTGATCTTCCGCACCGCCGCCGATGAGCGTCTGTTGCCGGGCCGCCTTCCGGCCGAGATTTTGGCGCGCTGGCGTTATGACGAGGAGCGCTGTCGCGAGCTGACGCGTCGGGATCGCTCCTCGATCTACGGCGCCTTCCACCTCTACACGCTGCAGACGCCCCAATGACCGTCGCCCAAGCCGCACTGATGGATCGAATGTATCGCCCGCAGCGGCGCATCTACGATCTCACGCGCAAGCATTATCTCCTCGGCCGTGACGAGACGATCAACGCGCTTTCGCCGCCGCCCGGAAGCCATGTGCTCGAAATCTGCTGCGGCACCGGGCGCAACCTCATCCGTGCGTCCCGGCTTTATCCACAGGCGCGCTTCTACGGCTTGGACATCTCCTCCGTGATGCTCCATGAGGCGAGGGCGAAGGCCGCCCGCGCCCGAAGCGTCGCGCCGATGGTCTTCGCCGAGGGCGACGCGACGGATTTCGACCCGCAGGCGCTCTTCGGCGCGGCGCGGTTCGAGCGGATATTCATCTCCTACGCACTGTCGATGATCCCCGCCTGGCGCGAGGCGCTCGCCCACGCCTTCGATCTGCTGACGCCCGAGGGCGAGCTGCATGTCGTCGATTTCGGGGACCAGGCTGGGTTGCCGCTTTGGTTTCGCGTGGCGCTCGCCAAATGGCTTGCTTGCTTCCACGTGACCCCGCGCGGGCAGCTCGCCAGCGAGTTTGCGGCGCAGGCGCAGGCTCAAGGCCTTACGCATCGCCATGAGGCGCTCTACCGCGGCTACGCCTTCCATGAGGTCGCGACGCCGAGGGGCGGTTAGGCCCGCGACTGGTTTTAGCGATAGCCTTCCTCGGCGAGCACTTGCCGTACGGCCGTACGGCTCCGCATAAGCTGATAGTGCGCGAGGCAGGAGGGCGGGAGCTCCATGCCGATCTTGTCGGCCCAGAACTCATTGTAAAACAGAGCGGCGTCCGCGATCGAAAAGCCTCCGGCGGCATAGTCCTTGCCCTTGAGCTCGCTGTCGATCGCAAGGAGCGCCGAGGCGACGATCGCGCGCCCCTCCGCCTTGATCGCCTCGATGTCTTTGCCCTTCGATCCGTAGCGCTCGGGGACGAAGATGCGACGGAATCCCTCGCCGTGAATGTGGCCTACGCAAAAGGCCATGGTGGCGAGGGCCGTCTCTCGCAACGCGGGCTCCTCGGGCAAAAGCTTCCTTCGCGGGAACGCTTCGGCGATCCATGTGGCGATGGAGACAAAGTCCGTCAGCGCGACGTCGTCGTCGCGCAGCAGGGTCGGAATCGTCCCATGCGGGTTGATCGCCAGATAATCGGGCTTGAGATGGTCGCCTTTGGGGAGGTTGAGGACATGGGCCTCGAAAACCAGCCCCGCCTCCTCGAGCAAAATGTGGATTCCCGTCGAGCAGGAGCCTGGAGTCATGTAGAATTTCATGGCCGAATTCGTCCTCACGCCGTCGGGTCGCGATTTGTCTGGCCCGCCGCGAAGCAACCGTGGCGCCACTTTTCCGTCGGCCCCTAGCGCGCTTTCCCCTCGGGCGGAATCGTTCGATAAGAAATCGCGCCAGATCAAATCGCTGGAGCGAATTCTGATCGCAAAAGTCTGTCAACTTTTGCGCAATTCGCTTTAGCGTGCGACGCGGCGGCGGCTGTTCATCCCAGGCAGAAGGCCATAAGACGGGCCCTAAGCCCTTTTGGATTCGGCTGGAGCTCCAGGCATGGGCGAAGAGATAAAGGCCGTCGCGTTCACGCTAGAAGACGCCGCCCGCTTCAAGCAGCGGCTCGAGGGCGAGACGGCGCTCGCCCGCGAGCTTTTCGAAGCCGACGCATTCTCGAGCGACGGCTACGCCTTCGGTTTCGAGATCGAGACCTGGATCCTCGATCACAGCTTCTTCCCGGCGCCGGTCAATCAGCAGTTGCTCGAAAGGCTGAACGATCCGCTGGCGGTTCCGGAGCTGTCGCGCTTCAACCTCGAATTGAACAGCGAGCCGCTCGCGCTCTGCGGCGACGCGCTGAGCCGATCGTTGAAGAGTCTCGACGCGCTTTGGCGCCGATGCAACAGGGCGGCGCATGAGCTCGACGCCAATCTCGTGCTGATCGGCACCTTGCCGACGATCCGCGAGGAGGACCTGACGCTCGCCAATATTTCCCCGCTCAACCGCTATTACGCGCTCAACGCCGAGGTGCTGCGTCGGCGGGGCGGACGGCCGCTGAAAATCGAGATCGCCGGCCGCGATCGGCTCGTGTCGGAGCATTACGATGTGATGCTGGAGGCGGCAACGACCTCCTTTCAAGTTCATCTCAAGACTCCTGCGCGGCTTTCGCATCGATTCTACAATGCGTCGGTCGCCGCCTCCGGCCCGATCCTCTCAGCCTGCGGCAACGCGCCTTTTCTCTTTGGCAAGGCGCTGTGGGAGGAGACGCGCATCCCCCTTTTCGAGCAGGCTGTGGTCATTCCCGGCCCCGCGCGCGTGTCGCTGGGCTCCGGCTATGTGCAGGCCTCCTGCCTCGAGCTTTTCGAGGAAAATCTCCGCGACTACTGCGCGCTGCTGCCGATCGCTTACGAGGATCCGCCCGAGAAGCTGCGTCACTTGCGCCTGCACAATGGCGTGATCTGGCGTTGGAACCGCCCCCTCATCGGTTTCGATGACGGGGACACGCCGCATTTTCGAATCGAGCACCGGATTCTTCCCGCCGGTCCCTCGCTCGTCGACATGATCGCCAACGCAGCTCTCTATCTCGGGCTCGTGCGCCATCTCGCGCTCGGCTCCTCGAGTGGCGACGGCGGCTTGCCTTTCGAAGCGGCGCGCGCCAATTTCTACGCGGCGGCGCGCGATGGGCTCGCGGCTCGGCTGCGCTGGCCGGGCGTCGGAGAGATCGAAGCGCGCCGGCTGCTTTCCGATGTGCTTTTGCCTGCGGCGCGGCAGGGGCTTTCCGACTTCGGCCTCGACGCGCAAGAATTTCTCGACATCGTCGAAGCGCGAATTCATTCGGGCCAAACCGGCGCCGCATGGCAGCGCGCCGCCTTCGAAATGCGTGAGCAAAGCCGTTTCGAGCTGATGGCGGCGTATTGCGAAAGACAGCGCAGCGGCGCGCCCGCGCATGAATGGGAGCTTTAGCTGAAATGGAAACGCCTTGCGCGGTCCTCGATTCTGTGCCGCCTGAATTCCTCAACTGCCCGCCCGAGCGCCTTGTCGATGTCCTGCCGCGGCCGACGCTCTTCGATCTCAAGGGCCGCGATCCCCGACCGCTCTTCGTCTCGGTGCTGCTGCACGGTGATGAGGAGACGGGGCTGGAGGCCGCCCAGGAGCTGCTGCGTCGCCATCTCGCGAAGGGGTTGAGCCGCTCGCTCCTGCTTTTCGTCGGCAATGTCGAGGCCGCTGCGGCAGGCGTGCGGACGCTGCCGGGGCAGCGCGACTTCAATCGCATCTGGCCCGGGACGCCGCTCACCGAAGACCCGTTCGCGCGCATGGCGCAATTCGTGTTCGACTATGCGGCGCGACGGCCGCTCTTTGCAAGCGTCGACATCCACAACAACACCGGCTTCAACCCACATTATGGCTGCGTCTCGCGGCTCGAGCCGAAGTTTCTCGCCTTGGCGCGGCTCTTCTCGCGCACGATCGTTCATTCCGAACGCCCTCTCGGCGTGCAGACTAACGCCTTCACCAGGCTTTGTCCCGCGGTCACCGTCGAATGTGGCAAGGTCGGCGAGGGCAAGGCCAGAGATCACGCGATCGAATTGCTCGAAGCCTGCCTCTCGATCGCGGAGCTGCCGGATCACCCGCCATCGCCTCAGGACCTCAATCCCCTGCGCACCTACGTGATTGCGCGCGTGCCGCCGACAGCGACGCTCTCTTTCGACGGCGCCCCCGCCGATTTCATGTTTCCGGCGGATCTCGATCATTTGAACTTCAGTGAGCTCGCGGCCGGCGCGACTTTTGGCAGAGTGGGCGACGGCGCGCAGCGGCTCGAGCTCGCGCCGGGAGATGGCGCCGAGACGGCGCCGGAGGGTTATTTCGATTATGCGGATGGCGAAATTCGTCTCGCGCGCGCGGCGATTCCCGCCATGCTCACGACGAAGCCCGCCGCGGTGCGGCAAGACTGCCTGTGCTATCTGATGCACAGGATCAATTTGCAGGGCGAGAGGCTCTGAGGGCGTGCGGTCAGAGATTTACGACTTCAATCTTTGCGTTCGTCATTCGCGAGGCGATCTCGGCCACATGGCGGTGATGGGTGAACAGAATCGCCTGCCGCTCGTGGCCGAATTGCGCGAGCAGCTCGAGCGCGCGGCGCGCGCGGTCGTCGTCGAAGCTCGCCAAGAGATCGTCGCCGATGAAAGGCAGTGGCTCGCCCTTGCGTAACTCGAGCAATGCGAGGCGCAGCGCGAGAAAGAGCTGGTCGCGGGTCCCTTCGCTCATGCCCGCCACCGGGAGGCGCTGTCCGCCCTCGCGCAGGCCGACGAGGGTCGGGGCATCCTCTTCGTCGTAATCGACGCCCAATGTCTGGAAGGCGCCGTCGGTGGCTACGGCGAACAGGGCGGACGCGCGCGCGATCAGCGGATCGGCCGTCGTCTCGCGGTGACGCTCGATGGCGAAGCTCGCGAGCCGAGCCGCCGCGGCGCGCCGCAGCCAACGCCGGGAGATGTCGAGCAGCTCGGCCGCGGCTTCGGCCTTCTCGCCGGCGGCGCCCGCGGCGTCGCGTCCCTGCGCGAGCGCCTCGCGCGAGCGTCGCGCCTCATGCACGTGGGTTTCCGCAAGCGCAATGTCGTCGACCATGTTCTTGACGGCGATCCCGGCGCGCTCGATCTCGCCGGGCAAGGCGTCGAACACGAAGCCTGCCCGCTCCTCGAGCAACGTCGCCTCGTCGAGACCGTCGCCGCTTTCCAGAAGATCGCGCTGCGCAGCCTCAAGCGCGCTCTCGCATTCGAAACGACGGTCGAGCCGATCGAGCGGCGCGCGCAGCGCCGCTGGCTCGGTCACGGCGAGCGCCTCATAGGCCGAGCCGAGCGCGCTCGCCGCGCCTTCGCTGCGGCGCAGCAGCTTGGCGCGCGCCTCTTCCCGCCGCTGCTGCTTCTCTTCGAGCGTGCTTCGCTTCGTCGCCGCCGCTTTCGAATCCGCGAGCCGCTTGCCGAGCGCGGTCAGCGCGTCGCGCTGCGCGAGGCAGCTCAAATCCGGCGCCGCTTTGGCGACGAGCCGATCGACCGCCGCCTCGAAGGAGGCGATGTCGGCTTCCATCGTTTCGATGCGATGGCGTTCGGATAAGAGCGCTTGACGGGGCGCAGGGACGGCGCGCCAAACCGCGAGGGCCGCCTTGGCTTCGAGCGGAGAGGCGTCTTCGCGAAGAGTGAGCGGCGCGATCGCCTTCGGCCAATCGGCTTCCGCCTGCTCGACTTTCGACTGCGCGATCTCCTTTTGTCGCTTCGCACGCGTGAGTTCCGCCCGGGCGCTTTCCATGCGCGCCGCCCCGCCTTGCGCGGCGCTCCAATCGGCCTCAAGCCGCTCCAATGTCGCGCGGGCCGCCTTGTAAAGCGCATCGATCGGCAAGGCCGGATCGACGGCCTCGCCCAAATCTTGGCCCAGCGCCGTCAACGCCGTGCGGTTCTCTTCGAGCTTTTGCGTGAGCGTCGCGAGCCCGAGCCTCGCTTCTTCCGAACGTCGACGCTTCTCCAAAATGTCTCGCGCGTCGTCAATCCACTGAAGCATTTCCGCGGGCGAGCGGGGCTCTAAACCGCTTGCCGACCAGAGGCGACGCCACTCCGACGACGCGTCCTGGCGCCGCTTCTCGCCCTCCTCTACAGCGCGCGCGCGGGCCTCGCGTTCTTGCAGCAGCTTCTCGCGGCGCTCCATCGCATTGGCGAAGCGTGCGGCGCGCGCGCCGTCCTCGAGCAAGGCGTTGGTGATCGCATCGACGTGACGGTTGGCGGCTTCGAGCGCGGCCAGCGCGTCGCGCCGCGCGAAAAGGTCGGCGTCGAGTTTTTCGCCCAGATGCGCCATGGCCTCATCGCGCGCGCGCCGGGCCTTGGCGAGCTCGTCGCGCGTCGCCACTTCGCCCGCCTTGCGCAGGGCCGAAAGTTCTTCCTCGATATCCCTCAGCGAGGCCGTGAGCCGCTCCGTGTCTCGCGCCTCGCGTTGTTCTGCGTCTTTCAGCTCCTCGAAGCGGCGACGAAAAGCCTCGATCCGCGCGCTGTCGGGCAGCGGGAGGCGCGCCAGCGCGTGGGGCGCTCCCGGAGACGGATCGAGCCTTTCCGTCTCCTTGAGAAGCTCGGCTCTCGCGTGGTCGTAAGCCAATCGCTCGCCCCGCGCCCGGTCCGCGTCGCTTGTCAGATCGGCGAAAGCGGCGATGCGTCGACGAAAGGGCGCGGGATCGACGCTCGGCGTTTGCGCTTCTTGCCCGTGCTCCAGCTCTTGCAAGCGCCGTTCGGCCTCCGCCGCCGCTTCCTGCGCCGCGATCAACCGCTTCTCCGCGTCGCTCCGCGCTTCCATCGCGGCCTCGACGCCGACGATCGCCGCATCGGTGGGTTGGCGTGAGATCAGCATGTCGGCGTCGACGACGCCGAGCCGTCGCGCCAGCTCCTCAAGCTGCTCGCGGGCGGCGCGCGCGGCCTCGCGCCGCCTCGGCAGATCGCTTTCCGCCTTGCGGATTTCGCCCAATCTTTCGCGCAGCGCGTCGATTTCCGCGGCCTGCTCGACCAGCGGCGCGTCGATTTTGAGCGCGGCGATTTCTTCCGCGGCCTCCATCTCCTCGATCTGCTGGCGCGCCAGCTCCTGATCGACGCTCGTTTGCAATTGCAGGGCGTCACGCCACTCTCTCAAAGCCTCGCGCGCGAGGGGCGGCAGGTCGGCAAGCTCCGCCCGCTCCTCGCGCAGGCGCCACAGCTGATCGAGCTTTCGCCAAACGCGCAGTGCCCGCTCGCGACGTTTCAGGTCGCGCGACAGCTCGTCATGCTCGCGGCCCAGTCTCTCGCGTTGCGCTTCGGCTTCGGCGACGGCCTTCTCGGCGGCGGCGAAGGAATTGGCGGTCACGATCGCCTCGCGCAGGCGCTTCTCGGCCTCGTGATGGCGATCGAGCGCTGCGTAGAACGCCTTGCGCTCAGTACGGCGCGGTCCAAAGAGCCCGTCCGCTTCTTCTGCGAGCCCTGCGCGCAACCGCGTCAATGCGGAGAGCTGCGCCGAGGAGGCGGCAATCGTCTCCGCCAGACGGCCGCCCGCTGAGAGCAACTCGCGCCCGCCTTCGCGAAGCTTGGCGGCGGTCAGTCCAAATTCCGCAAAAAAGGTCGCTCGCGTCAACGATCCCAAGAGCGGGACGAGAGGATCGTCGGCGAGAGGCCGATCCTCTTCGTCGAGCAGCGTGTTCTTATTGCCCTTGCGACGCCGGATCGAAAGCGCGCCGCCCTCGGCGAGGCGAAGCCTTGCGCCCACGCGGAGCGATTTTTGCTCATGCTGGAAGTCGTAGTCGGTGCGCGGCTCGAAGCCGAAGAAGAGATCGCCGATCGCATGGAGTGCCGAGGTCTTGCCGGCCTCATTGGCGCCGAGCACGACATGAAGGCAGCCGTCGGCGCGAAATTCGAGAACGCGGTCGGTGAAGGCGCCATAGCGCTCGAGATGAAGACGCTCGATCCTCACGCTCAGCCCTCGCGCTCGGAGAGGAGCCCGAGGAGAAGATCGCGCGCTTCCTCGGCTAATCCCGCCGTTTCGCTCGTCAGCGCGCCGCGCAATTCGCGCGGCGATTTTTCCTCGATGGAAGTGAGAAGCTCGCCGAGCGCCGCGGAGAATTGCGGCTCGGCCGCAGCAGCCGAAATCAGCGCCGCGACGTCGAGCGCAACGGCTTCGCCGAGCGCACGATTCTTTTCCGCTGGCGCGCGCGTCTCGATCTTCAGGCTCTCGACCCAAAAATCCTCGGCGTGGCGAAAACCGATCGCACGCATGTCCGCCTCGAGCCGCTCGCGCTCTGCGACGAGGCGGCAAGTCAGGGTGGTCGCGCCCTGAAGCGTGACGCGCAAGGCGACCGGCCGTCCTTCACAGCGCTCATGCTCCGCGCGCATCGCGGCTTCGATCCGCGTCACGACCTCCGCCTCGTTGCGGCAAGAGGCGACGTCGACTTGCGTCTGGGCCCAGCGCGCGGCGTCGAGCGCCAACGGCGAAACATCGACGATCCGGCCCTCCTCGAGGCTGACCCGCATGGCGCCCTTAGCGCCGATCTCGCGCGGATGGCGGCCTTGAATGTTGCCGGGATAGACGACGAAGGGATCGCGCGCGACGATCTCCGCGGCATGCACATGCCCGAGCGCCCAATAATCATAGCCGAAGCGCTTTAACTCCTCGAGCGTGCAGGGCGCGTAGGATTCATGGCCCCGCCTGCCGTCGAGCGCCGTGTGCAAGAGACCGATGTTGAGCCAGCCTTCGCGGCGCGGCGGATAGGAGGCGAGAAAATCGCCGCCGACGAGCCGCTGACCAAAGCTCCTGCCGTGCAGGGCGACGCGCAGCGAATTGATCGCGACCGTCTCAGCCCCGCGTGAAGCAAAGACCCGCACGCTCTCGGGGTAGGGCAGACCCTTGATGATCTGGCTTTCGGCGTCGTGATTGCCTTTGACGATGAATGTCGGGATTCCAGCGCGATCGAGCCGCCCGAGCTGGCGGACGAAAAAATGCCCCGTGGAGACGTCCCGCCACTCGCCGTCGAAAATATCGCCGCAGATCAGCAGAAACGCGGCTTTCGCGGCGATCGTCTCGTCGACGAGATTCTCTACGGCGCGGCGCCCGGCATGCGCGAAGCGGTCGCGCACCACCGCATCCTTGCAGCCCAGTCCGGCGAGCGGGCTGTCGATGTGGAGATCGGCGGCGTGGATGAAGTTGAAGGCCATGGAAGGGTTTTATCGCCCGAATCAGCGCTTCGCCAATGTGAATTGGCCGCCTTCTCGCACCGGTTGGTGCGTGGCCTGGATGCGCGCGCCAACGGAAATGAGCTAGCTGCTCAGCACGGTCCGCGCGAAGACGAGGAGGTCCACTCGTGCGGCCCCCGCCCGCAGCAGCGCGCGCGCCGCGGCGTTGGCGGTCGCGCCGGTGGTCAGCACGTCGTCCACCAGCACGACATTTGCGCCCGCAATTCGTCCGGCGAAGCCAGGGTCGACCCGAAAGGCGCCGGAAAGATTGTCGGCGCGTTGCGCGCGGCTCAGGCCCACTTGCGGCGCTGTTGCCTTCACTCGCTCCAGGGCCAGGGTTTCGAGTGGCACGGCGCTCTCGCGGGCGATTGGAGCGGCCAGCAGCGCCGCCTGATTGAAACGTCGCTCCGCGAGGCGCGCGCGGTGCAGGGGCGTCGGCACGATGAGGTCCGCGTCGGCGAGCAATTCGGCTCCGGCGCGCGCCATCCAGCGGGCCATCGGCCCCGCGAGATCGTGCCGATCGTAATATTTCAGCCGATTGACCAGCGCCCGGGTCGTTTCGCCCTCATAGCGGGCAACAGCCCGCGCACGCGCGAAGACGGGTGGCCGCGCGGCGGCTTCGAGCGAGATCATGCCGGGAGCGGAGCCGTCTCGTTCAAAGGGCTCCCCCAGCCGCTCGCAAAAGGGGCGCTCAATGAACGCCATGTCCGCCCAGCAGCGGGGACAAAGACCGCCGTGCTCGGCGATCGCGGCGCGGCAGTGCAGGCACGCGGGCGGATAGAAGAGATCGAGAGCCGCTTTGCCGGCGCGGCCGAGAAGAGACGAAAGCGCAGGGGCGAACATGCGCCGAGAATAGCGCGTTCGCGCTTGGTCGACCAACGCCTTCGATGCCGGTTTCGCGAGCCTAACCGCCGGTCATTTGACGCAGCGTCCCCTCCCGCGCAGGATGAAGAGGAAGGGGAACCCCCATGGAGACTAAGCTGAGCGTCTCGCGCGACGGCGGCGTGCTGCGGATCGTCTTCGATCGGCCCGAGAAGAAGAACGCGCTGACGCGCGAGATGTATCTTCGCGCGCTCGCGGCGCTCGAGGAGGCTTCAGGCGACGAGAGCCTGCGCGTCCTGCTCTTTTGCGGGGCGGGAGGGACCTTCACCGCCGGGAACGACATCGCCGACTTCCTCGCCGTTTCCGGCGAGCCCGTGGAATTTCCGGCGCTGCGCTTCATCAAGGCGCTCGCCTGTTTTGAAAAGCCTGTCGTCGCGGCGGTCGCGGGCGACGCGGTCGGCATCGGCGTGACGATGCTCTTCCACTGCGACCTCGTCTATGCCTCTCCCTCGGCAAGGTTCAAAGCGGCCTTCATCGATCTTGGACTTCCACCCGAGGGCGGCGTCAGCCTGCTGGCTCCCCGCCGCTTCGGCGCCGCCAAGGCGGCCGAGATTTTGCTGCTGGGCGAAGCCTTCGACGCCAAGGAGGCGCATCGGATTGGCCTCGTCAACGCGATCCTGCCGGAAGAGGAGCTGCAGGCGCGAGCGCTCGACGCAGCCATGCGCTTCGCCGCCAAGCCCGCGACGGCGCTACGCGAAACGCGCCAACTGCTGCGTGGCGACAGGGGCGAGCTCCTCGAACGGATGGACGAAGAAGCGCGGCTCTTTGCGCGAGCGCTCAAAGGCGCGGAGGTTCAAGCTCGGTTCGCGGCCTTTCTAAAAAGGAACGCGCAATAGCGCTTGGCGTCGTGCCTCGACAAAGCGCAGATCATGTTGGCGGCGCTTAAGCGCAACGCCTTGTCGCGCCCGATGACGAATCTCGAGGAAGGCCTGCGGCGGGAAACGCCTCGCAGGATGGGCCGTGTCGACTCGCGTCAACAAGTCAGCCTTGGAGATGAAGATCAAACGCTTATTGGCCCGGTAAATGGCGCTTGATTTTCCTTGCGAGCAGCCTAGCCTCTATGGATCGCAAATTCTTCAGCCAGACCTCGCTCGGAGGCGTATGCGCCAGGTTTTCATCACCAGGACCGGCGGCCCTGAGGTCTTTGAGCTACGCGAGGCGCCCGACCCGCTGCCGAAAAGCCACGCGTTGCGCATTCGCGTGAAGGCCGCGGGGGTGAACTTCGCTGACATCATGGCGCGCAAAGGGCTCTATCCGGACGCCCCGAAGCTCCCCGCCGTCGTCGGCTATGAGGTTTCGGGCGTCGTGGACGCCGTCGGCCCCGGAACCTCGGAAGACTGGCTCGACAAGGAAGTCGTCGCGTTGACCCGTTTTGGCGGCTACGCCGACACGGTCCTCGCGCCCGTGGAGCAGGTTTTTGCGAAGCCTCCGCGCCTGACGCATGCGGAATGCGCGGCGATTCCGGTAAATTATCTCACCGCCTGGCAGCTCATGGTCGTGATGGGAGCGCTAGCGGAAGGCGAGACCGTGCTGATCCACAACGCCGGCGGCGGCGTCGGACTCGCCGCGATCGACATCGGAAAGCGTCGCAGCGCGCGGCTGATTGGGACAGCGAGCGCAGGGAAGCACGCATTCCTCAAGTCCCGCGGGCTCGATGCGGCGATTGACTATACGCAGACCGACTGGCTTCCGGAAGTCATGCGCCTGACGGAAGGGCGCGGCGTCGAGCTCATTCTCGATCCTTTGGGCGGCGGCCATTGGCGCAAGAGCTACAAAGCATTGCGAGCGACGGGACGCCTCGGCATGTTCGGGGCCTCGAACGCCGCTGCGTCCCGCCTTCCCTGGCCCCTGAATCTTCTTTCGGTCGCCGCGAGCATGCCGTGGTTCCACCCGCTATCGCTGATGAACGCCAACAAGGCTGTGTTCGGCGTGAACCTCGGCCATCTGTGGGAGGAAGGCGCCAAGGTGCGCGCCTGGGGCGACACGCTGCTCGCCGGCGTAGCGGAGGGGTGGATTCGCCCGCATGTCGACCGAATCTTCCCGCTCGACGCGGCCGGCGAGGCGCACGCTTACATCGAGGCGCGGCGCAACAAGGGGAAAGTGGTGCTTGAGGCGTGACGCTCACGTCCGAGACCGCTGACCCGAGCGTTCCTCCTCAACGAAATGGATCAGTGGTTTCGAGAAAATCGCGGAGGTAGAGCCGCAGGCCTTCCTCGAGAGTCGTCATCGGCGGCGCGAAGCCCGCGGCGCGCAGCTTCTCGAGCGACGCGCAAGTGTAATATTGATATTTTCCGCGAAGATTCTCAGGCAATTCGACGAACTCGACATTGGCGTTGCGCTCGAGCTCCGCGAACATGATCTTCGCCTTGTCGAGAAAGGAGCGCGCTTGCCCGGAGCCGACGTTGTAGAGATCCGAAGGGACTTTCGGGTCTTTGAGCGCCCAGAGCACGACCTCGACGCAATCGCCGATCCAGACGAAATCGCGGAGCTGCTCGCCGTCGGCGTAATCGGGGTTATCCGAGCGAAAGAGGCGTGCGGCGCCCTTCTCGCGAATTTGCTCATGGAGCTGCGCCGCGACGCTGCGCTGGCCGCCCTTATGATATTCGTTGGGGCCGTAGACGTTGAAAAATTTCAATCCGGCCCAGCGTGGCGGCGCCCTTTCGCGCCCTTCGACGGCTCCGAGCGCAAAGCGGTCGAACACATGCTTGCTCCAGCCGTAGGGGTTGAGCGGGCGGAGCTTGGAGAGATAGGCCTCGTCAAAACGATCGAGAAAACCTTCCGAACCGTCGCCATAGGTCGCGCCGGAGGAGGCGTAGACGAGGGGCAGGCCGGCCGCGGCGCAAAAGCGCCATAGATCCACCGAGAGGCGAAAATTATTGCGCACAATGGCGTCGACGTCCGCCTCCGTCGTCGTCGAGATCGCACCCATATGCACGATCCCCTAAATCTTCGAGCGGTTGGCGTCGAGAAACGCCGGAAGGTCCTCCGGCGCCACGAGATCGGCCAGCCGACGCTTGGCGATGTTGCGCCATTTGAACGGATCGTTGCGCAGCCAATCGACGATGACGATGTCGTCGCCGCTCTCATCGAGCGCTGCGGCGATGTTCGAGCCAATGAAGCCCGCGCCGCCCGTGATTACGTACATGACCGATTCTTCGCCTGTCGAGATTCAAAATGGTCGATCGCCTGGCGCGCCGCCACGAAGAAATCCGGCGCGGCGCCAGGCGCAGCGGTCTCGCCCGCGTTGGGCAGAGCGACGCGAATGCCCGTGACGCCGGTCGCCTTTGCCGCGCCCATGTCGGCCTCGCTGTCGCCGATCAGCACCGCCTCGGCGGGCGAGAATCCAAAATCCGTCATTGCCTCAAGCACCAGACCCGGCTCGGGCTTGCGACAACGACACGCGTCCGAGGGTCCGTGCGGGCAATAGTAAATGGCTTCGAGATCGATTCCCTCTGCCGCCAGCATTTCGCGCAATCGCCGATGAATCTTAGCGAGCGTCTCTTCGTCGAAATAGCCCCTGGCGATTCCCGATTGGTTGGTGATCATGATGAAGCGCATGCCGGCGTCACGCATGAGGCGCAGTCCCTCGATCACGCCGGGCGCAAACTCGAGGCCGGCCGGATCGGAGAGATAAATCTTGTCGATCACGACCGTCCCGTCGCGGTCTAAAAGCGCGAAGCGCCGACCCATCTGCGCGCCCTCATTCACCCCGATCCTCCAACGCGTCCGCAGGCCACGATCAGAAGAGTTTCTCTTTCCAGGTTCGTGGCGTCAGCTCGTTTACGATCTCGAGATCGAGATGGTAGCGGAACGGCCGCGTCCCCTTGCGGCGGATGTGGTCGATCATCGCCTGCAGCCCGTCCTTCATCTTGACCTTGGTTTGATAGCCGAGCAGCTTTCGCGCCTTGTCGGCGGAGCAGGTGGCGAATTTCACTTCCTGCGGGCGCCCGGGCATATAGGTCGGATCGACGTTGAATTGCAGCAGATTCGCGATGTTGTTGGCGAGGTCGTTGATGGTGATGAACTCCTCGTCGGGTCCGATGTTGATCACCTCTCCGATGATGTCGGGCCGGTAGGCCATCTCCTTCAAGCAGTAGATGTCGTCATCGATGAAGGAGAAGCAGCGCATCTGCGTTCCGTCGCCATAGATTGTCGGCTGGCGACCCTGCATCATGAGATTCATCATGATGCTCGCGACATTGCGATAAGGGTCGTCGTATTTCTGGCGAGGCCCGATGATGTTGTGCGGCACGGCGATCACATACTCGACGCCGTGCGTCTCGCAGAGATTGCGCAGCATCTGTTCGGCGGCCAGCTTGCCAATACCGTAAGGGTCTTGCGGACGCGGCGTGTAGCTTTCCAGAAAAGGCACCTCGTTCACGCCATATCGCGCCATCGACGAGCAGAAGACGATCCTTTTGACCCGGTTGGCGATCGCGGCGCTGAAAAGTGAGACCGAGGCGGTCACGATATTTTGCGTCACCACATGCGGTGAGAAGACCGACAGGCCCTCATAGGCGGTTGCGGCGCAGTGATAGACGACGTCGCACCCCTGCGTGATCTTGACCATCGAATTATGGTGGCAGCAGTCATACTGATAATAGTTGACGGCGGCGGGAACGTTGTCCAGCTCGCCGCCGAGCATATTGTCACAGCCGATCACCTCATGTCCGTCGGCAATGAAGGACTCCGCCAAGTGGCTTCCCAGAAATCCCGCGACGCCACTGATGAAAATTCGCATTCCTTCCCTCTCCGGTTTTTTCGGCGCGGATCGTCGCGATAAGGCTTCGGATCAGGCTCGGGGTCACCGGCCGCCCGACCATCGGAGAATTCCCAGCCCACTGCTTTTCCGGTTAGCCCGTCCCTTGAGCTTGGTCAACTTTCTATAATGCTCGACGGACGTATTGTACATCTCGTTAGCGAGATAGGGATACATGGCCTCGTTCTCCAACAATCTCGGCGGCAGAGTCTCTAACAGCCAGTCAAGCCTGTCGCTATATATTCTCGGCAAATGCCAAACTCCATGGAAGCCGAACGTGGGGAAGGGCCGGGTTCCGTGCTCAACAGAGAAATGTTCGGCAATGCCTTCATTTGCGAAGCGGATGTCGAATTTCTCCTCAAGCAGGACCCGGTTCAGCCGACACAAATAATGATCCTCGAGCACAGCCGCGTTCGGATCGGGCGGGTGGGTTTCGAGGATTTTGGCCGCGGCTTCCGCCAGCCGGCGCGATCGCCATGAGAACCCCCCGTTGCCCACGGAGAGGGCGCGATGGAAGGGCCAGGGCGCCCCGATATAATCGTAATGATAAAAGTGCGGAGAGAATTGATCCCCTCTCAATACAAAGCCGTCATATTGGGCGACGATGAAATAATCTGTGGTGATATGTTTGTGCAGCTCCGACAATATGAAAATATTGTAGTCTCTTCCGGAGGTGAAAGTGTTTATCTTTGTGATCGGGAAGTCGCCCCAGGCCTCCGGCCGATCGCTCAAGATGAGCACTTCATCGAAACTAAAATTCGACACAGAGTTGATGACGGCTTGAAGGCCGAGCTCGTAAGTGTCCGTCGAGACGACGACGAGGGTGATGCCGCTCTTTGCCATGGAGATCCTTGTTTCTCTTTTTTCGCCCTTTGCCCCAGTCGGGGTCCTCGGAGGCGGCCGGGAGCCCCTGTCGCAGCCGGTCGGCAGGGCGCAGCATTGCGTGGGTCGACCAGTCGGGTCGCCCGGGGCAGACCCGTGCGACCCCCGCTACCAATTCGGGGCGTAAGGGAGCGCCACGGGACGCAGCCCCGGCCAAGTCGGAGGCGTCAGCGGATGGAAGTCGTGCAGGCTTTTCCAGTCGGTCGGGGCGCGCGACCAGACTTCCCGGTAGTAGCGGTCCGTGTCGAAGTCCCTGCTATGACCCCAGCTTCCCAGCTTGCGCATCATCTGCTCTTGCGAGCGCACCCACGAAAAATGCAGCATGGTCTCGCTTCGCGGCAGGCGACTGTTGGAATTGAAGAGCGACTCGCGCGACAGCGTCCAACTTCTGAATTGGACCGTTTCCTCAAAGGTGAACCGCGCCTCCGCGAGGGTCGTCCCCGGTCGGACCGCAATGGAAAAATATTCCTCCATGTGCCCGCCCCATTTCGAGCAGACTTCCAGATAGCGGCCGTCGGCAGCGCGCTGAAACAAGCTTCGCATGGGCCAGCGGATGCATCGAGTGGAAGCGGGCAGGGCCGCGAGCCGCCTATGCAGGGACGCGGGCTGCGTCACCACCTCGTCCGTGTCGAGCTGAAACACCCAATCCGCGTCCCCGGCAAGAGCCAGGGCTTCTCGGCGCTGCCGCGTCTCGTTCTCCATCGGGGAGTTGCTTAAAATCGCAAAATCGCCCGGCGCGAGCTCCATCTTCTTGTCTTTGTCGATCGACTTGGCGCGGTCGATACATTCGTCGATCGGAAGCGGACTTCCCGTCCATCCTACTTTATTGCGGTCGTAGGACACGACGATCTTTTCGACGATGTCGTAATAGGACTGCATGCTCGTCTCGAGCCAGGCCGGATCGGCGGCGAGCACATAGGCGCGTAACCGCATGGCGCTCCTCACTTCGATGCAGCTTCGGCGCCGCAAGTCGCCTTGCTTCTATCCACTATCCGCGCCGCTCCGGCAAGGCGACGGCCGCGCCTCACGAGCCCGCGCGGCGCTCAATGAGCCTTCGCGCCTGCGCTTGAACGAAGTCGAAGTCGATCGCTCTCACGCATTCATGTCCCGCCTCGCACCATTCGAGGGAGGGAAGATAGCACGGGGCGCAAGCTACCGGCGCATGCACGATAGTAACGTTCCTGCCGCTGGGCGCCCAGGATTCGATCGGCGCAACCCCGGAATAGACGGCGAGAGTCGGAACGTCTAGTCGCGCCGCGGCATGCGTAAGCCCGCTGTCATTGCCGACATAGAGGTCGGACATCGCGATGACGGAGAAGGCCTGCGTGAGCGACGTCTCGCCGACGAGCGAGTGGACGCCTGCGGTCTCGCACAGGGAGGCGAGCATTGGAACGCTCTCGGCTTCCTTCTTCGTTCCAAGCAGGACGACCGAGGCGCCCATCTCATGCGTGAGCCATGCGCCGAGTCGCAGGAAATTTTCCAGCGGCCAGTTTTTGATGGACCTGCCGGAGAAGGGGTGCATCGCGATGAGCGGCCCGTCACCGCGAAATGAGAGGTCCGCCTCGGTTGATCCGATGAGCGTCCGACGCAGCGCTTCGCCGTAAAGCTCTTCCTCGCGATGAAAGAAATCGACGACGCTGCGCGCGAGTCCGAGCATCAGCATGCGCTGGTTGGCGGCGAGGCTTTCGGCATAGATGAGATTGGGTCGCGGCGGACCTAAGGTCAGAATGGATTGACAGGCGTCGCTCGCGTAGCCGCATTTATGCTTCGCTTGAATATGATCGAAAAGAGCGCGCGTGTCGGCTTCCACGCGCAAATCAACCGCGAGATCGAAAGCGGCGTTCGCGAGATCGCCGAGCCGCTCGCGGGAAAAGACCGGGCTTGCGCCCTCCGCGGTCGGCGCGAAGAAGTCGAGCGTCTCGATGCGGTCGAACATTCCAAGAGCGCGCGCCAACGCCGCGTTCCAGGGAGCGCAAAGCAGCGTGAGTCTCGCCTCGGGGAAGCCCTTGCGGAGCGCATCAAAAGCGTCGAGCGCCAGAAGGAAGTCGCCAATATGATCGAGCTTCAGGATCAACGCGTCATTGATTTTCGGGGGGGTCAGAAATGCCTCGTAACGCGCGTCGTTCCAGACGCTGGGTCGTCCCTCGGGGCCTAGCGCGGCGCGCGCGCCGAATTGAGATTTGTACTCCTGATTTTGCGAGAGCTCGCGCGAGATCTTACCAGGACCCGCGCCTCGAGAGATGAGCGAGGCGTAATATTCGAGGGTCTTCGGATCGGGATTGCGACCGAGAAACGGGCCGAGCAGCTGCTTTGCGATCCGTCGCGCCGACGTCTTCGACCACGTCAAGCCTTCAAACCAGCGCATCCTTGGCGGACCCTTCAGCTCCAGGCGTCTTGCGCGCGTCCCGCGAAAACTCCGGTCCGCCAGCGGCCAGTGTGAGGGCTTCGTGGGCGGGCGCGAGCGTGATCTCTAACGCGCGGCGGCACGGCTGAAAAGAGGCTCACGGGAAGACGAGACGCTGCGCTGACGCTCTAACGCGCGCTCTGTCACCTTCGCCATTTCGAATCTGCAGGCTTCGGCGCCTCTGCTTGCCGGCGCGTCGATGGTATCGGTCGTTGACCGCCTACAGAAGGTGTTCTATGTCGCCAGCTGATATGGGTGTCGTCTTGGCGATCGTTGGTTTCGGCGCTAGGCATATCTGGTCCTCGTTCATCCAAGCGCGTCGCCATTGTCATCGCGCTCGCTTTTACACCAATTCTCGTCTGGCTTCTCTTCGATGCGATTTTGATCATCATCGGAGCGATCCTCTTCGCCCTTTTGCTGGACGTCGTGGCGCAGCCATTCCGCACCCTAAGGCTACCCCGCGGCGTGGCCCTCATTTTATCAGGAATTCTCATCGCAAGCGTGCTCGGCGGCGCCGGTTATCTTTTCGGCAGAGGCGCGCTCTCGGAAATGCAGGAGGTGATGCACCGCGCCGGGCAAGCGGAAAAGGAACTCGTGCAAGCGATACAACAATCGGAACTGGGAAGAACCCTCTTGACGCACGCCCAGGGCGACAATCTTCCCCTGTCCCATTTCTTCGGCCAACTATTGCGCATAAGCGTCAGCTCTCTCCTGGGCGCCCTTGTCGCGATCTTCTCGGGCATCTTTTTGGCGGCGCAACCTTCGCTGTATCGCCAGGCGCTTATTTCGTTTTTTCCTCTAGAGCGGCGCGGCAAAGTGAACGAAACGCTCGATTGCGTCTCCAAAGCGCTTCGCCTCTGGCTCCTCGGCCTGCTCTTTGAGACGTTGATCGTCGGCGTGCCGGCGGGTTTCGCCGTGTGGCGCATCGGCCTCCCCTCGCCTCTGGCGTTGGGCGTGATTTCGGGCGCAGCCGAATTCGTTCCCTATGTCGGCCCGATTCTAGCGATCGTCCCGTCAGTTCTCGTCGCGGCGACGGTGAGCGTTAAAGCCATGGCATGGACTTTCGGCGCTTATCTTCTCATTCACCAAATCGAGGGCAACCTGATCATGCCGATCATCCAGCGTCAGCTGATCCACATTCCGCCCGCGATCATGCTTTTCAGCATTGTGATTCTTGGCTTGCTCTTCGGGCCGGAAGGCACGATTTTCGCTGCTCCGATAACGGTCGTGCTCTTTGTGATCGTGACGAAGCTTTACACGCACGACACCCTCGACGCGGCGCCTGCATCTTCCGGCATATCCGATAGTTGATGCGATGCGATAGGCGGGTTCTACGCCCCCTTGAGGAGCGCCGGACAGAATGGTTCCTTCGGCGCGCGCTCCCGGCGTGGAAATGCTTATCGCCCTTTGGCGGCGCAGCGGCTTGTTGGGGGCGATGATATCGGCCCGATACGGCTTCGTCTGGCGGCCGCCGGTTCACATTCAAGGAGGCCTAGCCATGACCGCGTCTGCCTTCCAGTCCATTCTGTATCCGACAGACTTCTCGGAGGCGAGCATTCCTGCCTTCGCGCATGCGCTGCGGATCGCGATCGGCGCGGGAAGCGAGCTCCATCTCTTGAACGTCGCGCGTCACACGGCGCTCGACCATGCGCCCCTCCCATTCCCGCGCGTACGCGACACTTTGATCAAATGGGGCATGTTAAGCCCGGGAGCGCCGAAAGGGACGGTCGGCCAGGACCTGGGCTTGCGTGTGGCGCTGGCTCAAGTCGAGGGCTACAACGTAAGCCGCCAAGCGGCCTCTTACGCGAAGACGCATTCTTGTGATTTGATTGTGATGATGACCCGCGCGAGGACCGGTTTTTCTCGCTGGAAGTATGGTTCGATCGCCTCGGAAACCGCCCGGCTTAGTGGCCTGCCGACGCTTTACCTACGCAGAGGCTCGAACGGCTTCGTCGACCCCGAGACGGGCTCGGTGTCTCTAAAGCGCGCGTTGATCCCCGTTGATCCCGCGATCCCGCCGCTTGCCGCGCGACGCCTCGTTGAAACGCTTGCTCTCGCTCTGCGGTCCCCGCTCGAAATACGGCTGCTGAGCGTGGGACGGGGCGTGGATCTCGGCGGCGACTGGCCGCCCGTCAAGATGAGACCGGGTCCCATCGTCGACGCCATTGTCGACTACGCGAACGAAATCGACACGGATTTGATCGTCATGCCCACAGCGGGTCGCCACGGCCTGTTCGACGCGCTATCGGGCAGCACGACGGAGCGCGTCTTGATCGGAGCTGATCGGCCGGTTCTGGCGGTTCCGACCGCGGAGACTTAGAGCGAATGCTGACAGCCTCTTACGGTCAGCATTCGCTCCAGCTTTCTGATCTGGCGCGATTTCATATCGCTCGAACGATTCCGTTCGAGCGGAAAAGCGCGCTAGCGAACGGCCGATCTCCCAAGCGCCCGTCTATCGGCGAGATTGGCGGTGAAGGCAGCCGCTCAAAGTTACGCTTGGCTAACCATAGGAACGGCTACAGGGCGCGCGCGGCCTGAGAAACCCGCTCCTTCACTGTCGGATTTACCAGTGGTAGAGGAAGAGCGCCCTATCTCTGACCCCTCGAGCTCGTTTGTTCAGGCGACGCTCATGGGCCGGGAATCGCGCGAGTGACCAGTCTTCTGAATACTTTCTGGAGCGATGAGAACGGCGCCACCGCCGTCGAATATGGCCTCATCGCCACGTTCATCGGGACAATTCTCATCGCCTCGATGAGCGCCCTGGGCACACGGCTCCGCGCGCCCTTCAACGATGTCGCCAACAATCTCGCGAGTTGAAGCAGGCTCGGCGAAGGGAGCCGGTCGGTTTGCCGCGATCCAGCCGATAGTTGCCCTTGCTCGCGTGTTCTTCGTCGAGTGAAAGAGCTGGCTGGAGAGCAGGGAAACCGCTTATTCGATCTCGGCGTCGAAGCTCTCGGCGGCCTTTGCGCCTTCTTAGGATAAGCGCCGCCATTCCCGCGGATAATCGGTAAATCCCATGCTTTGCATCAGCGCCACTGCTCTCCGGCGCGCTGCCCACTGGGGCCCCGGTCCATGAGCGAAGATCGGAAGAGCCGAAAATGCCGGAATTCCGATCGCAAAAGTCTGTCACCTTGAGTCAACGCGCTCCAGGCGCTGCCGCAATGCGAAAGCGCATGATTTGACATGCTTTTTTCTACGAGCATGACGCTGTAGGCCTCGCTCTTGCTGCGGCGCCGCGCGGTTCTCGGCTTGCTAAGGCGTTGCAGGAACGGGGAAGCTCGTTTACCATCCGCGCACGGGGCGGCGGAAGTCGCGCGCGCGCAAAGGTCGCGCGACAGTTGAGGGGGGAGCAGCCACCAGAATTTTCGAGCGACGCCGCTCGGCCGGCGCAGCGCGAATTGTGTGCTTTATCCCGCAAGCCTATCGCCATCCCCTTGGAACTCGGCGCGCGAGCGCTGACGCTTGAGGGGCGAGACCGCCAGGAGGCCGGGCTAGCCCGGCCTCCTGACGCCGCTAAGACGCTGTCCCGATTGGAGTCCTTGATGCGAATCGCTGTTCTCGCCGAAACCGACAAATCCGAGCCTCGCGTCGCTGCGACGCCCGAAACCGTCAAGAAATTCCTCGGCTTAGGCGCGGAGGTCACCGTGCAGGCCGGCGCTGGCGCCGCTTCCGGCTTCGCCGATGACGATTACGCCGCGGCGGGCGCCTCCATCGCCGCCAAGGCCAAAGACGCGGTTGCGGGGGCGGATATCATCCTGCGCGTGCGTCGGCCGTCTCCGACGGACGTCTTTGGAGCCAACCCCGGCGCGGCCGTCGTCGCGATTATGGACCCTTATGGCGCCGAAAAGGCCCTCGATGAGCTCGCCAAGGCCAAGGTAACCGCCTTCGCGATGGAGCTCATGCCGCGCATCACTCGCGCGCAGGTGATGGACGTTCTCTCCTCGCAAGCGAACATCAACGGCTATCGTGCGGTCATTGACGCCGCGTCCGAATACGGCCGCGTGTTGCCGATGATGATGACCCCCGCCGGCACCGTGCCGGCTGCGCGCGTTTTCATCATGGGCGTCGGCGTCGCCGGCCTTCAGGCGATCGCGACGGCGCGACGCCTCGGCGCGATCGTGACGGCGACGGACGTCCGGCCGGCCACCAAGGAACAGGTCGAGTCGCTTGGCGCGAAATTCATCGCGGTCGAGAATGAGGAGTTTAAGCAGGCTGAAACCGCCGGCGGCTACGCCAAGGAAATGTCGAAGGAGTATCAGGCCGCGCAGGCCGAGCTCCTGAGCGGCCACATCGCCAAGCAGGACATCGTCATCACCACGGCGCTGATCCCCGGCCGCCCGGCGCCAAAACTTGTCTCCGCCGCGCAGGTCCGCTCGATGCGCGCGGGATCGATAATCTATGATCTCGCCGCCGAGCGTGGCGGCAACTGCGAGCTCTCCCGCCCCGGAGAGACGATCGTGGAGGGCGGGGTGAAAATCATGGCGCCGCTCAATATCGCTGGACGCACGGCGACCACGACCTCGAGCCTCTACGCCAAGAACCTCCTGGCTTTCGTCGAGACGCTGATCTCGAAGGAAACGAAGCAGCTGGCGATCAACTGGGACGACGAGCTGGTGAAGGCGACGGCGCTCACCCGCGACGGCGGCGCGATCGCGCGCGGCTGACGAGAAGAAGCCCAGGCCGAAAAAGGCTGAAAACGACAACGGATTTCGAGGGGAGACCCACTCATGACAGACGACACACAGCAACTGCTGGAAAAAGCGCGTCAGGCGGCCGAGGCCGCCCGGCACGTGGCCGAACAGGCGCAGACCTATTCGGAGCAGATCGCCCAGACCGCCGCTGCCGCCGCATCGCATGGATTGGCGGGTAGCGCCATCGACCCCGTCGTCTTTCGCCTCGCGATCTTCGTTCTCGCGGTCTTCGTGGGCTATTACGTCGTCTGGTCGGTCACGCCGGCGCTGCACACGCCACTGATGTCGGTGACCAACGCGATCTCCTCGGTCATCGTCGTGGGCGCGCTACTGTCGGTCGGCGTGGGCTCGTCCTCCGAGCCCGGCGCGAGCACTGCGAGCTGGTTCGGCTTCATCGCGCTGATCCTAGCGAGCGTAAACATTTTTGGCGGCTTCCTCGTCACCGAACGCATGCTGTCAATGTATAAGAAGAAGGGCTGACAGCAATGAGCGCCAATATCACGGCTCTTCTCTATCTCGCCTCGGGCATTCTATTCATTCTCGCGTTGCGCGGCCTGTCCTCGCCGGCGACCTCGCGCGAGGGCAATCGCTACGGAATGATCGGCATGGCCGTCGCTGTGGCGACGACGCTCCTCGTGCAGGCGCCGAGTTCTACGAGCCTCGTGTGGATCGTGATCGGCGTCGGCATCGGCGGCGCCATCGGCGCTACGGTGGCGCAGCGCATCGCGATGACAGCGATGCCCGAGCTCGTCGCGGGCTTCCACGCCCTCGTCGGCCTTGCCGCCGTGCTCGTCGCGGCCGCCGCCTTCCATGCGCCACAGGCGTTCGGAATCGGCGTGCGGGGGCATATAGAGGGGGGAAGCCTCTTCGAAATGTCGCTCGGCGCGGCGATCGGCGCGATCACCTTCACCGGCTCGATCATTGCCTTTCTGAAGCTCTCCGAGAGGATGTCCGGCAAGCCGATCCTGCTGCCGGAGCGTCACACGATCAACATTCTGATCGGCGTCGGCATCATCTTCTGCACGCTGCTCTTCGTCGGCACCGAAGGTGGCTTCTGGCTCGCCGCCCTGATCCTGCTGTCGCTCGTGCTCGGCGTCACGCTGATCATTCCGATCGGCGGCGCAGATATGCCGGTCGTCGTGTCGATGCTGAACTCCTATTCGGGATGGGCGGCTGCGGGCATCGGCTTCACGCTAGGCAATCTGGCGCTCATCATCACCGGCGCGCTCGTCGGCTCCTCGGGCGCGATCCTCTCCTACATCATGTGCAAGGGGATGAACCGCTCCTTCATCTCCGTCATTCTCGGCGGCTTCGGCGGCGAGGTGGCGGCGGCCACCGGCGTTAAGGAGACGCGCAACGTCAAGCAAGGCTCCGCCGATGACGCCGCCTACATCATGAAGAACGCCGAGAAGGTCATCGTCGTGCCGGGATACGGCATGGCGGTCGCCCAGGCGCAGCACGTTTTGCGCGAGATGGCCGACATCCTGAAGAAGGAGAAGGTCGACGTCAAATATGCGATCCATCCGGTCGCAGGCCGCATGCCCGGCCACATGAACGTGCTGCTCGCCGAGGCGAACGTCCCCTATGACGAAGTCTTCGAGCTCGAGGACATCAACTCCGAGTTCAGCCAGGCGGACGTCGCTTTCGTGATCGGCGCCAATGACGTGACCAATCCGGCGGCCAAGACCGATCCACAGTCGGCGATCTACGGCATGCCCATCCTGGACGTCGAAAAGGCCAAGACGGTGCTGTTCCTGAAACGCGGCATGGGCTCCGGCTATGCCGGCGTCGAGAACGAACTGTTCTTCAGGCCGAACACAATGATGCTGTTCGGCGACGCCAAGAAGACCGTCGAATCGATCGTCAAGGCGCTGGCGCATTAATCCGCGCGATGGCGGAAAGCTTTGGCCCGTTCGGCGCCGTCGGCGCGGAACGGGCCTTTTTTCTGGTGCGAAAGCGCGGAAGCGACGCGGCCGTCCTTCCGGGAATTAGGGCGAGCGCGCGGCGGCCGCTTTTGGCCCGTTCGGTTTTACGCGGAAAATTGTCGGTATGGGGCGCCGCGTTCAGCGGCGACGGGGGGGACATTCGTCGCGAGTGGCATGGCCGGTGACGCCGTATCCCTCGTCGAGGTCGACGTCCACCTTGCGGCAATCCGGTAGGTTCTCGGCGATTTCATGCTGCGCGGCCAGGGATTCCAAGTCCGCTGCCTCGGCGACGAGCCCGGCCCGCGGGGCAATCGTCGAAGTCCCTTCCCGAGCCTCAGCGGAAAGGCCAAAACCCAAAGCGACCAACGCCGCAAAAGTCGCTCTCATCCAATGCATTGCCGCCGCTCCCGTAGAGTCCTTCAGCCCGCCAGCGCGTTCTGCTCGAACGGGATCGTTCGAGCGATAGGAAACGGCGCTGCATGAAAATGATGGAGCAAATTCCGCTCGCAAAAGTCTGTCGACTTTTACGGAATTCGCTTTAGTGCTCCGGAGGAACCGATGTCCCGCCCTCGCCAGCGGAACGATAGTTAGAGAGCCGAGCGCTCTTCGACAAGATAAAATTGTTCTAAAAGCAAACGGGTTTGCACAGGAATGCCAATATGATTGATTTTTCTTGAGGATAAGTCCGCGTCGTCCTCTGCGCGACACGTCGCCCCGCCCGATTCCCCCGCGCGACGCGATTTCAGATCCCTCGATCCCGTCTGAGGGCGAAGCGCGCTAGGCGGCGCCCTTCGCCCTGCGTTAGAGCGCGTTCGGAAGACTCAGAGCCGAAGGCGTTTTGGGCCTTGATAATCGGCCATGTTTTTGTCCGGGAGCTGCTTCGCACTCTTTGGGAAAATGCTCTAGTGACGAAGCCAGCAGCGAATCGCGGCTGCGCCGCGCCGGCTTGCCGGGCAGGGACGAGGGAGCCAATATGGCGCAGGGGAAAAGCTCCGAATCAGGCGGCGGCGAAAAATCCGTCACGCCGATCGAGCTGCGCGAGGCGCTCGAGGAGCGCTATTTGCGCTATGCGCTTTCGACGATTACCGGCCGCGCGCTGCCCGACGCGCGCGACGGATTGAAACCCGTGCATCGGCGCATCCTTTACGGGATGCACATCTTGCGGCTCGATCCGGGCGCGCCGTTCAAGAAATGCGCGAAGATCGTCGGCGACGTGATGGGCTCTTTCCATCCGCATGGCGACCAAGCGATCTACGACGCGCTGGTGCGCCTCGCCCAGGATTTCTCCTCGCGCTATCCGCTCGTCGACGGCCAAGGGAACTTCGGCAATATCGACGGCGACGCAGCCGCCGCCTATCGCTATACGGAAGCGCGCATGTCCACGGTCGCGCGTCTTCTGCTCGAAGGCATTAACGACGACGCGATCGATTTCCGGCCGAATTATTCCGGGGAGGAGCAGGAGCCGGTCGTTCTCCCCTCCGCGCTCCCCAATCTCCTCGCCAATGGCGCGCAGGGCATTGCAGTGGGCATGGCGACCTCGGTTCCGCCGCACAACGCCGCCGAGCTTTGCGACGCGGCGCTCTATCTGATCGCCCATCGCTCGGCGACGGCCGAGCAATTGCTGAACTTCGTGCAAGGGCCGGATTTCCCCACCGGAGGCGTCGTCGTCGACAGTCGCGAAGAGATCGTCGAGACGTATCGCACGGGACGCGGCTCTTTTCGCCTTCGCGCGCGCTGGGGCAAGGAGGAATTGCCGCGGGGCGGCTGGATCGCGGTCGTGACCGAAATCCCCTACGGCGTGCAAAAATCGCGGCTGATCGAGCGGCTGGCGGAGCTCGTCAATGAGAAGAAGCTGCCGCTCGTCGCCGACGTGCGCGACGAATCGGCCGAGGACATTCGCATCGTCCTCGAGCCTCGCGCGCGCACGGTCGACCCGGAACTGATGATGGAGACGCTGTTCAAGCTCTCCGAGCTCGAGACGCGCTTTCCCGTCAACATGAACGTGCTGGTTGACGGGGTCACGCCGCGCGTCGTCTCGCTCGACGAGGCGCTGCGGCGCTGGCTCGATCATCGCCGCGACGTGCTGCTGCGCCGTTCGCGGCACCGTCTGGCCGCGATCCTGCGCCGGCTCGAGCAGCTCGAAGGCATGATCATCGTCTTCCTCAATCTCGATGCGGTGATCCGCATCATTCGCGAGGAGGACGACGCCAAGGTCGCGCTGAAGGCCGCCTTCGGCCTCACCGATCTCCAGACCGACTACATCCTCGACACGCGGCTGCGCGCCCTACGCAAGCTCGAAGAGATGGAGCTTCGAAAGGAGCATAAGGAGCTGAATGAAGAGCGCGCTGAGGTCGAGGCGCTGCTCGGAGATGAATCCAAGCAGTGGCGCGCCATCGCCGGCCAGATTCGCGAGCTGAAGAAATCCGTGGGACCGGCGACGGCTCTCGGCAAGAGACGAACGCAATTCGCCGATGCGCCGCCGACCGCCGATCTCGATCTCGCCGAGGCGATGATCGAGCGCGAGCCGATCACGGTGGTCGTTTCGCAAAAGGGTTGGATTCGCTCGCTCAAAGGCCATGTGCCCGACGTCTCCACGCTTGCCTACAAGGGCGATGATGCGCTGGAGACGGCCTTTTTTGCGCAGACGACATCGAAAATCCTGGTGTTTGCAACGAACGGCAAGGTCTTCACGATCGACGCCGCGAAGCTGCCGGGCGGACGCGGCCACGGCGAGCCGATTCGCCTCTTCGCGGAGATCGAAGAAGATGCCTCGGTCGTGACAACGATTCCGAACACGCCGGGCGCGGCTTTGCTGCTGATTTCCGAAGACGGCCGGGGCTTCGTCGCTGGCGAGGACGATCTGATCTCTTCGACGCGCAAGGGTCGCGCGGCGCTCGCGGTCGAAGGCGCGGGGCGGCTGAAAATCGTCGCGCCCGCCGAGGGCGATCACGTGGCGATCATCGGCGAGAACCGAAAGCTCCTCGTCTTCCCGCTGGAGGAAGCCCCGCGCATGGCGCGCGGCAAGGGGGTCAGGATGCAGCGCTACAAGGACGGCGGCGTTTCCGACGCCAAAGTCTTCGCGCTCGCCGAGGGGCTCGGCTGGACCAATTCTTCGGGCCGCGCCTTCAACGTATCTCGCGCGGAGCTCAAGGACTGGATCGGCCACAGGGCCGAAGCCGGCCGCCTGCCGCCGCGGGGCTTCCCACGCAGCAATAAATTTGGATGAGCCGGGGAAAGCAGGGACGGGCGGGTCGCGAAATTGGCGCTGAGGAAGGCGGATCTCAGCCCTGTCTTTGCCGCTTATCCCCTTTTCCTTGGTCCTTCCGCCTGCTAAGGCTCCTCCATGGCGTTTCTCGCTCAGACTCGAATTACCGGCCCGGCCCGCGCTCGACGCTGAAAGCTCGCGCGGGGTCCGGGTTTTGCGCCTCTGCGGTGCCCTTTCGCCAATCCCTCAGCCTTCCCCGTGATCTGGCGCTCCCGCGCTGTCCGGAGAGCTTGGTCTTAACCAACATGAACGAAGACGCCAGCAAGCCCGTCGATTATTCCTCGACGCTCTATCTCCCGCAGACCGATTTTCCGATGCGCGCGGGCCTGCCGCAGGCCGAGCCCAAATTTTTGAAGCGCTGGGAGGAGATCGGTCTTGCCAAGAAGCTGCGCGAGGCCGGCGCCGGCCGTCCCAAGTTCGTGCTGCACGACGGCCCCCCTTACGCCAATGGCAATATCCATATCGGTCATGCGCTCAACAAGATCCTGAAGGACTTGGTGACGCGCAGCCAGCGCATGCTGGCTAAGGATTGCAGCTATGTACCGGGCTGGGACTGCCACGGCCTGCCGATCGAATGGAAGATCGAGGAGGAGAATTATCGCGCCAAAGGCAAGAAGAAGCCGGACTTCTCCGACCCCGCCGCGATGATCGCCTTCCGGCGAGAGTGCCGCTCCTATGCCGAGCATTGGCTCTCGGTGCAGCGCGAGGAGTTCAAGCGGCTCGGCGTCGCCGGTGAGTGGAACAATCCCTATTCGACGATGGCCTTCGAGGCCGAGGCGCGCATCGCCGCGGAGATCCTGAAATTCGCGGAGAACGGGCTGCTCTATCGCGGCTCGAAGCCGGTGATGTGGTCGGTGGTCGAAAAGACCGCGCTCGCGGAAGCCGAGGTGGAATACGAAGACCACACGAGCGACATGGTGTGGGTGGCTTTTCCAGTTCACGAAATCCCTCTCACGCATCAGGGTCGTGTATTGCGCAGCGACAAGCCAATGCTAGAGAGCGTGCCTGCTTGGCCAGAGGGCACGGCATATGTGATTTGGACAACGACACCCTGGACACTTCCAGGGAATCGCGCAATTTCCTATTCCTCTGACATCGACTACGGGCTGTATCAGGTCGTACGAGCGCCTGAAGGAAATTGGGCCAAGGCGGGCGCCGCGTATATCTTGGCTGACAAGCTAGCCGAAGAAGTCTTTAAGGCAGCAAAAGTCGAAGAGTATGTGCGTCTGAGATCAGTGTCAGCGGGTAACCTAGATGGCGCAACTTGTCACCATCCGCTCGCCAATACGATCCCCGGCTACGGCTTCGCGGTTCCGCTTCTCGACGGCGATCACGTCACTGACGACACCGGCACGGGCTTCGTTCACACCGCGCCCGGCCACGGCCGCGACGACTTCGACATCTGGATGGCGAACGGACGGACGCTCGCCGAGCGCGGGATCGAGACGCGCATTCCCTATACGGTCGACGAGGACGGCTTTTACACCGCCGACGCGCCTGGCTTCGCCGGTAAGCGCGTGCTCACGGAAAAGGGCGAGAAGGGCGACGCCAATGAGGCGGTGATCGCCGCGCTGATTGATGCCGGCAATCTGCTCGCGCGCGGTCGCCTAAAACACCAATATCCGCATTCCTGGCGTTCCAAGAAGCCGGTGATCTTTCGCAACACGCCGCAATGGTTCATCGCGATGGATAAGCCGCTCGTCGGCGCGGCGCATGGGGACGTGGGTCACAATGCGCCGACGCTGCGCCAGCTTGCCCTCTCCGAGATCGCCCGCACCCATTGGACGCCGGCCGCCGGCGAGAACCGCATCACCGGCATGATCGCGACGCGCCCCGACTGGGTCGTCTCCCGCCAGCGCGCATGGGGCGTGCCGATCGCGCTCTTCGTCAAGAAGGGCACGCATGAGCCGCTCGTCGACGCGCGCGTCAATCAGCGCATCGTCGAGGCCTTTCGCAAGGAGGGCGCGGACGCCTGGTTCGAGGAAGGCGCGGCGAAGCGCTTTCTCGCGCCCGAGCACAATCCTGACGAATATGAAAAAATTTCGGACGTGCTCGACGTCTGGTTCGAACTCGGGCTCGACCCACGCCTTCGTGCTGGAGGACCCGCAGAGTTTCCCGACGCTGAAAGACATTCACCGCAAGCGCGACGGCGGCGCGGACGAGATCATGTATCTCGAAGGCTCCGACCAGCATCGCGGCTGGTTTCACTCCTCGCTTCTCGAGAGCTGCGGCACGCGTCATCGGGCGCCCTATGACGCCGTGCTGACGCACGGCTTCACGCTCGATGAGAAGGGCCGCAAGATGTCGAAATCGCTCGGCAATACAGTCGCGCCGCAGAAGGTGATCGCCGATTCCGGGGCCGACATTCTGCGTCTCTGGGTCGCAAGCTGCGACTACGCCGACGATCAGCGCATCGGTCCGGAAATTCTCAAATCGGTGACCGATCACTATCGCAAGCTGCGCAACACGCTGCGATGGATGCTCGGCACGCTCGCCCATCACGAGCCCGCGCCGCAGGATCTCGACCACGCCGAGGAGCTCGAGCGCTTCATGCTGCACCGCCTGGTCGAGCTCGACGAGGCTGTCCGCACCGCCTATGCAGCCTATGACTACAAGCGGGTCGTCGCGACGCTGACGCCCTTCATGATCAGCGATCTTTCGGCCTTCTACTTCGACATCCGCAAGGATGCGCTCTATTGCGATCCGCCGTCCTCGTCAAAGCGCAGGGCGGCGCTGGCCGTGGTCGACTGGATCTTCCGCTGCGTGACGAACTGGCTCGCGCCGATCCTCGTCTTCACGGCGGAGGAGGCGTGGCTTTCGCGCTTCAAGGACGCTGGAAGCGTGCATCTCGAGCTTTTCCCGGATATCCCATCGCATTGGCGCGACGAGGCGCTCGCGAGAAAGTGGGCCGACATTCGCGCGATCCGCAGCGTCGTGACCGGCGCGCTGGAGCTGGAGCGCGCGCAAAAGCGCATCGGCTCCTCGCTCGAGGCCGCGCCGATCGTGCATGTTTCGGATCCGAAGCTGCTGATGGCGCTCGACGGCGTTGACTTCGCCGAGATCTGTATCGTCTCCGACATCAGAATCGAAAGCGAGGGCGAGGCGCCCGAGCTCGCCTTTCGCCTGCCCGAGGTGAAGGGCGTCGCCGCCGTCTTTGCGCCGGCCCAAGGCGTCAAATGCGCACGATCCTGGCGCTATTTCGATCCCAACACCGCCGACCCGGCCCATCCGGACGTGACGCCGCGCGACGCCCAGGCGCTGCGCGAAAAGGGCGGGGCATGAGGCGGGCAAGCCCGGACGAGAGGCTCGAGGCCGCGCGGAGGATTTTTGCGCGGTGAAGGTGATGCTCGCCTTTCTGGTCAATTCCATCACGAATTTCGTGATCGGAATTCTCGTCGCCAAATATTTGGGTCCCGGCGAATACGGGCGCTTCGCGATCGCCTTTTCGATCGTCGGCGTCGTGCAGACCGCGCTCTTTGATTGGATGCGCCTCGCGGCGACGCGCTTCTATTCCGAGAAAGTGCGCGAGAATCAGCCGGTCGTGCGCGCGAGCCTCGATCTGTCCTTTATAGCCGTCACCGGCGGGCTCGTCCTCGCGACGCTCCTCTATGCGCTTTTCGGGCCGAAGCTCGATTTTAACGCAACGCTGATCCTGCTGGCGCTCGTCGCCGCCGCGGTCAACGGGCTTTTCGACTATTCGATCGCGCTCGTGCGCGCGCGCTTTGAGGACCAGCTCTTCTGGCGGCTCGTCCTGGGCAAAAACCTGCTGTCGCTCGTGCTGACGGGCGGGGGCGCCTTTCTCTTCCGCTCCGCGTCCGTGGCGATGGGCGGCGTGATCGTCAGTCTTCTGGGCACGGTGATCGCCGCGCGCGCCTCCTTGACCGACCGGCATGCGCAGCCGCGTTTCGCGCGCCGCAACATGGCCGCGACGCTTGCCGCCTATAGCGCGCCGATCGTCGCCGCCCATCTCATTTATCAAGCGGTGCCGCTTGCGACGCGCTCGGTCGTCGCGGACGTCTTCGACTTCGCCGAGACGGGACAATTTGCGCTCGCTTTCGATCTCGGCATGCGCGCGATGCTCGCGCTCGGCTCGGCCCTCGACGTGCTGCTGTTCCAGATCGCGGTCGCCGCTCATGAGAATCATGGAGACGACGAGGCGCGTTGGCAGGTCGGGCGTAACATGGCGGTGGTGCTGGCCGTTCTTCTGCCGGGCTGCGTCGGCGTCTATTTCGTCATGCCGTCGGTCGAGCTGCTGATCGTGCCCGGCCAGTTTCGCGGGCCCTTCGGGCACTATCTTAGCCTGCAGCTCCCTGGCCTCTTTTCGATGGGCATGATCCTGTTTGCGATCAATCCCGTTTTTCAGATCGCCAAGAAGACCGCGCCGATGATCGCGGCGGCGCTGATCGGCGCGCTTGCCGGGGTGATCCTGTTTTTCCTATTGCCCTGGGGGTCCGACGCCTCCAATCTCGCGCTTGCTCAATGCGGCGTCTATGTCGTCGCGCTGTTCGCGACCCTCGCCCTCGCCGTGCGTGAAAAGCCGATCTGGCCACGTTTGCGCGACCTCGTCGCCACCGGGGCGGCGACGCTCGGGATGGTCGCCGCACTGGCGCCCATGCAGGGCATGACGCCGGGACTGACGACGCTCTTGGCGCAGGTCTGCCTCGGCGCCTTCGTCTATGGCGCGCTGACCTTCGCTTTCGACACGGCGGGGCTCAGAGGGGAGTTGATCGCCTGGGCGAAGCGTCGCAGACTCGCGGTCTAGCGCGCTTGTCCCGCGAACGGAATCGTTCGAGCGATATGAAATCGCGCCATATGAACATGCTGGAGCGAATTCGGATCGCAAAAGTCAGTCAAGTTTTGCGGAATTCACTTTAGGCGCAGGCTGCGGCGCATTGGCCAAGGAGGAGGGGCGCGTGGGGATATCCGTCCATCAATTCATCTGCCTGACCGATAATTTCGGCCTGCTCCTTCGCGATGAGGAGACGGGGGCCGTCACCTCAATCGATGCGCCGGACGGCGAGGCGATCGCTAGAGAAGGCCGCCGCATTGGCTGGCCTCTGACCGACGTCTGGCTCACCCATCATCATCTCGACCACATCGAGGGCGTTCCCGCGTTGCGGGCGGCCTTCCCGGGACTGCGCGTCGTCGGCGCGCGTCGGGATGAGCATCGCCTCGGCCGCGTCGACCTTTTGGTTGGGGATGGCGATCACGTCATGCTCGGCGCCTCGCGCGCGCGGGTGATCGACGTCCGCGGCCACACCAGCGGCCACATCGCCTATCACTTCGCGGAGGACGAGGTGGTGTGCGTTGGCGACACGCTGTTCTCGCTTGGCTGCGGCAAGGTGTTCGAGGGCAGCATGGAGGAGATGTACAGACTCCCTTCAAAAGCTCGCCGATCTTCCCGACGAGACGCGCGTGTATTGCGGACATGAATATACGCAGGCCAATGCGCGTTTCGCGCTGACGGTCGACCCAGAAAACCCACTGCTTGCCGAGCGGGCGAAGGAGGTGGACCTGCTGCGGGAGCAAGGGCGCGCGACGCTGCCGACGACGATCGGGCTCGAGCGCGCGACGAACCCATTTCTGCGCGCGGAAGATCCTCTGGTTCAGCGCGCCCTCAGAATGAGCGAGGCCGAGCCGGTCGTGGTCTTCGCCAGAATGCGCGAGATGAAAAACGCCTTTCGCGGTTGAGCGGGCTTGTCGTCAATATATCGGCGGATGATCGCCGGTCTTCTCGGCGGGGCCGTGCTTCCCCCCAAGGCGCTCGGCCACCGCCAGCGCGACGGTCGAGACGACGAAGGTCAGGTGGATGCCGATATAAAAATAGAGGTCGCGGTCCGATGTCTCGCGGACGTCGATGAAGGACTCGAGCAGTCCGATCGCCGAGATCGCGACGATCGTGCCCAAGAGCTTCATTTTCAGTTGCCAGAAGTCAATGTCGCCCATCCAGCTTGGCCAGTCGCGCCGGTCGCCGATCGAGACGCGCGCGACGAAGTTTTCATAGACCGAAATCGTCACGATGACGATCAGCGCGCTGGTCAGCGTGATGTCGACGAGATTGAGGACCGTCAGCGCCACGTGCTCGTCCTGGCCGTTGGCGAGCAGGAAGACGAGGGTCAGGGCTTTCTTTCCGCCCTTGAAGATCAGGGCCAGCTGGGCCGCCGTCAGCAGCACGAGAAAGGGCGCGATCAGCCAGCGCGAGAAGAGCAGGTAGGATTCAAACAGCCGCTTCAGCATGAATGGATTGCTCTCCTGGCGTCTGCGGATGGGGAGGAGTGGCTTTGCGGCTTGAGAATTTTTCGGGGTCAGACGACCGTCTTCGCGAAGCCCTCGCGGATTTCTGCTTCCTTCAGCCTGCGGCCGATGAAGACAAGTCGCGAGCCGCGCTTTTCGTCCTCCCGCCATGCTCGCTGCAGATCGCCGTCGAGTATCATGTGCACGCCCTGAAACACGAATCGTCGCGGCTCGTTCTTGAATGAGACGATGCCCTTGCAGCGCAGAATGTCCGGTCCGTCGCGCTGCGTCAGCTCCTCGAGCCAGGGCACGAAGCGCTCCGGATCGACGTCGCCGTCATGGCGGATCGAGACGGATTGCATGTCCTCGTCGTGATAGGCCTTCAGACCTGCGGCGCCCGGCTTGCGCGCATGGCCGTGATGATCATGGCCGTGATGCTCATGGTCGTGATCGTGATGATGGTGGTCGTGGCCGCAATCGGGACCGCAGGCGTGATCATGCTGGTGATCGTCGTGGGCGTCCTCGCCGGTCGTGAGAAAGTTGGGCTCGATTTCCACGATCCTCGAAAGATCGAAGGCGTTGCGCTCGAGCACCGCCGCGAGCGGCACAGCCGCCTTCACCGCCCGATGAATCGCGGCGTAAGGGTTGATCCCACGGATGCGCGCTTCGACCTCCAGTAGCTCTTCGGGCGCGACGAGATCGGTCTTGTTGAGGATCACCACGTCCGCGAAGGCGATCTGGTTCTTTGCCTCCGGGGCGTCCTTGAGGCGCTCCAGCAGAAATTTGGCGTCGGCGAGCGTCACGACGGCGTCGAGCCGCGCCGCGTCCTTCACGTCGGCGTCGACGAAAAAAGTCTGGGCGACGGGCGCGGGGTCGGCCAATCCCGTTGTCTCGACGACGATGGCGTCGAATTTGCCACGACGGCGCATCAGGCCTTCGATGATGCGGATGAGATCGCCGCGCACTGTGCAGCAGATACAGCCGTTGTTCATCTCGAAGATTTCCTCGTCGGCGCCTACGACGAGGTCGTTGTCGATGCCGATTTCTCCGAATTCATTGACGATGACCGCGTAGCGACGGCCGTGCTGCTCGGTCAGGATGCGATTGAGCAAAGTGGTTTTTCCGGCGCCCAGATAGCCGGTGATGACGGTGACGGGGATTTTGTCGTTCAAGCCATCTCTCCAAAGCGCCGGGGGCGGAGACGGATCCGCGCGCCGCTCTTTATAGCGGGTTCGGAGCGAGAAACGGCGTTCGGATCGACTTTTTTCGCAAAAAACAAAAGGACCCGGATACCCCCGAGGGCTCCGGGTCGTCAGAACGAGAGCGGGACATCATTCCGCGCGGCGTGCATCCACGTCGGCGGCGGAGACGAGGAGAAGCTCTTAGTCGGCGCCAGTCAGACGGCGACCCAGGAGGTAATGGCGAGCGTGATGGCGGCTGAGGCGGCCAAAATGGCGAGGATGGCGGTGGGAGCGTTCATCGACGTCTTCTCGAATCGTTTAAAGGCCAACCCTGATCCTTGCGGACCGAGGCGCCGCCGCGCGTCGGGGAAATTCCCGGACCTTGTCGCACCGCGGGCGCAAACCCCTGAGTCTCGGGGTTTTTCGCTGCGACAAAATAACGCATGGAGAAGCTATTGAGTTCAAGATGAAAAGATGTTGCGCCGCCGAGCGGAACGGGTGCGCCTAACCGCCGCGCTGACGCTGATCGCCCAGTTACTTCCTCCAGTTAGGAGACTTTCGCGTCGCAATGACGATTTTTTAGGCACGGCCGCGCTTCAGCCTTCTGCGGCGCGCGGGCCCTCCGACAATGCGGCGAGGCGCTCGTTGAGCGCGCGAATGTCGAATTCCGCCTTGACCTGCGCGCTGACGTCGCACTGGATTCCGAGGAGATAGAGGGTCTGACCGTCGGCGTCGCGCAGTGGGGCGACGCGCAGACGGTTGTGAAAAAGCGAGCCGTCCTTGCGGTAGTTGCGCAAGGTGACCTCGATCTCCTCGCGCCGTGCGACGGCGTCGCGCAGCCGTGCGCGCTCTTCCTGGTCCCGGTCGTCGCCTTGCAGGAAGCGGCAGTTGTGACCAAGGATCTCGTCCTTGCAATAGCCCGTCATGCGCTGGAACGACTCATTGGCGTAGATGATCGGCGCATCGTCCTGATCCGGATCGGCGAGCGTCACGCCATTGACGCAGGCGTCGAGAATCTTCGTCAGCATTTCCGGAATGAGCTCGACGCCCTTTCTTGCTGCAAACACAAGACCTTTGGGATGGCTGCGGGCGCGCGCGAGGGAGCGATAGGCCCCGGGCGAGATGCCGGCATAACGTCGAAACGCTCGCCGGAAGCTCGATTCGTCGACGAAACCGGCTTCGGCTGCGAGCTCTTTGACCGCCTTGGCGCTCGTCTCGAGCAGCACGCGCGCCGTCTCGACCCGCACGCGATCGATGAAGGACTTTGGCGCCCCGGCGCCGGCCAGCTTCAGGCGCCGATGCAGCGTGCGTTCCGAGGTCGAAAGCGCGCGCGCCAAATCGAGCGTGGAAAGCGGGGCGTCGCCGGCTTCGCGGACGATCCGCTCCGCTTCGACGACAAAGGGGTCCAAACCCGACAGATAACCCTCTGGGCGATAGATCGTGGCCTCGGCTCCGGCCTCGCCGAGTAGGACGGAGTCTGCGGCGATGCGCGCGGTCTCTCCGCCGCAGAGCCTCCGGATCGTATGCAGCGCGAGGTCCATCCAGGCGAGCGGCGGCCCGGCGGTCGCGACGCGCCGATCCTCGACGAGCGCCGCGCCGCGCGCTACGTCGGCGCGCGGATATCGACGCTTGAGCTCGTCCAGCCATCGTGAGGTCGTCGTGCAGCGCCGACCATCGAGAAGTCCCGCCTCGCCCAAGAGGAAGGCGGCCGATCCCGCGCCGCAAATCAGCGCGCCGCGCGAGTGCTCGCGGCGCAGCCAGGCGGCTACGCCGGCAAAAGCAGAGAGCATCGGCGGCTGACCGCTGTCGTCGGGGTGGAAGCCCGGCACGAGAACCGCGTCGCAGCCGCTGATTTCTTCCAACGCGGTCGCGACGGAAAAGACGCGCCCTGCGCCGTCGACGACGGGCGCGCCGCCGGGACTGGCGGTCAAAGCAAAGAAAGGCGCCTCTTCGCCTGTCGTACGCGCCACGGCGCGGCGGGCGAGCTCGAGGGCGTCGCACAGGCCAAGAAATGCCGAGCCTAAGCAGTGGGTTAGGCCAGCAATAACGATTTTGGCCATCCCGCTCCCGGCCCATTGGCGAATTGTGCAGCCGATTTGGCGAATGCGCCGTACTGCTTATTTTTGCCACACGAGCATAATGGAGTTTAATATGGCGGCAAGCCTGGCCGGATTCGCCATACGTAGCCCTATATAGGGAGGCGACGCTTTCGGCATGTCGGGAGACAGACGATGAATCCCAAATTGAAAAAATTCGCGCCCTGGATCCTGATCGGCGTGCTCACCGCGGTCGGGATCTATCTTGCGCTCGACCAGCGCGGGCAGCGCACGTCGATCCGCGACATCACCTATAGCGAGCTGTTGATACAGATCGATGAAGGCCGCGTTCACGACGTGACGATCTCCGGCAACGAGATCACCGGCCACTTCAACGACAATCGCAGCTTCGCGACCTACGCGCCGAACGACCCGGACCTGGTCACGAAGCTCGAGAGCAAAAAGGTGCAGATTTCGGCCCGGCCGTCGGGCGACGTGAACGGCTTCTGGATGACGCTGCTGCTCAACGCGCTGCCGCTCGTGCTGTTCATCGGCCTGTGGATTTACATGTCTCGGCAGATGCAGGGGGGCATGGGCGGCCGCGCCATGGGCTTCGGCAAGTCGAAGGCGAAGCTTTTGACCGAGTCGCAGGGCCGCGTGACCTTCGAGGACGTGGCCGGCGTCGACGAGGCCAAGGAGGATCTGCAGGAGATCGTCGAGTTCCTGCGCGATCCGCAGAAGTTCCAGCGGCTTGGCGGGCGCATTCCGCGCGGCGTGCTGCTGGTCGGTCCGCCCGGCACCGGCAAGACGCTGCTCGCGCGCGCGATCGCGGGCGAGGCGAACGTGCCCTTCTTCACGATCTCGGGCTCGGATTTCGTCGAGATGTTCGTCGGCGTCGGCGCGTCGCGCGTGCGCGACATGTTCGAGCAGGCGAAAAAGAACGCGCCCTGCATCATCTTCGTCGACGAGATCGACGCGGTGGGCCGCCATCGCGGCGCGGGGCTCGGCGGCGGCAATGACGAGCGCGAGCAGACGCTCAATCAGCTGCTCGTCGAGATGGACGGCTTCGAGGCGAATGAAGGGATCATCCTGATCGCCGCGACGAACCGTCCGGACGTGCTCGATCCGGCGCTGATGCGGCCCGGCCGCTTCGACCGCCAGATCACCGTGCCCAATCCGGATTTCATCGGGCGCGAGAAGATCCTCAAGGTGCACGCGCGCAAGGTGCCGCTGGCGCCGGACGTGGATCTGAAGGTCGTGGCGCGCGGCACGCCGGGCTTTTCGGGCGCGGATCTGATGAATCTCGTCAACGAGGCGGCGCTGCTCGCGGCGCGGCGCTCGAAGCGGATCGTCACCAAGGCGGAGTTCGAGGACGCGCGCGACAAGATCATGATGGGGGCGGAACGCCGCACGCTGATGATGACGGAGGAGGAGAAGCGCCTCACCGCTTATCATGAAGGCGGCCACGCGTTGGTCTCCATGAACATGAAAGGCTCCGTGCCGATCCATAAGGCGACGATCATTCCGCGCGGCCGCGCGCTCGGCATGGTGCAGGGACTGCCCGAGCGCGACCAGATCTCGCAAAGCTACGAGCAGTTCATCGCGATGCTGGCGATGGCGATGGGCGGCCGCGTCGCCGAGGAGATCGTGGTCGGCCACGACAAGGTCACTTCGGGCGCGGCGAGCGACATCCAACAATGCACACGGGTCGCTCGGGCGATGGTGACGCAGCTTGGCTTCTCGGACAAGCTTGGCACCGTGGCCTATGCGGATCCGCAGCAGGAGCAGTTCCTCGGCTATTCGCTCGGCCGGCAGGTCACCTTGTCGGAGGCGACTCAGCAGACGATCGACGCAGAGGTGCGCCGTCTCGTGGCGGAAGCTTACGAAACGGCGAAGCGCATTCTGACTGAAAAGCGCGGAGACCTCGAGACCATCGCCAAGGGTCTGCTCGAATATGAGACGCTGACCGGCGAGGAGCTCAAAGGACTGTTGAACGGCGTGCAGCCGGTGCGCGAGGACGCGAACAACGCGCCGCCTCCGCGCTCCCCGGCCGTGCCCTCGACCGGGCGCAAGCCCGAGCCGGACGTCGGCACTATGGAGCCTCGTCCCGTTTGAGCGGGCGCGGGCTTGAGAAAACCCGGCGGCGGCGCCGGGTTTTTTCGATTCGGGCCGGCTCTTTTCTTTCACGCGCGGCTGGTCTAAGCGAGATCGGTCTTCATCGACGCGTTTCGCGCGCCCGATGCCCTTCCGCTCACCACGACCCATGACCGGCGAAAACGGCGCTACGGCCGACGCTCACGCGCATCTCGACGAAACTGACGTGGCACGCCGCAGAATTCGCGTGCGCGCCTGGCGGCGCGGCATGCGCGAGATGGACCTTCTGCTCGGCGTCTTCGCCGATACCCGGGTCGATGCGCTGAGCGCCGCGGAGCTCGCCCAGTTTGAGGCGCTGCTCGAAGCCGCCGACGACGAGGCCTTCCGCTGGTTCTGCGCTGGCGCGGCGCCCGCGCCTTATGACACCCCGCTCTTTGCGAAGATACTCGCCTTCCACATGGAGCGTGAGCATTGAGCGCGCTCGCTGAAAAGAACCCCAAACTCGGCGACGCCGGGCTGTTGCAGGCGGCGCTCAAGGGCTTCAAAGCCGGCAAGAAGCTGCTCTTCGCCCGCGCGCCCGAGGGCTTCGACGCCTTCGTCGCCAGCGATCTCGCGCGCTCGCTTGCAGCGGACGCCGAGGGCCAGGCGGCCGTCTTCGTTCACGTCGCGCGCGATGCGCAACGTTCGGCGCAGTTTCGCGAAGCGCTGCGGTTCTGCGCGCCCTTTTGCGAGATCCTCGACCTCCCGGGCTGGGACTGTCAGCCCTATGACCGCGTCTCGCCCTCGGCCGCCGTCGGCTCGCGGCGCATGGTGGCTCTCGCGCGCCTTGCCCGTGCGAAATCCTCGGCGGCGCGGCCGCGCGTTGTCGCGACCACGATCGATTGTCTGCTGCAGCGCGCGCCGCCGCTCGCGCGCGTCGCCGCCGACACGCTCTCGGCCGCGCCGGGCAATGTCGTCCGGCTCGACGAGCTCACCGCTTGGCTCGAGACTAATGGTTTCACGCGCGCCACGACCGTGCGCGAGGTCGGCGAATATGCGCAACGCGGCGGACTGATCGATCTCTACGCGCCGACGTTGCCCGGACCGATCCGGCTCGATTTTTTCGGCGACACGCTGGAATCGATCCGCAGCTTCAATCCCGAGACGCAGCGCACGACGGGTCAGCTGCGCGCGCTCGATCTGGTGCCGATGAGCGAGCTGCGCATCGTCACCGAGACGATGCGGCGCTTCCGCCAGTCCTATACGGCGCGCTTTGGCGGCGAGACGCGCGGCGACTTTCTCTATGAGGCGATCAGCGAGGGGCGCCGCCATCCCGGAGCGGAACATTGGCTGCCGCTCTTCTATGAGCGTCTCGACACGATCTTCGACTATGTCGGCGACGCGCCACTGTTATTCGACGCGCGTTGCGCGGAGGCGGCGAAGGAGCGTCTCGCCCAGATCGCCGATTATTACGACGCCAGAAAGAGCGCCTTTGATCTCGAGGGCGCGCGCTGCAACTACAAGCCGCTCGAGCCCGAGGCGCTCTATCTCTCGCAGGAAGAATGGTCCGCCCGGCTCGACGGCCGTCCGCAGGCGCATTTTTCCGCGCAGGAGGCGCATGAAGGCGAGGTCAACGCGCTCGATTTCGGTGCGCGCGTCGGGCGCGACTTTGCGCCGGAGCGCGCCCAAACCGAGGTGAATGTGTTCGAGGCGGCCATCGCGCATGTCCAGACCCTGGCCGCCGCCGGCCGTAATGTCGTCATCGCCGCCTGGTCGGACGGATCGCGCGAAAGGCTCGGGCATGTGCTCGTCGAGCACGGCCTTGCTGAGCCCGCTTACGTCTCCGACTGGCCGCAGGCGCAGGGCCTCGGTGCGGGCGCCGTATCACTCTCCGTCCTTGGGATCGAGCACGGCTTCGAGACGGCGAGCCTGGCGATCGTCGGCGAGCAGGACATTCTCGGGGACCGTCTGGTGCGCCGGCGCCGCAAGGCCAAGCGCGCGGAGACGTTGCTCAGCGAGGCCGCGGCGCTTTCCGCCGGCGATCTCGTCGTGCATGTCGATTACGGCATCGGGCGTTTCATCAAGATCGAGACGATTACCGCAGCGGGCTCGCCGCATGATTGTCTCGAGATCCATTATGCGGAAGGCGCCAAGCTCCACCTGCCGGTCGAAAACATCGAGCTGATCTCGCGCTACGGCACGGAGGACGCGGAGGTTCAGCTCGACCGGCTCGGCGGCGCCGCCTGGCAAAACCGCAAGGCGCGCATGAAGAAGCGCATTCGCGAGATGGCCAAGGGCCTCATCGCGATTGCGGCGCAACGCATGCTGCGCGCGACTGAAAAGCTTGCGCCGCCCGATGGCCTCTACGATGAATTTTGCGCGCGCTTTCCCTATGACGAGACCGAGGATCAGGCGGCGGCGATCGACGCAACGCTGGGCGATCTCGCTGCGGGAAGGCCGATGGACCGTCTCGTCTGCGGCGACGTCGGCTTCGGCAAGACCGAAGTCGCGCTGCGCGCCGCCTTTTGCGCGGCGATCAACGGCAAGCAGGTCGCGGTCGTCGCGCCCACGACGCTGCTCGCGCGCCAGCACTACGGCAATTTCACGCAGCGCTTCGCGGGCTTTCCCATTCGCATCGGGCGGCTGTCGCGCATGGTCGGCGCGGCCGAAACGCGCGAGACCAAGAAAGCGCTGGCCGAGGGCTCTCTCGACGTCATTGTCGGCACGCATGCGGTGCTCGGGAAGAGCGTGACCTTCAAGGAGCTCGGACTCGTCGTCATCGACGAGGAGCAGCATTTCGGGGTCGGCCACAAGGAGCGCCTGAAGGAGCTGCGCGCCGAAGTGCATGTGCTGACACTTTCGGCGACGCCCATTCCCCGCACCTTGCAGCTCGCCATGACCGGCGTGCGCGAATTGTCGCTGATCGCGACGCCGCCGATCGACCGGCTCGCCGTGAGGAGCTTCGTCTCGCCTTTCGATCCGCTGATCGTTCGCGAGGCGTTGCTCAGAGAGCGCTTTCGCGGCGGCCAGGCCTTTTTCGTCTGTCCGCGAATTGAGGATCTCGATGAGGCGGCGGCCTTTTTACGGGAGAATGCGCCGGAGGCGAAATTCGTCGTCGCGCACGGCCAATTGACGCCAAGCGAGCTTGAAGAAAGGATGTCCGCCTTCTATGACGGCAAATACGACATCCTGCTTTCGACGAGCATCGTCGAATCCGGTCTCGATATTCCCAACGCCAACACTTTGATCGTCTGGCGCGGCGACATGTTCGGCTTGGCCCAGCTCTATCAGCTGCGCGGCCGGGTCGGCCGCGGCAAGACGCGGGCCTATGCGTTGTTCACGACGCCGGCGAACCGCACAATCACGCCGCAGGCGCAAAAGCGTCTCGACGTGCTGCAGTCGCTCGACACGCTCGGCGCCGGCTTCCAGCTCGCGAGCCACGACCTCGATCTACGCGGCGCGGGCAATCTCCTGGGCGACGAGCAGTCAGGACACATCAAGGAAGTCGGCTACGAGCTCTATCAGCAGATGCTCGCCGACCAGATTGCGCTGCTGAAGGCGGGCGTCGAGGAGCCGCAGGAGGAGGTCTGGTCGCCGACGATCGCGGTCGGCGCGCCAGTGACGATCCCCGAGGACTATGTTTCCGATCTGACCTTGCGCCTGCAGCTCTATCGGCGTCTCTCGACGCTCGAGACCGACGCCGACATCGAAAGTTTCGCGGCAGAAATGGTCGACCGCTTCGGCAAGGCGCCGCCAGAGGTCGAGCTGCTGCTGCGGATCGTCGCGATCAAGGCGCTCTGCCGTCGCGCCCATGTCGAGAAGATCGACGCTGGGCTCAAGGGCGTCACGCTTTCCTTCAAGGACAACCTGTTCGCCGATCCGGCGGGTCTCGTGCGCTTCATTGCCGAGCAGGGATCGCGCGCCAAGGTCAGGCCGGATCAGAAGATCGTTTTCGCCGGCGATTTCCAGTCCCTGAAGGAACGGCTCGCCGGCGTGCGTCACATTTTGCGCACGCTGGTTGCGATCGCTGAGAAGAAGCGAAAATAGAAGGGTCCCGCTCCCTCAGCGAGGATGCATGGCGATCTTCGGACCCACGGCGTGCTTGGGCTTCGCGATCGTCACGGGGTGAGGCGGCTTGGCGGCGTCGTCGAGGCTTTCATCCTGGCTCGCCGGCTCGTTCGCCGGGCGCTTCGCGACCGCCTCAACCATCTTGGAGACCAGAACGTCACGCACATTGGCGCCTTCGGCGGTGAGCGTCACCTTGTAGCAGTGGAGCGGCGCGCCAAGGTCCTTCGGCGCATATTTGTCGCCCGTGCGGATGCGCCAGTCCACGAGGTTCTTGGTGTCCGGATCGTCCTCGATGGTCGCCAGTCCCATATCCTGAAGACGGTCGTCGAGCGCGGCGGCTTGCTCGGCCTTCCACTGCCTGGTGTCGTATTTACAAAGCTCCTTGAGGCTTTCGACAAAGATGAGGCGCTTCATCAGGGGCGCGTTCAATTCTCTGATTTCCTGGGCGATCTTCCGGCTCGCTTCGCGCGTGAGGTCCTCTTGTCTTATATCGAACAGAGGCTCCTCGGCGTGAATGTTCTGCGCATCGAAGGTAATGTCTGCGCCGGCGACCTTCAGCTCGTGCAAAGCGTCGAGCCGGTCGGCGAGATAGCTCGCCATAGGCGCGATGTTGAAGGCGGAGTAGCCGATTACTGCGGCGAAAACCAGAGTGTAGAGCCATTGATTGGCAATCGACGAAAGCTCCTTGATGAATTGTGTGTTCATTTCCCCCTCCCCGAGTGAAACGCGGTTCGTCGGCAGGAGTTAAAGATTCCTTAAACTCCGTCGCGGGTCCGTGCGCCGCCGCACGCTGCGGCGCGTTCCGGCCCCGACTCGTTCAGACCCGCGAGGGCTGCGCCCTTCCGGAGCGGGGGCGTTGAACGGACGGGCGCAAAACCTATCTGCGGACCAAGATCGACAACCGCGGGGAACCGCCCCAATGAACTCTGGTCGTTCTCCTCTCTTTAAACTGGCCATGGCGTCGCTTTTCGTCGCGACGGTCCTCTTCCAAGGCGGCGCGGCGCATCGCGCCCTTGCGCTCGACGGCTTTTTCGCCGCGGCGCCGCGAAATGGGATGATCGGGGTCAAGGACGTCCCGGGGCCCGAGCTGCAGGTCGAATTCCAGGAGTGGGCGACGCCGGCCAAGGGCGAGCATCCGCACGATCCTCTCGCCACCGCCGACGGCGCGATCTGGTACACGGGGCAGAGAGCCAATCTCATCGGGCGCCTCGACCCCAGCACGGGCAAGATCAAAGAATTTCCGCTGCGCGAGCCCAACTCCGGGCCGCATGGCCTCGTCGCCGCCAAGGATGGGGCGATCTGGTTCACCGCGCAGAGCGGCGGCTATATCGGCCGGCTCGATCCGCGGACGGGAGAGGTGCGCGAGCATTTTCCGAAGGACGCGCAGAAGCTCGACCCGCATACGCCGATCTTCGACCGGAGCGGCGTGCTGTGGTTCACGGCGCAGTCCGCCAACATGATCGGCCGGCTCGATCCGGCGAAGGGCGAGATCGAGCTGATGCGCTCGCCGACGAAAGAGTTGGCTCCCTATGGCGTCGTCGTCGGCGCCGACGGAGCGCTCTATGTCGCCGAATTCGGCGCCAACAAGATTGCGCGGATCGATCCAACGTCCCGAGGCATTCAAGAATTCGGATTGCCCAACGAGGATGCGCGGCCGCGTCGCATCGCTGCGACCCCGGACGGTTTCGTCTGGTACACGGATTTCACCCGCGGTCGGCTCGGGCGCCTGAACCCCAAGACCGGGGAGGTCGTCGATTGGCCCTCTCCTGGCGGCGTGCAATCGGGGCCCTACGCCATCGCGGTTCTCGAAGGGGGCATCTGGTACGCCGAGACGGGATCCGAGCAGAACATGCTGGTGCGCTTCGATCCGAAGGCCCGGAGCTTCGAGAGCTGGCCCATCCCCGGCGGCGGCGGGGTCGTGCGCAACATGATGGCGACGCCGGGCGGGGGTCTCGCGCTTGCGCTCAGCGGCGTGGACAAGATCGCGCTCGTCACGATGAGCCGCGCGCCGCCCGGACATTGAACACGCGCACCCACATCACCAGATTGTTTTGAGGAGATAGAGTCATGGCAGAGGCGAAGGTTTTTCCCGTCACCCGCAGCGAGGAGGAATGGCGCGCGCGATTGACGCCCGAGCAGTATCAAGTGATGCGCCGCCACGGGACCGAGCCGCCAGGGAGCTGCGCGCTCAATCACGAGAAGCGCGCCGGCGTTTTCTCTTGCGCGGGGTGCGACCAGAAGCTCTTCGTCTCGGGCCGCAAGTTCGAGAGCGGCACCGGCTGGCCGAGCTTTTTCGAACCCGTCAAAGAAGCGATCGAGACGAGCCTCGACGAAAGTCATTTCATGCGCCGCATCGAGGCGCATTGCAGCCGCTGCGGCTCGCATCTCGGCCATGTCTTCCACGACGGGCCGCCGCCGACCGGCCTGCGCTATTGCATCAATGGCGTCGCGCTGAACTTTTCGCCTGAGTGAGCGCCTGCTGCGACAATTTTTCTCGCCACGCCCCGAGACGCCTTTCGGCGCCGCGCCGCCGCCCCGCCTCTGGGGTTGGCGGCGACGTTCTATTAAGGCGAGAAAGCATTTTTCGTCAGCGCCGCGCTCCCCGCCTGTCCGTTGTCGGCGGTCGGAGCGAATGAGCGAAAAACGCCCAAGCGCGGGGCCCTCGCCCACGCGGCAGAACGGCTAGCTATCCCGCCCGTATGAATAGGTTGTGGATAGGCGTTGGCGCCTACTCCAAGTGACCGATGCGGATGGCGTCTCGCTCGTCGTCCGTGCAGGGAGAACGATCGACGCGCGGTCGTTAGGCGCGCGGAGCGCAAGGATTCTATGATATTTCCGCTTGACGCGGCCTCGCTTGCTCCCGCATAGGGTCGGCGAAGCAGCAAGGCAGGCGTGCGTGTGCCGGTGGGGCGCGCAGCGTCGTCTTGTCGCTTGATGGCCGTCGGATAAAATTCTAGGGTCGCTGCATAATGCCGACGAAAACTTTATCGTCGGCGCGGCTGCCGTCGAGGGGCGGAAGCCAAGCGCATCTGCGTTTTACGCCCTTCCTTAACTGGCGGATCGCCCAGAGCGCCGGCAAAGAGCGCCTTTGAAAACGCCGAGGCCGCCCGCGCGGCTCGTGGAGGGAGTGAGACAGATTATGACGACGGCAACGCCGGCGCCGAGCGCGAGCGGGAAAAACAATCAGCACATATCGCCCAAGTCCGACATCGAGATCTCCCAGGCCGCTAAGATGCGGCCCATCCTCGACGTGGCGCGCGAAAGGCTCGGCGTGCCGGCCGAATATGTGCAGCCCTACGGACATTACAAGGGCAAGATCTCGCTCGAATATCTCGAGCAGCAGAAATCTCGCCCCGACGGCAAGCTCATTCTGGTCACCGCGATCACGCCCACGCCCGCCGGCGAGGGAAAGACCACGACGACGGTTGGTCTGACCGATGGCTTGAACTACATCGGCAAGAGGGCCCTCTGCTGCCTGCGCGAGCCCTCGCTCGGGCCCTGCTTCGGCGTGAAGGGCGGCGCGGCCGGCGGCGGCTATGCGCAGGTCGTGCCGATGGAGGACATCAATCTCCATTTCACGGGCGACTTCCACGCGATCGGCGCGGCCAATAATCTTCTCGCCGCGCTCGTGGACAACCACGTCTATTGGGGCAACACGCTCGGCCTGGACACGCGCCGCATCTCCTGGCGCCGCGTCGTCGACATGAACGACCGCGCGCTGCGGTCGATCGTCTCCTCGCTCGGCGGCGTGTCCAACGGATTTTCGCGAGAAGACGGCTTCGACATCACGGTGGCCTCCGAGGTCATGGCGATCTTCTGCCTGGCCTCGGACTTCGCTGATCTGCAGAAGCGCCTCGGCAATATCGTCGTCGGCCAGACGCGCGAGAAGAAGAACATCCGCGCTTCCGAGCTCAAGGCCGCAGGCTCCATGGCCGCGCTTCTGAAGGACGCCATCGCGCCCAATCTCGTGCAGACGCTCGAGAACAATCCGGCGATCATTCATGGCGGGCCCTTCGCCAACATTGCCCATGGCTGCAATTCGGCCATCGCGACAAAGGCCGGACTGAAGCTCGCCGATTACGTCGTGACCGAAGCGGGCTTCGGCGCCGATCTCGGCGCGGAAAAATTCTTCGACATCAAGTGCCGCAAGGCCGGCCTGAAGCCCGATCTCACCGTGATCGTCGCGACGATCCGCGCCCTGAAGATGCATGGCGGCGTCGCCAAGGACGATCTCAAGGCCGAGAACATCGGAGCGCTCGAGGCGGGCTTCTCGAATCTGAAGCGCCACATTGGCAATGTGAAGAAATTCGGCGTTCCGGTGCTCGTCACCGTCAATAAATTCTCCTCGGACACGCCGGCGGAGATGGCGGCGCTCGAGAAGCTCTGCAAGGCCGAGGGCGTCGACTGCGTCGTCGCCGACAATTGGGGCTCGGGCGGCGCAGGCGCGGCGGATCTCGCCCGCGCCGTGGTCGGGACGATCGAGAAGCAGCCGTCGAACTTCAAGCCCCTCTACGCCGACGAGCTGCCGCTCGCGGAGAAGCTCCGCACGATCGCGCGCGAGCTTTATGGCGCGGCCGACATTTCCTACGAACTCGAGCATCAAGTCGCGTTTCGCGGAGCTCGAGAAGGAAGGCTTCGGCCAGTTCCCCGTCTGCGTCGCGAAGACGCAATACAGTTTCTCGACCGACGCCAACGCCAAGGGCGCGCCCTCGGGTCATGTGATCCCGGTGCGCGAGCTGCGGCTCTCGGCCGGGGCCGAGTTCGTCGTCGCGGTCTGCGGCGACATCATGACCATGCCGGGCCTGCCCAAGGTTCCGGCGGCCAACAACATCGAAGTGGGGCCGGACGGGCGCATCCAGGGCCTGTTCTGATCCAATTGACGCGATTTCCCGACTGCCGCCGCGCGCCGAGGGCTTAGGCTCAAGCCGCAGGGGCGGACCCATCCAAACCAGCCAAAAGCGCTCGAAGGGAGCCAAGAGATGTCGAATTCCAGAATTCCCGGCCGCAACTTTCTCTTTGTGCCGGGCCCGACCAATCTGCCGGATCGCGTGCAGCGCGCGATGATGGTCGCTTCCGAGGACCATCGCTCGCCCGTCTTCCCCGACCTCGTGAAGCCGCTGTTCCCGCAGCTCAAGAAGGTGTTCGAGACCGAGAAGGGCCACGCCTTCATCTTCCCGGCGTCCGGCACCGGCGGCTGGGAGGCGGCGATCACCAACACGCTGTCGCCCGGCGACAAGGTGCTCGCGCAGCGCTTCGGCCAGTTCTCGCATCTGTGGATCGACCTCGCGAACCGTCTCGGTCTCGAGGTCGTCAAGCAGGAGCGTCCCTGGGGCACCGGCAATGATCCGGAGCTGATCGAGGAGACGTTGAAAGCCGACAAGAACCACGAGATCAAGGCCGTCTTCGCCACACACAACGAGACAGCGACGGGCGTGACCTCGGACATCGGCGCGGTGCGCAAGGCGATCGACGCCGCCAAGCACCCGGCGCTCCTCTTCGTGGACGGCGTGTCCTCGGTCGCTTCGCTCCCCTTCCACATGGACAAGTGGGGCGTCGACGTGATCGTCTCGGGCTCGCAGAAGGGCTTCATGCTGCCGGCCGGACTGCTGCTGATGGCGGCGAGCCCCAAGGCGGTCGAGGCCGGCAAGTCCAACAAGTCGAAGCGCGCCTATTTCGAATTCCAGGACATGATCAAGAACAACGAGACCGGCTACTTCCCCTACACGCCGTCGATCCCGTTGCTGCACGGCCTCAAGGAAGCGCTGGCGGTCCTTTTCGAGGAAGGTCTCGATCAGGTCTACAAGCGCCACCATCACCTCGCCAAGGGCTGTCGCGCCGCGGTCGAGGCCTGGGGCCTCAAGACCTGCGCCAAGGAGCCGAAGTGGCATTCGGACACGGTCACCGCGATCGTCGTGCCGGAAGGCTATGACGCGGCCAAGGTCATCTCCACCGCCTATAAGCGCTACAACCTGGCGCTCGGCGCCGGCCTCTCCGAGGTCGCCGGCAAGGTGTTCCGCATCGGCCACTTGGGCGATCTCAACGAGCTGATGCTGCTCGGCGCCATCGCCGGCGCGGAGATGGCGATGCTCGACAACGGCATCAAGATCCAGCCCGGCTCCGGGGTCGCCGCTGCCCAGGCGGTCTATCGCGCCGACCCGCTGCTGAAGGTCTAAGGACCATAGGCAGTCGGCAGTAGGCAGTCGGATTTCGCGACTGCCAACCTGCCGACTGCCGCTCACAAAAAACCAAAACAAACTCGCCGCACCGGGGGAATTGGCATGTCGCATAAAATCGTCTTTCTCGACCGCGAGACGCTCGACGCCAATTTGCGCAAGCCGAACTTCCCACACGACTATAAGGAATATGCGCAAACTGCCCCGGCGGAGATCGTCGAGCGCCTGAAGGGCGCCGACATTTGCATCACCAACAAGGTGCCTTTGCGCGAGGATACGCTTAAGCAGCTGCCGGAGCTGAAGCTCATCGCCGTCGCGGCGACCGGCACGGACGTGATCGACAAGGCCTATACGACCGCCAAGGGCATCACGGTCTCGAACATCCGCAATTACGCCTTCAACACGCTCCCCGAGCATGTCTTCGCGCTGCTCTTTGCGCTGCGGCGCAATGTCGTGAACTACCATAACTCGGTGTTTCACGGGCGCTGGGGCTACAACAATCAGTTCTGCTATTTCGACTATCCGATCTACGACATCGCCGGCTCGACGCTGGGCATCATCGGCTATGGCGCGCTCGGCAAGGAGATCGAGCGCCGCGCCAAGGCCCTCGACATGAAGGTGCTGATCAACGACGTCATGGACATTCCTGGCAAGGTCGACGTCGCCACCATTTTGCGGGAGTCCGACATCGTGACGCTGAATCTGCCGCTGACGCCGCAGACGAAGAGCATGATCTCGACGAAGGAGCTCGCGTCGATGAAGAAGACCGCCTGCATCATCAACACGGCGCGCGGCGGCATCATCGACGAGGCGGCGCTCGCGGACGCCTTGCGCAAGGGCGTCATCGCCGGCGCCGGCATGGACGTGCTGACGGTCGAGCCGCCTAAGAACGGCAACGTCCTGCTCGATCCCACAATCCCGAATCTGATCGTGACCCCGCATGTCGCCTGGGCCTCCAAGGAGGCGATGCAGGTGCTCGCCGATCAGCTCGTCGACAATATCGACGCCTATGTCGCCGGCGAGCCGCGTAATGTGGTGACGGCGTAGGGGACAGCGAATAGCGAGTAGCGAATAGCGAGTAGCTTGGGGATGAGGCGGGCTCTACTCGCCATTCGCTACTCGCTCCCCACGGCGCCAGGGAATGAAACGCCTATGACCAAAAAACTGCTTTTCCTGCTCGACACCGATCCCATTCCGAGCGTCTTCGATACGGTCGTCGGTTATGACGGCGGCGCCGATCACGTCATCGGCTATGGCGGCGTGACGCCGGAGAACGTGGGCGCGCTCGTCGATGGCGCGATCTACACGCGCGGGCCGAAAGAAAAGCAGTTCACGGCGCTCTTCGTCGGCGGCGGCAGCATGGTCAAGGGCGAGGCGCTGTTCAAGACCGTCAAGAAGCGCTTCTTCTCGAGTTTTCGCGTCTCGACGATGATCGATTCGAACGGCTCCAACACGACGGCCGCGGCCGGCGTCGCGCTGCTCGCCAAGGCCAAGCCGCTCGCGGGCATGAAGGCGGTCGTGCTCGCCGGCACCGGCCCGGTCGGCATGCGCGCCGCGGCGATGCTGCATATCGAGGGGGCCGAGGTCGCGCTGACCTCTCGCCAGATGGCGCGCGCAAAGGCTTCGAGCGAGGCGATCAAGGAGCGATTCGGCTTCGCGCCGACCCCGATCGAGGCCTTCGACAACGCGGCGCGCGCCGCCGCCGTCAAGGGCGCGCAGGTCGTGTTCGCGGCGGGCGCGATCGGCGTGTCGCTGCTCGACGAAAAGGACTGGCAGAACAATCCGACGATCGAGCTGCTCGCCGATTGCAACGCGCAACCGCCCCTGGGGCTCGGCGGAGTCGAGGCGACCGACAAGGCGAAGGAGCGTCATGGCAAGATCGTCATCGGCGCGCTGGGCCTCGGCGGCTTGAAGTTGAAGCTCCATCGCGAATGTGTGGGCAAGATGTTCGAGGCCAACGACAAGCTGTTCGACGCCGAGAACATCTACGCGCTGGCTAAAGAGCTCGCTTAAACAGAAGGGACGCCGCCGTGAGCGCGAAGAACGAACAGATTGGCAATTTTCTCGATGCGCTGGCGAGCGAGAAGCCGACGCCCGGCGGCGGCGGCGCGGCGGCGATCATGGGCTCCGTCGGCGCGGCCCTCGTCTCGATGGTCGCGAACCTGACGATCGGCAAGAAGGGCTATGAGGCTCATGAGGCCGACCTCAAGGACGCAAATGCGAAGGCGGAGGCGGTGCGCGCCGAGCTCACGGCGGCGATCGACGAGGACGTCGTCGCCTTCAATGCGGTGATGGGCGCCTATGGCCTGCCGCGCGGCACGGATGAGGAGAAGGCGGCGCGCGCCGCTGCGATCCAGCAGGCGCTGAAGCTTGCGACCGACGCGCCGCTGCGCGCCGTCAAGGCCTGCCATGAAGTGATCAAGCTTTCCGCGGTCGTCGCGGAGAAGGGCAATCTGAACGTGATCAGCGACGCGGGCGTCGCGGTGCTTGCCGCCAACGCCGGCCTGCGCAGCGCCGCGCTCAACGTCTTCATCAACGCAAAGTCGATCAAGGACCGCGACTTCGCCGAGACGCGCCTTGGCGAGGTCAATGCGCTGCTCGATCTCTCGGCCAAGAAGACCGAAGAGGTCTACGACGTCGTGCGCGGCAAGATCGGCTCGTGAGCCGTTTCGCTTAAGGGAGGACGAGAATGGACGTCCACGAATACCAAGCCAAGGAACTCCTGGCCAAGCACGGCGTGGCGGTTCCGCCCGGCACGATCGCCTTCAGCCCCGACCAGGCGGTCTACGCCGCGACCGAGCTCGGAGGATCGCATTGGGTCGTCAAGGCGCAGATTCATGCAGGCGCGCGCGGCAAAGCGGGCGGCGTCAAATTCTGCCGCACCTATCATGAGGTGCAGCAGGCGGCGCGCGAGCTCCTCGGCAAGCGCCTCGTCACGGCGCAGACGGGACCTGAGGGCAAGCCCGTGCAGCGCGTCTATGTCGAGCTCGCCGACCCGTTCGAACGCGAAATCTATCTCGGCTACGTTCTGGACAGGAAGCTCGAGCGCGTGCGCGTCATCGCCTCCAAGCATGGCGGCATGGAGATCGAGGAGATCGCCAAGAACACGCCCGACGAGCTCTTGCAGGTCATCGTCGAGCCCGCGGTCGGGCTGCAGCCGTTCCAGGCGCGCGAGCTCGCCTTCCAGCTCGGCCTCAATCTCAAGCAGGTGTCGCGCGCGGTGCAGACGATTCTCGGCGCCTATCGAGCGTTTCGTGATTGCGACGCGACGATGCTCGAGATCAATCCGCTGGTCGTGACCAAGGACGACAAGGTCCTGGCGCTCGACGCGAAGATGTCTTTCGACGACAACGCGCTGTTCCGCCGCCGCAACATCGTCGACATGCAGGATGCTTCGCAGAGCGATCCGCGGGAGGCGGAGGCTGCAAAATATAATCTCAACTACATCGGCCTGGACGGCGAGATCGGCTGCATCGTCAATGGCGCCGGTTTGGCGATGGCGACGATGGACATGATCAAGCATGCCGGCGCCAGTCCGGCGAATTTTCTCGACGTCGGCGGCGGCGCCTCGGCTGAGCGCGTCGCCACCGCCTTCCGTCTCGTGCTCTCCGACTTCTCGCGTCAAGGCGGTGCTGGTCAACATCTTCGCCGGCATCAACCGTTGCGACTGGGTGGCGCAAGGCGTCGTCGACGCGGTGCGCGAGACCAATATCGCCGTGCCGCTCGTCGTGAGGCTCGCCGGCACCAATGTGGAGGCGGGCCGAAAGATCCTGCAGGAGAGCGGGATTAACATCATCACCGCCGACACGCTGAAGGAGGCGGCGGAAAAAGCCGTCGCCGCCATCGGCAAAAAGGCCTGAGGAAGAGGCGCGCTCGCGGAGGACAGCATGAGCATTCTGATCGACGAGACGACGCCGATCCTGGTCCAGGGCGTCACCGGCGACAAGGGCAGCTTCCACACCAAGGAAATGCTCGACTACGGCAGCAAGGTCGTGGCCGGCGTCACGCCCGGCAAGGGCGGCAAGTCCGTGCATGGCGTGCCGGTCTTCAACACGGTCAAGGATGCCGTGAAGGAGACGGGAGCGACGACGAGCATCACCTTCGTCGCGCCGCCCTTCGCCGCCGATGCGGTCATGGAGGCGGCCGACAGCGGCGTAAAGCTGATCTGCTCGATCACCGACGGCATTCCGGCGCAGGACATGATGCGCGTGAAGCGCTATTTCATGCGCTATCCCAAGGATCGCCGGCCCATGATGGTCGGGCCGAACTGCGCGGGCATCATCAGCCCCGGCAAGGCGATGCTCGGCATCATGCCTGGTCACATCTACAAGCAGGGCAATATCGGCCTGATCTCGCGCTCGGGCACGCTCGGCTACGAGGCGGCCTCGCAGCTCAAAGCCTTGGGTTACGGCATATCAACCTCGGTCGGCATCGGCGGCGATCCGATCAACGGCTCCTCCTTCCTCGATCATCTCGTGCTGTTCGACAAGGATCCGGAGACGGCGGCGGTGTTGATCATCGGCGAGATCGGCGGTCCGCAGGAGGCGGAAGCCGCCGCCTGGATCAAGGACAATTTCTCCAAGCCCGTGATCGGCTTCGTCGCGGGCCTGACGGCCCCGAAAGGACGCCGCATGGGGCACGCCGGCGCGATTATCTCGTCGACCGGCGACAGCGCGGCCGAAAAAACCGAGATCATGAGGTCCTTCGGCCTCGTGATCGCGCCGTCTCCCTCGGAATTCGGCGAGACGGTCGCAAAGGTGTTGAAGAGCGCCTGAGGGTTTCGTCTCCGCCTGGTGGCGCAAGCGAGAGGCGGGGCTTGGAGCGCGCATCGGGGCAATTCGCCAGACGAGTGGGGATTAAGAACGCATGAACGACGTCGCTCCCGCATCCTCGTCCGCCGCGCCTTCGGCTTTCGCGACGCGTTCCGTCAAGGAAGCCTCGGCATGGCTCATCGAGCAGCTCCTGCTCGTCGTCGAGCGGCAATTGCCGCAGATCGCGCCCGTGCTGCGCGGCTTCTCCGCCGGCTCCAAGCTCTCCGATTACGACATGGGCCGCGCGCTGCAGGCGCAGGGCATCCTGTTTCAGCTCGTCTCGATCACCGAGCAGGCCTATGCGATGCGCCGGCGCCGCCATATCGAGCGCGAGCGCGGGCACGATCAACTGCTCGGCACCTTCGACCAGGTGCTGGCCGGAGCCAAGCGCGCTGGCGTCACGGCCGACGAGATCAAGGCGCAGCTGCAGACCCTGCGCATCCGGCCGGTGATCACCGCGCATCCGACCGAAGCCAAGCGCGTCTCGATCCTGGAGAAGAATCGCAAGATCTATCTGCTGCTGCGCGAGCTCGAGTTCGACGCGCTGGACCGACCGTGAACGCAACGCGCTCGGTGCGCAACTGCGCGATCAGGTCGAGCTTCTGTTTTTGACCGGCGATCTCCATCTCGAAAAACCCACGGTCGAGCATGAGGTCGCGTGGGGCCAGCACTTCTTCTCGGAGACGATTTTCGATCTTGCTCCCGAGCTCCTCGCGACCTTTGAGCAGGCGCTCGCGAAACATTATCCGGACGAGAGCTTCGAGGTGACGCCCTTCTTCCAGTTCGGCTCCTGGATCGGCGGCGACCGCGACGGAAATCCCTTCGTCACCAATGCGGTGACGCGCCAGACCATGCGCGACAACGCGCTGGCAAGCCTGAACTACTATCGCGGCCGCACGATCGAGCTCGGCCGCATGCTGTCGATCAGCCCGCGCGCGGCGCAAATCCCGCAATCGCTCCGCGACGAGCTCGAGAAGCGTCTCTCGGCTTTGCGCGACTCGAGCTCGATCCGTGCGCGCAACCAGATGGAGCCCTATCGCCAGTTCTGCAATCTGATCGTCCATAAGCTCAATCAGACGCTCGCGGCGACGCGCGGCGAGCCGACGACCGACGCGCGTTACGCCAACGCCGACGAATTGATCGCCGATCTCAAATTGATGGAGGCGGCGCTCCTGGAGGGACAGTCAGTGGCGCTCGCGACCGATCTCGTGCGGCCACTGCGCCGGGCGGTCGAAGTCTTCCGCTTCTCGACGGTGCGGCTCGACCTGCGGGAGAACACGACGCGCACGACCAATGCGCTGTGCGACTTGTGGCGGGCCACGCGCGAAGACGAACCGCCGTCCGTCGACTCCAGCCAATGGCGCGCCTGGCTCGATGAGCAGCTGCAGACGCCGCCGCTCAGCGTCGAGGAGCGCGAGCGCTTCTCCTCGGAGACCCGCGACACGATCGAAATGTTCGAGCTCGTCGCCGAATTGCAGAGCAAGCTCGACCGCGAAGCCTTCGGCAGCTTCATCCTGTCGATGACCCACAGCGTCGCCGACGTGCTCGGCGCCTATGTGCTCGCCAAGGAAGCTGGCCTCGTCAAGCAGGGCTCCAAGGGCGTCTATTGCTCGCTGCCCATCGTGCCGCTCTTCGAGACGATCGAGGACCTCCGCGACGCGCCGGCCATCATGCGCGAGCTTCTCGCCATTCCGATCGTCAAGCGCAGCGCCCAGCGCCAGGGCGATCTGCAGGAAGTGATGATCGGCTATTCGGACAGCAACAAGGACGGCGGCTTCCTGCCGTCGAACTGGGAACTCTATAAGGCGCAGGCGCGGCTCACCGCGGTCGGCGTGGAGCAGGGCGTTGCGATCGCCTTCTTCCATGGCCGCGGCGGCTCCGTCTCGCGCGGCGGCGCGCCGACGGGACATGCGATCGCCGCGCAGCCGGCGGGCTCGATCCGCGGGCGTTTCCGAGTCACCGAGCAGGGCGAGGTCGTCTCGTTCAAATACGCCAATCGCGGCACCGCCGCCTATCAGATGGAGCTGCTCGCCTCATCCGTCTTCACCCATGCGCTGAAGTCCGAACGCGAGGAAGCCCTGATTCCCCGTGCGGAATTCGAGGAGGCCTTCGAGGACCTGTCGAGCGCCGCGCTGAAGGCCTACACGGAATTCATGGGCGACGCCGATCTCGTTCTCTACTTTCAGGCCGCCTCGCCGCTCGAGGAGATTTCGCTCCTCAATATCGGCTCGCGCCCGGCGCGGCGCTTCGGTGCGAAGAGTTCTTGCGGATCTGCGCGCGATCCCGTGGGTCTTCGCCTGGGCGCAGAACCGCCATGCGATCACCAGCTGGTTCGGCGTCGGCTCCGGCCTCGAGGAATTTCTCAAGGAACGCGGCGAAGCGGGCCTGGAGCTCTTACGCCGGATGCACGCGGACTCGCGCCTTTTCCGCCTCGTGCTCGACGAGGTCGAGAAGGCGCTGATGCTGGTCGATCTCGAGATCGCCGGCAAATATGCGAGTCTCGTCGAGGATGTCGCGGTGCGCGAGAAGATCTTCGCGAAGATCGCGGCCGAGCATGAGCTCACGCGCGCCATGGTCTTGAAGGTGACGGGCGCGACGACGCTCGGCGAGCGCTTCAAGGCCTATAAGGCGCGCCTCGACGATCGCCTGCCGACGGTCAATCAGGTCAATCTCGAGCAGGTCGAGCTGCTGCGGCGCTTCCGCAGCGCACAGGACGAAACGGCGCGGGAGCTGATCAAAATTCCGCTCCTGCTCTCCATCAGTTGCATCGCCTCTGGCCTCGGCGCCACGGGCTAATCAGAAAGGAAGAGATACATGTCTTTCACTCTCATCGAACAGGCCACGTCTCGCCTGCATCGCTCGGAGCTCGCCGTGCCGGGCTCGGCGCCGCAGATGTTCGAGAAGGCCGCGACCTCCAAGGCCGACGTGGTGTTCCTCGATCTCGAGGACGCCGTCGCGCCGGACGACAAGGAGCAGGCGCGCAAGAACATCATCCAGGGCCTCAACGACATCGATTGGGGCAAGAAGACGATGACGCTGCGCATCAACGGCCTCGACACGCATTATTGCTATCGCGACGTCGTTGACGTGCTCGAGAACTGCCCGCGTCTCGACGTCGTGCTGATCCCGAAGGTCGGCGTGCCGGAGGACGTCTACGCGATCGACATGCTCATCACGCAGATCGAGCAATATAAGAAGCGCACCAAGAAGACCGGCATCGAGATCCTAATCGAGACGGCGCTTGGCATGGCCAATGTCGAGGCGATCGCGAAGTCCTCGAAGCGCCTCGAGGCCATGTCCTTCGGCGTCGCCGACTACGCCGCTTCGACCCGCGCGCGCACGACGGTCATCGGCGGCGTGAACCCCGACTATGGCGTGCTGACCGACAAGGACAAGGGCGGCAACCGCGACTATTACTGGATGGACCAGTGGCACGCGGCGCAGACGCGCATGATGGTCGCCTGCCGCGCCTATGGCCTGCGCCCGATCGACGGGCCCTTCGGCGACTTCAACGATCCGGAGGGCTACAAGGCCGCGGCGAAGCGCGCCGCCGTGCTTGGCTACGAGGGCAAATGGGCGATCCACCCCTCGCAGGTCGAGCTCGCCAACGAGGTCTTCACGCCGTCGGAGGCGGAGGTGACCAAGGCACGCCGCATCCTCGAGGCGATGGCCCAGGCCGCCAAGGAAGGCAAGGGCGCGGTCTCGCTCGACGGCCGCCTGATCGACATCGCCTCGATCCGCATGGCCGAGGCGCTGATCGAAAAGGCCAACGCGATGGCGGCGTAATCGGTCGCAAATGATTCTGGCGCCTTCTCCCGCTCGCGGGGGAAGGCGCTGTTCTTTTTTATGAACGACTATTTCGAACGACCGAATTTCATCTCCAACCTTTTTCTCCCGCAAGTAGGAGCGGGCAGTTCGCCTAAGGCGGATCGGGCCTCATTGGCTCGTTACCTTGCTTGTTCCGCACCCTTGTGTCGCGGCCACAGGCGGCTATGCTGAGGGCGGATATACATCCGCCCGGAGGCCGCCTTGCCCGAGACATTCCAAGTCTTCTTTTCTTACGCCCATGCGGATGCAGAACTCGATCCCGGCCTTTTCGAGGCCTTCTCCACGGAGCTGGAGAAACGCGCCTCTGCGTTGCTTGCGAATGCCGAGATCCACATTTGGCGCGACACGCAAAGAATCCGCACCGGCCACAAATGGGACGCGCGCATCGAGGAGGCGCTGCGCAAGTCACATTTGCTGATCGTTATGCTGTCGCCGAAATGGCTGCAATCGTCCTATTGCCGCAAAGAATATCGGACTTTCGAGGAAGTGGAGAAAAGCCTGCCTCGACGGAATTCGTCTTTCCCTTGCTGGTCTATGGAGTTGAAGAAGAAAGAGACTATCTCGACAACGATCAGCGTGAGGTTTTCGACAGTCTGATGGCGCGCCAATATAAGAAAGCGCTTGCTCGAGATTTTCTCCAAATGACGCCCAATCAAGTCAGCGCGCTGGTCGCCGCGGTCGCCGAGGAAATGAGGACGCCGATCACACTATTGAGAAGTTGTGCAGTCGCCGCGCCGTCAAGTGGCGCCATCGCTGCGGCTCCCGGACCGCAGGACCCCAAGCTGTCGAGGCCGCCGGCTGCGGCGCCGACACCCAAATCTCAGGCCCTTGTGATCTGGCAAGAAAGGCTCGAAAGGCTCCTCCTAGCCGAGGCGAAAACCACGAATGCCTTGGCGCTGATCGAAATCCAAAATGGAATCGATGAGGCTAAAGCCAAAATTCGCGAATTGGGCGGCGAGGCATGAACTCCGATTCACCTCAAGAGATATGGCGAGAGAGATTGAACGAGCTTCTCATTGCAGAAGCGAAAACCACTAGCGCCTTGGCGCTGATCGAAATCCGCAATGGAATCGAAGAGGCGAAGCGCAAGATCGAGGAATTTAAGAAGTCCTCAGGCGGAAGCTCAAGCGGAACTGCCACACTAGTACAGCGTTTCGGAAGTTCGAATCATATCAGGCTGCGTCGAGTTTGTAAGTCCATGAATGGACTACGGGATGTTGGTTGACGTCGTCGATGGCGCCGATGAGGCGTTCTTTCAGCTCTTGCTTTGACGCGACGCGGATATGACGCAGCACGGAGCGAGCCAGCTTGGAGAAGAAGCCTTCGATGAGATTGAGCCAGGAGCCATGCTTGGGCGTGAAGGTGAACGTGAAGCGGCCCACCGGCTGCCTGGCGAGCCAGGCTTTGGTTTCCTTGGAGACATGCGCCGAATGATTGTCGAGGATCACCTTGATCGCCGCGTTCGTCGGATAGGCCGCGTCGAGCAGCTCGAGGAACTCGATGAATTCTCGACTGCGATGACGATCTCTGACCAGGGCGTGAACCTTGCCGGTCATCAGATCAATGCCGGCGAGCAGGCTCAGCGTTCCGTGTCGGACATACTCGTGATCGCGCCCAAAGGCCTCGTGCTCATGAGGCTTGGGCGGCAAATCCGGCGCCGTCGTTCCGATCGCCTGCACCCCAGGCTTTTCATCGTAGGAGACGATCACGACGCTCCCGTCGCCTTCGCCTGCCTCAGCGGCTTCCTTGAGAAGGGCCACTTCACGATAGACGCACAGCACTTCGGCCATCTTCGCCTCGAAGTCGGCGTCGCGGCGCTCCAGGTAGTAGCGCACCTTGTGCGGCTTCACCTCATGCTGATCGAGGATCTTGCACACAGTGCCTTGCGCCAGCTGGGCAAGACAGACATGGCCTGCCGCCGGCCCATGCTCGCGCGCATGGCGCGCCAGCAGACGCGTCGTCCAAACTTCATGCGGATAGCCGAGTTCCTTGGCCTTGCGGCAGGCCAGCGACACCACCCAAGCCTTGGCCTCGGTCGTGATGAGGGGCGCCTTGCCTGGCCGCGGACGCTCGTCGAGCGCCGCCAGCGGGCCGAGGGCCACCGCCCGTTCGACGCAGCGCTGCACGGTCTGATGGTGCAATCCCAGCGCCCGGCCGACGGCGAAAAACGACGGTTCTTCGCGATAGGCCAGCAAGATCCGCGCGCGCTCCACACGCCTCGCCGGCTCCGTGCGCGAGCGCGCAATCGTCGTGAGCTGAACCAAATCCTCATCTTCGATCACCAACGCCAACGCTTGTCGCCATGCCGCCATCTTCGTCAACCCCATTACGAATCAAGCAGAACGCTATACCGCAGCGGCGCCAGAATGAATCCCGCACAAATGACAACCGCTACGGAATTGATGTACTAGGTCACGACATCTCCCGCATCCTACGCTACGCGCCAGCCGAGCTGATCGGCCGCGAGGCGGAGCTGGAGTCGCTCGACGAGGCTTGGGCCAAGGCGCAGGCCGGCGAGAATGGCCGTCCGAGGGTGATGACCTTCGTAGCGCTCGGCGGCGAGGGAAAGACCTCGCTCGTCGCGCATTGGGCGGCGGAGATGGCCTACAAGGGTTGGCCTGGCTGCGAAGCAGCTTTCGCCTGGTCCTTCTATAGCCAGGGGACGCGGGATCAGAGCGCGGCCTCTTCCGACCTGTTCTTTTCCGAGGCGCTGAAATGTTTCGGCGTCGAGGGGATGGAGGGGCAAAGCGGCTATGAGAAGGGACGAAGGCTCGCCAAAGAAATCGGCGCCAAGCGCGCGCTGCTCATTCTCGACGGGCTCGAGCCGCTTCAATATGCGCCGACCTCGCCGACCAAGGGGGAACTCAAGGACGACGGCCTCGCCGCGCTGCTCACAGGCTTGGCGACGAGCAGCAAGGGCCTCTGCCTCGTCAGGACGCGTTACTGGCTGCAGGATCTCAATGCCTGCAAGAGCACGGGCGCCGCGCCCGAAGTGAAGCTAGACTCCTTGAGCAAGCCGGCCGGCGCAGAGCTGCTTCGGGTTCTCGGCGTCAAGGGGTCGCAAAAGGAGTGCGAGGCGCTGGTCGGAGAAGTGAACGGGCAGGCGTTGGCGCTAAATGTCGTCGGGATTCCTCGCTCGCGCCTATCGTGGCGACATTCGGCAGCGTGACCGCATTAAATTCGATAAAGCCGACGCGAAGATCATGGGCGGCCACGCCTTCCGGGCAATGGGCGCCTACGAAAAGTGGCTGCTCGAAGGTGGCGAGGAAGGCGCGCGCGAGGTTGCGATCTTGCGCCTGATGGGCCTCTTCGATCGCCCCGCTGACATTGGCTGTTTGCATGCGTTGCGAGGTGAACCCATCCCCGATCTCACCGAACCGATTGCCGCGCTATCTGAAGAAGATTGGGAATTCGCAGTAACGGGGTTGGAGAAGGCGAAGCTTCTCACCGTGCATCGCGACGCCTCCGGCGCGCTTATCTCGCTCGACGCGCATCCGCTGCTGCGCGAATATTTTGCGGCGAGGCTACAGGAGGAGCACCCCGCAGCCTGGCGCGCCGCGCATAAGCGGCTCTACGAGCATCTTTGCGCGACGACGCGCGACAGGAAGCCGGAGCCGACGCTCGCCGATCTGCAGCCGCTCTATCAAGCCGTGGCGCATGGCTGCGCGGCGGGGATGTGGCAGGAGGCCTGCGACAAGGTCTATTGGGAGCGCATTAATCACAGGCAGGAGTTTTACAGCACGAATAAACTCGGCGCCTTCGGCGCGGATCTCGGCGCCGTCGCCTGTTTCTTCGATCAGCCCTGGAGCGCCGTCTCGCCGGCGCTCGCGCCCGCCGATCAGTCCTGGCTGCTGGGCCAAGCGGCGTTCCGGCTGCGTGCGTTGGGACGGTTGGGCGAGGCCGTCGCGCCGACGCAGGCCGGACTGGAAATGTACGCCAGGAAGGAAGATTGGCGCAACGCCGCAGCCACCGCAACCAATCTGAGCGAATTGCAATTGACGCTGGGCGAGATGGACGCGGCGATCGACCGCGGCGAAGAATTGGTCGCGCACGCGGAGCGCAGCGGCGAAATGTTCGTGCGGATGGTGACCCGCACGGCCCGTGCCGACGCGCTGCATCAGGCGCGCCGCGTCGAGGAGGCCACCGCGCTCTTTCTCTACGCGGAGGCGCTGCAAGCCGAATACGAGCCGCAATATCCGCAGCTCTATTCACTGCGAGGCTTCCGCTATTGCGATCTGCTGCTCGGCCCCATCGAGCGCGCCGCCTGGCGCCGCCACGCCGCTCCCGCCATCGCCCCGGACGCGCGGCCTGCCGCGAGATTTCCGCACGAGCGCGGCGCACGCTCGATTGGGTCATCGGAAAACTTGCCTTGCACGATGAAGCTCTCGACCATCTCACGCTTGGCCGTGCCGCGCTTTATGCCGCGCTGCTGCAAGGCGGAAGCCCCCTTCGATCTCGCGGCTGCCCACGCGCCGCTGCAAGCCGCCGGCGACGGCCTGCGCCGCGCCGGCCAATTGCACTACCTCCCCCGCGGCCTGCCCTCTCGCGCCATGCTGCGCGCGCTCGACGCCGATCCCGCGGGCGCCAAGGAAGACCTCGACGAAGCCTTCGAGATCGCCACGCGCGGGCCGATGCCGCTCTTCCTGGCGGACATCCATCTCCATCGCGCCCGCCTCTTCGGCCTCGGCCCGCTCGCGCAAAAACCCTATCCCTGGACCTCGCCCCAGGCCGACCTAACTGAGGCCCGCCGTTTCATCGAGAAGCACGGCTACTGGCGTCGCAAGGAAGAACTCGAGGACGCCGAAGCCGCGCTGCAAGCAATGGCGGCCGGAAGCTGAGGCGCGACGCCGCGGCGGGCGTCACCCCTCCCGCTTCGCTCCGAGCGGTGGCGTGCGCGAGACGACGTTGCGCTTGAAACATTCGGGGCGCTCGCGCCAGGGCGGCACGCCGTCTTGGCTCTCGGCGTGAAGCTTCGCCGCCGTCAGAATATCCTCGACATGCGGCGCCGGCTCGAGACCCGTGATCACATAGGTCCATTTCCCGGGAGCCACGAGCGCGACGCTCGTGGGCCGCTTGCAGATCGAGAGACACTCGACCGGAACCACCTCGACCGAAGGCGCGTCGCCCTGCTTCAGGCGTTCGCCGAGCGCCTCGTAAAAGACCCGTCCCGGACGGGCCTCAGTGTCCTGGGCGCCGCGGCAGGTCACGCAAACGAAAATCGTCGTCGCCGCGCCCGGCGCGCCTTGAGTCACTTTAATATGTCTCCTGGATTGGGGCAGGGCGGTCTCGGCTGGGTTGCGCTCAAGCGCAGCTCGAAACGCGCGAAGCCGCCGATTGACGCGGCGGCCCCGATGGGCAGAGAGACTTTACCCTAATTTCATTCCCGCGCCGCGGTCCGATCGCGCAGCGTCACGCTTTGCGAGGCGACATTGGCGTCGCCCGGGCCGACGCCGGGAATTTTGGCGAGCACGTCCTTGATCGGAAACTCGGTCCAGGCCTGCGTCACATAGCTTTCGTGCGTGTAGTCCGAGCCCGTGTCGAAGAAGGCGACGCCGCGCCCGACCTTTAAATCGTCGTCGCTGAACGGCACGCCCTTCGAGGCGAGCATATGCTTCAGCTCATTGTTGTGGGCCTTCGTCGAGAGCGTGTAGGAGCTCACGAAGAAGCCGCCGGTCTTGTGCTCTAGGGCGGCCCAATGGGCGTAGGTTTCGAGCTCGCCATAGGCGGCGTCGAGCAGCACCACGCCCTTCACCCGATTGGTCGAGGCGATGTCTCGGAGGCAGAAGGCCGCCGGCGCAAAGCCGCCGCTATAGGCGACCATGACGATCGGCATCTTCTGAAAGACGGCCTCCGATTCGGGATCCCCGTGCAGAGCGGCCAGATGATGCGCCGCCTCGTCGAGGAAGCGGCTGAAGCCGCCATGCTGCCAGAATCGGCCGGCGCTGCCGTCGCGGGCGTCGACGGCGAATTGCGGCGCGACGAGAACCGCATTGGCGCCCGAGGCCGTCACCTGCGCCGGCACCTTCTGACGACGCAGCACGTCGCGCGACAGGGTCGCCCCGAAGCCATGGAAGAACACGACCATCACGCCGGGCTTGGCGGGATCGAAGGTCTCCGGCACGTGAACCAGCACGCGCGAATCGCCGAAGGTTTCGTTCTCCCAGAGAACTCTGCCGGTGTAGGAGCGGTGGCCGCGCTGGCCGCCGTCCCTCACGTCGAGGAAGGCCCGGCCGCCCGGGACGACCCCGTCATAGGGAAAGGGCGCCGTGCCGAAGGCAATGAGCTTCGTCAGGCTCTCGGGAGGGGGGCCGGTCACGGTCGGCGCGCTCGGCGCGACGAGGCTGGCCGCGCGCTGTGGCGCCTCCTCCTCGACGGCCGCGCTTCGCGACGCAAGGCGCAGATCGGTCGGCGGGATGGCGAAGGAAACGTCCCTTGGCTGAGGCTCGGCCGCGCGCGCATCGACCTTCTCGGGCTTCGCGTGCGCGAGGCGCTCCCTCCGTCCGCCGTTGGCGGAAAGGTTCTGGGCGTCCAAGCCGCTTTCCCTGCCCTGAGCGTGCTGTGAGACATTTTCTGCCGCATTGCGATCACAGGCCGCAACGAGCGTCAAGAGTCCTAGCGCCGCAACCTTGAGCAGCGCGCCGCCTCCATTGCGGGCCAGCGCATCTTTCCGCCCATTGGCGTCTAGACGTAGCTCGACTCGCAAAAAGGCCTTTCGCCAACAGATCATCGCGTCAACCTTTTACGGACGCTGGGGGTCGTCGCCGCGCTCGACTTTGCAGATTATGCGTCCTTGGTTACCATTTGCTTTCCCTCGAGCCGCGGCGCGTCCGGAGGACTCGCTGGCCATTGGGGTTAATCGAAATTACGCATTGCGAAGGCGGCAGGTTTATGGTGTAAATGCGATAAATTCTTGCAGGGCCCTCCGTGCGATGAACTCTCCCTCCCAAAACAATACGAATGTCGCGGCAGTGTCCCTGCTCGCAGCCACAGCCATAGTCATCGCGGACATGGTCGGCGTCGGAGTTTTTACTAGTTTGGGATTTCAAGTTCAGGGGCTGTCTTCGCCGCTGGTCGTGCTGCTTCTCTGGCTGGTGGGCGGCGTAGCCGCTCTGTGCGGGGCGTTCTGCTATGCGGAACTTGCGGCAATGTTTCCGCGCTCGAGCGGCGAATATAACTTTCTCACGCGCTCCTACGGGCCGGCGATCGGCTTCCTCGCCGGCTGGCTCTCCGCGACGGTCGGCTTTTCCGCGCCGGTGGCGTTAGCGGCGATGGCGCTCGGCGAATACGCCAAGTCCTTCTTGCCTGACGTCTCGCCGATGCTGTTGGGGCTTGGGTCGATTCTCCTCGTCTCGTCGATCCATCTGAGCGGAGTCCGGCAGGGCAGCGCCTTTCAGATCGCCTCGACCGCCTTAAAGCTCGCTGTGATTGCCGCCTTCATCATCTTCGGGGCCTACGCCGGCTGGCGCGCGCCGGCGGTCGAGCTGAAGAACACCTTCCAGCCGGAGCAGATTTTCAGCGCGCCCTTCGCGATCAGCCTCGTCTTCGTCATGTACGCCTATTCGGGCTGGAACGCCGCGACCTATATCGTCGGAGAAATCCGCGATCCGCAGAAGAATTTGCCGCGCGCGCTGTTTATGGGAACGGGCGTCGTGATCTTCCTCTACGTGGCGCTCAACGCGGTGTTCCTGCTCACCACGCCGATCACGGCGCTTTCAGGCAAGATCAACGTGGCGCAGATCGCCGGCGCCAATATTTTCGGGGCGAGCGGCGGCCGCCTCGTCGACGCGCTGATTTCGATCGGCCTCGTGTCGACGGTGAGCGCGATGATGTGGATCGGCCCGCGCGTCACGATGGTGATGGGCGAGGATTTGCCGGCCTTGCGGCCTTTCGCGCAGCGCACGAAGAATGGCGCGCCGGCCTTCGCGACGCTCGTGCAGATGGCCGTGGCGAGCCTGATGCTGTTTTCGCAGAGCTTCGAGGCGGTTCTCGAATTCACGCAGTTCAGCCTGACTTTTTGCTCCTTTTTGACGGTTCTCGGAATGGTGAAACTGCGCTATACGCGTCCCGATCTCCCGCGGCCCTACCGAGCCTGGGGCTATCCCTTGACCCCGCTCGTCTTCCTCTCGGTGACGCTCTACATGATGATCTATCTCCTTGAAACGCGGCCGCTTCAGTCCCTTGCCGGATTGGCGGTCATGCTCGCCGGTCTCATCGTTTACGCGATCGTCTCGTCAGCGCAGTTCGGCGCCATGGCCGGCCGCCTTTCGAAGCTGCGGCTTAGCCTCATTTTCGCTATCGCGGCGCTCGGCGGGCTTTGCCTGGCGGCGCCCAGAGCGGAGGCGGCGAGCCCGGACGACAACGCCCGCTTCCTCGCCGGCCTCCCCGTGCCGGCCGATTCGCCCCTGGCGCCGCTGACCAAGACCGCCGCCTGGGAAAATCACGCGAGGAGCTTCGATTCGGCCTTTAAGCTGGTCGACGCCACGCAGCTCTCCCACGTGCGCAGCTGGGCCAAGGAGAATCTGAACCTGCCGAAGCGGCCCAATCTCTTCTATCTGTTCAGCGGCGCGGACTTCCTTTACGCCAACGCCTTCTTTCCCGACCGCAACACCTATGTGATGGCCGGGTTGGAGCCGCCGGGCACACCGCCGGACGTGACGAAGATCCCGGAGAAGGTTGTCCCGAGCGCGCTGCGCGGGCTCGAGAATGCGACGCGCACGATCCTCAGGTTGAGCTACTTCATCACGTCCCAGATGTCGGGCCAGTTCAGCCTCACGCCGACGAAAGGGACGCTGCCGGTCCTCTATGTTTTCCTGGCGCGCTCGGGCAAGGTCGTCCACGACGCGCAAGCCGTGCGGCTGCTGGAAAACGGCGACATCGTCGAAGGCGAGAAGGCCCTGGACCCGGCGACCGGCGGAACCAAGGGCGCGAAGATCGTCTTTTCTTCCCCCGGGGGCCCGGATCAGACGCTGTATTATTTCCAGGCCAATGTCATAAACGGCTCCTTCGCCAAGACCGGGCTCGACGCCCTCTTCACGAAGCTCGGGGACGGCGACGCCTTGGTCAAGAGCGCCTCCTATCTGCTGCATGGGGTGCCCTTTTCTGACGTGAGGAACTCTCTCCTCAACCACAGCAGCGCGATTCTGCAGGACGACACCGGCGTTCCCTACAGAATGTATGGCGCGGGCTGGACGGTAAAACCCTTCGGCCACTATTCGCGCCCGATTCCCGTCTTCCGCTACGCTTGGCAGGGGGATCTGGCGAAGCTCTATCAGAAGGAGACGCCCGCGGCGCTGCCTTTCGGCATCAGCTACCGCTGGCGGCCGAACGAATCGAGCCTCATCCTCGCCGTCAAGAAGGAAACCAAGGCCGCGGCGACGCCGGCTGCGCCCGTTCCCGCCGCGCCGGGGTCCGCCGCCGCCGCTCCGGCCGCCGGGCAGTGGACGTCGCCCACGCACTGACTGGGCCCGCGAAGGCAGTCCGTCCGTGCGCAGAATTAGGCGGTCGGAACGCTAACCGGTCGCCGATCGGCTGGCTCCGCTCGAGAAATGTCCCCGATGCCGGCCTCTTCGCCTTCCCGGATCGCGCTCGTCACCGGCGCCTCGCGCGGGGTCGGCCGCGCGCTGGCGTTGGAGCTGGCGCGAGAAGGCGCGCATCTCGTCCTGCTCGCGCGGACGATGGGAGCGCTCGAGGCGCTCGATGACGAGATTGCCGGTTTCGGCGGCGCCGCGACCCTGCTCCCCTGCGATCTCGCCGACTTCGAGGCGCTCGATCGGCTCGGCTCGGCGCTCAACGAACGCTTCGGCCGCCTCGACGCGCTCGCCTGCGTCGGCGGCCAGCTCGGGCCGCTCTCGCCTCTCGCTCATGTCGATCCGAAGGACTGGGAGAAGCTCCTCGCGGTCAATCTGACCGCCAATTGGCGGCTGTTGCGCTCGCTGGACCCGCTGCTGCGGGCGGGCCGCTCGCCGCGCGTGCTGATGATCACCTCGGGCGCGGCGCATCGTGCGCGGCTCAAGCCCTATTGGGGACCTTATGCGGTCACCAAGGCGGGGCTGGAGGCGCTAGCGCGCACCTATGCCGCCGAATGCGCGAACGTCTCTGAAATCAAGGTGATGCTTGCCAATCCGGGACCCTTGCGCACCGCCATGCGCGCGAGGGCCATGCCCGGCGAGGACCCGGCGACTCTGCGCACGCCGCAGGAATTCGCGCAAAAGGCGGCGGTGCTGCTGCGGCCCGACTGGACAGAGAGCGGCCGGCTCTATGATTTCCCCACTGATCGGCTGCTCGATTTCGCCGCGCCGTCGTAAAGGGTGAGGCGGCGTAGGCGCCGCCTCCGCATTAGCGAAACGCCCCTCAGCCGTGGCGCCTATGCCCTCGGTAGCTGTGCGGGAACACCGGCGGGGGAAGATCCGGCACATAGGTCAGCTCCAGGCTTTCGGCGCCGGCCGTGAGGCCGAAACCTTTGCCGGTCTCGACCTCGAGGGGCTGCAGCGAGACGGTATTGTTGTTGCCGCCGATGAGGAGCGCGCCGCCGCCGCCCACGCCGATCTTGACCGTCGTCTCCGGTCCCGCGTAGCTGCCTTGCAGCGCGCCGGGGCCGACATGGCCGGTCGCCGCGATCACTCCCCAGACCATCTCGCCCGGTCCATTGACGCTGAAATCCGCGCCGACCTTGGTGAGCTTGCCGACATAATGTGCGGGCGCGAGGCCTTCCCTGTCGTCCTCGTAAAGGCAGTCGACGGTCTGATTCTCAACCAGAACGCCGAGCGTGTTGCCCGAGAGCCGGCATTGCAGCGAGCCGATGCGATCGCCGGCAAGCGTCTCTCCCGGAACGGAAACCGCAAGCAACGCCGCGCCGAGAAGCGCGCCCGCCCCGCCGATCGGCGCGAGATTGAATGGCCTGAGCATTTTTTTCCCCTCCACCGCAGCGGCGCATCCGCGTTCCAGCCCCAGCCGCCGCCGCAATTAAGCAGCGCAAGCGTAGCCGCGCTCCGGGTTTTACGTAACCATCCGTCCCTCGAATGCAAGCCGCCCCCCGCCGCTTTGCCGCCGCGGCGCGACGCCGCAGTCCGGAAGCGCGTTGATACGCGACGCATATCCCGATGCGCGAGAGTTCGCGCGCGGAGCGGCATGCTCTCCGCCGCCAGACGCAATTGGCGCGAAGGCTGCGCCCGGATTGCCGGCAAACGCCGCGTGACGAAGCAGGAGTTCCTCGATTTCGAGAGCCCCTTCTTTGCGCGCTTCGACAGACAGCATAATTGCCACGTCACCTATGAGGACATCCGCACCGTCAATGCGGCGGCGGCGGCCTCGAATGCGCCCATGAAGCATCGCGCCGCGAGCGGCGGCGGAAAAAACGGCGCCGGCGAAGGGCTCGGCGGCGGCTTCGGCTGGCGCGGCACGGGTCAGCAACAATAGGCGGAAAGCTCGGGGGCTCCGGTGCTCTTTACTTCCTTGCCTCCTCCAATAGCGGATGGTCCGGCCAGCAGCGGCGGTCCTCGATCGTCTCGCGCTCAGAGGCAGCGTCATCTAGAGCGCGCTGCGAAAAAGTGGTAGCCGGTTTTTCGCGTAAAGCGCGCTCTAACTCCCTAGAATTGATCACATTTTCTGTGTTCAGGCGATTCCGCCTGAACACAGCGTGATCTATGCGCGGGACCAGCCATTCGGGCATGGACTCGAGGCGGGAAAGATAATTCGCGCCATTGCTTCCGGGCGCGCTCTTTCGCCATGTCGTGAGAAAATTGCAGTCGCTGATCGCGTAGGCCGGGAGAAAAGCGCGCGCGATCTCCAGGCCCGGCGTCGCCGCGCCGAAGAGGACGATCATCCCGGCCGCGAGCGCGAGCCCGCTCCTTTCTTTCACTTGCAGCAGCGAGGCGCAGAGGCGAGCGAAGGCGAAAGCGAGGAGAAAGAGCGGCGGGATCGACGCCCGCATCGCGAGATCGTTGGAATGGCCGAATTCGAAGGCGGGTAGGATCAAGAGCACGGCGAGCGAGGCGGCGAGCGCTCCCCGGTCGCAACGCTCGATCCGATTCCAGTTGCAAGCGAGCAGCAGGCCATGAGGAATTTCGACGAGCAGGAAAAGGCCATAGAGCAGCCAGTAATCCGGAAGGCCCAAAAGCATGCGATGCGGATTGTCGCCGGCGTCGCGCGTCAGAAAAAAAGCCATTGGCAGGAAGCACAGCCCTGAGAGAAGCGCGAGGAGCGTACGCGGCGAAAACTGGTTTTGCGGCCGTTGCGTGAGGGCGAAAATGGCGAGGGCGGGCAGGGCGCCGACCATCGGCAGCGGCGCCCAGAAGAGGAGCGGCGCGAGAGAGGCGAGGAGCGCGGCGAAATCGATCTCGCGCCGGGCGTGGAGAAGGATCAGGAGGGCAATCTGCCAGCCGGGCAGGGCGTGATTGGGCGCCCAGAAAAGCTGGGTGACGTGGCTGGAATATTGGACATAGCCCGCCCACCATTCGATGTGGCCGATGTGCGGCCAGACGCCTTCCTGAATCCAGCGTGAGGCCGCCATGTCGAGCGTCGGAAGGATGTCGAGGCCGCTGAAGGCTGCGATCAGCAGCACGACGAGAATCGAATGCGGCCGCGCGAGGCGCGCCAAGAGATAGAGGATCGAGGCGAGGAGCGAAGCGTTTTGCGCGAGAAGCGCGAGATGGGCGGCGTGGAGACCGAAGAATCGGCCCACAAGCGCCGGCGTCATATACATGCCGAGCGGCGCGCGCAGCAGAAAGTCCTGGTTCTGGTAGCGGTACAAGACCGGATAAAAGCGCCTCGCGAGATCATGCAGCACGCCGTCGCGCGCGAGCCAATCCGCGTTGGCGTAGAAGAGATGCGTCTCGCCCCCGACGAGGCAGAGCGCGAGCGCCAAGGCGAAGACCAGGAAGAGAGCGGTGAGATCGACCGGCTCGGCGAGGCAGCTTACGGCCGCCGCCGTCGGACGCCAGAGAATGACGAGCGCCGCGGCCGAGCCCAAGAGCAGCGGGAGCGCGGCGGCCGGGCCGAGCGTCACGGCGAAGAGGGCATTCGGCAGAAGGAAAAGCAGCGTCGCCAGCCGCAGAATGTCGATATCGGCGAAAAAAGCGGCGTGGCTCGCATTCTCCGCGACGACGAGAGCCGCGCGCGGATGCGGCTCGTTGAGATCCAGACTGGACACTGAGGCTCTCTCTTCAGGCGGCGCGCCTCGGCTGCGCCGGCAGAGCACTCTCGATCCGTCGCCATTAAGGCTCCGCTTCCAGCGCCTTGGGCGCCGCCGGAACGCGGCGCGAACGCGCGAAGGGCGCCGATTCGGACGCGATCCGTTCCGCTTCGACCCCAAAGCTTAACAGTCGAACGGTTGGGAGCGCAGGCGCCGCGTCAAAATCGGACGTGACCTTAACCTTGACGGGCGCCGCGGCCTCGCTTGCGATTCGCCAGAGCGCGGCATTAGGGGAGCGAAACGTGGTCGATAGCGGCGCGCCGTGGCGCCGAGCTTTCGTCGAAAAGCCGCGCCCGCAGCCAATTGATGCGTTGAATCAGAGGCTTTGGCGAAGAAAAAAATATCGCGCGGTCGTGGCGCGCTGCATTGACAAAGTCCCGCCGCAGAGTCCTGCCGCGAATCCCAAAATCTCGTGGCGCGAGTTGGCGGCTCGCCAAGCCCTAGTGGGGCAGAGCCTCCACGCCGCCACATCTGGGCGAACAGAGCGCGACTCTACCCCGCCTTCCGATTCGGGCGCGGTTTGTTCCTCCTGCGTTCGGATTGTGAATGAGCGCGCCGCCCGCGTTTCGTTTTGGCGCAGCCGGAGCTTTGAGCGTATCCGCAAAGCTTAAGCGCCGCGCCTTTGCTCCAAAGAGCCGGCCTTGTAAGACTGGGCCTACGTCGGAGCGACGGGCGGAGTTCTCGAATGTCGGACGATTATGGCGCGCTAAGCGTCGCGCTAAACGTGAGGCCGAGCGGAGCCGGCCCGCTCGCGGGCCTGAGCTTCGTCGTCAAGGAGAACATCGACGTCGAAGGCCTCGTCTCGACCAACGGCCACCCAGAGTTCGCCGCGAGCCATGCGCCCGCGCGCGCCCATGCGCCGGTCGTCGCGACGCTGCTTGCGGCGGGCGCGCGGCTCGTCGGCAAAAGTCAAATGGACGAGATGGCCTATAGTCTCTTGGGCGCGAACGCCCATTACGGGACGCCGGTCAATCCGCGCGCGCGAGATCGCCATCCCGGCGGCTCCTCCTCGGGCTCGGCGGTGGCGGTCGCCGCGGGGCTCGCGGATTTCGCGCTCGGCACGGACACGGCGGGCTCCTGCCGCGCGCCGGCGTCTTTTTGCGGCGTCTTCGGCTTTCGTCCGAGCCATGGCGCGCTCTCGCTTTCGGGCGTCGTGCCGCTCGCGCCAAGCTTCGACGTCGTCGGTTTCTTCGCGGGCGACGCGGCGATATTAGAGAAGGTCGGCGACGCCCTTTTGCCGCAAGATCAGGATCGCCGCCCGCTCGCGCAGGGGCTCATGCTTTCCGACGCCTTCGCGCATTGCCCGGCGACGGAAGCCGCGCGCCTCGTCGACGCGCTCCAGGCGCTCGCTTCCGAGCTCGCGACGCGAAGGGTCGCGCTGGAAAATTCCTTTTGGACCCAAGCGCTCGCGCATTTTCGCAACTTTCAGGCTTTCGAGGCCCATCGCTCGCATGCCGCCTGGATCGCCGCGCGGCGCCCGCGCTTCGGGCCGGGGATCGCCGAGCGTTTCGCCTACGCGGCGACGGTCACAGAAGAGCAAAAGCAAGCGGCGGAGGTCTTTCGCGAGGAAGCGCGCGCGAAAATCGACGCGCTGCTCGCAGATGACGGCGTCTTCGTCCTGCCGACGACCCCTTTCTTCTCGCCGCGCCTCGATGAAAGCGCGGAAGCGCTCGACGCCAAGCGCTACCAGATGTTTCGGCTCTTCCTGATCGCGAGCTACTTCGGCCTGCCGCAGGTGAGCCTCCCCCTCAAGTCGAATCCGCCGCTTGGTCTCTCGCTCATCGGGAGGCGGGGGACGGATCGGGCGCTTTTGGCGCTCGCGCGCCGGTTGGCGCCCCGTCTTTCCTCATGATCGCGCCGTCAGAGCGAATTCCGCAAAAGTTAGCGGACTTTTGCGATAAGAATTCGCTCCAACGTTTTGGTCGCGATTTCTTATCGCTCGAACGATTCCGTTCGAGCGGAATGCGCGCTGAGCACGACACTGGCCACGAGAAATTTTCTACCTGCGAGCTCCACGACGCGCCATTCTCGCGCCGAAAGACGGGCTTCGGACTCCGAGTTGAATAGCCGAAAATCGAGATCGACCGCGATTCCCGCGGGCTCGCGCGAAAATCCCGAACCGAGCGCCTTGAGATAGGCTTCCTTGGCGGTCCATAGCCGCAGAAAAGCCTCACTCTGAGCGTCGCGCGAAAGCGAGCGCAGGAGCGCCCGCTCGCTCGGATGCAGCGCGCTCCAGATGGGTTCCGCCTCAGCTTCGAGCGGCTCGATGTCGACGCCGATGGGGCTAGACGCGAGCGCGATCGCGCAAAAATCGGCGCGGCCCGAAACGGAAAGACAAAGCTGCGCATCTGGGCTCAAAATGCGCGGCGCGCCCTTAGAATCGCGCGCGATCTCGACGCCGGACGCCGCGAGGCCGAGCCGTTGCGCGACGAGACGTCGCGTTGCGGCGCGCCGACGCAAAAAGGCCTCGCGTGTTTCGCCCCTTGGCGCCTCAGCAAGATCGCGCGGCGTCGGCGCGAGATCCGCCGCGTCGAGAAGGAGCGCAGAGACTTGCGCATCCGTCGTCGCGATACGGAAATCCAAGGCTCGGCGGTTCAACCTGGGCTCTCCCACGGGCGGTGGAGATAGCTCTTGATGCGACCCGCCAGCCGGTCGCGCGTCTCGCGATAGGCGTCAAGAATTGTCTCGCGCGAGCCTTGAGTCGCGGTCGGGTCGGGCGTCGGCCAGTAGACGACGTCGGCGGCGAGGTCGCGCGCGAATTCCAGCGCGCGGTGATGCGCCTCGGGCGACAGGGTGACGATCAGGTCGTAATTCGCGTCCTCGAGCTCTTCGAAAGTTCTCGGCCGGTGGCGCGAAATGTCCATGCCGATCTCCGCCATCGCCGCGGTTGCGAAGCCGTTCGGCTCGCCGCGCTTTAAGCCCGCGGAGGCGAAACGGATGCTGCGTCCGAAGTAATGGCGGGCGATCGCCTCGGCCATGGGCGAGCGCACGGCGTTGAGCGTGCAGGCGAAAAGCACGGACTGCGGGCGCTCGCGCGCTCTCGTTGCCGGCGGGGCCAGCCGCGGATCGGCCATCTCGCGCTAGCCCTTCCAGTGCAGCGCCGTGACCAGGGTGAAGATCCGCCGCGCCGTGTCGATGTCAATGTCCAGCTTGCCTGTCAGGCGCTCGAGCAGGAGCTGGGCGCCCTCGTTGTGCAGTCCGCGCCGGCCCATGTCGATCGCCTCGATACGGCTCGGAGAAGCGGTGCGGATCGCCGCGTAGTAATTTTCACAGACCATAAAATAGTCTTTGAGGATGCGCCGGAAGGGCGTCAGCGACAGGATGTGCTTGACAACGGGCTTGTCCTCGGCGTCGCTGACCGCGAGCATGAGCTTCGCGTCGTGGAGCGAAATGTCGAGCGCATAGGGACCGCCGTCATGGCCGATGACGCCGAATTGATTGTCGTCGATTAGATCATAAATCGCGGTTTCGCGCTCATGCTCCTGATCGGCCGTGCCGCGGCCGATCGAGTTCTCGTCCAGCGTGACCCGGGTGAGGCGCCTGAGAACGCTGTCTCGCCCCACTTCAGGCTCCAAGCGAGTTCAACCGGATCGAGACGGAGCGCGCATGCGCGGTGAGCCCCTCCGCCTCGCCCAGCGTCACGGCCGCGCCGCCGATGGCCCTCAGCGCCTCCGCGTCGCATTTGAGGATCGAGCTGCGCTTCATGAAGTCGAGCACGTTGAGACCCGACGAGAAGCGCGCCGAGCGCGCGGTGGGAAGCACGTGATTGGAGCCGCCGACGTAATCTCCGATGGCCTCTGGCGTGTAGCCGCCGACGAAGATCGCGCCAGCGTTTCTGATCTTATCGGCCAGCGCCTCAGCGTCCTCGCAGACGAGCTCAAGATGCTCGGCTGCGATCCGATCGGCGAGCGGCAAGGCGTCCGTGAGCTTCCGGACCAGAATGACAGCCCCGTAATCCCGCCAGGAGGCGGAGGCGATCTCGTGGCGCGTGAGCGTCTTGAGATGGCGCTCCACGGCGGCGACGACGGCATTGGCGAGCGACGCGTCGTCCGTGATCAGAATCGACTGCGCCGACTCGTCGTGCTCGGCCTGGGCGAGGAGATCCGCGGCGATCCAGTCCGAATTGGCGCTCTTGTCGGCGAGGATCAGCACCTCGGAAGGGCCGGCGATCATGTCGATGCCGACCTGGCCGAACACACGGCGCTTGGCGGCGGCGACATAGGCGTTGCCGGGACCGACAATCTTGTCCACCGGCGCAATCGTCTTGGTGCCATAGGCGAGCGCCGCGACGGCTTGCGCGCCGCCGACGCGGTAAATTTCCTCGATGCCGGCGCGCCTGGCGGCGGCGAGCACCAGCGGCGCGACCGCGCCGCCCGGCGTCGGCACGACCATGGCGATCCGGCCGACGCCGGCGACCTTCGCCGGCGCGACGTTCATGAGCACGGAGGAGGGGTAGGCGGCGGTGCCGCCAGGGACATACAGCCCGACCGAATCGATCGGCGTCCAGCGCCAGCCGAGCTCGACGCCGACCGGATCGGTAAAGCGCAGATCCTGTGGCCGCTGCCTTTCGTGGAAGGCGAGAATCCGCTCGAGCGCGAGGTCGAGCGCGTCGAGCTGCTCTTTCGAGCAGCGCGCCTCCGCGGTCTCGACCTCGGCCTTGGAGACGGGGATCCCGGTCGCCTCGAGGTCGATCCGGTCGAAGCGCTTCGAATAATCGACGAGCGCCGCGTCGCCGCGCGCGATTACATCGTCGATGATCGCCTTGACGGCGGCGTCGACATCGGGCGCGAGGTCGCGCTTCTGCGCAAGCAGCGCCTTGAATTTTTCCTCGAAATCGGGCGCTTGAGCGTCCAATCGCTGGGCCATGTCCTTCTCCCGCCCCTCCAGCGCGCTTGTCCCTCGAACGGAAACGTTCGAGCGATGAGAAATCGCGCCAGATCAGAATGCCGGAGCGAATTCTGATCGCAAAAGTCTGTCAACTTTTGCGAAAATTCGCTCCAGGGCGGTTGTCATGGCCCCGCGCCTTGGCCCTCGTCAAGCTCATGTGACGGCCGCGACGAGATTCGCCAGCGCGGACCCAGGTCGCTGAGCTGCGCCTCGAGGCCGTCGACGTCGAGCGCGATCGTCGCGCCTCCCGAGAAAACGAGGCGGATGCAGCCTTCCGGCCCCGCACCCTTGGCCTCGTAAAGGATCGTGAGAAGCGCCAGCATCGCCTCTGGATTTTCGCGCGGGAGGCGAAGGCAGCGGACGGCTCGAACCCCTTCAAAATGCAGCGCGGTCGCGCAGCGCTCGAGCCGGCCTCGCGTCGCGGCGTTCCAGTCGAAGCGCGCCGCGACCAAGGCGAAGCGACGTCTCTCCTTGAGAAAGGCGATGTCGCCGACGCGCACCGCGGCGTCCTGGAGATGCGCGGAGACGAAGGCGAGGTCTTCTGGGTCGAGCGCCTGCAGGCGGAGCGGCGCAGCATCGGAAAGGCGGTCGGCAGCGGACATGAAGCTTCTCCTAAAGACTATTTGGCGGTCGCTCCCCGAGCCCGCAAGGCTGCACCCGGTTGCGCTCGCGCCAAATTGGGCAACGCGAAGAAAATTCGGGTTTTCAGCACTTGGAGCGCGCCTTTTCGAAGCGCGCCCGAACGGGGCTCGCGTCCGATCGAGAATTGTGGCTCAATACGCGGCGGACGGCGTTGAGGCGGGGGGAGCAGGTGACCAAATGCACTCGAATCCGAAATTCTGGGCGCTCACGGCAGGGCTCTTCATCCTGCTTTACCTCGCGGCCATAAACATCATCGTGAAAATCAATATGTTCTTACATCTCATGGACAACGGCTAGATCGCGCTGCGTTTTTGGCGAAATCGCCTGAACGCGGAGAACGCGGAGAACGCGGTCGAGCTTCCAAAAGGGTAGAGCCCGCTTGGCGCGAAAAACCGGCTCCCATTTTTTCGCGCCGCGCCCTGGCGCGCCCCGCCCGGGCGAAAGCCCCTTTCCATGACGCAGTGGACTCCCGAGCAGGATCAGGCGTTGAAGGCCGCGGCGGCCTGGCTCGAGACGCGATCCTCGCCGCAGATTTTCCGCCTCTTCGGCTTTGCCGGAACCGGCAAATCGACGCTCGCGCGCCATCTCGCCGCCCATGTCGACGGGCCCGTCTGTTTCGCCGCCTTCACCGGCAAGGCCGCGCTCGTCATGCGCTCCAAGGGCTGCGACGACGCGCGCACGATTCACAGCCTGATCTACCAGGCGACCGAAAGCGAGACCGAGGAGCCGAGCTTCGTCCTCAACGAGGACAGCGAGGCGGCGCGCGCCAAGCTCATCATCGTCGACGAGTGCTCCATGGTCGACGAGGAGCTCGGGCGCGACCTGCTCTCCTTCGGCCGAAAGGTGCTGGTGCTGGGCGACCCGGCTCAGCTTCCGCCGATCAAGGGCGGCGGCTTCTTCACCGAGGCGGAGCCGGACGCGATGCTCACGGAGGTGCATCGCCAGGCCGCCGACAATCCAATCATCAGGCTCTCGATGACCATTCGCGAGGGCGGCCGGATCGCGCCCGGCGCCTATGGCGAGACGCGCGTCGTCTCGCGCGGGGAGCTCGATCCGCAGCGCGTCACCCAGGCCGATCAGGTGCTCGTCGGCATGAACAAGACGCGGCGCGCCTACAACCGGCGCCTGCGCGAGCTGCGCGGTTTTTCCGGCGCCTTTCCGCAGTCGGGGGAAAAGCTCGTCTGCCTGCGCAACAACCGCAAGAAGGGGCTGCTCAACGGCGCGCTCTTCACGGTGAAAAGCAGCGGCGCGCTAAGGGCGCGAAAAGTCAGGATGCTGGTCATCGCGGAGGAGGGCTCCGGCAAGCCTCAGCGCGTTGGCGTGATCCCGCAGTTTTTCGAGGAGAGCGAAGGCGAAATCCCCTATGCGCTGCGCAAGGACTCCGACGAGTTCGACTTTGGCTACGCGCTCACCGTGCACAAGGCGCAAGGCTCGCAGTGGGACGACGTCGCGCTCTTCGACGAATCCTTCGCCTTCCGGGAGCATCGCGCGCGCTGGCTCTATACCGGCGTTACGCGCGCTGCGCGGCGGCTGACGCTCATCTTGTGAGCCGAAGGGCGGGCCTACCGCGACCAGGCGTCCAGGGCGTCGGAGAATACGCGTTCGCCGGAGGCGCCTTTCTCGAGATTGATCGTCGCAAGGCGGTTGTCGGAAAGCTTCAGCGGAATGTCGATGATCGCGGGCAGCCGTAGGAGCTGGACGTTGCGGGCTTCATTGGGGCCGCGCATCAGGCCGATGAGAAAATTCGACTCGTTGATGGGCACCGGGATGCCGGCGACCGGCTGGCCCCGCTGCGCGTCCGGCCGTCTAAGCTCCACATTGCCGATCTGACTGACGCCCTTCACGTCGCCGCCCTGGAACTTGAAGGCGATGTTGATCGTGTGCGAGGCCGACAGGGCCTGGTCGACGTTCTTTTGAATGAGAACTGTCGCTTTGACCTTGGCGTCCGGAAAATCGACGTCGCCGCGAATGGCGGGGCGAAGCTGGCCGCCGTCGACGCCTCCGGTGTTCTCGAGCCGCCAGAGCACCGTGCCGCTGTAGATGTGCTCGACCTTGTCGGGCTGGTTGGGGTAGGCGACGAAGAACTCGGCCCGCTGCGCGACCGCTATCGGAGGCCCCGAGTCGGATGCGGCGCGTTTACGATCCGCATCGCTGACGCGGTCGCCGATCTTGCCGCGCTCGTCCGTGGCGGCGCCGCTTTCATTCGGGTTGAATTTGGCGAGATCCTCCGGTCGCTCGCGGAACCGCAGCGCCACGAACGCAAGGAGGCCGACGATGAGGAGTGAGGCCGCCGCCATCAACAGGAACCAGCGTTTCTGACGAGCGGCGGCGTTCACCTTCGCGACCGGAGCGGCCGGCCGCTGCCGCACGGGCGGCGGGGATTCGCCCTTTTGGTCGCTCCCGATATCCGGGGAAGGCTCGGCCGGGGGGGCCGGCTGTGGAGGAGCGGTCTCCTGCGCCGGCTTCTGGGGCGGCGAATCCGGAAGGCCCTTGACTTCACATTCGGCTTCGAGGCGCGCCACCGCCTCGTCGAGCGCATGCTCCTCGGCGGCGATGACCTCCTCGGCGACGGGAGGTTTTATGGCGCGCAGCTGATTGAGAAGCGCCCGGCGCGCCAAGTCATAGACCGCTTTCCGCGTCTGCGGCGTCGACTGCTCGAGGGAGGCGACCTTGCGCGCCAATAAGGAATAATAGTCGGCCATGTGTCCCCCTAGACCACTGTTGCCGAAGCCGCGTCAAGCGCGGAAGCGGTTGACGGAGGGGAAGCGCGTTCTGGTCTTGCCGCCTGTCGTTCTCAGTCCCGGAACGGATTGTGAACCAGTATCGTGTCGTCTCGTTCCCGCCCCGTCGAAAGCAAGGCAACGGGCGCTTCGATCAGCTCCTCGATGCGTCGAACGTATTTGATCGCCTGGGCAGGGAGATCGACCCAGGAGCGGGCGCGCCCCGTTTCGCCTTTCCAGCCCTCGATCGATTCATAGATCGGCTTCACCCGCGCCTGCGCCGATTGCGAGGCCGGCAAGCGGTCGATGCGCGCGCCGTCGAGCTCGTATTGCGTGCAGATCTTGATCTCCTCGAAACCGTCGAGAATGTCGAGCTTCGTCAGGGCTACGCCGTTGATGCCGGAAGTCTTGACGGCCTGCCGCGTCAGCACGGCGTCGAACCAGCCGCAGCGCCGGCGTCGTCCCGTGTTCGTGCCGAACTCGGCGCCGCGGTCGCCGATGAGCTCGCCGATCGCGTCGTTGAGCTCGCTCGGAAAGGGCCCGCCGCCGACCCGCGTCGTATAGGCCTTGGCGATGCCGAGCACATAGCCGATCGCGCCCAGTCCCAACCCCGAGCCCGCCGCCGCCGAGGAGGCGACCGTGTTCGAGGACGTCACGTAAGGGTAGGTGCCGTGGTCGATGTCGAGCAGCACGCCCTGCGCGCCCTCGAACAGGATGCGCTTGCCGGCGCGGCGCTCGTCCTCGAGCAGTCGCCAGACCGCCGCCATGAACGGCAGAATCCGGGGCGCGACGCTCAGAAGCTCCTCACGCAGGGTCTCCGCCGCGATTTCGGGGAGTCCGAGCCCGCGACGCAAGGGGTTGTGATGGGCGAGCGCCCGCGCAATTTTCTCGTCGAGCGTGTCGGGCTCGGCGAGGTCGACCAGTCGAATCGCGCGCCGGCCGACCTTGTCCTCATAGGCCGGACCGATGCCGCGCTTCGTCGTGCCGATCTTGACGCCCTCACTCGCGCTCTCCTCGCGATGGGCGTCGAGCTCGCGATGCAGCGACAGGATCAAGGGCGCATTCTCGGCGATCTTGAGATTTTTGGGCGTGATCTCAACGCCTTGCTCGCGCAGCCGCTCGATCTCGCCGACGAGAAAATGCGGGTCGACGACGACGCCATTGCCGATCACGGAGAGCTTGCCGGCCCTGACGATGCCGGATGGAAGCAACGCGAGCTTATAGGTCACCCCGTCGATGACCAGCGTATGGCCGGCGTTGTGGCCGCCCTGAAAGCGCACGACGACATCGGCTTCGAGCGAAAGCCAGTCGACGATCTTGCCCTTGCCTTCATCGCCCCATTGGGCGCCCACGACCGCGACATTCGCCATCGTCTTAAGATTAATTCCCTCTTGAGCCGCGGCCTTTAGCGCGCTTGCCCCTCGAACGGAATCGTTCGAGCGACGAGAAATCGCGCCAAATCAGGGTGCTGGAGCAAATTTTGGTCGCAAAAGTCTGTCAACTTTTGCGTCAATTCGCTCCAGCCGGCCGCACGAAAAAAGCCCCGGCGGCAGGGCCAGGGCTCGTCGAAGCGTTCTCATATCGCAACCCAACGGGCCGGTAAAGCGGTCGTTCGAACTCGAGGGAGCGCGGACCGCCCTTTCATTCATAAAGCAGTCATTAAATAGATTCGTTGTTAAATGTCGTCGCGACGCGCGCCGGGGCGGTATGTGTCTGGAATATGTCTAGCGTGGAGCGCCGGTATTGTGCTTAGCGCCGAGAAAGCCGCATCCGCATCCCTTGTCGCGGCGTCAGGCGAGGCCGAAGTGTGGCGCCGGCGCCACAGTCGGCGAAAATTTGACGACGGCGCCAAATTTTTGTCGCTTATGATTAGGGAACGATAGTCAGCTTTGTGCATTCATTCTAAGCTGCGCGCGAGATCAAATCAGCGCCGGCTGAATTTGCGAGAGGAGACGCAGTATGCGGGTGCATGGTCGCTGTGGACATTTGGCGCGCGTGAAGACAGCGGGCGCCGCAGCCGTCGTTTTGGCGCTTGGCGCCGCGCCGGCTCCAGCCTCTGCGGAGGGGCTCTTTTCCTGGTTGTTCGGGGGAGGACAGCAGCGCTTCCAGCCTTCGCCGAGCACGACGATGCGCTCGATGCGCTACCGCGCCGCGCATAGGTCCGGGACGCACAATGTGCAAACGTCCCTCGACGCCGACCCGCTCCAATCCTCCACCGGGTCGATCAAATCCACCTCCGGCTCGACCAAGCCCTCCTCCAAGTCGACCAAGTCCGAGGCCGTCGACACCCGTGGCCCGCTCTTTGTGGTCGTCTCGCTCAATGATGAGCATATCAGAGTCTATGACGATCACGGACTCGTCACGAGCTCGATCATCTCCACCGGCGTTCCGGGACATCCGACTCCGAAGGGCGTCTTCACGATCCTCGGGCGCGAGCGCTTTCACGCGTCCAATCTCTATTCCGGCGCGCCGATGCCATACATGCAGCGCGTGACATGGTCGGGCGTCGCGATGCACGTCGGCGTTGTGACGGGCCATCCGGCCTCGCACGGCTGCATTCGTCTGCCGGCCGCTTTCGCTCAAAAGATCTGGGGCATGACCAAGATCGGCGAACGCGTCGTCATCTCGCCTTCTGAATTGGAGCCCGAGGGATTCTCGAGCCCGCTGCTCCCGGTCGCGAAGATGTATCCGCGCCCGGAGGAGACGACCCCCTCCGCAGCGCCCGCAATCGCGGCCCAAACCCCGGCGCCCGTGACCGAGGCGAAGGCGGGCGAGGCCGGCTCGACGGTGCCGACGACGGGAGCCCCCGCGGCGACCGCTTCCGCCGCGAGCGACAGCGTCAAGCCCGCCGGCGCGCCCGCGTCGGTCGCGCAAGCCGCCGCCGAGCCGAAGCGTCCCCCGATCAACCCGAAGGAATGGGCGGCGCGCATGAAGGCCCAGGCAGTCGCCGACCAAGGCGCCGCCGTGAAGGCCGCCAAGCAGGCTTCGGCCGCGCTCGCCGCGCAGGGAACGGAGTCGGCGCGGCTCTCGGCGGCGCTCAGGACGGCAGAGGCGGGATTGGTCGTAGCGCGGACTAGGGCCGAGGCCGCCGCCAAGGCCTATGAGACCGCCGACGCCGCCGTCGCCGCAAAGCAGCGCGAGTTGACAGTCGCGATGGATGAGCCGACGAAGTCCGAGGTCGATCCGCTCAGCCAGGCCAAGACCGCCATGCTCGCCAAGGCCTTGGAAGTCGCGATCGCGTCCAAGGACGCGGCGGGCGCGGCGAAAACCAAGGCCGATTCAGATCTCGAAACGGCTACCGCCACCGTCGATCAGACCCGCGCCGCGCTCGAGGCCAACGCCGCTCAGCGCAGCGAGCTCTCCGAGCGACTGCGGGCCGCCACTCAGGGGCAAGCCGCCGCCGCGCGCGCCGAGAAGGAAGCGATCCAACGTCTCGCGCCCATCTCCGTGCTGATCAGCAAGCGCGATCACAAAATCTACGTGCGTCAGGGCCTCGCGCCTCTCTTCGATGCGCCGGCCACGATCCGCGACCCGGAACGGCCGCTCGGCACACATCTCTTCATCGCGACCGGCGTGAAGGAGGATGGGACCACGCTGCATTGGAGCGTCCTCAACGTGCCGGATGCGGGCGGCTCGGAGCCGCAAGATTTCGCGGCGTAGGAGAAGATGGGGACTGCCCGAGGAGCCCGCAGTGGTGTCGCGTGGCGCGCCGTCGAGCCCCGCCGAGGCGCTGGAACGCCTTGAGATCGCGCAAGACGTTCGCGACCGCATCGCGGAGCGCCTCTGGGCGGGCGGATCCATCATCATTTCCGATCGACCCGTCAGCAGCGAGACGAGCGCCGTCGGCACGGACCTCACGGTGAAAATTCGCTGAAGTTTTCAAGGGACGCGCGCCTTCGCTGAAGGCGCGCGTCCCTCCCTTAATTACATTCTCAGCGCGTTCGACTTTGAATTCTCTGAGCTCTAGCGCAGGTTCCCAAAAAAGCGCGAAGCGTTTTTTGCTTTAGAACGTGCGCGATCAAGAGGCGTTCGACTCGGAGTTTGCCGAACGCGCCCTAGCGGCGACTCGGGCTCTTGTCCTCAGTCATTTTCTACGAATTCAACATTAACGACGTCAACGAAATTCGTTAGTATCTTCAACGCGGTTTCGCATTCTGCTTCGGTCAAGTTCCAATTCGGATACACGGCGTCGCTGATGACTGTAAATGGTATGTTGAACCAATAGGCGTCGATCGCCGAAGCGATGATCGTCGACTCGAGCCCGCCTCCTATCATCATAATTGGCGGCGCGCCGATATTGTCATGGAAGCTGCGAAATTGATGATTGCGCAGGAGGGAACAGCGAACGCTGTCGAACACCAGCTCGCTTGCAGCGAAATCATCGGAACCGGCCCCACACCGCTTGGCGGTCTCTAAATCGGAACGCACGGCAGTCAACGGGGCTTCCCTTGCCTCCCAAAGCTTGATGAGCCTGCGGACGTTGGCGAGGGGCCGCCTTGCGCAACCCGCCGCCGAGCCTCCGCCAAATGCGGGAGTCGTGACGCAAGCCAACAAGGGTTGCTGTCTCAGTCCACGGATGGCTCGGAAGTAAATACCATGCTGCATTCTTCGCTTCCCGACGGCTCCGCCGTTCTGTCCTGCTAGGTTGCGCGGGACGCGCCCCGAAAATCCCTCCCCCACATCCGCGGCGCCAGGGCGGTTCAGATCAATCGTTCCTCGAGCGTTGCGTCTTTGACGAAGGAAAGCTGTCGCGTTGCGCGCCGCGGAGCGCGGAATGAAGAACGGAGCTGGCGTTCCGGCAAAAGGAAAGGCTACGACGCCGCAAGAGGAGGCGACCGCACACCTCGATCATCGTTAGAATTTCCAAATTCGTATCGAGAAACGGCTGCCGCCGCCATCCGCAAATATACGTAGCGGCGCTGCCAAATGACCTTCACGCCGGCGCTGAATAGCTTCGTCTTGCTGGCGCGTCCTCGGCTCAAGGCGTGCGTGCTTGTCCATTCTCGCCCGCGCCGACCCAGCGTGCGAAGACGACCTGGGTGTCGCCATAGCGACGCGTCTCTTCCTCGCGAAAGCCTGCGGGAAGTGCGACCGTGGCGCTCGCCGCCTCCTCGACGACGGCGAGAGCGCCCGGGGTGAGCCAGCCGCCGCGCGCGAGCTCCGCCAAGGCGGGGGGCGCGAGATCGTGGCCATAGGGCGGGTCGAGAAAGGCCAATTTGAAGCGCTCGGCCTGCGGCGCGCCGCCCAGTCGCGTCGCATCGCGCCGGAAAACGCGCGTAACGCCGCCAAGGCCGAGGATTTCGATGTTCTGGCGCAGGAGCGCCCGCGCCTCGGCGCCGTCGTCGACGAAGAGCGCGCGCGCGGCGCCGCGCGACAGCGCTTCGAGGCCGAGCGCCCCGGCGCCGGCAAAAAGATCGATGACGGCGGCGCCCTCGATCGTCCCCGGATAAGCGTGCTCGAGAATGTCGAAGATCGTCTCGCGCAGGCGGTCCGAGGTGGGGCGGATCGAGAAAGACTTCGGACCGGCGAGCCTTCGGCCGCGTAGCGCGCCCCCGACGATGCGCATGGGTCAGCGAGGCTTGCGCGGCTCGCCCCGCGGCGGCTTCCGCGAAGGCTTCGTCCCGTCCCGCGCTTTCATTTCGCGCGGCGCGCGCTTCGCCGCAGCCGGGTCGGTTTCGCGGCGCTCGGCCGCGAAACGCCGCGCATTGCGCGACGACGCGGCAGGCTTCTCGCCCTTGACGACGACGCGCTCGATTTCCACGGCGCGGCCCTTGCGGTCGGCGGTCGTCGCGCGCTCGATTCGCGTCCGCGGCTTTTGGGCTTCGTGCGCTTCGCGCTCGCGGCGTAAGACCGAGACGTGCTTGCGCGGCCGCGACGCCGCAGCAGTGCGCGCTTCCTGCTGCTTTGCGGGCGTCGGCTCGCGCAGGGGCGAGGCGAAATCGACCCCGGCGAATTCCGCGATCGACTTGCCGAGCTGCTCGCGCAACACCTTGAGCCGCACCTCCTCGATCGCGCCCTCGTCGAGCTCGCCGAGCTGAAAGGGCCCGAAAGAGACCCGGATGAGGCGGGTCACCTCGAGCCCGAGATGACCCAGGACCCGCTTGACCTCGCGATTCTTGCCTTCGGCGAGCGTCATTGAGATCCAGACGTTCGATCCCTGCTGGCGATCGATCCGCGCCTCGATCGGCGCGTAAGCGACGCCCTCGATCTCGACGCCCTTGGCGAGCTGATCGAGCGCGGCCTGAACTCGTCTCGCCATGCGCGCGCACGCGGTAGCGCCGTTTCCAACCGGTCGCCGGAAGCTCGAGCGCGCGCGCGAGCCCGCCGTCGTTGCTCAGGAGCAGCAGGCCCTGCGTGTTGATGTCGAGCCGCCCCACGCTCATGAGACGCGGCAGATCCGGCTGCTGCTCCTTGATGTAATCGAAGACCGTCTCGCGGCCTTGCGGATCCTTGGCGCTCGTGACGAGGCCCGGGGGCTTGTGAAAGAGAAAGAGTCGCGTGCGCTCGCGCTCCACAAGCGGCCTGCCGTCGACCTCGATGCGATCGCTTTCCTGGACGTTGAAGGCCGGGCTCGTAAGCCTGCGGCCGTTCACCGACACTCTGCCCTCGGCGATCCATTGCTCGGCGTCGCGCCGCGAGCAGGCGCCGGCGCGCGCCATCGCCTTGGCGATGCGCTCGCCAGCGAAAGCGCCCTCTTTCGCCGGCGCCTCGAATTTTCTTGGGCCCCGCTCTGGACTCACGCGTTTGGCGAAGGACGGGCGTTCGCCTGATCCGCCGGCAAAACCGCGCTTGCATGCGAAGCCGCCATCGCGCGCCTCGTCTGCGCGACGCGGCGGCCTGTCGTCGCGTCCCGCGGAAGCAGCCGCGCCACCGCGTCGATATCCGGGGCCTTTGTCGCCGTCGCGCGGCGGGCGGGGGCCGCCGCCTCTCGCGGCGCGCCCCTCTCCCTCGGCGGCTCTCGGCTTTTTGAAAGGCGGACGCTCTCCCGATCCCCCGGCAAAATCGCGCTTGCGCTCGATGCCGCCGCCTCGCGCCTCGCCGCGCCATTCCCTGCGGCGCGGAGTTTCGCCGCCGGTCGACGCGGCGCGATCACGCCGGTCTTGCCCGCCAAAGCCTTCGCGCGGCGGGCGGGCGCGGCCCGTCGCCCTGCGCTCGTCGCCCTCGGCTCGAGGCTTTCTGAAGGCCGGGCGTTCGCCGGATCCGGCGGCGGAAAAGTCGCGGCTGCGCTTGAAGCCGCCGTCCCGCGATTCGCTCGACCGTTCCTTGTGGGGGGGCCTGTCGTCGCGTCGCGAGGACGACTCCGCCGCCCGGTCGCGGCGATATCCGCCGCCCTCGCCGCCCGCGCGCGACGGGCGCGGGCCTCTCGACGCGGCGCGCTCGTCGCCGTCGCGCGGGGAGCGGGCTCTCGCCGCGCGCTCGTCGTCTTGCCCTCGCGGCTTTCTGAAAGCGGGACGCTCGCCAAAGCCGCCGGCGGATTCTTCCGGCGCTTGGGGGCGCTTCGCTTCGCGGCGCCGCCCTTGGTGCGCCACTCCTTGCGGCGCGGCGGCTTATCGCCTCGGGGAGCCGCGGGCTTCGCCTCGTCTCGCCGACGGCCGCCGCCCCCGTCGCCGTCGCGCGGGCCGCGCGGAGATCTGCGTTTCTTGTCGGTCATAGAGCCTGATAGCAGGCATGACGGCACGAAAGAAGGGGCCGCGGGCCTGCGGCTCGAAAGAAACGCCTTGGGGCGGCAGGGCGGCAGGTTGGTCTTGTCGGCAATGACCTATAGGCGCATGCTGAGTTCGAGTTGGGGAGACATCAGGAGAATCCCTGACGGTAATTGCCGGAGAGGGCCGATTTATGCGGCGATCGGGCAGCGTTTGCGATGTGAAGGGGACTTGCGATCGTCTGCGCCGCAAGCTTTGCGGCGGAGCCGCATTGGCGAAGGACGGCGAGACGCGCGAATGCAAGACCATTGTCGGCGGTCAGGTCGTCTGCGGCGATCTGGTGATCGGGATCACGCTCGCGCAATATGAAGAGGGGCTGAAAAAGCGGGCGGACGAGATCCGCGCCGAGGAGGCGAAAAAACGCGACGAGCTGCAAGGGCTGATGAACAAGCAGATGGAGCTGACCGAGCGCGCCACCACCGCCGAGAAGGACAGCCTTCGCAGCCAGATTTCCGCCGTCGAGGCCCAAAAGCGCGCGCTGGAGGCGGAAAGCAAAGGCGTCGCCGACCGGCAAAAGAACTTACAGGCGAGCTACGACCAATTGGTGCAGAAACTTGCAGAGGCCAATGCCGCCTTGCAGGATTTTGCGCCGCTGATCTCCAAGGACGCATTCGAAGAAGCGCGGGCGATGCTGAGCCGCGGCGACGTGCTCGGCGCGGAACGCAAGTTTATCGAGATCGCCAATATCGTGGCGAAGCTGCGCGAGAAGGCCGACGTCGTCGAAGCGCGCGCCATGTTCCAGGCGGGAGAACTGGCCGAGCAGCGGATCGACTGGCGCGCCGCCTATGCCGACTATCGCCGCGCCGCTGGGCTGCAGCCAAGCAACCGGTCGTACGCGCAGAGAGCCGGAAGATTGGCGGATGTGATGGGCGACTATCCCGTCGCGGCTTCCTTCAAGGAGGCCGCCTTGCGTCTCGTCACTTCGGAGCTCGGCCCCGACGCCCGCGAAACCGCCACTGCATTGAACAATCTCGCGATCACCTATGAAAACCTTGCGCGCTACGCCGAGGCCGAGCCGCTCCTGCGCCGGGCGATCGCGATCGACGAGAAGGCCCTCGGCAAGGAGCATCCCGACGTTGCGACCCACTACAGCAATCTCGCCGTCATTGCTTCAGGCCCAGGGCAAATACGCCGAGGCCGAGCTCCGCCGCGATTTCCTTCGAGGAGGCCGCTTTGCGTCTCGCGACCTCGGAACACGGCCCCGACGTCCGCGAAACCGCCATTGCATTGAGCTGGCTCGCTCTTACCTATCAAAAGCTTGCGCAGGTATGCCGAGGCCGAGCCGCTCTATCGGCGGGCGATTGCCATCGGCGAGAAGACGCTCGGCAAGGACCATCCAGACGTTGCGCGCGGTTACAACAACCTCGCCTCACTGCTTCAGGACCAGGGCAAATACGCCGAGGCTGAGCCGCTCCTGCGCGGGGCGATCTCCATCGCCGAGAAGGCGCTGGGCAAAGAGCATCCTGATGTTGCGGGGGATTACAACGATCTCGCCTTATTGCTTAAGCTCCAGGGCAAATACGCCGAGGCCGAGCCGCTCTATCGCCGGGCGATCGCGATAAACGAGAAGGCGCTAGGCAAGACCCCTCCTGACGTCGCGACAGCTTGCAACAACCTCGCCTCATTGCTTCAGGATCAGGGCAAATTCGCGGAGGCCGAGCCGCTTTATCGCCAGGCGATGGCCATCGACGAGCAGGCACTCGGTAAGGAGCATCCCACGGTCGCGACGGAATACAACAACCTCGCCACTTTGCTTAAGGATCAGGGCAAATTCACGGAGGCCGAGCCGCTTTATCGCCAGGCGATCGCCATCGACGAGAAGTCTCTCGGCGCGGAGCACCCCCACGTAGCGACGCGCTATTACAATCTCGCATTATTGCTGAGAGACCAGGGCAAAGTCGCCGAGGCCGAGCCGGTCCTTCGCCGGGCGATCGCGATAGACGAGAAGGCGCTGGGTAAGCAGCATCCGATCACCGTGAACCTGCAAAGGAACTACGATCGATTGCGGCAACTCATGGATAAGAAGTCCGCGCCTCCTGGCGCTGTATCTGATCAACCTGCGCGATGACCTCGAAAGCCTGGAAGTTGATGAAGTCCGCCACCGGACTCCCCTCCCCCTTGCGGGGAGGGGTTGGGGGAGGGGGTCGCGCTGCCCTGAAAATGATCCCGCGACCCAGATCCGGCGCTTCATCGCTCTCGCGGGTGACAGAGGATGGGACAAAAATTCTTCATCAGTTTCAATTCGGCCGATCGCGACAAGGCGCATTGGATCGCCTGGACGCTCAAGGAGGCCGGGCATGAGGTCGCGGTCCACGACTGGGAAATACCGGCCGGCGGCAATGCGCCGCTCTGGATGAACCAGAAGCTCGCCTGGGCCGACCGCCTGATCGCCGTCATCTCGCCGGGCTATCTGCCAGCCCGCTACTCGCTCATGGAATGGGCCGCGCAGATTTGGCAGGATTCTGATGGCGTCAAGGGCGCGGTCATTCCGGTCATCGTGCGGCCGACGCCCGATCTCCCGCCTTTGCTGCGCGGCCTGAGCCGCATCGATCTGACGAATTGCAGCGAGGAGGAAGCGCGGGAGCGTCTTCTCAAAGGCGTGGAGAGGCCCGCGCCGCCGCAGCGCAAGCCGGCCTTCGAGAGCGTCGCGGGCGAGGCGCCCGACGCTCTGCACGCCGGACCATCCGAGAAGCCGGCTTTCATCTCGGTCAAGACGGATGACGGCGTGCCGCGCTGGCTGCGAATCGCGGCGGCGGTCGCGGGAGTCGCGGCGGCTCTCTTCGCCGCGCTGACTTTCTTCTTCGGCGATCATGCAAGCGAGCGGGAATGCAAGACCCTCATCGGAGGGACGGTCGTTTGCGGGAACGTCAATATTCAAAAGGGTCCTTAGCTCCGCATCAGTTATGCGGTGACGTCGAACTCAGAGGCGCCCTGGTGCGAGCCCCGGCGGGGTTATCTCCCTCAGGCGGCGCGCAGGTCCTTCAGCCGTCGAAGCAGGCTCCTGAGGGCGCGGCCAAGCCCCTCTGGCGGTCTTTGTATCGCTTTCTTCAATTTCTGCCGCGCGGCGCTCGTCCACAATCGAGCAAAGAGGCGGCCGCCGCGAGTGAAACCGACAATATGGTCTGCGACCGGCACGACGCCATGCGCCCATTCCAGCTTGTAACCATCGGCAGGCGCCAGCATGTCGAAGCGCGCCATGCCTCTCTCGAAGCTCGATCTCATCACATGTTCGACGAGCAGCGCGCCCGCGCCGCGCCTGTCGCGGTCGGGACTGTGCGCCAGAATATGGCCGAAGGCTTCATTCTTGTGCGCGAAGGAGATCGCGACGGCAATGGCCGTGCCGTCGCAGTCGACGGAGTCGAAGAGCGTTTCCACCGGCCGCCGGAGGTCCGACGCCGCGTCGAGGAAAAAGCTCAAGGTCGCATCGTTTTCGATCGCTGGCGAGAAACGGCCCTTGTCGGCAAGCCAATCGCGCTTGATCTCAAACGTCCGCCGCACCAGCGCCGGCGCATCGACGGGCGGGGCGAGGTTGGAAAAGCTGAGGGAGCCTGTTGCCTGCAGCCGCCGTAACACCCGGCGCCGGTTGGAGCGTGTCTTGGAGGATTGTCGCTCCATCACCGCGTCGAGATTCCCTTCCCCACGAAAATCTGCAAAGGGCGCCCCTCTGATTTCACAGGGCGTCGAATGTTTGGCGATGATCTTGTGGACCGCCGCGACGCTTCGCACCTTGCGCAAATGGGCGACATCGGCTCCGAGCGATTGCACGCGCCGCCAGCCTTCGAGCAGAGTCGCTTCCGCGAGAGGACCGGGCTCGACCAACGCGTCGCCATAGGGGCTGACCGGCTCGCCCATCCAAACCAGCTTTGTCAGCCCGAGACAGCTCGCGGCTTTAAGAGGCCAGGCCATGACGAGCCGGCCCGCGCGCCGGCCGACGACAATTCGCAAGGCGTCCTCGTCGTCGAGGAAATGATTGGCCCAGTGCCAGAGCCAGTTGAAGGATTGGAAAAGCTGATCTGGCCGGCCCGACCGCGTGAAGAGGTCGTTCCAATCGGCTTCGAGCGCATGGAAATCGGCGCGGCTGCGGATCACCTCCACGTCGCAGAAGGAGGCGCTTTTTCGCATCGCCTCGCTGTCACTGCGCAATGGAGTCGCGCTCTCGGGCTGCGGCCGACGGAAGAGGGCGGTGGACAACGTTCAAACTCTGCGAAGCCGCTGCTCGACGAGCGCCTTGGTCCCGGCGAGCGGAAAGCTCAGCAGATAGGCGGGGGCGAGCAGCGGATGGCGGAACACGAAGGCGGCGTCGGCAGGCACGAGCGAACGAATGGCGACGAGCGGAATCGGCGAGCGAAGCGGCCGGAACGCCTTGCTCCAGAGACCGGGTTCTTCCGCGTTGGCGTGAAACACCCCGATCATGCGCCGGCGCCGGAAGGAAGTGAGCCGCAGGCTCTTTTGAACTTTCGCGAGCGTCTGGGCGCCGTTTGCGTCGTCGCAACGAGGAAAGCCGATCAGCAGCGCCCGGTAGACGCCCATTTTGCCGGGGTGAGGGATTGCGTCGAATTGATCGAAGGCGCTGAGCAATTCGCGACGAATGCGTTCGGGCTCCTCGCCCGTCGCGTCGCTGACGCCAAAGCGCAACGTATCGACTCGCGCGCCCATCGATGTGAAGGGGCAGACATTGCCTTCACGGCCGAGCTGCGGGTTGTCGCTCATCAGGAAGAAACGTGTCCAATCACAGAGCTTTATCAGCGCCCGCTCATGCGACGGCGTAACTTCCGTCGGGAACCGCCTCACAGACAGATTGCCGAAGGACATGAGAGCTAGTACATCGATTCCGTAGCGGTTGTCATTTGTGCGGGATTCATTCTGGCGCCGCTGCGGTATAGCGTTCTGCTTGATTCGTAATGGGGTTGACGAAGATGGCGGCATGGCGACAAGCGTTGGCGTTGGTGATCGAAGATGAGGATTTGGTTCAGCTCACGACGATTGCGCGCTCGCGCACGGAGCCGGCGAGGCGTGTGGAGCGCGCGCGGATCTTGCTGGCCTATCGCGAAGAACCGTCGTTTTTCGCCGTCGGCCGGGCGCTGGGATTGCACCATCAGACCGTGCAGCGCGCGTCGAACGGGCGGTGGCCCTCGGCCCGCTGGCGGCGCTCGACGAGCGTCCGCGGCCAGGCAAGGCGCCCCTCATCACGACCGAGGCCAAGGCTTGGGTGGTGTCGCTGGCCTGCCGCAAGGCCAAGGAACTCGGCTATCCGCATGAAGTTTGGACGACGCGTCTGCTGGCGCGCCATGCGCGCGAGCATGGGCCGGCGGCAGGCCATGTCTGTCTTGCCCAGCTGGCGCAAGGCACTGTGTGCAAGATCCTCGATCAGCATGAGGTGAAGCCGCACAAGGTGCGCTACTACCTGGAGCGCCGCGACGCCGACTTCGAGGCGAAGATGGCCGAAGTGCTGTGCGTCTATCGTGAAGTGGCCCTTCTCAAGGAAGCCGCTGAGGCAGGCGAAGGCGACGGGAGCGTCGTGATCGTCTCCTACGATGAAAAGCCTGGGGTGCAGGCGATCGGAACGACGGCGCCGGATTTGCCGCCCAAGCCTCATGAGCACGAGGCCTTTGGGCGCGATCACGAGTATGTCCGACACGGAACGCTGAGCCTGCTCGCCGGCATTGATCTGATGACCGGCAAGGTTCACGCCCTGGTCAGAGATCGTCATCGCAGTCGAGAATTCATCGAGTTCCTCGAGCTGCTCGACGCGGCCTATCCGACGAACGCGGCGATCAAGGTGATCCTCGACAATCATTCGGCGCATGTCTCCAAGGAAACCAAAGCCTGGCTCGCCAGGCAGCCGGTGGGCCGCTTCACGTTCACCTTCACGCCCAAGCATGGCTCCTGGCTCAATCTCATCGAAGGCTTCTTCTCCAAGCTGGCTCGCTCCGTGCTGCGTCATATCCGCGTCGCGTCAAAGCAAGAGCTGAAAGAACGCCTCATCGGCGCCATCGACGACGTCAACCAACATCCCGTAGTCCATTCATGGACTTACAAACTCGACGCAGCCTGATATGATTCGAACTTCCGAAACGCTGGACTAGTCTGGAAGTCTGATTTTCCAAGAGGAGCGCTCCCGCGCGTGGCGTAAAAATGCAATCAGCGGATAAGCTTAGGTTCGCAGGCATTAACTTTGAGTAACTGTTTGCATTCGACGCTCGCTGCATTGCGCTTTTCGAGAAATGCTTACTCTTTGTGCTCTGTATGACTGGCTCAGGTCATGAACCAATATTCGCGCGAGTCGCGCGTTGCGGCTCGATTCGCCCCGGCTTGCTCAAATCCGGCGGCGCGCGACGGGGGTCATGGGCCTCCGCGCTTTTCGCGCCTTCAGGCGCGCCCATGCCTTAGCGGAGCGTCAATTTTGGCGCATAAGCGAGACTCAGCCCCATTCGCGACGGGAGTGCTCCATGCGCCTCGATCCCCTCTCTACCGCCTTCGAGGCCGCACGCGAGGCCGCCGCGGCCGGAGAGTCGCCGATCGGGGCGGCCGTGGTTTGCGGAACGGAGATCGTCGCGGTCGCCGGCAATCGCGTGCTGAGGGACCACGATCCGACGGCGCACGCCGAAATGATCGCGCTGCGCGCCGCCGCGCGCGCCTTGCAAAACGAGCGGCTCGTCGGTTGCGATCTCTACGTCACGCTCGAGCCTTGCGCGATGTGCGCCGGCGCGATCTCGCTCGCGCGCATACGCCGGCTCTATTTCGCGGCGGCCGACGAGAAGGGCGGGGCGGTCGAGCACGGACCGCGCTTCTTCTCGCAGCCGACCTGCCATCATCGGCCCGAGGTCTACGGAGGGCTGCGCGAGGCGGAAGCCGCCGCGCTGCTGCGCGAATTTTTCGCGGCGCGGCGCTAGAGCATGTTCCCAAAAAGTGTGAAGTGGTTTTTGGAAAAGAACATGCTCGAACGATAAAATCTGGAGCGCGTTCGATGAAAAGCCTTGCAAACGCGCTCCAAAGGAGTCGGGGAGAGAGCTCCCCCTCCCGTCTCAAGACCGGGGAAACACGCGATCGAGCACGTCCTGCAACTCGGCGTGCCGTCCGCCGGCGGAAGCGCTCGGCGCGCTGGGGGCGGCGCCGCCCTGCGCCAAAGTCTTCTTGATCATCTCGATCGCCGATTGGATCGCGGCAGGGTCGAGGCCGCCCGGCAAGCCGGTTGGGGCCGGCGCGCCGGGCGCCGACGGCGCGCCGGCGGGGCCTCTCGCGCCGCCGCCCAGTAGCGCCCCAAGCAGCCCGCCGAGCAATCCGCCGAGTCCTCCGCCAGCCTGGCCCGGCGGGATTTGCGGGGCCTGCGGGCTCTGCGGGCGTGGAGGCGGCGCGCCGCCGCCCGCGAGCTGGCCGAGGATCGCCTCGAGCCCGCCGCCGCCGGCGATCTGTCCAAGAACGGGTCCCAGGCCTTTGTCGCTGAGCGACTTCGACAGACCGCCGAGCACGACCGAGGCCAGCACGGGCAGCAGTTGGGCGAGTATGTCGGGACGCACGCCCGCGTCGCGGGCCGCGATCTGAGCCACCTGTCCCGCGGCGGAGCCCGATCCGAACAGCTGATTGATCGTGCCCTGGCCCAGAGTTCGCGGTCTCCTCGCAGCAGGCCACCGAGTGATCCATGAATGCGGCCGAATGGGTGGGGTGCGCCAGTCCGTCCACGACCTTGTTCAGAACCTCCGGGTTCGACGCGGCATTGCGCAGGCCGAGCGCGAGCGCGGGCGCCAGCGCCGAGATCGCCGAACGGATTTGCTCCGGCGTCAACCCGAAGGCCTGCGCGAGATTGTCGATGAGCTTGCCGCCCTGGGCGGAAACCAGAATATCGTCGACCATGGACATCGATTCTCTCTCCCTCAAGCCTTCGCGGGCGGCGCCATCCCTTGTTGATCGCCCCTCTCACATTAACTGAAAGCAGGATAATCCGCGAGACTCTTTGTCGATTAGCCTCGTTTGGGCGTTAGTTTGACAAAAAGAGGCGCGGGTTGCGAAGATGAAGGTTCCCTCTCCGGCTTGCTCCCTCCCCGGGAGACGGCGAGCGGTCGGCGCGTCGCAACATGGGACGGGGGAGGCGGAAGCCCGCAGGGCTCGGAGTAGAGGAATGGATCGTTACGCCTACCAGATGTACGAGATGCTGCACCTCGCCTTTGCGCCGGCCCGGGCGATGTCGGAAGCGACCGTTCACATGCTGAACAGCTCGCTCCATCCGTTCGGCGACAACTCGATCACGCGCAGCATCACCGCCACCGCCGAATTGTTCGAACGGATGACGCGCCGATACGGCAAGCCGGTCTTCGGCTTTCACAAGACCATCGTCGACGGCGTCGAGGTCCCGGTCTTCGAGGAGGAGGTCTGGCGCAAGCCCTTCTGTCGGCTGCTTCGCTTCAGGCGCGGGTTCGAAGGCCAGGAGCCTCGGCAATCGAAGCTGCTTTTGGTCGCTCCCATGTCGGGTCATTACGCAACGCTGCTGCGCGGCACGGTCGAGGTCTTTCTGCCGACCCATGACGTCTACATCACCGATTGGTCGGACGCCCGGGCCACGGCGGTCGGCGACGGCCGTTTCGATCTCGACGACTACATCGATTATCTGGTCGAGATCTGCGGTTTCCTCTCGCAGTTCGGCGACGACGCGCCCGTGCACACGTTGGGCGTCTGCCAGGCGAGCGTTCCGCTCATCTGCGCGATCGCCGCCATGGAGGCGCGGGACGATCCGCATCTCCCCACCTCCATGGTGCTGATGGGCGGCCCGATCGACCCGAGGGTCAACCCGACGGCCGTGAACAAGCTCGCGCAGAAACGGGGGATTCGCTGGTTCAAGCAGAATTGCATCCATACCGTGCCCTTCCCGCACGCCGGGTGGGGGCGCGCGGTCTATCCGGGCTTTCTGCAGCTCTCCGGATTCATGGCGATGAACATCGAGCGTCACGTCTCCGCTCATCTCGAAATGTTCGAGCATCTCGTGGAGGGCGACGGCGACAGCGCGGAGAAGCACCGCGACTTCTATGACGAGTATCTCGCCGTGATGGATCTGACGGCCGAGTTCTACCTGCAGACCGTGGAGCAGGTCTTCATACGGCACGCAATCCCGCTCGGCCTCTTCCATCACCGCGACGCCCCGATCAATCTCGGCGCGATCCGTCGGACCGCCCTTCTGACCGTCGAGGGCGAGAAGGACGACATTTCCGGCGTGGGGCAGACCTACGCAGCACAGGAGCTGTGCGCGAATATCCCTCAGCAGCGTCGCGAGCACTACCTTCAGGAAGGCGTCGGCCATTATGGCGTGTTCAACGGCTCGCGCTTCCGTCGCGAGATCGCGCCGCGCATTCAGGATTTCACCGATCGGGTCGAGAAGGTCAAAGCGGCGGCGGCGTGAAGGGCGGCCCCGGCGCTTCGCTTGAACGGATTGTTCGGGCGATATGAGATCGCGCCACGCCAAGAGACCGGAGCGAATTCCGATAGCAAAAGCCCGCAACTTTTGCGTCGACTCTCACTGGAGCGCGTGCAGCGCCCTCCGAGTTGAACGCGCTCTATAGCCTCCTCAATGGGCGCTTTCCTATCCGAAAACCGCTGCGCGCCTTTTGGGAACGTGCGCTAAAGCACGGGCGTCGCGCCTTTGGCGAGGTTTTCCTTGGCGAGCTCCACGAGCCGGCTCGCCAGCGCCTGGTCCGAGAGCCATGCGTCGATGCGCGGATTGGCGATCTGCTCGGGGCGAGCGCGCTTGTAGACGGCGTAGCTCGCCGCGAGGAACTTCGGCAGCGTCAAAAACTCGCCGACGCCATCGGATATGTGGAAATTGCCGCGCTTGAAGAGATAGCGGCCGTTGACGCCGAGCCTGGCCGCGATCTCCGGGTAGACGGGAAAAATCTCCGAGCGCGCCAGATCGTCGATCGCGTAGTCGTCGAAATTCTCGTTCTCGATGGGGATTCGCGTCGTCTCGAGCAGGCGACGGGCGACGGTCGCGAGCACGAAGGGCTTAGGGTGCACGATCGAATACATGAAAACCCCGCGCCGCGACCAGTTCATCAGGTCTCCCGAGAAGTCGAAGCCGAAATAGCTTTTGGCCTCTTCGATCAACTCCCCTGCTGAGGCGTTCCAAATGTCGTAATAGCCGACGGTCGCGAAGACATTGTCGTTAAAGAGCGCGTTAGCCTCCTGAAGCGACAGGCCGACGCGAAAGGCGAACACCGCGAGCGCCGAGTGGTAGGCCCGTAGCGGGCCGTCCAGCGGCTTGTGTCCGCGCGTCGCGTCCGAGAGATAGACCAGATCCGGGTGAAAGGCCGCGAAAACCAACGACGGCATTCGCGTCACTTTGGTCAGACGCGAGAGAAGGTCCTGGTAGTCGCCCCCTCTCACGATGCCCGCCGGAAAATTCTGCAAGAAGACGCGGTCGTAGCCCTCGAGCGTTTCGGCGAGCCGTTCTATGTTCGCCAGCGTTTTGTGGACGACGGAATAATGGTCGACCTGCGCGGTGGGCGCGAGCACCTTCATCGCATAGGCGATCCCGTAGCTCTGGCAGTTTCCGACCACCGCGAGCCGGGGGCCGGCGGCGGGCGCGCGTCCGAGGAGCTTGTTCACGCGGGGAAGGAGATGGGCGCGGAGGATTTGCTTGTCGATTTGAGAGAGCATGATGCAACACGTCGATAGTCGCCCTTGCTGACGCGGCCGCATCGGCTCAGGCTTGGGGAAATTCGAGCCGGCGCGCGAGTCGCCGCCCGGTCTAGGGATGACGAGGGATCGGCTTGGGGGTATGGTTCTCCACGCAGAGAGCTGGCGCTAGCTGGGAATAGCGGCTCCGGCCATCCGCAAGGAGACCGACGCGTGACAGATAATCCATACTCCACCCTACCTGACCATCGTTTTTGGCGCAAGGCCGTGACCGGCGTGCCGCCTTTTGCGCTCGACCCGGTATTGCGAACGCCATTCAAGATCTCGCGCGAGGACAGGGTCGCGACCGGAGGCAGCTGCTTCGCGCAGGAAATCGCGCAGAGGCTGCAGAAGAGCGGCTTTCATTATTATCTGGCGGAGCAGCCGCCTGCGGGCATGTCCGCGGAGGAGGCCGAGCGGCGCAACTATTCGATGTACTCCTGCCGTTACGGCAATATCTACACGACCGCTCAGTTCCTGCAGTTGCTCGATCGCGCTTATGGACGGTTCAAGCCGGAGCTGGATGTCTGGGTGCGGCCCGAGGACGGCAGATTTGTCGATCCCTTCCGCCCGCGCATCGAGCCCGACGGCTACGCCACCGCCGACGAGATGCGCGCCGACCGGGAAACGCACTTGGCGGCCGTGCGTCACATGGTCGAGACGATGGACGTGTTCGTCTTCACCTTCGGGCACACGGAGACGTGGCGTCACAAGAAGGACGGGGCGATCCTGCAGCTTGCGCCGGGCGTCGCTGGCGGCGAATGGAGCCCAGACGCTTATGAATTTTACAACATGACCGTCAGCGAGGTGATTCGCGACTATCTCGCCGCCGTGGATCGCATCAGAGAGATCAATCCGAAGGTGCGGATCGTGCTGAGCGTGTCGCCGGTGGGCATTATCGCGACATACGAAGATCGCCACGTGATCGAATCGAACTCCGCGGTGAAGGCGATCCTGCGGGCCGCGGCGGACGAGATCAGAAGGGTTCGGCCGGGCATCGCGTACTTCCCCTCCTATGATCTCGCGACGGTTTCGCCCAATGTGTCGAGGTTCTACCGGGACGACACGCGACGCATCACGAGCCGGGGCATCGATCAGACGATGCGCGTGTTCTTCGACCATTTCACCGAGCATGAGGAGGCGGCGTCGCTGGCCAAGGTGGTCCGGCTCGACGTGGTCGCGGAGGCGCAAGCCAACTCCAAGGTGATTTGCGACGAGGAGGCGATCGAGGCTATGTAGGACTTTTACGAAATTCGCCGCGTTCGAAATTTCAGTGCGGAGATATATTGTTTCCGCATCGTGTTCGTCCGGATCGCGGAGATGACAAAGGTCAAGTCCGAGGCTATGGTCCGGCGAGAAACACCAGACCTCGCGCCTGCCCAGGAGCTTATCGGTGGCCGAAAACCCTTACGCCCGTCTTCCCGACCATCGCTTCTGGCGCAAGGCGGTGGCGAGCCTGCCGCCCTTCGCGCTCGATCCGATCGTCGAGACGCCATTCAAGATCGCCAAGACGGACAAGGTCGCGACCGCCGGCAGCTGCTTCGCTCAGGAGATCGCGCATCAGCTGCAAAAGAGCGGCTACAATTATTATCTCTGCGAGGAGCCGCCGCAGGGGCTCTCGGCCGCGGAAGCGCGGGCCCGCAACTACGCCATGTACTCCTGCCGCTACGGCAATCTCTACACGACGACGCAATTGCTGCAGCTCTTGCGCCGCGCCTATGGAGACTACCAGCCGCAGCTCGACGCGTGGCAGAACGAGGACGGCCGTTACGTCGATCCATTCCGGCCGCGCATCGAGCCCGAAGGCTATGCGACGCGGGAAGAGATGCGCGCCGATCGCGACCGCCACCTCGCCGCCGTGCGCAATATGGTCGAGACGATGGACGTCTTCGTCTTCACCTTCGGCCTGACGGAGTGCTGGCGTCACCGGCCGGACGGCGCGGTGCTGCAGCTCGCTCCGGGCGTCGCCGGCGGCGAATTCGATCCCAAGCTCTACGAGTTCTGGAACATGAGCGTCGGCGAGGTGACGCGCGACTTTCTCGACTCGGTCGACATCATCCAGGCGCGCAATCCCAAAGCGCGGATGATCTTGAGCGTTTCCCCCGTCTCGATCATCGCGACCGGCGAGGACCGCCATGTGCTCGTCTCGAATTCGGCCTCCAAGGCCATTCTGCGCGCCGCGGCCGACGAGGTGGTGCGCGCCCGCGCCAACATCGCTTATTTCCCGTCCTACGACCTCGTGACCGCCGCGCCCAATGCGGCGCGCTTCTATGGGGACGACACCCGCCGCATCAACCGCCTCGGGATCGAGCGCACGATGCAAATCTTCTTCGACCACTTCATGGAGCGCTCCGAGGGGGCCGCGCGGGGGGGCGGGGCCGCGAAGCTCGACATCGCCGCGGAGGCGAGGAGCGCCTCGCGCATCATTTGCGACGAAGAGGCGATTGACGCGGCCTAGCGCCGCGTCGCATAGCTCCTCTTCAGCGATCGCGCACGAAGGAAAGCAAGACAATGGTGATCGGCTCACTCGCGCTCGCCGCCGCCGGCGGCCTCGTCGGCGCGGCGGTTTATGTCAATTACGTCGAGCAGCCGGCGCGCCTTGCGCTTGACGACGAGGCGCTGGTCAAGGAATGGGAGCCTTCCGACCATCGGGGCTTCGTGGTGCTGGCGGCGCTGGCGCTCCTCTCGGCGTTCTTCGGCTTCATCGCCTATCGCGAGCTCGACGATGTGCGCTGGGTCCTGGGCGCGCTCGTCGTCCTTGCGAGCTGGCCTTACACTTATGTGGCGATCGTGCCGCTCAACAATCGCATTCTGGCGCTGATCGAGGGCGGCGCCTTGCACGAGGCGCGCGGCGTCATCAAGCTTTGGGGTCTGTTGGAGCTCGGGCAGATTGGCATCGGCCTTGCTGCGGTTTTGATCTACGTTTGGGCGGCGGGCTAAGCAGGATTTCCAAAAAGCGGAAACCGGTTTTTGGAAAAAAATCCCGCTTCAACAGAGAATTCCAAGCCGAAGGAGGGTTGCGCGCGATGACCTATGATCTCGTCGTCATCGGCAGCGGCCCCGGCGGCTATGTTTGCGCGATTCGCGCCGCGCAGCTCGGCCTGAAAATCGCGATCGTCGAGAAGCGGCCGACCTTCGGCGGCACCTGTCTCAATATTGGTTGCATCCCTTCCAAGGCGCTGCTGCACGCCTCGCTCATGTTCGATGAGGCCGGAAGGCTCGCCCCGTTCGGGGTCCTCGTCGAAAAGCCGCGGCTCGATCTCGCCGCGATGATGAAGCATAAGGACGACACCGTCGCAGCCAATGTGAACGGCGTCGCCTTCCTCTTCAAGAAGAACAAGGTCGCAAGCTTCATCGGCTCGGGCCGGCTGATCGTCGCGAAGGACGGCGCGCTCAGCGTCGAGGTTCAAGCCGCGGACGGATCGAAGCAGACGCTCGAGACGAAAAACGTTGCGCTTGCGACGGGTTCGACCGTCGCGCCGCTGCGCGACGCCTCGGGCGCGGCGATCGAGATCGACGAGACGCGTGTGCTCTCCTCCACCGGCGCGCTGGCGCTCGGCGAGGTCCCGCAAACGCTCGCCATCGTCGGCGCCGGCGTGATCGGCCTGGAGCTCGGATCGGTCTGGCGAAGGCTCGGCGCCAAGACGATTGTGATCGAATATCTCGAGCGGATATTGCCGGGATTCGACGCCGAGATCGCTCAGCGCTTCCAGAAAATCCTCGAAAAGCAGGGCTTCGCCTTCCGTCTCAAGACCAAGGTGACGAGCGTCGCGCGCCAGGGAGAGGGCGTGAGCGTCTCTTATTCGACGCTCGACGGCTCCGGCGAAGGGACGATCACGGCCGACGCCGTCCTGATCGCGACGGGTCGGATTCCTTATTCAGAGGGACTGGGTCTCGAGGAGGCGGGCGTCGCGCTAGAGCGCGGCCGCGTCAAGATCGACGACGGCTTTGCCACGAATGTCGCCGGCGTCTATGCCATCGGCGATCTCGTGCGCGGACCGATGCTCGCTCATAAGGCGGAGGAAGAAGGCGTGGCGCTCGCCGAAATCCTTGCGGGCCAGCACGGGCACGTCGACTATGGCGTGATCCCCAGCGTCGTCTATACGCATCCCGAGGTCGCCGGCGTCGGCATGACTGAGGAAGAGGCACGCGCGGCGGGGCGCGCCGTGAGGATCGGCAAGTTCCCCTTCAGCGCGAATGGCCGCGCGCGCGCGATGCGCGAGACGGAAGGCTTCGTGAAGATCATCGCCGACGCGGCGACCGACCGCGTGCTCGGCGTCCATATGCTCGGCCCTTTTACCGGCGAGCTCATCGCCGAGGCCGCCGTGCTGATGGGCTTTGGCGGATCGTCAGAGGACTTGGCCCGCATCTGCCACGCCCATCCGACGCTCTCGGAGGCGGTCAAGGAGGCGGCGCTCGCCGTCGATGGCCGGGCGATCCATATCTGACGCGGCGGGGTCTAGATCTTCCCGCGCTCTTGCTTGCTGAAATTGGACAGATCGCCCTCGCGCGCCGCCCTTTGCCGCCAGGAGCGTGCGATCGCGGGATATTTGATCTCGTTGCAGATTTTGGCGACCTGCTGCGTGAGGCGCGGACTCCCGCAGGCGGGACATTCCGGCGTCTCACTGGAGCGAACCAGGAGCTCGCATTCGGCTTGGCAGTCCTCGCAGACGTATGAATAAAGCGGCATCGTGGTCCCGATGGCTGTTTGTGACGTGGTGTGTGCCCCCGCTCGCTCGCAATTTTTGCGCCAAGACGCGCCCCTTTTAAGTCACCTTCCTGGGGCAGGATCGGCGAAAGGCATAGATCTCGAGGCGTCGATCCTCGCCCTCGTTGAAGGAGACCTCGTGACCGACATGGCGACCCCAGAGACCGGCCCGAGCCAGGGCGGGAAGGACACGAACGCGACTGAGCCGGCGCGAAGCGACGCGGTCGCCGCGACCGCCAAGGCGATCCGCCGCGCGGCCGGCATATTCGAGCCGCTGCGCATCCTGGTCGTCAACACGCTGGTGATCGTCGCGGTCTTCGTCGGCGGCTACGCCATTTACAAGCTCGCGGCGAAGACGAGCTTCGTGGTCAAGGACATTTCCGTTCCGCCCGCGCTGCAGGAGCAGGGGATTACCGGCAACGTCATCGCGCAGCAGATTCTCGATCACATCTCGGAGATCGACGCGGCGGCGGGCTCCCGCAAGCAGAAGGCCGCAATCTCCGGCCTCGACTTCCAGAGCACGATGCCGACGATCAACCTGCCGGTCGGCGGCTTCAACATAGGCACGATCGTCTCGGAGGTGCGTCGTCTCCTCGGCTACACCGAGACCGTCATCACCGGCGAGGCCTTCGTCGAGGAGCCGAAGGACAAGGATCAGCCGGCCAAATTTGGCTTGCGCCTGCGCATCGCCGGCGAGGGTCCGATCTATAAGTCCGACGCGCCGGAGCCCGAGGTGCAGCGGTTGATCGCGGCGGCGGCCGAGCGGATCATGCACAAGTTCGATCCGATCAACCTCGGCTATTTCTATTACCGCCAGAAGGACTACGACAAGGCCGAGGAGACCGCCGACTACGCGCTCGCGAGCGCTTCTGCCGACAATTATCCCTGGGCCCATACGATGCGCGGTCTCATCGCCCGCGACCGGGGAAAATACGGCGAAGCGGCGAGGAACTTCCGCCAGGTCGTGACGCTCGATCCCAATTTCGGCATGGGCTACGTCAATCTCTCGGGGATCTTGCGCCTCGACGGGCAATTGGACGCGGCCGAGAGCGCCGCGCGCAAGGCGATCGAGTTGATGCCCCAGCAGCACGAAGGCTACGGCGCGCTCGCGCTGGTGCTGTTCGATCGCGGCGACCGCGATCAGGCGCTGGTAGAGATGGACAAGGGCGTCGCCGCCGATCCGCAGGAGCCGCAGAGCCACATGGCGCAAGGCGCTTTGCGACAGAGCCTGCAGCGCTATGAGGAGGCGATTCAGTCCTATCAAACCTCCGCGAAGCTCCGTCCCGCCGCCGCGCCGCTGATCGGCGCGGCCAACGCCTCGACGCAGCTCAAGCGACAGGATGAGGCGCTGGCTTTCCTGCAACGCGCCACGCAAGCCGAGCCCAAGAGCGTCGACGCCTGGCTCGCGCTCGGAGCGGCGACGCGGCAGCTTCATGACTGGAAGAGCGCCGAAAGGGCTTTCGAGAAAGCGCTGGCGCTCGCGCCCAATTCGCCCGCCCCGGTCGTCGAGCTGGCCAGCCTCTACGCGGCACAGAAGCATTATGCGCCCGCCGAGGCGCTCTATGCGAAGCGCGAGCGGCTTTTCCGCCACAACGCGCAATTCCTGACGGGATGGTCGCGCCTCTATCAGGAGGAAGGCAAGAAGGACGAGGCCAAGGACAAATTGCTCGAGGCGCAAGTCGAGGCGATGTTCGACGCGAAGGCGCTCGAAGGCGTCGCGCGCGAGCTCGAGGCGCGCGGCGACATCGCCGAGGCGATCGCGGCCTATCAGAAGATCGTCGCCGTCGATCCGAAGATGGCTGAGGTGCTGGCGCCGCAGATCGAGAAGCTCTCGGCGCGGCTCGAGCCGAAGGCGCCCGAGCGTGTCGCGGCGCCCGCGGCTTCCACCAAGGCGACCGAGCGCGCCGCCGCCTCCGCGGCTCCGTCAAAGTCGCGGCAGGCCGAAAGCTTGCAGCAAGGCGACGCCTCCAAACGCGCCAATCCCTGAGCCAAGGCGCGTCGGCGAACCGACGCTTCTCCGCGCGGAGGCTGCTCTTGCTTTTTAAAGACCTGCGCTCAGGCCTCCGCCCAGGACGCTTTCGAGCGGGCGCGGCTTTGGGTATATCCGGGGCTCGAGCTCATCACTTCTCAGATGCGAGGACTAAGCCATGACCGCCGCCGCCGCTCCGACCGCTTCAAAGCTCATCCGCGGCGCGACGGGCGACTGGGAGGTCGTGATCGGCATGGAGATTCATGCCCAGGTCACGAGCCGGGCCAAGCTCTTCTCGGGCGCAAGCACGGAATATGGCGGCGAGCCCAACGACCATGTCTCGCTCGTCGACGCGGCGATGCCGGGCATGCTGCCGGTCATCAACGAGGAATGCGTCGCGCAGGCGGTTCGCACCGGCCTCGGGCTCAAGGCCAAGATCAACCTGCGCTCGGTTTTCGACCGCAAGAACTATTTCTATCCCGACCTGCCGCAGGGCTATCAGATCTCGCAGTACAAGAATCCGGTCGTCGGCGAGGGCGAGGTCGTCGTCGACGTTTCGCCGAGCGAGCGCATCACCGTGGGCATCGAGCGTCTGCACCTCGAGCAGGACGCTGGAAAGTCCCTGCACGAGCTCTCGGCGAGCGAGAGCCATGTCGACCTAAACCGAGCCGGCGTCGCCCTGATGGAGATCGTCTCCAAGCCAGACCTGCGCTCCGCGGAAGAGGCGAGGGCCTATGTCTCGAAGGTCAGGACGATCCTGCGCTACATCGGCTCCTGCGACGGCAACATGGAGCAGGGTTCGCTCAGGGCGGATGTGAACGTCTCGGTGCGGCGACCGGGCGAGCGGCTCGGCACGCGTTGCGAGATCAAGAACGTCAACTCGATCCGTTTCATCGGCCAGGCGATCGAAACCGAGGCGCGGCGGCAGATCGGCATTCTCGAGGACGGCGGCTCGATCCGTCAGGAGACGCGGCTCTTCGATCCCGGCAAGGGCGAGACGCGCGCCATGCGCTCGAAAGAGGAAGCGCACGACTACCGCTATTTCCCCGATCCCGACCTGCTGCCGCTCGAGTTCGACCAGGCCTATGTCGACGGCTTGGCCAAGGGCTTGCCGGAGCTTCCCGATGCGAAGCGCGCACGCTTCATCTCGGATTACGGTCTCACGCCGTATGACGCTGGCGTGCTGGTCATGGAGCGCGCCAGCGCCGACTATTTCGAAGAGATGATCAAGGCCGGGGCCGACCCGAAGGCAGCCGCTAACTGGCTCATAAACGAGTACTTCGGTCGGTTGAACAAGGAAGGCCTGACGGTCACGACGGGGCCGGTTCCCGCTCAGGCGAATAGCGCGATCGTCCAGATGATCACTTCGAATGAGATTTCGGGGAAGATCGCGAAAGACCTCATCGAGATCGTCTGGACGAAGAAAGGTGGCGACCCGCGAGCAATCGTCGTGGCGCAAGGCTTGCAGCAGGTCACCGACCTGGGCGAGATCGAAGCGGCGATCGATGCGGTGATCGCCGCCAATCCCGACAAGGTCGCGCAGGCGCAGGCGAAGCCGACGATGCTCGGGTGGTTCGTCGGCCAGGTGATGAAGGCGACCGGCGGCAAGGCCAATCCCCAGTCGGTGAACGAGCTTTTGAAAGCCAAGCTCGGCCTCTGAGCGGCGCGTTACCGAGACCAAAACGAATCAGTTTTTGTCGCGCGCTGCGCGATTCCATCGCGCGAGGGAAGTTCGCGTCGAGATTTTTTTGCGTTTCGGCAAATCATCGACAATTTTTTTTTTGCGCGGTTCGCGCGCCGCCATGGCGGTCTCTGCAGGGCGTCGCGGCGCGCCGCATCGAGGCGAGCGCCGCCGATGCGGGAAGTCAAAAACATCCCTCGCGCATGGACCGGGCGAACAGCATGACGCGTCGCCGGGCGCGCCTGCAACGCGCGCGTGGCGTCCTTGCATAAATTAGAAGAATCAAAGAATTGACGATCATCGTGCACGTCGCCGTTACGCTTCATGGACTTCCCTGCTGCGCGCGCAAGCGCTTCTTCTCACGCATCGCGTAGCGCGCGCTTAGCGATTTCATCTGGAGCAATCGAAGCCTTCCTCGGCTTGTTTCGAACGTCGCGCGCGGCGCGATTGATCGCGTCTTCGAGCGCGTCGCGCGTGTCTTCAACACGCATTGCGATGATGAATTGCGTTCGCGCCTCTTGCACGCTTGCTTAACCTCGCTACGCTAGTAGAGCCAATTGTCGGTCGATTGTGTTCCGGCAGTTCGGATGAAGGGGACCAATTATGGCGAGAGCAACCACCAAGCGTAGGCCGGCCAAGAAGACGGCGGCCAAGAAGGGTGCGCGTAAGTCAGCGTCGAAAAAGGCTGGCGCGAAGAAGAAGGCCGGCGCGAAGAAGACCGCGCGCAAGGGCGCTCGCAAGAAGGTCGGGGCCCGCAAGGTCGCTCGCAAGACGACGACTCGCAAGACCGCCACGAAGAAGCGCGGTGGCCGCAAGGCCGCGGCGAAGAAGGGGACGCGGAAGGCCGGCGCCAAGAAGGGCGCTCGCAAGGGCGCTACAAAAAAGCGCGCCACCCGCAAGCCAAAGGCAATGCCGGCGGCCCCTCCGATTTCGACGCCCGAGTCCATTTGAATTGAACGCGCCGACGCTTCGCGCAGGCTTTGCCTCGCGACCTACGCGAGGCGGCGGCGGCGGACAGGCTTTGCCCGAGCATGCGCTGGGCGCGCCGCTCGGGTGAGCCTTTTCCCATTCAGCGTTTCAGACATTGAGCGCCGAAGTCCCGCCACAACGGCATCGGGTTCTTCGCCTCGAGCTTCAGCTTCGACCATTCGATCGCGCAGGCGCGCATTTTCTCTCGCGACGCCTCTGGCAGACGTGGCGGCGGCTTGGCTGTGTCAGGCGGCGGGAGCGACGCGAGAGGCGCTTTGCGAACACTCTCCTCGCGCATCGGTCGCGGTCGAGCCTGCGCGGAGGCGTTGGGCTCCGCGCCTGCAGGCGACGACACCGGCCGATTGGCGGAAGCGGGCGCTGCGCCGCTCTGCGCTTTTTCCTTGACGAGATTCTTCCCGCGAGCTTGCTTCGCCGCCTCGGCTTTCGGCGAGGACGGCGGAGCGTCTCTCTCCTCGGCGAAGGCGCGCGCGTGCAGCGTCCAAAGACAGATCGCGACCGCCGTCGCCTTCAGCAGCCGAGATGCAAGCATGCCGCGATCATAGCCGTCACCGCGCCATTCCGGCAACCCGAGCTTTCGTAGAGGCGCCCAGGCGTGTTAAAGCGAACTGACGCAAAAGTTGACAGACTTTTGCGATTAGAATTTCGCTCCAGCTCGCTGATTTGGCGCGATTTCTTACCGCTCGAACAATTCCGATCGAAGGACAAGCGCGCCAGAGCCGCGGCGGAGGTGACGTCCATGAGCGCGGAGAAGAATGCGTCCCGAGGGCCGGCCGCGCTCGATCTCGTTTGCCGTCCGCGACGCAATCGGCGGGCCGAATGGGCTCGTCGCCTCGTTCGCGAGACGAGCCTCGACGTCGCCGATCTGATCCTGCCGCTCTTCATCATCGAGGGTCGGGGGCGGGAGGAGCCGATCCCTTCCATGCCGGGGACGCCTCGGCTGTCCATCGATCTTGCGGTTCGGACGGCCGAACGTGCAGCTGCGCTCGGCATCCCCGCCGTCGCGCTGTTTCCCAATATCGATGCGGCCTTGCGCGACGAGGGCGGCTCGAACGCCTTCGATCCCGAGAATCTCGTCTGTCGCGCCTGCCGCGCGATCAAATCGGCAGTTCCGGAGATCGGCGTCATCACCGACGTGGCGCTCGATCCCTATACGAGCCACGGTCACGATGGCCTGTTGCAAGGCGAGGTGATCATCAACGACGCGAGCGTCGCCGCGCTGGCGCTGCAGGCGCTCAATCAGGCTCGGGCCGGCGCCGACGTAATCGCGCCTTCCGACATGATGGACGGGCGGGTGGGAGCCATTCGTTCGGCGCTCGACGCCGAAGGCTTCGAAGAGGTCCAGATCCTGACCTATGCGGCCAAATACGCCTCGGCCTTTTATGGTCCGTTCCGCGACGCGATCGGCACCAATAAGACGCTGGTTGGCGACAAGCGGACCTATCAGATGGATCCGGCCAACGCCAAGGAGGCGCTGCGCGAGGTCGCGCTCGATCTCGAGCAGGGCGCCGACATGGTGATGGTGAAGCCGGGCCTCCCGTATCTCGACGTCATCGCCAAGGTCGCCGAGACCTTCGAGGTCCCGACCTTCGCCTATCAGGTGTCGGGTGAATATGCGATGCTCGCCGCAGCCAGCGCCAATGGCTGGATCGACGGCGACCGCGCAATGCTGGAAAGTCTCCTGGCGTTTAAGCGCGCCGGGGCCTGCGGCGTCTTCACCTATTTCGCGCTGCGTGCGGCCGAGCTTTTGAAAGCGAGCGTCTGAAACGCCGTCTGATCCGCATTTACGCGGAGTTTCTCAGCGCTCAACCGATTCCGTTCGAGCGCCGAGCGCGCCGGCGAAGGCGCGCGGCAGCGTGACCCTGGCGATGAGCCCGTGCGGCTTGCGGTCAATGAGCTCAAATCGGCCGCCGAGCTCCTCGACGAGCGAGCGCACGATCGACAGACCGAGCCCGAAGCCGCTGCGTTCCGTCACGGTGCGGGCGGGTTCGCCGCGCACGAATGGCTCGAGCACGCGGAGCTTGTCGGCCGCGGGAATGCCCGGACCGTCGTCGCTCACATCCACTTGGACGAGTTTCGCCGAGGGCTGGGTCAGCGTGACCGCGACCTCTTTGGCGTGGGAGACGGCGTTCTCGACGAGATTGGTGAAGACGCGCTGCAATTCGGTCAGCGAGCCCAGGATGACCTGGTGGCGCCCGCCGTTGTAGCTCACCTTGTGACCGAGATCGGCGAACTGGTCGCAGACCGTTTGCAGGACGCTGTCGAGGTCTATGGGGCCGCGATCGGGGCTCGGGCCGCCGTCGCGAAGGGCCTGAAGATTTTTCAGCAGCATCGAGTCCATCAAATCGGCGTCGGCGAGCATTTTCGACTTCAGCCCCTCGTCGCCGATGAATTCCGAGCGGAGCTTGATCCTCGTGAGGATCGTGCGCAGATCGTGGCTGATCGCCGCCAGCGCCTGGCTGCGCGCCGCGATCATCGCCTCGATGCGCCACTGCATCCGATTGACCGCGCGCGTCAGATCGCGGACCTCGCGCGGGCCCGCTTCGGCGAGGGGCGCCTTCGGGCCGCTTTCGTCGGGGAAACGCTCGGCCTCGCGCGCGAGCCGCACCAGCGGCGCGACGACGGCTCCCGAGATCCAGAGAGTCAATAGCGTGACGCAGAGCAGGAAGAACAACCCGAGCCGCTGCACGCGCGTCGGCCAGTTCGCTGCCCAGGCCGGAAAGCCTGGGCGGCGCGGTCCTTCCGTCGCGGCGACGAGATAGCCTCCCTGCCGCAGCGCCACGACCACGCCGCTCTCGTCTCTGGCGTTAGTTTCGTTGGAAAAGTAGACGCGCGCGCCGGGCCAAAGCCTAGACGAGAATTCTGAAAGGTCGTCCGCCGAGTCGACGCCCTCCCGTTCGGGCGGCGGCGCATCAGTCACCCGCAGCATCGACCAGGGGAGGGTTCTGGCGAGTTCCTCGAGCGCGGCCGAGCGGCGCTGCGGCGGGGCGACATCCACTGCGAGGATCGCGGTTGCGAGAGCGTCATAGGGCTCGGCGGAAGGACGGTGCGACCCTGGGGCGTGGAGGCGCTGCGCGGCCGCCAGAGCGAGCTGGAACAGCACCAGCGCCGCGAAGATCAGGAGCGCGATCTGCCCCGCGAGATGATCGGGGCGCAGGCGCCGCAGGAAACCCCTCATGCTCTCGTCACTTGCGTCGAGAAAAGGTAGCCCTCCGACCGTACCGTTTGAATAAGCCGCGGGTTCTTGGCCTCATCTTCGATTTTCTGGCGTAGCCGGCTGATCAGCGTGTCGATGCTGCGCTCATAGGGGCCTTCGGTGGGACCATGGGTCAGGCCGATGAGGTGGTCGCGCGACAGCACGCGGTTGGGATGCTCGCACAAAGCGTGCAAGAGGTCGAACTCCGCTCCGGTCAGAGCGACCTTTGCGCCGTCGGGAGCGGTCAAGTCGCGCGCCGAGAGATCGAGGGCCCAGCCGGAGAAGCGATAGAGCTGGCGCAAGGAGGGGACCGGCTCGCTCGACGCCGCGCGTCGCAGGATCGAGCGGATGCGGGCCAAAAGCTCGCGCGGATTGAAGGGCTTCGTCAGATAGTCGTCCGCGCCCATTTCGAGGCCGAGAATCTTGTCCACGTCCTCCGCGCGGGCCGTCACCATGATGATCGGGACGTTGTGATCGACGCGCAGCCTGCGGCAGATCGACAGGCCGTCCTCCCCCGGCAGGTTCAGATCGAGGATGATCAGGTCGAAGCTGCGCGAGGAAAGGGCAGTGTCCATCTGCGCGCCGTCGCGCACGTGGCTCACGTCGATGTCATTGGACGAAAGATAGCGCGATATCAGCGCCCCGATTTCCTTGTCGTCTTCGACGAGCAGGACCGATGGACCGGTGTTCATATTTGCCTCGCCCAGAGGTCGCCTCGCGTGCTCTCCGCCTGGTCGGAACCCCGCGCTAAGAAGCTCGTCCGTCGCGTCCGTCGCGTCCGTCGCGATGCGGCCAGTCATCGCATCGACCACATAAAATAGAGCATGGCCGCATAGATCGACATTGCGGCCAAAATATCCCACGCATAGCTCATGACTTCTCCCTTGAGCGGTAAGGAGTCCGGATTTCGGAGGGAGGAGCGCGGCTTCGCGCGCTGTTTGGCGAAGCCGCGCTCCCGTTGGCCTTAGTTTTCGCCGCCGTGCCGCCAATGGTGGTGATGGCCGGCGTGGATCAGCATGCCGAAGCGCAGCTTTTGTCCGTCGTCGAGGCTGTCGTAGAGGGGCTTCGCCGCCGATGCGAGCGTCGTGAGCCGCGTCGCGCGGTCCTGCATCGACTTCGCCCGCAGCTGCATGACCTCGATCGCGTTGCGATGGCCCTCGGCGCCCTCGTGCTTCAGCTTGCGCCATTCCTCATAGCGCGCAGCGCGCGCCTTGCCGCCCTCGCGGATCGCCGCCTCGACCGATGGCCAGTTCTTCTCCTGCTCCGGGGTGAGCTTCAGCCCCGCCTTCAGCGCGGCGACGCGCGCGTCGGTCAGCGCGGCGAAATCCTCGGGCGAGAGCTTCGGACGCTCGCTCTGCTCGCTGCGCAAATCCTGCGGAGCCGCGAGGGCTGTAGCCGCGGGCCCCATAAGCCCCGCCGCAACGACCGCGGCGAGCGCCAGTGACTTTCTCATCGATGGTCTCCAGTAGGAGTGTTGCTTCCGGGATAGCGACGCCCGATGACGTTGCTCCCGAAGCCAAAAAAGCTTCGCAAAACGATGTTTCCTGGCTTTGTCCTGATTGCAGGCTTTTGTCTCCGGACCATGTCGTCATTTTTGCATCAGATTTGAGAAAAACTTTGGCGACGCCAGAGCTCGAGCGCGCACGACAAGGAACTTCTCGGGATGGGCGTCGGCGCGGCGTCGCGCTTCGAAAGCGGAGAACCGCTTTGCTGTGCTTACGCGCCTGGAGCGAGACGGGCGAGGTCGAAGGCGTCGGCCTCATGGATGAGCTCGACGAAGGCTCGCGCCCAATATTCGGCCACCGCCCCGCCCTTCTGCGCGCTTGCAGCCGTCGCGTCGCCCATCGCGCCGTCTTTGGAGAGGTCCTGCGCCATCCAGCCGAAGCCCGCCGGCCGATCGGCGGAGAGCCATTTGAACGCCTGCGCGAAATCCCGCGTCGCGACGGGGAAGTTCTTGGCGCGGCGCATGTCGACGAGATCGGGACGCAAATGCAGCATCAGCGAGGTCTCGACCGCGCCGCCGTGGATGCCGTGGCGCAATTCGTCCTCGGAAAATAGCCCTGGTGGATAGCCGAGACGCGCGAAAGAGCAGGTCACAGCCAGCACGCCCTGGCGCGCGCGGAGCTCCAGCGCCGCCTGCGTGACGAGAGGCGAATTGCCGCCGTGCGAATTGAGGATCAGGAGCTTCTTGGCTCCGGCGGCTATGGGGCCTTCAAAAAGCTCGGTCAACATCGCGAGCGCTGTCGAAGGTTTTAGGCTCAGCGCGCCGGGAAAATCGCGATGCTCGGTCGAGACGCCGACGCTCTGGATCGGCAGGAACAGCACGCGGGGCAGGGCCGGAAGAAGCGGCGCGATGCGCGCGATCATGCCCTCCATGATCATCGCGTCGACGCCGAGAGGCAGATGCGGCCCATGCTGCTCGATCGCGGCGATCGGCGCGACGACGATCGTGCGCGTCCAGTCGAGCGCGGCAAAATCGATCGTCTTGAGGTCGGACCAGAAAGGGGAGTGCATGCCGGCGTTGTAGCGGGTTTGGGCGGGTCGGGACAGGGAGATCCCGCCCGCGTCCCATGATCGACGCCTCGAATTCCCTTTCGTTCAGCGCCTTGCAGCCGCGGGCGGCTCTGCCTCCAAAAGGCCAAGAAAGCCGGGCATAGGCCCTCGATTAGGCCGTCTATCCGGCCGCAGGCTCGAGGAGTTAGCCGACTCATGTCTTCATTGCGCAACAACGCTCGATCGATCGGCGCGCCGGCTGCGCTCGGCGCGGTTTTTTTGCTCATGGGCGCCGTCAACGCTCGGGCGGGGAGCGACGACACCGGAACCTTCTCGGCGATCGGCGCCGCGATCGGCGTCACTTCCAGCGACGGCGGGATCGACTATCGCGAGCGCCCCAAGCTCGTCGTTCCGCCCGACCGCAAGGCTTTGCCGGAGCCGCGCGCCGACGGCGAAGCGCGTCCTCCGTCTTTCCCGGTCGACCAGGGCTCGGCGCGGCGCCAAGGCGCGCGCGCCGTGAGCGCTGCGCCGCCATCGGCCGATGAGCCCTCCCGCGAGAATCTGACGCAGCCGCCCTATGGCTACCGCCACCCGTCCAAGGATCTCTCCCTCGTGAAGGACTCGGACAAGAAGGAGACGAACTGGTGGAATCCGATGCGCTACCTCGGGGCATCGAAGGACAGTTCGACGCAGACGTCCCCTGGCGCCTCGACACAGACGTCCTCGGGTCCCTCGGCGCTGGCGACCACCGGTGCCAGCCAGTCTGCTGCGGAAAAGCAGGAGAGCAGCTGGTGGAATCCAATGAGCCATCTGCCCACCTTCGGCTCAAAGTGACGCTTTCGCCGCCTCATCAGGCGCTCGCCGTCCGCGCCAGCATGTAGAGGGCGACGCAGAACACGATCATCGCGAAAAGCGTCGCGAGATGGCCGGTCTCCCTGGCGAGACTCCGCGCTGCGCGCGCGCCGAGCGCGCTGCCCAGAACGCCGCCGCCGATGAAGGCCGCCGCCAATCCCCAGTCGATGAGGCCGGAAACAGCGTAGTTCAACGCCGTCGTGAGACCGAAGGCCGTCACCGCGACGAGCGAGGTGCCGACGGCGTTGATCATCGGCATGCCGGTGGAGCGCAGCAGACCGGGAACGATCAGAAATCCGCCGCCGATCCCGAAGAATCCCGAAAATCCCCCGGTGACGAGTCCATAGCCGAAAACCTTCGGCGCCTTTTCCACGTTGCATTCCGCGCCGGGCTCGCCGGGATTTTGGCGTCCGCGCAGCATCACGACGCCGATCGCGATCATCACCAGCGCGAAGAGGAAGAGCAAGCGCTCGCCGTCGACGATCTTTCCGACGCTCGAGCCGAGCCAGGCGCCGATCACGCCCGCCGCGGCATACATGGCGCCGCACCGCCATTTCACCGATCCCGCGCGCGCATGCTCGGCGAGGCTCAGCGCCGCATTGATTGCGACGCCGAGCGCGCTCGTGCCAATTGCGACATGCGGATCGCCGACGCGGACGAAATAGACCATCAGGGGCACGCCGAGGACCGATCCGCCGCCGCCGATGAGGCCGAGCGAGCAGCCGACGAGCGCTCCCGACGCGGCGGAGAGAAATTCCTGAGCGAGAGGCGGGGTCACGCCTTGACCTGCTCGATCGGCTGCGGCGCGCAGAACCACTCGCGCCCATTGAGCATGAAGTGCCAATAGATCGGCGGCAGCATCCGCTCCTTGAGGAGCCAGGCAAGGCGGCTCGGCCGGGTCGGCTCGATCATCCAGGAGGGGAAGGTCGGCAGGAGCTTGCCGCCATAGCCGAATTCCGCGAAGACGATCTTGCCGCGCTCGACCGTCAGCGGACAGGAGCCATAGCCGTCATAACCGTGGGCCGGCTCCCTGCCGTCGAGGGCCGCGAGGACATTGACCGCGACGACGGGCGCCTGCTTGCGCGCGGCGGCCGCCGTCTTGGCGTTGGTGGTTCCGATCACGTCGCCGAGGCCGAAGACGTTCGAGAAGCGCTCGTGGCGCAGCGTCGTCGGATCGACGGCGAGCCAGCCGGCTTCGTTTGCTAGGGCGCTCTTCGCGACGAACTCCGGCGCGCATTGCGGCGGCACCGCATGGAGCATGTCGAAGGACCGCTCGACCTTCTCAGTTGCGCCGTCGGCGCGCTTGCGTTCGAAGGTTGCGACGCGCGCCTCGCCATCCACCGCGACGAGCTTCGACTCGAAGCACAGATTGATCCCGTAGCGTTTCACATATTCCATCAACGCCGGCACGAAGACCGGCACGCCGAAGAGCGCCGGCGGAACGAGGTTGAACTCGACCTCGATGTCCTGGAGCACGCCGCCGCGCCGCCAGATGTCGCAGGAGAGATACATGGCCTTTTGCGGCGCGCCGGCGCATTTGATCGGCATCGGGGGCTGCGTGAACAGCGCCCGACCCTTGCGCAGCCCCTGCGCGAGCTGCAGGGTGTATGGCGCGAGGTCGTATCGATAGTTCGAGGTGACGCCGTTCTTGCCGAGCGCTTGCGATAGTCCCGCGACTCCATCCCAATTCAGCTTGAGACCGGGGCAGACGACGAGCGCGCGATAGCGCAAGATCGAGCCGTCGGCGAGCGCGACCTCATTGGCTTCGGGCGCGAAGCTCGCGACGGCCTGCTTCACCCACTCGGCCTTGGCCGGCATGACCGCGGCTGTGGGATGCTTCGTGACCTCTGGCTCGAAGACGCCGGCGCCGACCAGCGTCCAGCCCGGCTGATAGTAATGCGTGTCGGAGGGCTCGACGACGGCGATCGAGAGCTTCGGACGGCGCTTCAAGAGGCTCGCGGCGGCGGCGATTCCGCCGCTCCCGCCGCCGACGATCACGACGTCATAGGTCTTTGCGGTTGCGGCGCGCGAGGCGGCGGTGGCTGTGTGCGAATTCATGAGACTGGGCTCCGTTTTTTTTTACTTCTGTGGCGTCGATGGCGCGTTCGAACGCAGCATTCGATAGACGGCCATTCCACACGCCATGGCCGATACGAAAACCGCCGCGGGCAGCGGTGAAAGTGCTAAGTTCGCGAGCGCCGGTCCAGGACAAAGTCCCGCAATGCCCCAACCGGCGCCGAAGAGAATCGCGCCGACGACAAGCGAGGCGTCCAAGACGGTTGCTGTGGGAACCGAGAATTTCTGCGCCGCGAGCGGGCGCTCCAGTCGCGCCTTGAGGCGCCAGGCGACGCTCATCGGCGCGAGCGCGCCGAGCATCACGAAGGCGAGGGTCGGGTCGAAGGCGCCGAAGACGTCGAGAAAGCCGATCACGCGGGCCGGGTTCGTCATGCCCGAGATCGCGAGACCCGCGCCGAACATGAGCCCGCAGGCCAAAGCGATGAGCGCCGCGCGGATCATGACAAGGCTCCCGAAGCCCGCATCGCGGCGACAGTCAGCATGCCCATCGCCATGAAGACGGCCGTCGCGACGAGCGAGCGTTTGGAGAGGCGCGAAACGCCGCAAACGCCGTGCCCGCTCGTGCAGCCGGAGCCGAGCCGCGCGCCGAAGCCGACGAGCAGCCCGCCGACGACGAGGCAAGGGATCGAAGGAAAGCTTGCTTCAACCGGCGCGCCGGCGAGTTTCGCGAGCGCTGCGCCTGCGGGCAGGCCGATCACGAAGGCTAGCGCTAGAGCGCGCTGCGAAAAAGTGGAAGCCGGTTTTTCGCTCGAAGCGCGCTCTAATTTTTCGGAATCGATCACGTTCTCTGCGTTCAGGCGTTTCGGCCTGAAGGCAGCGTGATCTATGAGACGCGAGCCTTGGTCGGAAAGCCAAAAAGCTTCCGCGGCGAGCCCGCTGACGCCCGCGATTCGTCCGAGGAGCAGCAGCATCGCCGCCGCCGCGCATCCGATAATGGCGCCACCCGCGAGGCCATGCGCGATCGAAGAGAAGGACGCCGCCATCAGAGGGCGTTTATCGGCAGCTTCAGATAGCGCACGCCGTTGCTTTCGGCGGGCGGCAACCGCCCGCCGCGCACGTTCACCTGTACAGAGGGGAGGATCAGATGCGGGAGGTCCAGCGTCTTGTCGCGCGCGACGCGCATGGCGACGAAATCCTCCTCGCCGACGCCGTCATGGACGTGGACATTGGCTTTGCGCTGATTGGCGACCGTCGTCTCCCAGGCGAAGCCTGCGCGATTTGGCGCCTTATAGTCGTGGCAGAGGAAAAGCCGCGTTTCGTCCGGCAGCGACAGCAGCCGACGAATCGAGCGGTAGAGCTGGCGTGCGTCGCCCCCCGGAAAATCCGCGCGCGCGGTGCCATAGTCCGGCATGAAGAGCGTGTCGCCGATGAAGGCCGCGTCGCCGATCACATAGGCGAGATCCGCCGGCGTATGGCCTGGAACATGCAGCGCGATCGCCGGAATCTCTCCCAGCGAAAACCGGTCGCCGTCAGCGAAAAGCGCGTCGAATTGAGATCCGTCGCGCGCGAATTCCGAGCCGAAGTTGAAGAGCTTTCCGAACACGGTCTGGACCGTGACGATCTCGCGCCCGATGCAAATCTTGCCGCCGAGCTTTTGCTGCAGGAAAGGCGCGGCCGAAAGGTGGTCCGCGTGGGCGTGCGTCTCGAGGAGATAATCGACAGTAAGCTTCTCTTTTTCGACGAAGTTGACAATCGCCTCGGCGGAACGGCTGGAGGCGCGCCCGGAATCGGGATCGAAATCGAGCACGCTGTCAATGATCGCCGCGCGCCTGGTCGTCGGATCATAGGCGACGTGGCTCGCCGTGAAGGTGCTCTCGTCGAAGAAGGTCTGAACGACGAGGCGCGAGGCCGCTTTGCCGGCCGAGCGGATCTGCTCGCGCGCAAGTTCCAGATTTCGGTCTTCCATGGGATCCCCCTTTGACGACCTGTTATATATTTCATAGTTTCATAAAGAATGAAACTAAGTCACACTGGCGGTCAAAAGCTTTCCACGAGAGGGCCTCGGCAAGGGAGTGCGGCATGGAGCAGGATCACACGCAGGCCCAAGCGCCGATGCGGGCCTTGCGCATTGGCGATCGAGCGCCGGTCTTTCAGGCGCGTTCAACCAAGGGGGACGTGCGGCTCGACCAGTACCGGGGGCGCTGGACGATTTTCTTCTCGCATCCGGCGGATTTCACGCCCGTTTGCACGAGCGAATTTGTCGCCCTGGCCAAAGCCGCGCCGCGCTTTGCCAAGATGAGCTGCGAGCTCCTCGGTCTTTCGGTCGACAGTCTCTATGCGCATCTCGCCTGGGTGCGGGCGATCCAGGAGATTTTTGGCGTCGTCGTGCCTTTTCCGGTGATCGAGGATCCGTCCATGGCGATCGGCCGCGCCTATGGGATGATCGACGAAGCGGCGCAAGATTCCTCGGCGATGCGCGCCGTCTTTTACATCGATCCGGAGGGCGTGATCCGCGCGATGAGCTGGTATCCGCTGACCGTGGGCCGCTCGGTCGAGGAAATGCTGCGCGTGGCGCAGGCCTTGCAGCGCACGGCCTCGGGCGAGGTCATGACGCCGGAAGGCTGGCGGCCGGGCGACGATCTGCTGTTGCCCCCGACCGTGACGATGGCGGAAGCCATTAAGCCTGGCGCGCCGGCCGACTGGTTCTACCGCACCTGCAAGGACAAATGACGAAGCTCCATCTCTCGCGCGAACGCGCCTCCGAGGCTGCGGAGCGCCTGAAAGTTTACGCGCAGCCGCAACGGCTAATGATTCTTTCGAGCCTCGCCGAGGGCGAGCGCACGGTGGGCGAGATCGAGGCGGCGACGCTTGTCGGGCAGCCGGCGCTCAGCCAGCAGCTCGCCGAGCTGCGCCGCGCCGGTCTCGTCGAGACCCGCCGCGCTTCGAAGCAGGTCTTTTATCGGCTGGCGGGCCGCGACGTGCTGCTCTGCGTGAAGGGCATCGAAGCGTTGGTCGACAGGGAAGGGGATTTGGCGACGGCGCTCGCAGACATTATCGCCGAGCCCGAAGCGAAGCCCGCACCCGACCGCGAGCGCTCCGGCGCCGCCTCCTTCGCGAAGCTGCTTTGAGGCGGTAACGCATTGATCGGCATCGCCGCCGCCTTCAGGCGACTTGAGCGCTACTCGCCCGCCAGCAGCGCGACGGCGCAGGCCGGGGCGCAGTCGGCGGCCATTGACGCCGCCGCAGGCGTGACGGGCAGAAGCGCGCCGAAATCGCGATAGTCGCGTCCCTCGCGTCGAGCAAAGGCCGAAATCACACCGCGCCCGATCCCCGCGCCCACGATGGGCGCGGAGAGCGCCGCCCGCTCGCGCGAGGCGATAAGCGCGATTGCATCCTCGATCCGCCGCATCTGCGCGCGCGCGAAGAATTGCGCGAGCGCATCCCATTGCTGCGGCGTTCCGCTCTCGCAATCGCGGCCGACGAGCCGCGCGAGCCGCGCGCGCGTGTCCTCCAGGCTCTTGGAGCGGCCGTCGGCGGTGGGCAGCGCGTCAACTTCGGGAGAGAGGTCGCCGGTCAAGCGGCGCACGTCGGCCATGGTCGCGAAGCGCTCGCCGATGAGCGCGGCCCAGCGCCCGTCGATCGGCGCGAGAGAAAGGCCCGCCGCCGGATCGCCGCGCAAAAGGCCGGTGTAGACGAGCTCGCCCAGCGCGAGCCGGCTCGCATCGTCCTGGCCTTCAGCTGCGACGACGCCATCGCGAATGAGCGTCAGGTCGGTCGTCGTCGACCCCATGTCGATAAGGAGCGCCGTGTCGCCGCGTCGCGCGAGAAGCTCAACCGGCGCTCGCCAATTGGCCGATGCGATCGCCGCCGCCGCGACCGCGACGTCCCGCTTTTCCACGAAGCCTCTCGCGCCCGCATAAAAGAGCGCATCTTGCGACAACTCGTGAGAAAAAATGGCGGCGATGGATACGACGCCGCGCGCGCGGTCGGCGAAGGCGTCGGAAAGCTCGGCCGTCATCGTGACGGCGTGGCGCTCGGCGAAGCCCATCCGGGCGCGCATCAAGCGCAGGGCGGCTTCGAGCTCGGCCAAGCCTTCATGCGGCGCGCAGGCAATCTGCGCCGCCGTCACGACGACGCCGTCTTCGATACGCGCCGCCTTCACATGGGCGCCGCCGATGTCCCAGCCGAGGATGGACGTCATGGCTGCGATCCAATGCGGTTTACGGAAATCACGTAGGCATTGATCTCCTTCAACTGATCAGTCGGCGCGGGCCAACCGATCCCAGAAACGAAACGAGGAGCCGCGAGGGCTCCTCATTGAAGGACTTTCTAGGGTTCGGCGGTATTCACACCAACGTCCGCGCCAGCGCGAAGGCGTGGCGGAAGTCGAGGCAGAGCGGCTTCGTCGCATCGGTCATCTGCTTGAACAGGCCCGACTGCGTGCCGTATTTGATGTTGCCGATCGCCAGCGCGCCGATGCCCAGCGCCCCGCTCGGCGAGATGACGGCGCCATTGTCGTGCAGCCCGCAACCCTCGACGCCGAGCGGCGGCACGGCGTTGACGTCGGCGGCGATCAGCAGCGATTTGGCCGCAGCGAGATCGTCCTTCGAGAGCACCTGCAGTCCGGCCCTCGCTGCGCAAAGCGCGATCTCATGATCCGCGAGGAGAGAACGCACGTGCTCCGGCGCGCTGCCGTCGGCCGCCCTCACCTTGACGTGAAAGCGGTGCTCGATCTCCTCGGCGAGCTTTAGGACGCGCGGCAGGCCGCTGTAGCCCGCCATCGTCACATGGGCGCCCTCGAGCGCGGCGATGACGGCCGCGGAATAGCCGACGACGCCCGTGGCGCCGTAAATGACGATTTTTGAGCCTTTTAGCTCGCGCTGCTTTTTTTCGCGCAGGAGCTTCTCCACGCAGGCGACCATCGCGCCGGCTGTGGTGAAGGAGCCGTAGGGGTCGGCGAAAAGCGAAATCTCGAAGGGCTTTAAGAGCGTCTTCTTGGCCACCTCGAGCATGTCGAGGGCGAGCACGGCGTCGCGGCCCGCGAAGAAGATGCCGGTGCGCAGCGCGGCGGAAGGAGCGCGCGAGAACATCGCGTCCTGCACAAGGGCCGGCACTTCCTCGATCGTCACATTCGCATAGGGAATCGTCACGTCGTAGCCGGCGTCGACCGCCATGTTCACGTCGAAGGGGCTCATATGCTTCAACGTGCTCAACATATGAAGAATGGCTTTGGCGGTCATGGAGCTCGCGATCCTTTCGGTTGAATTGGCGGCGCCGGGTGAGGGCGCGGCGATAGCGGCGCCCAAGGCGTCTCGCGCCGTCTAAGCGTGCCGCGCCGTCTGGAGACACTAAGGTCCGGCCCAAGCCGGCGGCAGGGATAGACCAAAGTACCGCGGCAATGTCCAGAGCATTCTCGCCGCAGCTTCGGGTTCGAGAAGCCCCGGGCTGTGGCGCTTGCGGGGCCGCCCTCAGCGAGAGGCGGCCTTACGGGCTCGCTTCGAGGACGCGGGAGCCGGCTCTTCCTGTGAAACGCGCTCTAAATATTGAGAATCAAGATGGTTTTCCGCGTTGGCGGAATTGTGCTCGAGCGCGGACTGATCCAGGGCCTCGGAGGCTTGCTCCACGGCGGCGGCTTGCGCGGCGTTCTGGTCCCCCGTGGCCTCCGCTTCGGCCGGAGCTTCCGCTGCCGGCTCCTCGCTCCCCGCGGGCCGAGAATAGGGTCCATCTGCGGGAGCCGGGTGCAGCAGGCCAAGCCGGCCGCGCCGCTTGGCCTCGCAATAGAAGCCGCGCATGTAGAGCAGTTGCGCGCGCTTCTCGTCGCCGCCGGCGAACTCGATAGGCGTTGGCGAGATAGGCGACCGCGTAGGTCAGGTTGGTCTCGGGGTCGAGCAGTCCGATCGGCGGGCCGGAATAGCCCATGCTCTTCGCGGTGTCGTGGCGGATTTGCATCAGCCCCCAATAGGGGCCGTGACGGAGCGTCGGATCATATTTGCTTTCGCGCTGCACGACGCGGTGTATCAGCGATTCCGGAATCTTGTTCAGCTTCGCGTGATGCGTGATCCGCGCGCAGATCGCCTCCCTGTTTTTGGCCCTCGCGGCTTGAACCAGCGCATCGGGGGCCCGCGCCAGGAAGTCCTGCGGATCACGGCCCGAGCAGCCCTCGATCGCGAGGGCCGCGGCGAAAACCGCAGCGATGGCTGCTTTGTTGCGCGGCTCTTTCATAGCTTGAGTTTCGCAGTTAAAAAGGGGCCAAAATCGGGCGCCGTGACCTTGGCGGCATCAATTCCGCCTGGCCCTGCTGGAATGCTCGTGCTGCCGAGTGCGGCGCAAAGCCTGAAAGAGCAATGGAGGTCGACGCACGTTGTGCCATTTTTGCAACAGTAGGGAAATATTTTCGTCGTCCGGCGAGCGACGTGAGGGTCTGGACATTCTCCCCGCCGACGAGGCAAGCTTGGCCGAGGGGCCCGACCCCGCCTGCGAGGGGATGGAAACTTGAACGCACGTTTAGCGAAAGTCGCGCTCGTGGCCAGCGTCGGCCTCTTCGCGCTCCTGGTCGGGCTCGACAACATCTTCGACTACGACACGAATTTCACTGCGGTGCGCCATGTCCTGTCGATGGACACGCTGCCCGCGGGCGTCGCCTTCGGCTGGCGGGCCATTACTCTCGCGGCGCTGCAGAACCTCGCATACTGGTGCATTATCCTGACGGAACTCGCCTCCGGCGCCTTCCTGGTGGCTGGCGCCGGGCAAATGGCGCGCGCGGCTCGCTACAACGCCGCGATCTTCAACGAAAGCAAGCGGATCGCCATCGCTGGCCTCGTCGCGTTGTTTCTGCTCTATTTCGTGGGCTTTCTGGTCGTCGGCGGCGAATGGTTCGAGATGTGGCGCTCGAACGGCTGGAATTTTCAGGAATTGGCTTTCCGCTTCGCCGCGGTCATCGGCGTGATCCTGATCTTCGTCTCCCAGCAGGACGCCTGAGGCGCCTTTGCGACCTCAGGTTTTCGCGGCTTCGACCGAGCGCCAGTATTCGATGAGCGCGGCGAGCATGTCCTGCGTCGAATGAGCGGGGCGCCAGCCGACCGCCTCCTTGAGCTTTTCGGCGTTAAGCGCGACGCTCGGCAGATCCACGGCGCTCGGCCGCAGCAGGGCGGCTTCGACCTCGACCTCGAAGGGCCGCCGCGCCAGCGCGCGAAGACCCTCGAGCAGATCGCCGATCGCGACCGGCGCGCCAGAGCCGACGTTGAAGCAGCTCACGCGCTGCGCGAGCGCGTCAGCCCCCGCCACGAGCGCGCGATAGGCGGAGACGACGTCGCGCACGTCGAGAAAGTCGCGGGCCTTGGCGAGATCGCCGACTTTCAGGCGCGGCTCCCGGCGCCCGGCCTCGATCGCCGCGATCTGCGAGGCGAAAGAGGAGAGCACGAAGTTCTGCGGGCTTTGCCTCGGCCCCGTGTGATTGACCGGGCGCACGACGATGAGCCGCCCCTGCGGCCCGAGAACGTCGCCGAACATGCCCTCCGCCGCGGCTTTGGAGCGGCCGTAAGCGTCGAGAGGCCAAAGCGGCGTTTCCTCGCGCGCGGGCCCGTCCTTCAGGCTCGCGCCATACACCGAGGCGCTGGAAGCAAAGAGCACGACCGCGTGAGGCGCATGGCGGGCGAGGGCGGCGGCGAGATGAAGGCTTCCGCAGAAATTGACGCGCCACGTCGTCTCGCCCGCGTGCAGCGCTCTGCCGATCGACGCCTGGCCGGCGAGATGCGCGACGAGATCGGGGCGAAATTCCGCAATCGTCTTGTCGAGCGCCACAGCGTCGAGAAGATCGCCGCCGAGCTGTGTCCAGGCGGGATCGCCGGGTCCGTCGCCTCCCGGAAGCGTCAGTATGGCGCGGCTGGCGTTCGGGTAATCCGCCGCCAGAGCAGGGGCGAGATGCGAGCCCACGAAACCCGCCCCGCCGGTCATCAGGATTCGTTCGTATTGGGCCATCGTGAAATCGCGCGCCTTTTTCTATTCCGCCTCGGGCTGTCTCAAGCTCCCTCGCCGCGCTTGAGACGGTCGAGATCCGCGTCGACCATCTCGCGGATCAGCTCGCCGAGCGCGATCTTCGGCGCCCATCCGAGCTTGGCTCTCGCCTTGGCGGAATCGCCCAAAAGCACCTCGACCTCGGCCGGCCGGTAAAAAGCCGGATCGATGACGAGATGCTTCTCCATGTCGAGGCCGACGTGATCGAAGGCGAGCCGGCACATGTCGCGGACCGTGGTGGTGACGCCGGTCGCGACGACATAATCGTCCGGCTTCTCCTGCTGCAGCATGAGCCACATCGCGCGCACATAGTCGCGCGCATGGCCCCAGTCGCGCTTGGCGTCGATGTTGCCGAGCCGCAGCTCACGCGCGAGCCCGAGCTTGATTTTCGCCACGCCGCTCGTGACCTTGCGCGTGACGAACTCCTCGCCGCGCAGCGGGCTCTCATGGTTGAAGAGAATCCCGGAAGACGCGTGCATGCCAAAGCTCTCGCGATAGTTCACGGTGATCCAATGGCCGAAGAGCTTGGCGACGGCATAGGGCGAGCGCGGGTAGAAGGGGGTCTTCTCGTTCTGCATCGGCTGCTGGATCAGCCCATACATCTCCGACGACGAAGCCTGATAGAAGCGGGCCTGCGGCGCGGCGATGCGCATCGCCTCGAGCATGTTGGCGACGCCGACGGCGGTGATGTTGGCGGTGAGGATCGGCTGGCGCCAGGAGGAGGCGACGAAGGATTGCGCCGCAAGATTGTAGATCTCGTCGGGCTTCGTCTCTTGCACGATGCGCACGAGGCTCGAGAGGTCGCCGAGATCGCCGTCGTGCAGGCGCATGGAATCCGCGACGCCGAGCCAGCGCAGCCGGTGATCGTCGACCCCGCTATGCGAGGAGCGCCGCACGACGCCGTGCACCTCGTAGCCTTCGTCAAGCAGAAGCTGCGCGAGATAGGCGCCGTCTTGTCCCGTGACGCCCGTGATGAGCACTCGCTTCGTCATTCTCTGTCCTCATTGCGTCCGATCGCGCGCGGATTTTGCGCGATTGAGGAGTCGGTTCCGGACGGGTTTCGTTGCGGCGCAAAGAGCGCGAAAACAGGAGTTTCTATGGGGCTGGGATATAGAACCGGCGCCGCTCTGGCAAGAGCGAGAGGCGTTCGGCGGGCTCCACGCCAAGGACGAGGCCGCCGCGTCCTTTTACGTCCACTTCGGCTTCATCCCGTCGCCGATGGACGCGCGGCATTTCTTCATGCTGATCAAGGCGCTCTGGGAGGGGAGGGGTTCAGCCCTGCCTCACAGAATCCGCGCGATTTCCTCGAACGCGAATCTCGGCCCGCGCGGGTAGAGCTTTGCAGGATCGCCGTATCCGATATTGACGAGGAAATTCGACTTCACGGTCCCTTCGGGAAAAAATTCCGCGTCGACCATCTTCTTGTCGAAGCCGCTCATCGGACCGACGTCGAGACCCGCAGAGCGCAGCGCCAGCAGGAGATAAGCCCCCTGCAGCGTGCCGTTGCGAACAGCCGTCTCCTCGATCAGCGCCGCGTTGCCGACAAACCAGGAGCGCGCGTCAGTCGCCGGATAGAGCCGCGGCAAATGCTCGTAGAAGTTCAGATCATAGGCGACGATCGCCACGGCGGGCGCGGCCATCGTCTTTTCAAGATTGCTGGGAATGAGCGCCGGCGCGAGGCGCTGTTTGGCTTCCTTCGAGCGCAGGAACAAGACGCGCATCGGCGAGCAATTGGCGCTGGTCGGCCCCCATTTGGCGATGTCGACCGCCTCGCGCAGCAGGGCGTCCGGGACTTCCTCGTCGCGCCAGCCGTTATGCGTGCGCGCCTTGGTGAAGAGCTGCTCCAGCGCTTCGTTCGAAAGTTTTGCGCTCATCGACGTGCGCCTCCCTTCACGCCTGCGGCAACCTCAAGAGGCCCGCGGCGCCGCTCCCCGCGCCGAAAGCGAGGCCCTGGCCTTGCGCATCCCAGGCGAGCGTCGTGATCTTCGCGCGCTCGTCGCCTGAGGGCCGGCGGACCAGAATTTCCGAGCCGTCGGCGATGCGGGCCAAGAGGATCATGCCGTCCTCATAGCCGAGCGCGAGGACGGGCGCTCGCGGATGAAAGGCGACGCGCGTGACGCCGACGCCGGCGCGCACGCCGCATTCGCGAGGCTGCGCGCCCATCGGGCCGTCCTTGCCGTCGAAGGGCCAGAGCACGCAGGCGTCGGCCCCCGAGGTCGCGAGCCACTTGCCCTCCGGAGACCAGGAAAAGGAGCGGGTCTTGGCCGGATAGCCGGACATGCGCATGTTCTTCTTGTCCGAGAGGCGCCAGCCGTGCAGCGCGTTCTCCTGCATCGAGGTGACGAGGAAACGGCCGTCGGGCGAGACCGTGACGTCGAGATGCGCGCCCTTCCACTCGAGCGTTTCGGGCTTCGCGCTCGCCCCCGGATACCAGAGCGTCGCGCCGTTGTAATGCGCGATGCCCAAACGCAGGCCCTTGGGCATGAAGACGAGGCCGCGCGAGCTCGAAGGCAGGTCGAGCGCCTTGATCTCGCCCCCGGCCAGCCGGACTCGCGCGTTGCGGCCGGCGGTCCAGGCGAGCGCCCCGTCGCTACGCAGCGCCACGGCGTCGATCCAACTACCCGCCTCCTCGGCGACGAGGCGGGTCTCGCCCTCGGCCGAAATCTCGACGATTCGCCCGTCGTCTCCGCCCGAGACGAGCCGCGTTCCGTCGCTCGCGACGCAGAGCGAGGTCCCGTTGGTATGCGCCACGATGCGCGCGTCCGTCTCGAAAGCGCCGTCGTCGCTCTTCATGCGCAGCGTCACGCCGTGCGCCAGCGCGAAAAAGGGAATCGAGGAGAGGAAAGCCGCCGCGACGACGGCCTCCTCCGCCTCGATTTCGGCAACGCAGTCGGTGAGCGAGGGGGAGTCTTGCGTCACGCGCCGCGTCTTTCCTTCAGGGCGCCAGAGCGCTTGTCCCTCGAACGGAATCGTTCGAGCGACAAGAAATCGCGCCCGGTTAAACGTTGGAGCGAATTCTGATCGCAAAAGTCTTTCAACTTTTGCGGAATTCGCTCAGCCCGCGGGCGGTCAGTCCTCGTCATCGACGATCGCCCAGCGGGGCAAATGCGGCCGCTTCTTTGTGAATTGCCCCCGCATCACCATCACGAAGGCCACCACGTCGAGCCCCGCCAGCGTGAAGGCCCAGAGCTGCTCGCCGGCGGGACCGAGCAGGCAGACGACGAGACCGGCGGCTAGGCCGGCGAGCAGAAATGGCGCGAGCGAGGACCGCGCGAGGCCGACCAGCGAAAAGGCCTTGTACGCGGCGCCAGCGAAAGCGGCCGCGCCGACGAGCCCGAGATCGAACCAGATCTGGAAGGCGAGGCTTCGCGGCGACTTGGGATCGAGATAGCCGCCGAAAAGGCCGTAGATCGCCGAACCGAACCCATGGCCGAGCAAAGAGCGCGCGCCGCCGCTCGCGAAAATGTGGCCCCAGACGTCCAGGCCCTTAAGCAGATCCGGCGCGTGGCCTTGATAAAGGAAGCGCACGCCGAGCGCGAGCAGCGGAGAAAGAAGTATCGCCGCCGCAGCGAGGGGCGCGAGCCACAGTTGCGCTTCGCGCGGGCGCGCGAAGGAGAGGCCGAAGACAGCGAATCCTGCGATGAGCGGCGGCGCGACGTTCTGCGCGCCGGACAGGAGCACCGCGAGGCCCGAAACCAGCATCAGGGCGGCGGCGAAGCGCCACTTCCCGCGCATCGCCAGCGCGCCGCACGCCGGCCACATGATCAGAACGAGGCCGACGCCAGAACGCGCCAGCGCGTCGCCGTCGAGGATTTCCTCGAGCGTGAAGGAGCGGCGCGCAAAAAAGCCGAAGGCCGCCGCGCCGATCATGCCGACGGCCGCCGCGGCGACGCCGATCGGCAGCAGGTTCAGATCGCAGATGCGCGTCCGCGCCGGCAGAAAGCCGCAGGCGATCGCGACGAGGCCGAGCGTGCCCGCGTCCTTCCAGTAGCGCTCCGCCGGACCGCCGTGGAAGGGCGTCCAGTTCAGCGAGACCGCGGCCCAGGCCGCCAGGAACAGCGCGGCGAGGAAAGGCGGCGCGGTGAGGAATTCGCGCAAGGGCCCCGTCTTTTCGCGGCGATCCGGAGCGACCGCCGCGCCCATCAGCAGCAGCGCGGCGCCGATCGGCAGAAGGATGTAGACGGTTTGTCCCGCGATCACCGGGGCGATGAGCGCAACCACGAAAAGCAGAAATACGCCGATCCGCGTCAGGAGCCTTCCGGCCTCCAGCGCGGGGTCATCGTTCGTATGGGGCGGCGTGAAGGCGGTCATGCTGCGCGAACGACGGGACTGAAGAGGCCATGCGGCCCGGGATGGCTCGGCCCGCGGCGGCGGCGTCGAACCCCTGATCATTCGCGGGGGACCGGACTTCGAAACGCGGCGCAACGGGCGTTTCCAATAGTCGCCTATAAATTGCGCAATGCAACAATCAAACCGAGGCCGGCGTTATTTTTTTCCGGAGTGTGACATCTTTGCCATCTCGGCGACGACGGTCGGATCCCGCTCCCCGGAAAGGCGCTCTCGCGCGAGCCGCGAGAACGCCTCCTCTCCCAGAAGCCGCCCCAGCGCCCAGACCGCGGCGCCGCGAACGAGGGGCGAAACCGCGCCGAGCAGGGGGGCCAACGCGGTCACGAGCGCGGGATCGCCGCTGTTGCCGATCGCGATCGCCACATTGCGCAAGAAGCGCGGATGGCCGATGCGCTTCACGGCCGTGCCGGCGAAGAGCTTGCGGAACGCGCCTTCGTCGAGCCGCGCCAGATCCGCAAGGCTCGGCGCGCTTAAGCTCGCGCTGGCCGCAAGCTTCGCCTCGCGCGCTTCACTAGCGAATTTGTTCCAGGGGCAGACGGCGAGACAGTCATCGCAGCCATAGACCCGATTGCCGATCGCCGCTCGGAATTCCTCGGGAATCGGGCCCTTGTGCTCAATCGTGAGATAGGAAATGCAGCGCCGCGAGTCGAGGCGATAGGGCGCCGGGAAGGCCCGTGTCGGGCAGGCGTCGAGGCAGGCGCGGCAGGAGCCGCAATGATCTGCTTCCCGCGCGTCCGTCGGAATGTCGAGGTCGGTGAAGATCGCGCCGAGAAAGAGCCAGGAGCCGAAGCCGCGCGAGACGAGATTGGTGTGCTTGCCCTGCCAGCCGAGCCCTGCGGCTTCAGCGAGCGGCTTTTCCATGACGGGCGCCGTGTCGACGAACACCTTGACCGCGCCGCCGCCGGCCCGCGCCAGCATGAAGCCCGCGAGAAGCTTGAGACGGCCTTTCAGCACGTCGTGATAGTCGCGGCCTTGCGCATAGACCGAGATCGCGCCGCGGTCGCGTTGCGTGGTCGCGGCGAGCGGATCGACGCCCGGGCCGTAATTCATGCCGAGCATGACGACGCTGCGCGCCTCGCTCCACAGGGCGCTGGGCGAGCCGCGCTCATCCGCGCGCAAGGCCATCCAGCCCATCTCGCCCTGCGCGCCGGAGGCGAGCCAAGCCTTCAGGCGCTCTGCGGCAAGCGGGATCGCGTCGGGCCGCGTGAAGCCGCAGGCGTCGAAGCCCAGCACCAGCGCCTTGGCGCGAATTTCGTCGCGCAGGTTGGAGAGGCCGGCGGAAGGCCGCGGCTTTTGTTGCGCGAGCGCCAGACTATTTCCTCCCCGGCAGGGCGGTTGCGCCGGTCGAAACGCAGCCGCCCGTTATTTTAGCGCAAGAGACGCGCCTCGCTCAGAGGTTTGAGAGCACGGGGGAGCGTGTGCTCGAGCTGCGAGGCTATGGTTTAGGAAGAGGTTGGAGCGGGTGAAGGGAATCGAACCCTCGTATTCAGCTTGGAAGGCTGCTGCTCTACCATTGAGCTACACCCGCGCGACTCAACCTATGCCAAGCCTCGCCGCGCTTGGCAACAGCCGGGCCGCCCTGGTCCACGGCGGCCGCTTGCGGGTGACGGCCAAGCCTCGCTCGCGCCGGGACGCGGCTAGATCACGCTGCGTTCGGGCGGAAACGCTCGAACGCAGAAAACGTGATCGATTCTAGAAAGTTAGAGCGCGCATTGTGCGAAAAGCCGGCGTCCGCTTTTTCGCAGCGCGCTCTGGGACGATTTCTCATTTGACAGCGTCGCCCCGGCAAACTAACCCCAGCGCCCGACGCGCCCGCCTTCGACGCGCCCGCGTTTGAAGGCCGGCTAATTCTTAAAGGATCGCGACACCGTGGCCAAACCCGATCTCGGCGCCAAGCGGCAATGCCAGTCCTGCGCGACGAAATTCTACGACTTCAACCGAGACCCGATTCTCTGCCCCAAATGCGGCGCGGCGTTCCATGTCGCGTCCCTGGCGCGGGTTGCGCACGCCGCCACTGAAGAGGCGGAGGGCGAGAAAGATGAGGCCGAGACGGTCTCGCTCACCGAGGTCGAGGAGGCCGAGAACAAGGTCGATGCGATCGCGATCGACGAGGACGTCGAGCTCGACGACGGCGAGGAGGCGGACGACACCTTCCTCGAGGAGGAGGAGGGGGAGGAGGACGACGTCTCCGGCCTCATCGACGGCGACATCGATACGGACGAAGAAGGCTGAGTCTGGAGCGAATTGACGCAAGAGCTGACGGGCTTTCGCGATCAGAATTCGCTCCTGCATCGCGCGTTGGGCCTAGTTCTCCAAACGCGTGCTAAGGCATGCTCCCCGTACGGGTTTTCGCGGCCCATTTCTGCCGCGCCGCCTCGAGACCCCAGACGGCGCCCATCAGCAGCGGAAAATGGCGCCAATGGTCGATGTCGATGACGAAGGCCAAGGCGAAATAGGAAATCAGCACAGGCGCGAAGATTTGCGCCCGGCTTCGGTAGGGCGAGGGCCGCGTTATCAACCGCAAGCCGACGAAGACGCTCGAGGCGGCGATCAGCACATAGACGAGGCCGCCGAGCCAGCCGTCATTGGCGAAGGCGGTGATATAGGAGTCGTGCGCTTCTAACCCGAAGAACAGCCGGAAGCGCCAGGGTCCAAAACCCCAAAAGCGGTCGAGCAGCATCGGCAGGGAGCGCGCCTGGTTGCCGAAGCGCCCCGTTTCGCCCTCGTCATAGTCCTGCGTCGCATTGGCGCGCTGCAGGAAGAACTCGCGCGTCGAATCCTGGGCGAGCAGGATCAGCAGGACGAGCGCGCCGACAATCGCAGCTACGATCGCCGTCGTCATGATCCGGCGCTTCAGGCGGGGATTGTCGGCCTGGGCGTAAGTGCAGCCGGTCATCAGCGCGATGGAGAACAGCGTCACGCCCCAGGCGCCGCGCGAGAAGGTGACGAACTCGCCGGCGAGGATGATTGCGAGCGCGGCGACGGAGATGAAAATATGGCGCGCGCGGCCGAGCATCAGCCTCTGCAAAAGATGGAGCACGCCCGGCGTCAGATAGGGGCCGAGCACATTCGGGTCCTTGAAGCTTCCCTTGGCGCGATCGTAGAGCGTGAAGGTCTCGCCGAGGCCCGCGACGTTGAAATAGCCGAGCAGGCCGCAGACCGCGGCGATCAGCGCCCCCAGCGTCAAGGCGGAAAGGATCACGTCGGCGCGCCGCTCGCTGCGCTGGGCGAGAAACAGCGCGAAGAACACGCCCATCATCATCAGATAGGTCGAAAGAACCTGGTAGGTGATCGAGTCGACGTTGCGCCAATAGGGCGTGAGCGCAAGGAAGCCGAGCAGACAGTAGGCGAGGAGCAGAAGGGCGAAAGGCAGAATGGCTCTGTGAACCGTGAAGCCGCCAAGCGCCCAGAACAGCAGCGCGACCGGCGCCAGCAGGTCGTACGGGGAGGGCTCGAAAAGAGAGATTGCGGAGCTTGCGACAAGAATGAAGACGAGCCCGTCGACAAGCCGTTGATAGTCAAATACCCGCTCTGGCGCGCGCAAGAGCTGACCGGTTTGAGCTTGCGCCATCGCTCAAGCCTTCCGCGTTAGAACGAACGCTTCCGTTCGAGCGACGAGCGCGCTAAAGCCTCGCGATAGGCGGCGATCGCCTCATCCGCCATTCGGCTGAGCGAAAAACCGGCGCGGACAAGTTCCTCAAGCGCGCGCGCGCCTTGCACGCTCTTCCCCGCCTCTTCGTCGAGCGCCCGCACGATCGCGTGCGCGAGCGCGGCGGGGTCGTCGCAAGAAATCAGCCGATCGGCATAGGGCCCAAAGATTTCGGGAATGCCGCCGACCTTCGTCGCGACGATGGGCTTTTCTGCCGCGAGCGCCTCCAGCACGATGTAAGGCAGCGACTCCGCCCGGCTCGGCACGACGAGAACGCGGCCGAGCGCGAAAGCCTCGCGCGCTGGCGTTGGGGGCTTCACAGCGATCTGATCGGCGACGCCGAACCGATCCGCGAGCGCGAGGAAGTCGGCCTCGTCCGGCCCCGCGCCGACGAGCGCAAGGCGAACGTGACGACCCTCGTCCTTGAGCCGCTTCAGCGCCGCGAGCAGCGTGTCGAGACCCTTGAGCAGGCGAAATTCGCCGACATAGAGCAATTCAGCGGCGCCCTCCGCCAATGGCGCCGGCTCGAACTCCTCGGGTCGCAAGCCGTTGTGCACGATGCGCGCGAGACCGTGCGGCGCGCCGATGAAATCGTCATAGCGCTCCGCCGCGAACCGGCTCTCGAAAAGGATGAGATCGGTGCGGCGTTGCAGCAGGCGCTCCATCGCCATGTAGAGCCGGTGGCTCGGCGTTCCCCGCGCGAAATGCAGACTGCCGCCGTGCGGCGTGTAGACTCGAACGGCCTTTGCCCCGGGCCCGAGGGCGAGGCGCGCCATCGCGCCCCCCTTCGAGCCATGTCCATGCAGGACATCGGCGGCCCAGGCGTTGAGACGCTGGCTCACTCTAAAGAGCGCAGGGAGATCGCTTGGGTGAGGAAGTCGGTGGATTGGCAATCGGCAAAGCCCGAGCGCAAGTCGCGGCGCAAGCGCGGCCAGCGCGCTCTCCGCCCGCGCGCCGCCGGTAAGCGAATCCGCGATGACGCCCACCTGATGCCCGCGCGCGGCCTGCTCGCCTGCGAGGTCGAGCACATGGCGAAAAAGGCCGCCGACCGGCGCCCGTAGCACGTGGACAATCCGCAAAGGACCCGCGCCATCGAGAGCGCGACGCGAGAAAGCGGGAACCGGTTTATCGCTCGAAGCGCGCTCCAGCTCTTTAAAACCGTTTACGTTCTCCGCATTTGAGCGGCTCGGCTCAAACGCAGCGTGATCTGGGGCTGTGTCGCTCATGACGCAAGGCGCTCCGCGCCGGCGCGCAAGATGCCTAGCGCCGGACGTGAGAGCTTTGGCCGCGGCAAGTTAATTTCCGGTTGCACGCGGGGGCGAGTTCGCGTTGCGCGAGCAGGAGAAAGGCAGGGGAGGGGCGGCGCCCCTCCGCTCACCCTTGCATCGGCGTGTCGGGCACGCTCTTGGGCGCGGGCTTCGACTCGACCGCTTCCACCTCGCGTTCGGGCTCGTCCGTCGAGGGCTCCTCGGAGGCGCGATCCTTGCGCGCTTCGCCTTCCGCGGAGGCGCGCTTCTTTCCCGCTTCGATGATGTCGCGTTCGGGACGCGGCAGCACGGGGCCTTCCGGATAAACGAAGCCGAGCGTCTTTTCGCCGTTCTCGCCGGCGACGACCACCACATGGACGGCGCCGCCGTTCTTCAGTCGTCCGAACAGCACCTCGTCGGCGAGCGGCGTCTTGATGTGGGTGTGGATGATCCGCGCCATCGGCCGCGCGCCCATCGCCCCGTCATAGCCGCGCTCGACCAACCAGGCGCGCGCTTCGTCGGAGAGGTCGATCGTGACATTGCGGTCGGCAAGCAGCGCCTCGAGCTGCACGATGAATTTGTCGACGACCTTGGCGACGACTTGCGGCGAAAGCTGGCCGAAAGGCACGACCGCATCGAGACGGTTGCGGAACTCCGGAGCGAAGAGCCGGTTGATCGCCTCGCTGTCGTCCCGGCCCTGCTGCGAACGCGTGAAGCCGATGGGCGTGCGCGCGAGATCGGTGGCGCCGGCGTTCGTCGTCAGGATCAGGATCACGTTGCGGAAGTCGATCGTCTTCCCGTTGTGATCCGTGAGCTTGCCGTGATCCATCACCTGCAGAAGGATGTTGAAGAGATCCGGATGCGCCTTTTCGATTTCGTCGAGCAGCAGCACGCAGTGCGGATGCTGGTCGATCGCGTCGGTTAAGAGTCCTCCCTGGTCGAAGCCGACATAGCCGGGCGGCGCGCCGATCAGACGGCTGACCGTGTGGCGCTCCATATATTCCGACATGTCGAAGCGCACGAGCTCGATGCCGAGCGCGGCCGAAAGCTGGCGCGCGGCTTCCGTCTTGCCGACGCCGGTCGGGCCGGAGAAGAGATAGCAGCCAATCGGCTTTTCCGGATCGCGCAGCCCCGCGCGCGCGAGCTTGATCGCCGAGACGAGCAGGCCCACCGCCTTCTCCTGGCCATAGACGACGCGCTTCAAGGTCTCGTCGAGATGCGCGAGCACCTCGGCGTCGTCTTTCGACACGCTCTTTGGCGGGATGCGCGCCATCGTCGCGATCGTCGAACTCGATCTCCTTGAGGCCGATCGTCTTCTTGCGCTTGCCTTCCGGCAGCAGCATCTGCGCCGCGCCGGTCTCGTCGATCACGTCGATCGCCTTGTCGGGCAGCTTGCGATCGTGGATGTAGCGCGCGGAAAGCTCCACGGCTCCCTTCACCGCTTCGGACGTGTAGCGGATCTTGTGGTAATCCTCGAAATAGGGCTTCAGGCCCTTGAGGATCTCGATCGCGTCGGGGACCGACGGTTCATTGACGTCGATTTTCTGGAAGCGCCGCGCCAAGGCCCGGTCCTTCTCGAAATATTGCCGATACTCCTTGTAGGTGGTCGAGCCGATGCAGCGCAGCACGCCCTGCGCGAGCGCCGGCTTCAGCAGGTTCGAGGCGTCCATTGCGCCGCCCGAGGTGGCGCCCGCCCCGATCACCGTGTGAATTTCGTCGATGAACAGGATCGCCTTCTTGTGTTGCTCAATCTCTTTCACGACCTGCTTGAGGCGCTCCTCGAAATCGCCGCGATAACGCGTTCCGGCGAGCAGCGAGCCCATGTCGAGCGCGAAGATCGTCGCGTCGGCGAGCACGTCGGGAACCTCGCCCTGGGTGATCTTGCGCGCGAGGCCTTCCGCGATCGCCGTCTTGCCGACGCCCGGATCGCCGACGAGCAGCGGGTTGTTCTTCTGGCGCCGGCACAGCACCTGGATCGTGCGCACGACCTCCGGCTCGCGGCCGATCAAGGGGTCGATGCGGTTGTCGCGCGCCTTGCGGTTCAGGTTGACGCAATAGGCGTCGAGCGCGCCTTCCTTCTTGCGCTGGTCGCCGTCGCGTCCCTCGCGCCCTTCGCCGCGCTCGGATTCGTCCTCGATTCCCCGCGGCGTGCGCGCCGCGTCCGAGAGGCCGGCGCGTTTGGCGATGCCGTGGCTGATGTAGTTGACCGCGTCATAGCGGGTCATTTCCTGCTCCTGCAGGAAGTAGACGGCGTGGCTCTCGCGCTCCGCGAAAAGCGCGACGAGAACATTGGCGCCGTTCACATCCTCGCGGCCGGAGGACTGCACGCTGATGATGGCGCGCTGCACGACGCGGTGGAAGCCCGAGGTGGGCTTCGCCTCCTCCGCATCGCCATTGACCAGATTGTCGAGCTCCCGCGCGATATATTCGCGCAGATTCCGGCCGAGGAGCTCGAGGTCGACCGCGCAGGCGCGCAGCACCGAGGCGGCGTCGGGATCCTCGATCAGGCTCAGCAGCAGATGCTCGAGCGTCGCATATTCATGACGCCGCTCTCGGGCCAGCGTCAGAGCCCGATCCAGGGTCTGCTTGAGATTGCGCGAGATGGCCGGCATGCGTCGTGGCCTCCTATTTCTTTTCCATGATGCACTGCAGCGGATGTTGATGCCGCCTCGCGAACTCCATCACCTGCGTGACCTTGGTCTCGGCCACCTCGTAGGTGTACACGCCGCATTCGCCCACCCCGTGATTGTGGACATGCAGCATGATACGAGTGGCTTCCTCCACGGATTTGTTGAAATACTTACGCAGCACGACGACGACGAACTCCTGCGTGGTGTAATCGTCGTTCAGGAGGAGCACGCGATACATGTGGGGGCGGCGGGTCTGCGTCTGCGTCCGCGTGACGAGGGCCGTCCCCGAGCCGGGTCCGCCCCCGTCGTTCTTGCGAGGATCCTTGCTTGCGCGCGCCGGCGTCTCGCAGGAACGACGCGCGGCGCGGCGGCTGCTTCGGTCGGGGATCGTGGTCATGGAACGTTCCTGGCGATCCTTTCTTGATCCGGCGCGGTTCCTCTTGCCCATATAGGACGCGGGCGAAGGCTTCGGCAGGGGGTATACAAATCTCGCGCCGCGGATCTCGGGACGCCTCCGCAAATCCAAAAATGTCTTTTTCACCCGCCCCTTGGCAAGCTAGAAGTGCGGGACCGCCCCAAAAAAATCGAAACCCTCGGCTAGACGGACGTCGCAGAAGCCGCAGCCCGAGCCGGCAAGCTCGGACGCGAGGGCGCTTGCGCCTTCGCGACGGCAATCCTATAGCTCCGTTCCCAGGACAAAGCCTTGGGGCCGCGTGGCCCAATCCAGTGAGCGATATGAGCGAGAAGCCGATCAACTTGGTAAACCTCTCCACGATCGTCGCCGTCGCGATCCTCGTCGGCACCGAGCTCGTGGGCGCTTCCTGGGCGGCCGGCTGGGCGCTCGGCGGCCTGTTCCAGCTCGATCCGCTGGTAAGCCGGGCCTTCGAGGTCGTCTTCGCCCTGGCGGGATTCGTCGGCCTCTATTTCTTCATGCGGACGGCCATCAAGCATGAGCCCATCCGCGGCTGAGGCGCAATTCGCCCCGTCTCGCCCTCCAAGCCCGCCGGCGGCGCCTTCCGCGCGCCCGCGCCTCTCCCGAGACTTCTAGAGGATCACCGATGGTCGACGCGCCGGATCGCCGCGCCTTTCTGAAAGCCGCCGCTGCGACGGGCGCCATCGGCGCCGTCGGCGCGCCGGAGGCTTCGGCGCAAACGCCGGGCGAGGCGATCAAATTCGGCCCGGCTGCCCCTTTCTCCTTCGATCTGCTCAAACAGGAGGCGAAGCGTCTCATCGGCGAGCCCTTTCGTCCGCCCCTCCTGCCGCACCCGGAGATCACCAGCAAGATCGACTACGAGGCCTGGGGCAGGATCACCTACAACACGGATTACGCCCTTTACGCCGCAAGCCCCGAGCGCTTTCCGGTAGAATTCTTTCACCTCGGCATGTTCTTCAAGAAGGCCGTGCGCATCCACAAGGTGGAGAAGGGCGAGGCGCGCGAGATTCTCTACGATCCCGTCTATTTCAACATGCCCGCCAACTCGATCGCCCACGGCCTCTCGCAAGGGGCGGGCTTCGCGGGTTTTCGCATCCAGGAGTCCATGGACGGCGAGCTGCCCTGGAAGAAGAACGACTGGGTCGCCTTTCTCGGCGCCTCCTATTTCCGGGCGATCGGCGAGCTGCGCCAATATGGGCTCTCGGCGCGGGGCATAGCGCTCGACACCTGGGCGCCGGGCGTCAACGAGGAATTCCCGGACTTCACCCATGTCTATGTCGGGCCGGAGACCGAGAACGGCGTCGTGCTGCACGCGCTGCTCGAAGGGCCGCATGTCGTCGGCGCCTATCGCTTCCTGATGACGCGCGGCAAGGGCGTCGTGATGGACATCGACTGCAAGCTGTATCTGAGGGGCGACTTCGTGCGCTTCGGCATTGCGCCGCTGACCTCGATGTATTGGTTCTCCGAGACGAGAAAGCCCACAGCCATCGACTGGCGGCCCGAGGTGCATGATTCCGACGGGCTCTCGATGTGGACCGGCGCGGGCGAGCGTCTGTGGCGACCGCTCAACAATCCGCCGCGCGTGATGGCCTCGGCCTTTGGCGACAGCAATCCCAAAGGCTTCGGCCTGATGCAGCGCGACCGCAATTACGATCACTATCAGGACAACGTCTTTTACGACCGCCGTCCGAGCGTCTGGGTCGAGCCCAAGGGCGAGTGGGGCAGGGGCGCGATCCATCTCGTCGAAATCCCGACCGACGACGAGATCCACGACAACATTGTCTGCGTCTGGGTGCCCGAAAAAGCCGCCGTCCCCGGCGCCGAGTTCGACTTCTCCTATCGCCTGCACTGGCTCGCCGACGAGCCCTATCCGACGCCTCTCGCCCGCTGCGTCGCGACCCGGCTCGGCAATGGCGGCCAGCCCGGCAAGCCCCGCCCCAAGGGCGTGCGCAAATTCATGGTCGAGTTTTTGGGCGAGCCGCTCGCGAAGCTCCCCTACGGCGTGAAGCCCGAACCCGTGCTCTGGGCCTCGCGCGGGACGTTTTCTTACATTTACACCGAAGCCGTGTTCGATAACGTCCCCGGCCATTGGCGCGCGCAATTCGATCTCACCGTCGCCGGCGACGAGCCGGTCGAGATGCGGCTGTTCTTGAAGAATGGCGACGAGGTGCTGACGGAGAACTGGCTGTATCAATATCATCCGTTTTAGGGCAGTAATAGTTCTAGATGCCTATGACATAAGTTTTCAATATCTCGTAGAGAATTGTGGCAAGTATCGATATAACTATTCCGCCCCATACGGCCCGGTGACGAAAAGGGGATGCGTATTCTGTTTCCATTTCTACTTTCGGAAATACCCATCGCGAGTATGAGAACAAGACGCGGAATGACGTAATAGTAAATAGAAAGAAATAAATGTAGGTTGCTGCTCGAATAAGTGGCGACATGGGTTGCGAGTTGATGTATACTCCTACTCGATAGGAGGCCCAGATTGCCAGGGGCAGTCCCACGAAAAAAAGAAGCATGTCATAGACTGCGGCCTGGTGTAGCCAATTAACGCTTGTTCTTCGTTGATCGAAAAATTGATGCAAATTTGCATTCGCCGACGTAAACCATGATTCATTGTCGGCTCTGATATCAATATTGCTTTCGTTGGGTGTTGGTAGTGTCGGCAGCGTACTGAAATCAAGTATCGGCGAGCTTGAGAAATCCAGAAACACGGTTATGCTGCATGCCGGCTCGAGGTTCAGTGCGACCTTTGGAACAGTGCCCGTGCATAATCAATATTGATCTCAATTGCTCTGGTACGTTTTCGTTTTCGAGAAATGCTTCATTATTACCATGTACGAGCTCCCCATTTATACCAGAGGCGGTAACTGAGGTGACAAAGTGATCACAAACTCTTTTCTTCCTTTCCTCGAATTGCTCGAGCGTCTCCGAGGGCTGGATTTGCAGCACATTTGAGATAAATCGGTCTCTGTAGTCGATTTGCTTTTCATTTATGATCTTATAGAGACGTTTCAGGTCGCCACGCTTCATCCTGAAAGCGGATATCGGGACTTTGGTCGAAAAATTGCGCCACACGTCAGGGGTTTTGCCGACATTATTTGCCATGCGTTCGGCCTCAGAATCACCTAAGCGTCGACGTTATAGCTGCGCGAGATTTCCGCAAGAGCGTTAGCGGATCACAAACCTGCCCTTCGGCCGCAAGCTTCGTTAGACTGCGCGGCATGAGCGCGTCACCGATTCGCATCCTCGGCGTCGACCCGGGCCTTCGCAACACGGGCTGGGGGATCATCGACGCGCAGGGCTCGCGGCTCGGTTTCGTGGCCTCGGGTTGCCTGCACACCGACGCGAGCGCGCCAATGGGCGAGCGGCTGCGGCGATTGCTCGAGGGCTTGCGCGAGGTCATTGCGACCTTCTCGCCGCACGAGGCGGCGGTCGAGGAGACCTTCGTCAACCGCGACCCGCAGTCGGCGCTAAAGCTCGGGCAGGCGCGCGGAATCGCGCTCGCGGCGCCCGCGCTCGCCGGTCTCGAGATCGAGGAATACGCCGCCAATCTCGTCAAGAAGACCGTCGTCGGCAATGGCCACGCCGACAAGGCGCAGGTGGCGATGATGGTGCGCGTGCTGCTGCCGGCGAGCTTCGTGGCGAGCAAGGACGCCGCCGACGCGCTGGCCGTGGCGATCTGCCATGCGCAGCATCGGGAGGCGCTGCTGCGCGCGAGGCGGGCATGATCGGCAAGCTCAGGGGCCTCATCGACAGCTTCGGCGAAGATTATTTGATCCTCGACGTCAATGGCGTCGGCTATGTCGTGAACTGTTCGAGCCGTACGCTCGCCCATCTGCCGCGCCCAGGAGAGCCCGCGACGCTCTCGATCGAAACGCAAGTGCGCGAGGACGCGATCCGTCTCTTCGGCTTCCTCGAGGAGGCCGAGCGCGACTGGTTTCGGCTCTTGCAGAGCGTGCAGGGCGTCGGCGCCAAGGTGGCGCTGGCTCTGCTCTCGACGCTCTCTGCAGATGCGCTGGCTTCCGCCGTCGCGGGGCAGGACAAGGCGATGGTCGCGCGCGCGCCGGGCGTCGGGCCGAAGCTCGCGGCCCGCATCGTCGCCGAGCTGAAGGACAAGGCGCCGGCAAGCGCGGGCTTGGCGGCGATCGCCGCCGCGCCGGCGGAGGGCCCAGCCGTTTCCTCAGCCGCCCGCGACGCGATCTCGGCCCTCTGCAACCTCGGCTATGGCCGTCCGCAGGCGCAAGCGGCGGTCAATGCGAGCCTCGCGGCGCTCGGCCCCGAGGCGGACGCCTCGGCCCTGATCCGACGCGGGTTGAAAGAGCTCGCGCAGTAATTCCCGAGGCGCGAAGCTCGTGCTTGTCCCGATGTTATATACAAGCCCTCGCGAATTTGGAGCCGAATGATATAGTCCGCGCCGACCGCGCGCCGCGACCCGGCGGCAAACGCCATCGTCGCAAGGCGCGGGTCGGGAGTTATGCGCATGAACAACAAAATCGTCTCGGGCTCGGCGATCGCCGTCGCCGTGGCGGCTCTGCTCGTCGGAGGCGCGACGCCTGCCGCGGCGCGCAAGCAAGATCAGGCGAGCAAGGCCAAGACGGCGAAGCCGCCCGAGACCGCGGAAAAGCATCGCTGCAACGCCAACGGGTGTCCGACCAAGTAACGCGCGCCGCCTGATCAAACAGAGAAGAAAACATTGGCGGAGCCCACGGCGTCGCCGGCGCGATCAAAAATCACCACTGAAGCCAAGGAGGTCACATGAAGCAGTTTTCCCGCTCCGGAGCCGCGCTCGCCGTCGCTGCCGTGTCGCTCGCGCTCGTCGCGCAGGCGACGAACGCGTCCGCCGCCATGGGCAGCAAGCCGGGTAAGGTGAAGTGTTTGGGCGTCAACTCATGCAAGGCCAAGTCCGACTGCATGACCCCGAAGAACAGCTGCAAGGCCATGAACGAGTGCAAGGGCCAGGGCTGGCTCTTCAAGGACTCGCAGGCGGATTGCACGAAAGAAGGCGGCAAGGTCCTCGACTGATCGAGCGAAATGCGCGGCCCGAGCCGATGGGTTCGGGCCGCCTTCTGTTATGGGCCGGCTCCGACGAGCCTTCGTCGCGGCCCAAGGCTGAGGAGGACAGAGCAATGGAGCCGCTTCCCCGCCTCGGATATGGGCTGGGCCTCAGGCCGGCCTATTATGAGGAAATCCTCTCCAGCCGTCCGCCGGTAGACTGGTTCGAGATCATTTCCGAAAACTATATGATTCCGGGCGGTCGGCCGCTCGCGATGCTGGAGCGTTTCCGGTCCGACTATCCCATCGTGATGCACGGCGTCTCGATGTCGATTGCGTCTGTCGATCCGCTCGACATGGATTACCTTTCCGCGCTGAAGCGCCTCATTGATCGGGTGGAGCCCGCCTGGGTTTCGGACCATCTCGCCTGGACCGGCGTTCACGGCGTCAATCTTCACGATCTTTTGCCGATCCCGCTCACCCGTGAGGCGCTCGACCACGTCGTCGACCGCATTTCTCGCGTTCAGGATTATCTCGGCCGGCGCATTCTGATCGAGAACGCATCGACCTATGTGTCCTTCGCGCAATCGGAAATGACCGAATGGGAGTTTCTGGAGGAGATGACCCGCCGCGCCGACTGCCTCTTGCTGCTCGACGTGAACAATGTCTTCGTCTCGTCCTTCAACCACGGCTTTTCGGCCGAGGCTTATATCGACGCCGCGCCTGCCGGGCGCGTCGCGCAGCTGCATATGGCTGGACACACGGACAAGGGAAGCTATCGTATCGACACGCATGACCAGCCTATTTGCGAGCCGGTCTGGAAGCTCTTCGAGCGCGCGCGCAAGCGCTTCGGTCCCGTCGCGGCGATGATCGAGCGCGACGACAATTTCCCGCCTTTTTCCGAGCTCCTCGCCGAGTTGCAACGCATGCGCGAGATCGACGCAGCGATCCTCAACGGCTCGGAGCGGAGCGCAGCATGAAGCTCGCCGAGCTTCAAGCCGCCTTTCAATCCGCAGTTCTTTCGGGCGCCGGCAAGGATCCGACGGTGCTTGCAAGCTTGACGAAGCCAGCGGCGAGAGAACGCGCTACGGGCTTCGGCGTCTATGTGAAAGCCTATCGCCTGCGGGCCGCCGAATATCTGGAGGAGGATTTTCCGGCGCTGAAAACCCTTTTGGGCGACAAGCGGTTTGAAGAGCTCGTCGTCGACTATGTCGCGGGCAATCCGTCGCGCACGCGAAACGCCCGCTACTTTTCGGCGCGGCTGCCGGATTTCATGCAGGAGTCTGACAAATGGCGGGGCGAGCCGCAGGCCCAGGGCGTCGCGCGCCTGGAGCGGGCGCTGTCCGACGCTTTTGACGCGACCGACGGCGACGCTTGCGCGCTGGAGACTCTCGCGGCTCACGCCCCGCAGGACTGGCCCCGCCTCGTCTTCGCCTTCCATCCGAGCCTCAGGCTCCTCAGCCTGCCCGCTGGCACGGTCGAGCTCTATGAGGCGCTCTCTTCCGAAGGCGCTGCGCCGCGGCCGGAGCTGAGCGACGGGGAAGAGGCGGCGGCCGTCTGGCGCTCGGGTTTTGACCCGGCCTATCGGGCGCTCGGAACAGACGAGTTTCTTGCGTTGAACGAGGCGCTCGCCGGCAAATCCTTCGGCGTCATTTGCCAGCTCGTCGCCTTTCAGCAGGACGAAGCCTCGGCGCCCGAGCGCCTGGCGCAGTTTCTGGTCAACTGGTTTTCCGACGGCCTCGTCGTCGCGCTCGGCGAAGGCGACGACGCGGAGGGTTCCGCCGCGCCTTGAGCCTTGCGGGGCCGCGCTCTACATTTTGTTGATTGAGCGTGTTCTTTTCCAAAAACCGCTCCGCACTTTTTGGAAACGCGCGCTAAACCTCGAAGACGCCTTCGAGCGCGTAATGCGAGACCTTCTTGCGGTTCTCGATCAGCGTCTCGATCGTCGGCTCGCCCTTCATCGCGCGCGAGATCGCGAGCTTCGTCGCCTCGTAATTGGTGCGATAAAGATCCTTGAGGTCGAGGTTCTCGTCGGTCGCGCAGCGCGGGTCGAGCCAGACCATGATGACCATGCAGAGCTCGGCGATCTCGGCCTTGGGCAGAACGCCCTCGGCGACGCAGTCGACGATGGCGTCGCCGGTCGCCGCCTGCACGACGCCGCCGAGCAGCTCGACATAGGCCTCGGATTTCACCGTCATCTTGGTGGTCATCATCGTCGGCGGCCGCACCTGCTGATTGAGATCACGGATTACGAACATGCGCGGATGGCCGGCGACCTGGCCCGCCATCGCCGCGAAGGCGTGGCCCACCGGGCCTTTCACATTGCCGATCATGACTTCCGGCATCGCGTCGGTGTATTGCCCATCTGCCGCGAGCACGGTCGCCTCGCCTGTCGCCAGCCAAATTTCGCTCATGGTCTGCCCCTTCGTTGCGTTTCGCGCCAGATAGCATTGCCCTCGCGCCTGCGCAAAGGGCGGCGGATCGCGTCGTGATCCGTGCGCCATCGCACAGCGACAAGGTAAAGACAGTCCTAACGTCCCCAAGGTCGAAGTGATCTGGGGAGGAAGAAATGCTAGTCACTCTTTGCGCTCTGGCGACGCTCTCCGCGCTGCTCTTGTGGCTCGGGGCTGCTGCTTGAAGTCTCGCCCCAAGGCGCGTCAGAGAGACGAAGAGGCGCGCAAGGGGCAAGGAAGATCATGGCGACGGCTTCGATTTGGCTCGGGATCGGAGCCGCCGTGCTGACGGCTTTCTGCCAGACCGCGACCGACGTTGGCACGAAGGCTGCGACACGCGAGGCGGAGGAGAGGCTCGTCGTCGCGACCCAATGGTGCGTCGGGGCCGTGCTGCTGACGGCGCTTTGTCTCGCGCTGCATCCGGAGCTCCTGCTTCGCCCGATGAGCGCTCTGTCCGAGCTCACGCGAGGGAATTTCTGGCCGCTCCTCTTCGGCTCGAGCGTGCTGAATGTCGCCGCCTACTACTTTTTCGTGCGCGCCTATCGCCTTTCCGACGCCTCGCTCGCCGCCCCGCTCCTTCTGATCACGCCGGTTCTAATGCTCGTCACGTCGCCGCTCCTCGTCGATCAGAGGGTCTCGGTCCTCGGGGGGGCAGGCGTCGTTCTGTCCGTCGTGGGCGGGCTCATCCTCGCCTCGAGCGAGCCGGGCGATCGGCCGCGCGCGTCGCTGGCGACCTTCATCCGCGACCCCGGCGTCCGCTCGATGGGCGTGACCGCCGCGATCTATAGCGTGACGGCCAATATGGATAAGCTCGGCATCGAGGCTTCGACGCCGATCTTCTGGATCGCTGCGGCGACCGACACGATCGCGGCCGCGAGCCTCGTGCTCTTGCTCGCGTCGCGCCCGCGCGCCTTCCGTCTCCATGAGCTTCGTTACGCCTTCGCCGCCGGCGCGGCGAACGCCGTCGGCAATGCGACGCAAATGTTTGCGCTGACGCTGCTCTTCGTGCCCTATGTGATCGCCTTGAAGCGCATGAGCGCGCTCTTCACTGTCATTGTCGGCGGCCTCGCGCTCGGCGAGAATTTTCGCGCGCGGCTTCTCGGCGCGGCGATCATGTTCGTGGGCGCTGCGGTTGTCATTTTCGCGCGCGAGTAGCGTCCCGCGCTTTCAGGCGTCGACGGTCTTCCCGAAAATCTCCTCGAAACGCCGGCGCAGCGCCGCGTCGACGGCGCCCATGTCGCTTGGCGCGCCGAGCGCCGCGAGGCTCGTCACGCCGAGATGCGCCTCGCTGATCCCGCAGGGCGTGATGCCCGAAAAATGCGTCAGATCCGGCGCGACGTTCAGCGCCAAGCCATGCGAGCTCACCCAGCGGGAGAGGCGCAGTCCCAGCGCGGCGATCTTGTCCTCGGCCGGCTCGCCCGCAGGACCTCTCGGTTTTTGCGGCCGCTCGACCCAAACGCCGACGCGCCCCTCGCGCGTGAACGCTTCGACGCCGAGATCGGCGAGCGCTGCGATCAGCCAGGACTTCGATCGCGCAAACATAGGCGCGCGCGTCGCGTCTGCGGCGCGTCAGATCGAGCATCAGATAGACGATGCGCTGCCCGGGACCATGATAGGTGAACTGGCCGCCGCGTCCCGTGCGAAACACTGGAAAGCGCGGATCGAGGAGATCCTTGTCCTTCGCGGAGGTTCCCGCCGTGTAGACCGGCGGATGCTCGAGAAGCCAGACGCGCTCGTGCGCCGTCCCTGACTGGATCGCCGCAACGCGCGCCGTCATTTCGGCGAGGGCCTCTTCATAGGGCACAAGCCCGCCGGTGGAGAGCCATTCGACAGGGCTCGCCGCTTTCGGCTTGAGGTCGAAGATTGTGCAGGGCGCGGTCATTGGGGAAAAGCGCCGCTGGTCTTGCGCCGACTCAAACCGCCCATTCGACGCCGACGCTCTCGAGGCCTTGCTCGCCCAAGTCGCGCATCTCTTCGAGCGTCGTGTTGTCGAGCACGCCGGCGATCGCCTCTCGCACTTGCAGCATCACCATGCGCACGGCGCAATGCTTTTCGTCCGTGCAATCCTCGCAGCGCCTGTAGACCGTCTTGCTCGCGCATTGGATCGGCGCCAGCGGCCCGTCGAGAGCGCGAACCACCGCGCCGATCGAAATCTCTTTCGGCGAACGCGCCAGCGCATAGCCGCCGCCCTTGCCCTTCTTGGAATGGACGAAGCCGGCGTTGCGCAAATCGGCGAGGATCGCATCGAGGAATTTTTTCGGGATCTGTTCGGCTTCGGCTATGTCGTTGACGAGCTCGGGACGCCCCGGCTCCACCTCCGCGAGGTGAACGAGCGCCTTGAGGCCGTATTTCGCCTTCTTTGTCAGCACCTTGGGGGCAAGCTCCAGGGGGGCGCCGGCGTTTGCGCCGACGATCCCATAGTAAGGGAGCGCCTAATGAAAAGGCAAGGCGGGTCTATAGATTTCATCAGCTTTTCGGCCCAAGCCGCGCGCCGACACAGACGCGGGCTTAATGAAAATCCCGCGCGCGCGGCGTTGCGGCCTTGGCTCGCTCGATCAGGCGCAGCGCGGGGGTGATGTCCTCGACCTTGCGCGCGACGAGATGCAGCACGCCGGATTCCTCTTGCGCCTCGCCATGCACGGCGACGAGCCGCGCCCCTAGAACCTCGGCGCGCTGGCGCTCGAAAATCTTGGGCCAGACAATGACATTGGCCGAGCCCGTCTCGTCCTCGATCGTCATGAAGATCGTGCCCTTCGCGGTGCCCGGACGCTGGCGCATCAAGACGAGGCCCGCGACCGTGAGGCGTGGGCGCAGCGGGCCTTTCACGCGCAAGAATTCGGCACAAGAGACGATGCCCTTCTCAGCGAGGCCCTTGCGCAGAAAAGCGACCGGATGGCCTTTGAGCGAGTGCGACAGCGCGCGATAATCCTCCATCACCGCTTCGCCGGGCGGCATCGGCGGGAGCGCCGCGTCGGCCTCGATCGGCGTGAAGGCAAGCTCGCGCAAGAGCGGCAGATCGTCCTTGTCGCCGACGCGGTTCAATCCCGCGACCGCCCAGAGCGCCTCGCGGCGCGAGAGGCCGAGGCTCGAAAAGGCGTCGGCGCCGGCGAGCGTCTCGAGCACGGCGGGAGAAAGGCCGGTGCGCAGCCACAGATCGCGCACCGAGTCATAGCCCGCGCCGCGCCGCGCGACGAGGAGCCGCATGTCGTCTTCCGCCAGGCCCTTCGCCTCGCGAAAGCCGAGCCTGAGCGCACGGCGTCCGCAAATGTCTTCGGCCATCTCGGCGTGGCGCGCGTGAAGACGGCCTTTGGCCTCCGTCTCTTCGAGCGTCGAGTCCCAATCGGAAGCGTTCACGTCGACCTCGCGCAGGATCACGCCGTGATCCTCGGCGTCGCGCAGAATCTGCGCCGGCGCATAAAAGCCCATGGGCTGCGAGTTGAGGAGCGCGCAGGCGAAGACGTCCGGATAGCGGCATTTGAGCCAGGCCGAGGCGTAGACGAGCAGCGCGAAGGAGGCCGCGTGGCTCTCGGGAAAGCCGTAAGTGCCGAAGCCTTCGATCTGCGCGAAGCAGCGGCTCGCGAATTCCGCCTCATAGCCGCGCGCGACCATGCCGGAGATCATCTTGTCGCGGAATCTACTCACGAGCCCGGCGCGCTTGAAGGTCGCCATGGCGCGGCGCAATTCGTCGGCCTCCTGCGGCGAGAAGCCCGCGGCGACGATCGCGATCTTCATCGCCTGCTCCTGAAAGAGCGGCACGCCGAGCGTCTTGCCGAGCACCGCCTCGAGCTCGGGGGAGGGATATTGGATCGTCTCCTTGCCCATGCGCCGGCGCAGAAAGGGATGCACCATGTCGCCCTGGATCGGTCCGGGCCGCACGATCGCGACCTCGATGACGAGATCGTAAAAACATTGCGGTTTCAGGCGCGGCAGCATGGACATCTGCGCGCGGCTCTCGATCTGGAACACGCCGACGGAATTGGCGCGCGACAGCATGGCGTAGACGCGTTCGTCCTCGGCGGGCAGCGTCGAGAGGCGATATGCGATCCCATAATGCGTAGCCAGGAGATCGAGCCCTTTGCGCAGGCAGGTCAGCATGCCGAGCGCCAGCACGTCGATCTTGAGCAGGCCCAGCGCGTCGAGATCGTTCTTGTCCCAAAGGATCGTCGTGCGCCCTTCCATCGCGGCGGGCGCGACGGGCACGACCTCGTCGAGCCGCCCGCGCGTGATGACGAAGCCACCGGAATGCTGGGTCAGATGGCGCGGAAAGCCCGAAAGCTCCTCGGCCAGCGAGAGCGCCAAGGCGAAGCGCGGCTCGGTGAGGTCGAGGCCCATTTGCGTCATGTCGGCGCGGCGTTGCAGGGCGTTGGTTCCGCCGCGCGAGAGCGCCGAAAGTCGCCCCAAGAGATCGTTCGAGAGGCCAAAAACCTTGCCGATCTCGCGCATCGCCGAGCGCGAGCGATAGGTTGTGACCGCCGCGGCTAACCCTGAGCGCTCGCGGCCGAAGCGGCGGTAGATATATTGGATCACCTCCTCGCGCCGCTCATGCTCGAAATCGACGTCGATGTCGGGCGGCTCGTTGCGCGCCGCCGAGACGAAGCGCTCGAAGAGGAGATCGTGCTTCGTCGGGTCGACCTCGGTGACGCCGAGGCAGAAGCACACGGCGCTGTTCGCCGCCGAGCCGCGCCCCTGCGCGAGAATGCCCTGGCCTTTCGCAAAGCGCATGATGTCGTGCACAGTGAGAAAATAGGCGGCGTAATTCAATTCGCCGATGAGCTTCAATTCATGCTCGAGCAGCGTTTCGACGTTTTTTGGAATCCCTTGCGGATAACGGCTTCTCGCGCCCTCGTAAGCAAAAGCTTCGAGCGCCTGCTGCTCGCTCGCAAAACCTTCGCAGAGTTCTGACGGATATTCATAGGCGAGGTCCGAGAGTTTGAAGGCGAGGCCCTCGAGGAAGCGCGCGCTTTCGTCCACCGCCCACGGCGCCGCCGCAAAGAGGCGCGCCATCTCGGCGGCGCTCTTCAAATGCCGTTCGGCGTTGGCGGAGAGGAGATAGCCCGCGTCCTCCAGCGTCACGCCCTCGCGGATGCAGGCGAGCGCGTCGGCGAGCGGGCGGCGCTCAGGCGTGTGATAATGCGCGTCGTTCACCGCGACGAGCGGCAGCTCGAGCTTCTTGGCTTGCGCGATGCGCCGCAACAGCCCCTCGCGCATGTCGGGGCCATAAAGCGCGGTTGCGCCGAGCCAGAGCCTTCCCGCGAAGGCGTCGCGCAGCGCGGCCGAGGGCGCTTTGTTCCCGAGCGCGATGATCTGCTGGCCCTCGCAGAATTCGAGGAGATCGTCGAGATAAAGCCGGCACTCGCCTTTCGGCGCGCGCGAAAAACCTTGCGTGAGCAGCCGGGAGAGCCGCCCATAGGCGGCGCGGTCCTGTGGGTAGCACAGCAGCGGCGGCGTCTTGTCGGCGAAGACGAGCCTGGCGCCGACAGCCAGGCGGAAGCGCTCGGGCGCAATCTTATGGACTTTCAGAAAAGAGAAGGCGCGCACGACGCCGGCGAGAGAATTGCGGTCGGCGATGCCGATGCCGACATGCTCCAATTCGAGCGCTTTGGCGACGAATTCTTCGGGGTGCGAGGCGCCGCGCAGAAAGGAGAAATTCGTCGTCGTCGCAAGCTCGGCGTAGCGGGGAAGGGCGGAGATCACGGCGCGCTCCGGCGCTGATGTTTTTGGAGTGTTTGTATTTTGTTCCCGTTTTGAGCCCGGTGTCAAGGCGGGGCGGAGTTCAGATAGGACAATCGAATTTATTAGCGCAAGGTTGGAGCCATGAGCGTTCTGATCAATTTGTCAGCGCTGCTCGATGACGCGAAATGTTTCGAACTCGTGCGTCAAACGCGCTGGCCGCAAGGCGTTCGCTGTCCGAAGTGCGGTGGTGAACATGTCGTGCGCAACGGCCGTGACGACACTCAGCCTCATCGCCAGCGCTATCTTTGCAACGATTGCCAGTTTCGTTTCGACGACCTCTCGGACACGGCGCTGGCCGGTCATCATCAGCCGCTGCGGATTTGGATATTATGCCTCTATTTCATGGGGCTGAATCTCTCCAACCGACAAATCGCACAGGAGTTGAGCCTGAATGAAAATGACGTGCAGGAGATGACGACGCAGCTGCGCGAAGGGCTGACCGCCAAAACTCCGCCGGTCGTCTTGTCGGGCGAGGTTGAGATCGACGAGGTTTATGTCGTCGCCGGTCACAAGGGCAATCCCGCCGCCGTCGAAAAAAAGGCCGCAAGGGCCGACGCAACAGATTGAAGGGACCGCCCGAGACGCCACTTTCGATGGCGGCGTCATCGTCCGTCTCTCCTCGGTCGACGCAATTCGCGCCGCTCGAGGAACTCGCGCCCGACGAGCGGGCTCACACTTTGGGTAGGTGATATGGTGGTGGCGGTAGCGAATCGTTGCCTTGATCTTTAAAAGGGCGATTTAAAAATGGCCTGGACACGTCTTCAATATACACGTGAGGAAATCAACGCAGCCGCTAAGAAGTTGGTTGCTTATATGGAGGCGCCAGAGTTCGATATCGACCTGTGGCGAGGTTATGACGAATCTCTACCAATAATAAACAACTGGCGATCTTCGCACAGCTTTCCACTAAACACGTTCAGAATAAATCTAGATAGAACTGCGAAGAAGGTTGATAGCTATTGCTTAACTGCGCAAAGAATTAAACGACTATCTTCTATAAGAGTGAAATTGAGCAGATTTCCAAACATGAAATTATCGCAAATGCAAGATATTGGAGGATGTCTGGCAATAGTTAAGTCCATAGACAGGTTAAACGATCTTGTTGATGCTTATAAGCACACGCAGATTAAAGCACAAGCTCGTCAGCTCGGACAACTATATTGAAAGCCCCAGGGCTACGGGGTATAGAGGTGTCCATTTAATATGGAGATATAGGTCTGATAGAAGTCCCACTTATAATGACTTAAAGATCGAAATGCAACTAAGAACCGGCCTTCAGCATTCGTGGGCGACGGCGGTTGAGACCGTTGGGACGTTCTTGCAGCAGGCGCTAAAATCTAGCATGGGTGAACAGCCATGGTTGCGATTTTTTGAACTGATGGGAACCGTGGTCGCCTTCAAAGAGGGAACAAATCCTGTTCCGGGAACTCCTGTATCCCAGAAAGAATTGCTCAAGGAGTTGAGGCATTACGCGGATTCATTAGATGTTGTCAACAGACTAACTGCCTTTCGGGAAGCCCTACAAATTCTTGAACAGCCTGATACCGGGACGGCTGATTACTTCCTGTTGCAAATAGATCCAGCCGAGCATAAGGTTACGGTTCCCGGGTATAAATCACGGGAATTAGAAAACGCTTCCATGGAGTACCTGGAGGCTGAGAAGGCGATAGGGAAAGACGGCGGAAAAGACGCTGTGTTAGTTTCAGTCGACTCAATCGCTGCCTTGAAACGTGCTTATCCAAACTACTTTGCTGATACGCATGTGTTCGCAGAACTCCTTCAAGATCCCGGCGAGGCCCTTAAAGACGGCTTATTTCGAGCCTCTTTGAATGATAATATATCGGACTGCCTTGTTCTTGTCGTAATCGGCGACGGAATCCTCGATCTGGCCCGTCGCGATCTTGGTGATCTTGGCGGCGCGAGCGTTCACGTCGGCAGGGCGCTTCTCGCCTTTAGGTCCTATGGGCATTATTCCTTCTGCCCTTCACTTAGTTCAGCCTTAAGTTCGGCGTTAACCTCCGGCCACGCGCTCTCCTCCCTCTCATGCTTTTCTAAGACTTTTAAAAACGCCTCATACTCTATGACGTATTCGGCGGCAGGTCGTTCGCCCATTGCCGAAACTTTTGCCGCAGCGAAGATCGCAGCGACTATTTTATCGGTATCACCCATCAGTCGCCCTCCTCATGCTTTGCGCATAGCAGGGAGATTGCCCCGGCGCGAGCCCGCGTCAAGGGCGTCAAATTTCAAGCTGAGACATTACCCGTCGCGATCTTGGCGACCATGACAGCGCGGGCGTTCGCATCGGCGGGGCGGCGCTCGCCTTAGGTCCGGGCGGTGTTATCTTCCTGCTCCTTCAGCTTGGAAGTAAGCTCTTGAAGCTCGCTTAAACACTGACCTATGTGCTCGAGAATCCCGGCGCGTTCCTCCGGCGTCAGGCCGATGATTTCAAAAACAATCCCGTCCAACTTGATCGATTCGCGGAGCGTTTCGATATCCCTTTTAAACTTCTCCGTCGGCGTCATTTTTGACTCCTGGCTTTGCGCTAAGCATACCAGGGAGTTGGAGGCGCGCGAGCGCGCGTCAAGGCCGAAAATTTTCAAACTAAGACGCTACCGATGCGCCGACGCCGCGCGCCCCCCGCAAGGAGGAGGTGGAGGTCAGATATTCTCTTGATCCGAGAGCTTTTCCAACTGCGGTATCGTGAGAATGGCGCCATCCCGATCTTTTACTTCGAGGATGGCGATGTTCTTTTTCTTGAGCTCCCTGATAAGTTCGAGAGCCTCCGTCGCCGTCTCCCTAACATGGGCTTTGGCGGCGATCTCGGCGCCGGCTGAGATTCTATACGTCACAGGTCGCCTCCGTGCTTTGCGCGAAGCATAGCAAGGACGTGGGGCGAGCGTGACAGCCAGTCAAGGTCCAAAGACGCCGTCATCGAGAACGGCGCCGCCGATCTCACCCGTCGCGATTTTGGCGATCATAACGGCGCGAGCGTTCACGTCGGTGGGCAATTGGCCTTTGTCGCAGGTGGGCCGCGCTATACTTCGCCGGCTTTTCGCAGAACTTCTTCTGGCGATTCTTTGACGTCGATCGTGGCGTTCTTCGTGTCGGCTACGAACCAAATGCGTGAGCCGCCTTTATGTTCGGCGAGGATGCTCGCGTTTGTTAGATTGATCCACACGGTTGGCTGCTTATCCGCCTGTTCGGTCAGCTTTACCCATTCGGACGCCATAGCTTCCCCCTCCAGCTTCGCACCACGCGCAGAATGGATTTGGGCCTGCGCAAGCGTCGGTCAAGGCTCGAAATTTGCAAATGGAGACGCGACCGGATTGGCGCCCCAGCGCGCGAAAAGCGCGAAAATTCCCTCAAGTCCCATGCCGGACCATGCTCGCCGCGCGGGCGAGCGCCGCGACCCGGCTTCCGGCGAGCCGCTGAATTGACTGGCCGCAGCACCGTCAAAAACAAAAAGGCCGCCTTGCGGCGGCCTTCCTCGCGCGTCGCTCTCCCGCTCTCAACAAGGCACGCAGCGGCAGCAGCGATGCCTGCAGGCGCTGATCCAGCCCGGGCCGCAGCCGCAAGCGCCCGTCCAACCGTTGCAGGCGGCGTTCTTGAACGGCGTGCTGTAGTTGGGGATCGCTTTTGAGAGCCAATTGCCGAGGTTCACGCTCTGCGCGTTGGCTTCGAAGGACAGCGCGCCCAGGAAGAGCAGCGCGGTCGCGATGATTTTGGTCGTTCTTCGCGTCGACGTTTCTCCCTCAAGGGAGCCGCCACAATGGGGAAGGCGAAGCGAGTTATTCGTCGCGCGTCGCCCTCTTCGGCCGCCCCCAGCCTTATTTGCCGCCGGTGAAGCTTAGCTGTTCTCACAATTCTTTGCAATATACGGACTTTTGGAGCGCGTCATCGCGCACGTTCTTATCCAAAAACCGCATCGCACTTTTTGGGAACGCGCGCTACCGAAGCGGCAACAGAAGATCGGTGGCGAGCTCCTGCTGTGGCGTCACGCGGGGATCGTTGCGGCAGATGTCGAGCGCCGGCCGGTCGTCCGGCTGATGGCCGCTTGCGGGCAGCCATTCGCGATAGAGCTTTTGGAACGCCTCGGCGATCTCAGAGTACGGGCCGACGTGGCGGTAACAGGCGTAGCGTCCGCCTAGCGCCTCCACGATCTCGACGCCGTCCGACACCGCGACCGCGCCCGGCAGCGCGACGCCGGCGCGATAGACGATCTCGCCGGCCTCATTGGGCGGCTGCTCGCATAGGCCAACCGCAAGCTCGACTTGATCGCGAAGGCCGCGCGCGGCGAGCCAGTCCTCGAGCCGCCGCCAAGCCTGCGGGATCCCTAAGACCGGTCCGACATGCAGAACGGTGTGCAAGCGCATCGGCGCGATTTCGATAATGTCGACCTGCATCGATTTCTCTCCCTGAAGACGGCCTCACACCGTCGGTGCGCCCCCGCTCGATCTTGTGGCCCGTGACGTGGTCTGCAGCCGGCTTCCCCGCGATTGGCGCCCGATCGCGCGCTCTGCTAAGACCCCGCTTCGCTTAAAGATCAGCGCTGGGAGAGGGGATGCTTTTTTACGAGCCGCTGTTTCTGTTCCTCTTCGCGCCGGCGGTCTATCTCCTCTATCTCGCGGTCGAAACGCGGCTCAAGCCGCGCATGCTCGTGCTGCTCGCAGCGAGCATCGTCTTCTACGCCTGGAGCGAGCCGCTCTTCGTCTTCGTTGTCTTCGCCTCGGTCGCGCTCGATCTTTTCGCCGCGGGGCGGATCAACGCGAGCGAAGAGGGAACGCGGGCTCGGCGCCTGTGGCTGACGCTGGGCGTGTGCGGCAATCTCGCGATCCTCATCTATTTCAAATATACGGGCTTCATCCTCCAAAATTATAGCGCGCTCATTTCGAGCTTCGGCCTCGCGCCGCTGACGGTCCCGAACATCGCCTTGCCGATCGGCGTCTCCTTCATCGTCTTCGAGAAGATCACCTATCTCGTCGACGTTTTCCGCAAGGTCACGCCGCCGGCAAAGAGCGCGACGCTCTATGCGCTCTATGTGTTTTTTTTCCCGAAGCTCCTTGCCGGCCCGATCATCAAATATCACGACATCGCGGGCCAGATGGAGGCCTGTCCGCCGGCGCATGTCGACGATTTCGTCACGGGCTTCTCGCGCTTCATGTTCGGCGTCGTGAAAAAGCTGCTGCTCGCCGACGTCTTCGCCGGCGGCTGCGATCTCGTCTTCACGCATGAGGCTTCCGAGCTCGGCTTCGCGGAGGCGTGGGCCGGCGTGATCTTCTTCACCTTCCAGATCTATTTCGATTTCTCGGGCTATTCCGATATGGCGATCGGGCTCGCCCGCATGTTCGGTTTTCGGCTCCTCGAAAATTTCAATGAGCCCTATGTCGCGACGTCCATGACCGACTTCTGGCGGCGCTGGCACATCTCCTTGACGAGCTGGATCAGGGAATATCTCTACTTTCCGCTCGGCGGAAACCGCGCCGGCGCGCTGCGCACACAGATCAATCTGTGGGTGTGCTTTCTGGCGTCGGGCGTCTGGCACGGCGCGGCCTGGACCTTCGTCGTCTGGGGCGCCTACAATGGCTTCTTCCTCGTGCTCGACCGGCTCTTTCTCGCCCGGTGGCTGGCGAAGCGTCCGATCTGGCTCGCCAATGCGTTGACCTTCCTTGCGGTCATGGTCGGCTGGACCGTCTTTCGCGCGGTGTCGCTCTCCCAGGCCGGCGGGATGCTGGCGCTGATGGTCGAGCCCTGGGTGCGCGCGCCGAGCGACGCGATGATCCCAAGCTTCTATTGGCTCGCTGCGCTGATCGGCTTCGCGATCGTCGTCGCACAGCGCGCGGTGCTGTATATTCCGTGCTTCGACTGGGCGGCGCTCGCAAGAAAACACGCGCTCGCGGCGAACACGCTGCTCGCGGCTCTCTTCCTCGCGGCGCTCGCCAAGGGTCTTGCCGATCCCTTCAAACCCTTCATCTATTTCCGGTTCTAGACGATGGACGCGCGCCTCCTCGCCCGAGCTCCGATCTTCGCCGCAGCGGCGCTCATCGGCTTTCTCTTCCTCGTGAACTTATGGAACTTCGCGGTCGAGCGCGACTGGCCGAAGCTGCGCATTCGCAGCGCCGAGCCCCTGAACGGGCTTGATGCGGAAAAGCCCATCCCCTGGACGCTCGAAGCCTTTCTTGCCGGCCAGACGCAGACACGCGGTCTCGAACCATCTCGGGCGGGCGTCGCCGCTCTTCCCGATGTCGGTGCGGCTCAAGAACCAGTTCCTCTATTCCTTCTTCGGCGTTTCCGGCGCGCCGAACGTCGTCATCGGCCGCGACGGAGAGCTCATTTCCCGCGAATACATCAAGGAATTTTGCGAGCGCGGCGCGCCGCCGCCGCAGGAAAAGCTCGACGCCTGGGCCGGCGACATCGGCGAGATCGGCGCGAGGTCCGCCGCGCTCGGCAAAAGCTTCGTCTATCTGATCTCGCCCTCGAAGCCGGCCTATGACCCGTCCTGGCTGCCCACCGGCATGAGCTGTCCCGCGCTCTCGCATCCTCAAGCGGCCGAGAAGCTCGCTCCTTTCGTAGCGGCGCTGACGGCGCGCGGCGTTCCCATCCTCGACAGCCAGGCGCTGCTGCGAAGCGAGCGCGCGCATTATCCGATCGACTTGTTCCCCAAAGGCGGCATTCACTGGAACCTGCTCGGCGCGGCGCTTGCGATGCGCGAGATCACGCAAAGATGGGCGGCGCAGCCCGCCGGCTCGCCCATCGGCGATTTCCAGTTCGACTGGCGCGAGCGCGAGGTCGCGGTCGGCCCCGACAAGGACCTCGTCGAGCTTTTAAACCTCTTCTGGCCGCCCGTGCGCTATCCGACGGCGTCCATCGAGCGGCGGGGTCCCGCGCAAGCTTGCGCGAAAAACCCGAGGCTGCTGCTGGTCGGCTCGAGCTTCTTACGCGAGCTCATCGTCGTCGCGTCGCAAGCGCCCTGTCCGCCGGCGATCGACTATTGGTTCTATGTGCAGGCCGAGGGCCACAGCGAGCTTGCGCGCTTCATCACGAAGCCCGGCGAGATCGGCAATGGCGAGCGCATCCCCGCCGACCCCGCGCAGCTCGCGCAAAGCTTTGCCGAGGCCGACGCGATCGTGCTCGAGGAGATCGCGCTCAATCTCTCGACGACGCGGCAGGTCGGCAATCTGCTCGCCGGGGCGCGGGCGGCGAAGTGATATAATACTAAGGAATGCGGCTTGCGCCGCCTGCTCCCCTCCCCCTTGCGGGGAGGGGATGGGGGAGGGGGTCGCGCTATCTTGGGAATCATCCGGCGACCCCTCACCCTAACCCTCCCCCGCAAGGGGGGAGGGAATTCGCCCGGCGAACCAAGCAGCTGGAAACCGTGTCATCCAGGAGGGCCCGCCATGGCGAAGAAAGAGCGTATCGTCAAATTCACGGATGACGAACTCCGCGCGAAGCAGGCGCGCGGCGAAGACAAGAGCGATTGGAAACGAGCCGCCGCCATGACGGAAGCGGAGATCGAAGCGGCCATTGCGGACGATCCCGACGAAGCGGAAATGGCCGTTGACTGGTCCCAAGCCTCGGTAAAACTGCCGCAGCCGAAGGCCACTCTCAACATGCGCATTGACCGCGACGTGCTGGAATTTTTCCGTCGTCAAGGCAAGGGCTACCAGACCAAAGTCAACGCCGTTTTGCGCTCTTACGTGGAGCAGACGCGCCACGATCAGTGATTGCTGGAGAGGATCGCCGTGCTTAGGGGCAAGCTTCGCTCACGCTGTCGCTTTCGCCCAATAGCCCGCTTCGCGGGCGATGCGCACATACTCGGAGCGCACCTCATATTCGCCATAGGCGCGCTCCAGCCGCCGGACCGTGAAGTGTCCTCGCGCGAGAGTTCTCGAAATGCTCCATGAAGGCGAGGTTGACGACGGCGCCGCCGAGCGCGCCGAGGATCGGCGCCGCTTGCGCCGCGCTCTTCTGGGTCACGACGACGCCGAAGCGCGACGAAATCTTCGCGATGAACCGCGCGACGACGGGCGCGCTCTCCGCCGCTACGCCGCCCGCCGCGACATAGCCGGCGGCGTCGGAGACGGACTTGGCGAAAATTCCGCGTAACGCCAGATAGCCGCCCTCGAACACGCCTTCGCCTTCGCCATGGCCGCCGAGCGCGAAGACCTCGAGACAGGCGAAGGAGACCGCGGGATCGGAGAGGTCCTCGCCCTCCTCGCGCGCGATGTCGGCGATGGCGCGCAGCATCAGCGTGGTTGACACCGGGAGTTCCAGCGCCAGCGCAGCGCCGCCGGCGGCGCCCCCCAGCGCGCCGCAAATCCCCGCGAGCTTGCGGTGCGGCAGGCTCGGGCCCCCGTTTTTGAGCGTGCCGATGGCGAAGCGCAGCGCCGTCTCCAGCGCGCGCCGCGCGGCGATGGCGCTGGCTTGGCGCCATTTTTCGGGCATCGCCCTGCCGGCGAGGCCGATCTGCTTACCCGCGAGCTGCGACATGCGGCGCGCGAAGCTCGTCCGCTCGAGCGCGGCGACGGCGGCTTCGAGCGCCTGCATATCGGCGCGGCTCAGGGTCGTGGTCAGGGCGGGCAGGGTCACGGGCGCGGCTCCCGGGCAGGGGTTTGGGGGTAAAGATCGGGCTTTCGGCTTGGCCGCGCAAGAGGTCGGGGTAATGAACCACGCACGGCGAGGGGAAGGAGAAAAGGGATACGAAATTCGCGGGGACTCCTAAGCGGCGACCGCGCGTCTCCAGAACTCCGCGACCCGCTCGGCTTCCGCGAGAATGCGTCTTCCCCAGCCCTGCTAGGCCGTGAACGAGGCGGCGCTGGCCGGCCGGCGCTCGAGCACCAAGGCGCTGAAGCCCCGCCGCGCTATCCTTGCGCCTCCCTTCCCAGCGCCTTCTCCACCTCGAGAATCCGCCGCGTCGTCGCGAGGACCGTATCGGGGTTGAGGCTGATCGAGTCGATGCCGAGCCGCACCAGGAACTCGGCGACCTCGGGATAGTCCGACGGCGCCTGGCCGCAAATGCCGGAATGGCGCTTGTTTCGGCGCGCTCCTTCCACCGCGAGGCGGATCATCTCCATCACGCCGGGATCGCGCTCGTCGAAGTCGAAGGCGACGATCTCGGAATCGCGATCGACGCCAAGCGTGAGCTGCGTCAGATCGTTCGAGCCGATCGAGAAGCCGTCGAAATGCTTCGAGAAGGCGTCGATCAACAGCACATTGTTCGGAATCTCGCACATCACATAGATTTCGAGTCCGTTCTCGCCGCGCTTCAGGCCGAGCTCCGCCATGGTCGCAAGGACGCGCTCGGCCTCCTCGACCCTCCGGCAGAAGGGGATCATCAGCTTGACGTTCGTGAGGCCCATCTCGTCGCGCACGCGCTTCATCGCAGCGCACTCGAGCGCGAAGCCCTCCTTGTAGGCCGGATGCGCATAGCGCGAGGCGCCGCGAAAGCCGATCATCGGATTGGCCTCCAACGGCTCGAAGGCGCGTCCGCCGAGGAGCTGCGCATATTCATTGCTCTTGAAGTCGGACATGCGCAGCACGACGGGCTTCGGATAGAAAGCGGCGGCGATCGTCGCGACCCCCTCGGCGAGCCTCCGCACGAAGAATTCCTTGGGGCTCGGGTCATTGGCCGTTAGTCGTGCGATCTGCGCGCGCTCTTCTGCGTCCGCGATCCGCTCGGGATGGATCAGGGCCATCGGGTGCGCCTTGATCGATTCGGCGACGAGGAACTCCATGCGCGCCAGCCCCACCCCGTCGTTCGGCAGGCTCGAGAGCGAGAAGGCGAGCTCGGGATTGCCGACATTGAGCATCACATGGGTCTTGGGACGCGGCAGTTGCGAGAGATCGGTGCGTTCGATCGAATAGCCGATCTCGCCCTCATAGACGCGGCCGACGTCCCCCTCGGCGCAGCAGACGGAAATCAGCTCGCCCGTCCGGATCGCGCGCGTCGCGCCGTCGGCGCCGACGATCGCCGGAATGCCGAGCTCGCGCGCAACGATCGCCGCATGGCAGGTGCGGCCGCCGCGATTGGTGACGACGCCAGCGGACGATTTCATCACCGTGCCCCAATCGGGCGAAGTCGAATCGGCGACGAGGATTTCGCCAGGGACGAATTGCGACAATTCGCTCAAATGGTCGATGACGCGCGCACGCCCGACCGCGATCTTGGTTCCGACCGCCCTCCCCTCGATCCTCACCGGACCGCGGCTTTCGATCCGATAGGTCTCGAGCGAGTTGCGATCGCGGCGCGAAGCGACAGTTTCGGGTCGCGCCTGGACGATGTAGAGACGCCCATCGAGCCCGTCCTTCGCCCATTCAACATCCATCGGCCGTTTTTGGCCGGCGAGCGCGCTGTAATGGTCCTCGATCGTGATCGCCTGGCCGGCGAGCGTCAAAACCTCTTCATCGCTCAGGCAGAATTTTCCGCGCTCCTTTGCGTCGGTCGGCACATTGCGCGTCGTCGCCAATCCGCCTTCCGAGAAGATCATCTTGATCTTCTTCGCCCCGAGCTCGCGCTTCAGCACGTTTTTCTTGCCCGCGCGATAGGTCGGCTTGAAGACGTAGAATTCGTCGGGATCGACGGCGCCCTGGACGACATTCTCCCCAAGACCATAGGCGCCGGTGAGGAATACGACATCTTCGAAGCCGGTCTCGGTATCGAGCGTGAACAGGACGCCGGACGCCGCAATATCGGACCGCACCATCTTCATGACGCCGACGGAGTTGAATACCTTGAAGTGATCGAAGCCATTGTCGACGCGATAGCGGATCGCACGATCGGTGAAGAGGCTCGCGAAACAATGCACGACGGCCTCGAGCACGGCTGCCTCGCCGCGCACGTTCAGATAGCTCTCGTGCTGGCCGGCGAAGCTCGCACTGGGGAGGTCCTCGGCCGTCGCCGAGGAGCGCACGGCGACGGAAACCTCCGGGCCATACTCCTCGACGAGCGTCCCCAGCGCCTCGCGAATTTGCTCGGCCAGCGCATCGGGCAGGCCTGCGCGGCGCACGATCTCGCGCGCCTTCGCCGCGCGCCGAGCCAGATCCTCTACGTTCGCGACATCCAGTCCGGAAAGCGCCTCCTCGAGCGCTGGCCACGCGCCAACGGAATCGAGCGCGCGGCGATAGGCTTCCGCCGTGATCGCAAAACCATTCGGCACCAAAATGCCCTTGGGCGTCAACTCGCGGTACATTTCGCCGAGAGACGCGTTCTTGCCGCCGACGAGCGGCACGTCCTCGATGCCGACCTCCTCGAAGAAACGAATGAATCGATTGGCCATGTCCGCCCTCCTCCGCCGTGCTTTACATAATCTCATGAGGAATAAGAACAATGACGACAATTGGACGCGGGACCTTCGGACCTCCGCAGGGCTCCCGATCCTGGCTTCGAGGGCGACGAGGCGCTAAACTTCCAGCCCACCGCCTGACGAAGCCGCGGACGAGAAACCGATGACGACAAACATTGGCGCCGGATTTCGCGACGCGGACAGCGAGCTCTTCGACAGGCTCGTCCATTGTCTCGACTTCGCGAACGACCTTCCCTTCTTCAAAGCCTACAAGGCTCATTCGTGGGAGTCGCTTAAGATAAAGCCGAAACAAGTCATCCTCGATGTCGCCTGCGGGACGGGATCCGACTTGATCCGGCTCGCGGCTCAATATCCGGCCACAGATTTCATCGGCGTCGACAGGAGCGAGAATTTCATCGCCATAGCGAAAGAGCGGGCGGGATCAACGCCGAACGTAAGGTTTTTTCCCGGAGACGCCCAAAAGCTGCCGCTTGAAGACCGGGCCGTCCACGCCGTGCGGATCGATCGCTCGTTGCAACATGTGGAGGCGCCGGCGGGCGTCCTGAAGGAGATGGCCCGCGTCGTTAGGACGGGCGGTCGCATCGTCGCCTGCGAGCCCGACTGGGAGACCTTCATCCTGTTCAACGGCGAGCTCGACGACAGCCGCCAGATCGCCGGCTTCTTCCAGCGCTCCATACGCAACCGGCTCATCGGACGCGAGCTTGCCTCATTGATGAACGGATGCGGAGTCGAGCAGCTGAAAACGCATGTGCTCGCTTACTGGACCAGCAAGCTCGAAGAGGCCGACGTGATCTTCGACGTTCGGAAAGTCGCCGATCAATGCGCGGACGCCGACCTGATCGCGCGAGAGGACGTGGACAATTGGTGGGCGCTATCCGAGCAAGCGTCGCAAAAAGGGATCTTTTTCGCGGCTCTCAACATCGTGGAGACGAGCGGCGTGGTTGCCCGTTGAACGGAGCTGTTCGAGTTTTGGGAATTTAAATGATTTGTGGCTGATGAGCTCGTGACGCGCATCCCTCGCCCCTTGCGGGGAGGGTGTCGCGCGAAGCGCGACGGGTGGGAGGGCCGCCGAGTCAAGGCGCTCGCAGCCGGCCGATCATCGACCGCGCCTCCTCAGCATGATCGCGCGCGCGACCTTCGTTCATTTTCCCTCGCGGAGTCTCGATCGGCAGCGTCGCCGCGACCCGCGTCGGCCGTGGCGTCAGGATGAAAATCCGGTCGGCGAGCGCGATCGCTTCGTTGAGATCATGCGTCACGATCAGCGTGGTCACATGCGTCTCGTCAATGAGCCGCGCGATGCGCTCGCGCAGCTCCAGCGCCAGCGCAGCGTCGAGCGAGACGAGCGGCTCATCGAGGAGCAACAGCGTCGGATGGATCGCAAGCGCGCGGGCGAGCGCCGCGCGGCGCGCGAGTCCAAGCGACAGCCTTCCCGGAAATTCGTCGCGATGCGCGGCGAGGTCGAAGTCGCAAAGCAGCCGGTCGATTTCTGCCTCGCTCGCCTGCGGCGCCGCAATCTGCAAATTGTCGAAGACGCTGCGCCACGGTAGAAGCCGCGGCTCCTGAAAGGCCATGCCGAGCCGGCTTCCTTGCGGCAGATTGACCTTGCCCGAAAAATTTGTGTCGAGGCCGGCGATGATGCGCAACAGCGTCGTTTTGCCGCATCCCGAAGGGCCGACGAGCGCGCCGGCCTCGCCGCGCGCCAGCGCAAAACGCAAATCGCCGATGACCTTCGTCTTGCGGCCGTCGGCGCCCAAATATTCTTTTGACGCGATGTCGACGTTAAGCAGCATTTTATCGCCAGCGCGCGACGCGCCGCTCGAAGGGCTGCACGACGAAGGTTTCGACGCAGAGCATGAGCGCGACGAAGGGCAGCGCATAGGCGAGCAGCATCCGCACATCGAAGAGCTGGAAGGCCGTATAAATCTTGAAGCCGACGCCATTCGGGCGGCCGAGCAATTCGACGATCAGCACGACCTTCCAGACGAGCGAAAGCCCCGAGCGCGTCGCCGCGGCGAGATAAGGCGCAAGCTGCGGCAGCACGACATGGCGAAGTCGCGTCGCGACGGGAAAGCGAAAGGCTTCAGCCATCTCATCGAGCAGCGGGTCCTGCGCGCGCGCGCCTTCGCGCGCCAGCACCATCGCGCCCGGAAGCTTGTTCAGCGCGACGGCGCCGATCGCCGCGACCTCGGTCAGTCCGGCCCAAAGATAGGCGAGAACGATCACGACGAGCGCCGGCAGGTTCAAAAGCGCGACGAGCCAGGGATCGAGGATTTTATCGGCGAAGCGCTGGCGCCCCATCCAATAGCCGAGAACGGAGCCGAGCGTCATCGCCAGCGCAAAGCTCGCCGCGACTCGCGCCAGGGTGACGCCAAGATTGGTGAAGAGCGCGCCCGAGCGCGCTTCGTCGAAGATCGCCGCGAGCACCGGCAAAGGCCCCGGCAAACGGCGCGGATCGCTGACGAGCGCTGCCCCCTGCCACAGCGCCAGCATCGCGGCGAAGGAGAGCAGCCGGATCAAGGCGCGGCCTTGTAGAAGGTCCCGGGCGGAAGCGTCTTGGCCGGCCCGACCAGCGCCTCGCCGCCCGTCGCGGCGAGGACGGTGAAGAGTTTTGCAACGTCGGCCTCTTGCTCGGCCAAAGATCCCTTCGGCTGCGCTTCGACATAGCGCTTGCGATAGAGATCGAGGGTCGTCTTGTCTGTTGCGGCGACGCGCGCGGCCGCCTTGGCCCAGGCCTCGTCATTTGTGGCGATGAGCGCTTTCGCCTTCTTCATCATCACGAAGAAACGCGCGAGCGCCGGGCCATGCGAAGCCGCGAATTTCTCGTCGAACACATAGCCGGTCACGACCGGATCGCCCGCAGCGCCGAGCGCCTTCTCGACATCGCTCATCTGAATCGCGCGCCGAAAACCGCGCGCCTCGAGATCGAGCGCGAAATTCCAGAACTCCAGCACCGCGTCGAGCTCGCCCTGGGCGGCCTTCTCGCTGAGCAGCGGCGGCGCGCCATAGACGATCGCGGCAGCCTTCTCGAGATCGACGCCCTGCTGCAAAGCATGGGCTTTGAGAAAGAGCCAGCTCTTGTCGAGCGGCCCGCCGGCGACGCCGAACTTTTTGCCCGCGAGATCCTTTACGGTCTTGATCGCCGGGTCCCTCGTCATCAGCGCGCCGATTCCGGTCGAGGCCGGGTAAAAGACGAGGCCGTGGCCGCCGGCGCGCTCGCGCGCGACCCAAAGCCAATCGGAAACGATGATGTCGGCCGAGCCGCCAATGAGCGCGATCCTTCCGGCCGCGGGCGAGGCGAGCTCGGTGATCTTGAGATCGAGCCCCGCCTCCTTGTCGAGGCCATAGGCCGAGACCACCGCCATTTCCCAGACCGTCGTGCCGGTCGCCTGCAAAGCAAGCCGCATTTCATCGGCCGCGCGGGACGGCTGAGCCAGGAGCGCCGCGACGAGCGCGATGAGGGCGAGACGGACGGGACGCATGGATGGTTTTCCTGACGAAAGGCTTGATTTCAAGCTCATAGCTCAGGCGCGAGAGCGCGTCGATGCAAGGGCCCCTGAGCCGTGGTTTCAGTGAAGGTCCGCTATGCGCGATTTTGTCATCTTCGCCAAGGGCGCGGGGGCGCCATGGGTGACGTCCGCGCTATGGAGCCTTCGGATGGACCGGAGAGGCGCATCGAGAGCCTAACCGTCGCGCCTTGTCCGTTTTTGCGCCTCCTCGCTGTTTCGCGCCAGCCTTGTCGAAAAGGCGAGACGGGAGCATTCTCTTTTCGCGAATGTGCGTCGTCCTTCCCGCGTTGAACGAAGCGGCACGCAACGTTCCAAACATTGCTTTTGAAAGCGAAGGAGATTTCCCATGCGAGATACAAGCCGCGCCCCAGATACGAGCCGCGACCGAGATACAAGCCGCGACGGCTCATTGAAAGATTGGCTCATCGACACTCTCCCGGCTCATGGCCGGTTGTTTTGGCGCCTGTTGATGGCGATCCCGCCGATCCGCAAGCGCATGAACCGGTTCATGATCAACATCGCCGTCGACTATGGGGCGACGCGGCCGACCCCTTACAGTTCAAGGCCGCCCAGGGGCGATCCCAAAAATCCCGAGATTGCCGGTTACACCTCTTGGGACTCCTTGATGGATAAGCGATGGTTCGCACGTTATCTGCTGCCCAAGGAGATGCCGAACCTTCCGCCGATCGACGAGGTCGTGAAGCTATTCAAAGTCAGATCGAGCGGCCCGATCCTGTCGAGCGGATCGACCTTTCTTTTTCCGTCCTTTGCGCAATGGTTCACGGACGGCTTCATGATGACCGTCTTGAGCGACACGCGCCAGACGCTCACTTGCCATCAGATCGACGTCAACCCCGTCTATGGATTGAATTTCGAACAAACGAGCGCGTTGCGCCTGAACTCCGAAACGCCGGGTCAAAAAGGGCTTCTGAAATTCGAGCTGATCGACGGCGAAGCCTACGCGCCGAAGCTTTACGACGGCGACGGCAATGTGAAGCCTGAATTCTCTGTTTTGCGGCCGCCGCTGCTCTTCGAAGATTATCTAAAGGGACTCCCCGCCGACGAGGCCAAAAGACTGAGAGGCGCGATCTTCGCCTTCGGCGGCGAGCGCGCGAACTCCACGCCCTATACGGCGATGCTCAACACGCTTTTTCTGCGCGAGCATAATCGCATCGCCGCGCAGCTTGAAAAGGAAAACCCGAGGTGGGACGACGAGCGCGTGTTCCAAACCGCGCGCAACATCAACATGGTCATCATTCTGAAGCTTGTCGTCGAGGAATATGTCAGCCACATCGCGCCCATGTATTTCCATTTCACGGCGGATCCATCCGTCGCTTGGCGCGCGCCTTGGAACAAGCCCAACTGGATGTGGATTGAATTCAATCTCCTCTACCGATGGCACTCCTTGTGCCCGGACCGCTTCGAGATCGGGGGCAAGGCCTACTCGGGACCGGAAATCATTTTCAACAGCGGACTCTTGCAAGAGGTCGGCCTCTCCGGGCTCATGCAAGCGGCGAGCGATCAACGCGCTTGGGAGCTGGGGCTTTTCAATACGCCCGACTTTCTTTTGCACATCGAGAAGGCCTCGATCCGACAAGCGCGCGCCAACAAAATCGCCTCCTACAATGATTATCGCGAGGCCTTCAAATTTCCGCGCGTCACGCGTTTCGAACAGATTTCGGGCGATCCCGAGATTGTCGAGGCGTTGCGCAACCTCTATGGCGACGTCGACAACATCGAGTATTTCGTCGGACTTTTCGCCGAACCGGTCATGCCCCTGGGCGCGCTCCCGCCGCTCTTGAAACGTGTACTCGCGTACGACGCCTTCACCTTCGTTCTGACGAACCCGCTTCTGTCGGAACATGTCTTCAACGAAAACACCTTCACAAAATCCGGAATGGCCTTGATCGCCTCGACCTCAAGCTTGCAGGATGTCCTCAACCGCAATGTTCCCGCAGAAAAACAGGCGAGGAAGATCACGATGGACTATGGCCGCGCAAAGTGAGCGGAGCGCAATTCCTCGGCCGCGCGCGCCGGCTGAGCCAGGAGCGCCGCGATGAGGGCGAGACGGACGGGACGCAGGGGCGGTTTTCCTGACGGAAGGCGTGATCTCAAGCTCATAGCGCAGGCGCGAGAGCGCGTCGATGCGCGAGACCCGTGAGGCGGGTTCGACGAATTTTCCGCATCGCGCCGAGCGTCGGCCTTCGCTCGGAGGGTTTGACAGCCGCATCGCCTAAGCTCGATGAAGATGGATTGTCACGAATATCGAGAATTGCGGGAAGAGCAAAATTTTCCGCAAGGCGAAGGAGCTTCGCGCGCCTTGATGCTCCCGGGACTAAAAAAATCCGCTGAGGAAGGCCGCCGTTTCATCTGAAATGCCGACGATCTTGTTGGTCGCCTGACGATAGAACTTGAAGTTGAGCTCGGTCTCGGGCCGCCCGTCGTTCCAGTCGGAGTAGGGTTTGATCTCCTTGCGCCCGAGCGGCCGCTTGGCAAGCGCGGCGCGTCTGATGGCGAGGCTCACGCGCGGCGTTTGTCGGTCCACGCCAGGAGCTTTGGGGAGTGGGTCAGCGGATGTCACGACGCCGCGTGCGATGAGGCCATGCCCTCCTTCGGTCTCGCTCGCGAACAGAAAGACGGTATCGCCTACAGCGATGTGCTTGCCTCCATACATCGTCTTTTGCGCGGCGAAGGAGAATGTCGTCGCTCGTGTATCACGAATCTTCGTCTTGATTGCGTAATACATGGCCTTTCGCTCCCGCCGCAAACGAAGAGTGTCGCCCGGAACGGGCCGCCGAGCCGTCAAGCTCGACATAGAGTCGTCGCCACGGCTGATCGTCGATGAGACGCCAGCGGTGTCCCGTTCCCGACGTGTCGGACGCCAAGAAAATATCGCCGGGACGGAGAATGAAGGTCTCGCCGTCGCGCGTGGCGAACTCCAGCGTGCCCGACACATCGGGCCCTGTGAAGAGGTGGATGCAAGGAATTACGCGCGAAGCCATTTTTGCGCCAATCGTTGAAGCGCGCCGCTCTTCTGCAGTCGCGCCTGAGCGCTGTTTAGCGCGTCGAGCAAAGCCTTGTCGCCTAAGCGGACGGCTACGCCGAGCCTCTCGTCCGTTATCCCTTCCTGCACCACGCGCAATTGGGGCCGAGCCTTGATCATCCAGCGCATCGCGGGGGCAAGCTTCATGACCCCACCGATTTTGCCAGTGGCCAGGTCGTCTAGCATCGCGCCGATGTCGTGGTAGGCGTAAGTGCGCACCTCGGCGATCCGGCCCTCATCCTTGAGGCGATGGGCCACCGGCTCCGACGTATTGCCGTGCTGGACGCCGAGGATCATCCCGTTCAGATCGTCTATGGAGCTGACGTGCGGCGTCTGCTCGATGTTGCAAACCAGGCTTTGACCGGAGCGCAGATAAGGCGCGCAGAAGGACGCCAATTGCTCGCGCTCGGGCGTGATCGTCGCGCCTGACGCGACGCAATCGCACGTCCCCCTCGCGAGTTCACGGTGCTGAAGCTCACAAGATGCTCTGCCCGAGCTGGAGACCTGCCCGAGACCGAGTTATCGTGCCGCTGATGGGCTAGCAAGCTGAGCTACCGGCCCTTGGCGCGCGCTTACGGCCCGCTCGCGCAAATAGGCCGCGCCTTCGCTCACCGACGCGCGCCTCTCCGCCGTCACGCGGTGCGCGAGCCGCCAACAACGCCTAAGGCCGGGCAGAAGTCATCGGCTTCAACGATTCTCCAGATGGTTGTAATCGAGCAGGCCATGATCGGTCTGGTCTTCACGCGCTTCCGCCGCTTGCAGGAGATCGCTGAATTCCCAAAACTTCGGGTCCGTCCGACGGACCGCGAAGCGATCGCCTAGACGCCGGTAATCGTCCTCGGACTTCAGGGAGGCGACCCGCTCGATGAACTCTGGCAATCCGTCCCGCGCGAGTCGGAAAAACGCATTCGGGTAGGCCCCGATCAGACCCGACACCACGGTGAGCGCATTGTCTTCCGGCGCAAGTTCATTTTGCTCGAGCAAGAGATTCGTAACATTGCGGTGGCCGGTGTCCTTCACCAAGGTGAAATAGAGCGCGCCGCCCGGAGAGTCGCGAACACTAAGATAGCTGAGTTCCGGGAGCAGGCCGAGGCGTTCGCCGTGCAAGGCGGCCAGACGCTTGAGTTGCTCGCGTAGATTCGCGTCAGCGACATTGGCGAGCGACAGCCTCGTATCGAGCACGGGAAGCAAACGCTTTTCGAGCATCGCGTACAGCTCTTGTTGCGCATCGGGACCGTGATACGTGATCGCGCTTTCGATCCCTGGCTCGAGGACTAACGCGCTCATATGATTTAGGGACTCCGGCTTGGCGTCGCGATACCATCGTGAAACCGCGTCGGCGCGGACAGCGGCCGGCAGCAAGCTAATGAAATTGGCTTCCCCCTCCATGCGGAGAAAATCCATGTGTAGCCTGGTGGTGAGATTGTGCGTGAGGTTGCCGTAGACGTCATAGCCCGCGACCAGAAGGTAATAGATGCGCCCCAAAAGCGAATAATCGACGAGCCAAGCGGTCTTGGGAGGCTCTCCAACAAGTCCCCGAACGACCGTCCCGCTGTCGAAATGTCGCATCACCGTCAGCGCGGCGGCTCGATTCGCGCCGTCCCCGTCCCAGACCATGTCCAGTCGCGGGCCGCCATGAGAGTCTGCGAAGGCCCGCAAATCCGCCGCCCGCGCCGCCTGCAGTCGCCGTTCCCGCGCGGCGTAACAATTCCACGTCGTCACGAGCGGTGGGCTGCTGCCGCCCTCCGCCGCGGGCAAGGAAATCTCCTCCAGCGCCCGCCGCCCCACATCGTCGGCGTCTTTGAGCAGGTCCACCTCGGGCGCGAGAAAAAATACCCAGAACCGATCGTCGACAACGTTCAGCGCGACCTGCCCCCGACATACCGGCCCCTTGATGAAGGTCATGACGAAATACTGAGCGTCGTCGAGCAGGAAGCGATAGCGCGATTCCATTGGGATAGCGCGAAACGTCGCCAATCCATTCGAGGCGTCCTCCGGCGCATAGGACGGCTCTCTCTCGACGACGTAATCGGGGGTGAGGAACAAAGTCCGGTAGCGATCCATCCGCGCCCTATCCAGCCGATAGGGCATATCCGTCTTGGCGACGATCGGCTCGAGATCGCGCTGCAGCCGGTAATAAAGCCGCTCCACATTCGGGGCTTCGAACGGCCGACGCGTCGCGATCACGGCATTCGGTTCTCCGGGCGGCGTCGAGCTGCGCACGAGACGAAACGCGGGTCCTTCGAAGGCGCCGTTGAGATAAAGATGGGCAAGGAACAGATGCTCGTACAAATAGCGGCTCATCAGCCGTTCCTTGAGCGAATTCCCGTTCAGGAAGCGCTCCCATGCGGCGATGTCGTTTTCCTCGCGGGCGGAAAGGAGCGGCGGTCCCTCGTCTGACGCGCCCTGCTCGATCCATCGGACGATCCGCTCTTGATCCCCAGGATCAATGGCCGGCAAGCCGAAAGGCATCCCTGCGAGCGGATGGGTCTTTTCGTAAAGATCGTAGAGCTCGATCTTCGGGCAACTCTGCTTGCGATCGAGACTAAAATCGAGAATGGCCGGCGCGAGGCCCGCGGTAGGCTGGGGGTGCACCTGTTTCAAAGCGAGAGCGCGATAAATCAGACTCCCCAGCCGATTTTGCTCCGGCGAGTTCTTGTATTCGTTCAATACGGGGGAAAAGCCGCGCTTTCTCCATTCTGACGCCTTCTGCGCGTCGACAAACAAACGTGTCGGCGTCGCCTCGACGAGTTTGGAGCTGTGATAGACTAAATAGGGGCTGAAACCGCGTGCGATTCCCTCCCAACTTTCGAGCTTGAGCTGGCAAGGCGCGTCGTAGCAAGCATGGCAGACGACGCAGCGCTTCTCCAGAACCGGTTTTATTTGGCTGCGGTAGCTTAACCGCCCGATCGACGTGGGCGGCCTGTCGTAACGCGTCGTCTCGGGGTCGCCCTGTCCGAACCAAAATCTCGTGGCGCACCATCCAACAACGAGAGCCCCGATAAAAATCAGAAGGATGAGAAGAAAACGGTGGCGAAGAACCGGCACGGGATTTGTCCGATAGCTCACATCTACGCCACAAACCGCGTGACGTCACAGCGCGCAAGAGAAAACCGTCCTATCAGCTGTTCACTTGGCGTTGCCGAGAGAACCATGGTCCCTTCTGAAGCTGTGCCGATGGGCGCTCTTTGGCAATGAGGAACGTTGTCGCACCGCCGACCGGGCCTGCGCGAAGTGGAAGCAGAGACAATGTCGTGGGCGCCGAAGAGAATGAGCGGAGGATCAACTTCGCGAAGTCTGCTTTGCGGTGCGCTCCCGGCTCTCGGCGCGCGCACACGCGGCCCGCTCGCGCAAAAAACCCGCCGCCTCCTGCAGCGAGGCGCGCCCCTCCGCCATCAGTCCCTGCGCGAGCTGCCAGCAATGCGGAACGCCCGGCCAGAGGCTGAGCTTTGTCTCGACGCCCGCTTGTCGCGCGCGGGCGGCGAAGCGCAGCGCATCGTCACGTAACAGCTCGTCCTCGGCGACATGGATCAAGAGCGGCGGGAGGCCCTTGGGCTCGGCGTAGAGCGGCGAGGCGCGGGGGTCCCTCGGGCTCGCGCCGGCAAGATAAGCGCGGGAGGCGATCTTCAGCATTTTGCGCGTGAACATCGGATCGCGTCCCTCGTTCTCGCGCGCCGAGGCGCCGGTCACGGCGAGATCGGTCCAGGGAGAAAAAAGCGCCGCGGCGCGAGGCAAGCTCTCGCCGTCTCGCCGCCGTGCCGCCATGACGCCGAGCGCCAAGCCCGCTCCGGCCGAGTCGCCGGCGAGCGCGATGACGCCGCGCTCCTCCGCCAGCGCCGCGAAGGCCGCGCGCGCGTCGTCAAAGGCCGCGGGAAAACTATGTCGCGGCGCGAGGCGATAGGCGGGAATGAAGACCTGAAAACCCATGGCGGCGAAGGCCGCGGCGATCGGCCGATAGGACCTGGGCGTTCCCGCGAAAAAGGCGCCGCCGTGGAGATAGAGCAGCGGGGTCCCGGCGCCGCAGATTTCCGTCGGCACGCCGCCGAGCCGCTGGCGCTTAAAGCCGCCTTCGGGCGTCTCGTAGGGGAGATCGAGCGCGAAGGCCCGCGCCGCCTCGGTGAGCGTTTGCGCGAAGGTCAGGCGCGGCTTCACGCGTCTCCGCAGGAAGCGACAGGCGAGCGCCGGCGAAACCGCCCTCAAATGTCGCGGCCCTCGACCTCGACGCGCAGCCGCTGCTCCGTCCGCCGCAGGCTCTCGAGCTGCGGAGCGAGCCCGAGCGCGCGGCGATAGGCCTCGAGCGCGCCCTTCTTGTCGTCGGCCTCCTCCTTGAGCGAGGCGAGCGCCATGAGCGCGTCGAAACGGCGCGGCTCGAGGCGCAAAGCCGCCTCGAAATCGGCGCGCGCGCCGGCCGCGTCGCCCTCGGCGAGCCGCAGCTGGGCGCGCTGAACGAAGCCCTCGGGCCAGGCGGGATCGATGGCGACGAGACGGTCAAGGAGCGCGAGCGCCAGCGCCGGCGCGCCGGCCTTCTCCGCCGTCGCCGCCCGCGTCGCGATCAGCGCCGAGGTGTCGGAGGTCGCATTGGCGAAGGCCTGGCGCAGCAGTCCCAGGATGGCCTCGGCCTCCGACGAGTCGGACGCGGCTCTCAAGCGCGCCGCGAGCTGATCGGTCATTCTCGCCTGAGCTTGCGCCGGCGTCAGCTTTGGGGCGGGCTCTGCGGAGACGCGCGGAGGCTTTTTCGGCAGCTCGCGCGGAGCCGTCTCCTCGGGGCCCTCGCGGCCGAGCGCCGGGGGCAGCGGAATGCGCCCAAAGCCCGGGATCTCGATGAAGCTGCCGTCTTCTTCCTCGGCGGCGCCCGCGATACACGGCGCAGCGAGAACCGCCGCAGCGAGGAGGCAAGGAAGCGTCTTTCGCATCGCCATGGGCCGAAGATAATCCGATGAGCGGCGAGCGCAAGACAGGCGCTTCGCAGGAAAACCGCGCTGGCGGTTTCAATCCGACGCTTGCCCCCGCCTGACGCCCCAAAACGGCGCCGCAGTCGGGGTCGGCGGCGCGCCAATTGCGGAAATCCGACCGAAGCGTTCCCGTCAAGGCGCCGTCAGCGTGAGCAGGATGTCGGCATACCAAGCGCAATTGAGACCGAGCGCCTCGTCGAGGGCCAGGTCGCGTGGGCCGACGTCGAGCCGGGACGAGTGGACCCCGAGCAGTCGCCACGGTAAAGCGCCTTGCTTCAAGGGGCCCTCGGCTGCGCGCATCACGACAGGCGCGCCACTCGTGCCGCGATGCGTGCGCGCATCGGTCAAGAAATATCCCTGTCCTTGAAAGCGGAGACCGAAGGCAGACGCAAGCATCGCCCGGCGCACGACCGGCATGTGATGCAAGGTGTCGTGAAAGCCGAGCGGAAAGCCGACAATGAGCAGCGACGCGCCAATTTCGATGTGCTCGAGCGTGTCCAAGAGGTGGGCGGGATTGAAAGCGCGGTAGACCGTCATCTCCGGCAAGGCCGAGCGGTGAATCTCGATTGCCGCGACGTCGATCGCTCCGGCGGAGTCGAGGCCTTGGCGCCAGACGGGTTTGCCATGGCGGTACAGCGGGATCGAAAACCCGGTGGACTTGGCCATGTTCTCGGGGTCGGTGTGGAGCTCGATCTCCAGACGGTCCGGGAGATGACGGCTCTGTTCATCCATCACCACGTGCCGGCTCGTGATCAGGAACAAACGTTCATCGCGCTCGAAAAAAAAGCCGCTCGCATTCGTTCGCAGCCACCGTTGCTCGAACGTGCAAATCCGCGCCGCGGTGAGCAAAAGAGAGTTGATCAGCGCGTTCTCCTCTCTAGCCCGGTCTCGAGCCGTCGAAGCGACGATGATTGTCGAGCGCAATTAATATCATAGGGGTATGAATTTGTTTGGACGCTTGCGCGCCACGATCATTTCATCGCGGGATAGCGCGCGATCCGGTCGACCGAAGAGGCGGTCATCGCTTGCGCGCCCGCCTCGCAAGCAAACTGCAACGCCCTCCCTTCTTCCGTATCAAGGCGCTCCGTCGCGCCGACGTCGACCGCGACTTGGATGCGCGAAACCTGCGCCGAGGACGAATCCTTCTCATCGTCAGACCGCTCAGCGATCATCGGGGTGAGTTTGCATTGATTGTCCGTGCTGAGGAAATAGCTCACGATATGCTCGGGGCCGGCGTAGAGACCGACGGCCATCAGCGGCGCGGATCACCATCCACCAGCTCAATCTCCGAATGTTATTGCGCTGCAATGTGCTAATATTGCGTTGCAGCATGAGCTTCTTTTCAATGTCTTTTGATCGATCATGGATTGCGCGAGTCTTTCCGATCGAAGGCGCCGACGTCACGCCGCGCACAAGCTCGACGGAGAGGGACAGCGCTGCCGGCGTCGCAAGCAAAAAAGCGACGTCCACGTTTTTCGTGGCCGCCGCAGTTGGTCAGAGCGCATTCCGAACGCGTTGCAAACTCTATACAACCAGAAGGCACTTCAACGTCTTTGAACTGGCGCGATTTTTTCTACCACTCGGAAGATTCCATCCGAGCGATAGCCGCGCCAACGCACGTCAGAGGTGGCGGCCCTTCAAAAGGGAATCGACATCCCGTTGAACATTGGCCTTTTCCAGGCTGTATTTGGCCACGACCTGGCTCACGACATCGTCCCGGTTCTTGAGCGCCGACAAGTCGGCCTCCTCGAACTTGCTCCACTTCGCCTTGATTTCCTTCAGAATGATCGCCCGGCCCTCGTTTGCTGCGGGGCGCTTCTCGCCGGCCACGGCGGGGGCGGGGGTGGCATTGGCTCTCTCATTCATTTAAGAATCTCCACGTAATGGTTATCGTCACTGCCAGATGATTGTCACTCAACCGACCTCAATTACATAATAAAATATAAATATTATTCAAGACTCCCTGCTTAATTTATTTTATCTTAATCGGGATAAGTTTGAATTTTTCGTTCATAATTCTCTGTAATCAAGGCGCGCCCAGCGACAGCATCCGGAAATATCATTGAAAACGTGAGCTGCTGTAAACGTGAGCTGCTGTCCTGGCTCTCGTCCTCGTGACGCGCTCAGGCCGACAGCGCCCCATCGAGGGGACAATACCGCAGAGTTGAGAGACGGCGAAGCCGCGGTCACTTTGCAGCGTATCCGATCCACCTCAGAGGCAAGTCGCCGTAGCCATTGAACAATGCGCCGAAAAGAATGAGGCCGACGCCGACGATTTTCTCGGCCACGACGTCGTGGACAATCCCGGGACGCGCGATGTGGTGCTCCGTCGCCTGCAGTTCCAGTAGCTCGGTCGAAGAGTGCGCTGAGAGCCGGCCCGGCAACTGACGGTCGACGGTTTCCCGCAGGCCGGTTCGAAAATAAGGGCGCGCCGTCACGACGATTCCCAAACCGGCGATGGCCGCGCCGAGGCGCATCCCAATCGCCGGATCGTGAGTAGCTCCGAACCACAAGATGTGACCGCCGACGATGATCGTGAGAATCGCCCCGTAGGCAACCCACGTCCACCAATGATGAGACATGCGCCCTCTTTCCGTCCGGAAAAAGCAAGACAGCATATTGTAGCACTAATTCTGAATGAGTTGAGTTATTTCTGCCGTATGACAATCGCGCTGCATCCTCTTGCCGATATGCGCGCCAAAGCGCAACGACCGCTGAATGCAAAGAATATTCTGAACACATCGTCTCAAGAATATAACTGCAACATATTGATTGGCCTCAAGTCGGAATGTTGTCGAAACTGGCGGCGGAGGCGAAGCCGCGCTCTGGTAACTCGCTACCCACCAAAGCGAGAAACCTATTCGTGTGGATCGCTCTATGAAGGCCGGCCACCGGGTCATATGGTCTCCGTTAGGCGGCCTCGCACCAGGCCCAACTCCCTGCTATTCTTGCGGGAAAGCAAGAGGAGGCAAGGAATGGACCCCAAGGAGTTGGCGGCAAAATATGCCAAGAAATGCGCTGAAGAGGCTTTAGAAAAAGCCTCGCAAAAGATTAAGCAGGAAGAAATTCTTGATAAGTTGAAGGCGGATACTGCTGCCTACAAAAAGGCGATCACAGATGTTGTCATTCCTTTTATGAGCGAACTCCAACAAGCGTTTCCGAAGGATACATTTTCATACCACGCTCAAATTGACTTGAGTGACAACAAGCCTTTTGGGGTGTCGTTTAAGATCGGCGATATGGATCCTATCGAAATTATAAGCCAAGCCGGAAGGATTTCAATTAGAAGAATGGCTCCCTCGCTCGGAAGAGGATTTCCACAAATTTCGTGTACGTATTCACCAAATGCGGAACCGTATATTTCATCTCCCGGAGATCTTACTCGTGAAAAACTTGCTAAACTGATCGCCATGGTGGTGGAAGACACCTAAATCGGAATTCTCCGGATAGGCCCCGGTCGGGATTGAACGTTTCCCGAGTTTGCCCGCCTTTGGCAGGGCGGCGCTCTCACGCAGAACGCCGTCGGGGCGCAGGATCGCGTACGGACGACCTGAGCCAGCCTTCCGACCAGGATAATCGCGGCACGGCGGTCATCTGGACCCGCGGAACTCTGGGCGGGGCGGAGCCTCGCACGGACTTTCACACAGCTAGGGTCAATAGCGGTCCAACAGCAGACCTACGCCTAAGCTCCTACGCCGCGTTCGAGGGGAATCGCTCAAACGCAGAAAACGTGTTCGATTCCAAAAGGTCAGAGCGCGCTGCGAGCGAAAAACCTGTTCCCGCTTTTCCGCAGCGCGCTCTACGGATTTCAAGCTCGTCGGCCGCTCAACGCGCCAGCGTGGCGAGAAGCAGCAGCGCGACGATATTGGTGATCTTGATCGCGGGGTTCACGGCGGGGCCGGCGGTGTCCTTGTAGGGATCGCCGACCGTGTCGCCGGTCACCGCCGCCTTGTGCGCGTCGCCGCCCTTGACGTGCTTAACGCCGTCTTTGTCGACGAAGCCGTCTTCAAAGCTCTTCTTGGCGTTATCCCAGGCGCCGCCGCCCGAGGTCATCGAGATCGCGACGAAGATGCCGTTGACGATGACGCCGAGGAGCAGCGCGCCGAGCGCCGCGAAGGCGTTGGCCTTGCCGCCCAGGATCCAGGCGACGAGGAAGGCCACGATCGGCGCGAGCACCGGCAGGAGCGAGGGAACGATCATCTCCTTGATCGCCGCCTGGGTCAGCAGGTCGACGGCGCGGCCGTAGTCGGGACGCTCCGTCCCGGCCATGATGCCCGGGTTCTTGAATTGGCGGCGCACCTCCTCGACGACCGAGCCCGCGGCGCGGCCGACGGCGGTCATCGCGATGCCGCCGAAGAGATAGGGGATGAGACCGCCGAAGATCAGGCCCGCGACGACGTAAGGGTTGGAGAGGTCGAAGTCGACCTTGCCCATGTCCTTGAAGAAGGGCACGCCTGTATCGGCGAAGTGCTTCAGGTCGTTCGTATAGGCCGCAAACAGCACGAGCGCGCCGAGGCCCGCCGAGCCGATCGCATAGCCCTTGGTGACGGCCTTGGTCGTGTTGCCGACCGCGTCCAGCGCGTCGGTCGACTGGCGCACCTCCTTCGGCAGCCCCGCCATTTCGGCGATGCCGCCGGCGTTGTCGGTCACCGGGCCGAAAGCGTCGAGCGCGACGATCATGCCGGCGAGGCCGAGCATGGTCGTGACCGCGACCGCGACGCCGTAGAGGCCGCCGAGATTATAGGTGAACAGGATACCGAGCACGATCACGACCGCCGGCGCCGCGGTCGCCTCCAGCGACACCGCTAGCCCCTGGATCACATTGGTCCCGTGACCCGTCACTGAGGCCTGGGCGATCGAGATGACCGGGCGCTTGCCCGTGGCGGTGTAATATTCGGTAATGTAGACGATCGCCGCGGTCACGATGAGGCCGATGATCCCATCGATGAACAGCCAGAAGCCGTAGATCGGCTGGCCGTTGACCTTGCCGATCTCGCCGAGGCCCACGGTGAAGAGCGTCGCGAGGAAGAGGCCCGCGATCGAGAAGACGCCCGAGGCGATGAGGCCCTTGTAAAGCGCGCCCATGATCGAGTTGTCGATGCCGATCTTCTTGAACCAGGGGGCGGCGAGCTTGGTGAGCTCGAAGGAGTGGCTGTCGCCGAGCTGGACGAAAAAGGTGCCGGCGATCGAGGCGAGGATCGAGAAGCCGCCGATCGCCAGCGGATAGAGCACCGCGCCGGAAAGCCCTTCCTGGCCGGCGAAGAAGATCGTGGCGAGCACCATCGTCGCGACCACGGTGACCGCGTAGGTCTCGAAGAGGTCGGCCGCCATGCCGGCGCAGTCGCCGACATTGTCGCCGACATTGTCGGCGATCGTCGCCGGGTTGCGCGGATCGTCCTCGGGAATGCCCGCCTCGACCTTGCCGACGAGGTCGGCGCCGACGTCCGCGCCCTTGGTGAAGATGCCGCCGCCAAGACGCGCGAAGATCGAGATGAGCGAGGCGCCGAAGCTTAAGCCCACGAGCGCGTCGACGACCGTGCGATCGGAGGGAGAATAGCCCGCGCCCCAGGTGAGGATCGCGTAATAGACCGCGACGCCGAGGAGCGCCAAGCCCGCGACGAGCAGACCCGTGATCGCGCCCGCCTTGAAGGCGATGTCGAGACCCTCGGCGAGCGACTTCGTCGCGGCCTGGGCGGTGCGGACATTGGCGCGCACGGAGACGTTCATGCCGATATAGCCGGCCGCGCCCGAAAGCACCGCGCCGAGCACGAAGCCGAAGGCGACCCAGAGGCCCAGAAAGAGCGCCAGCAGCACGGCGACGCCGGCGCCGACCATGGCGATCGTCCGATATTGGCGATTGAGATAAGCCTGCGCGCCTTCGGCGATCGCGCCCGCAATCTCCTGCATCCGCGCGGATCCGGCGTCATGCGCCAGGAGATCCTTCGCGGTCAGCGCCCCATAAGCGACGGACGCCAGCCCGAACAGAATAGTGAGAAACAATACCATGGTGGTTTCGCCCTCTCGTTCCGGCGTCGTTCCTCGACGCCGCTTGCCGCGACGGATCGCCCCCCTCGCGCCCCAGCCGAAAAAAGACACGCAGCCGCGATCCGGGAATCGCGGCTGCGACGGTTGTTCCCCCCCCCTTTGCCAGAAAGATTTGCCCGCGGCAATGGCGACGCTAAGAGGCCCGTCAAAAATGGCTGAATGACAGGGATTTGAATTCTATTTGCTTTCCCTGGGAGTCAAAGAGTTCGCGGCGCCTCGGGCCCCGCGACGATTTCGCCAATTCGTCTGAAATCACCCTGTCCGCCCGGGCCGCAGCTCAGCAGCGCCGGCTCGCCGCACGCGAGAATCTCGTAATCGTCTCCTCCGCAGAGCAGCGTCTCGAGGAGATCCGGGGCCAGAGCGCGCTGCGAAAAAGTGGGAACCGGTTTTTCGCTCGGAGCGCGCTCTAACTCTTTAAAGTCGATCACGTTTTCTGCGTTTGAGCGATTCCGCTCAAACGCAGCGTGATCTAAAGCCAGCGCCTCCTGGGCCGCCTCCGAGAAGGGGATATCGGCAAGCAGGACCCGCGCGGAGACTTTTGACGCGCGGGCGAGCTTGCCCAAATCGCCCAAAAGCCCGTCGGAAATATCCATCGCGGCGCTCGCGCCTTGCCGCAGGAGCGGCGCAAGCTCGAGCCGCGGGCGCGGCAGCAGATAGCGTTCGAGTAGAAAGTCGCGGGAGGAGGGCGAAAGCCGCGCGGCGAAGGCGGGGTCCTTGCGCAGCCGCAGCCCCAGCGCCGCATCGCCGATGGTCCCGCTGACGAAGACGCCGTCGCCGACCTTGGCCCCCGCGCGCGGCACGAAGCGCCCTTTCGTCCGGCCGAGCGCCGTGATCGCGATCGTCAGGGGCCCTAGCGTTTTCACCGTGTCGCCGCCGATGAGCGGACAGCCAAAGCGCGCCGCATCCTCGCCCAGTCCTTGCGCGAAGGCCTCGAGCCAGGCGTTGGTCCAGCCTTCGGGAAGCGCCAGCGCCAGCAGGAAACCCATAGGCTCCGCGCCTTTGGCGGCGAGATCGGAGAGATTGACGCGCAGCGCCTTCTTGGCGATGGCCCCAGGCGGATCGTCGGCGAAAAAATGCACGCCGGCGACGAGAGCGTCCATCGTCGCGACGCTTTCCTCGCCCGCCGGCAGCAGCGCCGCGTCGTCCCTGAGCCCAAGCCCCGCCGGCCCCCCGAGCGGCGCAAAGAGCCTTTCGATGAGCTCATCCTCGGTGAAGCGGCGGGTCATAGTCCTGCCGGGAGGCGAGGCGATAGCCCGCAAGCCGCGCGCTCGTGGGTGAAGATGCTCAGAAGCCCAACCGCCCGCCTTTCTGGAAGCGACTTTTGCACTACTGAGGTCCATGATTTTCTGGTGGTGCGCGCCCTAGGCAAGAGTCTTGACCTTTGCGATGCGCGCCGAAGCTTGTCCGCCCCAGAGCGCCGACGCCTGTCAAGGCTTCGGCATAGCCCCCGGCGAGCGCGGCGTAGTCTTGCGCCTTCGCAAGAAATTCGCGTGACTTGCCCAAAAATGCGCTCGTCTCCGGCTTCATAAATTGATGCCTTCCCGGCGGATTTCATGCATGAGCGGCGTAGGTCCATCGTAAGCGTCCGCGCGGTATGGCATGGCATGAATGAACTCGCCCGTTTCTTCAAGAATAGCCGTGCTAACGTCGGCGAGACGATACATCTCCGCGATACGGTCTGGCATATCGCCGTGCAGAAACACAGCGACGTCATAATCGGACTCCGGTCGCGCGTCGCCGCGCGCGCGACCCGAACAGCACGAGGCGCGCCACACGCTTGCCGTATAGCTCATGCACGGCGGCGCGGAAGCGTTCCAGAATTGGGTCGTCAGGCGCTTTCGTAGCCATTTGAATTCTATAGCATATTTCGGCGAACGGCCCCACAGTCTCGAAAGCTTTGAGTTTTTGCATGGACGGCGGAACCGGGCGGGCGAGGCAGGGCGTTGCAAACGAACGCCCGGATATTCGCAGAGCGCGCCGCCAAGGTCTCCTGCTAGGCTGTGTCGCGCGGCCCCCGTTTCGCGATCGCGCCCTAAGCCGTCCGGCCACGCTGGCGCTCGACGGGCCTGCGCCCTCTCAGGCGCCCCCCTTCGCCCGCTGTCCTGCCCGCGTCTCGCGCGCGAGGCGGTCGAGCACGGCGTTGATCATGCCGCATTCGGTCGGGCCGAAAAAGGCGCCGGCCACATCGACATATTCCTTGATCGCGACCGAGCGACGGGACGTCCGGCCGGTAGATGAGCTCATAGGCCCCGGCGCGCAAGATCGCGCGCATGACGGTCTCGATACGCGAAAGTGGCCAGCCTCCCGAGAGCGCCGAATCGATCTTCGTGTCGATCGCCCGCTGCTCGCTCGAGCACGCCGTTCAGCACCTCGCGAAAAAAGCCGACCTCGGCCGGGCGATAGCGCGCGCCCTCGATCTCTCGGCCGATCCAATGCGCCTCGAACTCGGCCTGGACCTCATGCAGCCCCTTGCCGCCGACCTCCATCTGATAGAGCGCCTGCACAACGGCGAGGCGGGCGCTCGAACGCTCGGCGGCCTTCATCGGCGCCCGCCCAATTCGCGCGCGAGCCGGATCAGCGCGAGCGCGGCGAGCGCGGCGTCGGCGCCCTTGTCGCCCTGCTTCGGGTCCGCGCGCAGGATCGCCTGCTCCTCGCTCTCGACGGTCAGAATGCCGTTGCCGAGCGGCAGGCGCTGCGCCACGGCGAGATCGCTCAAGGCGCGCGCGCTTTCGTTCGCGACGATCTCGAAGTGATAGGTCTCGCCGCGGATCACGCAGCCGAGAGCAACGACGCCGTCATAGGGCGCCCCGGCTTTCCACGCGGCTTCTAAGGCGATGGCCGCGGCCGGCGCGATCTCGAGCGCGCCGGGAACGTCGATCACCCGCGCCTCGACTTTTGCGCGCGCGAGCGCCGCCGCCGCGCCCTCGCGAAGGAGCGCGACGATGCCCGCGTTGAAGCGCGCGGCGACGACGAGCACGCGCGCGCCGGGAATAGGCGCGAATTCCTGATCCGCGCGGGAGAAGCCTGCCATGGGGGGATCTTGCTCTTGCTAGAGGAGCTTTGGCCAGGATGTGCCACGCGGCTCGACGGCGCGCAAGCAGTCATCGTAGGCCCGCCTCCTTGAGCGAATTCCCAGCGCTAGCAGAGAAACATTCGCGTTCTTAGAGGATTGCATCCAGATAAGCGACAAGCTCCCGCCAGACGGCGGGGAGGGTCGCGGCGATGTCGTCGGCGATCAGTCCCGGTCCGAAGAGCGTCGCGGCGCGCCCGTGCATCCAGGCCGCGCAGGAGGCCGCGGCGAAGGGCTCCATGCGTTGCGCGAGCAGCCCCGCGATCATGCCGGTGAGCAAGTCTCCCGAGCCGGCCGTGGCGAGCCAGGGCGGGGCGGAGGCGAGGATCGAGGCGCGCCCGTCGGGCGCGGCGACCACCGTGTCGGCGCCTTTGAACAGCACGATCGCTCCGCTCAAGCGCGCGGCCTGAAGCGCCCGGTCGAGCTTCGAGGACACGCCATCGGCGGCGTCGCCGAAGAGCCTCGCGAATTCGCCCGCGTGCGGGGTCAGCACGACGGCGCCCGGCGCTTTTTCGATGAGCCCCCGCAGCGCCTCCGCCTCGCCGGCAAAGCTCGTCAACGCGTCGGCGTCGAGCACGACGCTGCGCGACTTTGCCGGCGGCTGCGGGGCCGCAGAGAGCGCCGTCTCGACGAGGCGGCGGGTCGCTTCGCCCACGCCCAATCCCGGCCCGAGCGCGACGACGTTCTTGCGGGCGTCGGAGAGCAGCGCGGCCAAGCCCTCGGGGCCCTCGGCTTCGCGCAGCATCACGCTGGTGAGCGCCGGCGCATTGGCGGCCATGGCTTCCCGAGGGCTTGCAAGCGTCACGAGCCCCGCCCCGGCGCGCAGCGCCGCGTGCGCCGCAAGCCGCGCCGCGCCGGTGAAGGAGAAGCCGCCCGAAACGACCACCGCGTGGCCGCGCGAATATTTGTGCCCGTCGACGCGAGGCAGCGGCAGAGCTTTGCGCCAAAGACCCGGGGCGTTGACGAAGGTCCGGGGCTTGATCTCATCGAGCACCGCCGGGCGGATGCCGATATGGGCGCAGGTCAATTCCCCGCAATGGAGCCGGCCCGGCAGCAGCAGATGGCCGTTCTTCAAACGAAAGAAAGTGACGGTCGCGTCGGCCTCGACCGCGACGCCGCGCACCGCGCCGCTCGATCCGTCGATGCCGGAAGGAATATCGACCGCGACGACGCGCGTGCCGCTCTCGCGTCGATAATGGTTGAGCCGGCGGATCAGATCGGCGGCCTTTCCCTTGATGTCGCGCGAGAGGCCCGTGCCGAAGAGCGCGTCGATGACGATGTCGGCGCCTTCGAGCGAGCAGCCCTCGGCCGGCTCCAGCGGGCCGTCCCAGGCGTTCGCGGCCGTGAGCGCGTCGCCGCGCAGGCTTGCGCGGGGCGCGAACGCGCCGACGCGCAGCTTCATGCGCGCCTGGCGCAGAAGCCGCGCCGCCACATAGCCGTCGCCGCCGTTGTTGCCGGGGCCGCAGAGCACGAGCACCCGCCGACCGCTGCTTTTTTGCAGCATGCGTGTGACGACGCTGACGAGCGCCGCGGCGGCGTTCTGCATGAGCTCCATGCCCGGGACGCCCAAGTCGATCGTCAGCCGATCGGCGCGCGCCATCTCTTCGGCTGTGAGGATCTCAGTTGGGAAGGGATCGAGCGGCATGAGCCAATGGTCGCAAATGGCTTCGCGGAGGGCAATGGGCGAGGCCGGAGAATTCGCGCGTGCTTCTTTTTGTCCTGGCGCACGGATTTGCTAACAGAACGTCGGCAGGGGACGACGGCTGCCATGCAAGGCTCATAACCGGTGAGCTCGTGCTACGCCTTTCATCTCTTGGCGGAGCATTATCGGCGAGACGGCTCGGCGCTTGTCAATGACGGCCTGAAAGGCCGCCGCCGAAGGCGGTGCGCTTCGCGCATCATTGACAAGCGCCGGCCGCTCGCCATGCTCGCCGCCGTCAGATGAAAGGCTTTTCATAGCCTTCGGCTCGGGAAAGCTCTGCAGAAGGATAAGCTTACGTAGAGACGCCGCCCGAATGTGCCTACTCGGCGGCGCGGGAGAATCGCCGAAGCCGTCAAACGAAAAGAACCGCATGCTCTCGCTCATTCTGCTCTGCCACGACCTTCCCCCGGCGCCCGAAGCGGCGGCCTCGAGCGCGCTTATTCGCGAGCGGGCGGCGCGCAGCCTCGCCTCGCTCGTCGAAGCCTCGATCGCCGGCGTCATCGCCGACGCGACGCTCGTCGCCGCGCCAGCCCCATCGCTCGCCGACATCGCCGACGAGGCCGGTTGTCATATGATCGAGGAGGCGGAAGCCGGCGCGGCCGTCGAGCGAGCGCTCGGTCAGGCGCGCCAGACGGACGTCTTCCTGCTCTGCGCCGGCTTTTGCGTCGATCGCGGCTTCGTGGACGAAGCGGCCGACGCCGCGGCCTTCGGCGGCTTGAAGACCGCGCGCGCGCTCAAGGCCGCGCCGGAAAGCCTGCTCACGCGCCTGGCGCCGTCGCTTGCGCGCCCGGTGGGCCTCTTGGCGCGAAAAAATGCGATTTCTGAAGCCGGCGGCGCGGAGGTCGCGCGCCTTGCGCGCATCCTCAAGGCGCGCGAAATGGTTTCGCGCGCGAGACGGGGCGCCTAGCGCGCTGTGCGCTCGAACGGAATCGTTCAAGCGATAGGAAGTCGCGCCAGATCAAAAAGCTGGAGCGAATTCTGATCGCAAAGGTCTGTCAACTTTTACGGAATTCGCTCGAAGGGCTCGCTTTAGGGGATCAGGGCGCGGGAGACGCCCCCGCTGATTGACGCCGTGCGCGAAAATGTCAGAAATTGCCGATCGGGCGGCGCATGGGGGAAGCAAATGGCTTTCCGACGAAGTTTTGTGACGGCGCTCGTGGCGGCGCTGCTCTCCATCGCCGGAGCGGCTCTGGAGGCGAAGGCGCGCGGCGCGCTGACGCTCAATCAGGACGTGTGCCTGCTCTACATCGGCCCTGACTACGCTTATTTCTCCGCGTACGATCCGCAAAAGCCGCGCAAGCGCTACTGCGAGGAGGCGCCGCGAACAGGGGTCACCGTCTTCGCCATCGACTTCGCGCAGAGCGAGATGCGCGAGATGAAAGTCGCGTTCCGCATCCTGCGCCACGTCGGCGAGAATGCCGATCAGACAGCGATTGAGGCCGCGACGCTGGCCTTCGCGCCGTCGCGCGTCTATCCCACGGGAAGCCTGAGCCTCGCATACGACTTCAAGGAGCCCGGCGAATACGCGGGGCTCGTGACTGTCGACGGCCCGCATGGCGAGCATTGGGCGGCCTATTTCCCCTTCACGGTCGCGCAGCCCTATCGGGCCCGCTTGCCCTTCTATCTGCTGGCCGCGGCGGCGCTCCTCGCCATGTTCTTCATCTTCTGGGGGAAGGACCCGCGCGGGAAGGGCTCGAGCCCGGGAAAGCGCTAAACGCTCAATGCGCTCCCCCACCCAGTCACAGGCGCGTTCCAGATCTTGATCGCGGGGACGCCGCGATAGTCGCCAAGAATGCTGAGCCTTCCGGTATCGAGGAGAAACCGCTCTCCCTCGCGAGGCGCAAGCCCGATCCACCGCGCGGCCAGCACGCGCAAGATGTGCCCGTGCGCAAATAGCGCGACATTGCCTTGAACCGCGCGCGCCCTCGCTATGACTCGATCCGCTCTTGCGCCCACTTGATCGGGAGTCTCTCCTTCAGGGCAGCCGTCGCGAAAAACCAGCCAGCCCGGCGACAATTTTTCGATCTGTGCAGGCGTCAGCCCCTCGTATACGCCGTAGTTCCATTCCATCAAATCATTGTCGCTGATGGCTTTGCCGCCGAGTCCCGCCAGTTCGCAGGTCTGTCGCGCCCTAAGCATTCCGCTAACGAGCACGAGGGCGAAATCGGTTTCCTTTAACGTCGGCCGCAAAAGCTCGGCAGATCGGCGACCATTCTCGGTCAGGGGAACATCTGTTGTTCCCGTGTGTCGACCGCTCAGGCTCCATGCGGTCTCCCCATGCCTAATGACGAAGACGTTCATGTCGGCGTTGTCCCGCACCTCGCGCGCTAAAGGAACGCGCTTTAGACATTGTCGGCCTCGGTTGAGCTCGCCCCTTGGCTCTCCGCCTGGCCCTTCCACACCCAGTTCTTGATCTCCGGCATATCGTCGCCGTAACGCCGGATGTACTCCCGATGCTCCGTGAGCTTGTCGCGGATCTCTTGCTTCGCATAGGCGGCTCGGACGGCCAGACCGGGGACCCGGTCGATGACGTCATTCGCCAGATTGAACCGGTCCATGTCGTTCATCACGCACATATCGAAAGGCGTGCTCGTCGTGCCTTCCTCCTTGTAGCCGCGCACGTGCAGGTTGTTGTGCCCGGCCCTTCGGTAAGTCAATCGATGGATCAGCCAGGGATATCCGTGGAAAGCGAAAATGATCGGTCTATCGGTCGTAAACAGCACGTCGAAGTCATTGTCAGACAGTCCTCCCGGATGCTCGCTCGGCGGCTGTAGTCTCATCAAGTCTACGACGTTGATGACGCGGATCTTCAATTCGGGCTTGAAGCGCCGCAAGAGCTCGACAGCCGCGAGCGTCTCCATGGTGGGGACGTCACCGCAGCACGCCATCACGACGTCTGGCGCGCATCCCTGATCGTTGCTCGCCCATTCCCAAATTCCAAGTCCACCGGTGCAATGTTTGATCGCTTGGTCCATCGTCAGCCATTGCGGCGACGGTTGCTTGCCTGCGACGATCACGTTCACCTTGTTGCGGCTGCGTAAGCATTGGTCGGTCACCCAGAGAAGACAATTGGCGTCGGGGGGCAGATAAACCCGAACGACCTCGGCCTTTTTATTCACCACATGGTCGATGAAGCCGGGATCCTGATGGCTGAACCCGTTGTGATCCTGTCGCCAGACATGGCTGGACAGCAGATAGTTCAATGAGGCGATGGGGCGCCGCCATTCGATTCCATTGCACACTTTCAGCCATTTCGCATGCTGGTTGAACATCGAGTCGATGATGTGGATGAAAGCTTCGTAGCAGGAGAAGAAGCCGTGCCGGCCCGTTAGCAGATAACCTTCCAGCCAGCCCTGGCACTGATGCTCGCTCAACATCTCCATGACGCGGCCGTCCGGCGCGAGGTGATCGTCCCACGGAAGAGTCTCCGCAACCCAGGCGCGATTTGTGACTTCGAGGACGTTTTGCCAACGGTTCGAGTTATTTTCATCCGGGCTGAAAAGGCGGAAATTGCGCGCCTCCATGTTGCACTTCATGACGTCGCGCAAGAATTTCCCCATCTCGCGTGTCGCCTCGGCGGTGACGGTTCCGGGCAAGGCCACTTGGACGGCGTATTCGCGGAAATCGGGAAGCTTGAGATCGCGCAGCAGAGCGCCGCCGTTGGTATGGGGGTTGGCGCTCATACGGCGAGCGCCCGTCGGCGCGAGCGCTGCAAGCTCCTTGCGAGGTCGACCGTGCTCATCGAAGAGCTCCTCCGGCCGATAGCTTCGCATCCACGTCTCGAGGAGGCGGACATGCTCGGGGTTCTCGTGCATTTCGCCCATCGGCACTTGATGAGCGCGCCAGTAATCCTCGAACTCGCTTCCCGTCGACCTCCTTTGGACAGGTCCACCCCTTCGGCGATCGCAGCACGATCATAGGCCATGCGGGGCGCTCAATCGAAGGATTGGACTTCGCATCGGTCTTGATCCGTCGGATCTCCCCGATCACCCAATCCAGCGTGGCCGCCATCAGCTCATGCATCGTCTGCGGGTCGTCCCCCTCGACGAAATATGGCGTGTAGCCAAGCCCTCGGAAAAGCAGCTCGAGCTCTTCTTTAGGGATGCGGGCCAGCACCGTCGGATTGGCGATCTTGTAACCGTTGAGATGCAGTATGGGGAGGACCGCGCCGTCCGTGGTGGGATTGAGGAATTTATTGGAGTGCCAGCTTGTCGCAAGCGCCCCCGTTTCCGCCTCGCCATCGCCGACGATGCAAGCGACGATCAAATCGGGATTGTCGAAAGCGGCGCCGAAAGCGTGAGAAAGGGCATAGCCGAGCTCGCCGCCCTCATGGATGGAGCCGGGAGTTTCCGGCGCCACGTGGCTCGGAATCCCGCCCGGGAATGAAAACTGCGTGAACAGCCGCTTCATCCCGTCCACATCCAACGAGATGTTGGGGTAGACTTCGCTGTATGTTCCCTCGAGGTATGCGTTGGCCACGAGAGCCGGGCCGCCGTGACCGGGGCCTGTGATGTAGAACATGTCCAGGTCGAGCTTTTTTATGACTCGATTGAGGTGCGCATAAATGAAATTCAGGCCGGGCGTCGTGCCCCAATGGCCGAGCAGTCGAGGTTTGATATGCTCTTTTTGCAACCGCGTGCGCAACAAAGGATTGTCGTAGAGATAAATCTGACCGACGGACAGATAGTTCGCCGCGCGCCAATAGGCATCAATCAGCGCTTTTTCATCATCTGAAAGCACATTCGTCATGTCCGCGTCCTTTGCCTGAGCGGTGGCGGGGCGCCTCGCGCCCTGAATATGGATCGCGGCGGTTCACCTCCAAGGGACAAGAGCGACGGCGCTGCGCGAGCTGCGCAGATTCAACGAGGCGCTATAGCTGAAAGGGAGCTGAAAGGGCTTGGGACGATGATCGAGAATTAAGCTGGCTCAATCTCGACCCACCGCCTCACTGTCCGAGCCGCTGCAGCAGATCGCGCACGTGCACCTGATCGGATTTGTAGTTCCCGGTCAGCGTGTACATCACGAGGTTGACGCCGCCGCGCAGCGCCATCTCGCGCTGGCGCGGCGCGCCGGGCACCAGCGGATAGAGCGGCTCGCCGTTCTTGTCCTCCGCCCAGGCGCCGGCGAGGTCGTTACCGACGATGACGACGGGCGAGACGCTGTCGGTCGCGCGCACGGGCCGCGCGACACCCGGCTCCTCGGGTTCGGGCGCAAGCGCTTCGACATAGGTCTCGCCATTCGTGTAGCGGCCGACGAAGCCTTCCAACAGATAGAAAGTTTTGGTGATCACGTGATCGTGCGGCGCGACCTCGAGCTCCGGGATATCGAGGCCGCGCGCGAGCTCGCGCAGCCACAGCGCTTCCGGTGTCGGCTGAGCGTTGGCGCGAGCGGTCAGCGCGTCGCGCGTGTCGAACACGATCATGCCGCCCTGCTTCATGTAAGCCGCAAGGCGCGCCTTGGCCTGCGCGGAGGGCTGCGGCGCCGCAGGCGAGATCGGCCAGTAGATCATCGGATACAGCGAGAGCGCGTCATGCGCCGGATCGACGGCCGCCGGCTCTCCGCCGGAAAACGAGGTGCGCTGCTCGAGAACGCGCGTCAGCGTCTCCAGCCCAAGATTCGTCGCCTCGTCGATGCGCGGGTCGCCGCTCAAGACATAGGCGAGGCGGGTCTTCAGGGCCGCCTCGCGCTCCCGCGCAGGCGGTGGACGCGCGGGGCTTTCCGCGCGTGAGGCTTGCGGCGCGAGCGCGAGCGCTAGTCCGCAGGCCAGCATCAACGCGACGGGCGCCCATCGCAGCCGGCCGGAAAGCCAGAGCAGCGCAAGCCAGTCGAGGAGAAGCATCATGACGACGGCGACGAGCAGCCGTCCGCGCAGATCCAGCGCATCGCGCGCGGCGTCGAGCGGGCGCGTCGGCAGGCCCGAGGCGGCGAGATCGAGCGCGCGCAACGTCGCGCCCGGCGCGAGCGTCTGCAAGGCATGCAATCCGCCCGGCGCCCCGTAGAAGCCCGGCGGATGATCGGCGTCGGCCGGCCCGGAGAAATCCGGGAGTATTGGCTTCGCGGTCGGCGGCGGCGCGACGATCGTCCCAAAGCCGTCGAGCGAGCGCCAGGGAGGGAGCGCCGCGCTGCGATTGCCGCCAGCGGCAGCGCCGGCGCTCTCGCGCGCCTCGGCCGAAATCCGGCGGAGCATCTCGACGAAGAGACCCGACATCGGCAGGTTGGACCAGGACGGATCGGCCGAGACGTGAAACATCACGACCAATCCCTCGCCGCGTCGGTCGAAAGTCACGAGCGGCGTGCCGTCGGCGAGCCGCGCCCAGGTGCGGCCGGCGAGACCCGGATCGGGTTCCGCCAGGATCTGACGCGACACCGACACGTCGTCGGGGACGGAAAGGCCGAAGAACGGGCTCGTCTCGTCGAAAGGCGCGAGGCGCTTCGGCTCCTCCCAGGACATCGCGCCGCCGAGCACGCGCCCGTTGCGGCGCAGCCGCGCGGGCGTCAGGCCGTCGGGATCGTTGGCGAGGCGCGGACCCGCAAAGCGCAGAAGCACACCGCCCTTTTCGACGAAATCCGAAAGGCGCTCGAAGGCTTCGCCCGGCGCAACATCCGCGTCGGCGAGGATCAGCATGTCCGGACGCTCGTCCAAAGCCGCGAGCGCCGGATCCTGGTCCGCTCCCGACGGAAGGGAGACCTGAGCAAAAGGCTGCAGCGCGCGCTCGAGATAATGCGTCGGCGACAGCAGCGGCTGCGCGCGGTCGGTCGCGCCACCCGTGACGATCGCAACGCGGCGCACGCGCTGACTCGCGTCGAGCAGCGCCACGGCGCCCGCAGAAGCCTCCCCGGCGATGCGCAGCAGGCTGACCTGGTTTCTCAGCTCCGGCGGCAGCTCGAAACGCGCCTTCGCGCGCTGCCCGGAGAGAATCGCAAAAGTTTGTTTTGCGACCGTGCGCCCCTTGTCGTCGAGCGCCTCGATGACGCCCGAGGCTGAAGCGCCGTCCGAGAGCGCCGACGCCTCGAGCGCGCTCGCCCCGTTCGAGACGTCGGCGAGTGCGAGCGGCGGGCGCGCGTCGGCCAGAAGCTCGACCTTCGCGCCCTGGCGTCCGGCGCCGCGCAAGGCTTCGACGAATTCGCCGGCGCCGTCTCCGTCCAGCCCGCTCGCGATCCAGACGACATGCACGCCTCGCTTGGCCTCGGCGAAGTTGGCGAGGCGCTTCGCCGCCGCGCCGCGCGCCGGCAGAAAGGGTTTGGGGCGCAGCGCTGCGAGCTGCTCGGCCGCGCGCGCCGCCGAGGTGGGCTCCGGCGCGATCGCGGCTTCGGAAACCGCGAGCAAGGCGACGCTTGCGCCGGCGCGTCCCGCCTCGTCGACGAGCCAGCGCGCCGCCTCCATGCGGCGCTCCCATGTCGGCGCGGCGTCCCAGCCGTCGTCGAGCAGGAGGAGGAGCGGCCCGTTCGTCGTCGACGCCGGGGAGAAATTCCAGACCGGTCCCGCCATCGCGAGTGTCGCCGCCGCGGCGATCGTAAGGCGCAGCAGCAGCAGCGGCCAGGGCGTGACGGCGCTGGCGCGCTCGCGCGGCCCGAGCTTTCGCAGGATCGTGATCGGCGCGAAGACGATTTCGCGCGGCGCGGGCGGGGTCAGGCGCAAGAGCCAATAGATGAGCGGCAGCGCGACGAGCCCGAGAAGCGCGAGCGGCGCGGCGAAGGTCAGGCCCATCGGCGCGCCTCCGCGCCCTCAGCCAAACCCATCAGCAGCGCCAGCGCGGCCTCAGAGGCCGGCCGATCCGTGTGATGGACGAGAAACAGAAATCCCGCGCGGCGCGCCGCCTCGCGCAACGCTTGCCTGTGCTCCGCGAGCTTCGCGCCATAGACCTCGCGCAGCGCGCGCGCTTCGCCGGCGCGGAAGTCTTCGCCCCCCAGAGGATCGCGAAACAGCGTCTCGCCCGCGAAAGGAAAGGTTTCCTCTACTGGGTCGAGCAGCATCAACAGCGCGCCGCGCGCGCCGGAATCGCTATAGGCCGAAAGGCGTTTCGCCAGAGCCTCCGGATCGCAGAAGAAATCCGAGATTAGCACGGCGCGCGCGCGCGGCGGCAGGGCAACGGGGGGCGGGAGTTTTTGCGTCACTCCCGAAGCCGCCTCTTTGGCGAAGAGCTCGGCCAAGCGAATCATGACGTTGCGCGCCGCGGTGGGCGTCGAGAGCCCGAGCGCCCCGACACGCTCGCCGCCGTTCACCAGCGCGTCGGCGACGGCGAGCCCCAGAACGGCGGCGCGGTCGATCTTGAAATCGCTGGCCAAGGCCGATTTGAACGCCATCGACGCCGTCACGTCGATCCAGACGAAGCAGTTGTGCGCCGCCTCCCACTCGCGCTCGCGCACGAAAAGCTGGTCGGAGCGCGCCGAACGGCGCCAGTCGATTCTTTGCGCCTCTTCGCCGCTCGCGAAAGGGCGATATTGCCAGAAAGTGTCGCCCATGCCGGCGCGCCGGCGCCCATGCGCGCCATGGACCAGGCTTGCGGCGATATCGCGCGCCTTGGCGAGGATGAGGGGCAGGCGCTCGGCGATCTCCGCTGCTCTCGTCGCTTCGAAGCCGGCAGGCGCGCGACGGCGCGGATCGAACCATTCGGTCGCGGGATTTTCGGCCATGCTCAGCTAAGTCTTTCGACCAGCTTGGCGATGACCTCGGGCAACGACACTTCTTGGCGCGCGCGAAACGTCAGGGCCATGCGGTGGCGCAGCGCCGGCGCCGCGAGCGCCGCGACGTCGTCGATGGTCGGCGAAAGCCGCCCCTGCGCGAGCGCCCGCGCGCGCGTCGCAAGCATCAGCGCCTGGGCGGCCCGTGGACCCGGACCCCAGGAGATGTGCGGCGCGATCGCCGGATCGCCGCCCTCGGGCCGGGCCGCGCGGACGAGATCGAGGATCGCGTCGACGATGCGCTCGCCGACGGGCAAGCGCCGCACGAGCCGTTGCGCGGCCTGAAACTCCTCGGCGGTGAGCGCCTGAGCGGGCTTGGCCTGCGCCTCGCCCGTCGTCTCGAGCAGCATGCGCCGCTCCGCTGCGCGCTCGGGATAGCTCACGTCGATCTGCAAGAGGAAGCGGTCGAGCTGCGCCTCGGGCAGCGGATAGGCGCCCTCCTGCTCCAGGGGGTTCTGCGTCGCGAGCACGTGGAACGGGCTCGGTAGGTCGTGCGACTGGCCGGCCACCGTCACGTGATATTCCTGCATCGCCTGCAGCAGCGCCGACTGCGTGCGCGGCGAGGCGCGGTTGATCTCGTCGGCCATCAGGAGCTGCGCGAAGACCGGCCCCTTGATGAAACGGAAGGCGCGCGAGCGGTCCGCCGCTTCTTCGAGCACCTCGGACCCCAGAATGTCGGCCGGCAGCAGGTCGGGCGTGAATTGCACGCGCTTGGTGTCGAGCCCCAAAACCTTGCCGAGCGTCTCGACGAGCTTGGTCTTGGCGAGGCCGGGTACGCCGATCAGCAGCGCATGGCCGCCGCCGAGCAGCGTGACCAAGGTCTGCTCGACGACCTCCTCCTGGCCGAAGACGATCCCCCCGATCGCCTCGCGCGCCCGCTTGATTTCAGCCACCGCGCGTTCGGCCGAGGCGATCACGGCGTCGTCGAGGGAGAGGGGAGCGGAAGCTTGCGGCATGAGGCGGCGTGTCCTGTGGGAGTGGCGAAATCTCGGGCAGCAAATAGGGAAGCGGCGGGGAAAGCAAGGGTTTTGGGCAAAGCGGCGCGCGGCGGGGCGTGAGTCTTCCAATCCCCGCTGCGTTTGGCGCTGAAGCCGGTGGTAGAAGTCCGACGCTAGCGCCGCGCTGTTTGACGCCCCAACCGGGCGGGCTCTCCTGGGGGCAGGAATGCGCCATTCGCAGACCTTGGGTTTTGCGGGCAGACAGTGAAAATGTTTTCCTTCCATGCCATAAGGCTTAAAAATCCTACGACGAAGCGATATGCTTTTCTATGTCAGGGGCCCAACACGCTTGCAAGGCGTTGGTACCTAATCAGGGAATGCCGTCAAATGAACACGGTGCTCGAACCGCCCATCGCCGTCGACCGGAACAAACACGTAAAGGAATACCTTTCCTACTATATTTCCTTCCCCCACTCGCCGCGTTTTGCGGTTATCTTAAATGGAACTTGGGGTATTGGTAAGACTTTTCTTGTCAGGAAATTTCTTCAAAGCTCCGAAATGAAGGAGACAAAATCCGTCTATATAAGTCTGTATGGGCTAGCGAGCCTCGATGAGATCAATGACGCCCTTTTTCGAGCGCTTTATCCCACATTTAGCTAGCGGGACTACCGCAAAAATTTCTGGGCGGATAGCAAGTACAGCTATGAAATATTTTCGCGTGGACGGCGCTGTCGACGTTAAAGATTTCATGAAGAAATTCAGTTGTGATCTATATGTTTTTGATGATCTGGAGCGTTGCGAGGCACCCCTCAATAGAGTGCTTGGCTATATCAATGAATTTGTTGAACACGACGGATGTAAGGTTATTATTATAGCGAATGAAGCAGAAATTGCGGGTGATAGCGACTATATGCGCCGACGTGAGAAGTTAATTGGCAAAACGCTCGAAGTTCAGTCTGCATTTGATGAAGCTTTAAATTACTTTATCTCAAGAATTGATAACGCAGACGCAAAAGCATTTTTCACGGCAACCACTGATGAAATTTCCTTGATCTATCATAAATCTGAGTTGCTTAATCTACGCACTCTGCAACAGACAATGTGGGATTTTGAGCGCTTTTACGCCGCACTCAAGGCCAAGCACAGGGAAAACAAGAAGGCAACAATTGCTCTTTTTCGCTTGCTTTTCGCCCTCTCATTCGAGTGCAAAGCCGGTCGCTTGGGCGCGGAAGAGCTTATCGAGAGGCGAAGTCGCCTGCTTGGCGCAATGATGAAGCGAGATACGAAGCGCGAACTGGGCCGATTGGAAGCAGCAGCGGCGCGATACGCGGGTATTGATTTTTGTGACACAGCCCTGTCAGACGAGGTGCTAACAGATATCCTGATCAGGGGAATCATCAACGAGGAAGAAATCTGCAAATCACTAGATATGAGCTCTTACTTCGTGAGCGTTGCACGTGAGCCGTCGTGGCGTACAATATGGTATGCTCTCGAAAGGACCGACGCAGAGTTCGAGGCCGCACTTCAGACGTTGGAGAAGCAATTTCGATCACGCGAGTTCACAATCACCGGCGAAATCCTTCATGTCTTTGGAATTCGGCTTTGGTTAGCGAATATCGGTGTTTTAAAAAAATCGCCAGGCGATGTCGTAAGTGAGTGCAAGGAGTATGTTGATGATCTTTATGATTTGGGAAAAATTGAGCCAAGTTTGCATGATGACGAGCATGAAATTCTTCACGGCGGATACGCCGGACTCGGACTTCTTGAGCATGACACCGAAGCTTACCAAGACGTTTATCGCCACCTAAAAGAGATGGGGGTCAAAGCGCGTCGAGATCACTATCCTACGCAGGCGACTGAGCTTATGAAAGAAATGGAGCGTGACCAAGAACTATTTCTTCGTCGCCTCAATCTAACCAATAGCGGCGATAATTTATTTTATGACGTTCCAATACTTGCTGAAATAAATCCTGAAGAATTCATTTCAGTTCTCCTCAAGCAACACTCTAAAGATCAGGGCGCTATTTTGATGGCGTTCAGAAGTAGGTACGAGTTTGACGCACTAAATGAAAAACTAGCTGACGAGCGGCCCTGGCTTAAAGCTATACGTTCGAAGTTATTGTCTGCAAGCGAGAGCATGTCGCCGATGGCGAAGTATCGAATTTCTCAATTAGTATTTAGGAATTTGGACCCTTGGGTGCGTGATCCCATCGTTCTGGGGCAAACCAGCTAGTGTAGCGAACGGAAGTCTCCTTTGGGTCAACCGCGGTCCAACGGCAGCCGTATGTCTAAACTCCGTGTCGCGGGCTCCACGTGAAAGATTTTAGCTACCAGACATCTTCATGAGCCGCCGTCAGGGCCTCGGACGGTTTCGCGCGCATTTCGCGCGAAGCGGCGGCGCCCTCCCCTGGCTTAGCCGTCAATCATGCGCAGCGGGTCGGTCTGTTATCAGACAAGCTCCAGCCGAAGCTCACGCCCCACGGCTTTCGCGGCGCGCATCGGGGTTTCGAGCGTGGCGCTGCTGTTCTTGGGGTCGAGCAACCGATCAACCTGGGCGCGGCTCGTTTCCATCATTTCGGCCATGCGCGTTTTGCTGATGCGCTTGCGCTTTATCTCCTCGGCAAGCTGCTCGGCGATGATTTCCTTGATCGCCGCCGCCGTCACCGCTTCGCGGACGCCCTGCGCATCGAGCCAGCTCTCGAACGTCGAGCCGAGGCGCGGGTTTTTCTTGGTCACGATTCCAGCTCCATCATTCTCTGTCGCGTCCCCGAGTTCCTCACCCTGAGGAGCCCGCGAAGCGGGCGTCTCGAAGGGCGCCAACCGCGCAATCTCGCAAGATTTTGGAAGCCCGCGTCCTTCGAGACGCGCCCTCCGGGCGCTCCTCAGGACGAGGTTTTGATGGGCGCCCTGCGGAGCCTCAATCATCAACCTCCGAGATAACGCCATCTCGATCTCGCGACTCATCGCGCGAGAGTTCTCCCCTAATTCCAGTTTGCGATGATGCGAACAGAGCAGGCGCCGGCCGCGCGTTCGTCTAGCGACGGTCAGGACCGCGCCGATCGACGCGCGGCGGCGCTGAAGGAGCATGACGATGGAAATCAAACGCAGCGGAGCGCAGCCATCCGGCAAGGGGCCGGCGGAATGGTTCACCGGCACGGTTCGCATCGATCCCTTGTTCAGCCCGCCGGAGCCCGCTCGCGTCACCGGCGCCAGCGTCACCTTCGAGCCGGGCGCGCGCACGGCGTGGCATACGCATCCGCTCGGCCAGACGTTGATCGTCACCTCTGGCTGCGGCTGGGCGCAGCGCGAGGGCGGCGCCGCGGAGACGATCCGGCCCGGCGACGTCGTCTGGTTCGCGCCGGGCGAAAAGCACTGGCACGGCGCGACGGCGACAACCGCCATGACGCACATCGCCATACAGGAACAGCTCGACGGCAGGGCCGTCGACTGGCTGGAGCCCGTCACCGACGAGCAGTACCGGGCGTGACGCCGCGCTTGTCGATTCAGGAGTGGAACGATGCAAAAGCGGATGCTGGGAAAGAGCGGCCTCGAAGTCTCGGCCATTGGCCTCGGCTGCATGGGAATGAGCCAATCCTATTTCCCGATGCCGGACCGCGCCGAAATGATCGCCTTGATCCGGAAAGCGGTCGAACGCGGCGTCACCTTCTTCGATACGGCAGAGGTTTACGGGCCCTTCGTCAATGAGGAGCTGGTCGGCGAGGCCCTGGCGTCATTCGGCCACGAGGTCGTCATCGCCACAAAATTCGGCTTCGATCTCGAGCCGGATCATGGCCGCGCGCCGGGAGGCGTCAACAGCCGCCCCGAACGCATCCGCCAGGTGGCGGACGCGTCGCTCAAGCGGCTGCGGCGCGACACGATCGACCTGTTCTACCAGCATCGCGTCGACCCGAATGTGCCGATCGAGGACGTCGCAGGCGCGGTCAAGGAGCTGATCAAAGCGGGCAAGGTCAAACACTTCGGCCTCTCGGAAGCCGGCGCGAGCACCATCCGTCGCGCGCACGCCGTGCAGCCGGTCACAGCGCTGCAGAGCGAGTATTCGCTCTGGACGCGCGGGCCCGAGCGCGAGATCATTCCGACGCTGGAGGAGCTCGGCGCCGGCTTCGTGCCTTTCAGCCCGCTCGGGAAGGGTTTCTTGACGGGAGCCATCGACGACAAGACGGCGCTCGACGCGCGCGACATGCGCAATTCCGTGCCGCGCTTCACGGCGGAGAACCGCAAGGCCAACCAGGCGCTCGTCGATCCGCTGCGTGCGATCGGCGCGCGCAAAAAGGCGACGCCCGCACAGATCGCGCTCGCCTGGCTGCTGGCGCAAAAGCCCTGGATCGTGCCGATCCCGGGAACGACAAAGCCCGCTAGGCTGGACGAGAATATCGGCGCGGCGCAGATCGAGCTGACGGCGGACGATCTTCGCGAAATCGAAGCCGCTGCGGCAAGGATCGTTGTGCATGGCGCACGCTACCCGGAAAATCTAGAGAAAATGACAGGCCTATGAGGCCGGACGCGAGTTCTCCAGTCAGGAGGAGAGGATAAAGCCAATGCCCCATGTCATCGTGAAGATGCACTCCGGTCGAACGGAACAGCAGAAGGCGCGAATCGCCGCGGAAGTGACGAAGGCCGTGATGGCCGGCGCCGGTTGCGGGGAAGACGCCGTCTCGGTGAGCATCGAAGATGTGGAACCGTCCGAATGGACGGAAAAGGTCTACAAGCCCGACATTCTCGGCAAGCCGGATCTTCTGTTCAAGAAGCCCGGCTACAATCCACTCTAAGCGCTCAGGCGGCTTCGTCGAGCGCCTGCTCCAGGGCTCGCATGTCGATGATCGGCCGGGGAAGGCGCCGCGGCGCGGCCCTGGCGGCGAGCGCGGGCGCCTCGTCGCGCGCGGCTTCCACGGCAGCCTCCATCTCGAAGCGCCGCAGCAGCGCCATCAGCCGATCGAGCTCGCCGTCGTTCACAGAAGCGCATCGCGCGAGCACGCGCTCGATCATTGCAAGGCGCAGCTCTGCTTCCGCTCCGCTTGGGCTCGAGGCGCCGACTTCGCTCAAAGCTTCGAGTGCCGCGCGGAACGCCGGCAAAAATTTCGCCGGAAGGCCCGCCTTCGCGTATAGCGCCGCAAATCCCGCGCCTCTGAAGGCGCTGAGCTGTCCGGCGACGCGCTCTTCGGAGAGGCCGGAGAGCTCGGCGAGCGCGGCCTCGAAGAGATCGCGCCTTCCGCTGAGCAAGGCGCGCAACACGAGGCTCGCCGTGAGCTGGCCGGTTCGGCGCAGATGCGAGACGAAGGCGCGCAGAGCTTTGCGGCCCGACCCGCTCGCCGTTTCGGCCACGATGGTCACATTCGCCTTGTCGCGCGCTTCGCGCGACAGGCGCTCGGCGCGTTCCGGCGTCAGCCAGGCGCAATCGACGGCGAAAGCGACGAGGCTCGAAGCCGTCGCGCCAACGAGCTGGCTTCTGATCGCGGCCGGCAGAAAGGGCCTCGCAAGCAGCGCCTCGCGGATCTCGCCGTCGTCGCCGAATCGCTCGAGCAGCCGGCGCATCGCGGCTTCGGTCAGATCGGCGCCGGGGTTCATGACGAGCGTGATCGCCGCCTCGCGCGCGCCGAACTCGGCAAGCGCCGCCGCGACGCCGAAAGGCACATGCGCGCGGCGACCGATCGCGATTTGCGCGAGCGCGTCGCCGATCATGGCGCAATCGATCAACTCGGCCTGCGACAGAAGCGGCGAACGCGATAGAATGGGTGCCGCGACGTCCGACTGGTCGTTCGCAAGGGCGGCGATGAGCGCGCGCGGCGCTTGGCGCGTGCTGGCCAGGGCGTCGGCGAGGGCGCGGCGCACGCGCGGCGACGGGTCGTCGGTGAGCGATGTGAGCGCGATCTCGGCTTCGCGGCGGCTCGCGGGATCGAGCGTGGCGTGCAGATAGGCCCTGGCCAGCGCGCTCGCGCCTTCGGCGCGCTGGGCCGCGCTTGCGCTCTGCGCCCATTTGAGAAAGTCGCCGACAATCATAGACGCGTTCTCCATTCGACGATGTTGGCAGGCGCTGATCATGAAAGTTCAGGAAAGATGAAGATTCATGGTAAAGAGTGGTTTAACGCTCAGATGACAACAACGAACGCGACCAGCATGTCGTCAAAGAGAAGCTGTCTCATCATCCCGAGTGACAATTGGGCCGACGCGATGTTTACGTCCGGCGCCGGCGCGCTCATCTTCGATTTTGCCGACGAGGAAGGAATGGAGCGGCATGCGCCGCTCATTCGCCGCGCGCGCGAGGCGCAAGCCCAGTCGCAGATCCTCGTCCGTCTTCCAGGGCTCGACGAACCCTCGTTCGACCTCGCGCTCGAGAGGCTCTGCGCGACGCCTCCCGACGGCGTCGTGCTGCAGGCGACCGAGGGCGCCGCGAGCGTGCAGCAGCTCGGCTCGCGGCTCGCAGTCTTCGAGGCGGAAGCGGATGTCGCCGACGGCGCGACCCGCATCGTCGCCGAGCTCTCGACGCCCGCCGGTTTTCTTTCCTGCGCCACGCTGGCGCGCGCCTCGCGGCGGCTCGAGGCTTTGCTTTTCGGGCGCGCCGCGCTGGCCCGCAGGCTCGGAGCAGACGAGATCTCGGCCCCTGTCGAAAGCGCGCGCGCGCTGCTCGTCCTCGCCGCCGGCGCCGCCGGGGTGAAGGTTTTCGACGCTCCCTCCAATGATCCGGGAAAGCTCGAAGAAGAATGTCTTGCGGCGCGGCGCGACGGATTTTTTGGCAAATGCGCGGCGAGCGAGGTAGATATCGGCGTCATCGAGAGGGCTTTCGCGGCCTAAGCGCGCTTTCCGCTCGAACGAAATCGTTCGAGCGATAAGAAATCGCGCCAGTCAAAAAGCTGGAGCGAACTCTCATCGCAAAAGTCTACCAACTTTTGCGGAATTCGCTCGAGCGCCGAGAAATCGCCCCATTCGCCGCGCTAGTTCCCGCAATGAAACGCCTCGCCTCGCTCCTCTTCCTGCTCCTTGCGCTCTTGGCGGCGCAGGGCGCCGTTGCGCAGAACGCCTCGCGCGGACATGCGGGAAAGTCTTCGGGCGACGCGCCGACCGGCGGGGTGCGGCTCTCCGCCGCGCTGACGGGCAACGAGACGACGAACATCAAGGGCGGCGTGCATTGGCGCGTGTTCGAGGAGCAGTCGCAAGTCGACGGGCCGCATCGCCTCGTCGCGGAGTCGCGCGAGGCGACCCCGAGCTTTGCGTTGCCGGACGGCGTCTATGTCGTTCATGCCGCCTTCGGTCTTGCGGGCGCGACGAAACGCGTCGTCGTCGATGGACGCTTCACGCACGAACGGATGGTCATGAACGCCGGGGGCTTAAGGCTCATCGACAAGCTCGGCGACGCGACGATCCCGCCGCAGCGCCTCGCCATTTCGATCTACGTGCCGGAGCGCAACAATTCCGAGGCGAAGCTCGTGCTCGCGAACGCGCGCGCCGGCGAGGTGATCTCGCTCCCCGAAGGCCCCTATCACATCGTCGCGACCCTGCTCGACACGAGCGGCGCGGCGCCCGGCGAGAACAATGCGACCAATTCGATCGTGACCACGGATCTCCGCGTGCCGGCCGGCAAGCTCATCGAAGCGACTCTGCGCCATCGCGCCGCGACGATCACGCTGAAGCTCGTCAATTCGCCGGGCGGCGAAGCGCTCGCGAACACATCTTTTTCGGTGCTGACGCCCGGCGGCGACGTCATCCGCGAATTGATTGGCGCCTTTCCCTCGCTGGCGCTCGCCGAAGGCGAATATGTCGCGATCGCCCGTCACGACGGCAAGACCTATCAAAACAGTTTTAAGGTCGTCTCGACGAAGGACTCGGACGTCGAGATCGTCGTCGGCAAGAGCCTGCCCAAGCAGCCCGACGCCGTCGAGCCGGAAGGGTTGCAGTAAGCGTCAGGGCGTCGCGTCAGCCGCCAGCGGTCGTGCCGCCCGAAAGGCCGAAAAACGCACGCAACAGATCGCGCGCGTAGTCGCGGTCTCCGATCCAGAGCAATGCGAGCGCCGCCGCCGCGAGCGCGGCGACGATCAGGGCGTCGCGCGAGCGAAAGACCATGATCAGCGATACATCACGGCCCGCGCCGCGGCGACGATCTCTTCGATCGACGGCAGTGCGAGCTTTTCGAGATTGGCGGCATAGGGCATCGGCACATCCTTTCCGCTGACGCGCGCGATCGGCGCGTCGAGCCAATCGAAAGCCTCTTCCTGCACGCGCGCCGCGATCTCCGAGGCGATCCCGCAGCAGGGCCAGCCCTCCTCGATCGCGACGAGGCGATGCGTTTTCTGCACCGACTGGACGATCGTCGCGACATCCATCGGTCGCAGCGAGCGAAGATCGATCACCTCCGCCTCGATCCCGTCCTTGGCGAGCGCTTCGGCCGCGCCGAGCGCATAACTCACGCCGATCGAGAAGGAGACGAGCGTCACGTCGCGCCCTGGCCGCGCGATGCGCGCCTTTCCGATCGGCACGAGGAAGTCGTCGAGCGCCGGCACGTCGCCCGACTTGCCATAAAGCAGCTCGTTCTCGAGGAAGACGACGGGATTGGGATCGCGGATCGCGCTCTTCAAGAGCCCCTTGGCGTCGGCGGGATTGGACGGCGCGACGACCTTTAATCCCGGCACTTGCGCGTACCAGGCCGAGTAATCCTGGCTGTGCTGCGCGGCGACGCGCGCGGCGGCGCCGTTCGGGCCCCGAAACACGATCGGGCAATTGATCTGGCCGCCCGACATGTAGAGAGTCTTCGCCGCGGAATTGACGATGTGGTCGATCGCCTGCATCGCGAAATTGAAGGTCATGAATTCGACGATGGGCTTTAAGCCCGCGAAGGCGGCGCCGACGCCAAGTCCGGCGAAGCCATATTCGGTGATCGGCGCGTCGACGACGCGGCGCGCGCCGAATTCCTGCAACAGGCCCTGCGTGACCTTATAGGCACCCTGATATTCGGCGACCTCTTCGCCGAGCACGAAGATCGTTTCGTCGCGGCGCATTTCCTCGGCCATCGCGTCGCGCAGCGCTTCGCGCATCGTCATTTGCAGCATCCGGGTTCCGGACGGAACCTCAGGCTCCGGCGCCTGTATCGGCGCCGCGGGCTTTGCAGCCTGCTGAGCCGCGACCGGCGCCGGCGCAGCGGGCGCTGCAGGCGCCGCGGGCGCAGGCGCGGCAGGGGCCGGCGGCGCGGCGGGAGCGGGCTCCGTCACGGCTTCGCCTTCCAGCGCGATCACCGCGATCGGCGTATTGACCGCGACGTTCTCCGTTCCGCCCGGCACAAGAATGCGCGCCAGAACGCCTTCGTCTACGGCCTCGACCTCCATCGTCGCCTTGTCTGTCTCGATCTCGGCGACGACGTCGCCCGATTTGACGGAGTCGCCCTCGTTCTTGAGCCATTTGGCGAGCTTGCCACTCTCCATCGTCGGCGACAGCGCAGGCATGAGGATGTTGACGGTCATGATGGAGTCCCGGCAATCTGCCAAATTCCACGCTGCGTGCCAGCTGGTTCGGCCAAGCGCTTCATCTTGCGCAGTTTAAGCGCCGCCCATCGCATGTGGTACTGCCAAGTGAAGAACAAATCACCCGACGCCCTCAGGTCCTTCTCGTGGTGCTGCCAAATGTGTTGGGCAACCTGAACCACGCTGGCCGACCCGCCATGCGAGCGAATTGCTTTCTCGACGAGAGGGACCAAATCTTGGCGGTTCATGGTTGCAGCACCACGTCCGTATAAAGCTCGCTCGGATCGGGCTCTTTGTCGGCCGTCGCAAAATCCGAAGCCTCGGCGACAATCTTGCGCATGTCGGCGTCAATCCTCTTCAATTCGCCCTCAGGCACGCCGCCAGCGACGAGGCGCAGCCGCACCTGCTCGATCGGATCGTGCTCCTCGCGCATGCGCGAGACTTCATCCTTGGAGCGATATTTCGCCGGATCCGACATGGAATGGCCGCGATAGCGATAGGTCTGCGCCTCGATGATATAAGGGCCATTACCCTTGCGGCACCAGTCGATCGCCTCCCTCGCCGCGGCGCGCACGGCGCGCACGTCCATGCCGTCGACCTGCACGCCCGGAATGTTGAAGGCGACGCCGCGCTTGGCGAAATCGAACTGCGCCGAGGAGCGCTCCACCGAGGTGCCCATCGCATAGCGGTTGTTTTCGACGATGAAGACGACCGGCAGGCGCCAGAGCTCCGCCATGTTGAAGGTTTCGTAAACTTGGCCCTGATTGGCGGCGCCGTCGCCAAAGAAGGTCAGCGACACCCGGTCATCGCCGCGATAGCGATTGGCGAAGGCGACCCCGGCGCCGATGGGGACCGGCGCGCCGACGATGCCGTGCCCGCCATAGAAATTCTTCTCGCGCGAGAACATGTGCATCGAGCCGCCCTTGCCCTTGGAGACGCCGTGCCGACGCCCCGCAAGCTCGGCCATCACGGCCTTCGGGTCCATGCCGCAGGCGAGCATGTGGCCGTGGTCTCTGTATGAGGTGACGATCTGGTCGCCGTCCTTAGCGGCCATCTTGACGCCGACGACGACCGCTTCCTGGCCGATGTAAAGATGACAGAAGCCGGCGATGACGCCCATGCCATAAAGCTGCCCGGCCTTCTCCTCGAAACGGCGAATGAGCAGCATTTCACGAAAGGCTATTCGCTCCTCGTCGAGCGTGAAAGGCGGCCCAGCCTGTGAGGAAGTCTCCGTGCCGGCCGTCATCATTCCCCCGCTGCAAAGCCCGATAGAAGCCGAACATAGACCAAGAGCTGTCCGAAAACGAGCCGCGGCGTTCGGGCTTTACGACGAAAAAACCCTCCTCCCGTCGCCGGAAGGAGGGTCGAAGCTCAGGCTCGCGGGCTCGCTTATTTCTTGGCTGCAGGGGCCTTGGCGGCGCCTTTAGCGGGGGCAGGGGCGGGGGCGGGGGCGGCTGCGGCCGCGGGCGCGGCCTCTTCAACGCCGCCGGCCGGCGGCGTGATGCCCGCCACGGTGAAATTCTTGTCCGGGTTCGTGGGCTTTGCGCCCTTGGGCAGGGGGATCGCGCCGATATGGAGCGAGTCGTTGAAGTCGAGCCCCGTCAGATCGGCGGTGATCGACTCCGGAATGTCGTCAGCCGGCACCCACATCTGAACCGCGTGATAGACGATGTTGAGGGCGCCGCCGCGCTTCAATCCGGGCGAGGCCTCGTGATTGATGAAATGCACGGGCACTTCGAGCTTCACCCGCTGGCCCGGCTTCAGGCGCAGGAAGTCGATGTGCGTCGGGAAATCCTTGACGACGTCGAGCTGATAGTCGCGCGGAATGGCGCGCTCCTTCTTGCCGTCGATGTCGAGCTCGAAGATCGTCGTGAGAAAGTGTCCCGCGAAGATGAGCTTCGTGACCTCGCGCGAGTTGAGCGAGAGCGGGGTGGGAGCTTCGCCGCCTCCGTAGAGGACGGCGGGCGTGCGGCCTTCGCGGCGTGTCGAGCGGGCGGCCCCCTTGCCTGTCCCGCTGCGAACCGCGGCCGCGAGAGTCTTGGTCTCGGCCATGGCTGGTTCCTTTAGTCAAAAGAAAAGCGCGCCTTTCGCCTCCAGGGGTGTCGGAAACACGGCGCGCAGCGCCAGTCTATAAGGGAACGCGGCGAGCGAGGCAAGGCGGGCGGAGTGGCGGAGTCAAGCCTGCGCCCATTGAGCCAGGCGGCTTTATTTGTCCCCCTAGCCCTGCGCCACCTGACCTTGCCGATGGCGCAAAAATCGATAATGACGCGGTTCCTGCCAATCGTCCAACCCAGGGGCGTCGGTGACGACAAGATCCAACTCTGAGTGGCTGACCGCGCTCCGCGGGGGAGGACGAAGTCAGGAAGAGGCCGTGAAGGAGCTGCAGCGATCGCTGCGGCGCGCGATCTCGAGCTTCCTCGCGCGGCAAAGCGGCGCCGGCGCGCCGGGACACGAAGATCTAGCGGAAGACTGCGCGCAAGAGTCCGCTCTCCTCATTTTGTCCAAGCTGGATCAATTCCGAGGCGAGAGCCAATTCACGACATGGGCCTATGCGATCGCCATCCGCGTCGCCCTCGGTGAATTGCGGCGGCGGCGTTGGCAGGCGACGCCAATCGAAGAGGTGCGCCTCGGCGAGACCATGCCAGCTTGGCCGATCGACAATCCCGGGCCCGAACGTAGCCTCGAGCAGCGGCAAGCTTGGACGTTGCTGAGCGAGCTGATTGAGGCCTCGCTCACTCCGCTACAGCGCAAGGCGTTGATTGCCCATGCGTTCCAGGAGATGCCGCTCGATCTCGCCGCCGAGTGGCTGGGAACCAATCGCAACAGCCTCTATAAGCTCATCCACGACGCGCGCAAACGGCTGAAGGCAGCCCTCTTGGCGAGAGGCGTCACGCATCGCGAGCTCATCGCCATTTTCGATACCCCTCGGCCCGAGCGACCCTATCTGGAAGATGGTAAGAATCCGCTGTTTCACGACGTCTAATGTTTGGCGAAAGAAACGAACATGAAACAGAGACAGTTCGGACGCCTGATCGACACCATCTTCGCCGCTAAAGCCGGCGAGGAGATGTCGTGTAGTGACTACTTCGAGCAATTGCCGCGCTACGCCGAGCTGGAAGCCACCGGCGAGGACGCCGCGGCGCGCCTTCCCGAAGTGCGTCATCACATGCACCAATGTCCCGAGTGCGAAGAGGTTTACCTCGGTCTTCTCGCAGTCATGCTCGCCGAAAAAGAATCCGGCGCCTCGAAGTAAGAATCCTCCTGCCAGCGCCTCTAACAAAGGCGTGAAGGAAACCGGCCACGGTCGACGACCGTCGGGCCTAGGGGAGGAGTTCGCATGTCTAGTCTTTACGAGCGTGTCGGTGGTGAAAAGGCCGTGGACGCCGCGGTCGACCTTTTTTATCGCACGGTTCTCGCCGATGGGCGCATCGCCCAATTCTTCGAAGGCGTGGACATGGAAGATCAGCTCGCAAAGCAGAAAGCCTTTTTGACCATGGCGTTTGGCGGACCCAACAAATACACGGGCAAGGACATGCGCAAGGCGCATGAGAGGCTCGTCGCCATGGGCCTCAATGATTCGCATGTCGATGCGGTCCTCGAGGACCTCTCGAGAACGCTTCGCCAGCTCGGCGTCCCTGAATCGGAAGTGCAAGAAGTCGCGGCGTTGGCAGACTCCGTTCGCAACGACGTCCTTAATCGCTGAGGCGCGAGCGAATGACGCTGCTGACTTATCGAGAAGCAGCCATAGAGATCGAGCCGGGGGAGGACGTTCTTTCCGCGCTGCTGCGCGCGGAAATCGACGCGCCTCACTCGTGCCGATCCGGGGTCTGCCAGAGCTGCATGCATCGCGCGGTCGAGGGCAAGCCGCCGCCCGCGGCGCAGCAGGGCTTGAGCGAAGCGCAGAAAGCGTTGGGCTACTTTCTGGCTTGCGTCTGCGTGCCCGATAGGCCGCTCACTGTTGTTCCCGCGCAGGAAGCCGAGGCCCGATCGGACGCCGTCGTTCGCTCGATAGATCGACTTTCGGGCGAGGTCGTTAGGCTGCGCTTGGAACATGACGCGGACTTCGCCTATCGGCCCGGGCAGTTCCTCGAGCTCATCGCTCGCGACGGCCTCGGGCGGCACTACTCGATCGCAAGCCTGCCAGAGGAAGATCCCTTCGTTGAGCTCCACATCCGTCTTCACGCGGGTGGAAGGATGAGCCAATTCCTCGCCGAGGAGCTTGCGCCCGGAAGCCGGCTTCATATCGCCGGTCCTTTGGGAACGTGCATATATGAAGGCGTCGACCGGGATCAGCCGATGGCGCTGATCGGATCGGGCACGGGCTTGGCGCCTCTGCTCGGCGTGCTGCGGGACGCCTTGAGGCGTGGGCATCGCGGTTTGATCCGGCTCTATCATGGAGCGCGAGAGCGCGAAGGACTCTATCTGCACGACCATTTGGAGGCGTTGACGGAGACGCACGCGAACCTCAGCTATTTCGCGCGTGTCCTCGGCGATGTCGGCCCTCAGGGTGGCGACGTGGCCACGGCGGCGCTGGAGCGTGAAGACGCGCTCCCCCAGACGGCGTTCTTCCTCTGCGGGGGGGAAAAATTGGTGGGGCGCCTCAGACGCGATCTTTATTTGAAGGGCGCGAGCCTCAAGCAGATCCGTTCCGACACGTTTCTTGCCTTCGGGCCGGGGCGTTGAGAGGCTTCGGCGCGTCGGGAGAAGAAAAGCGCGTCCTGCGGGCAGTGTCGCACGCCTTTGGAAAACATGAAGAAAACAGCAGTAATGCGACAAGATCTAATGCCCATTTTTCGTCAACCATTTGGTTTTAACATGTGTGCGGGGCAAGTTCGAAAGGAAACCGCATGAGAATTCGCCAAACCTTCGTTTTAGCCTTCGTGTTGGGCGCGGGTCCTATGTCGGCGCCATTATTGCCCGCCTATGCCTGCAACGATGCGCAGCGGGGCTATCTCGGAGAACGATCGGAGCTCGCGCCGCCGCCTCTGCCGGTTTACGACCAGCCGCCGGTTCCCGGTCCCGATTATGTCTGGACGCCGGGCTATTGGTCATGGAATGGCGCCGACTACTATTGGGTTCCCGGCGTTTGGGTGCGTCCGCCGCAAGTCGGCTTGCTCTGGACCCCCGGTTACTGGGGTTGGCATGACGGCGCTTACGCCTTTCATGCCGGATATTGGGCGGCGAGCGTCGGCTTCTACGGCGGCGTGGCCTACGGATTCGGCTACACAGGCGTCGGCTATCACGGCGGATATTGGAACGACGGAAGCTTCTTCTACAATCGCGCCGTCACCAACGTCGCGAACACGAACATCACCAACGTCTATAACAAGACGGTCGTCGTGAACACGACGATCAATAACGTCAGCTACAATGGCGGAATTGGCGGAATCACCGCGACTCCGACGCCGGAGCAAGTCGCGGCCACGAAGGAGCCGCATGTCGCCGCGACGCCGGCGCAGGTGCAGCATCAGCAAGCCGCCAGCAAAGAACAATCGCTGCTCGCCTCGGCGAATTGCGGCGTTCCCCCGATCGCGGCGATGGCGATCCCGGGCGCTCTGAGAGGCGCCGGCGCGGTTCCCGCGAAGGCGGCGGGCGCCGCTCACCCGACGCACCCGGCAAATGCGGCGCAAACGCTCCCGGCGGCGCAGCCGCATCCGGCTCAGCAGCAACCGGAGCAGGCGGCGCAAGCGCCGCATGTCAGCCCGCCGCATGCGGATCACGCAGCGGAAGCGCCGCATCCTGCGCAACCGCATGCGGAGCACGCAGCAGAGGCGCCGCATGCCGCGCAACCGCGTCCGGAGCACGCCGCGGAGGCGCCGCATCCTGCGCAACCGCATGCGGAGCACGCAGCGGAAGCGCCGCATGCCGCCCAGCCGCATCTGGAGCACGCACCAGAGGCGCCGCACGCCGCCCAGCCGCACCCGGAGCACGCGGCGGAAGCCCCGCATCCTGCGCAGCCGCATCTGGAGCATGCCGCGCCGCCCGCGCCGCATCCCGCGCAGCCGGCAGCCGCGGCGCCGCAGCCGCACGCGGAACACGCTGCGGACGCGCCGCATCCTGCGAAGCCGGCGGCGGCGACGTCGCAGCCGCATCCGGACCACGCGGCGGAGGCGTCGTCTTCCGCTCGCCACCCCTGAGTGTCGGCGCGCGAAGCGGTTGGGCTTCGCGCCGGCAATAGCGCAGAGTGAGGAGGGGCCTCGTCTTGCCGCAAAGCTCGGCGAGACGAGGCTCGCTAGCGCGCTTGTCCCTCGAACGGAATCGTTCGTGCGATAAAAAATCGCGCCTTCTATTTGGCGCTGAAAATCACGGCGATGGCCTTCGCCTGCATCCCGCGATCCATCGCGACGCTCTCGATGCTGGCGTTGACGTTCGGCAAATTGACGCCGGCCTTGGCGAGCTCGTCGATTATTTGCTCGACCGGACGCCCGGCGAGCGGAGCGACTTTGGCGATCGGCGCTTTCGTTAGCGCCCTCAAAGCCAGGATTTGCGGCGGCGCGCCCTTCTCACCGGGAAGCGAGACGAAGGTGAGAGCGAGCGTGAAGGCGCTCACGGCGATGATGGCGCGTCCCATCCGGTTCGAGGTGAAGTAGCGTTTGAATGCCGGCCAATTGACGATGGCGTGGGCCGCGACGCCCGCGACCATCACCCAGGAGAGCCATTGATGCGCGAGCTTGTTCAGGCCCGTGTCGAGACGGAAGAACATGAGCAGGCCCGTCACGCTCATGAGCCCGAAGGCGCCGATGGTGAGCGGCGTGGCCCAATCTCGGGAAATTTTCACAGGGGCTGTCCTTTCGTCGCGTGATGTTGTGCAAGAAGGCGCGAGCGCCGTCTCGCTCCCGCGGTCATAGCCGCTCGATTTTTCGCGCGGCCTCGTCGATGAGGTCGGCGACGGAAAACAGCAGCGCCTTTTCCGGCTGACTGGACAAGCGCTGATGCAGCACGGCCTTGAGATTGCTCATCGCCCGAAAAACCGGACCCGCGTCCACGACCTCGCTTTTCTGGCGCAGCTCGTCGAGCCGGGCGAGGGCGAACTCGGCTTCGTTGCAATTCGCCGCGAGATGGGCCGCGCCGGCCGCGGTGATGGCGTAGAGCTTTTTCGCGCCTTCCGTCGCCCGCGCCTCGACCTGTCCGATCTCCTCGAGGAGGGTCAGCGTCGGATAGACGATGCCGGGACTGGGCGCGTAAGCGCCGCCGGTGCGCGTCTCGATCTCGCGAATGATGTCGTAGCCGTGCCGAGGCTCGCCCTCGACGAGCAGCAAGATCACGAGGCGCAGCTCGCCGCCCTCGAACATGCGGCGTCTGCCGCCGCCCCTGCCGCCCCGCTCGCCGTCGCCGAAGCGTCCGCCAAAGCCTCTGCGGCCGAAACCTTCGCCTCCGCCGCCGCGCATGGCGCGCGGTCCTTCGAAATCCGGGCGTTCGTGGGGAGGCCCGCGCCAATGGTTGTGTCTCATAAAACATGTCTCCTTTCATTCAGACAGGTCTAAGATGTATCTTAGTAGTAGGCCTGTCAACCCCCTCGCGCTGAAATTCCTCCCCGTCATGCGACACGAGCGCGAGAGGCTAGAATTTCGAGATCAGGAAAACGCCGGCCGCCATGAGCAGGGCGCCGATCACGCGCCCCGCGTTCAGCCCGTGCATCGGCGCATTGAGGAGCCCGAAGTGATCGATGAGGAGCGAGGTCGCGAGGTTCGAGGCGATGATGAGGCCATTGACCATGCCCGCTCCGAGCTTGTCGATGAGGGCGAGGCCGGCGAAGACGGCCACCGCGCCTGTGAGGCCGGCCAGAGGCGCCCACCACGGCATCGTGCTCACGCCCTCGGGCGTCGGCAGGGGTCGCGGCCATATCAGGAAGAGCGCTGTGAAGAAGAAGAAATTCAAGGCGAACAGCACGGAAAGCGCGAGCCACGGGTTCGATAGGGAGATCCGAAGCTGCGCGCTCATGACCGCGCCAAACGCCTGAAGAGCTCCAGCGACAATGATGAAGGGTGTGAACCAGGCCGGGTTCATGAATGCCTCCGTTTTTTTCTCAGAGCCACCAGGCGCCAAAGACAATGGTGAGAAGCGTCAGCGGCGCGCCGATCTTGAAGTAGGTCCAGAAGTCGATGTCGACGCCCTGCGCCCGCGCGCGCTGTGCGACGATCAGATTCGCGACCGATCCGACCAGCGTCAGATTGCCGCCGAGCGTCGAGGCCATCGCGACGATGAGCCAAGCCCTTTGCGGATCGGATAGGCCTTCGACGAAGGGCCTCATGACCAGCACCGCCGGCACGTTGCTGACGAGGTTCGAAAGGCCCGCTGTAATCGCGGTCAGGACCGGCGCCGATCCGAGATTGAGCCGCCCCAGCTCGCCGACGAGGTCCGGCGTCAACACCGTCGTCTCGAGCCCGGTTACGACGATGAAAAGGCCGACGAACGTGAGGAGCAGCGGCCAGTCGATCTCGCGATAGACCTTGTCGGCCTTGACCGTGCGGGTGACGAGCAAGAGCGCGCCGCCGACGATCGCGACCTTGGCGACGGGAAGCCCGGCGAAGAACAGCGCCATCATCCCAAAGGTCACGAGCACCGCCTTCGCCGCCAGCGATCGGTGATAACGGGTCGGACGCGGCGCGATGATCGGGAGACGCTCGCGCACAAGAAACTCGCGGCGATAGGCCAGGGCGATCAGCACCGTCGTGACCAGGAGGCCGACAAAGGCCACGGGCCAGAGCGCGGCGACGAAGGTCCCGTAAGGAATCCGCGAAAACGAGCCGATGATCATGTTCTGCGGATTGCCGGTGATCGTCGCGACACTGCCCACATTGGAGGCCATCGGCACTGCCAAGAGATATGGAACGGGATAGCGCTTCAGCCTCGTGACGAGGTCGAGCACCAGCGGCGTCATGACGAGGCAGATCGCGTCATTGACGAGAAAGGCCGAAAAGAGGCCGGAGACCATGACGATTGCGAAGAGAAGCAGCAACGGATGGTGAGCCTGCGTCACGGCCCAATTGCTGACGAGCCGGAAAAAGCCCGACAGGCGAAGATTGGCGACGACGATCATCATGCCGAGCAGCAGCGTGATCGCATCGAAGTCGATCGCGTGGTAGGCTTCATCGAGTGACACCACGCCAAGCCCGACCATGAAGCTTGCGCCGAGCAAAGCGGCGCCGGCGCGGTCGAGCTGATAGCCTGGAAGCTTGCCGATCGCGATGATCACATAGGTGGCGATGAAGACGAGCACAGCAAAAGTGGTCTTCCCGCTGTTCGACGCCGGATTCCAAACATGCGGCGCCGATTGAAGCGCGAGGGCGATCGCCACGGTCGCCACGAAGAAGGCGGCGGCGGTGAGCAACGATCCGATGGAGACGAGCCCGACCGCCAAAAGCGCGGTCTTGAATTTGCCTGTGGCGCCTTCGCTGGCGTCGACAGGCGACGCAGCTTGGACGACGCTTGTCGCCGAAGGCATGCTCGATCTCATCTCCATCGCGCGGAACTCAGTCGCAGACTGGAAGGGGAAGAGGCTTCTGGCTTCCTAACTCCAAAACCCCGCGTCTCGGGCATCGCCAATAGGAGGATCAAAAACGCCGCGAGCGCGACGCCGGCGAGGATCAGGAACGCCGCGCTGTATCCCGCGCTGACCACGATCAGCCCCGCGACCATGTTGCTCAAGGACGCGCCGATCCCCTGCGTCGTCGCAATCACGCCTTGGCTGACGTTGTAGCGGCCCGTGCCGCGCATGAGGTCGGCCAGCATCAGCGGAACCAGCGCGCTTAAAATGCCGGCGCCCACGCCGTCAAGAAGCTGGACGCCGATCAGCCACCAGCGGTCATCCGAAAAGGTGTAAAGAATCCCACGGATCGGCAGAACGCCAAAGGCCGCGAGGCAGATCGGCTTGCGTCCCCATTCCTCGGCTTTGCGACCGACGAGCAGCGCCATCGGCAGCATGACGACTTGCGCGGCGATCACGCAGGCCGACATGAGCGCGGTTTCCTGCCCCTTGTTGGCCAGCGCCAGCTTCTGCCCAACCAGCGGCAACATCGCCGCGTTGGCGAAATGGAAGAGCGCGATGCAGAGCGCGAAGACTAGGAGCGGCCTGCAGGTGAGGAGCACGCGCCACCCCGACGGCTGGCGTGGATCGTTGTCGGCATCGCCGTCGAGACCACGGGCGCGCGCGTCGTTGATCGCGCCGGGGGGAATCGCCAAGACAGACCAGGCCGCCAGCAGCGAGAAAAGCGGGACGAGGAAGAACACGGCGGTCTGGGAAAACGCCCAGCCGACCCAGCCAGCCGCTAGAGCGATCGAAACATTGCCCGCATGGTCGAAGGCGGCGTTCCTGCCGAGCCTCGAAGCGAGGCCGCGCGCGCCGAGGATGCCGAGCGTGATGGCGGCCACCGCGGGAGGGAACAGATCGCCGGCCACGCCCATGACGGCTTGCGCCGTCAACACGACCGGAAAGCTCGGCGCGAAAGCGATGGCCATGGCGCTGAGGCTCAGCATCACGACCCCGGCGAGAATGATCGTGCGCTTGCGACGGCTTGCGTCGATAAAAGCGCCGATGGGAGTCTGCAGCGCAAGGCCGATGATGCTGGCGACAGTGGCGACCACGCCGATCTCGGCCTGGTTCCAGTGCTGTTCCGTGAGCAGAAAAATGCCCACATAGGGACCCAGTCCTCCCCGCACATCCGCCAGGAAAAAGTTGAGCCAATCGAGCGGCGAGCGGAATGGCCGCGCCGACATGAGCGGCGAGCGATCCGGGGGCCCTTCAGTCTCTTTCGCTGTCATGTCTGCGCGAGCCGATTGGCCAGACGCGGGGGAACAGGGGAATGATTGCGAAGTAGCGCCCCTCACCAAGGCCGACGACCGCGCCTTCCCATACGTAGAGTCCGCTATCATTGACGGGAGGACATCGGCGGCCGAGCCTGCCGGGCTTAAAGTGAGCCTCGGTCGCGCTTAGATAGAGCCGGAACAGCTCACTCCCGCGGCTCTCGAGAAAAACCATGAGATTTTTGCTGCCGGTCCTGCTTGCGGTTCTGGTCGTCGCCGTTCTCGGTTGCGCCTTTGCGACGCCCTCAGCTTGGCGCGCGTGGCGGCTCTATGCTGCGGGCGACGATCCGGCGGCGCGAGCAAGCGTCCGGCTCGAGGAGAGCGTCACCGCGTCGCGCATCGCGGCTGAGATCGACGCGGCGATCAAAGCCGGGGACGAGGAGCTTGCGACGAGCTTCATCGCGCTCGCAGCCGCGCGCGGCGTTTCTGTCGATCCTCAGGCTGAGGCGCGCGTTGCCGCTTTGCGCGCGAAGGGCCCCGAGCGCGCGCTTCGCGATTTCGGCCAAGGCTTCGTCGAGGGCGAACGCGCGACTCTTCCGGCGCTCATCGGCAGCACGACAAGCGACCTTCTGGGCTTCGGCGATCTGCGCGATCTGTGGCGCGAAGGGCAAAAAGTCCTGAAGGGCGGAACGGCGGATGAATTGACGATCGGTTTCGCCGCGGCGGGGCTGGCGCTCTCGGTCGCGACCTGGACCTCGATCGGCGCGGCGCTGCCGGAACGCACAGGGTTGAGCGCGCTCAAGATCGCGCAAAAAACCGGCCGCTTGTCGCGCGCGCTGAACGCGTCGCTCGCGCGGCTGGCTGTGAAAGCGCTCGACCGGGAGGCGCTTGGCGCCACGGTCGCGGCGATTGGCCGGGCCGATGTCGTCGCCGCGCGCGCCACCGCCAAGGGAGTCCTGCGCCCGGCGGCGCTCAAAGGTTTAGAGGCGGTCGGACATGACGCCGGCGAAATCTACGCGAAGGCTGGCGCCCGGAGCCTGAACGATGCGCTGGCGCTCGCCCAGTCGGAGGGCGAGTTGCGGCAGGCGGCGCGGCTTGCCGCCAAGGAGGGCCTCAAGACTCGCGCCGTGCTGACGCTTCTCGGCCGCGCGGTGCTTATCGGCGCCTCTCTCGCGGGGACGGCGTTTTTCTGGACTTTCGCCCTTGTCGGCCAGCTCCTCGCGGCCGCGGCGATGACGCAGCGCCTCGGCTGGTCGTTGGGCTCACGCCTTTTCGCGCGACGCGGCAAAACGGCCCCGGCGACGGTGGCTTAGCGCTGCGCGTGAGCGGATAAGACCAGCGCCCCCTCCCTGTCCCTCCCCCGCGATCCCCGGACTTGACCCGGGGAGGGGAGGGCAGGGGAGGGGGCGCGCCCGCCCCTCAGAACGGAATGTCGTCGTCGAGCTCGTTTGAGAGCCTCGAGCCTGCGCTGGCCGGCGCCGGCCGGCGCTCCTCTCCCGAGCGCTCCATCGGCGAGGAGCGGCCGAAGCTGCCATTGCCGGCTTGGTCGTAGTCGCCGCCTTCGGCGCGAGACCCCTTGCTGTCCAGAAGCTGCAGCTCACCGCGGAATTTTTGCAGCACGACGTCCGTCGCCTTGCGCTGATTGCCGTCCTTGTCGGTGTATTCGCGCGTCTGCAGCTGGCCCTCGAGGTAGATTTTCGAGCCCTTGCGGCAGTACTGCTCGGCGACCTTGGCCAAATTCTCGTTGAAAATCGAAATATTGTGCCATTCGGTGCGATCCTTGCGCTCGCCCGTGTTGCGGTCGCGCCAGCTCTCGGTCGTCGCCACCGAGAAGGACACGACGCGGTCGCCGGAAGGCAAGGTGCGCACCTCCGGGTCACGGCCCAGATTGCCGACGAGGATCACTTTGTTGACGCTGCCCGCCATCTCACTCTCCTTCACGCCGGCGCGCTGGTCCCTCGAACGGCATCGTTCGAGGATCAAGAAATCGCGCCAGAACAAAATAGTGGAGCAAATTCTGATCGCAAAAGTCTGTCAACTTTTGCGAAATTCGCTCTAGACCACACCCTAGAGCAAAGCGCTCCCCGCCGTCCGCCGCGGAAGGCGCTTATCCACAGCTGGGTCGCCGAGGCCGATGTTCCGTTTTTGTTCTAGCCGCAAAGCGCCTGGCGCGCAAGCGCCAATTTCCCGAATTCGCCCTAGCGTCACGGTGGATTCGGCTTAAGTCGCATGGCAAAGGAAGGCGCAAAGGCGCCCGCGTCCCTCTCCCCTGCCAGGTCAAAGCTTTCCATGGCGAGTCCCAGAAAATCGACCGCGCTCGCGAAGAACGCCGACGCGCCACAGCTCGCTTTTGACGCGCCTCGCGCCGACGAGCGCATCATCGCGATCCGCGGCGCGCGCGAGCACAATTTGAAAAACATCGATCTCGTCATCCCGCGCGACAAGCTCGTCGTCTTCACGGGCCTTTCGGGCTCCGGCAAATCCTCGCTCGCTTTCGACACGATCTATGCGGAAGGCCAGCGCCGCTACGTCGAGTCGCTCTCGGCCTATGCGCGCCAATTCTTGGAGATCATGCAGAAGCCCGACGTCGATCAGATCGACGGGCTTTCACCGGCGATCTCGATCGAGCAGAAGACGACCTCGAAGAATCCCCGCTCCACCGTCGGCACGGTCACCGAGATCCACGACTATATGCGGCTTCTGTGGGCGCGCGTCGGCGTGCCTTACTCCCCCGCGACGGGCCTGCCGATCGAAAGCCAGACCGTCTCGCAAATGGTCGACCGCGTGCTGGCGCTGCCGCAGGGAACACGGCTCTATCTGCTGGCGCCGGTCGTGCGCGGTCGCAAGGGCGAATACAGGAAGGAGCTCGCGGAGTTCACGCGGCGCGGCTTTCAGCGCGTCAAGATCGATGGCCAATATCACGAGATCGTCGAGGCGCCGGCGCTCGACAAAAAATTGAAGCACGACATAGACGTCGTCGTGGACCGCATCGTCGTGCGCGCCGACATCGCCTCCCGCCTTGCCGACAGTTTCGAGACGGCGCTGGAGCTCGCCGGCGGGCTCGCGGTCGTCGAATTTGCAGATGGGCAGTCGGCAGGGGGCAGTCGGCAATCGAATCCAGCCGAGCGATTGCCGACTGCCGATCTGCCAATTGCCTCCTCGCCCACTGCCGCGAACGTCTCCACGCACTATGGAGACCACATCCTCTTCTCTTCTAAATTCGCCTGTCCGGTTTCGGGTTTCACGATCCCCGAGATCGAGCCGCGGCTCTTCTCCTTCAACAATCCCTTCGGCGCCTGTCCCAAGTGCGGCGGCATCGGCCATGAACAGAAGATCGATCCCGAGCTCGTCGCGCCCGATCCCAAGGTGACGCTGCGCAAGGGCGCGATCGCCCCTTGGGCGAAATCGAGCTCGCCTTATTACATGCAGACGCTCGAGGCGCTGGGGCGCCATTACAAATTCCGCATGGAGACGCCTTTCGCGCAATTGCCCGAAAAGGCGCAGCGCGTGATCCTTTACGGCTCGGGCGACGAGGAAATTCCCTTCACCTATGACGACAGTTTTCGGTCCTATGACGTGAAGAAGCCCTTCGAGGGCGTCGTGCCCAATCTCGAGCGGCGCTGGCTCGAGACGGAGAGCGAATGGTCGCGCGAGGAGATCGGCCGCTACATGTCGGCGACGCCCTGCAAGGCCTGCGGCGGCTTTCGTCTCAAACCCGAAGCGCTCGCCGTAAAGATCGCGCAAAAGCACATCGGCGAGATTTCCGAGCTGTCGGTGCGCGCCGCCGCCGACTGGTTTTCTGCGCTACCGGATAAGCTCACAAAGAAGCAGAACGAGATCGCCTATCGTATCCTGAAGGAGATTCGCGAGCGGCTGACCTTTCTCATCGACGTCGGCCTCGATTATCTGACGCTGTCGCGCAGTTCCGGCACGCTCTCCGGCGGCGAGAGTCAGCGCATTCGCTTGGCTTCGCAGATCGGTTCGGGACTGACCGGCGTGCTCTATGTGCTCGACGAGCCGTCGATCGGCCTGCATCAGCGCGACAACGACCGGCTGCTCGACACGCTGCGGCGCCTGCGCGATCTCGGCAACAGCGTGATCGTCGTCGAGCATGACGAGGATGCGATCCTCGCCGCCGATTACGTCGTCGACGTCGGCCCCGGCGCCGGCATCCACGGCGGCGAGATCGTCGCGCTGGGCACGCCCGCCGAGATCATGGCGAACCCCAAATCGCTCACCGGCCAATATCTGACCGGCGCCAAGCATGTGAAGCTCGCGCATAAGCTCCGCAAGCCGACGCCTGGCCGTTGGCTGAAGCTTTTCGGCGCCAAGGGCAACAATTTAAAGAACGTCGACGCGCAAATCCCACTCGGCCTCTTCACCTGCATCACCGGTGTCTCCGGCGGGGGCAAGTCGACGCTCGTCATCGAGACTCTCTACAAGGCCGTGGCGAAGCGTTTGGGCAGCGCGCATGAGCATGCCGCCCCCTTTGACCGGCTCGAAGGCCTGGAGCAGATCGACAAGATCATCGACATCGATCAATCCCCGATTGGCCGCACGCCGCGCTCGAACCCCGCGACCTACACGGGCGCCTTCACGCCGATCCGCGAATGGTTCGCGGGCCTGCCCGAGGCCAAGGCGCGCGGCTATGCGGCGGGGCGCTTCTCCTTCAACGTAAAGGGCGGGCGCTGCGAGGCCTGTCAGGGCGACGGCGTCATCAAGATCGAGATGCACTTTTTGCCCGACGTCTACGTCACCTGCGACGTCTGCAAGGGCAAGCGCTACGACCGTGAGACGCTGGAGGTGAAATATAGAGAAAAGTCCATCGCCGACGTGCTGGCGATGACGGTTGAGGAAGCCGCCTCGCTCTTCAAGGCCGCGCCGGCGATCCGCGACAAGCTCGAGACCTTGAAGCGCGTCGGGCTCGAATACATCAGCGTCGGCCAGCAGGCGACGACGCTCTCGGGCGGCGAGGCGCAGCGCGTCAAGCTCGCGAAAGAACTCGCGCGCCGCTCGACCGGCCGCACGCTCTATATTCTCGACGAGCCGACGACGGGTCTGCATTTCCACGACGTCGCGAAGCTTTTGGAGGTGCTGCATGAGCTCGTCGAGCAGGGCAATACCGTCGTGGTGATCGAGCACAACCTGGAAGTGATCAAGACGGCGGATTGGGTGATCGATCTCGGCCCCGAGGGCGGCGACGGCGGCGGCGAGATCGTCGCCAGCGGTCCGCCGGCGGAAGTGGCGAGAAACCCGAGGAGCCATACGGGGCGCTATCTCGCGCAGGCTTTGGCGCGGCGGGGGGTGGAGCAGAGCGAGCCGCGCATCGTTGAGCCGGGCGCGCGGAAGAAACGGTAGCTTCCACAGCGCCGAAATTCATCGGCGCCGACGTACGTATTTGACGCCATTCATTATGAATGGCCCCACATTACCTACGGCAATGCAACAAGGCGAGCGCTTCGCGCGGCGGTCAATATGCGCGCAGCATGCGCTCTCTCGGCATTATCCTGGACGGTCCGTGCAAAAAGCGTCAGTTCGCCAGCGAGCAGGAGCGTTACGACGCCCTGGACGCCTGGGTTCGCCCTTAACGCATGGGTTCGCCCTTAGCGCACGGGGTAAGGAGCTCATCACATGAGAAGCGTGGTCAGAACAAGCATCGCAGTTGCGGCTCTTATCTCGGCAGCCGCGCTTGCAAGCGCCCAAGCGGAAGTTCCTTCGCAGGAAGGCGGCAACAGGTACTTCAATTGGCGTGGCGTGCAACGGCACGGGACCGTGCAACAGCGGCACGGGACTTGGCAGCGACAGACGCGCGCCCAAGCCGGCAAACAAGCAGCGCCGGAGGGAATGCAGGAGAACGCGCAGACAGCGCCATCGACCGCAATGTCGGATGATCAGCAGACAAAAATCCGAGATACGGTCAAGAACAACAGCGAGGCTCGCGTCAATCACGTCGATTTTGGGTTGCGCGTGGGGACCGTCGTTCCGCGGACCGAGCGTTTGGCCGCCCTTCCGGAGGATGCGGTCGCCATTGTTCCGCGATTCAAGGGTTACAAGTTCCTCATCGACGAAGAGGATCAGGACATTGTGATCGTCGATCCGAGCTACCGTGTCGCCGCGATCATCCCTGGCATCCCTGGCACCGAAGGCCCGAACCCAACGCCAGACCCGACGGGCGGCCCGAGCCCCACGGGTGAGCAAGACCAGATGAACGCCCCCGACGCCTCGCCCGGCGACTGACCGGTCATTGCGAAGGGCTAAGCCTCTCGCGAAGTCGGTGGATGCGCGCGGCGCGTCCACCTTTTCCTTTCTGCGCCTGAGCGGTGAAGTCGCATTTTGCTAAGGTCGCGCCGCGTCTTTCGCGAGCTTTTGTCTCTTCTCGTTCTCCTCCGAATTCGGATTCATCCCCTCGCCGAGCGACAGCTCGAGGCGCTGAACGAGCTGCAGTCAGCGCCGCGCCTCGCCTACGGTGCGAAGGTTGGATCCTGCCTTTGAACTCCGTTCTGGAGTAGCCTACCATGGCGGCGCTCACTTCCATTCCGCCGAGCGCAGGTTTTAGCATCGGCCTCATCCAAGGGGAGGAGTCGAGATGCTCACGCGCCGGAACCTCATCTTCAGCGCGACGGCGTTCACCGTCGCGGCCTCGCCGTCCTTCGCGGAGGCGCCCGCGCCTACGGTGCTCAAGCTTAGGCGCCGTCAGATCGAGGTGAACGGCAAAGCGGCCTCGGTCCTCGGCATAGAGCAAAGCGACGGCGTTCGCGGCCTGACGACGCATGTTGGCTCTCGATTCCATGTGCGCGTCGAGAACGAGCTCAACGAGCCGAGCCTCGTTCACTGGCATGGACTGACCCCGCCCTGGCGTGAGGACGGCGTGGCCTTCGTCTCCGGGCCGCCCATCCCGCCCGGAGACAAGGCCGATTACGATTTTTCGCTGACCTTTAGCGGGACCTATTGGATGCACGCCCATTACGGATTGCAGGAGCAAGCCCTGATGGATGCGCCGCTGATCATCCTTCAGCCGGGGCGCGACGAGGATCGGCAAGAGATCGTCCTCACGCTGAACGATTTCAGCTTCACGCCGGCGCGGGAGATTTTCGCTTCGCTCAAGGGACGTGGGAAAGCCCAGGGCGCCGCCCGCCCGCAGGCGAAGACGATGGGCGGCAAGCCCATGAGCGGCATGCGCATGGGCCGCGACGGCGCCATGCCAAAGCCGGCGGGCGCGCCGGATTTGAACGACGTCAAATACGACGCCTTTCTCGCCAATGAGCGCACGCTTGGCGACCCCGAGGTCGTCAAAGTCGAGAATAGCGGGCGCGTTCGTCTCCGCATCATCAACGCCTCGGCCATGACCGCCTTCCATGTCGATCTCGGCGTGCTCGAGGGGACATTGGTCGCGGTCGACGGACATGACGCGCTGCCCATCCAGGGCCGTCGTTTTCCGATAGCTACCGCCCAGCGGCTCGATATTCTGCTAGACCTCCCGAGAGGCGCCGAGGCCTTCCCCATTCTCTTCGTCGTCGAGGGCGAAAAGCGTCGCACCGGCGTGATCCTTACGCCGCCCGGCGCCTCCGTCGGCCGTGTCGCAGACATGGCGTCGGAGGCTACCGCGCCGCTCGGTTTGACGCTCGAAGCGCAATTACGGGCCGCTTGGCCCCTTGCGGAGCGCAAGGCGGACCGTGTCCTTGCGATCGAGCTCACGGGCGACATGGCGAGCTATGTATGGTCGATCAATAATGTCGTATGGAATGAAAAGACCCCGCCTTTCGAGATCGCGGCCGGCGAGAGAGTCGAGCTCGTGATGACGAACCGCACGATGATGTCGCATCCCATGCATCTTCATGGTCATGTTTTTCAGGTTGTTGAAATCGATGGACGGCGCTTTTCCGGCGCCATGCGCGACACGGTGCTCATTCCGCCGAAGGCGCGCATCGTCGTCGCCTTCAACGCAGATAATCCTGGGCTCTGGGCCTTCCACTGCCATCTGCTCTATCATGCGCAAGCGGGGATGTTCTCGACCATACGCTATGTATGAGCCTCGCCCACGCAGAAGCGTCTGAGCCATGACCTCGCCCCACTCCGAAACCATCCGCGCCGCCTTCGACGCCGCCGCCGCAAACTACGACGCGTTGCGGCGCAAGCTCATCCCGGATTTCGACCAGTTTTTACGGCGTCGCGCTCGCCCTTCTGGAGGAGACGGTCGGCGACAGCGCCTTCGCCTGCATCGATCTCGGTGTCGGCACGGGGCTCTTCTCCGAGATGATTCTACGCCGCTTTCCGCGCGCGACAATCGAGGGCGTCGACTTCGCGCCCAAGATGATCGAGGCGGCGCGGGCGCGGCTCGCGCCTTTCGGCGCGCGCATGCGCTTTCGCCTCGCCGATTACGACTCCGCGCCGCTCGCTGGCGCGGTCGAGGCGGTCGTCTCGGCGCTGTCGATCCATCATCTCGAGCACGAAGCGAAGCGCCGCCTGTTTTGCGAGATCCATACGGCGCTCGCGCCCAGCGGAATCTTCGTCAATGCGGATCAGTCGCTCGGCGCCACGCCCGATATCGAGGCGGCCTACCAACGCCGCTGGGAGCGCGACATACGTGCGGCTGGCCTGGGCGAGGAGGACTTCGCCGCAGCGCTCGCTCGCGCGGCCGCGATCGCTGCTGGTCGGCCGTATCGGCGCTCGCCCCTAGGCTGACCGACCTGGATGCTACGAAATGTCGAAGTCGATGACTTCGTCGGCTGGATGCATCGGCGCAATGAGCGCGAGCTGAACCTCTTCAGCCCACCTCGACCGGCAGCTTTGCTTTCGTCCAGTCCTCTTTTCCGGCCTTGTAGTCGAAAACTTTGTTGTAGCCGAGGCGGTCCAAGCGCTCTGCAGCCTTAGGCGAAAGCAGGCAGTCGATGTTGGCGCAGTAAACGATCACCGCCGTATTCTTGTCCGGAACAACGCTCTGGATGCGCTCTTCGAACGCGGCGTCCAAAGGAACGTTGACCGCCCCCGGAAGGTGCGATTTTCGGAAGCTCGGTTCAGGAAGAACCTCAACAACAGAGGCGTTCTTCCGCATAAGCGACTGGACCTGCTCGCGCGAGATTTGTTGCATGATTGTCTCCTGGGTCATCCCGCCAGTCGGTGTTGGGGCCTGCTCCAATAAAGAGAAGCAGATGACGAATGGTCTGCGCACTTCTTCCGTCGACACGCAGCGACGCGAGCGCACGGCTTCGCGCGGCCGGCCAGCGACGCTTTCTTCTCATCGGTTGAATAAGCTCATGAGTTAGGCAAGCACAACCACGCGACTGAACCTTTCCTTCGTTTAGACCGCGGGGCGGAGGGGCGCATTGGCGATCGCTTCGGCGAGCACGGAAAAGTCGTACGATCCGTCGTGCCTGAGGCCGTTGATGAAAAATGTCGGAGTCCCATTGACGCCGCTTCTCACCCCGCCCGCGAAATCGCTGCGGACCTTCTGGCGATATACGCCCTCGGCCAGATCGTCTTGCAACTCGGCGTCGGAAAGGCTCAAGGCCGCGGCTAGGGTGAGTAGAAGCGGCAACCCCAGCCTGTCCTGGTTTTCATAGATCGCATCGTGCATTTCCCAGAACCGTTGATGGGCTCCCGCAAATTCAGCTGCTTCGGCGGCGACCTCTGCATTGCGGTGTACCTGGGTGAGGGGGAAATGACGGAACACGAACCGTATGTCGCCGGGGAACGCCTTTCGCAGGGCCTCGACGACAGGATGAACCAGTCCGCAGTAAGGGCATTCGTAGTCGCCATATTCGACCATCGTAACTCGCGCCGACGGATCGCCGCGGGTGTGATCGCCTAGCGAGACGGGGACCTTGAGAGTCGACATGCCGGCCCCCGCTTACTTAGGCAGGTTTTCGAGAGCTTGGAGAATGCCATCAGCCCCCGGGTTGACGGCAATGGGCGAAAGATAGCTCCAACAAATCACGCCATCCTTATCGACGACGAACAACGCTCTCTCACAAGTTCCTTCGCTGGCCCGATAGGCGCCATAGCTTTTCGCCACCGCTCCCTTGGGCTCGAAATCCGACAATAGGGGAAAGTGGAGGCGCCTATTTTGCGCGAAAGCGGCGTGACACCAAGCGCTATCAACGGAAATACCTAGCACCTCGGCTCCATAATGCTGAAACTCGGGCCGGACCTCATTGTAGAGCGTCACCTGATCGCCACAGACAGGGCTCCAGTCAGCAGGATAAAAAGCGAGAATGACAGGACGGCCTTCGAAATCACGCAACGAGAGACATTGGTCCGGCGTCACCCGCAGCAAAAAATCGGGCGCTTTCGAACCCGGCCGCAAGATCTCTCTGGGCTCCCTCTGGTCGGACTCCGAAGGCGGGGTCCCCGTGCTCGACGACGCAATTTCATCCATCGATGCCATCAGCTAGGCTCCCTGCACGAGCGCGGATTGCGCTCGGCCCCCATTGATCTCTCGTCAACTTTCGAAGTTCATCGCGCGATGCGCCTTCACAGCGTGCTCCTTTACCTGCTTCGCCCGCGAAGCCGGTGCGAGCGGGCGGCGGCGTTGATTCATATGGGCACCCTCGACCCCGCGACCACCGTAAAAGAAAAAATAGTGGCTCATCCCGGGTTCCGGGGTGATGGGGCGACGATTGCCTCAAGGAGCGCCGTCAGCAGCGCTTTTCCACGTTTTCTGGCGTTGTGCACGAACTGGAAGAACGCGAGGTAGAGCGGCAACTTTTCTTGGGCGACGCCGCGATGTGGTCGCAGCCATGAACGCAGCAGCGACCAAAACCCCTCTATCGTATTGACGTGGATTTCATGAAAGCCGTCGCCGTCCTCATCGCGCGCATATTCGCCACGCCCGTGGCAAACGGTCTTGTGTTCGTATCCCCATGAGGGCAGCCGGGCGTAGATGTCGTATTCGTCCGTATGGATCAACGCGCCCTTGGCGACGCCGGCTTCGATGATGGGCTTGATCGTGGTCTGCTGAACATTGGCCAGCATTTTCAAGACGACCTGGCCACCGCGCTGGATCATGCCGAGAATGGGCGGCTTTTCCTTTTCGAGCGTTCCGCGTCCGGGCGCGCCTTCAATCTGTTGCGTCGGCCCTTGCGGCCTTTTTTTCGACGGCGGCGGGATTGCCCTTGTGACCGGCGACGACATAAACCTCGTCGATCTCAACCTCGCCCGACAAGACGACCGGCGGAGTTTTGGCGGTCAGCCCTTCGCGCAGCTGCGTCGTCATCTCCTGCACGTCATTTTCATTCAGGCTCAACTCCTGTGCGATTTGTCGGTTGGAGAGATTCAGCCCCATGAAATAGAGGCATAATATCCAAATCCGCAGCGGCTGATGATGACCGGCCAGCGCCGTGTCCGAGAGGTCGTCGAAACGAAACTGGCAATCGTTGCAAAGATAGCGCTGGCGATGAGGCTGAGTGTCGTCACGGCCGTTGCGCACGACATGTTCACCACCGCACTTCGGACAGCGAACGCCTTGCGGCCAGCGCGTTTGACGCACGAGTTCGAAACATTTCGCGTCATCGAGCAGCGCTGACAAATTGATCAGAACGCTCATGGCTCCAACCTCCCGCGAATCAGTCGAGAGCCATATGGATTCAGTCAATTGCGCTCCGCGAAAGCGCTCCAGGCCGAGTCATTTCGACGCAGCGCCCTTCTTCGTCGCCGCAGCGTCAGTTTTCATCACCCCGGAACCCGGGATGAGCCAAAATAGTTTCTCGCGCTCGATTTTCAGCCGCGACGCTGCAGCGTTTAGACACTTGTATTTGCTGCTATTTGTGTCTTCATCGCTTTTGCGGCTCATCGCTTCCGACCCTTGCTGCGAAATGCAGTGATCTTGCGCGCGACGTCCGCGGGTTGGCGGGAGAACTGACGGCCTTTGCTGAGATCGGCGCGCTTCTTTTGCGTGGTGCGGCGGTATTCCTCGTCCGTCAGCGCCTCTCGCGCCTCCCTCGGCAGATAGCGCTCGCCCGTCTTGCCGCGACGCTTATATTCCTGCACCGCCAATTGCGCCTTGCGCGCCGACCATTGAGCGGCGTGACCGCCCTTGTCGGACGCCGTGATCTCCGCTTTGACGCTTTCCCAAAGCTCGGGCTGGGTGCGCCGCGTCCTTGTCGCCATCTCGACCTCGAGCGTGAAGTCGTAAAACCTTTCAAGCAAAACGAGCGAGGTCGCTTCGCTGTTCCCCGCGCACCCGAGATGGAAGAAGCTTGCCGGATCAGCTCGAGTCGAAGAAGGACGCGGCTTCGCCTAAGACGAGATCGCTGGGAGGCTCCATCGCGTCACCGTGCTTTGCGTGCAGGCGAGAGACGCCGCGCGGCCGCGCCTCACAATCTCTTGGCGAGCCAGATGCGCGCATGGCCGTGGACGGCGTCGTCAAGCCGGCCGAACTCGCGATAGCCATGCTTCTCATAGAAGGCCGGCGCCTGGAACGTGAAGGTGTCGAGATAGACCGCGCCGACATTGCGCTCGCGCGCGACTTTTTCCGCGCGCTTGAGCAGTTTCGAGCCGATTCCCTGCCTGCGAAAGGGTTCCGCGACCCACAGCCATTTCACGAACAGCCAGTCATAATAGCTCGAGCCCGTCAGCCCACCCCGCACGACTCCGAATTCGTCGCGCGCATAAATCGAGAGTGCGCGCCAATCCGCGCCGGGCGCCAGGCTTTCGTTGAAGGCCGTAAGCCCATCGGAGATCGCTTTCTCGGCCGCCTCGTCGACTGCGGGCTCGACCGAGATTTGCAAGCGAGGGCGCTCCATCTCGTTCCCTTGTCGAGGGCGTTACAAAATGAATCGGCTCAGATCCCTGTTCCTCGCCAGATCGCCGATGTGCTTCTCGACAAACTCTCCGTCGACGACGATTTTTTCGCCGTGGCGGTCGGAGGCGGTGAAGCTGATGTCGTCGAGCACGCGCTCCATCACCGTTTGCAGCCGGCGCGCGCCGATGTTCTCGACGGAGGTATTGACCTCGACGGCGACCTTGGCGATCGCCGAGATCGCGCTCGGCGTGAACTCCAGCTCCACGCCTTCCGTGCCGAGCAGCGCCGTATATTGCTTGGTGAGACAAGCCTCCGTCTCGGTGAGAATCCGCCGAAAATCGTCCTCGTTGAACGAGGCGAGCTCCACGCGGATCGGCAGGCGACCCTGCAGCTCCGGCAGCAGATCCGAGGGCTTGGCGACGTGAAAGGCGCCGGACGCAATGAACAGCACGTGATCCGTCTTGACCGAGCCATGCTTGGTCGAGACCGTCGTGCCTTCGATGAGCGGCAGCAGGTCGCGCTGCACGCCCTCGCGCGAGACATCCGCGCCGCCTCGTCCCTCGCGCGCGCAAATCTTGTCCATCTCGTCGATGAAGACGATGCCGTTGTTCTCCACGTCGCTGATCGCTTCGCGCACGCATTCGTCATTGTCGATGAGCTTGTCGCTTTCCTCGGCGATGAGCGGTTCTATTGCGTCCTTCACATGCAGGCGACGCTTCTTGGCTCGTCCCTGGAAGGCCTTGCCGAATATGTCGCCGATCGAAAAGGCGGTGACGTTGCCGGGCATGTTGGGCAATTCGAACATGGGGCCCGAGGGTCCCGAGGAGGCGATCTCGATCTCGATCTCCTTGTCAGTGAGCTCGCCCGCGCGATAGCGCTTGCGAAAGGTCTCGCGCGTCTGCGGAGAGGCGGCGGGACCGACGAGCGCGTCGAGGACGCGTTCCTCGGCGGCGAGCTCCGCGCGCGCTTCGACGCCCTTACGTCTTTTCTCTTTGACGAGGCTGATGGCGACCTCTACGAGATCGCGCACGATCTGCTCGACGTCGCGGCCGACATAGCCGACTTCGGTGAATTTCGTCGCCTCGACCTTCAGAAAAGGCGCCTCGGCGAGCTTGGCCAGGCGCCGCGCGATCTCGGTCTTGCCGCAGCCGGTCGGACCGATCATCAGAATGTTCTTGGGCAGAACCTCCTCGCGCATCTGCCCCTCCAACCGCAGGCGCCGCCAGCGGTTGCGCAAGGCGATGGCGACGGCGCGCTTGGCGTCCTGCTGTCCGACGATGTAACGATCGAGCTCGGAGACGATCTCGCGCGGCGAGAAATCGGCCATGGTGTGTTCCTTTGCAACGGCAGTCGGCATCAGGCAGTCGGCAGTCGGGGATTTGTCTTCGTCGACTGCCTACTGCCGACTGCCGCTCTTCAAATCGTCTCCACGACGATATTGCGGTTGGTGTAGACACAGATTTCGGCGGCGATGGTCATGGCGCGACGGGCGATCGTCTCCGCGTCGTGCCCGCTATCGAGCAGGGCGCGCGCCGCAGCGAGCGCGTAATTGCCGCCCGAGCCGATCGCGGCGACCGCGCCGTTCGCATCGGCCTCGGGCTCCAGCACGTCGCCGGAGCCGCTGAGCACGAGCCCCGCCTCCTTGTCGGCGACGAGCATCATCGCCTCGAGGCGGCGCAGATAGCGGTCCATGCGCCAATCCTTGGCGAGCTCGACGCAGGCCCGCGTGAGCTGACCCGGATATTGCTCGAGCTTCGATTCGAGCCGCTCGAACAGCGTGAAGGCGTCGGCGGTGGCGCCGGCGAAGCCCGCGATCACCTCGCCCTTGCCGAGCCTCCTGACCTTCTTGGCGTTGCCCTTCATGATGGTCTGGCCGAGGCTGACCTGGCCATCGCCGGCGATGACGGTCTTGCCGCCCTTCTTCACCATGACGATCGTCGTCGCGCGCCAGATGTCGCGGCGCGTTTCTTTTTCCGTGTCCATTCCTGCCTCGATGATGGGGTCTTGGAGGGAGCATCTAAGAAGTTCGCGGCCCCGGGGCAAGTGCAGGCCACGCTCGGGCGGCGGGGCGGCGGGGCGGCGGCCGGCCTGCGGCTCCGCTTGATTATCCTTTTCCTCTGCATAGCTTTCGTCACAGAACCGATAGGTTTGCTTCATGTCCGTGAGGCAGAAGAGTCGCGCCGTGGCGCGCGACCGAAGCTTTGCTGCTGGCGGGTAAAGAGGGAGCGCCTTCGACGATGTGCCTTTCCTTTGCTGCGAGCGTCAATGCCGGCCTTTCGCTGGCGGTCATTGGCGGCGCGACCGTCTACAAGGCCCAGCGAAACGATCCCCGCATGTTGGGATTCGCGGCTTTTCCCCTGGTCTTTGCGGCGCATCAGCTCGTCGAGGCGGTCGTCTGGTGGTCGGTCGCTCACCCCTTCGAGGGCGATCAAATATTCCGGTATCTCTACACAGGCATCGCTTTTCTGGTTTGGCCGGTTCTCACGCCTTTCGCCGCCGCCTACGCGGAAACCGACCCCAACCGGCGGCGCATCTGGACCCGGATGCTCTATGTGGGCGAGGCGTTGGCGCTCTACCTCTTCATCAAGCTCACGCTGGCCGACGGCATCGACCTGACGGTCTACCAACATTCTCTGGCCTATGATCCCGGCTTCGAGCGGCCGCCGCTCCTCGCTCACTTCCTCTATGTCGTGCTGACGGTTGTTCCGCTCGTCTCCTTCGACAACCGCGCGCTGCGCCTCTTCGGCGCCCTGGTGTTCCTTTCCTTCGTCTACGCGCTCGTGAACAACCGCCCCGCCTGGTATTCGCTCTGGTGCATGTCGGCGGCGGTCTTCAGCTTCATTCTCGCCTTCGCAATCAGGGAGGGCGCCAAATCGTCCTTGGACGACAAGGTCCGCGTTTAAGACGCAGCAGCTCCGACCTATTCGGCGAGGCCCTCCGCCTGCGCGACTTCGAGTAGAGCCTGCGCCTCAGAGGCCTCCTTCTGGCGGCTCCACATCGCCGCATAGGCGCCGCCTTTGGCGAGAAGCTCCCGATGGGTTCCGCGCTCGACGATTCGTCCCTTGTCCAGGAAGATGATTTCGTCGGCGTCGACGATCGTTGAAAGCCGATGCGCGATGACGAGAGTCGTCCGCCCTTCCGAGACGCCGTGCAGCGCCTCCTGAATCTCGCGCTCAGTGAAACTGTCCAGTGCCGACGTCGCCTCGTCCAGCACCAGGATGCGGGGGCCCTTGAGGATCGTGCGCGCGATCGCGACGCGCTGCTTCTCGCCGCCCGACAGCTTCAAACCGCGCTCCCCGACCTGCGCGTCATAGCCGCCCGGAACGGCCTCGATGAAACGATCGATCTGCGCAAGCCGCGCCGCTTCCCTCACTTCGGCGTCGCTCGCCTCCCAACGCCCGTAGCGGATGTTGTAGCCGATGCTGTCATTGAACAGCACCGTGTCCTGGGGCACCATGCCGATCGCGGCACGGAGGCTCTTTTGCGTGACCCCCAGAATGTCCTGGCCGTCGATCATCATGCGGCCGCCCTGCGGCTCGTAGAAGCGGAACAGGAGGCGCGAGATCGTCGATTTTCCCGCCCCCGACGGCCCCACGATCGCAAGCGTCTCGCCGGGCTCCACGCAAAAGCTCACATGATCGAGAATTGGTCGCGTTTTCTCATAGCAAAAGCTCACGTCCTCGAAAACGATGCGCCCCTGCGAGACGACGAGATCGGCCGCGCCCGGGCGGTCGTCGATCTCCGGATTCCGGCCGAGAATCTGGAACATGCGCTCGATGTCGATGACCGCCTGACGCACCTCGCGATAGAAGGTGCCCATGAAGTTCAACGGTTGATAAAGCTGGATCATCGTCGCGTTGATCAATACGAAGTCGCCGATGCTCGCCTGAGAGGATTTCAGATCGTTCACGCACATCAGCATCATGAGCGTCAGCCCAAACGTGTAGATCGCCGCCTGGCCGGCGTTCAGCACGGCAAGCGAAATATAAGATTCGACGCTGGCGCGCCGGTAGCGCTCCATGGACTTCTCATAGCGCGCAAACTCGCGCTCCTCGGCGCAGAAATATTTGACCGTCTCGTAGTTCAACAGGCTGTCGATCGCCTTGACGTTGGCGTCGATGTCGCTGTCGTTCATCTTGCGCCTTATCGAGATGCGCCAATTGGTGGCGAGCGTCGTGTAGGCGAGATAGACGAAGATCGTGGTCGCCGCGGCGAGCGAATAGCGCCAGTTGAACTGCCAGGCGAAAATGCCGAGCACGAGCAGAAATTCGACGATGGTCGGAAGGCCAGTCGACATCACGAGCCGCGCCAGGGTCTCGATCGCATCGCGTCCGCGCTCCAAGACGCGCGTGAGCCCGCCGGTCTTGCGGCTGACGTGATAGCGCATCGACAGCCTATGCATGTGCTCGAAGACGTCAATCGCGAGTTTTTTCACCGCATGCATCGCGACGGCGGCGAAGAGCGCGTCGCGGGCCTGCGTCAGCATCGCATAGACCGCGCGCAAACCTCCATAAAGAAGGGTGAAGCCCGCCGCTCCCGCAAGAAGCGTCGGCGCCGAGGCGTCGAGATGGCCCTGCAGCGCGTCCGTCGCCCATTTGAACGTGTAGGGCACGAGCGCATTGACGAGCTTGCCCACGAGTAGCAGCGCGAAGCAGTAGAGCACGCGTCGCTCGAGCTCGGGCCGGCCTCTCGGCCATATATAGGGCCAAAGATGCAGGATGGTCGTGGCGAGACTGAGCTTGCCGAAAGGCGCCTCGTCATCAACGGCGGTTCGATCTCCTCTCGTGCTTGTCGCTACCCTCAGCATCGGCCCTTCCGTATCGTCGCATGCTTGACGCTCATCGTTGCGGCTTCATATAACGTTTCATGCTTAGGTGAAAACCACGCTTGATCTCCTCCGCTGCTCCGGTGTAAGTCGCGCATCAGCATCATGACGAGCATCCGAAACATCTGCGTCTATTGCGGCTCGTCTCCGGGGCACGATCCCCGCCACGAGGCTGCTGCGAAGGCGCTTGGCGGCGCGATCGCCAGAGCGGGCATCGGTCTCGTGTTCGGCGGGGGATCCTGCGGACTCATGGGCGTCGTCGCGCGCGCAGCGCTCGACGCAGGCGGCGATGTCTGCGGGATTATTCCTGATTTCTTGGGAAAGCGCGAGATCGCGCTCGAGGGTCTGACGGAGCTTTGCGTCGTCGCCGACATGCATCAGCGCAAGCGCCTCATGTTTGAGAAGTCCGACGCCTTCGTCGCGCTGCCGGGAGGGATCGGCACGCTCGAGGAACTCGCCGAGCAGCTCACCTGGATCCAGCTCGGCCGGCACGAAAAGCCGCTCGTCATCGCTGACATCGGCGGGTTCTGGCGGCCGCTGCTCCGGCTCTTCGCCCATATGCGCGAAGAGGGCTTCATCAGGGCGAATTACGAGATACGCTACCTCGTCGCCGAACGCGTCGAGGACGTCATTCCCATGATTCTCGGCACCGTGGGCCATCGCCGCGCCGACGCAGAGCAAGAGGCGATGGTCGAGCGGTTTTAGAGCGCGCTCAGCAACCCGAAGCGATTGAGAACACGCTCTACCTCGCCCCGTCGCGCAGGAGCTTGTAATTGATCGCGTCGATCAGCGCCTCGAAGGAGGCGTCGATCACATTGGCGGAGACGCCCACCGTCGACCAGCGATCGCCCTTGCCGTCCGCACATTCGATCAGCACGCGCGTCACCGCGTCGGTGCCGCCCTGAAACACGCGCACACGATAGTCGACGAGCTTCACGTCGTCGATGAAGCGCTGATAATCGCCGAGATCCTTTCTCAGCGCCAGGTCCAACGCGTTCACCGGGCCGTTGCCTTCGGCGGCGGAAATCTTCGATTGGCCGTGGACGTTGAGCTTCACGATCGCCTCCGCGCCGGCATCCTCCAGGCCGCCGCCGCGCGCAAAACGCCGGTCGACCGCGACGCTATATCGCTCGACGTCGAAGTAATGCGGCGCCTCGCCCATCATGCGTTTGGCCAGGAGATAGAAGGAGGCGTCGGCGCCCTCATAGGCATAGCCCTGCGCCTCCTTCTCCTTGACCTCTTCGAGAAGACGCCCCAGGCGCGGATCGTCCTTCTCGAGCTCGACGCCGAGACGCGTGAGCTCCGCGACGATGTTGGACTTTCCCGCCTGGTCGGAGACGAGCACGCGCCGCCGGTTGCCGACACTCTCGGGCGGCACATGCTCATAGGTGCGCGAATCCGTCAGCACGGCGGAGGCGTGAATGCCCGCCTTGGTCGCGAAGGCGCTCGCGCCGACATAAGGCGCATGGCGGTTCGGCGCACGATTCAAAAGCTCGTCCAGCGCGTGGCTGACGCGCGTCAGATGCGTGAGCGTCTCGCGTGTGACGCCAATCTCGATGTTTTGGACGAATTCGTCCTTGAGCAGCAGGGTGGGGATGATCGTCGTGAGATTGGCGTTGCCGCAGCGCTCTCCAAGCCCGTTGAGCGAGCCTTGGATTTGCCTTGCGCCCGCGCGAACGGCGGCAAGGGAATTCGCGACCGCCTGTCCCGTGTCGTCATGAGCGTGCACGCCGATCTTTTCGCCCGGGATCTGCTTCGTCGCCTCGCGCACGATCCGCTCGACCTCATGCGGCAGTGAGCCGCCGTTAGTGTCGCAGAGCACGATCCAGCGCGCGCCGGCGTCCGCCGCGGCCTTGGCGCAGGCGAGCGCATAGGATTGATTGCCCTTGAAGCCGTCGAAGAAATGCTCGCAATCGACGATCGCCTCCTTGCCGCGCGCGACAACGGCGCGCACGGACTGCGCGATAGCCTGGAGATTGTCTTCTTCCGTCGAGCGCAATGCGACGCGCACCTGATAGTCCCAGGCTTTGGCGACGAAGACCACGGCGTCGGAGGCGCAGTCGAGCAGCGCCCTGACGCCGGGATCGTTCTCGACCGAGCGGCCTTGGCGGCGCGTCATGCCGAAGGCGGCAAAGCGCGCTTTAAGCGGCGGGCGCGTGGCGAAGAATTCCGTGTCGAGCGGATTGGCGCCGGGATAGCCGCCCTCGATGTAATCGATCCCGAGCTCGTCGAGCATCGCCGCGATCTGGCGCTTGTCGTCGAGCGAGAAGTCGACGCCGACGGTTTGGGCGCCGTCCCTGAGCGTCGTGTCGAAGAGCGTAAGCCTCGCTTTCGTCATTGCGGACGCCCCGCCGCAGCCGCGAGCCGCGGGTCGACTTCAACCTTGACGAGAGCCTTGGTCATGCGCGTGCGCCCGAGCCATTCGCTGTCGAGCTCGACCGTGTTGCGGCTGTGCGCTGTGAAGCCGCACTTGGTGAAGAAGTCGCGCGCGGCGTCCGAGGCCTCGACCTCGAGCGTCGTCGTCCCGCGCGCGGCGGCGAGCTTCTCCAACGCGTCGAGCAGCGTAGCGCCCACGCCCTGGCGCGCGAAATCGGGGTGTACATAGAGCATCTCGATCGTCTCGTTTTTTTCGAGCGCAGCGAAGCCGGCAATCTCCTTCTCGACGAGGGCGACGATGGTGAGCGCTTGCGCGAGCTTTGCCGCGAAAGCCGCCTCGTCCTCGGCGCTCGCGGCCCAGGCGGCGCGCTGACCCTCGTCATAGAAATCCGCGGCGAGCGTCTCGACGCTCTCGCGAAAGAGCGCGGCGAGACGCGGCGCGTCGGCCGGCAGAAGAGGACGCAGCGAAGGCGCGGCGCGGGAGCTCGCCATCTCTAGAAGACGCCGAGCAGATGCAGAGCGATCGCGGAAGCGAGCGCCAGCACGAGAAGCTTGAAGGTCAGATAGCTCAGCCAGTGGGCCGGGAAGGGCAGGGATTTTTTCCAATCGTCAGCCATGGCGGACTCCTTGGGGTTCTGCGTGCGAGAAGATCGTCTCGACGACGCGGTCGAGATTCATGTCCACGTCGTGATTCCAGAAGCGAAGCGTCAGGAAGCCGAGCGCAGTGAAATGCGCGTCGCGTCTTACGTCATGGGCAAGGCCGGCGTCGAAGCCATGCTGGCCGCCGTCAACCTCGAGGATGAGCCGATGCTTGAAGCAGACGAAGTCGAGGATGTAGCCTTCGAGCGGCGCTTGGCGTCGGAAGTGAAAGCCCTGCGGGCGTAAGTGGCGCAGGCAGACCCAGAGCTTCACCTCTCGCGGCGTCATCGTCTTGCGAAGCGCGCGAGCTCTTTCGTTCGCCATGACGTTTTCCTTGCGGGGGCGGACCCCACCCGACCGCCTGCGGCGGCCACCCTCCCCGTAAAGGGGAGGGATGGCGGCTGCATCAATCGTGCGCAACAATGCACGGGCTCGGGACTGCACAGGCGTCGCAGCAGGATCGCGAGTCATGGGGCGCGCATCCCTCCCCCTTGCGGGGAGGGTGGACGCCGAAGGCGGACGGGTGGGGGCCTTCCGTGTCCTCATCGCTTGACCTCCCATGTCGTCGTGCCGTCCTTATTGTCCTTCAGCGCAACGCCCATTGCGGCGAGCTCGTCGCGGATGCGATCGGACTCGGCCCAGTTCTTTGCGGCGCGAGCGGCGAGACGGTTTGCAATCAGAGCGTCAACCTTGCTTCTCAGTTCTGCTTCTGGGTCCAACGACTTTTGGTTCCCGACAAACAAAACTCCCGCATCATTCAATGTGACAACAAACCCTTCACGCTCAAGAGGGCCCAACGCCGACTGCGCGATATCGATCAGATTGTTCGCCGTCGCTGCTCGAAACATTTCGATCAATTCGTGCTGTTTGGATCCTCGCGTTAGTTGAGGACCACTTTCAGACAAGTACGCCGTAAACTCCGGATAGAAAAATCCAGGGCGACTTAGGTTCTGGAAACCCAGAAACGCAGCAGATTTAGCGAAATCAGATACCGAACCCTGTCCGCTCGAAGCAGCCTCGAATAGCTTGCGCAGCGCACCCAAAGCGGCAGGTGTGTTTAGGTCGTTCAGGAGTGGCTCGACAATCTCTGAGTGGACACTTCCTTCCGTCACATTGAGATCGATGCTTTCACCGCAGTGACTCGCGACGAGTTCGGACCAGGAAAGCAGTTCGTGTCGCGCGGACCCGAGTCCGTCGTACGTGAAGTCAATGGGTTGCCTGTAATGAGTCCGAAGCATGTTGAGACGAATTGCATCGCCAGGCCATGCGGTGAGCAATTTGCGGATCGTCACAAAATTCCCCAGGCTCTTGGACATTTTCTCGCCCTCGACCTGGAGAAAACCGTTGTGCATCCAGAAATTCGCCATCACGCCGGTATGGAAAGCGCAGCGCGACTGCGCGATCTCGTTCTCGTGATGCGGGAAGACGAGATCAATGCCGCCGCCGTGAATGTCGAAACTCTCGCCCAGATGCTTCCAGCTCATCGCCGAGCATTCGAGATGCCAGCCGGGCCGCCCATAACCCCAGGGACTTTCCCAGCCGGGCTCGGTCCCCTTGGAGGGCTTCCACAGCACGAAATCCATCTCGCCGCGCTTATAGGGCGCGACATCGACGCGCGCGCCGGCGAGCATCTCATCCAGCGAACGCCGCGAGAGGCGCCCATAGTCCGACATCGACGGCACGTCGAAGAGCACGTGCCCATCCGCCGCATAAGCGTGCCCTGAGGCGATGAGCTTTTCGACGATTGCGATCATCTCGGCGATATGCTCGGTCGCGCGCGGCTGGACGGTCGGCTCGAGGCAGCCCAGCGCCTGCACGTCCGCTTGAAAAATCTCGTTCGTTTCTTCCGTCAGCGCGCGGATCGAAATCCCACGCTCGGCGGCGCGGGCGTTGATCTTGTCGTCGACGTCGGTAATGTTGCGGACATAGCGAACATGCTCCGGCCCGTACATGTGGCGCAGCAGCCGAAAGAGCACGTCGAAGACGATGAGCGGCCTGGCATTGCCGATATGGGCGTAGTCGTAGACCGTCGGCCCGCAGACGTACATGCGCACGTTCTTTTCGTCCAAGGGGCGAAAAACCTCCTTGGAGCGCGTCAGCGTGTTGTAGAGCTTCAACGGCGGCGACATGGATTCCGGGCCTTTCGGCCGGGCGTCGCTCTGGATTTCAAGCAGTCGTGACGGCGCCGGCCAGCTTTTCGCTAGTCGATGATAATCCGGCCGCAAAGCGGGTGTCGGAGGCGGAGCGTCATGCCGAGACCTTGCCCTCAGGCTTGGCTCCCGTCAAGCGAAACCCGAGCCCCGAACTCGAAAGGCCTCCCGCCCAGCGCGCTTTGGCGCTAGGTTTGTCCCCATGCGCGCGATGGTGCTGAGACGGCCCAAAGAAAGGCTCGTCATGGAGGAGCGGGCGGAGCCGCGCCCCGGCCGAGGCGAGCTGCTGCTTGAGGTCGAAGCCTGCGGCGTCTGCCGCACCGATCTCCACGTTGTCGACGGCGATCTGCCGGACCCGCGCTTACCCGTAGTGCCGGGCCACGAGATCGTGGGGCGGGTCGTCGCCAAGGGCGCAGGCGTCGCGGCGCCGCTGGGCGCGCGGATGGGCGCGCCCTGGCTCGGCCATACCTGCGGCCATTGCCCCTATTGCAGGACCGGCCACGAGAACCTCTGCGACGCGCCGCTCTTCACCGGCTACACGCGCGACGGGGGCTTCGCGACCCATGCGCTGGTCGACGCGGCCTACGCCTTTCCGCTGGCGCAAGACGCGGACCCGGTCGCTTCGGCGCCGCTGCTTTGCGCGGGGCTGATCGGCTGGCGCTCGCTGAAGGCCGCGGGGGATGCGCCGCGGATCGGCCTCTACGGCTTCGGCGCGGCGGCGCATATCGTCGCGCAGGTCTGCCGCTGGCAGGGAAGGCGCGTCTTCGCCTTCACGAAGCCCGGCGACATGACCTCGCAGGAATTCGCCCGTGGGCTCGGGGCCGAATGGGCCGGCGGCTCGGACGAGGCGCCGCCCGAACAGCTCGACGCCGCGATCCTCTTTGCGCCGGTCGGCGCGCTCGTGCCCTTGGCGCTGAAAAACCTGCGCAAGGGCGGACGCGTCGTCTGCGCCGGCATCCATATGAGCGACATCCCGAGCTTTCCCTATGATCTGATCTGGGGCGAGCGCAGCGTCGTCTCGGTCGCCAATCTGACGCGCGCCGATGGCGAGGAATTCTTGGACATCGCCCGCCGCGCCAAGATCGAGACGACGACGCGGACCTATCCGCTCGAGCGCGCCAATGAAGCGCTCGACGATCTCCGCGCCGGGCGCTTCGACGGCGCGGCGGTGCTGACGGTGTGAGCGGCCGGCGGGCCTGGAGGCCCGCGGTCCCGGGGGTGCGGCGGTCGTCAGCCCGCAGCGCGCAGATCCGGCGGCGTCGCCTCCTGGGCGAGCGCCGAGAGCGCCTCGTCGAGCGTCGCGGCGCTCTGCTCCGGCGAGCCGAGCCGACGGAGCGAGACCTTGCGCTCGGCCGCCTCCTTCTTGCCGACGATCAGCAGCACGGGGATCTTGGTCAGCGAGTGCTCGCGCACCTTGTAGGAGATCTTCTCGTTCCTGAGATCGAGCTCGACGTTGAGCCCCAGCTTCCGCCCCTCCGCGGCGATCTCCAGCGCATAGTCGTCGGCGTCCTGCACGATCGTGCAGATCATGACCTGCACGGGCGAGAGCCACAGGGGCAGATGGCCGGCGTAATGCTCGATCAATATGCCGGTGAAGCGTTCGAGCGAGCCGAACATGGCGCGATGCACCATGACGGGCGTCTTCTTCTCGGAATCCGCGCCGATGTAAAAGGCGCCGAAGCGCACCGGCAGGTTGAAGTCGACCTGCGTCGTGCCGCATTGCCATTCGCGGCCGATCGCGTCGCGCAGCGTATATTCGAGCTTCGGTCCATAGAAGGCGCCTTCGCCCGGCTGCACCGAGGTCTTCATCCCGCGCTTTTTCAGCTCGTCCAGCACCTTCGAGAGCGCGGCCTCCGCCTTGTCCCAGGCCTCGTCCGAGCCGACCCGCTTCTCGGGCCGCGTCGATAGCTTCACGACGACGTCGTCGAAGCCGAAGTCGCCGTAGATCGTGAGGATCAGGTCGTTGATCTCGAGCGCCTGGCCCATGATCTGCTCTTCCGAGCAGAAGATATGCGCGTCGTCCTGCGTGAAGGCGCGCACGCGCATAACGCCATGCAGCGCGCCCGAAGGCTCATAGCGATGCACGACGCCGAATTCGGCGATCTTCACGGGAAGGTCGCGATAGGACTTCAGCCCGTTCTTGAATAGCGCCACATGGCCAGGGCAGTTCATGGGCTTTAGCGCGAAAATCCGCTCGTCCTCGGTCTTGGTGAGGAACATGTTCTCGCGATAGGTCTGCCAGTGGCCCGAGGTCTCCCAAAGCGCGCGGTCGAGCACCTGCGGCGTGTTGACTTCGCTGTAGCCCACAGCCTTCTGGCGGCGGCGCATGTAGGAAACGAGCGTCTGGAACAGCGTCCAGCCCTTGGCGTGCCAGAAGACCGCGCCTGGCCCTTCCTCCTGGAAGTGAAAGAGCCCCATCTCGCGCCCGAGGCGCCGATGGTCGCGCCGCTCGGCTTCCTCTAAGCGATGCAGATAGGCGTCGAGCTCCTCCTGCGTCGTCCAGGCGGTGCCGTAGATGCGTGAGAGCATCGGTCGATTGCTGTCGCCGCGCCAATAGGCCCCCGCGACCTTCATCAGCCTGAAGGCCGTCCCGATCTTGCCCGTTGAGGTCAGATGCGGGCCGCGGCAGAGATCGAGCCATTCGCCCTGCTTATAGACGGAGAGGTCCTCGCTGCCGGGGATGGATTCGATCAGCTCGCCCTTAAAGGCCTCGCCCTTCTTTTCGAAGAAGTCGAGCGCCTCGTTGCGCGACCAGACCTCGCGCACGATCGGCCGATCGCGCGCGATGATCTCGCGCATCTTCTTTTCGATCCCCGGCAGGTCCTCGGGCGTGAAAGGCTCGCTGCGGTAAAAATCGTAATAGAAACCGTTCTCGATGACAGGGCCGATCGTCACCTGCGTGCCGGGAAAAAGCTCCTGCACGGCCTCGGCCAGGACATGCGCGCAGTCGTGGCGGATCAGCTCCAGCGCACGCGGGTCGTCGCGCGGGACGAACTCGATCTTGGCGTCGCGATTCAGCGGCGTCGAGAGGTCGCTGAGCGTTCCATCCACGGTCATGGCGACCGTGCGCTTGGCGAGCGAAGGCGAGATGGATTTGGCGATGTCGAGCCCGGAGACGCCGGGCTCGAACGGACGGGACGCTCCGTCCGGGAAGGTCACGTGGATCATATCGGCTCCTTTGCGCTCACTCGCCGAAGCGAACCGGCGTAAGACGCGAGGCGCCCGCGCGCGGCGGACGAGAGGGATTTAGCGGCAGGGCAGGGGTGGAGGCAAGGCGGCGAGAGGCGCGCCATCGACTCCTAGGCTGTCGTCGACCGCGGTCGATGGCTTTGCCGCCCGCTATGCTATCTTGCCGCCATGCCATCCGAAACGCTCACGCGCGCGATCGAAAGAGCCAGGTCACTGCCGGAGGCCGATCAGGAGCGTGTCGGCCGGGAGCTCGACGCCTTCATCGACGACTTGGGCAAGCTGCGCGGAGAACTCGAGGCCGGGCTGCAGTCGCTCGCCGCCGGTCTCGGCAGGGAACTCGACATGGAGGCCGTCATCGCCCGGGCGCGCGCCGCCTGCCATGGCGGAGAGTGATCGGCGGATTCTTTGGGCGCCGGAAGCCGAGCGTGATCTGTTGACGATTTGGGAGTGGGAGCGGCAGGCTTCTCCCCAGCGGTCGCGGACCTCCACCTTCGCGAAATCGAGAAGTTGGTATCAGCACTCGCGACTGCGCCTTTCCTCGATCGCGCGCGCGACGATCTTCTGCCCGGCGTCCGTTCGATCGTAGTCCATCCCACCGTCGTGTTTTACCGCGTCGGGCGCGGCACGCTCGACATCGTGCGCGTCATTGATGGAGGGCGGAATCTTGCCGCCTTGTTTGAGCGCAGCGATCGCTGACTCCCCCTTGCCATAGGGCTCTCACTCTATTAAACCACTAAAACAATAGACTTGATGAAACTAAGCGGCGAGGCGCCGCAGGGAGCGTCACGATGGGTTGGTTTTCCTCAAAGACTCTGGTGTTGCGGGCGCAGACCCTCCTGCTCATTGCGGCGCTGGCCTTCCCCAGCCTCGCCTCCGCCGACCAGACCCTGCTCAACGTCTCCTATGATCCGACGCGCGAGCTTTACAAGGCGATCAACCCCGCCTTCGCCGCCGACTGGAAGGCCAAGACAGGCGAGACGGCGCGCATCCAGTCCTCGCATGGCGGCTCGGGCGCGCAGGCGCGCGCCGTCATCGACGGGTTGAAGGCCGACGTCGTGACGCTGGGGCTGGCCGCCGACATTGACGCGATCGCCGCCAAGACCGGCAAGATCCCGGCGGATTGGCAAAAGCTCCTGCCCAATAATTCGACGCCTTACGCCTCGACGATCGTCTTCGTCGTGCGAAAGGGAAACCCGAAGGGGATCAAGGATTTCGATGACCTCGCGAAGCCTGGCGTCGCCGTCGTGACGCCGAACCCGAAGACCTCGGGCGGCGCGCGCTGGAACTATCTCGCCGCCTGGGGCTACGGCTTGAAGAAATTCAACGGCGACGAAGCGAAGACGAAGGATTTCGTCGCCGCGGTCTACAAGAACGCGCCCGTGCTCGACACCGGCGCGCGCGGCGCGACGATCAGCTTCGCCCAGCGTGGCATCGGCGACGTGCTTGTCGGCTGGGAGAACGAGGCCTATCTGGCGCTGCAGGAGTTCGGCCCCGACAAGTTCGAGATCGTCTCGCCGCCGCGCTCGATCCTCGCAGAGCCGCCGGTCGCGGTCGTCGAAGCGAACGCCAGGGCGCATGGCGCCGAGAAGCTCGCCCGCGCCTATCTCGAGTTCCTTTATACGGAGCCGGCGCAGGCGATCATCGCCAAAAACTTCTATCGTCCGGCGCATCCCGAGTTCGCAGCGAAGGAAGATCTGGCGCGTCTGCCCAAGATCGAGTTCTTCACCGTCGGTGAGGTTTTTGGCGGCTGGGCCAATGCGCAGAAGACGCATTTCGCCGACGGCGGCGTCTTCGACGAGATACAAAGGCAAATCGCTGCCAGATAATCTTGGGCCTTTCGATCGCAAGTGAAAGCGAAAACAGACGCAAATGACGCTCGCTCTCCCGAAAACAAAGCCCTGGCGCTTCGTGGCGCCGAGTGTGCTGCCGGGATTCGCGCCCGCCTTCGGCTTCACGCTGCTTTATCTCAGCGTGATCGTTCTGCTGCCGCTCTCCGTCCTGGTGTGGCGCGCGTCCGGCCTAGGGTTCGACGGCCTCTACAGGATCGCCACGGAGCCGCGCGTCGCCGCCGGCCTGTCGACGAGCTTCACGATTTCCCTCGCGGCGGCGGCGATCGACGTCGTCTTCGGCTTTCTCGCGGCTTGGGTGCTCACGCGATACAGCTTTCCGGGGCGCGGCCTGCTCGACGCCGCGATCGATCTGCCTTTCGCGCTGCCGACCGCGGTCGCCGGCATCTCGCTTGCGGCGCTCTATGGGCCGAACGGCTTTTTCGGCGAGCCGTTGCTGCAGCTCTTCGGCCTCAAGGTCGCCTTCACGCGGCTCGGCATTCTCGTCGCGCTGATCTTCGTCGGCCTGCCTTTCATCGTGCGGACGGTTCAGCCGGTGATCCTCGAATTCGAGCCTGAGCTCGAGGAAGCGGCGGCGACGCTCGGGGCCTCGCGCGCGCGCACCTTTTGGACCGTGATCCTGCCGCCGCTGCTGCCGCCGCTGCTGACGGGCTTCGCGCTGGCCTTCGCTCGCGCCGTCGGCGAATATGGATCGGTGATCTTCATCGCCGGCAATATCGCCTATGTCTCGGAGATCGCGCCGCTGCTCATCGTCGTGAAGCTCGAGCAATATGACTATGCCGGCGCCACGGGCATCGCGACGATCATGCTGGCGATCTCCTTCTCCGCGCTGCTCGCAATCAATGTGATCCAGGCGTGGAGCCGCAAGAGGCTGGGTCATGTCTGAGACGGCGCAGGCGATCCCGCCACAACTCGACGCAGAGCCTGGGGGCCGCGAGCCGCCGCGCCGCAAAGCCGTGCGCGGCGAGACCACGTTCTTCAAGCTGAGCGACGTGCGCAGCGAGCGCCCGGCGACGCGGCTCACGCTGATCGGCCTGACGATCCTGTTTCTCGCGCTCTTCCTGCTCTCGCCCTTCGTCATCGTCTTCATCGAAGCCTTCTCCAAGGGCTTTGGAACCTTCGTCGCGAGTTCTCACGGAGCCGGACGCGGTCGAGGCGATCAAGCTGACCCTGCTCGTTGCGGCGATCGCCGTGCCGGCCAATCTCCTCTTCGGCCTTGCCGCCGCCTGGTCGATCGCCAAGTTCTCCTTTCCCGGCAAGAGCCTGCTGATCACGCTGATCGACCTGCCTTTCTCGGTCTCGCCGGTCGTCGCCGGCCTCGTCTATGTGCTGCTCTTCGGCGCGCAGGGCGTGCTGGGCCCCTGTCTCTCGGCGCATGATCTGGAGATCGTCTTTGCGGTGCCGGGCATCGTGCTCGCGACGATCTTCGTCACTTTTCCTTTCGTCGCGCGCGAGCTGATCCCGCTGATGCAGGACCAGGGAACGGTGGAGGAGGAAGCGGCGCTGACGCTCGGCGCCTCGGGACTGCGCACTTTCTTCACGGTCACGCTGCCCAATGTAAAATGGGCGCTGCTTTACGGCGTCCTTCTCTGCAACGCGCGCGCCATGGGAGAGTTCGGCGCCGTCTCGGTCGTCTCCGGACACATTCGCGGCCTCACCAACACCATGCCGCTCCAGGTGGAGATCCTCTACAATGAGTACAATTCCGTCGCCGCCTTCGCGCTTGCGGCGCTCCTGGCTAGCCTCGCTCTTGTCACCCTCGGCCTCAAGACTCTTCTCGAATGGCGCCACGGCGATGCGCTCAAGCGCCGTCACGGCCACTGAAGCCAAGCACAGCGTGCAAATCCGCATCGAAGGGGTCGAGCTCGACTTCGGCTCCTATCCGGCGCTGCGCGATGTCTCGCTCGACATTGCGGCGGGCGAGCTCGTCGCGCTGCTCGGCCCGTCGGGCTCGGGCAAGACGACCCTTTTGCGCGTCATTGCCGGCCTCAACTCGCCCCATCGCGGCGCCGTGTTCTTCGACGCGCTGAATGCGACGAGCCTTTCCGTGCAGGAGCGGCGGGTCGGCTTCGTGTTCCAGAACTACGCGCTGTTCAAGCATATGACCGTCGCCGAGAACATCGCCTTCGGCCTCCATGCGCGGCCGCGCGCGTCAAGGCCGTCGAAGCCGCAGATCGCCGCGCGGGTCGCGGAGCTCTTGGAGCTCGTGCAGCTTGACGGGCTCGCACAGCGTTATCCGGCGCAGCTCTCCGGCGGCCAGCGGCAGCGCGTCGCGCTCGCGCGGGCGCTGGCGATCGAGCCGCGCGTGCTGCTGCTCGACGAGCCTTTTGGCGCGCTCGACGCGCGCGTGCGCAAGGACCTGCGCCGCTGGCTGCGCGAGATCCATGAGCGCACAGGGTTGACCACCGTCTTCGTCACGCACGATCAGGACGAGGCCATGGAGCTCGCCGATCGCGTCGTCGTGCTCAATCAGGGCCGCATCGAGCAGGTGGACTCGCCCGAGGCGCTCTACGACCGCCCGGCCTCGCCCTTCGTGCTATCCTTCGTCGGCGAAGCGGTGGCGCTGCCGGTCACGGTCAGGCAGGGCCATGTCTCGCTCGGCGGGCGCGAGCTGCATGTCGACGCGCACGGTTTGCGCGACGGGGCGGCGCGCGTCTTTTTTCGTCCCGCCGATATTGCGATTGCCGGCGTCGGCCCGAGCGCGCTCGAAGGGCGCGTCGAGGCGTTGCGGCGCACGCCGTCGGGGGTGCGCGCGACGATCTCGATCGACGGATCCGATCAGCGTCTCGAGATCGACCAGGCGCTTGAGAGCGCCTCCGAGATCGGCGCGATCGTGCCGCTCTCCCTCTCCAATGCGCGCGTCTTCGCGCATGGCGACGGCGACTATCAAGACGCGGGCGAGGGCATATGACGCGTTCCGTTGCGGCGCGGTCAAAATTTGGTCACTTCGCTAGGTTAGAGAAAGCGACAGAACTTACGAAGCTCGCGCAAATGCGCATGCGGCGGGGTTCGAAACGCCGGGCCGGATGTACGCCCGGCGTTTTTTTATGGCGACGATCGAGACAGCACGTTCCCGCCCACCCTTCCGCTCACCCCAAATTCGCGAGCCCCGGAAAGGTCTGCAGCAGCCAGAACGAGACGTTCTGCATTCCTCCAGTCAGAAAGGCGACGCCGGTGAGCACCAAGAGCACGCCGACGACGCGCTCGACCATTTGAAAATGGCGCTTGAAGCGCGCGACGAACCCCAGGAACGGCTCGAGCGCCAGCGCCGCGAGCAGGAAGGGGAACCCAAGGCCCAACGAATAGACCGCGAGGAGCTGCGCGCCGCGGCCGACGGTGTCCTGCGCGCCGGCGATTGCCAGAATCGCGGCGAGCATCGGCCCGATGCAGGGCGTCCAGCCGAAGGCGAAGGCGAGCCCCATCACATAGGCGCCGAAGAGGCCGAAGGGCTTTTCGACCTCCGCGCGCTTCTCGCGATAGAGCAGGCCGATCTTGAAAAGCCCGAGAAAGTGCAGCCCCATCGCGATGATCACCGCGCCCGCAACATAGGACAAGAACTGCAGATTTTCGCGCAGCGCCTGGCCAAAAAAGCTCGCCGTCGCCCCGAGCGCCGTAAAGACGGTGCCAAAGCCTAGGATGAAGAACAAGGCGGAAAGGAAGATGTCGCGGCGCGCGCCGGCGCGGCCTTCGCTCGAGAGATCCTCCACCGTCACGCCGGCGAGGAAGGTGAGATAGGGGGGCACAAGCGGCAGGACGCAGGGCGACAGGAAGGAAAGCAGGCCCGCCGCCGCGGCGGCAGGAAAAGTTACGTCCGTCGCCATTTTCGCCCTCGCGCCAGGAACATGAAATCTTTTGCCACAGGCGAGAAGACCGGGCAAACGGAGCGAGGAAAATCTCGCGCCCCGTTTGCCGCATCGCCAGACCGTCAACTCGCCGTCGGCTCCCTCCCTGACGGACAGAAAGGGAGCGCCGGCGCCGAACGATCAGAGGAAGGGGAACAAGCCGCCCAAGCCGCCGCCCCAGCCCCAGCCGCCCCACCCCGCATAGGGGTAATAGGGGGGGTAGACCAGAACAGTGCGATAGGGGCGCCAGTAGTGGTGATGGTGGCACCATCCGTAGCGATGGTACACGGGGTCAATCGGCGACCCCGTGGAAACGGCGGTCTTGTCCGTCGGCGTGATGACGCCCGCAAGGCTCGGGGCTGCGGTCAGAGCGCCCAGCGCCGTCGCGCAGGCCAGCGTGATCGCGGTTTTCTTTGAAATCATGCCCATTTCTCACCCTCCAGCGATATCGCGGCGACGTTGGCCTCCCGTCCCCCCGGGCCGCATACGTGTTCTACGTATCTCGGGCTAAGCCTCGGTCAAGCGAACGGGGCCAATTTCTTTGATCGGAGAAACGAGAACGAAACGATGTTCATCCGATCGCGCCAGCGGTCAAGCTTCCGATCGAAAAGGCCAGTCAATTTTTCTGTAAATCCGCTCTCAACGTGGGTCACACAAGCAAAGTCGCGTTTCGCCAGGCTATGTCGCGGCGAAACGCATTGCTTGCGTCAGGCATCGGACTCCCTCCCCGAAGAGTAGGAGAGGGAGCGCAGGCGCCGACCGATCAGAGGATGCCGAACAGCCCGCCGAACAGGCCGCCGCCGCCCCAGCCCCACCCGGGGCCCCAGCCCGCAGACGCGTAGGAACCATAGGGGTACGCATAGGAATAGTAGGGATAGCTGCTGCAACCGGTGTGGCAGCCGCGCCAGTGGTAGTGATAGCGGCGATGATGGCACCCGCCGTAGTAATAGACGGAGTCGATCGGTGACCCGGTCGAAACGGTGGTCTTGTCAGTCGGCGTGATGACGCCCGCGAGGCTCGGCGCGGTGGTCAGCGCGCCCAGCGCCGTTGCGCAGGCGAGCGTGATCGCGGTTCTTTTCAAAAGGGCGCTCATTTCTCATCCTCCAGCGATTTCGCAGCGACATTGGCCTCTCGTCGCCGCGCGCCACATCGGTGTTTTAGGTATCTCGCTCCAGGGCTCGGTCAAGTAAAGCGCATGGAACTTCTTTAGTCAGAAAAGCTTGAACGCAACAATTTATTTAAATCGTGCTAGATAGCAAAGCTCAAGTGAAGGCTAATCGCAAAAATCTGTCTACTTTTCAAATAAATTTGCTCGGGGCGCCGCAGCGGAACGAATTGCTTGGGACGCGAGTTCGGCTCCCTCTCCAGGAAACAGGAGAGGGAGCGCGCAGGCGCCGATCGATCAGAGGAAGCCGAACAGGCCGCCCAGCAGGCCGCCGCCGCCCCAGCCCCAGCCGCCCCAGCCCCATGCCGGGTACGCCACGTAATAAGCGGGGGTCACCACGTACCAATCATTGCAATAGTGGCGGCGATGGCACCAGCCATAACGAGGGTAGTCCGAGGCGACGACATATCGGTGGCAGCCATGCCATGCCCAGTGGCAATGGTAATGGCAGATCCGACGCCATCCGACGAACTCGAGCGGGGTCTCAGCCGAGACCGTCTCCTTGTCTGTCGGTGTGATGACACCGGCGACGCTCGGGGTGGCGGCAAGTCCGCCCAGCACGGCCGCGCAAGCCAAGGAGATCGCGGTTTTCTTTGAAAACACACTCATTTTTCCCTCCAGCTTCTATGCGGCGACGGTGGCCTTTCATCGCTGCGAGCCACATCCGTAAATTAAGTGTACCCCGGAAAACACGGGTCAAGCGGGGTCTGAGTAATTTCTTTAGCCCGAGCGGCTTAAGCTGAGCTACTGTCAACATGAGTTCTTACACGGAACTTTGGGAACCTTCGCGCGTTCAGTGCCGCGTCGTAGTCGTCTTTGCTTCCGCCGCACCCGCGGAGAGCGGGCTTGCCTGGTGATGCAAGAGCCGCCAGTCCGAGTCGACGCGCCGAAACCAGTTGGTTGCGACGAGCAGCGCCTCGCCGACCCTCTCGAGGCAGACGATCCTCCCGTCGTTCCCGGCGCGAATCAGCGTCTCGGCGCTGGGCCCAATCTCTTCCTGGAAGGGGTTCTTGAAAATCTCGCGGTAGGAGGCGAGAACCGCTTCGCGTCCGAAGATCGGCGGCCAGCCCGGATGGACGCAGGATACTCCCTCCGGCGCCCAGAGACGCGCCATCGCCTCGGCGTCGCGACGAGCGAACGCCCGGTAGTAGGCGACATTGGCGGCGCGAAGCGCGTCGTCTTCGGTCATGCGGCGAGCTTTGCGGATTTTTGGCCGGAAGGCAAACCGAGCGGTAAAGTTTTGCAGCCTGGCGGCCGCGCTATTATGTTAGTTCAAACTGTCCGCCGACGAAGGCCAAGGCGAGCCCGACCGATGTTCATCCAGACCGAGACCACGCCCAATCCCGCCACGCTGAAATTCCTGCCCGGTTGCGCCGTCCTGGAGAACGGCGCGCGCGAGTTTCGTACGAAAGAAAGCGCCGTCTGCGCGCCGCTCGTCGAGGCGCTCTTCGAGCTGCCGGGAGTGGAGGCGGTGATGCTGGGCTCCGATTTCGTCTCGGTGACGAAAGGCGACGTGGAGTGGGCGCATCTGAAGCCCGCGGCGCTCGGCCTCATCATGGAGCATTTCACGAGCGGGGCGCCGCTCTTTCTCGGAGGGGGCGCGAGCGCCGAAGCCCAAAGCGAATTTTTCGACGCCGCCGACGCGCCGCTCGTCGAAACGATCAGGAATCTCATCGAAACGCGTGTGCGCCCGGCCGTCGCGCGCGACGGCGGCGACATCGTCTTTCGCGGCTTTCGCGACGGAGTCGTCTATTTGTCGATGAAGGGCGCCTGCTCGGGCTGCCCCTCCTCTAGCGCGACGCTGAAGAGCGGCGTCGAGAATCTGCTGCGCCATTACGTCCCGCAGGTGCGCGCCGTCGAGCAGGCGTGAACGCTGCTATTTCCGCAATGATCCTCGAAAGCTTTGCGATCGGTCGCGCCGGCGGCTCGGTAATGGCCTCGTCTCGTTTTGATTGTCAGCTGCTCTTCATTTCACAACCAGGACGGGGCATCGCGCGAGCTGTACAATTCGGTCTGCGCGGCTGCCGATCATTCGTTGATAAAGCTCGGAATGGCCTTTCGCGCCGATGACGACAAGATCCGCCTTAAGATCGTCCGCGAGCTTCACGATGTCTCGCGCCGGGTGGCCCGCAAACACATGCGTGCTGAGCTTCAGCCCCTCTTTTTGAGCCAAGCTGCGGGCGCGCTCGAGAACGCGTTCGAAGCGCCGGGATGCTGTTTGCGTCATCTGCTCCACCTCCTCGATGAAGTCGGGGAGATAGGGGAGTTCTTCGACGCAAACGAGGTGGAGCTCGGACCCATTCTGCTTGGCGAGCTCCAAGGCAAAACCGAAAGCGTGAAATGCCGCCTCGGAGCCGTCGTTAGCGTGCAAAATCTTTTCGAACATGAGTGGCGGCCTCCGTTGATGCGCCGGAGGCGTCTTCCGACTCCGGCAACAGGTGACGGGGAAGAAATAGGGTGTTTGCGATCACCGTGGGAATGATGGCGGTCCCAATAATGGCCGCGACCAAGGTCGAATATTGACTCTCGTCAATGATTTTGTGGGACAGGCCAAAGAGCGCCGAGATCGTGCCGAACGTCAGTCCGGAGGCCATGAGCAATGTCGTGTACATCGCGTCCTTGTGCGGCGAGCCAAACCATCTCGCGATGGGATAGACGCTGGCGACCTTCGTCGACATCTCCACGATCACCAAGGCGATCACCCCGAGCGGCGCGGCGATGACAGCGGGGATCGACACGAAATAGCCGGCGCGAATGAAGTAAAACGGCGTGAGAAGGCCGATCGTGATCGTTCGCAGGCGGCGGATCAGCGCGTGATCCCTGCCGACGGTTCCGGCGAGCGCCATGCCGATCAAGTACGCCGGCAGAACTGCCTCGCTGTCGGCCCATGTCGCGAAGGCGCCGAGACCCATGAGCGCGAAGAGGAGAAATTTCGTTTCAAACTCCGATGGGCGGCCGCCGAGGCGTTGAAACGCCGCGGGCACGAGCTTGGGAAGGCCGACGAAAACGGCGATCAACGCCACGACAAAAACCGCAGTTTTCCAGGTGAAGGGCGCGAAAACGAGACCGAGCGTGACCACCGTTCCGAGATCGGTGATGAAACAGGCTGCGAGTATGGTCTTGCCGAAATCCGTTTTGTTGAAACCGAACTCCATCATGACGGTATAAACGACCGCAACGGAAGTCGCCGCCAACGCGATTCCGGCGAGAATCGCCGCCATCGTGTCCCAGCCCAAGAGATAATGGGCCGCCGCCCAGCACCCGATAGAAGGCAGAAAAAGCTCGCCAGGCCCACGGAGACGGCTTCCTTCCACTTCAGCTTGAACACGTCGGGGTCGAGCTCGGCGCCGGCGAGAAAGGTCAAGAGGATCGCGCCGATGCCGGCCAGAGTTTTCACCCATGGCTCCTGGACGCCGAAAACCTCGGCGCCGAGCGTGAAGCTCAGAATCATGCGTGCGATCATGCCGATGATGATTTCCGACAGGGCGGTCGAAATGCGAAAGCGCGCCGACGCCGCGGTGGCGATCAACGCGAGCCCGAATACCAGCGCGACCTGCGCCCAGATGCCGGTCATGATTCTGATCCTGTCCTGGTGCGGCTTGAGTTTCTGGAGTTAGCGGCGCGCGTCTGAGCGCTCGCTCGCCTTCATTGGTTGAGGGCTCTCGCAAATCAAAGGCGCAAGAGATGGGCTGGACCTGATGCGTTCTTGAGAAATTTCCACGGGACTCCCCTCGCTCTCGTCGAGTTGCAGGAGTCATCAGCCATTTTGGCGCTTTTGGGGAACCCCATCCCCTTGTGGATGCCCTACTCTAATCGACAGCTGCGCAATGGCAAGTCGCGGAGCTATGATTAACTTTGCGTGACGCGCGCTTTTTTGCGCTGACCCGAAAGGGGTCGAGTGGCGATCACGCCGTCTTCGGCGACCGCGGACAGGGTGCGGCCAAAGCCGAGAATTAGCGCCTTCAGCTCTGCCTCCGCGACCTCCTCCGCCGCCTCGACGTATGGAAACCACTGCGTCACGCGCTGACCCATTTCGGGCCATTTCTTGCGTTGGCGCAAGACGCGCAGCGGAAACACCTCGACCCGGCACATCAGCACGGCGCCGTTCTTGAGGCGCTTACGATAGTGATAGGCGCCGACCGACTTCTTCCCGATGTTTCCGAGCAGGCCGCCTTCCTGCAGCGCTTCAAGGGCCGCGGTCGCGTTGGGCTGGCGTCCCTTCATCGGCCACCCCTTAGGAATCACCCAGCGCCTTGTGTCGCGGGAGGTCAGCAGCATGATTTCAAGGTCGTCGGCGATGCGCCAAGGCAGCGCCCCATATTGCGCATGCGGCTCTCTCGCTTCGGCGGTCTTCTTCTTGGCGGCCTTTCGCCCTTTCATACGAAAAGCCCCGCCAGCGCATAGAAAATGGCCGCAATCATCGCCGCCATCGGCATGGTGATCACCCAGGCGATGACGATATCCTTCGCGATGTTCCAGCGTACGGCTGAAACCCGCCGGGCGGCGCCGACGCCGACGATCGCGCCGGTGATCGTGTGCGTCGTCGAAACGGGAATGCCGAGCGCGGTGGCGAGAAACAGCGTCACGGCGCCGCCGGTCTCGGCGCAGAAGCCTTGCATCGGGGTGAGCCTGGTGATCTTCGAGCCCATCGTGTGCACGATGCGCCAGCCGCCGAACAAGGTGCCGAGTTCCATCGCGGCCTGGCAGGACAGCACGACCCAGAAGGGCACCTGGAACTGCGAGCCGAGGCTCCCATGCGAGTAGAGCAGCACCGCGATGATGCCCATGGTCTTCTGGGCGTCATTGCCGCCGTGTCCCAGCGAGTAGAGCGAGGCGGAGACGAATTGCAGGGTGCGGAAGATCGTGTCGACGGCGAGCGGCGTCTTCCGCACGAAGAGCCACGAAACCGCTAGAACCAGAACCAGCGCGAGGACGAATCCGAGAAGCGGCGACAAGACGATCGCCGATCCGGTCTTGAGCAGACCGACCCAGACGATGGAGCCGACGCCGGCCTTGGCGACGCCCGCGCCCACGAGGCCTCCGACGAGCGCATGGGAGCTCGAGGAGGGGATTCCCAAGGCCCAAGTCAGAAGGTTCCAGACGATGGCTCCCATCAAGGCGCCGAAGACCACGCGATCGTTCACGACGTCCGGGGTGACAATGCCGGTCCCGACCGTCTGCGCGACATGCAGCCCGAAGAACAGGAAGGCGACGAAATTGAAGAAGGCCGCCCAAAACACCGCATATTGGGGCCGCAGCACTCGCGTGGAGACGATCGTCGCAATGGAGTTCGCGGCGTCGTGCAGGCCATTCAGGAAATCGAACGCCAGAGCGACGACGATGAGCCCGGCGAGATAGAAGGCGCCATCCTGCACGCTTCGCTCCTAGACGTGTTCGATGACGATGCCGGAAATGCGGTCGGCCATGTCTTCAAACCCATCCACCACCTTCTCGAGGTGGCCATAAATTTCCGATCCGGCGATGAAGGCCATCGGATCGGCGGTGCGATGCGCGCGGAACAGCTCCTTGAGGCCTTGGTCGTAGATGCTGTCCGCTTCATCCTCGATGCGGGTGATCTCTTCCGCGTAAGCGTTCAGCCTGCCCGCATTCTGCCCCATCGATCGCAGCAGCGGGATGGCGTCGCCGGTGAGCTCGGCGGCCTGCACGATGATGTCGCCCATGCGGCGCGCAAGCGGATCGAAGTCGTGCGTGTCATATATCAGGGTCGCTTTCGCGGTCTGGTGCATCTGGTCGATGGTGTCGTCCATCGCCGTGATGAGATCGCGGATGTCGCCGCGATCGAAAGGGGTGATGAAGGTGCGGCGGACCGCCAACATGACCTCGCGGGTGATGGCGTCCGCTTCGTTCTCTTGACGTTTGATCTCTTGGCAACAGGCGAGGTAGCGCTCGTCCCCATCGAGCAGGGACCGCAGAGCCCGGGAGCCGGCGACGATGGTTTTGGCGTGCCGCTCGAACAGATCGAAGAAGCCCTCGTCCCGCGGCATAAGCGACTGGAACCATGAGAGCATTTCGAACCTCCGCCGGGGGCCGCGATCTGTCACAAAACCGTCATATATCCCTACTGCGGCTTAGCCGAGGACGTCGCGGCTGTAAAGGCCTCCAAAGGCGTCAATCCGCCTTTGGCTTGGCGTTTGATCGAAGCCGATTTCGACTCACGCCTCGCCTCCTCTCGTCCATGGCGCCGGCGAGGACGCGCGCGGCGACTTGCAGGCTCGCGCATGTGCTCGCAAGGCTTTCCGGACCATCACGCGAGCTCCGTCAGACCGCCGGCCATAATTAGCGGCGCGCGTCTGAGCGCTCGCTCGCCTTTGCGAGGGAAAGCTTGTTGCGGCGCTGCGCAACTATAAAAAGATACGTGGAGCTGCCACTTTGTGTCAATGTCGTATTTTTCAAGTAGTTTTGCACCGAAAATGAAAATGCAAACGCTATGGTGTTGCATTTGTGACGGCACTTATGTGGCGCGAAAAAAGGAATCGCTGATAGTCTTAGGAAATGCTTCAGGCCTCTCGCGACTGGAACGCCCTGGGAGGACCACTCTATGTTGCGACTCGTGACACGGCGTTTCGTATAAATACTAGTGTGGCGCGAAAGACACAGTCGACATTTATTTCAGTCACGCGCTCGACCCGCGTTGACAATCGCCATGTCCAACCTCAGGCTCGCACTCGCCAAAATAGGCGAGTCAGCGCGTGCTTCTCGTAGCATAAAGACTGCTGCTGAAGGCACGCTCGAAGTGTTAACTCTGTCCTAACACCCCACAGTTGGGGTTTAAGGCCGATACAACTCAGGAGCGTTAAAATGAAGCATGGACTGAAAGTCCTTACGGGACTCACCTTCGCCGCGGCGGTCATGGCTGTCGCGCCGGCCTCCGCCACGAATTATCTTACCGGTTCTGCCGGCAGCGTCTGGATCAACCAGGCTAGCGACCTGGCTGCCCCTCCGCCCGCCGGTACGGCGGACGCAAACTTCACTCCTGGCGCGATCAATTATTCCAGCCCCCCCTCCGCTTACACGGTCGGCGGATTCTTGGGCACCTCGACCTTCACCAACCAGTCGGCGCAGTTCGCGGTCAACGGAGCGAATACATCCCTCTCTGGCAACACATTCTTCGAAATCACCGGCAACGTTACCCTCGCAGCCGGCAACAACCCCTTCAATCTCGTTCACGACGATGGCGCGGTGCTGAGCATCGCGGGCCTCGGCACTGTGTTCAGCCAGCCTAACCCGACCTCGGCGGTGACCAACGTTTTCAATGTGGTCGCCCCGAGCGCAGGCTCTTACGCCTTCACGCTCGACTATGTCGAGTGCTGCAGCCCGCCGGCCGTGCTGGGGCTCTCCGTCGCGCCGTCGCCGGGCCCTGTTCCGGGTGCGGGTCTGCCGGGCCTCGCCGTGCTGGCTCTGGTCGGCGGGTGGGCCTGGGTGCGCAAGTTCGCCTAAGGCTTAAGATCAAGTCGGTCGCGCCAGCGCCGGCGTGCAAAGGGGCCCCACCGGGCCCCTTTCGCATAAGATAGTCCTGCGGCTGTCGAATCCGCATGCGGCGGTCATAATCCCAATGACAACGCCCGGGATTTGTCATAGTGTGATCCCGCCAGTTAGGTCGGGGAGCCCAAGCGCTTTGAGGGCGCGATGGGAAGGCCAGGCTTAAGGTCCGAGTCGGGGAGGACGCCGGCTTAGAATTCCTTCGTTGCGCCGCCAAACGGCGCAGGCGATGCGGGCCCTAGAAGCGCACCAAAAGATGCGCTCGGGCCTCGAGAATTCGAGCCGGTCAAGGACGAGGCGCCAAAGAGCGGGGACAGGCGTGTCGCCTTCCTCGCTCTTTGTGTTTTCGCGACGCCTCAAGCCGCCATGTCGAGCCCGATATCGAGCGCGCGCGCCGAATGGGTGAGGGCGCCCACCGAAATCAGATCGACCCCGGTCTCCGCGATTGGCGCGATTGTCTCGAGCGTCACGCCGCCCGAGGCTTCGACGACGGCGCGCGCGCCGATCATCTCCACGGCCTCGCGGATCGTCGCAATGGGCATGTTGTCGAGCAGGACGGCGTCGACGCCGATCTCCAGCGCCTGCTCGAGCTGCTCGAGCGAATCGACCTCGATCTCGATCTTCGTCAGGTGGCCGGCGTAGGCTTTCGCCGCCCGTAAGGCGGCGCCGACGCCGCCGGCGACGGCGATGTGATTGTCCTTGATGAGCATCGCGTCGTCGAGGCCGAATCGATGGTTGGCGCCGCCGCCGCAGCGCACCGCATATTTTTCCACCGCGCGCAGAAGCGGCGTGGTCTTGCGCGTGTCGCAGACCTTGGCCTTGGTGTGGGCGATGCGGCCCGAGTAGCGCGCCGTGAGGCTCGCCACGCCGCAGAGGCGCCCCAGGAAATTCAGAGCGACGCGCTCGGCCGCGAGCACGCCTCGCGCCGGACCTTCGACGAAGGCGAGAGCGCCGCCGGGCGCGACGCCGTCGCCATCCGCGAGCGTCGCCTCGAAGCCGATGGCCGGATCGACTTGCCGAAAGGCCTCGCGCGCCAGCGCCAGCCCAGCGACGACGCCCGGCTCGCGCGCGGCGATCACGGCGCGGGCGCGCGCCTCGGCCGGCACGACCGCCTGGCTCGTGATATCTCCGGCGCGGCCCAGATCCTCGGCGAGCGCGGCGCGCGTCAGCTCCTCGATCAGACCGGGGGGAAGCGTGGGCTTTTGGGTCATGTGTCCTCGTGCAGCTTCGCGGCGAGGCGCAGGATCGCGTCGAGGCCAAAGAGCGAGCGCTTCGACTGCGCGGGGTCGGGCCTCGGAAAATCGGCGCGAAAATGCGCGCCGCGGCTCTCGCGCCGACTATAGGCCGCGCAGGCGATGCAAAGCGAGGTGGTCAGCATCGCCGCCACCGCCTCATTGGCGGCCTCGCGTCGAAGCCGCCAAATCGTCCGGACGGCGCGCGTGAGGCCCGACGCGTCGCGGATGACTCCGACCTCCCTCGACATCGTCGCTCGCAACTCGTCGATCAGCGCCGCTTGGGGCAGGGCGGGGTCGCGGGGGGGCCGGTCGAAGGCGAGCGGAGCCGCCGGGGGTGACAGCGCGACGTCCTCGGCGATCCGCGCGGCGAAAACCACGGCCTCGAGCAGCGAGTTGGAGGCGAGACGATTGGCGCCATGCACGCCGGTCGAGGCGACCTCGCCGGCCGCCCACAGGCCCGGGAGCGAGCTGCGTCCGCGCGCGTCCGTCCAGACGCCGCCCATGTGATAATGCGCCGCCGGGGCGATCGGGATCGGCGCGGTTCTGGGATCGACGCCCGCGGCGATGCAGCGCGCGAAGACGTTCGGAAATCGCTCGGGAAAGGCCTGGCCGACGGCCCCGCGCGCGTCGAGAAAGGCGCCATCGCCGCGCGCGAGCGACGCGAAAATGCCGCGCGCGACGATGTCGCGCGGCGCAAGCTCGCCCAAGGGATCGACGTCGAGCAGAAAGCGTCTGCCGTGGCGATCGACGATGATCGCGCCTTCGCCGCGCAGCGCCTCGGTCGCGAGCGGGGCGGGATCTTCGCCGACGTCGATCGCCGTCGGGTGAAACTGCACGAATTCGGCGTCGGCGATCAGCGCGCCGGCTTCCGCCGCCATCGCGACGCCTTCGCCGCAGCTTTCCGGCGGATTGGTGGTGACGCGATAGAGCCGGCCGATCCCTCCCGTCGCGAGCACAAGCGCCGAGGCGGGAAAGAAAGAGGCTTCACCCTTTGCGTCCCGCGTCATGACGCCGACCGCGCGTCCCCTGTCGGTGACGATGCGCCGCGCGATCTCGCCCTCGACGATGCGGATCGAAGCCGTATGCGAGGCGACCGCGGCGAGCGCGTCCATGATCGCGCGTCCGGCGCCGTCGCCTTTGACGCGCACGATGCGGCGATGCGAATGCGCGGCCTCGCGCGAGGGCGCGAGCAAGCCCGTATCGCCGCGATCGAAGGGAACGCCGAAAGCGAGCAGGTCCTCGACGCGCGCGCGCGCCTCGCGCGCCATGCCGAGCGCCATCGCCTCGTCGACGAGCCCCCCGCCGGCTTGGACCGTATCCTCGGCGTGGATCTCGGGCGTGTCGGCTTCCTCCACCGCCGCGGCGATGCCGCCCTGCGCCCAGAAGGAGGAGGCGGCGGGACCGACGCCATGCGGGGCGAGCACCGTGACCGGAGCCGGCGCAAGCTTCAGGGCGCAGAAGAGCCCGGCGAGGCCGCCGCCGATGATGACGATGGAAGACTCGTGACGCGGCATCGCGGTTAATCGACCGCGACCTCGGCGAGGCGCGTGAGCGCCGCGGCTTCCCGCTCGATCGCCTTGGCGACGAGCGTTTTCGCGCGCGGCGCGAGCGACAGCGCGAGGGCGGCGGCGTGGCCGCGCGGCGACATCTTGCACAGCGTCTTGCCCAGGATGTCGACGATCTTCTCGTCGTCGTAGCTCTGGTATTTTGCAAGGAAGTCGTCGAAGTAGTGCTCGACGAAGACGAGCGCCGCGACATTCTCCAGCGCCTGGGATTCGGGGTCCTTTTTCAGCCGCTCCTTGCGGATCAAGGCGCCGACGCGCGCGGCGTCCGTCTCGCTCCAGCCGAGGCCGCGCAGGATCGCGCCGGCGCGTTCCGCATGATGCGCCCGGCAGGTCTTGCGCCAGTCGTTGTAGCCCTGTCGCCCCTCGGGGAAATCGGCGCGAGGAATCTCCCAGCGGCGCAGATGTTGCGCGCGCGCCGCGATTTGCAGAAGCTCGGACGCTTCGGGATAGACGCGCGCGAGCGTCTCGCTCATGCGGCGCGCGTAGAGCCCTTCAAAGCCAGCCTCGCCGTCATTGGTCTCGACCCTGCGCGGATCTTCGGCGTTCGCCGCGTCGATCGCGGCGAGCGTTTCTTCGAGGCGGCGCGTCGAGGCGGACATGCGACGACCCTTCCATTAAGGAGCGGGCGAGGGCGATCGGGACGTGGTCGCTCAACCAACGTCGATCATGCGCTGCACGCTCATGCGCGCGCGCTCGGCGAGCGCCGGATCGATCGTTACTTCTTCGCGCATATAGAGCAGGCTGTCGAGGATTTTCGGCAGCGTGATGCGCTTCATATGCGGGCAGAAATTGCACGGACGGATGAACTCAACGCCCGTTGTCTCCGCCGCGACATTATCGGCCATCGAGCATTCCGTGACGAGGAGGGCCCGCGCCGGCTTCCTGTTGCGGACGTAATCGATCATCGCCGCGGTCGAGCCGGCGAAATCCGAGACCTCGATGACCTCGCGCGGGCATTCCGGATGCGCCAGGATCTTTACGCCGGGATGATCGGCGCGATAGCCTTCGAGCTCTTGCGCCGTGAATCGCTCATGCACCTCGCAGGCGCCATGCCATGCGATGATCTTGACATCCGTCTGCGCCGCGACGTTCTGCGCGAGATAGCGGTCGGGAAGCATGATCACCTTGTCGACGCCGAGGCTCTCGACGATTTTCACCGCGTTGGACGAGGTGCAGCAGATGTCGACCTCCGCCTTCACCTCGGCCGAGGTGTTCACGTAAGCGACGATCGGAACGCCAGGATATTGCTTGCGCAGCGCGCGCACGTCGGCGGCGTCGATCGAGGCCGCGAGCGAGCAGCCGGCCTCGGCGTCCGGGATCAGCACGGTCTTCGCCGGATTGAGGATTTTTGACGTCTCCGCCATGAAATGCACGCCGCCCTGCACGATGACCTCGGCGTCGGACGCCGCCGCGAGCTTGGCGAGCTGCAGGCTGTCGCCGACATAGTCGGCGACGCAATGATAGATCTCCGGCGTCTGATAATTATGGGCGAGAATGACGGCGCCGCGCTCTTTCTTGAGCGCGTTGATCGCCTTCACATAGGGGGCGTGGAACGGCCATTCGATCGGCGGCATGACCTTGGCCACGCGTTCATAAAGATGCGCGGTCGCGGCCTCGACCTCGGGCGTCCAGTCGAGACGGGGACGAGGAAGGACGGGAAAGCGGGGAGCGGCCAATGAAGAGGGCGGCGCGGGATTGAGCCCAGGCCTGGCCGCTGCGGAATGAAGACTCATGACGCGCCCTCGACAATTCTCGCCGCTGGATGGAGCTTGGAGCGCAGGCTTAGGCTCACTTTGAGCATAAGTTGCGCGCGCTCATTTCACGTAACTCGCCCTGTCACGGCCCGAGGGGGAGACGCGCGCCCGGCATTCGAGCGTGGCGAATACTTATACTCCTTAAGAGTATATGTCAAGCGCGAGGGCTGAATTTTCCGCGACGAGGGTCGTCGAGAAAAGGCGTTCGGGCGTCGGGGACGCGGCGCTCGGGGCCTTCCCGTCGCTTTGGCTATCCGCGAGCTTTGCGGCGCATAAGCCGGCTTTCGAGCACTCTGGCCGTGGCGCCCGCGACAGTGAGGAAGCCGAAGCCCGCCAAGCCGACGCCGGGCGTGGGCGTGGGCGCCGGATCAATCCTGGTCGCGCCGTGCGAAATCGCGCTCAGTCCCGCGGTGAGGGTCGTCGTTCCGCCGACGAGGTCGTAGCCGATCGACTGCAGCATCGTGCTCTCGATGCTGCCGGCGAAAGCCTCCGGCGTATGGCCGGGGCACGCCGCGTAATTCTGGATGTAGCAGGTGTCGTAAAAATCGCCGTAGTCGCCTCTGCCCGTCTGGTTGAACAGGGTGAGGAGATTCGACCCGCCATTAATCGAGAAATAGGCCAGGCTCGCGCTGTTGGTCGTGTAGCTCGGCGCTCCCGTGGCGGTGTAGCGGTAGAGGTCGAGCGGGCCGTAGTAAGAACCCTGATAGGAGGTGCCGAGCAATGTTCCCGCGCCGCCGCCGCCGAGAATCTCGTCGATCTCATGCTGGATGACGCCCGTGGCGCTGTAGCGGTTGCTCGGCACGCCGCCCGAACCGAAATACAGCAGAGAGCTGTTGAGATAGATCGTGCCGCCGGCGCTCACATTGCCGAGGCCGAGCGCGTCGACCAGCGAGGAAGTCAGCGCGATGGGGGTCTGGCCCCCCGCGTCGTTGCCCCTCGACAGGTTGGCGACGGCGGTCGCCAGCGTCGTGTTGCCGGGATTCGCGAGAGAATCGTTCCTGAGCGCTTGAGTGAAGCTGGCGTAGCTCGTTGCATAAAGGTTCTGGCTGCTCCCGCCCAGACCGCCGCTCATGAGCTGGTAGTTGATCGTCACCGTGAAGGGGTTGGAGTAGAGCGAGGCGATCGCGTTCGAAGCCGACTGGATTGCCGCCTCGATCTGCGCCGCATTGGCGTTGCCGGTCACGGAGCCGCTGAATGTGTCGACGATGGTGAGCGCATGGGCCGGCGCGGCGCAGGCGAAAAGAGCAAAGAGAAGCGCACTGGACGAAATGCCGATAAAGCGATGCATGATGAACCTCCCCTCCAAAGAACATTCGCCGCTTGGGAACGGGCCGCTTCGGCGAACGGGGCCAATCAGGTCGACGCCGCACGAACCAGTATTCGCCACCGGGCGCCCAAGACATCTGCGGCTTCGGTTCGACCCGAATCCCCGCATACCGAAACAAAGCGAGTCGAACGCTCTGTTTCCACAGTCTCGCCCGGGATAGTGTAACAACGATATTCGGGAGTCGTAAAGCCTGGTTCATGCTTACGGGGAATAAAAGTCTTTAACTGTTGCAATTGTACCACACCGCAATAAACGCCATTTATACACAATGTAGCAAATGCGCGTCGTTTGCAACGCGGGAGCATCGCCCAACCCGCGACCCACGCTGTCTCTTGTCCCCGACGTGAGCGCCCCGCCCGATCGCCCTCTTTCCGCCGCCTCGATGGCGTTAAAGAGTACGTTAGCGCTTGTCCCTCGAATGAAATCGGTCGAGCGATAAGAAATCGCGCCAGATCAAAAAGCTGGGGTGAACTCTGATCGCAAGGGCCTATCGACTTTTGCGGAATTCGCTCTGAAGGGCGCAAGACCTTGTTAGCCATCCCGACCGAGAGAGCGTGGCGAAGGTTTTTCTCCACGCCCCGTAAAGGTTGATGGAACATTCGCTTAACCCCGTCTGGCTAGGAAGTACACAAGGGGCTGGCCGGACCCATGGAGTTCGCTTGATGCACATCGTCCAAAAGCTGCGCGCCGCCGGACTGCTCGTCGCCTTGGCGGCGGCGCTGTCGCTTGCCGCCTGCGCCAAGAACGCGGCCGAGGAAGATCCGGGCGCTTTCGGCGTCGGACGAGCCGGGCGAGGCGCGGGCGCGCCGGGCAGTCCGCAGGACTTTGCGACGAACGTCGGGGATCGCGTCTTCTTCGAGACCGACTCGACGGATCTGACCGCGACCGCTCAGACGACGCTCGATCGGCAGGCCGAATGGCTGAACCGTTATGCGCGCTACGCTTTCGCCGTCGAGGGCCACGCCGACGAACGCGGCACGCGCGAATATAATTTTGCGCTCGGGGCGCGTCGCGCCGAGGTCGTGAAAAACTATCTCGCCTCGCGGGGCGTCGCGGTCTCGCGAATCCGCACGACGAGCTTCGGCAAGGAGCGTCCCGTCGCGGTCTGCGACGACATCTCCTGCTGGTCGCAAAATCGTCGCGCGGTGACGGTGCTGAGCGGCGGGAATTCTTGAGGGCGGCTCCGAGCCAGCGCCTCTGCATGCCAAAAAATGGGGGACCGGCACGGATGCCTGTCCCCGTATCGCCTTTGAGCGCCGCCCGCGGGCGGCGCCTCAGAGCCAAGCCTCGCTACCAGCAACCGCCATACCCGCCATATCCGGTAGTGTATGCGGTGGTGTACGCCGGATAGCCGTAGTCATAGTAGCCGTAATCCGAATAGGGATACCCGGCGCCGTAGGCTAGCGCACCCAAACCCAAGCCCACTCCGCCCCAGCCCCATCCCCTGCGGCCCCACCCACGATTCCAGCCGCCGCCGTAGAAGCCGGCATGACGGCCCCAGCCAAATCCACCCCCGCGACCGCCCCACCTAGCGGCCGACGCCTCGGAGGCCATCCCCGCGAGGGCGCCGCCGATCAGAAGAGCAATGGTAAGCTTGCGCAGCATGATTCTGTTCTCCTTCATTCGCCGATTGACCCCGTAGTGAGCGTGCTAAGCTTACGCAGCGCGCCCGAGGGCCACGGCGCCAGTATCTATTGGCCGGCGGCGCCTCGGCGAGCGGAGCAGCCGCATATTGAAATCGTTTTGAAGTTTGATCGAAATATCTCTTACCGGGAATACCAATGGAGCCGCATGAGGATAGAGCAAAACTGCCTAGCCAAGGACATTTACGCCCAGCTCCAATAGCAGCAAATTCAAACCTGATGATGTGGACGGCCTCTCCTCAACGGCATCATAGTGCCAAGGTGTAGCCGCCGAAGCGCTACAAAGAGGGAGACCGTCCGTGAAACAGTTTATCAGAATCGGCGTCGATCTGGCTAAGAACTATTTTCAAGTTCACGCGCTGGCGCACGAAGGCGGCCCCGCTGTGACGCGCAAATTGAAGCGCTCGAAAATGCACGAGTTCTTTGCGCAGATCGAGCCCTGCCTCATCGGCATGGAGGCCTGCGGTTCGGCGCATTATTGGGCACGCGAACTCAAGACGATGGGCCACGAAGTGCTGCTGATGCCGCCGGCTTACACCAAGCCCTATGTCAAGCGCGGCAAGAACGACGCGGTCGATGCGGAGGCTATTTGCGAGGCGGTGTCGCGTCCGGGCATGCGCTTCGTTCCGATCAAGGACGCCGAGCAACAAGCGACGCTGATGCTGCACAAGACCCGCGAACTGCTGATCAAGCAGCAAACGATGAGCGTCAACGCCCTGCGGGGCCATCTTTCGGAGTTCGGCATTGTCGTCGCGAAGGGAATTGGCCGCGTCGACGAACTGCTCGAGCTGGCCGAAAGCGATACGACGCTCCCAGAGGCCGCCAAGGCAGCCGTCGCGGTTCTGGCCCAACATCTCGAAGGGCTCGACAAGTCGATCGACGATCTGGAGAAGCAAATCGGTCGCGCCCATGCGCGAAGCGAGATGAGCCGGTTGCTCGACAATGTTCCCGGTGTCGGAAAGATCCTCGCTTCGGTGATCGCGGCCAGCGTGCCGGACCCAAGCGTGTTCAAATCGGGGCGCGATTTTGCCGCCTGGCTCGGTCTCGTTCCGCGCCAGAATTCGAGCGGCGGCAAGCAGACGCTCGGGGGCATCACCAAGCAGGGCAACCGATACATAAGGAAACTGCTCGTCCTGGGGGCAACGTCGCTGCTGAACGTCGTGGGCAAGCGCAAAGGCGCTTTACGCGACTGGATTGTTGCCCTTTTGGCGAAGAAGCCGGCGCGGCTGGTCACGGTGGCGCTGGCCAACAAGCTGGCGCGGACCATCTGGGCGATGATGAAAACCGGCGAATGCTTCCGTTGGGAGACGTTCGCCAAAGCCTGAACACCCCGCTAGGCCTGGAAAAGAGAAACCGCGCCAGCAAATTCGAGCTTGGTGAGCGCATTGAGGAGTGATGAACGACACGGTCGCCACCGAAGACCAGGAACACCCCGCCAGAGGTCATGAGCGAAAAGCTCGTAAACCTGATAGGGATCCCGGTCGTCGGACTTCATCAGGGCCAGCGGACATATGCTCCGCGTCAACAGGCCGGACATATGACCGCAGCCGACCAAATCGTTCGAAACGCCAAAAAGTGCTTGCCACGGGGCCGTCCACATATGATCCCTCCATAGCGGTGCAATACAAAGCTTCGCGGTTATCGCTGCTGCTCGAGATTGTGCTAGCCGCATAGAATGCTGCTCTCGAGGGACAAAAGCCGGGCCCGAAGATGAAGCCCGCCTCGAGCGGGAAGCCAATCGATTGATTCGAGTCAGGCGGCATCGGGCTGACGATCAAGTCGTTTCCGTCAATTGCGGCTCTGACATCGAAGCCTTCGCTCTTCGCGGTCGCGTGGGCGTTTAGAGGCTCGCCCGACAATGGCAGTCAATGTGTCGCACTACAGGAGAATTCGCCGTCGCGAACCCGCGCGGGCAGTCGTTCGACGAAACTCGCGACCCGCTCTTCCCCGTGCGTCGCGACGAGCTCGCGAAGCGCCGCGCTCAGCGCCGCATGGGCGAAGCTCGCGCTCTCGATCCCCGCAAGAATGGCTTCGGCGTAGGCTTCGTTGACATAGGCGAGCGCCGCGTGCTGCTGCTCGGCGACGGCTTCGTCCAGGGCCGGTGTGCGGGAATGCGTCATGGCGCCGAAAATAGCCAACCGCTGACGCGCGCGCGACCGGCGTCTTTGCCAACGGTTAACAACAACGGGTCAGAAATCGTTAAGGCGTTCCATAGCGCGTGGCCACGCTGCTCGCGACCTGCTGAGCTTCCTCGATATAGCGGGCGATCACGAGCTTCGCGTTGGGCGTGCAGCTGTGATAGGTGAGCTCATATCCCGAGAAGCCGCGATTGAATGCGGCGGTCAGCTTGGCGCGCCGCGAGCCCGACGGCGTGTCGGCGTCGCGCAGCTTCGCCAATTTGGCGCGCCAGTCGGCGCCGTCCCCGTCGCCGCACAAATCCCGCAGATAGGAGAGGCCGCCGAGAATTTCGGCGAGGCGCTGCACCTGCGCGTCATAGGGAGCAGGCGGCGTCTCCGGGCCGGCCTTCGCCTGGTCCGCCGCGCCGGGCGCCGTCGGCGCCGGTTTCGGCGCGACGATCTTCGGCTTCTCGATGCGGCGCACCCGCGGACGGCGCTCGCTTCTTCCCCAGCTGCCCCCTCCCCATGAGCGACCGCCCCCGAAGCCGCCGAAGAGATCGGAGAAGAAGTCCTGCGAAAGCGCCGGGGTTGCGGCAAGCGTCAGGGCGAGCGCGAGCGCGCCGGAGCGAAAGAAGGCTCGGGTCATGGGTACAGGCGCTCCTTCTGCCAGGGCTCGACCGGGCTCTCACGCGAGAATCGCAAGCGATCGTGCAGCCGGAATGGCCGGTCGACCCAGAACTCCATCGCTATGGGCGTGATCACATAGCCCCGCCAATAGGGCGGACGCGGGATGTCGCCGATCGCATGCTTCGCCGCAGTGAGCGCGACGGATTTTTCCAAAGCGAAGCGGCTTTCGAGCGGGCGCGACTGCCGGCTCGCCCAGGCGCCGATGCGGCTGTCGCGCGGGCGGCTCGCAAAATAGGCGTCGGCCGCCGCCTCGCCCGCGGGTTCGACCGGCCCGCGTAGCCGCACCTGACGCCGCAGCGATTTCCAATAAAAGAGCGCGGCGGCGCGCATGTTCACCGACAGCTGTGTTCCCTTGGCGCTTTCGGCGTTGGTGTAGAACACGAAGCCCTCTTCACTCCATTCCTTGAGCAGCACCATGCGCGCGTCGGGCAGGCCCGAAGCGTCGACGGTGGCGAGCGCCATCGCCTCGGGATCGTTGGGCTCTGTGCGCGCGGCCTCCGCAAACCAGTCTCGAAACAAGGAGAAAGGCTCTAGAGCGGCGTCGAGGTCACTCGGTGTTAACAGTTGCAAGCGATGATCCCGGCCAAGACTCCGCCGCAGCTGCGGGGCGGCGTCGAATGAAGGTGGAACTTGCGTCGGTTTGAAGCGAGACATAGCGCCTCCTGCGCCAATCCTCAAACGCGGCGCGCGATCTCCCGCTTTGCGCTCGCTTTGGCGAGCGCGCAGCTCGCCGCCTGCTCGATCGCCATGCCCTCCTCGCCGCACGGAGAGGATTTGAGCGTAGGCGCCGAGGCGACGGGTTCGGTCCGCAAGCCGGCGCCGGAGCTCGGCCGCGGCTTGGAGGTCGAGGACGCGCGCCGCGCCAAGGCCGCGCTCGCCACCGCGCTCGATCCGCAGGGCTCGGGAGAGCGGGTGGACTGGGACAATCCGCAGACGGGCGCCAAGGGCGTGTTCACCCCCGTCGGTCAGGCCTATCCGAGCGACGGCCGGGTGTGCCGCGCCTTTCTCGCCGAGGTCGTGACGAACCATAACGAGGAACGGCTGCAGGGCACGGCCTGCCGCGACAAGAACGCCGAGTGGACGCTGCTCGACGTGAAGCCCTGGAAGAAGGGCTAGTCGCATTGCGCTTCCCCCCGGCGCGCCCCATCTAGCGCCCCATCGAGCTGGGTATGCCAGCTTTGGGGAGCAGGTCCATGCGACAAGCGCTCGCGGTTTACCATCCGCCCGCGCCCCATTGGGTGGGCGACGGATTTTTCGTTGAGACCCTTCTTTCGCCGCACGAGCAGGGACAGAACGCCAGCCCCTTCCTGCTGCTCGACTACGCCGCGCCGAGGCGTTTCGAGCCGACGACGCAAAGGCGCGGCGTCGGCGAGCATCCGCATCGCGGCTTCGAGACCGTCACGATCGTCTATGCCGGCGAGGTCGCCCATCGAGACTCGACGGGTGCGGGCGGCGTGATCGGCCCCGGCGACGTGCAATGGATGACGGCGGGCGCAGGCGTTCTCCATGAGGAGTTTCATTCGGAAGCTTTCGCCAAGCGCGGCGGCGAGATGGAGATGGCGCAGCTCTGGGTCAATCTGCCGGGGAAGGACAAGTCGGCGAAGCCGCGCTATCAGACGCTGTCGAAGGCGGAGATTCCGACGGCCGAGCTGCCCGACGGCGCCGGCGCGCTACGCGTCATCGCCGGAACTTACGCGGGCGTGAAGGGGCCGGCGCAAAGCTTCACCGAGCTCAACGTGCTAGACGCGCGGCTTGCCGCCGGCAAGCGCGCGATCTTTCCGATTCCGGAGGGCCACACGGTCACGATCCTGCTGCGCACAGGCGCCGTGACGCTTGGCGACGGCGCGAGCCTGCGCCCGGCGCAGCTCGCCGTGCTCAGTCGCGCGGGCGGCCCGGTCGCGATCGCAGCGGAACGAGACTCCGAGCTGCTGCTGCTCACGGGCGCTCCGATCGAAGAGCCCATCGCGGCCTATGGTCCTTTCGTGATGAACACGGAAGCCGAAATTCGTCAGGCGCTGGCAGATTTTCGCGCCGGGCGCTTCGGCGGGATGACGGCATAGGGACTGCGCAGAGGCGTTGCGCCCAGAGTCACCGCTCGGCCGCGGGCCTTTTCTCGCGCACGCCCTTCGTCAAGAACTTGCCGGCTTCGATCCGCGCGCCCTTCGCTCCGCTGCGGCGGCCTTCGCCCGCCTTGCCGATCCCCGCGGGCTGCCAGCGCGGCACGAGCTGATGCTTGCCGGGGCCGATGAGATCGGCGCGGCCCATGGCTTTGAGCGCCTCGCGCAGCACGGGCCAGTTCTCGGGGTCGTGATAACGCAGAAACGCCTTGTGCAGGCGGCGCTGGCGCAAGCCCTTCACCGCTTCGACCTTCTCCGAGGCGCCGTGACGCACGGGCTTCAGCGGGTTCACGCCCGAGTGATACATCGCGGTCGCCAGCGCCATGGGCGAAGGCAAAAAAGTCTGCACCTGATCGGCGCGATATTTGTTGCGCTTGAGCCAGAGCGCGAGATTCATCATGTCCTCGTCGCGCGTGCCCGGATGCGCGGCGATGAAATAGGGAATGAGAAAATATTCCTTCCCCGCCGCGCGCGCCGCCGCGTCGAAGAGCTGCTTGAAGCGGTCATAGGCGCCGATGCCGGGCTTCATCATCTTCGATAGCGGCCCGGCCTCCGTGTGCTCGGGCGCGATCTTCAGATAGCCGCCCACGTGATGCTCGACGAGCTCCTTCACGTAAGCCGGGCTTTTCACCGCGAGGTCGTAACGCACGCCCGACGCCACCATCACCTTCTTGACGCCCGGCACCGCGCGCGCCTTGCGGTAAAGCGAAATCAGCGCCTCATGGCTCGTGTCGAGATTCTTGCAAATGTCCGGATAGACGCAGGAGAGGCGACGGCACACAGCCTCCGTCTCGCGGTCCTTGCAAGCCATGCGATACATATTGGCGGTGGGGCCGCCGATGTCGGAGATGATCCCCGTAAACCCTTCCGTCTTGTCGCGGATCGTTTCGATCTCGCGCAGGATCGAGCCCTCCGAGCGCGACTGGATGATGCGGCCCTCATGCTCGGTGATCGAGCAGAAGGAGCAGCCGCCAAAGCATCCGCGCATGATCGTGACGGAGTGCCGGATCATCTCCCAGGCGGGGATTTTCGCGCCTGTGTAGGAGGGATGCGGCGCGCGCGCGAAAGGCAGCTCATAGACGCCGTCCATCTCCGTGCTCGTCAGCGGAATTGGCGGCGCGGTGAGCCAGACGTCCTTCGCGCCATGCCGCTGCGTCAGCGGCCTTGCGTTGCCGGGATTGCTCTCCTTGTGCAGCACGCGGGAGGCGCGCGCGTAAGCCTCGGGATCGCGCGCGACCTGCTCGAAGGCGGGGAGCCTGATGACGATGTTCTTCCCCTTCTCGCCCCGGCCTTCCTCGGTTGAGTTCGAGATCGTCGGCATGCGCCTCCGTCCAGGCCTCGGGCGTCCTGTCGCGCATGAAGGCGACGCCGCGCACATCCGAGACATCCTGAGCGACGCCGCTCTTGGCAATCCGATGCGCGACCTCGACCAGCGCGCGCTCGGCGTTGCCGTAGAGCAGCAGATCGGCCTTGGCGTCGAGGAGCATCGAGCGGCGAACCTTGTCCGACCAATAGTCGTAATGGGCGATGCGTCTGAGCGACGCCTCAATTCCGCCGAGGACGATGGGCGCGTCGGGATAAGCCTCGCGCGCCCGCTGTGCGTAAACGATCGTCGCGCGATCGGGCCGCCTCCCGCCCTCGCCATGGGGCGTATAGGAGTCGTTGTGCCTCAGTCGGCGGTCGGCTGTGTAGCGGTTGACCATCGAGTCCATATTGCCGCTGGTTACGCCGAAGAAGAAATTCGGCTTGCCGAGCGCCGCAAAGGCCTGGGCGTCGCGCCATTCGGGCTGAGCGATAATGCCGACGCGAAAACCTTGCGCCTCGAGGAGGCGCCCGACGATCGCCATGCCGAAGCTCGGATGGTCGACATAGGCGTCGCCGGTGACGAGGATCACGTCGCAGCTGTCCCAGCCGAGACTCTCCATCTCGGCGCGCGTCATCGGCAGGAAGGGCGCGACGCCGAAGCGATGCGCCCAATGCTTCCGATATGAGAAAAGGGGCTTGGCGCTCGGGTGCGCCTGGGCGTGCCTCATGCGGGGGCTTCGGCGAGAGGAAGACAACGGGCCGCCTCGCAGGACCGGCTCTCAATATCACGTCCCGAGGCGGCGAGCGCTCCTTCTAGCACGAGAACCCGCGCCTTTGCACGCGGCATTGCTGGGCTTGCGCCGCGCTCTATTTGAGACTGCTGAGGTTGGCTTGCCCGTGTAGTCAAATCCGGGCAGTATCCGCGATGCTGGCCTTGTCGCCGGCGCGTTCGGGCTTGCATCCTGAGCGGTTCTTTCGAGCGAGAATTAAGAGGGCGTCATGAGCAATCCTGCGGCGAGCACGCCGATCCAATATCTCGATCGCGCCACCGGCGCGCTGCGCGATCTCGGCATCACCCCGCCTAAGGCGGATTTCGCGCCGATCAACGTGCTGCTCGACAAGATCACCGACCTCGACAAGGACCGCGTCTCCGTCATCGCGCGGACGCTCTCGCAGACCGAGGTCTTCAACGAGGTCGTGCGCGACCAGACGCAGGCGATGGACATCGGCCAGCGCTATGAGGAGATCGCCAAGGCCTTCAATTCGATCCGCGACGATTCGAAGGCGATGGTCGATCAGCTGGCCGACGGCAAGATCGACATTTTCGAGCGCGTTGCGAATATCTGGATGAAGATCGCCCGGGGCGACATCGCCTCGCGCTTCGAGCGAAATTCGCTCGACCTATCTTGCAGTGACGAAGTCCACGAAGGACCAGATCGAGCGCGAAGCCAAGATCCTGCAAGCCTATCAGGATTTCCGCGGCGCGTTGAAGCAGGCCGAGGTGCTGGCGCTCGAAGTGCTGAAAGAGGCCAACGGCAAGCTCGAGGCGGCGAAGAGCCAGCTCGGCAAGGCCGCGGACACGCTCTCGCAATATAAAGGCGAGGATCTTGCCGACCGCGCCCGGCTGGAGCTCGCTCGCGACGAGAAGCTGCGCGGGGTCCAGGACGAGGACAAGCGCTATCAGATCGCCAAGGATCTCTCCGACAATCTGACCATCGGCTACAATACGTCGGAAGTGATCATGGCGCGCCTCAATCAGACGACCAGCGCCAAGGAGCGCGTTTATGCGCAGGCCGTGAGCTTCTTTGGGACGAACGACTCGGTCTTGACGGCGCTCAAGGCTTCTTTCACCGGGCTCGCCGGCCTGCATGAATCGACGCAGACGCTCGAGACGATGAAGGAAGGCGTCTCGCGCAGCATCGAGGTGCTGTCCGAGCTCGGCGACAAGGTGCAGGAGGCGGCGCTGCGCGCCGGCTACGGCCCCACGATCCGTTCCGACGCCGTCGTGAAGCTCGTCAACTCGATCACCAATTTCCAGGAGAAGACGTTCGGCATCGTCCAGGAGATGCGCAAGCTCTCCACCCAGAACGCGCAGGAGATCGAGACCGCGGTCGAGGAGGGCCGCAAGCGCGTCGAGAAGCTGATCCTCGACGGCAAGAATTACGGCGTCAATGTCTGACGCAGTCGCCGCCGCGCAAAGTCCCAAGCTCGACGATCTGATGTTGGCGATGGACGTCGTCGACACGCTGCGGCACGACCAGCGCGTCGTCGAGCGGGAGCTTTCGGCGAGCCTTTCCGACGAGGCGCTCATCGAGCGCCTGCGCGACATCTACAAGGGGCAGGGCATCGAGGTCTCCGACCAGGTGCTTCAGGAGGGCGTCAAGGCGCTGCGCGAAAAGCGCTTCTCCTATAAGCCCCCGGCGCCGGGCCTGGGGCGCTCGCTCGCGCTGATGTGGATCGACCGCGCGCGCTACGGCTGGATCCTTTTCGGGGTTTTGGCGATCCTTGCGACCGTCGCGGCGGGTTACTATTTCCTGGTCACGAAGCCGCAAGAGGAGGCGCGCGCCAGGGAGCGTCAGGAACTTACGGTCACGGTGCCGAAGACCCTGGACGACGACTTCGCGGATGTGATGCGCGAGTCGAAGGCCGAGCAGGCCAACAAGGCGGCGGCGCAGATTCTCACAGACGGCAAGGCGGCGCTGGCGCGCGGAGATCTTCCCGCGGCTCGCAAGGCCGTCACGGACATGGAGGCGCTGCGGGACGAGTTGCGCGCCGTCTATGTGTTGCGCATTGTCAACCGGCGTGGCGAGGCGAGCGGCGTCTGGCGCCGGCCGCCCAACAATCCGGAAGGCCGCAACGACTATCTGATCGTCGAGGCGGTGACCCCAAACGGGACGGTTCTACCGCGCAAGATCATGAACGAAGAGACGGGCCAGTTGAGCACGGTCGACAAATGGGGGGTGCGCGTCAGCCACCAGACCTACGAACGCGTCGCCGCCGAGAAGCGGCAGACCGGCATCATCGAGAGCAACACCGTGGCCAAGAAGGAGCGCGGCTATCTCGATCTCGACTATGTGATCCCGGTCACCGGCGGCACGATAACCAAATGGTGAGGCGCGAGAATGCTTTCGGGCTTTGAGGCGCAGCAATCGATCGACCAGGTCTATGCGCAGCTGCGCAATGAGGAGGCGCGTCTCGACGCCGGTCTGCGCTCGGCCTCGGATGACGCGGCGCGGCTGCGGCAGGAGCGGCTCAATCAGCTGAAGGCGCTGGCGGAGCTGAAGTTCAAGCTGCTCCAGAGCGGCGCGCTCGTGAGAGATCTCGACGCCGCCGAGCAGCGCGTCAAGGAATTGCTCGAGCGCGCGCGCGCCGAAGTCAGCGCGGCGGCGCGGCGGCGCGACGACGCGCATCAGTCGATACTTTCTGCCGAGGCCGCCCGCAACGATTGCGCGGCGGCTCTGGAGGCGACTGTGGGTAAGCTCAACGCCTTCGCGGGGGATGTCGCTTCCCGCTACGCCACCGACGCCGACTGGCTCGCCTTGAAGAAGGGCTTGGAGACGTCGCAAAACACTCACGACGAGGCGGACAAGAAGACGAAGCAGGCCGAGGACGACCGCGAGAAGAAGAAGGCGCCTTACGAAAGCGACCGGCTCTTCATGTATCTGTGGCGGCGCAAGCTCGGGACCTCCGAATACGCCTCAGGCTTTTTCGTTCGCTGGGTCGACGAATGGATCGCGAGGCTCGTGAATTATCGCGAAGCGCGCGCCAATTACGCGATGCTGATCGAGATCCCGGCGAGGCTGCGCGCGCATGTCGAAGGCCTCGGCGCGGCGCTGGAGGCGGCCAAGCAGAGGCTCGCGGCTTTTCAGCAGGAAAAGATTGCTGCTACTGGCGGCGTTCCCTTGCAGCAGAAGGCCGCCGACGCCAAGGCCGCGCTCGACGCCGCCGAAGCCGAGGTCTCTCGCGCCCATCAGGGCTTCGAGACGGCGGAGGCGCAGTATCGGGCGCTCGCCGACAAGGGTGAGAAGAGCGTATACGCTCAGGCGATCGATCTCATGGTCGAGAACGACTCACGCGACGATATCGCCACGCTGTTTCGCGAGGCGGCGCGCACGAAGAGCGACGAGGATCGCGCGATCGTCGAGAGGGTTGATCGATTGACCAAGGGGATCGCGAGCGCCGACCGGCAGGTTGCGCAATCGCGCGGCAGCCTCGCGGAAGTTTCGCAAAAACGCGCCGAGATCGAGCGCGCAAGGGCCGAATTTCTGCAGCGCGGCTATAACTATCCGGGCGGGGGTTTCGGCAACGAGGCCGCCATCCACGACGTTCTCGGCGGCATTCTGCAGGGCGTGATCAAGGGCGCCGTGCTCGGTCAGGTGCTCCAGCAGGGCTATCGCGGGCCGCCGCCGGGCTGGGGGCCGCGCGATGACGGCTGGGGGGCGCCGTCCGGCTGGGGCGGCGGCCGGTCGTCGGGGCCGGTTTTTCCGGGAGGGTTGGACGACGGCCCGTCGATCGGCGGCGGCGGCGACGATTTCTCGACCGGCGGCTCGTTCTAGCGTCCTCTTCTATTGCGCTCACTCGGCGTGGAGGACGTCCGCCTCCTCCGCCAGCGCCGCGTCGAGAGCCGCCGTCGTGGGCTCGACGACGCTTGCGTCGCGCGTAAAAATCAGCACGCAGCGCGCCAGCTTGCCGGGATAAAGCTCAAGCGCCGCGGCGCGATAGAGCGCGAGCTGGCGCAGCTCCGAGGGCAGGGGTTTCGCGCGGGGACGCCCGGTCTTGAAATCGGCGATCAAAATCTCGTTTTCGGTCACCGCGAAGCGGTCGATGCGCCCGACGATCTCGCGCGCGCCCTGCGGCGTTTCAATTCGCGCGACGATGTCGACCTCTGCGATCGACTGCGGACCGAACAGCGGCGCGAGCGAAGCGTCTTCGAGCAGATGGAGCGCCGCGCGCGCCGCCTCTTCACGGCGCGCCTGATCCAGGCGCGGCGCGCGTAACGCGAGGAAGCGCAGAGCCGCATTCAGCCGCTCCTCGCGCGCGAGCTGTGGCAAATGCTGCAGCATCGCATGGGTGAGCCGCCCCAGGAGCAGCGCTTCGGCTTCGCGTCGCGTCGCGGAGTCGGCCGAAAAGAACGAAGGTTCATCGGCGCCGGCGAGCGCGCTGGACGGCCGCAGAGGCGGCTCAGGCGCGCGCTCTTGCGGCGCGGGCGTCAGCGCGAAGAGGGGCAGAGCGATGAGCCCGGGTTGCGCGCGGGAGGCGTCGCGCGCGCGCGCGGCGGGCGGATCGCGACTGCGCAAAATGCGCCGCTTCGCGTCGAGCGGATCGGGCAGCTCTTCGAGCCGCTGCGCCAGCGCCGCGCGGATCATCGCGTGCCAGCAGCCGTCCGCCATGCCGCGCTCGCCGTGGAAACCCGCGACATAGAGCCGTTCCTCGGCGCGCGTCAGCGCGACGTAGAGAAGACGTCGGTGCTCTTCCTGCGCCGCCGTGCGCTGCTTTTCTCTGGCGCGCGCCGCGGCGGGCGGATCGGCTTTCGACTTTGGCGACCAGAGCAGGCTCGGCGTCGCCGCCGTATCGTCGTCGAGCGCGAACACTTTTGGGTCGAAGCGCCCGCTCGGCGCGCCGCAACAGTCGGGCAGGAACACAATCTTCGCCTCCAGGCCCTTGGCCGCATGGACCGTCATCACGCGCACGGCGCCGCCCGCGGCCTCCATGTCGCGCTTGATCGAAATGTCGAGCGTGGCGATCTTTGCGAGAAATCCGATGAGCCCGCTCGCCTCATCACGCTCGAATGCGAGCGCCTGTCGCAGGAATTCGTCGATCGCGTCATTGGCCTCCAGCCCCAGCCGCGAGACGAGGCGCTTGCGCGCGCCTCCCGCGCCGAGCGCGCGCGCATAAAAATCGAATGGCGAGAGACGCGCCGCCGCTTGGCCCCATTCGTCGATCTGGCGCGCCGCTTCCTGATGCGCACGCTCGGGAGATCGGCGTAGCGCATCGATCAGCGCTCCGTCGCGGCGCGGAGCGAGCGCGATGAGATCCTCGTCGTCGAGCCCAACGAGCGGCGATTTCAGCAGCGTCGCCAAGGTCAGATCGTCCTGTGGCAGTAGCGCCGCACGGCCGAGCGCGCAGAGATCCATCACCGCGATATGGGACGCAAGATCGAGGCGATCGGCGCCCGCGACCGGAATATGCTCCTCCTTCAAGGCGCGGATGACGGATTCGAAGAAGGCGTCGCGCTTGCGCACGAGAATGAGAATGTCACCGGGCTCGATCGGCCGAGGCCCCGCCTCGCCCTCGACCCATGCCCCTTCCGCTTCACTGAGCAGGCTTCTCGCTTTCTGCGCCACCTTGCGCGCGCAAAGCGCGGCGGGATCGTCTTCGGAGACATAGTCGAGCGGCAGACGCCAATCGGAAGACGTCTCCTTCTTTTCGGGGCCGATCGGCTCCCAGATTTCGACGAGACCCGGCGCGTCGCTCTTCCAGGCGATATGCTCGGGCGCAGGTTCCCGAGGATCGAAGGAGAGGCCGCGCCGATTTTCCGCGCTTGCGAAGATCGCGTCGACGGCCTCGAGAATGGCCGGCGACGAGCGGAAGGAGAGCGTGAGCGGCACACGCTCGAAGCGAAGTCCCGCCGCCCTGAAACGGTTTTCGAAGGCGCGCCGCATCTCCTCGAATTTTTCGGGCGCTGCGCCCTGGAAGGAATAGATCGACTGCTTCTCGTCGCCGACTGCAAAAAGCGTGCGGCAGCGTGACGGCTTTTGCTCCTGTGCGAATTCTCCGGCGAGCGCGGCCAGGATCTCCCATTGTTCCCCGCTCGTGTCCTGCGCTTCGTCGAGCAGGATATGGCCGATCTGATGGTCGAGCTTGTAGAGGACCCAGGAGGGGTTGGAGCGGCGCAGCAGATCGCGCGTATGACCGATGAGATCGTCGAAATCCAGAAGGCCGCGACTGGCCTTCAACTCCTCAAAGGCCGCAACGATCTCGCGACCCAACCGGGTCAGCGCGAGCGAACGTTCGAGCGCGCGCCCGGCGTTTCGCTTCTCTAGAAGCGCCGTCAGCCGATCGCGTTCAGGCCTCCATCAGCTCCAAAAGCGCAGGATCGGCCTTGCAAAGCCCGTTGGTGACGATCTTTTTGTCGCCGATGCCGCGCGGTGCAAGCTCTTTGGTGAGGAAGACGAGCAGATAGTCGTCGAGCGCCGCCGCGTCTGGCGCGAGTGCAATAGCCTTTTCCAGTTGGTCGGCCAGACCGCAATCTTTGGCGCTGCCCTGGCGCAGCCTCTTTGCGATTTCGGGCCATGAGCCGCACGGCAGGCCCCCTTCGAGCATTTCGGCGTCGATCGAGGCCAGCAACTCGTGATCCTCAAGAGCGAGCCGGCGGCGCAGCGCGTTCGCGCCCGCCTCGTCCGCGGCGTTAGCAAGTATGGCGCGGGCCCTGAGCAATTCGTCGATCAGTCCGTTGAAGTCTGTTCCGTTCGTCTCGCGCGCGACGCATTCTGCGGCCTCCAGCAAGGCGCCGCCCTCGCGCAAGGCGCGCGCCAGAATTTCGCGCCGCGCGCGCGAGAGCAGCTCCGCGCGCTCGATCTCGTCGAGCACGCGGAAGCCCGCCGGGGCATTCGCCTCGAAGGGGAAGCGATGCAGGAGCCGCTCGCAAAAGGCGTGGATCGTCTGGATCTTCAGACCGCCCGGCGTCTCGACGGCGCGCGCGAAGAGTTTTCTCGCGAAATCCCGTGTCGTGGCGTCGAGCCTCGGACCAGCGACCGCCGCAACCGCCTCGTCCAGCTCCGCATCATCGAGCAGCGCCCATTTGGCGAGCAGGGCGTGAATGCGCGCCGCCATATTCGCCGCTGCCGCCTTGGTGTAGGTGAGGCAGAGAATGCGCGAGGGTGGGACGCCCTCGAGCAGCAGCCGCACGACGCGCTGCGTCAGCACATGGGTCTTGCCGGAGCCCGCATGCGCCGAGACCCAGGCGGAAAGCTCGGGATCGGACGCGCGCGCCTGCGCGCTCTGCGTCGCGAGCGGGATGGGGCGTCGGCTCATGCCCCGTCTCCGCCGTCACGCGACCACTCCTTGACGCGGGCGAGGTGATCGTAGTCGCCTTCGCGCGCCGCGAGCGCGACGAAGGGTCGCGACGGATAGGAGCGGCGCGGATCGCGGAACTGGTCGAGAAGCGCCAGGAGCTGCGCCTGATGGTCTAGGACGAGCTCGCGGAAGCTCATCTTGTCTTTAGGCTTGATCCATCGCTCCTTTCCATCCTCGCGCACGCGCACATAGGCGGCGGCTTCAACCTCATGGCGGCCGACGCCGCCGAAGGCGCCCGCTTCGAGCATCGCGGCTTCGAGCGTGAGCTGCGGCGCGAAGCCCACATGCACCTGCTTGTCGCTCGGCGGGGCGCCGGTCTTGTAATCGAAAAGAAAGGCCGCGCCTTTGGCGTCGATTTCGATGCGGTCGGCGACGGCGGTGAGACGGAAGGAAGAGCCGTCAAAGAGCGGAAATCGCCATTCGCCCTTTTCTTCGACATGGATTTCCTTTGCGACCGCGCGCCGGCCCCGCTCGAAGCGCAGCATCTGCCGCAACCCGTCGACGAGGCGCGGCCAGCGGAAAGCCTGGAAATCGGGATCGGCCAGGAAAGGCGCGAACTTCTCTTTCGCGAGCGCCAGAAGACGCTCCTCCGCGTCGTCGCCCAAGGGACCGTGCGGTTGGGCTTGCACGAATGCGGCGAGCGTTTCGTGCACGGCTGTCCCGATCTCGCGCGCGCCTCTTTCTCCGCCGAAGGGCTCGAGCGGCGTGAGCTTCAAGATGCGCTCCGCATAAATCGAATAAGGATCGCGCCGCAGCTTTTCGATGCGCGTCACGCTGAGCTGCTTTGGGCGCAGCTCCAGGGGCGGCTTCGGCTCCGGCCGTCTGCAGGGCGCAATCGTCTCGGGCTTGTCGAGCGCCTGGGCGATGGCGAGCATCCTCTCGCCGCGCTCTCTGCATGGCGTGAAGGCGTCGCCGGCGAGCGCCTCGAGCCGAGTCAGAAAGCGCGAGGCGAGGGTCGGCGATCCGTCGCGCTTCATCGCGCGGCTCAGCACGACCCAGCGGGCGCCGAGCGCCATCTCGAAGTCATGCGCGCTCTGGCCGATGCGACGCTCCGGCGGGGTCAACCCGAGCGTCTCGCGCATCGCGCGGTTGAGAAAAGCCCCCGTTTCCGCTTGCGGCGGCCAGACGCCCTCGTCGAGGCCCGCGAGCAGCACGAGATCGGCCTGCATGAGCCGCGCTTCCAAGGGCCCGAGAATCTTCAGACGCGAATGCGCTCGGCGCGGACCGCGCACTGTCGCCTCAAACAACAGCGCGTCGAAAAAGGCGGCGAAGCCCGTCGCGTCGAATGCGAGTCTTTCTCCGGCGCTTCTAAGGCGATCGAAGAGCGCGACCAGCTCCTCTGCGCCTTCCATATCGCCGCGCTTGTCGCTTTCGGTCGCGGCTTCGAGCGCCTGCGCCAGCGCGTCGAACTCGCGCTGCAAGCTTCGACTTATGAGGAAGGGCGGCGATGGGCGCCAACGCGGCGTCGAGCCTCGCAAAAAGATCTTCGATCTCCTGCCACTGCTCGTCGCTCGCGCGCTTCGCCAGCGGATGCGCGTCGGGTCCCGCCGCCATTTCTCGCGCGCGCGTGGCCCGTTTCGCGAAGGTCTCGCCGTTTTCCGGAACGACGCGCAGTACTGCGACTTCGGCAAAGGGAAGAATCGCTTCCACAGCTGCGCGCGTAAGGCCGAGGCGCGTTTGCGGATGGGAGAGAAGTGCGGCGCCGTCGAGGCAGGACGCGCCGTCCGCCGTCACGGCGGCAAGACGTCTCGCCAACGAGCCGAGCGGCGTCGTGGCGAGCGGCGCGCCGCCGGAGTCGTCCACTTCGATCCCGAAGCGCGCGAGCTCGGCGCAAACCCGGCGCGCCGCCTGACGGTCCGGCGTGATCAACGCCGCCGTCCGATTCTTCGTTTCGAGCGCCTCGCGCATGAAAAGAGCGAGCGCAAGCGCCTCCAAATTTTCATCGGGGGCTTCGACAAGGCTCACGCCTTCGAGCGCGGCGGCGAAGTCGGCGCGAAAGCTTTCGCGAAAGCTGCGCCACATCTGCGTCGTGTCGGCCGGACGCAGCGCCTGCGAGACGAAGCGGCGCCGCACCGCGAGGGGCGCGCAAGCGCCTCCGAGCGCTCTCACATCGACCCGGTCGACGCCGAGCTGACGCAGCAGACGCTTCAGCATCGATTGCGGGTGGGTGAAGGCCGGCTCGCCTCTTTCGCCGATCGCCTCGCCGATATGACGCCAGCCTTCCTCATCGATGTCCTGGTCGAGGCCCGGCAGAACTACGGCGCCGCGCGGCTTTTGCGCTATCGCCGCAAGAAGCCGCGCGGTGGTCGGATTGGAGCCGGTCGAGCCCAGCGCGATGACGGGATCGGTATGGGTTCCGGCATGAATCGCCCGGATCTGCGTCTCGAGCAGCGCCTTCGCGCGCGCCGTGCGATCGACGACGCCGCGCTCTTCGAGGGCCGCCGGCCACTGGCGCAGCGCGATCCCCAGAAAGTCGCGCGTGATCGACCAATAGCGGTCGAATGACTCGTCCGCGCAGCCCAGAACGGCCTCGGGCTCGACTCCCTCGATGACGAACTCGTCGATCAGCGCGCCGAGTTCCTTGGCAAGGGCGCAAGCGGTGGGCGCGCTCGGCGCGACGAGGAGAGCTTCGCCAACGCCGGCGCCGTCCGCAGAGACGAAGGCGGCGTCGAGCGCGCGCGCCCAGGCGAGAATGAGCTCGGCGAGCGCCAAGCGGCGATCGATCTCATCGATCGTCGGCGCGAGTTCGTCAACGGACGCCTCGGTCTCGGCGGAGAGAAGCGCCGCGCTCTCGATCTCGTCGAGCGCGCCAAGCGGCAGGATGCGCGGGAGAAGCGCCGCCGGCCGATCGAGCTTCAGCGCAAATTCGACAGCGAGCGCGCGCGCCGCCCTGCGCGTCGGCGTGAAGATCGAAATGCGGGCGAGATCGAGGGGCGCTGTCGCGCGCGAGACGCCCTCGACGATGTCTCCATCGAGCAGCTTCGCAACGAAAGTCGGCAGAAAGGGGACGCCCGGCGCGATCGTGAAGACCCTTTGCGCCATCGCGAGCCGAAACGTCATGAGGCCTTGGAGCGCAAGGCGCGCTCGGCTTCTTCTATCGCGGCGATGCAACCGACATGCATCCACAGTCCTCGTGCCGGAAGACCGAAGAGGCGCTCTCGCTTCGCGGCCGCGAAAAAGAACGGCGACAATCTGAAGACTTCTTCCGTTGCGTTCTCAAACAGCTCCGGCGACAATATGCCGACGCCTGTGTAAACATAGCGGCGTCGTCCGGACGGTTGGAACAGGCGACCCATCGCGTCGAGCTCGAAGTCCCCGCCCCAGTCGACGCCGAGGCTGCTCTCAGTTTCAGCAAGCAGAAGCGCCGCATCCATCCTCTCGGGATCGTAGAAGCGCGCCAGGGCTTGAATGTTGTCGGCGCCCTCCTCGCGCCAGAAGGCGTCGGTGTTACAGATGAAGAAGGGCTCGGGCCCGAGCATCGGCAGCGCTTTCTTGATGCCGCCGCCCTGGTCGAGCAGCTTGTCGCGCTCGTCCGAAACGACGATGCGGGGCGAACGCCGGGCGGCGAGATGCGCGATGATCTGATCGCCAAGATGATGCACGTTAACGACCGCCTTCGCCACGCCCGCAGCAGCGAGCTGGTCGAGCACATGATCGAGGAGAGCCTGCCCGCCGACATTGACCAAGGGTTTCGGCGTCGTTTCGGTCAGCGGCCGCATTCGGGTCCCCAGTCCCGCGGCGAAGACCATCGCCCACTCGGGAAGGCGGACCGCCTCAGACGCCGTCGGCGAAGACATGGGGAAGGTGGTTGGCATACCAGCGCGCGATGTCGTTGAGAGCGGGATGACGCAGGCTTTTCATCAGATAGCGCTGAACGCGCGGCATGTGAGCGAGATATTGAGGCTTTCCGTCGCGCTGATCCAATCTGGCGAAGATGCCGAGAATTTTTGTCGCGCGCTGCGCTCCGAGGATCGCATAGGCGCTGGCGAAGCTCGCCATCTCGAAGCCTTCATCGAGCTCGCGCCGCTTTCTCGCGTAAGAGGCGATCAAGCGGATCTCCAATTCGTCGCGCACGTCGACGCGCGCGTCCTGCGTGAGCGAGACCACGTCATAGGCCGGATGCCCCATCACGCAATCCTGAAAATCGATGACGCCCACGCGCCGCACGCCCTCGCGCTCGGGAAGCCAGAGGAGGTTGGGGGAGTGGAAGTCGCGCAGCGTCCAGGTCGAGCCGGCGGTGCAGCATTCGCTCAGTATCTGACGCCAGAGCTTGATAAAGACGGCGCGCGCTCCCGAAGGGACGATGATCCTCGCGACTCGATCGACGTACCAGTCGAGAAGCAGCTCCACCTCGATGAGGAGCGCGTCGATGTCATAGGGTGGAATTCGGTAAATTCCGTTGTCGGACAGGGTCCGGACACTGGAGAGCGGGCGCGAATGCAAAAGGGCCAGCGCTTCGACCGCTTGTTCATAGCGTTCCGCAATGGGACCGTACGCGTCGACGATGCGCTCGCGCCCAAGATCCTCGACGATCGCGAGACCGGCGTCGAGGTCGCGCGCGATGATTTGCGGCGCGGAAAGACCCTGCGCGGCGAGGCCTTCGGCGATCGCGACGAAGGCCCTGATGTTCTCGGCGAGCCGTGCGATCGCGCTGTAGGACCTGCCGAAGCGGATGGGCGGTCCATCCGGGCGCGCGGGCGAGATCATCAGGATCGCGCGCTCTCCGCTCGGCCGCGTCAGGGTCTCGTAGGATCTCGAGGACGCGTCCCCTTGCAGGAAGGCGCGATGCGCGTCGTCCCAGCCTGCATGGCGCAGAAACTCGCGCAGCGACTTGAACGCCTCCAAGCGCCTCGCGAAAGCGCCGTGGCCAGAAATCGTTACGATGCGCGCGTCGGGCCCTATTTCGCTCGCATAGGTCAGCGCCACGTCGAGGTGGTCCGCATCCATGATTTCCTTTGAGCGCTCCGGCCATTCGACGAGGACGATCGCATCCTGCACGACGTCCTCCCAGCCGAGCTCGGCGAGCTCGTGGACGGCTTCGATGCGATAAAAATCCGCATGCACGATCTTTCCGAAATCGCCCTCGTAGACTTGCATCAATGTGAAGCTGGGGCTCGGCGCGTCGATCGCGGGATCCTTCGCGATGGCGCGGATGAGCGCGCGGGCGAACGCGGTCTTGCCGACTCCGAGATCGCCGCTCAAGGCGACGACGTCGCCTCCTCTCAACAAGGACGCGAGATCTGTGGCGATCGCGGAGGTCGCCGCCTCGCTATCCGCCTCGATGCGCCAGAAGCTCTTCGTGGCGTCGTCGTTCATTGCGACTCGCTTCGCGCCGTTTGATCGGCTTCGCCGGAGCGGCTCGCGAACACGCAAGTGATCACAACGCCTTCGCCAGCGGCAAAATCGATCTGCATTCTGCCCCCGTTGGCTTCGATGAAAGCCCGCGCCTCGCTTCGCAGCTTCGCGTCGCCTTCCTCGATCGCATGGCGAAGGGACAGCTTGAAGGCGACTTCGCCCTCGCGACGAAGCGCGGCGAAACTTATGGCGTCTCCTGCCTTGGCGCAAGCGACCGCGTCGCGAAGCAAAGTCTCCAGGGCTTGGTTCATATCGTTCTCGTCGCAAATGATACATTCATCCGTGACGGTTGGAAGCACGCGCAGCTTGACGCCCTTGCTTTCGGCGTCACCGCGCACCGCGCGCGCCGCCACGTCGATCAGCTGTTTCGCGGAGACGAGCTCGCCCTGCGGAGGGGGAGAAGCGTCGACGATGCGCTTTTCCGCCGGGAAGACGCAGGTCACCGTCGTGCCTTCGCCTAGCGCCGAGTTGACCAGCACCTTGCCGCCGTGCAAGTCCATGAAAGCCTTGACGATGGAGAGTCCAAGGCCGACGCCACGATGGCGGGAGCCTGCGGTGTGCAATTCGAAGCGATCGAAGACGCGTTCGAGCACTTCTGGCGGGATGCCGCGTCCATTGTCTACGACCTTGAAGACCACGTCGCCGTCTCTGCGCATCGCGGCGAGGGTGACGGTCTGGCCCGGGCGAGAGAAGCCGATCGCGTTCGAAAGCAGGTTGAAGAGAATTTGCCGCACGCGCTTGCCGTCGCCGCGGAAGTCTTGAAGGTCGTCGGCTTCGACGATCCGCAGCTCGATCCCATTCTCCGCGAGCCGGTCCTGCACGCCTTCGACCGCGCCGCGGATCGCCGCGCGCGGATCGACGTCCTCGATCTCGAGCGCCATCGCATCTTCGTCGATCGTCGCGAGATCCAGAATATCGTCGACGATGGCGAGCAGCGCGTCCGAGGATTTGCGCATATAGCCGAGATACTCGGATTGGCGCGCGTTGAGCGGTCCGGTCGAACTCCTCGCCGAGGAGATGCACGAAGCCATTGATGTTGGTGAGCGGGGAGCGCAGCTCGTAACTGACGTGGTGAATGAAGTCATTGCGCAGTTTTTCGGCGGCGAGCAGCGCCGTGTTGCGTTCGGTGAGCGCCCGCTCCACGTTCACGTCGGCGGAGACGTCGACGAAGGTGAGGAGGCTTGCTCCTTCCGGAAGCGGCTGGACCGTCAGATCGAGAACGACGCCGTCATTGCGTTCGACGCGACGCGTGAAGCCTGCTCTCGACTCGCCCAAGCCCGTCACGACGCAACGCAGGTCGCGCCACGTCGGGTCGTCCTTGGGGAGCAGGCTGCGGCACTTTTCGGCGATGGTTTCGAAACGCGGCTTTTCTGAGAGAAAGCTCGGCGCGAGTCGCCACAGCGAGGCGAAGGCCGGATTGCCGAATCTCAGTCGACCGTCGGCGCCGAAGACGGCGACGCCCTCGCGCAATGTTTCGAGCGTCTCCTTCTGCATCCGGTAAAGCGCGTTGAACCGCGACTGCAGATCGTAGCGCTCGGTCATATCGTCATAGAGATAGGTCACGCCGCCGTCCGGATTGGGCGTGATCGTGACGCAGATCGTGCGGCCGTCGGGCATGTGCCACAGACGCTGAAGCTGCTCGGGCGAGCGGTAGGCTTCGAGGAGGCGCGCCTTCCAGCCGCGATAATCGCCTTCGTCAGGCAGCCGCTGCGCGAGCCGCAACCGATCCAGGATTTCTCCGTCGCAGGGGCGAGAGTCGAGAAGGATCGGCGGGAGCCGCCACAGCTTCTCGTAAGCCGTGTTGCGATAGATGAGCTGTTGCGAGCCGTCGAAGATCGCCACCGCGATCGGCAACTGGTCCAGAGTCCGCGCGTGAGAATCTTTCTGCTTTTGGAATTCCGCGCGCAGGTTGAGAATTTCTTGACGATCGAAGGCGATCGCCGCCGCGCCTTTGAGAAAGGGCGCCTGGATCACGAGGAGGCGCCGCCGCTCGCCGCCGACGACGGCGGCGATCTCGTCACGCCAGAGCGCGCCCTTCGAGCGCGCCTCCGCAGCGGCCAATCTCGCCGGCTCATCGAGGAGCTCCGCTTGTCGTTCCAGCCCGTCCTCGGCGTCCCGCGCCTCGACGGCCTGCAGATAGGCGTCGTTGACGAACAAGAGACGGCCGGCGCCGTCGCGCAGCCAGACCGGGGTCGGCAAGGCCTCGAGCAGCGCGAGCAGGCTCTCGCCATAGGCTTCGATTTCCGCGTAGCGCTCGCGCAGGCTGTCGAGCTCGAGCCGTTCGCCCGAGACTTCGCGAAGCCGCAACACGGCGCGTCCGCCGACGGCGCGTCCATCGGCGTCGTAACGCCGGCCGGAAACGCCCGCCAGCGGCAAATGAAAAGCCTCTCCGCGCTGGCGCAGCCGCTCGAGGTCGCGCTCCAGCGCCTCGGCGGCGGCAGGCGCGAGCCAGGAGTCAAAAGCGAGGAGGCGCTGCGAGGTTGAAGCGTCGATGAGGCGTTGCGACGAGCCTTCGATGTCCGGCTCGCCGGTGGGACCATCCCAGGCGAGGAAGACCTGCTGGTCGACGGACAGAAAGAGCTCGGCGCGATCCCGTTGCGAACGGGTCTGCTCGAGATTTGCGACGAGATTGGCCTCCCGCCGCCGCCAGCGCTTTCTTTCCGCGATGTAGGCGAGGGCCAGAAAGACCGAAAACAGCGCCAGGCTGAGGGTGAGCGTGGCGCCGTAGAATTCGAGGTCGGGCGCAAGGTCGACGAGCGCCCTCAGATCCTGCGCCTGGACCGGGCTCGCCCATCCGCAGGCGGGAAGCAGCAGGGAAGCGCGGCGCCCTCGTCGAGCGCCGTCGAAGAACGCCGATCGCGCTTCGATCCGCCAGTCGGGTCGGCGCGCGTCTCGCTGCGAGCTCATTCGGGTCCGGTCTCCGAGGTCGTTTTGGGGCACGCCTCCACGAACGCCTATGCCGCTCACGCGCGCGAACGCCCTGGGACGGGGACGATGTCGCCGACGACGGGCTTGACGCGGCCGCAGAGAACAAAACGCGATCCCGCGCTCCTCACCCGAATCACCGCAATGTAAAGCGCGTTTTGGAAAAACGGAATCGCGAATCGTGCGGATTGACTTCGTTTCTTTGTGGCGTTTCGCTTTTCGGCGCAAAGGTTCAGGGTCTGCGTCTCCCGGCCCCCAAGCGGCGGCGTAAATTCGCCTCGAATCACGTTAAAATCGTGGCCATGAGCGAAAGCGACGATCTCTTCGGCGCCGCGCCGCGCAAGGGCGCGGCCGGCAAGCCTGCGAAGTCCGGACAAGCGGACTATGACGCCCACTCGATCGAGGTGCTCGAGGGTCTCGAGCCGGTGCGTCGGCGCCCCGGCATGTACATCGGCGGGACCGACGAAGCTGCGATGCATCACCTCTTCGCCGAGGTGCTCGACAATGCGATGGACGAGGCGGTCGCGGGTCACGCGACCTTCATCGCCGTGACATTGGAGCCGGGCGGCTGGCTCACCGTCGCAGACAATGGGCGCGGCATTCCGGTCGGCATGCATCCCAAGATGAAAGACAAGACGGCGCTCGAGGTCGTGATGACCATGCTGCATGCGGGCGGCAAGTTCGACTCCGGCGCCTATCAGACCTCCGGCGGATTGCACGGCGTCGGCGTTTCGGTCGTCAACGCGCTCGCCGAGAAGCTCGAAGTGGACGTCGCGATCGACCAGCTCCACTATCGTCAGGAATTTTCGCGCGGCGCGCCGCTCGGGCCGCTGCAGAAGCTGGGCAAGGTCCAAAACAAGCGCGGCACCAAGGTGCGCTTCAAGCCGGACCCGCAGATCTTCGGCGCGAACGCGCATTGGAAGCCGTCGCGGCTCTTCCGCATGTCACGATCCAAGGCCTATCTCTTCGGCGGCGTGGAAATCCGCTGGCGCTGCGCACCGGAATTGATCGAGCCGGGCTCGAACATCCCTGCCGCATCGGTGCTGCGCTTTCCGGCCGGTCTCAAGGACTATCTGGCGCGCGAGATCGAGGGCAAGGAGACCGTCACCGAGCAGGCTTTCTGCGGCAAGATCGAGCGCGAGGGCGGGCACGGCTCGATCGAATGGGCGGCGGCCTGGCTCGTCAATGAGGACGGCTTCGTGAATTCCTATTGCAACACGATTCCGACGCCCGACGGCGGCACGCATGAAGCGGGCTTTCGCCTCGCCTTGCTGCGGGCCTTGAAGGATCACGCCGAGCGCGTGAACCAGTCGCGGCGCGCCAAGGATCTGACCGGCGAGGATGTGATGGGGCAGGCGGCGGCGATGATCTCCGTCTTCATCCGCGAGCCGGAGTTTCAGGGCCAGAACAAGAGCCGGCTGATGAGCGCCGAGGCGCAGCGCCTCGTGGAGAGCGCCGTGCGCGACGCCTTCGACCATTGGCTCGCCGCCGCGCCGAGGCAGGCGGACGCATTGCTCGAATTCGCGATCGCGCGCGCCGACGAGCGGATGCGGCGCAGGGCCGAGAAGGATGTGGCGAGAAAGAGCGCCACGCGCAAATTGCGGCTTCCCGGCAAGCTCGTCGACTGCTCGAACACGACGGCGGTCGGCTCAGAGCTCTTCATCGTCGAGGGCGATTCCGCCGGCGGTTCCGCGAAGGAGGGACGCGATCGCGTCAATCAGGCGATTCTGCCGCTGCGCGGCAAGATTCTCAACGTCGCTTCCGCGACGAAGGACAAGCTCGCGGCTAATCAGCAGTTGCAGGATTTGACGCAGGCGCTCGGCTGCGGCGTTGGCCCGCATTTTCGCGAGGAAGATCTGCGTTACGAGAAGGTCATCGTGATGACCGACGCCGACGTCGACGGCGCCCATATCGCGTCCCTGCTCATCACCTTCTTCTATCGGCAAATGCCGAAGCTCATCGAGAAGGGTCATCTCTATCTCGCCGTGCCGCCGCTCTATAAGCTGACGCAGGGCGCGAAGACCGTCTATGCGCGCGACGACGCGCACATGCAGGAGCTGATGAAGAAGGAGCTGACCGGCAAGGGCAAGGTCGAGGTCTCGCGCTTCAAGGGCCTGGGCGAGATGATGGCCAAGCAGCTCAAGGAAACCACGATGGACCCCAAGAAGCGCATGCTGCTTCGCGTCGTGATCGCCGGCGAGGAGAAGGAAGAGACCGCCGATTGCGTCGAGCGGCTGATGGGCAACAAGCCCGAGGCCCGATTCGCCTTCATCCAGGAGCACGCGGCTTTTTCGGCGGAACTGCTGGATGTGTGAGCGGCGGGAGAGAGGCTGTGATCTGGGCGGAACTAGCCGGCCATTTGCGCCAATGCGTTCTGCATCGGTTTCGGCGAGACGCTGATGAACCCGCCAGCCGGTTCGTTGAAATCCATGATCACGTAGATCGCACTGGCGAGCGACAATGCGCAGACGAAGATCATCATAATCGCCAAAGCGTTTCGTTGGGCGAATATGCCGAAATGGATAAAGAGGACCGTCAGCCAAAATATGAGCACCTTGATGAAGGCGCTCGGGATCTCGCTGCCCTCTTGGACCGCCAACGTCCAGTGCGTTGTGGCCAATTCGCCGGCAATCTTCAATGCGCTAGCCTTTACCAGTCGCTGTGCTTCGCTCGCCGGAGTGAACTCCCTGACCTTCTGGACAATGCCGTCCAGCGAACGCAAATCTTGCCGGTCACCATTTATGCTACGATCTTTTGCATTCGATTGCGGCCAGAGGAACAAGATCTGCTGTGCCGTATATCGACGCAGCTGATCTCTGATTCCCTCAATCTGCGGGCTGAAGTTTTTAATCTCGTGATCAAGCAGTTGTAAATTTGCTGCGAATTGTTCGATGGATTTATTGCGCGCGTCAAAACTGCGCTGCGCAGTGGCGATCAGCAGACCAAGCACAAGCGCCGACAGGATGGCGACCGTGTTCATGGTGGCTTGCACCAGGTACCGGCTGTCAGCCGTAGTGTAGGATTCCGGGATGATCCTGCCGACGGCAAGGCCCAGCACTGCGCCTCCAATAATCCAGGCAAAGGCGTGCAATCCGATCGCGATATGGGGCGTCGCGATATAGGGCATTGCATCCATTCAACTTCCCTCTCAATTAACCCGTTGCGCGAATTGAGCAAAAGCTTGGCTAAGACGTCTTACCTGAGGGGGAAGCGCCGCTCTCGCAGGAAGCTCACAGATGCCGCTTTGCAAGACATGCGCCTTCTTCGTCGCCCAACCGTGAAAATGAGGCCCGACACCCTGGGATCAAGCCCCGCGATGAATGCCCGGGGAGGATTGGCATGACACTCTGTTTGAGAAACAAAATCAAGGCGATAAATGCATGAGGCACGAAGGACAAGCGCCGAATGGCTTGTCAGAAGCTGGCGCAGATTGGAATTTAAGCCCGGATTCGCCGGATAGCCCCGGTTCAGATGCAACGCTGGACGGCGAGAAGTCTGGTCGTCCCGAGCGGGGCGAGAAATTCGGGCGCATCCTACCGTCCCGAAAGCGCCGCCTCTATCGTCTTCGCCGCGCGCAGCGCGAGAGCCGCGATCGTCAGCGTCGGCGTCAGCACGCCGCCGGTCGGGAAGTTCGCGCCGCCGACGATGAAGAGGTTGTCGTGCTCATGCGCCTGCAGCTCGGCGTCGACGACGGAGGTCTTTGCGTCGCGTCCCATCCGCGCCGTGCCCAGAATGGCCGAGGAGGTCGCCGAGGGCGGATAGTGCGTCATCTCGCTCGCGCCCAGCGCCGCGAAAATGCGCTCATGCCGCAAAATCGCGTCGTGCAATCCCCGCTTCGCGTAATCGTCGATCTTGAAGAAAATGCGTGGGCGCGGAACGCCGGCGGCGTCTCGCCGGTCGAAATCGGCGACGATGCGATTCGATTCGTCGGGCAGCATTTCCGCCGTCGAGCCGATCTTCAATTCACGGGCGACGCGATCGGCGACGCGGCGGCGCAGTTCTTCGCCCCATAGGCCCTTGCGCGCGAGCTGTTCCGCGTGACGCAGCGGCCCATCCGCACGCCCCCAGCCGGCGTTGGAAAGCGACGTGCCGACGGCCGCCCGGCTCGACCGAAAGGGACCGTCGCGAAATTCGACGATGCCGGAGGTGCCGATCGGGCCGCGATAGGGATAGATCGGATCGCGCGTGAGCCCGGTCGTAATTTGATCAATCTGTCCCATCAGATTGCGCCCGACCATGCCTGCGCCATTGGCTATGCCGTTCGGAGCGCGCTCCGAGCGTGAGATCAACAACAGCCTCGGGGTTTCGATCGCATGCGCCGCGATCACGTAAATCTTCGCGCGCGCCTCGCCCTGGCTGCGGTCGGGCCGCAGGAAGCGGAGCGACGAGACCCTCCGGCGCGCATCAAGCTCGATCTGCGTGACGACGGCGTTTACTTCGAGCCGCGCCCCGCGCTCCTTGGCTTTATCGGCGTGGAAGCTCGCGTCCCATTTCGCGCCGATCGGGCAGATCGGAATGCAGCTTGCACTGCCGCAGCACGGCGGACGGCCGTCATAGTAGATCGTGTTGCGGAACTGGGGGAAGACCTTCAGAGTCAAGCCCATCGCCGGGAGGACCGCGGCGACACGCTGGTCGAGATAGGTCGCAGGCACGGGCGGCATCGGAAAACCGGTGCGCCGCGGCGCGCCCCCGTCGAAGGAAGGATCGCCCGATACGCCGGTCTCGCGCTCGGCCTCCTCATAGAAGGGTTCGAGATCTTCGTAAGAGATGGGCCAATCGACGCCGACGCCGAAAAGCGAGCGCATGCGCAAGTCGCTCGGGCGATAGCGGGAGGCGGTCCCGCCCATGTGCCAGGACGTCCCGCCGACGCCGCGCAGATAGGTCCCGCCGAAAGGGTGGGGACCCTCGTTGATGTAATAAGCGGATCTCGAGTCGGGATCGGGATAGGGGGCGAGAGGCGAGGCCGCATAGGGGCTGGTCAGGCCCTTTTTCACTGAGGCTTGGAAACGCACGACTGCTTCGGCGCGATCGATGCGGGGACCCGCTTCGAGCAGCAGAACCTTAACGCCGGCGCCCGCGAGCTTGTAGGCAAGGAGCGATCCGGCGACGCCCGCGCCGACGATCGCGACATCGGCGGTGAGGCTCTCCTGCGTCATCATCTCAGCGAGCCGTTCGCGAAAGATCCGGCGCCCGCGCCCAGTCGCCGAAGTCGGCGCAAGAGGTCGGTGGCTTGGCGTAGCCGGTCGCGGCCCATGCAGCGGCGTCCATGTAAGTGAGCGCGCGCTCGCCTCCTGCGGGCGTCGCCGCGAGACCGGAATACCAAACCGAAACCAGGCGCGAGACGAGCGGCCGCAGGCCGGCCGCGATGAAGTCCGGGCGCCGGTCCGCGCGCGCTTCAACGAGATGGGCCAGCGCGCGCAATTGCGCGGCGGAAAACTCCTGCGACAAAAGCGCTAGGACGTCCTTGCCGAAAGTTGTGCCCGCGAGCGTGACGCCGCACAGACGCTCGCTCATGCGCATGAACCGGCCGAGCGCGAGCGGGGCACGGGCGTCGGCGGGCAGCACCGAAGCCAATGAAACCGCGCCTGCGCCCGCGAGCAGGCCGCGCCGCGAGACCGAAGCTTTGCGCGTCGTTCCAGCCTCTGCGCCCATCGCTCATTCCTTCGGAATGGTAATGAACGGCAAATTGACTCCTTTTCGCGTCCCCGGCAACCGAGAGGCGAGATCGATATTGGATATCCTCGAGCGATAATTCGCCTTTTCAGTGAGAGCTTCGCAATTTGTGTGGGCTTGGAGCTTCTCGCACATGTCGTCGCCGGCGAGAGTTGCGGCGATCTCAGCATTTGGCTCAGGTCGCCGCGCCGAGAGCTTGCTGGTCGGCGGCGGGTCTCCTAAGAGCATTTCGATTGACCCTGCGCTCCTGCGCGCCTATCCCCATTCCGCCAGCCGGCCGGATGGCCGCCGCGCTTCGCGCGCGGAGGAAAGTCCGGGCTCCACGGAGACACGGCGCCGGATAACGTCCGGCGGGGGCGACCCCAGGGAAAGCGCCACAGAAAGCAAACCGCCGTGCATCTCGCGCGGCAAGGGTGAAAGGGTGCGGTAAGAGCGCACCGCTCTCGCGGCAACGCGAGAGGCATGGCAAGCCCCGCCGGGAGCAAGACCGAATAGGGGCGACCGAAGGCTTAAAACCCTTCAGCCCGTCTCCGGGCCGTCGCCCGGGTTGGTTGCTCGAGACGGCCGGTGACGGCCGCCCTAGAGGAATGGCCATCGCGCGGGCGTGGGCAACTGCGTCCGCCACACAGAACCCGGCTTATAGGCCGGCTGGTCCTCAGCTTCGTCGCCTGTCCCGCCCTCCTCTTGGGGAGAGGCGGGCGCTGTGCCGCGGCATCTTCCGTGCGTTCACCGTGAATATTTACAGAGCATTCACCCTAACTTTGACTGATTTTCCATTCAGTAACCACAATGCATGCTTTCGATTTACGATGAAAATTCAGCGTATAAATTCACCATATCTGCAACGTCGGCCGTCTGTGTCCTCGGCTGCTCAGAATGGCGTCGTCCATGTTCTTGCGTTCCGCCTTGTCGTTCGTGTTCCTCGCCGCCTTCGCCGTCGTGGCTGCCAAGGCCGACCCCATGGTCGTCGCGGGGCTCTACGACGCGCAAATGTCGCGCGAGGTCGATCCGCCGGCCGTCGCCGAGGAGGCGCCCGATCTCGGGGGCGGCTTTCTGGAAATGTTGCTTACCGGCGGGGAGAGCGGCGCGCGCCGCGCCGACGCCGAGCCCGGGCCGCTGCGGCGCAGCGCGGCCTATGGCGCGTCGCCGGGCGCGCGATACGCTTCCGCGGAGCCTGGCGCGCTCGAGGCGCAGGCGCAAGTCGATCCCGCCTTTCGCCGCGCCGAGGTCGATTATTCCGCGGCCGCGCCGGGCACGGTCGTCATCGATACGGGCGAGAGATACCTGTATCTCGCCCTGCGCGGCGGCCGGGCGATCCGCTATGGGATCGGCGTCGGACGGCCGGGATTCGAATGGTCCGGCGTGAAAGCGATCAGCCGCAAGGCGGCGTGGCCCGACTGGACGCCGCCGGCTCAGATGCTGAAGCGTCGCCCCGATCTGCCGCGCTTCATGCGGGGCGGACCCGACAATCCGCTCGGCGCGCGGGCGCTTTATCTCGGGTCGTCGCTCTATCGCATCCATGGCACGAACGAGCCCTATACGATCGGCCAGAACGTCTCCTCCGGCTGCATCCGGATGATGAATGAAGACGTCGAGGACCTCTATGACCGCGTCCATGTTGGCACGCGCGTCGTTGTACAGTAGCGATCTGGTGTTGCTTTCGGAATTGCTTCGGGCGATAGCTCCGTCTCGAAGCTTGTTTTTCCCAGAAGGGTTGCTCCGTGCCTAGCCTCGTCCGCTTCCTGACCATCCTCGCCGTGCTCGGCGCCATCGCCTATGGGATCATGTTCGCGCTCGTCACTTTCGTGACGCCCGAGCCGCGCGAGATGACGCAGACGATCTCGCCGACGAAGCTCAACAAATAGGAATGGGCATGCGGGCTCCCACGAAAGCGGAGCGCCAGCTCGAATGCTTCCTCGAGATGCTCGCCGCCGAGCGCGGCGCCGCTCGCAACACGAGCGAGGCTTATCGGCGCGATCTCTCCGACTATATCGCGCATCTTTCTTGCTCGGGCGCTGAGCCCGCAACCGCGACCCTCGAACATTTGCGCGACTATCTCGGCGCGCTGCAACATCGCGGCATGTCGGCGGCGACGCAGGCGCGCCGTCTCTCGGCGCTGCGACAGTTCCACAAATTCCTCTATGTCGATCGGCACAGAGTTCGACGATCCCGCGGCCTCTCTGGAGGGACCGCGGCGCGTGAAGAGCGCGCCCGGCGTATTGAGCGCGGCGGAGATCGAGCGCCTGCTCGCTGCGGCGCGCGAGGGCGTCGAAGCCGAGAACGGCTCCCCGACCGAGCGGCTGCGCGCCCTCCGGCTCCTGACGTTGCTCGAGACTCTCTATGCGACGGGCTTGCGCGTCAGCGAGCTCTTGTCCTTGCCCAAGCTCGTGGCGCGCGCGCGCGATCCTTTCATCGTGGTCAAGGGCAAGGGGGGCCGCGAAAGGCTCGCGCCGCTTGGCGCGCCGGCGAAGAAAGCGCTTGTGGAGTATCGCGCCGCGCTGGAGGCGCTGCGTCCGGCGCTCGCCGCCTCTCCCTATCTCTTTCCGGCCGACGCCGAGGAGGGGCATCTGACGCGCCAGGCCTTTGCGCGCGAGTTGAAGGGGCTCGCGGGGGCGGCGGGCCTTCCCGCCGCCGCGGTTCATCCTCATGCGCTGCGGCACGCCTTCGCGAGCCACATGCTGCAAAACGGCGCCGATCTGCGCGTCGTGCAGGAGTTGCTGGGCCACGCCGACATCGCGACGACACAGATCTACACCCACGTGCTCGACGAGCGAAAGAAGGCGATGGTACGCGATCTTCACCCGCTCGGCGACGAAGGCTAAGTCCTGAAGCGGAGCAGGCTCGACGCGCGCCGCCGCCGCTCTATCCTTCGGAAACTCCGGTAACTTCCCTACGCGGTGCTGCGAAGAAGAGGGGAGCGGCGAGATGGCCCGCGGAGCGCCAGAATGAGTCAAAGCAAAGCTTCAGCAGGGCAGGTGGAGGCGCGCGGCCATGGGCTCTTCGTGCGGGTCACGCATTGGATCAACGCCTTCGCCGTCTTCATCATGATCGGCAGCGGGTGGCGTATCTACAATGCTTCGCCGCTTTACGATTTCCGCTTCCCTCCTGAGTTCACGGTGGGCGGATGGCTCGCCGGCGCACTGGCGTGGCATTTCGCGGCGATGTGGCTGCTCTTCGCCAATGGCGTCGCCTATCTCGTCTATGGCTTCGGCTCCGGACATTTCTGGCGAGATTTGCTGCGCATACGGCCGATCTCGGCCTATCGCAATCTGTGTCTCGAGTGGACGACGCTGACCATGCACGGCAACGGCGCCTATAATCCCATCCAGCGCATCCTCTACACGGCGGTCGTAGGGATTCTCGCCCTGCTCGTCGCGAGCGGCGTCGCGGTTTGGAAGCCCGTGCAGTTCCAGGAATTGACCGCATCTTTTGGGGGCTATGACGAGGCGCGTGACGTGCATTTTTACGCCATGACGGCGCTCTGCGCCTTCATCGCGCTGCATGTGACGCTCGCTTTTTCGGTCAAGGGCGTTTTGCGCTCCATGATCACGGGGCGCGCGCCGAAAGCGGCGGCTTCGAAAGAGTGACGGCGATGCGGCAGGATGAGCGGCGCCCGAGGCTGCGGTTCTCACAGTTTCAATCGCAGATTGCGCGGATCGAGCGTCGGATGTTTTTAAAGCAGAGCCTCTCGCTCGGGGCGTTGACTTTGCTCACGGGCTGCAATCTGAAGGATGACGACGCCGTCGATCGCCTGCTCTGGTCGGTCTCCCGCTGGAACGACCGCGTTCAGGAAGCGCTTTTCGACCCGCAGCGGCTCGCGCCGACCTATTCGGAAGCCGAGATCACGCGTCCGTTCCCCTTCAACGCCTATTATGAGGAAGCGCTCGCTCCGGTCATCGACGGCCCGTCCTATCGGCTCTTTCTTTCCGGTCGCATCGAGGACAAGCGCCCCTGGAGCCTGCAAGAATTGCGGGCCTTGCCGCAGACGAGCCAGATCACGCGTCTTGTCTGCGTGGAAGGCTGGAGCGCGATCGGAAATTGGGGAGGCGTTCCCTTTCGTCTCTTTCTCGAGCGGATCGGCGCGGATCTCTCGGCGCGCTACGTGGGCTTTCATTGCGCGGACAAATATTCCACGAGCATCGACATGCCGACCGCATTGCACCCGCAGACGCTTCTCGCGCTCGATTTTCCAGGCGCCCCGGGCGAGACGAAATACGGCTATCCTGTAAAGCTCCGCATCCCGACGAAGCTCGGATTCAAAAATCCAAAGTTCGTCGCGGAGATTTTCGTCACCAACGACTATCCCGGCGGCTATTGGGAGAACCAGGGCTATAACTGGTTTAGCGGCTCTTAGAACGAATGCGGGCCCGATTTCTCATCGTTCGAACAATTCCGTTCCAACGCGCTTAGCCTCCGACGCGTTCCCAAGGCTCGCCTCATTCAGGCTCCCACGAGCTCCAGCCGTTCGCTCAGTTTCCCGATCTCCTCTTCGGCCAGAACCTGCTTGGTGATGTCATATTGCACCCCAAGAAAATAGATGACCTCCCCTGAGGGGCCGAGCAGGGGCTTGACGACCAGGCGGTTGAAAAACAGCTCGCCCGACTTCCGATAATTGCGCAAGACGACCTCCACCGGCTTGCCGTCGCGGATGCCGGCGCGCAGCTTCTCGAGTTGCGGCTGATCGCGGTCGGCGCCTTGGAGGAAGCGGCAGTTGCGTCCCACGATTTCCGCTTGGGAGTAGAGCGTGATGTCCTCGAAGGCCTTATTGGCGTAAACGATCGGCGAATCCTCCAGATCCGGATCCGTCAGCGTGACGCCGTTCACGCAGCTGTCGAGAATCTGGGTGAGCACCGTGGGGATGATTCCGGAGTCTTTCCTGACGACGAACATCTCGCGCCTCTCTCTTCTTCTAACTGGCCGGTCGCGTCAGGCGACGCGGATCGCTTGCGCCGCGGGGCTTTCGAGCAACCTCTTTAAATTCTCGACGGTCTGCGCCGCGCCTTCCTGAAGCGCCGCTCGGATGAGCTTCTGAAAGGGGCGCATAGCGAGGTCCAGCTCCTCGAGCTCGAAGCTGAAGGCAAGCTTCGTGCGCTCGTCACCGGCGGCCTCCAGGGCGTAGCTCGAGTTGAAAGGCTCCGAGACGCCGGCGATCGCAATGAGGCCGGTCGGCCGAAAGGCCGAGATCCGAAAGGTAGATTTCGGACTTGATGCCGCGCTCGAGCGTCACCTGTCTCGCCATCGGCCCAGCCTCGACGGGCTCGGACGAGAGAGGCTCCAGCTCGACCACCTGGGGACACCACTTCGGGTAGTTTTCGAAGAAGCCGAAACCGATGAACTCAAACGCCTTCCCCTGCGCGCAGCCGATCACGTCCTCCGCGGCGCCGCGCAGGCCGCCACCGGCTCGAAAACCAAGCATCGCTTTTCTCCTCGGCCGTCGTTTGCGAGTTTACTTTTGTCGAAAGTCGGGCCGAAGGCTGGAAGGATCAACGGCGTTTTTCGCCAAAGGACGCTGGAAATCCGCTGGCGAGAAATGAAGGTCGAATGGCGATCCGCTTGCTTGAGCAAAAGAGGGACGCGTTCGATTTTTGAGGCAAAGCGGTTCGGAGGCCCGCGGCGCTCTCGACCGCGGTCCTTATGCCCGGCTTGAAGGGGGATGATCATGCCCGCGTGCCCGAATATCGAGAACTGCCTCTTCATCGCAGTGCTGATCCTGTTCATCGCGCTTCTCGCGTTGGAGCAGCGGCGTCCCTACGCCAAGACGCCGAACGCGCGCCTGCGGGAATCCTTTTCGACCAACACCTCGGCCTTTCTCTTCAACAACGTCGTCATGAGCCTGCTGTCTGTCTCGAGCCTGCTCGTCGTGGCGCAGAATTACGCAAGCGTCGGTTTGCTCGCCCGCATGGCCGATGGCCCGTTGAAATGGCTGGCGAGCTTCGTCCTGTTCGATCTGGCCGTCTACTTCTGGCATTTCTTTGGGCACCATAATGAGTTTCTGTGGCGCTTCCATAAGGTGCACCACAGCGACAAAAGCTTCAACGTGTCGACCGGTCTGCGCTTCCACGTGGCCGATCAGCTGATGGAGGTCGGCTTCAAATGCCTGTGCACGGTCGTGTTCGGCGTGCAGGCGAAGGTCGTCGTGCTCTGCGAGATCGTGCGGATGCTCTTCGTGCTGTTCCACCACGCGAACGTCGAGTTCCCGTGGGACAAGGCGCTGTCATACGTCTTCATCACCCCGTCGCTGCATCGCGCGCACCATTCCACGCGGCGCAGCGAGCATGACAGCAATTACGGGATCGTGCTGTCAATCTGGGACAGGATCTTCGGCACGAGGAAGGAGCTCGCCCCGAAGCGCATCGGTCTGGAGATGATCGAAGCTGAAAATCTCGTGCAGCTTTTCAGCTTGGCCTTCGTGACGGAGCGGCGTCTTGCGCGCGTGCTGCATCTCGTGCCGCGTCGACACGAGGAGGGCGAACGGTGAGGTTTGGCCGAAACCCCGCCCCCGACTTTCGCTGACGTCACTCTCCTCGGCAGATGAAATCGGCGACGCGGGCGAGGGTGGATTCGTCCATCAGCAGCGGCGCATGCCCCTGTCCTTCGACGATGTGCGTCTGCATCGCGGGGGCTGCGCTCTTCATCCGTTCGAGAATGTCAGGCGAGAGAATGTCGGAATTGGCGCCGCGCTGCGTGAGGACGGGGACTCTCGCGAGCGCCTCGAACTCTCTCCAATAATCGAGCGGCTCCATTTCCGGGCTGACCTCGTCGAGCGTATGCGAAAGCGCCGGGTCGTAGCGCAGCACGACTCCCTGCGGCGTCTCGGCGAAGCTTCGCCGCGCATAGCGCTCCCAATCTTCCGGACCAACGCCCGCAAAGTCCGCGCCCGCGGTGAAACGGGTCAGGCCGATCGCATCCTTCATCGAAACGAGAGGCGGGAGCTTGCCGACATAGCGCTTGATGCGAAGGAGGCCCGAGAGATTGATCTCGGGGCCGATGTCGTTCAGGACCGCGGCGCGGACGAGGCCCGGTTGATGAAGCGCGAGCCGCATCGTGTGTATGCCGCCGCGCGACGTGCCGACGAACACCGCGGTTGACACGCCTTCTTTCGCCAGGACGCGCAGAATGTCGTCCTCCTCGACGTCGAGATCGTAATGCGCCCAGTCGGCGTCCCATTGCGAGTCGCCGCGGCCGCGGTAGTCGAGCGCGAGCACCCGCAGCCCTTCCGCGTTGAGCTTGGCGGCCAGAGCTTCGAAATCCTCGGCGGGGCGACTGAGGCCCGGGAGGCACACGACGGGCAAAGGCGCGCCGGGCCGAGGAAAATCCAGATAGTGGAGGCGAAGCCCGTCGCGGGCCTCGAGATAGCGATGGAGAGGGCTCTGTGGAATTGCCTGCATGCCCGCGAGTTCCCTTTTCCCGTCTCTCAGCGCGCCTTTCCAAGGGCCGCCCGCGCATTTAACGCGGATCCCGCATGGGGTGAAAGTCGCCCGCGCCGCCGTTAGGGGCCGCCGAGAGCGCGCGTCTCAACTCGTGAACGCCCGACGCGTAGTTTTCGTCACGAAGGTCCGCGGGCCGGCGGGCCGCCGCAGGAGCGGGAACTCCGGGACGAGAGACCTTGCGCCAAGCCGCGACGATCCTTTGCTTCGACACACGCGGCCAAGGCTTCTATCCGATCACGCCGGCGCTCGAGCGTTTCGTCGCCGAGCAGCGGATAGAGACTGGCCTGCTCACGATCTTCTGCCGACACACCTCCGCGTCGCTGATCGTCCAAGAGAACGCCGACCCTTCCGTTTTGCGCGATCTGCAGAAGTTTCTCGAACGGCTCGCGCCCGAGGGCCGCGCGCTCTATGAGCACGACAGCGAAGGCTCAGACGACATGCCCGCGCATTTGCGCGTCGCGCTGACGCAGACCCAGCTCGCGTTGCCGGTGATTGGCGGCGCGCTGGCGCTCGGGACATGGCAGGGCGTTTTTCTAATCGAGCATCGCCGCCGTCCGCATCGGCGCGAAGCCGCGCTGCATCTCATCGGCGAATAGCGGGCTCCTGCGCCATTACGAGACGGCGTTGCGAACCCGCGGGTAACGGACCGGCAAGCCTAATCGGCGATAACCATAACCCGACCGCTCGCGTCGCCTCATTCCCGCTGCGGAAAGGAGCGACGCTTCCGTAACGTGGCGTCCAAGTCGGGTATTGCGCATGCGTCCTAAATCGAGTGCGAGCTGGGCGGTTGGCGTCGTTGCGCCATGGTGCCTCGGCGTCGGCGTTCTCGTATCCTTTACGGCTTCGGCTGGACAAGATCCCGCGGCGTCTTCGCGAAAGGCCCCGCTGACGGCGCGTGTCGAGGCGTCGGTCGAGGGAGCGTCGCTCGCCTCGGCGCTTTATGGCGATCTGAGCGGGGAGCGCGCAATGACCGCGCCCATTCAGCTCGCGCGGCTCGATGCGGGGGGGCCTTTCGATCTGCATACGGCGCCCGACGAACGCGAGCCCCATGTCGAATTGAAGCCCAACGCCGCGGGCTTTCCCGAGGTCGACCGGTCGCACAAAGGCGATCCGCTCGTGGGGCTGCTTCGCCCGAGCTACGAAAGCCGACGCAAAGGACAGCCCAAGAAGGTCGAGGCGGTCAAAAGCGACGAGCCGCAAGTCACGACTCAGCGCACCGCCTCAGCGGCGCTCCCCGATCAGGCCGGCTCGACGGCGACGCCCGCTGCGGCCGCGCCATCCCTCGCGGCCGCAAAGGAGCGCGCGCTGCACGGCGCGACCCCGGCGACGCCGCGCGCCGTGGCTCTCGGCTCTTCGACTCCCGCACAGCCCGACGCCGTGCCCATTGAGGTGGCGTCGTTCCCGCACATCACGCTCGGGCCGATGGCTGCCGTCGCGCCGGGCCAGCAGGGGCGACCCAATTATGTCTCGCTGATCGATTCCGAGAAGATGAGCAGCGAGAAGCGCTGCCTCGCCGAGGCCGTCTATTTCGAAGCGCGCAGCGAGCCCGTCGAAGGTCAGGCGGCGGTGGCGCAAGTCGTGCTGAACCGCGTCTCGAGCGGGCTTTATCCGCCGAGCATTTGCGGCGTGGTCTATCAAGGTCGGCGCCACTACATGGGCTGCCAGTTCTCCTTCGCCTGCGAAGGCAAGTCGCTGCGGATCACCGAGCCTGAATCCTGGTCGACCGCCGTGCGGGTCGCCGACGAGGTGCTGGCCGGGCAAACCTATCTCTCCCAGGTCGGCCGCTCGACCCATTATCATGCCGACTATGTGAGGCCGTACTGGGCGCGCACGCTGCTTCGAATGGAGAAGATTGGCCATCACGTGTTCTACAAGCTCAAAGGCCAGAGCTGAGCGAATTCCGCAAAAGTTGACAGACTTCTGCCATCAGAATTCGCGCTCGAGCGCCGGCCCACGCCTTCAGTCCCGCTTGGCGCGAAAGCCGGTCGCCAGCACGTAGAGCTCTGCGGAATCGGGGCGGCTCGCGGCGGGCTTCAGATGACGCACCGTCGCGAAGTCGCGCTTGAGCCGCGCCAGCAACTCTCCCTCCGTGCCCCCCTGCAGCACCTTGGCGACGAAGAAGCCGCCGGCTTTTAGAATTTCCGCGGCGAAGTCGGCGGCGAGCTCGGCCAAAGCGACGATTCGCAAATGATCGGTCGCCTTGTGGCCGGTCGTATTGGCCGCCATGTCGGAAATGACGCCATCGGCGAGGCCGTTGAGCTTCGACTTGATGAAATCGGGCGCGTCGGCGTCGTTGAAATCCTTGACCGAGAAGTCGACGCCGGGGATGGCGACCATCTCGAGCAGGTCGATCGCGACGACCTGGCCCTTGCCCTCGGCAGCCTTGACGCGGCTGGCTGCGACCTGTGACCAGCCGCCGGGCGCGGCGCCGAGATCGACGATGCGCTGCCCCGGTTTGAACAGGCGGCAGCGCTCGTCCATCTCCATCAGCTTGTAAGCCGCGCGGGAGCGATAGCCGTCGCGCTTGGCCCGCAGCACATAGGGGTCGTTGAGCTGCCGCTCGAGCCACAAGGTCGAAGCGTGCGAGCGTTTTCGCGCCGTGCGGACGCGCGTCGCAAGCGAGCGCGCGCCAGAGCCGCCGCCGTCTCCCTTGCTCACCTCGTCAACGCCTCCTCGCGCGGCGCGAACATCCCCCCGGGCTCGAGCGCCATCACGAGATGGCGCTTATGCAGCGGTATCAGCGTCGCGCGGTGGCCGATCGAGACGAGAGTCGTGGTAGGGAGACGCCCCCGCAGCATCTGGTAGATGTCGGCTTCGAGCTCCTCGTCGAGCGCCGAGGTGGCCTCGTCCAGGAACAGCCAGTCGGGCTTGGCCAAGAGCGCTCGCGCGATGGCGACGCGCTGCTGCTCACCGCCCGAAAGCCGTTGCCCCCAATTGGTCTCTTCATCGAGCCGGGCGGCGAAGGGCTCGAGCCTTGCCGCGGCGAGCGCCGCCTGCATGTCCCCCGGATCGTAGGCGTTTTGCTCCCGCGGATAGGCGACGGCCTTGGCAAGCGTCCCGATTGGCAGATAGGGGCGCTGCGGAAGCAGCATGACCGACGCGTCGCGCGGAATTTCGATCCAGCCGTCGCGATGCGGCCATATGCCAGCGATGGCGCGAAACAGCGTCGATTTCCCGGAGCCCGAGGGGCCCGACAGCAAGGTCGACACATGCGGCTCGAAGGAGAGGCCCCTCGCATCGACGATCGGCTCGCCGTCCGGCAGGCGCAGCACGGCGTCGAGTGTGACTCGCGCGTCGGCTCCGACCCGACGTCCGCCCGCCCGCTGCAATTCGACCTGGGCGCGCCCCGCAGCCGCGTCGAAGGACTCCAGTCGCAGCAGCACGGCGTGGAACTCGGCGAGATAGGTGTAGTAGTTGACGAAGAAGTTGAGCGCCTCGTCGACGACGCCAAAAGCGTCGGCCGTCTGGCGGATCACCCCGATCTTGATCTTTCCCGAGAGCACGAAGGGCGCCGTGAGCACGAAGGGGAAGATCGGCGAAAGCTGACCATAGATGCTGGTGAACCAGGTGAGCTTCTTGCGGCGGTCGACGATGGCGAGGAAGTTTTGGTAGATCGCCAAGAAGGCGCTGCGCAGTCCCGAGCTCTCCGTGGGCTCGCCCGAAAGCAAGGCGACCTGCTCGCCATATTCGCGCAGCCGCGCCAGCGCGAAGCGGAAATTCGCCTCGCGACGCTGCCGCTCGAAATTCAGCTTCGCCAGCGGCCGGCCGATCATATGGGTCACGACCGTGCCGGCTGCGACATAGACGAGCGCGATCCAAAACAAGAGCCCGGGAATGACGAGCTTGCCGTCGAAAAAGGTGAGCTCGCTCGAAATCTGCCACAGCACGATCGAATAGGAGACGAGTGAGCTCAGCGAGCTAACGAGCCGCATTGCAAAGGAAAAGATGCCGAGGCCCCCGTCGCCGCCGTCGATGAAGTAGTTCACATCCTCGGCGATGCGTTGGTCCGGGTTGTCGGCGAGCCCGCCTTCCAGCGTCATCACATAATGCCGATGACCGCCGAGCCAGCGGTCTACGAAGTGCTGCGTGAGCCACCGGCGCCACCGGATCACGAGATAGGAGCGCACGACGTAGTCCGTCACCGCGACGGCTACGTAAGTGAAGGCCCATGGGATGAAGCCATAGAGCAATTTAGACCAGAATACGGCGGCGTTCAGATCTTGCAGCGCGCTATAATAGTCGCGGCGGATGAAGCTCAGCCGCAGCGAGATTCCGACCAGCACCTGCAGGAAGATAACGAGCGTGACGATCATCGTGGTCGCCATCGTCGCTTCGCGCGCCTGGAAAGCGGGCAGCGGCCAGATGCGGTATGAATCGCGCGCGTCGCTCTCGAAATAGAGGTCGGCTAATCGCATAATCCTTCTGACGATGGGGATGTGATCCGCGCCCCAAGCCAGGATCGAGAACACCCCGACGGTGATCGCGAGCGTCGCCGGCGGCGCGGCGTCTTCATAGGCATGCGGCCAGAAACCCAGAACGCTGACGAGAACGGCTATTCCAAAGAGGATCGTCTCTACCGAGAAGAAGCCCACGAGGATCTTGAGGAAGCTAGAGATCTTCCTCGCGCGCCACGTCGTGTAGGCGCAGGCGGCCGCGGTCAATGCGAGCAGGAAGGTTTCCGCGTCCGCCGCCTTCACTGCCGCCACGAGGGCGACGAAAGCAAAGGCCGCGAGCCCGAAAGCTAATCTGTGCATCGGCGTTCCCTCATCGGCGCAGTTCCCGAAGGCGACAGTTTCGCTTTCGGCTGCGAGCGGATAGCGCGACTGAGGTGGGAAAGAAAGCGCGATTGCGCGGCGAGACCCGGCAGTCGCAGGCGCGCAGCAGAAGTTCTGAGCGCGATCGCCACGGGACGCGCCGCCTCAACGCTCCGCCGTCGCCCGAGGACGAGAGCTAATCCGCTTCTTCGGTCGGCGCCGCCTCGCCGTTGATGACCGCGACCAGCACAGGCGAGGCTTTGAAGGTCAGCACGCGGCGCGGCGTGATCGGCGCTTCGACGCCGGTCTTGGGATTGCGACCGACGCGCGCGCGCTTGGCTCTAACGGTGAAGGTCCCGAACGAGCGCAGCTTCACCTGCTCGCCGCGCAAGAGCGCGCCGCAGATTTCTTCGAACGTCGCGTCGAGAATTCGCCGCGCCTCCGCCCGCGACAATGAAGGGCAGCAGCCGTACACGGCCTCGCGAAGCGCGGCGCGCGTCAGCGCGCTTCCTTGCGGTTTTTCCCGGGTCACGACGCGCCCGTTATGCGGCGGAATTGGACGTCAAATGATCTAAGAGACACACCGGCCACGATATACTCCCGCCCCGACTGCGCTAATTGTCCGCGGCCACGCCACAGCGACGGCCTTGCGCAGCTCCCCACGGGCCAGATTAGTTGCAATTCCGAAAAATGCAAGTGTGCTCGGAGCTTGTGAAGCGGGCGCGCGCCGCTGCGTCCGTAGATTTACGTAAGGTCGGCCTCCACGCCGTGAATCTCGAAGCCTCGCGCAGCTTTAGCCGACGACCGGAAGTTCAGAGCCTGACCTTGTGCTTCGCGACCGGGATCATCGAGCGGATTTTGCGGATGCGCTCGGCGTCGAGATGCGTCGAGACGAGACCCGCGCCCTCCGAGGCTTTGGCGACCACATGTCCCCAAGGATCGGCGATGAGGGAGTTGCCGTAGCTGAAACGCGTCTCGTGCCCCGCCTTGTGCGCGCCGGTTTGCGCCGGCGCGCAAAGATAGGCCTGCACCTCGATGGCGCGGGCTCTGCAGAGCACCTCCCAATGGTCCTTGCCTGTCACCAGCGTGAAGGCGGAGGGAAGCGCGATCATGTCCGCGCCCCGCTCGGCGAGCGCCTGGAAGAGGTAGGGAAAGCGCAAATCGTAGCAGATCGCGCATCCGATCGTCAGCCCCTCGCACTCATAGGTGACGACCTCGCCGCCCGGCTTGAAGGCGGCGCTTTCGTGATATTTCGCGCCGTCCGGAGCGGTGATGTCGAACATGTGAATCTTGCGGTAACGCGCAACCTCGGCGCCCTCGCGGTTGAAGGCGACGCTGGTGTTGTGGATGCGGTCGTCGCCGGGAATCCGCTCGAGGATCGAGCCGGCGTGGATATGCACTTTATTGCTCTTGGCGAGCGACTGGCACATTTCGTAGGCGGGGCCGCCCGGCAGGTCCTCGGCGGCGGCGATCTTCTCCGCGCGCGTGCCGCCGATGAAGTCGAAGCACTCGGGCAGGCAGATCCAGTCGGGCCTTTCCAGCTCGATCGCCCGTTCGATCAGCGCATGGGCCGTCACGAGATTAGCGGCCTTGTCGCCGATGGAGTTCATCTGCACCAGAGTAACTTTCATGGACCGATCTCATTTGCGCTTCGAGGAGCGCGAGGCGCTGCGTCGCCGATTGACCTGACAGCATAATACAAGAGCGTTCCGCCGCGTAAAGCAAAGGCGCGCTAGGGTAAATTGCTGCAACGCGCTCAGAGGCCCTCCGGGTCCTCTGCATCGGCGCCGCGCGTCCGCAGCAGGCGTAGCGCAGTCCAGACCGCCAGCGCCGTCCAGGCGAGAATCGTCGTCGAGCCGCCGATCGGCGCCGCATAGGGAAAGAGACTGTGCTGAGAGAAGGCGCGAAGCGCGAGATCGGCGCAAAAGAGCGTCACCCCGCCCTGCAGCGCATAAACGAGCAGCGGGAAGGCGCGGCCGCCCGGCCGCAACGCGAGCAGCACGCCCGCGAGCGCGGCGCCGGCCGCGGCGTGGATCATCATGAATTGGCTCGCCGTGGCGAGCAAAGGACTCGTTTCGACATGGGCGGCGACGGCGGCGAGCGTGACGCCGAAGCCGCCATGCAAGGCGGCGATCAAGAGAATTATGAGGGCGTGGCGGCGCATTCCGGACTCCATCGCCCCTCGTCTCGCGCTTCTTCATGCGCGATCGGCGCAAGCGACGTTTACGAAACGGGACAGCTTGAAGGGCGTGAGCGCCAGCATATAGGCCGCGTGCGGCGACGGCCAGCCGGGCGGCAGGGGCGAAGCGGCGCTTGGCGCGTTGCGGGGCCGTCTCGTCGAATGCCCGCTGATCAGAATATCCGCTCGCGCACCGTCACCGTGTCGCCGGGACGCAACATCGTGTCGAGCGGCACGCGGCCGGTGACCGGCTCTCCGTCGATGATCCGCGTCAGATCGACGGCGTCCTGATAGCCGCGCGGGCTGAAGCCGCCGGCGATTGCCACCGCCATGCGGACCATCATGCCCTCGACATAGGGAAATTGGCCGGCGCTTTGCACCTCGCCGAGCACGAAGAAGGGGCGGAAGGCTTCGATCTCCACGGAAACGCGCGGGTCGCGCAGATAGCCCTTGCGCAGGCGCGCGGCGATCTCGTGCTCCACAGCAGCCGGATCGCGACCGTAGACGGGCACGGAGCCGATGAGCGGCATCGAGATTCGCCCCGAGCCGTCCACGGCGTAGCTGTTTGAAAGCTGATCCTGACCGAAGACGATGACGCGTAGACGATCTCCGGCGGCCACCGGATAGTGATCCAAAGGCGGCGCGAGCTCGAGCGCTGGTTGATACTGTCCGGGCGCCGCACAGCCCAGGAGCGACGCGGCGAGCGGCAAGCAAAGCAGGAGAATTCTGTGTTTCGACATCGTGGATAGCACAGCCTTTACCAATTCGTTGCGCGCAATCCGCCCATGAGGGTCTTTATGATGACGTAGTTAACAAAGGTTAAAGCAACCTAATGTTTGCAATTACCTAATTTTCTCTTCGCGCGCGGCGCATGCGGCAACGCTCGCACAACCCTCACCGGAGATTGTCTTCTGCGACCCATGGAGCGTGAGCATGAATGACGCCAGCGCCGTTGTTGAAGGCGAGATCGAGTCGGCGCAGCTCTTGCGGGCCGTCCTCGCCAAGCGTTGGACCATCCTTGGCTGCACCCTGGCCGCCTTCGGCGTGGCCCTGATCTTCGTGAGCCTCGTCGCGGCCCGCTATTCCGCGGACGCAAGGCTTCTGCTCGAGATTCAGGACAGTTTCCTGCCCCGCGCCGAGAAGGGCGAGGCCAAGAGCGAGGTTTCGCCGCTCGACCCGGAAGCGGTGCAAAGCCAGATCGAGCTCATCAAGTCTCGCGACCTCGCGCGTCGCGTCATCAACACGCTGGGATTGAGCGGCAATGAGGAGTTCGATCCCCTGGCGCGCGGCGTCGGCGTCTTCACGCGCGTGCTCGCGGCCTTGGGGCTTGCTCGCGATCCAATCGGGGCCTCGCCCGAAGATCGGATTTTGGAGAATTTCGGCGAAAAGCTGAATGTGATCTCGCCGACCAAGACCCGGGTGCTCGCAATCGAATTCACCTCGCGCAATCCCGATCTCGCGGCCAAGGGCGCAAACGCCCTGGCCGACGCCTATATCGAGATCCAGCGCGAGGCTAAAAGGGAAAACGCCCGCGCCGCCGCAAAAAATCTGGCGTCCCTGGTGGCCGAGCTGCGCGCGCGCGTAGCCGAGTCGGAGGGCGCGGCGGAGGCTTTTCGTATCAAGTCCGGGCTTCTCGTCGGCTCCAACAATACGACGATCAACGCGCAGCATCTCAGCGATCTGAACACGCAGCTTTCGCTTTTCCGCAGCGCGCAGGCCGATGCGCAGGCCAAGGCGAATTTGATTCGCGAGATGTTGCAGAGCCGGCGGCTTGCCGACATTCCGGATGTCGCCAATAACGAGGTAATGCGCAGGCTCACGGAGCAGCGCGTGGCCCTGCGGGCGCAGCTCGCGCTCGAGTCGCGCACGCTGCTTCCCGCCCACCCGCGCATCGGGGAGCTGCAAGCGCAGCTCGGCGATCTCGATCAACAGATGCGCGCCGCCGCCGAGCGAATCGTGCGGACGCTGGAGAATGACGCGCGCATCGCCGGCGCCCGCGTCGACAATCTCGCGCGCGCGCTCGACGAGCAAAAGAAGTTGGTCGCCGCGACGGAGGTCGACGACGTGCGGCTCCGCGAGCTGGAGCGCACGGCCAAGCTCTATAGGGAGCAGCTCGAGGCCGCGACCGCGAAATATCAGGAAGCGCTATCGCGCGAGAGCGCCGAGGCCAATCCCGCCGATGCGCGCATCGTGCAGAGGGCCTTGGCTCCGCAGACCCCGTCCTTTCCAAAGAAGATTCCGATTCTCGCCTTCGCGTCGATCGCGGGCTTCGTTCTCTCGCTCGGCGCGATCGTCGTCGGCGAGCTGCTGAAGGCGCCGCCGGGCGGCCCCTCCGCGGGCCGACCGGCTCGCGCGGCTGCGGAACCCGCCGCTGACGAAACCGTCACGCCGTTCAAGCGGCCGGCGGCCCATTCGGCCAAGGCGTCGTTTTCCGCGACGCCGGCGGCCAAAGCGGCGGTTTCGGCGCCGCAGCTGGGCCCCGCGCCCGTCAAAGTGCTTATGGCGAGCGCCGTCCCGGATCCGCACGCGTTCGCCTCGGCCTTGACGCTGGCGCGCGCGCTCGCCGAGCACGGGCGCACGATCCTCGTTTCAGCGGACGCCGGCGCGAGCGCGCGGAAACCCGGCCAGGACGCCGAAACGCCGAAGGGGCTCAACGAGCTGGCGACCGGAGCGGCGAACCTGAACGACGTGATTTCGCAGGAAGAAAAGTCTCGGCTGCATTTCATCGGTCCGGGTCGGGAAGGCGTCGCGGGGCAAAGCGACCTCTCGCCGGTCATCGAGGCGCTCGCTCGAACACACGACTTCGTCGTCTTCGCGACGTCGACGGCGATGAACGCGCTATCGCTCGCGCCGATGTTCGACAAGGTTCTGGTGCGGGCGTCCGAGGCCGAGAATAAAGAATTGCTGGAGGCCTTGTCGCAGACATGCGACGACGTCTGCCTGATCGAGGATTCGGCCGGCGGCGCGATTGTGGCGTGAGGGCATAGGGAACGGAGCGAGCTACACGATTACGGCCTGCATGGGGTGGGCGCGGCGAAGCCGCTCGAGCCAGCGCAAGAGCCAAGGGGTCTGCTTGACCGATCGCTTGCAGGCGAGGCTCGCCCGCAAGAGCGGCGCGGCGAGGGCGCCGGCGGGCGAGACGGCGAGCACCGTGTCGTAAAGCTCGATCGCCTCGTCGCAGACGGCTTCCTTGTACTGCGCCTCGCCAATGCCGAGATCGAAATGTGTAAAGCCGCGGCGGGCGAGGTTTTCAAGCAAGGCGTTGAGGAGAATTTCGCCCGGTGTGAACCGCGCGGCCGCGCTATCGGCGTCGAAGGAATTGGCCAGCACGGAAAAGCGGCCCCGATGGGCGACGCCGACATAGGTCGCGACGATTTGGCCGTCGAGAGTCGTCGCATGCGCTTCGAGCAGCTCTTCCTCGCAGAGAGCGATCAGGAAACGTCCCATCGCCTCGATCGAATAGGGGTTCGAGCGGCCGAGATGAGAAAGACGCGCGGCTTTTTGGGCGCAGAGCGTCTCGACGATTTCTCTTGCGGCGCCCCCCCGTCGCGTCGTGCTCGAAGGCGAGGGGGCCCTGCGCCGTCAACCGGCGGAGGCGGTAGCTCGCCTTCTTGCTGGCGCGGGGGGAGAGGCGGCGTTCGCCCAGAAGCGCGCCGCCATAGGCTGCGCTGGGACTGCGGCCGGCGTCCGAAAAGACCAGGGGATTCTCCCGGCCGCCGAAGCGACGCGGCTGATTGCGGAGAAAATAGAGGTCGAAAGCCTTGGGAGAGCGGCGCGCGGCTTCAAGGAGCAGGGAGCGGAAGTCGAGCGCAACGTCTGGCCGCACAAGCGCGAGATTGAAATTGCTCTCGCGTCCGCAGGGGAATTCGGCGACGCCGAGCCCCAAGATCGGGCGGATCGCGAATGGCAGGAGCGCCAGCGGCGTCCCGCCGCAATCGGTTGCGACGGCGATATGCGGCTCGACGCCGTGCTCGCGCGCGAAGGCGTCGAACCAAAGTCTCACATAATCGTAGTTTTGGTAGGGACTGACCGGCGAGGCGTCATAGAGCAGCCGCCACGCCTCTCGAGCCTCCTCGAGCCGGTTGTAGACCGTCAGCGACGGGGACCTGGCTTCGCTGGTTCGCCTCTGCGTGAGCATGTCGCCTGGACCTCCTAACGCGCTTTCCGCTCGAACGGAATCGTTCGCGCGAAAAGAAATCGCGCCCGATAAAAATGCTGGAGCGAATTCCGATCGCAAAAGTTTGTTAACTTTTGCGGAATTCGCTCTGGCGGCAATTTGGCGTGCAATCTCAAGAAAAGGTCAAGAATAACCCGCCAGAATGGCTAAAGCCGCGATCGGGCGGCGGAGAGTACATTCATGCTCAATTGGCGCGAGAAGGTCATCGACGCGGGGATGGGACTGTTTTGCGCGAGCGGCGCGCATTGGCTCGCCGCGCCGTTCACGCGCGGGCAGGGCGCGATCCTGACCTTTCACCACGTTCGTCCCGGGCCGAATCGAGAATTCGCGCCCAACCGCGGGCTCGAGATCCGTCCCGAGTTCCTCGATGCGCTTCTGGGTCATCTGCACGGCAGCGGCTACCGCTTCCTCTCGCTCGATGGCGCCCTCGAAGCGCTCGCGGCGCCTTCGCCGGGGCAGGGTCCTTTCGTGGCGCTGACCTTCGACGACGGCTATCGCGACCTCGTCGAATTCGCGCTGCCGATCCTCGAACGTCACCATGCGCCCTTCGTCGCCTATGTGACGACGGATTTTGCCGATGGCGCGGCGCGCCTTTGGTGGCTCGAGCTCGAGGAGGTCTTCGCGCGTCTCGACCGGATCGAGATCGAAGCCGGCGGGAGCGCCTTTTCGCGCCAACACCGCGAGCGAAAGCGAAAAGGCTCAGGCCTTCGATCAGCTCTACTGGCGCCTGCGCGCCGGAACGGAGGAGGAGCTGCTGCGCGTCGCCGGCGCGCTTTGCGCGCAAGCGGGGATCGAGCCCTTGGGGCTCGCGAAGCGCCTCTGCCTCGATTGGGGCGAACTCGCCCTTCTGGCGCAGCACGAGCTCGCGACGATCGGCGCGCATTCCGTGACGCATGCGCGGCTCGCAAAGCTCAATCGCGACGCGGCGCAGCGGGAAATGGCGGAGAGCCGGGCGAAAATAGCGGCGAAGCTTCAGATAGAGGTCCGCCATTTTTGCTATCCCGTTGGCGATCCGACCTCCGCCGGTCCGCGCGAATTCGAGCTGGCGAGCGAGCTGAGCTTCTCGAGCGCGGTCACGACGCGGCCCGGCGTCCTCTTGCCCGAGCATTGCGGCGAGCCCTTCTCCCTGCCGCGGGTTTCGGTGAACGGGCGCCATCAAAATCTCGCTGCGATGGACGTTCTGCTGAGCGGCGCGCCCTTCGCCCTCATGAATCGCGGGCGCAAGCGCGCCGCTTAGGCCCGGCGGAGGCTGATCATTTCTTTCGAGACCTTCGATTCCGACCCTGCGCGCGCCGCTTCGGGCGCGTCGCGCGGCGTGGCGCTGGCCGTCGCGGCGGCGTCGCTCGCGCTCGCCGTCGCGGTCTTGGCGCCTCTGCTCCACATCCTGCTCAGCGCCCGTCCCGAGCTCGGGTCGCTCGTCGTCGATCCCGTCCACGCCGTGTCGGCGCTCGAGCTCCACAAGTTTCCGTTTTACGAGGCGGCCGTCGCGAGCGGGCGCGCCGCGCTCGCGCAAGCTTTCGTCGAACAGACGCGCCTTTCAATCTTGGGCCTCTGCACGATCGCGATCTATTTTGCGTGGCGCGGCTACGCCAATCCTCGGCCGCGCGGCTGGGGACATCTTTTCTGGGTCTCGGCCGTCTGCCTTGTCTTCTTTGCGCCGGCGCTGCTGCCCAAGCTCTCCGTGCAGCGTGCGGACTACGCCGCGACGGCGGTCTTGGGCGCGGCGCACGGTTTCCGGCGCCCGGCCTCGACACCGCGTCCGCAGCATGCCGCCGTCTTGCCACTTAAGCTCGATCCGGCGGCCGTGCTCGCAACCCGCGCCGGCCTTGCGGCGGTCGCGGCGGCGTTCCTCTCGCTCGCCTGTCACGACGCGGCCTACCGCCTGCGTGAGGCGCTCATCGAATTCGGCCTGATGGAGGCGGAATCCGAAAGGCCTGGCTCGAGCGGCGCAGCCGAGAAAGCGGGCCGAGGCGATAAATCTTCGCCGCGCGCGCAAAAAAGTCTCCGAGGAGCCGCGACCGGAAGAAGAGGAAAACCGCTTCGGACGGCGGGGACGCCCGCGCAGGGCGTCACCTCAGGACGACCCGCGAATGCGCGCTTTCGCGATGCTGGGCCTGCCGGTCGGCGCGAGTCGCGCCGAGATCGAAAAAGCCTTTCGCGCCAAGATCAAGCGCGCGCACCCGGATCACGGCGGCTCCGTCGAGCAGGCCGCAGCCTTGAACGAGGCGCGGGACCTGTTGCTGTCGCATGGGTGAGGCCCTCGCCCCTGGCCCGGCCAAGTTTTGCATGGCGCCCGCGCAGAGAGCGCTTATATTCAAAAACTATGTTCGCCGGGACCAGCCGGCGCCTCAGTCTGATAGGGATCGGAGCCTCAGATGAACTCCTTGGCCGTCGTCCTATGCGGCGCAATCCTTCTCTCCGCCGGCTTCGGCGTCTATTTGCGGCTGCGGCAGATCGCCTTCGTCCGCGACCATCGTGACGAGACGCCGCCAGAGTTCCGCGGCAGCGTGACCGCCCAGGAGCACCAGCGGGCCGCCGACTACACCGTGGCGAACGCAAAGGTTTCGATCGCCGAAACGTTATACAGCGCGTTTGTCTCGCTCGCCTGGCTGCTCTTTTGGCTCGCGCCGCTCTATGCGGCGATCGCCGCGGCGACCGCGCCCGGCCTTTGGCGGAGCGTGGCGGTCGTTCTGGCCTTCGCGGCGATCGCGAGCCTTCTCGATCTTCCTTTCTCGCTGGCGCGCACCTTCGGGCTCGACACCCGCTTCGGGATGAACAAGCAGAGCGTGGGCGGATTTTTTCTCGACTGGATAAAGTCCAGCGCGCTGGAGTTCGCGCTGGGCGCGCCGCTGCTGCTCGGAATGTTCGCGCTGCTTGCGGCTTTCCCTGACCGTTGGTGGATCTTCGCCTATGCCGGCTTCATGCTGTTCGTGCTGGCCATGACGATGGTCTATCCGAATTTCATCGCGCCGATTTTCAACAGCTTCACGCCCATGCCGCAGGACGCGCTGCGCGAGCGGCTCGAGGCGCTGCTCAGCCGCTGCGACTTCTCGGCGCACAATCTCTATGTGATGGACGCTTCGAAACGCTCGACGCGCGGCAACGCCTATTTCGCGGGCTTCGGCAAGACGCGGCGCATCGTGCTGTTCGACACGCTGATCGCAAAGCATTCTCCCGACGAGATCGAGTCGATCCTCGCCCATGAGCTCGGACACTTTAAATTCGGCCACATTAAACAGTCGATGGCGCTGATGGCGGCCGTCTCGTTCGCGGCTTTCGCGGTTCTCTATTGGGCGCTAGGGCCCACGGGTCTTGCGCCCGCCTTCGGCTTCCCCTTCGAGCCGGCGCTCGGGTTCGTGATCGTGCTGCTGGCGCGCGAGCCGGCCATGCATCTGCTGACGCCGATCTTCTCCTGGCGCTCGCGCCGCGCCGAATTTGAGGCGGATGACTTCGCCAAGGCGATGGTGGGCGAGGGACCGATGATCTCGGCGCTGACGCGGCTGACGCGGGACAATCTCGCGACGCTGACGCCCGACGGGCTCTATGCGATGTTCTATTATTCGCATCCGCCCGTGCCGGAGCGCATCGCGCATCTGCGCAGCGCGGCGTAAGCGAGCCGGGCTTCGTGAAGGCGGAGGCGACGAGCCTCCGCTCTTTAAGGTCAAAAAGCCTCCCGACTTCTGCGTCGCTCGGGGCTAACGCGCCTATCCCTCGAACGGAATCGTCCGAGGGATAAGAAATCGGGCCAGATCCAAATACCGGAACTTTTGCGCCAGTTCGCCCTAATGCGTTCCTGGAGCCAGCTTGACGCCTCGACGCTCGAAAGCGACGTAAGAGAGGATCGCCGTCATCTTCGGGTCGTCGGCGGCGAGCGGTTGGCCCTGCAGGGGGTTCTTCAGGCACCAGTTCACCATCTCCCAGAGCTGCGCGACCTTGCCCAACTGCTTTTGGAATTTGGGATAGGTCTCCGGATGGGTGTTGGCGGCATTGGGATGACATTGCCCGCAGGCAACGCCGTTGCTCCCGAGAGTTCCATCCGTCCACAACGCGCGGCCGTCGGCCACGATTTTCTGATATTCCGCCTGCCAGCGATCGGTGTCGGCCTTGGTGAATTCGTCGGCTTGCGCCGGCGCCGAAGCCGTTAGCGAAAGGGCGAGCAGGAAAGCGGCGGCAAGAGTGAGGCGCATCGTCGGCTCCTGATCAATAGTGGCTTTGCGGCGGCCGGCGACGGCTCGGCTCCTGATAGGCGAGATCGACGGGCGCTCCCTTAGCCGGGTCGAAGCCGACGGTGCGCGGCTCATTGTCCCAGAGCTGGTAATGCGCCGTGACGCGCCCTGAATGCAGATCGATGAGCTGCCAGCCGGTGGCGTCGCGCTCGAAGAAGGGGTCGCCGCGGTTCATCGGCACGGTGAGAACCGGCAGCTGGCTTTCCGCCTGCGCATAGCTTTGCGGATAGGGCCAGGGCCACGCCGTGGCCATCACCGAGTTGAAGGAGATGTTGCCGATCTGATTGTACTGGATCTGATGCACATGGCCGTAGATCACATTGACCGAGCGGTACGGCGCCAGCAGCGCCTGCACGTCCTCCGCGTCGTCCGTCCAGAAGTTCCAGCCCTTGTAGATCTTCTGCAGCGGCGAGTGCGAGAAGACGACCAGCGGCGTTTCGTGGCTGACTTTGGAGAGGTCCTCCTTGAGCCAGGCGCGCTGCTTCTCGCCGACCATGAAGGGCGAGCCGTTGGGATTGTCGAGGCCCGCCATCTCCAGCATGCGCCGCTCGGGCGTGGGCCAGCGATGATAGGTCCAGTCGTCGCTGACGATGATCGAGTTCAGCACGACGAAATGCACGCCCTTGTGATCGAAGCTGTACCAGTGGTCGCCGTAGAGCTTGCTCCAATATTCGCCGAGATCGAGATAATAGTCGTGCTCGCCCATCACACAGTGCAGCTTGGGCGTCAGCTTCGAGAGAATCTCCGCGCCGTGGTCGAGCTCCTCGCGCTTGCCGAGTTGCCCGAGGTCGCCGCCAAACATCACGAAGTCCGACTCGGGCTTGACCAGATTGGCCTCGGCCACCGCGCGCTGGAGGCCCATGTCCCAGTTGCGCACGAAGCTCGCGCCTTTGATGTGCTGGATGTGCGCATCTGAGATATAAGTGAAGGAGAAGTCCTCGCGTTCGCCCGCGAAGGCGAGCCGCACCAGGCTGATCGGAAGCGTGGTCAGGGTTCCCGCGACGCCGGCGGCGCCGGCCGCCATCACGCTGCGTCTCGTAATCAGTTTGCTCATCTCTCTGGCCCTCGAGTGGCGATCGCTTGTGGCGTCTGACGCGGCTTGACGGCGCGCTGAGGCGCGCTTCAAGGCGTCGCGCCGTCCTTCGTCTTGGCGTTGGCGTATTGCGGGCTCGTCAAAGTCTCCAGGAACGCGACGAGATCGGTGATCTGCTGCTCCGTGAGGTTCAACGGCCTGATGCCGCCCGACAGATAGGGATTGACCGACGGATCCCCGGAGCTCTTGCCGCCGTCGTTGTAATGCTTGACGACGTCGCGCAGCGTCTTCAGCGAGCCGTCGTGCATATAGGGTCCCGTGACGGCGATGTTGCGCAGCGTCGACGTCTTGAAGGCGCCGATCTCGTCGAAATGCGTCGTCACGGCGAAGCGGCCGAGATCCGAGACCTTGGGATCGGAGAGCACCGTCTTGTCGACCGAGGCGCCGGAGGCTTTCGCCTTCTGGAATTCGGCGGAAAGGCGCGGCACGTCGGGTTGGATCTTATTGATCCCGACGCCGATGTTGTGGAAGCGGTTGTCGGTGAAGAGCGCGCGGTCCTGCTCGATCGTATGGCAGGACTCGCAGCGTCCTTGACCGAGGAAAATCTCGAAACCGCGCTTGGCGTCGGCGCTGATCGCCTGGTTATCGTGACCGAAATACCAGCGGTCGAAGGGCGAATCGCCCGAGACGAGCGTGCGCTCGAAAGCGGCGATCGCCTTCTTGACGTGCTCCATCGTGATCGAAGCGCCGCTCGTCCCGAAGACCTTGATGAAGGCTGCGGTGTAAGCAGGATCCTCCCGTACGATCTTGAGAATCGGTTCATGCGACGGAAGGCCCATCTCGATCGGGTTGAGAGGGGGAAACTGAGACTGATCCTCAAGGGAAAACGCGCGCCCATCCCAAAAGAGGGAATCGAAATAGGCCGCGTTGACGACGGTGGGCGCATTGCGCGTCCCGAACTGGCCGCGGATGCCTCGGGACGTCTTGAGCGGGGAATCAGTGAAGGCCTTGTCGTCGTCGTGACAGGTGCTGCAGCTCACCGTGCCGTCGCCGGAGAACCGCTTATCGTGAAAGAGCTTCCGACCGAGCGCGATCTTGTCGTCGGATTGCGGATTGTCGGCGGGAATCGGCACTGGCGGCAAACCTAGCGGCTCCGCGCGGACGACCATCGAAGCCGTCACAAATCCCAACGCCGCCAAGAGCAGCGTTCTCGCTCCTTTGCGCCTCATTCCTCCCCCTCCCAACGTGCAATCGGGGCCGGCGTTTTCCGCCGTTTTAGATTTTGCTTCGCGCGGCTTCGAGCGGCAGCGCGACCGCGCCATCTTGGACTGGCTTTATAGCGACGGCAAGTGACTTCGCGATGTCTCTCGCCTTTCCCAGCTCTTCGCAACCGCACAAGGCCTTCGCTTTTTCCTCTCGCGAGCTAAGAGGGGCGACTCGGGCGCGCCCCGAACGCCCATCGCAGGGAACCCTTAAAATCAAGCTCTGCCGATCTTCAGCTTTGCAGTTCCTTCTTTCCCGTGATAGGGGCGCGCGGCGATTGTCGCGCCGCACAACGCTCATCAACTGCGCGCAAGAGCGAATTGACGCAAAAGTTGGCAGACCTTTGCCATCAGAATTCGCTCCAACACTCTGATCTAGCGCGATCTTTTATCGCTCGAACGATTCCGGTCGAGGGACGGGCGCGCTAAAGGACGAAGAGGGAAGATATGACTCTACGAAACTTGATTTTCGCCTTCACGCTTCTTCCGCTGGCGGCTCACGCCGACGACCTGCGGCGCGACGCGCTGGCCGCGTCGCTCGCGCCGGTCGACGCCGCCTCGGCGGTCAAGGCGGTGAAGGGCAACGACGTCACGCCGGCGAAAATCGAGCTCGGGCAAGAATTGTTCTTCGATCCGCGGCTTTCGAAGAGTCAGCTGATCAGCTGCGCCTCATGCCACAATCTCTCGCTCGGCGGCGCGGACACGGGATCGACGTCGGTCGGTCACGGCTGGCAGAAGGGTCCGCGGCGCGCGCCGACCGTGCTCAACGCGGTGTTCAACGGCGCGCAATTCTGGGACGGGCGGGCCGAGGACCTGAAAGCGCAGGCCAAGGGACCCGTTCAGGCTTCCGTCGAAATGAGCAACACGCCCGCCGCGGTCGAGACCACGCTTCGCAGCATGCCGGGCTATGTGAAGGACTTCGAAGCCGCGTTCCCAGGCGAAGCGCAGCCCGTTTCTTTCGACAACATGGCGAAGGCGATCGAAGCCTTCGAAGCCACGCTGGTCACGCCGGGCGCCCGCTTCGACCGCTTCCTTGCGGGGAACGACGCCGCGCTCAACGAGACGGAGAAGAAGGGGCTGCGGCTCTTCCTGGATAAGGGCTGCGCCTCCTGCCACAACGGGCCGAATCTCGGAGGAACCGCCTATTTCTCCTTCGGCGTCGCGAAGGCGCCCGCCGAAGAATTGCGCCCGGCCTCGGACAAAGGCCGCAGCGCGGTCACCAAGAGCCCGTCCGACGACTTCGTCTTCCGCGCTGCGCCGCTGCGCAACGTCGCCTTGCGAGCGCCCTATTTCCACACGGGCAAAGTCTGGGCTTTGGACGAGGCGGTCGATCTGATGGCCGTCCATCAATTGGGGACCACGCTCAGCGCGGATGAGACGCGGGAGATCGTCGCCTTCCTGGAAACCCTGACCGGCGAGGCGCCCAAGGTCGCCTATCCGACCTTGCCGCCGCGCGCGAAGGAGACGCCGCGTCCGCAATACTGAAGACCTCAGATTTTTTGGCCTTATGCGCGCCGGCGCTCGCCCCAGAGCCGGCGCGCATTCGTCTCGGGGCTAGCCACGAGCGGCTCAGGACACGACGAGAAGGCGAGGGAGCCGTCGAGAGTCGTGAAGCTTTTGGTTCTCCGGGCGGGTATCGGCATTAGGCGGGTTTTGAGGACTATCGCCTTGGTGCGGCGCAGCATGGATTGTCGCAGCCTTTGGGGTTGGGGTGTGTCTTTGGGGCGGATGGCGGCTAAGTTTGCGGCGGGCGGGCGTCGGAATGGGCGGAATGGCCGGAAAACTGTATTTTTTTGCGATCGCGAAGGGATTTGCGTCCCGGCGTTCGGGCGGCGCAAAACCTACCCGAATGGGTCGATAAGCCCCTTCGATAGATTGTCATCTCCAGCCCTATCGAGTATTGTTTTTAGGGCTGCGAACAGAAATGCTCTGGGCACGCTGGGCTTAGCTCCGGGCGCGGATTGAGGGGGGTTGGAGATCCGGCCTTTTCTCGCCCGTCGCGGCGGGGCGGCTCCAAGCGGCGCGTCGGACTCGTCGGCTTGAGCCGCGGGAACGAAAACAAAAAACGAGCAAAAACAAGAACAAGAACAAGAACAAGAACAACAAGAAGAAGAAGAACGAGAGGGAAGGACGCGAAGCTTCGCGCTTTTCGTTGAAGAAGACATCGGACGGACGTTGCGGCGCTGAGGCGCTTGCGGCGTTCGAAGTCCGGGGAGCTTGGAGGGCGAGCGGCGCCATGGCGTCGGGCGCGCGTCGAGCGAGCGACGAAAACGAACGACAAAAACAAAAAAGCAACAGCGAAGAGCGTCGAAACGCAAAGAAGAGCCGAAACGCGAGAAGAGCAAGAAGAAGCGTGAAGGCCTGAGTGTCGGGGGTTGAGAAGCCTGAAAGCTCGAGCAGGACGGGGGCCTGGCCGCCATTGAAAGGCGGAAGGGCCGCAGACGCGCAAATCTTGAATAGAGAGCAGACTAGGAGGACCAAGCATGAGTTCGACAACAAGCACAGCTGCGGGCGCAGCTGCTGGCACAGACACCATCGTCGATCTGAGAGGATTGTGGATCGGCCTTTTGGTGCTGAACGTGTTCTATCTGATCGTTCGCATCTATGAGCAGATCTACGGCTGGCGCGCGGGCCTCGACTCGTTCGCGCCGGAGTTCCAGACCTACTGGCTGTCGATCCTGTGGACGGAGATCCCGCTGGAGCTCATCTCGGGCATCTTCCTTGCGGGCTATATGTGGAAGACGCGCGACCGCAACATCGACGCGGTTGCGCCGCGCGAAGAGCTGCGCCGTCTCGTCGTGCTGGTTCAGTGGCTGACGGTGTATGGCATCGCCATCTACTGGGGCGCGTCCTTCTTCACGGAGCAGGACGGCACGTGGCACATGACGGTGATTCGCGACACGGACTTCACGCCGTCGCACATCATCGAGTTCTACATGAGCTACCCGATCTATTCGGTGATCGCGGTGGGCGGGTTCTTCTATGCGAAGACGCGCATTCCGTATTTTGCTCATGGCTACTCGCTGGCGTATCTGATCGTGGCGATTGGACCGTTCATGATCATCCCGAACGTTGGTCTCAATGAGTGGGGCCACACCTTCTGGTTCATGGAAGAGCTGTTCGTTGCTCCGCTGCACTGGGGCTTCGTGTTCTTCGGCTGGATGGCTCTGGGCGTGTTCGGCGTGGTTCTGCAGATCCTCGGCCGCATCCATGCGCTGATCGGCAAGGAAGGCGTCGCGCTGCTCGCCTGATCGGCGGCCCGCGAGAAATTGGAGGGTCGCGCCTTTGGGCGCGGCTCTCTTGAGAAAAGCGTGAGAACTGAAGAAGAAGACGACAATCCGGCGCGGAAAGCCGGAGCGTTCAAAAGACCAAGGAGAAGAGAGATGTCGACATCGAAAAGCGGAGGAGCGGTCGGTCCGTTCCATTCCGTCGCGGAAGCGGCGGGATGCGTTCAAACCACCGACTGGATGCTTCTGACGCTGCTGTTTTTTGCGGTTCTGGGCGGCTACCACGTCCACTTCATGCTGACGGCGGGTGACTGGGACTTCTGGGTTGACTGGAAGGATCGCCGTATGTGGCCGACGGTTGTGCCGATTCTGGGCGTGACCTTCTGCGCGGCGACGCAGGCCTTTTTCTGGGTGAACTTCCGTCTGCCGTTCGGCGCGGTGTTCGCGGCTCTGGGCCTGCTGATCGGCGAGTGGATCAACCGCTACGTGAACTTCTGGGGCTGGACCTATTTCCCGATCTCGCTGGTGTTCCCGTCGGCGCTGATCGTTCCGGCGATCTGGCTTGACGTGATCCTGCTGCTTTCGGGCAGCTATGTGATCACGGCGGTGATCGGCGCGCTGGGCTGGGGCCTTCTGTTCTACCCGAACAACTGGCCGGCGATTGGTCAGTATCACCAGGCGACCGAGCAGCATGGTCAGCTGATGTCGGTTGCGGATCTGATCGGCTTCCACTTCGTCCGCACGTCGATGCCGGAATACATCCGCATGGTGGAGCGCGGCACGCTGCGCACCTTCGGTAAGGACGTCGTGCCGGTCGCGGCCTTCTTCTCCGGCTTCGTGTCGATGATCGTGTACTTCGTGTGGTGGTGGGTCGGCCGCTTCTACTCGACGACGAAGGTCATCAAGGCGATCTAAAGAAAGCTTGACGAGACGCTTCCTCGCGGTCCTTCCGCCTTCATGTGAGAGGGGCCGCGGGGAGGAGAAAACGAGCGGGGGCCGGACGGTCTGCGAAGAGCAGGCGCGGCTCCAAACGAAAGAAACTGGGAGGTTGTTGATGAAAGCCCTAGTCAAGCTGGCTGCGCTGAGCGCGGCGGCGGTGGTGGCGACGGTTGGAGCTGCGGCTCCGGCCTTCGCGCACGGCGAGAAGTCGCAGCAGGCGTTCCTCCGGATGCGCACGCTGAACTGGTATGACGTCGCCTGGTCGAAGACCTCGGTGGCGGTGAATGAAGAGCTGGTGCTTTCGGGCAAGGTGCACGTGTTCTCGGCCTGGCCGCAGGCTGTGGCCAATCCGCGCGTGTCCTTCCTGAACGCCGGCGAGCCCGGTCCGGTTCTGGTTCGCACGGCGCAGTTCATCGGCGAGCAGTTCGCGCCGCGCTCGTTCTCGCTGGTTCCCGGGAACGACTACGCGTTCACGGTCAATCTGCGCGGGCGTCGCGCCGGTCGCTGGCACGTTCACGCGCAGATCAACGTCGAAGGCGGCGGACCGATCATCGGACCGGGCCAGTGGATCGAGGTCAAGGGCGACATGAAGGACTTCACCGATCCGGTGACGCTCCTTGATGGCACGACCATCGACCTCGAGCACTACGGCATCAGCCGGGTTTACGCCTGGCACCTTCCGTGGCTGGCCGTGGGCGCGGGCTGGATCCTGTTCTGGTTCGTGCGCAAGGGCATCATCGCCTCCTACCTGAAGGTTGCGGAAGGCAAGGATGACGAGGCGACCACCGACGAAGACCGCCGCATTGGCGCGATCGTCCTGGCGCTGACGATCCTCGCGACGATCTTCGGCTACGCCTGGACGAACTCGCAGTTCCCGCGCACGATCCCGCTTCAGGCCGGCTTGCAGAAGCCGCTGACGCCGATCACGACCGCTGGCACGGCGGGCGTCGGCAAGGAGTCGGTGACCGTCGATCTTGGCGGCGGCGTCTACAAGGTGCCGGGCCGCGAGCTGACGATCAACGTGAAGGTGAAGAACTCGACCGCTCACCCGCTTCGCCTCGGCGAATATACGGCGGCGGGCCTGCGCTTCCTCAACCCGGACGTGTTCACGACGAAGCCTGAGTTCCCGGACTATCTGCTGGCGGATCGCGGTCTGTCGACCGATCCGACGCCGATCGCTCCGGGCGAGACGAAGGACATCGTGGTGAAGGTGCAGGACGCGCGTTGGGACATCGAGCGTCTGTCTGACCTGGCCTACGACACGGACAGCCAGATCGGCGGCCTGTTGTTCTTCTTCACGCCGGACGGCCAGCGCTACGCCGCGGAAATCGGCGGCCCGGTCATTCCGAAGTTCGTCGCGGGCGACATGCCCTGATCGACGCCGAATAATGCAAACCGCCGGCCGGAGACAAAATCTCCGGCCGGTTTTTTATGAGGCGACGGCCGACCATTGCAGGAATGGCTCGCCATACGAGATAACGCCGCGCGCGCGTCGATTGGTCGCAATCGGCGCTTTCGCTTTTTGCGCAAAACTGTATTTAAGTTGGAGGAAACGCTTGACGCTGAGGGAGCGCTAAAATCCCTTGGAGCCGGCGCGGCGCCCCTTCGCTCCCGCGAGAGATGAAGCCGTCGCTCAAGCGAAGAAAACAGCAGGGAGAAACCCGAGGATGAGACGAGCTTCAATTTTGTCGGCGATCTTCGGGGCGCTGCTCCTTCTCGTCGCGCCGCCCTCGGCGCGCGCCGAGGGCGGCGCAGGTCCGGAAGCGATGATGATGGGCAATATGTGCATGGTCATGTTCGGCTATGACATGATCCACATCACCTCCTATCTGCCGGGAATGTCTCGCAGCGAATATTGCGAGGAGATTCCGGCGACGGGCAAGGTCATCATGGTCTTCGACATCGAGACCCCGAGATTCCGGGATCTACCGATCGAAATCCGCATCATCCGCGATCCCCTGACGCCGATCACCGGCGACACGAAACTCGACCCCCTCACGGAGGTGCATTTTCCGGCGACGCGTTATCGGACCGGCACGTTCAGCTTCGAACATGATTACAGGAACAACGGCCACTACGTCGGCATGGTGACGCTGACGAAGGAGAACGGGGAGCAGGAGACGCAGATCTTCAAATTCTCGGTGGGCGAGACTCTGTGGCAATTCGTCCCCTACATTCTGGGCGCCGTGCTGATCGCGATGCTGATATTCTTCTATTGGCGGCACACACATCCCGCCGTCCCCAAAGAACCCCAGGCCGCGAGCTGACCCGAAGGCGACAGCGGCCTAACGTAGGTTGAGAGGAACCGAGACGATGAGCATGAGCAAGCTTGCGCGCAGTGGATCGACTTGGCGCGCCGTAGCGCTGGCGACGACGGCGACGTTTTTCCTCTTTGCGGCGGCGCCGGCGCTGGCGCATTCCTTCCTCGTGGACGCCAATCCTTCCTCGAAGGACCACGTCGACGCGATGCCGAAGACCCTCAAGCTCAAATTCGGCGCCGGCGTGGAGCCCGCCTATTCGACGCTCTCGATCGAGACCGGCGACGGCAAGGTGCTCGCCAAGGGCGCGGTCGGCAAGCCGGAGACGCCGCGCGAGCTCACGCTTGACGCGCCGGCCGACTTGGCCCCGGGACGCTACGTCGTCCGCTATCGCGTTCTTTCGCAGGACGGCCACATCGTCGAGGGCAACTACGAATTCTTCCTCGACGCGAAGAAATAGCGGGCTGTGGCCGGGGCGGCGATCGCGAAGGCGTTCTCGCGAGCGTCGCGCCGGATCAATAGGCTGGAGCGAATTCTCATCGCAAAGGTCGGACGCCTTTTGGGGAAACTCGCTCTGGCGCTAAATGCCGACCGAAACGACCTAGCGGGAAGCCGAGAACGACATGTCCCAAACCTTCCTTCGCTTCTTCGAGGCGCTGCCGACGGCGCTTGCGGTCGGACTGCTGCTGCTGCCGCTCCTCACCGATGAAGACAATGCGCGTTTCAAACGCGTGATCGCCCTGTGCGGCGCGCTGCGCGCCGTGCTCGGCTTCGGCCTCATCGTGCTGATCGCTCGAGCGATCATTTCCGCCGACGTTCCTCTGAGCTTCGATGGCCTCGTCACCTTCAGCCTGAGCACCGCGGTCGGACGGGCCTGGCTCGCGACGCAGATCATCGCTCTACTTTTCGCGTTCGCGACCCTTGCGCGCCTGCGCGTCGATTCCGATCTCCTCGACAAGGCCACGCTCGGGCTCGGCGGGCTCGTCCTCGCCCTCACCTCCGTGACCGGCCATGCGATCGACGACAGCTTCAGCTGGTGGCAGCAAGCGAGCTTCCTCCTGCATACGGCCGCGGGCCTGGTCTGGCTCGGCGGTCTCATCGGCCTTGTGTGGTGGATGTTCACCGGACGCGGCAAGCCCCCGGAAGTTGCGGCGAAGCTCGCGGACCGCTGGTCCTTGATCGCCAAGGTCGCGATCGTCATCGTGGTGATCAGCGGGCTCGTGATGGCTTGGGAGAACGTGGGCAGCTTCGCCAATCTGCTCGCCACGCCCTATGGGCGACTGCTGACGATCAAGCTCGCTCTCTTTTGCGGCGCCATGCTCGCGGCCCTGGCGCTGGCGCTCTATCTGAACCGCCGGCCGGCTAACGAATTCGACTTCGACTGGTATGGGCGCGTGGGCCTAGCCGAAGCGGCCGCAGCGACCGCTCTCGTCTTCATCGCCGGATGGATCGCGGTCATCACCCCCGCCTCGCATGAGACCGATCTCTATTGGCCGCTGCCGTTCCGTCTCTCCTGGTCCGCGACCTGGGGCTATGTCGGCATGAAGCTGCCGTGGGTCGACACGCCCAACTGGTATCTCGCCCCAGCTTGGTCGGGCCTTGTCGCGCTCGTCTGCGCGGCGCTCGCCGCCGTCTTTTGGTGGCTGCCGCGCCTGCGGCGCTGGCGGCGCGTCTCGACGCCTGCGGCGCTCGGCTTGGCGGCGCTCTTCGTCGGCTCTTCCTTCGCCACGCTCGCCTATACCGACACCTATAACGATCCCGCCGTCGACTACACGGCGACGTCGGTGGTGCGCGGGCAAAAGAGCTTCAACGCCAATTGCGTCGCCTGTCATGGCGCCTCTGGCGAAGGCAATGGCGAGCTCGCCGCCGGACTGAAGGACGCCAAGGGCGTAACCGTTGCGCCCGCCGACCTCACCGCCCCGCATGTCGGCAATCACACGATCGGCGACATCTTCCACTGGCTGACCTATGGCGGCACGAGCGGCGTCATGCCGGGGTTCAAGGAGACTCTCGACTCCGACGATCGCTGGGACGTGATCAACTTTCTCTTGATGATGTCCTATTCCAACCGCGCTCGCTTCATCGGCGCGCAGCCGATGGTGCAGTGGCTCATCGCCCCGGACTTCCAGCTCGTCGACCCCGAGGACAAGATCACGACCTTCTACGGCTTGCGCGGAACGCCGACGCTGATTTCCTTCGCGCGCTGCAATGCGCCGGGGGTCGACGAGCACGCGCTCGAGGCTTCTCTCGCCATCGCGGGCCAAACCGCAAAGGCCGCCGGCGCGCATCATGTGACGGTCTATCAGGGCGGCTGTCCCGCCGCGCTCATGGCGCGGACGCCCTTGTATCCCCAGGCGGTCGAGCGCGCCTATTCGGTCATCAACCGCTATCCGAACGAGAAGCCGAGCGACGAGATCCAAGAAGCGCATTACCTCATCGATCGCTCCGGCTATTTGCGCTCGCGCTATCGGCATTTCGAGGCGGGCGGCGCTCAGGCCGCGCAGCTTTCCGCCGCCGTCGCGCAGCTCACCAAGGAGCCCTTCGTCCTCGTGAGCTTGCACTCGCATTGAGAAGCGAACTGACGCAAAAGTTGACAGACTTTTGCGATGAGAATTCGCTCCAACGACCTGATGTGGCGCGAATTCTTGATCCTCGAACGATTCCATTCGAGGGACGAGCGCGCTAAGGAGCGAAGAAACGACCATCCGCTCAGCGACGGGTGGCGAAAAAGGAGGAACGGTTATGATGAAGCGGCGTGATCTTCTACGGTCGGCCGGCGCTCTGCTCGCCGGGCTCGTGACGGGAAAGCTCTTCTCCATCGGCGCCGCGAGCGCCCATGAATATGAGCTCGGCAAGCTCATCATCGAGCATCCCTGGATCCGCTCGCCCAAGGAGGGCGAGACCAAGGCCTATCTTTACGCCTTCATTCACAATGAAGGGTCGGAGCCGGACCGGCTGATCGGCGCGACGGGCGAAAAGTTCGGCAATTTCGAAATCTACCCCGACGCGAGAAGCAATGCGAAGGGGAAGGGCATTCTCATCCCCCCGAACGCCACGACGACCCTCGCGCCCGGCGGCGCCTATGTGCTGCTGCTCGACATCAAGAAGCACCTCGAGGTCGGCTGGGGCCTAGAGCTGACGCTCAAATTCGAGAAAGCCGGCGAGGTCGTGATCGACGCCGCGATCGAGGCGCCGGACGCGGCCCACGCTCACGATGCGGAGGCGCAGGCGCGCTGGGAAAAGGCGCATAATCCGGATAGCGCGGCCGCCGCGAAGCCGCCGGCGGATCATGGCCACGATCACCATCACGACGCGCCCGCGAAGTGACGCTCCAGGGCGCGCCGCCCGACGGCTGCGCGCTCTTCTCATGAAAATGCCCAACGCCGGCGATTCGTCGCCGGCGTCACTTGATTTGCGGCGGCGGTTCTTCCTTCAGCGGCGCGACATCCTCGGGACTCGGCGCGTCGCCCTGGCAATTGACCATGAAGTTGTTGACGAAGGACATCGGCACTTGCACCAGAATCCAGGCGCCGATCAGCATCCAGGCGAGCCTGCGCTTGCCGCTCCCATAAAAATAGGCGCCGGCGAGCGGGATGAGCAGCAGCACGAAGGGCCAGGGGCCGGCGACGATCTTGTCGCAGTACCAGTTTTCCATGTCGTTCACCTCGGAAGATCGGTTTCGCCCATCAGGAATTCGTCGATCGCCGCCGCGCATTGGCGCCCTTCGCGTATCGCCCAGACCACGAGGGACTGACCGCGGCGCATGTCGCCGCAGGCGAAGACCTTTTGACGAGAAGCGGCATAGCTGCGCGTATCCGCGGCGACATTGCCGCGCGGGTCGAGAGCGAGCCCGAGCTTTTCCAGCATCCCATCTTTTATGGGACTGACGAAGCCCATTGCGAGCAGCACCAGATCGGCCTTGATGGAAAAGGCGCTGCCCGGGATTTCGTTGAACTTGTCGTCCACCTTGACGCAGCGCAACGTCTTCACGATGCCGTTCTCGCCGACGAATGCGGCCGTCTTGACCGAAAATTCGCGCTCGGCGCCTTCCTCGTGTGAGGAAGAGGTGCGCAGCTTCAAGGGCCAGTCCGGCCAGACGCGCAGCTTATCTTCCCGGTCCGGCGGACGCGGGAGAATCTCGAGCTGGGTGATGGAGAGCGCGCCTTGGCGGCGCGACGTGCCGATGCAGTCGGAGCCCGTGTCGCCCCCGCCAACCACGACGACATGCTTGCCGGTCGCGAGAATCGGCGCGCTGGGCGCCGCCGGCTCGCCCGAGACGCGGCGGTTCTGCTGCGGCAAGAAATCCATCGCGAAATGGACGCCTGCAAGCTCCCGCCCCGGCATGGGAAGATCGCGCGGCGCTTCCGCGCCGCCGGCGAGCGCCAGCGCGTCATAGGCCTCGAGCAAGGCGTTCACGTCTTTGTCGAAGCCGACCGCCACATTGTAGTGGAAGACGACGCCCTCGGCCTCCATCTGCTCGACCCTGCGGTCGACGAGATGCTTCTCCATCTTGAAGTCGGGGATGCCGTAGCGCAGCAATCCGCCTGCCTTGGCGTTCTTCTCGAACACATGCGCCTCATGACCGGCGCGCGCGAGCTGCTGCGCGCAGGCGAGGCCGGCCGGACCGGAGCCCACGATCGCGACGCGCTTGCCGGTCTTGCGGCGGGGCGGCTCGGGCACGACCCAGCCCTCGGTAAAGCCGCGGTCGACAATCGCACATTCGATCGATTTGATCGTGACCGGTTGGTCATTCAGATTGAGCGTGCAGGCGGCTTCGCAGGGCGCGGGACAGACCCTTCCCGTAAACTCCGGAAAATTGTTCGTCGAATGCAGATTGGCGAGCGCTCTCTTCCAATCGCCTTCATAGACGAGGTCATTCCAATCCGGGATCTGATTGTTGACCGGGCAGCCGTTGTGACAGAACGGGATGCCGCAGTCCATGCAGCGCGCGGCCTGAGCCCGCGTCGCCTCCTCGGAGAGCGGGATGACGAATTCGTCGTAATGGCGGATGCGATCGGCGGCCGGCTTGTATTTGCGGTCCTGCCGGTCGATCTCCAAAAACCCCGTCGCCTTGCCCATGTCGTCTTTCGCCTCGCGCCTTCGGGCGCGTCATCGGATTTCGCTGCGCTTGCGCCTTCCGCCAGGAGCAAGCCCGCTTCGCCGCGGGCGGAGGCCGCACGACGCTCGTTCGACTTCCTGTAAAGAGCCTTGAGGGCGCGTCGTCAAGCGGCAGGGCAGGCGCTCGCCGCTTGTGGCCCTTGTGCCGGTCCGAGCCTCGGCCCTAAATTGCCTCCGTCATGACTTCTAATGAAAAGCGCGCGCTCGAGGAAGGCGCGAACTTCCTCCCCCGCTTCGACGCGCAGGGCCTCATCGTCTGTGTGACGATCGAGGCGGGAACGCGTGAGGTGCTGATGGTCGCCTATATGAACTCCCTGGCTCTGGATAAGACGATCGAGACCGGCGAGGCCCACTATTGGTCGCGCTCGCGCCAGAGCCTTTGGCGCAAGGGCGAGACCTCGGGTCAGATCCAGCGCGTCGTGAGCTTGAGCGTCGACTGCGATCAGGACGCGCTTTTGCTCGAGGTCGAGCCCCAGGGCGACGGCGGCGCCTGCCATACGGGCAGGAAATCCTGCTTTTACAGGAAGCTGGAGCGTGGCGGCGAACGGCGGCTCGTCTTCGTCGAATGAGGCGAAAAGCGCAAGAGCGAATTCCGCAAAGTTGACAGACTATTGCGATCGGAATTCGCCCCAACATCCTCATTTAGCGCGATTTCTTATCGCTCGAACGACTCCGTTCAAGCGGAAAGCGCGCGAGGACATTAGCTAATCCTCCACTTTCCGAGAGCAGGCTTCGATCTTAAATCTGACTCAATGGCCGGGATAATGGGCGGCGCGGTCAGGGACGAAGCAGGCGATGTTCTCCTTGGTGCGAAAAAGCTTCGATATGTCGGACGAGCGGTCAAGCGGCCTCTCAGCGCCGCCGGCCTCGGGCACGGCGGACGATGGGCGAGCGCCGAACCGCGTGAAGCTCGGCCTGGCGCTGGGCTCCGGCGCGGCGCGCGGCTGGGCGCACATCGGCGTGCTCAGAGAGCTCGCGGACCATGGAATCTTCCCCGATGTGATCGCCGGCACCTCGATCGGCGCTGTCGTCGGCGGCTGCTACGCCGCCGGCAAGCTCGACGCGATCGAGGCCTTCGCACGCTCGCTGACCAAACGGCGCGTCTTCGCGCTGATGGATCTTTCCTTCTCCGGCATGAGCCTCATGAGTGGCGAGCGGCTGAAGGCCGCGCTCGAGCACGAGGTCAAGGGCCTTTTGATCGAGGATCTGCCGATCCCCTTCGCGGCGGTCGCGACCGAAATCGGCACGGGTCACGAGATATGGCTGCAACGCGGAGCGCTCGATCTCGCGATTCGCGCGTCCTACGCGCTGCCAGGCATCTTCGAGCCCGTGCGCGTCGGCGACCGCTATCTGTTCGACGGCGCGCTGGTCAATCCCGTGCCGGTCACGGTCTGCCGGGCGCTCGGCGCGGATTACGTCATTGGGATCAACATGGCGGCCGACATGATGTATCGCTCAAAGGTCGTGCCCGACCAGGCGGCGTCGCCGGGAACCGGCGCGGGGATCGGACCTTTCGCCAGCCGGTTAGGCTCCGCGCTCGAAAACGGGCTCCTGCCGCGCTATTTCGAGCGGAGCGCCGGCGGCGCGCCCAATGTGGCGACCGCGATGGTCGACGCCTTCAACATCGTCCAGGATCGAATCCTGCGCTCCCGCCTTGCCGGCGATCCGCCCGACGCGATCGTCAACACGCGCGGCAACGACATCGGCATGTTCGACTTTCACAGGGCGGACGAGGCGATCGCCATGGGACGCGACGCGGCCAGGCGCACCCTGCCGACGATCTTCTCCCATATTCCGGTGGCGGCGGCCTCAGGCTAAGCGAATTGACGCAAAAGTTGATAGACTTTTGCGTCAAGAATTGGCTCCAAGGTTCTCATCTCTGGCGCGATTGCTTATCGCTCGAACCATTCCGTTCGAGGGACAGGCGCGCTCCAACTCTTTAAATCGATCACGTTTTCTACGTTTTCCGTTCAATCGCAGCGTGATCTAAGCGCGATCCGCGGGCCGCCGCGGCTCGAACCAGCCGTAGAGCAGCAGGCCGGCGAGAAAACCGCCGAGATGGGCCTCCCAGGCGATGGGGCCCGCGCCGCCGGGCGCCGTCGAGAGCGTCCCAAACAGCACATTGGCGAGGAGCCAGGTCACGACGAAGATCGCGGCGCGGCGGTTGTCCAGAAGTCCCTGCAGCGGTTGGGTGCTGCCGCCCGCTCCCGCCCGTCCCCAATCCTCGTGAAGCGCGCCGCCCGGCGTGAAGGCGAAGCGGGCAATCGCCGCGATCGCGCCCGAAATCCCCGCCGATGCGCCCACCACGGGCTCGAGCGAGAAGGGATGGGTCGCCAGATGCGCGAGCGCGCCGGCGACGGCGGTCGCCATGAAGAAGAAAAAGAAGCGCAGCGACCCGAGCCGTTTCGCGACCGGCGATCCGAAAGCCGTCAGCGAGACCGCATTGACGCCGAGATGCGTCCAATTGGCGTGAAGAAAAGCATAGCTCGCGATGGTCACGGTCGCGAAAGGACCGAGATCGAAGAGCCCCGTCAGCTCGTTGGCGTCGAGGTCCGCCAAGGCGCGCAGCGTCGCGACCGGCGCGACGAGAAAGCTCACGCGCGCCGGAATGAAGGCGAAGGTTTCGAAAAGCCAGAGCGTGAAGGCTTGCGGCATGAGGTCGACGGCGAGCTGAACGCCGACCAGGACGGCGACGAGCGCGACGATCGCCGAAGGAATGTTGAAGATCGGCTCCTGCTTCACCACGCCTCCTTGCGCGACGATTCGTCCGCCCCTCGCGCTTAGCGCGCTTGTCTCTGGAACGGAATCGTTTGGGGATCAAGAATTCGCGCCAGAACGCTGGAGGGAATTCTGATCGCAAAAGTCTGTCAATTTTTGCATCAATTCGCTCGAGCGCGCGACGCCGCCTTCAGACATTCTGCTCGGATCACGAGAATTAGATCAGAGCGGCGGACGCGCCGGAGCGCGCGCGCCCGCCTGCCTGGGGTCTCCGAGGCGCGGCTAAAATGATCCGCGCCTGCGATGCGCCCAGCAGAGCCATATGACCGGCGAGGGCGCCTTGCGCCCGGGAGAGCAGCTTTGCGAGCGGAGCGTCTCGCGCGCGCTTCCCCGAGGACGCTGTCAGGATGACACGCAGCCTGTCGGTCGGCAACCATAGCCGTTAGCAAAGGTAAACACGGGGGCTGGCATGTCGGCTGCAGCGTTGGAGACGGAGCGTCCGTCGGGGGCTCCCGTTGTGCCGAAGCGACGCAATTCTGTTTTAAGACTTCGGAATGGGGAGCGAGTATGAGACATTCCGTCAGCAAGGATCTTTACGCCTATTGGGACAGGCTGCGCGGCGCGCGCGCCGCTCCCGATCGCAACGACATCGATCCGGGCGCCATTCGTCATCTGCTCGCCGACTGCTTCATCGTCGAAATCGATCAGGCCTGCCAGTTCCCGCTGCGGCTCTGCGGAACGCGACTCAACGCGCTCTGGGGCGGCGAGGGCAGGGGCGCCCCGTTCCTTGGCATGTGGCGGGACGAGGATCGACGCGAGGTCGCGGCGGCCCTGCTGACGGTCATCGACGGTGCGACGCCGATCGTCGGCGGCCGCCAAGGCGCGCGCCCGCGCCGCCGACGCCGAGAGAGCGGACGCCTCGCGCCGTGAGCTCGACTTCGAGCTGCTTCTCTTGCCGCTCAGCCATTTCGGCAAGACGCGTTCGCGCCTGCTCGGATCGCTCGCGCCCTGCGGAGAGGTGGACTGGTTTGGCCGGGTCCCGGCCGACAGGCTCGAGATCGTTTCCCTGCGGATGATGAGCGCCCGCGAGCGCGAAGGGCTCGCCGGGGCGCGCGCCACGAGGCCCTTCGTGCCGTCGGAGGAGAAAGGCGGCCGCCGCTTCATCGTCTACGAAGGCGGAAAGGCGCGCGCATGAGCGGTGCGGCCCCACCGCCGTAAGTTCGCGTTAAGGCGAACTCGTTAACCTCATTGCCCACGTTGAACGGTTGATCGAACGCGCCACTGATGACGGGCATGACGTCGACAACGTTCCGGAAGCGGCGCTCCAGGTCGCGGAAAGCAGGCGCTTCCAGCGGGTGCCGGTATCGCTATTCGGCCGCTACATGCTCGAGTTGAAGAGCGAGTTTCCCTGCCAGACGATAGAGATGTCGCCCGGCGACATGCTCTTGCAGGCGCCGGGCAAGCCGGGCCTCGGCGAGCAGGTCGTCGTCTATCTCGACGACTTGGGACGGTTCGCCGGTCCCTGCGTGCGCCTCACGGACGCCGGTTTCGCGCTCATGTTCAATCTGCCCGCGGGAAAGCGCGACAAGCTCGCCGATCAGCTGACCTGGTTCGCCAATCGTCAAAATTTCGGCATTGCGGACGACCGCCGCCACGAACGCATCGTGCCGGTGATGCGCCGCGCCGTGCTGCGCACGCCCGACGCGCGCGAGATCATCGTCAGGATCCAGGACATCTCGCTCTCCGGCGCCGGCTTGGAGAGCGATTGCCAGCCGCCGCTCGGCTCGCAGGTCGTCGTGGGCTCGACGCCCGCCGTCGTCGTGCGCCACTTCGAGGGCGGCTTCGCCTGCGCCTTCCAGAAGCAATTCCCCCCGGGATCGATCAACGAGTCGACGCGGCTGTGAGGGCGCTCGCGAGGACGGCTGTGGCGTCGTCGACGCCGCTCATTTGATTGGGGCTCATTTTTCTATACAGTTTAATATTCGGGGAATATGTTTCTCGGGTCGTGACCTCCCCTAGATCGAGCTTGGCGTGAGGGAGCCTGTTGCCAGAGAGCGAAGAGGCAGCTCATCGAAATAGGAGGAATCGGGGGGCTGCGCGACGATGCAGCGCTAAAGAGCTCACACAGACTAGAGAGGCGGAACGCTCGACGGAGAACCTGCTATGACCGTAAACGATTATGTTATAGTCGTGCATGGTACGTTTAACGCGCCAAGCGCAGGAATAATCAAGTGGTATCAGCCAAAAAGTACCGATGAACTACAGTTCTGTAATCAGCTTGAAGCACGATTGGAGCAGTTTGGGTTAGGTGGAGCCGTGTGGCGCTCGGTTAACTTCGAACCTCCATTTTTCTGGAGTGGATTGAATACTCATACTGCACGCGTAGAAGCAGCTAAAAAACTGGCTATAAGCTTCGACAACATAAAAAATCATGACAAAAATGCCCGCATACACGTTGTTGCCCATAGTCATGGAGGGAGCGTACTTCTGAAGGCGGTTGAGATATACATGGAGAGGGCCGGCGCGCAGGCTAAAAAGTTCTTGTATCATTTCGATGAAGCAGCGAAAAATTCCTCTGACATGTATAAAATAGAGGATATTATTGATGGCCTCCCATTTGGGGTGTCTTCAGAAAATATATCGTCTAAGTTAATTTTTGATCTAAAAATGCGCCACCTTTATATGCGCCGTTATAGAAATAAGAAATCGATACTAGAAATATCAAATTATAGCGCATGGTCACTTTTCAAAGTTTTTTTACCCATTGAGTATCTTCGTGAGCAACGAATCTTATTTGAATTATTTGAAATATTCGAATCAGGTGACCAGACACTGGGCAGACTTGTCTTCCTAGGGACTCCATTTTTCAGAAAGATCTGGAGTGGACATGCGTCACACTATCGAGAAAAGATTGATATGATAGTAAGGGCGCTTATTTCTTTGCCATTTTTGGGGGGCTATATCTACCGTAATAACAACTACTTTTCTACTGTGTTTTTATATAATAGTAATGATAGTCAGTAAGCTGTTTGTGATTGACGTATCTTTTAATCCGTTGTCTTGGCAACCACCGCTACTGTATACATTCATAGCTAGCGCGTTTTGCGTATTTTGTTTTTATAGCCTAAACTTCAGCGGATCGAGGTATAATACTAACATATATTTCGACGAAATGCGGGCGAGTGGTAAAAAGAAGCGTCCTGGCTTTGAGCGGATTAAGGTCTTGACGATAACGGCTGGCTGGCTTGACGAGGCATTATTAGGCTTATCGTCGCGGGAGGTGATGGAGTCCCAGTTTTTACCGCTCCTGCGAGCGTTTATATCTCATCAATATAACAATAGTAAAGAAGAGATTCATTTCGAAGAGCAAGGGACCGATGCTGTAAATCAGTTGATTATAGGTGATAGAGTTGGGAATTTGGATAAAATTCCCGCGCAGTGGTTCGTACAAAATTATCTAGCTTGTTGAGATCGCCGTTTTATCCGCTTTATCTCCTAATCGAGCCATTTTTGATCCGAATCGTTATGGCAGCTACTTATAGCAGAGTTTACGGACTGCCTCCGAAGGAAGTTAAGAATGCAAGAATTGAAGTGTCACCTCGTTTGGGTATCGGGTCGATATTCGAGGAGACATGTTTGAATATTTTTGGCAACACGAGTGGAAAAATCGGCGGTACTCCAGTAAGTTTAGCTTTCGAAATTCCTATTTCTCGATATTCGTATTTATTTGACGATGCTGACTTTGCAAAAAGGTGTAATGCGGAATTAACAGAACCAGGAGAAGGAAAAGCGTTCGAAACATTTCAAGGATTCCTACGGAAATCATATGCAGATTATCAAAACGGATTTTTGTTTGAATTACCGGATACTGGAGTATGTCCAGATAGTGCTGATGCTTATATAAAAAATAATACACGGATATGGCTATCGGTTAATGACCGTGTAAAGGAAACTTTTGCAAAAATAGATATTGTGCACTCAAGGTATTATGCAAGCAAAGAAGTTATTGATAAAATCGCGACATTCATTGCCTTCGGGTCGCTCGACTTGCCTGTGGATTATAATTTAATGGCACCTGACAAAAAATTACACTAAAGGCTTAGCTTTGATGCTTCTTCGTTTTGCTCGAGGTGCGACTTTCCCTGCAACCTCGGAGCTATGGATTGTCGCGGCCTGCGGTGAAATCGCGGATTGGGAACTGCGGTTGCAGCGCGGTTTTTCATCGGGATTATGAGGACGAGGCAGTATTTACCCGGGTGCAGCTCTCTGCTCCATGGCTTCGCGCGTTCCGTTACCGGGGCAAATCGTTATCGGCATCCTCCGTAACCAGCCCTTAAAGCGCCTCGGTTAACCCTTACCCGCTCTACCGCCGGCGAAGCGGCGCAGGGGAGGCCAATGGCGCGCAAGGACGACCGCCGCGAACCCTATTTCGAGGAGGCACGGCGCGGCGAGCTCAAGGTCGATCCGCGCGATCGACCCGCCGCGTCGCGTTCCCGCAAGCGCGCCGCGCCCGCGTCCGAGCCGAAGGACCGGCCGCCGCCGCCCCGCGCGCGGGGCCGGGCGCCAGCGCGCTCCTCGTCGTCGCTGCTGGGGCGCCTCGTCTATTGGACTTTCGTGCTCGGCATCTGGGGCGTGATCGGCCTTGGCGCGCTCGTGCTGTTCTATGGCGCGCGGCTCCCGCCCATCGACCAGCTCGCCGTGCCCAAGAGGCCGCCCAATGTCGCGATCCTCGCGGTCGACGGCGCCCTCATCGCCAATCGCGGCGACATGGGCGGCGCGGCGATTCCGATTTCCGAGCTTCCGCCCTATCTGCCGAAAGCCTTCGTCGCGATCGAGGATCGCCGCTTTTATTCGCACTGGGGCCTCGATCCGCAAGGGCTGGCGCGCGCGCTCTTACGCAACGTGATCGGCCGCGGCGGCGTGCAGGGCGGCTCCACGCTCACCCAGCAACTCGCCAAGAATCTCTTCCTGACCCAGGAGCGCACGCTCTCCCGCAAGATCCAGGAGGCGATCCTCGCGCTCTGGCTCGAGCGCAAATACAGCAAGGATCAGATTCTCGAGCTTTATCTCAATCGCGTCTATTTCGGCTCCGGCGCCTATGGCGTCGAGGCGGCGGCGCGGCGCTACTACGGCCACGGCGCGCGCGAGATCACGCTCCCCGAGGCGGCCGTGCTCGCCGGATTGATGAAGGCGCCGAGCAAGCTCGCGCCGGACCGCAATCCGCAAGGCGCCCAGGAGCGCGCCGAGCAGGTCCTGAACGCGATGCGCGAGGAGGGTCTCATCACCCCGGCCCAGCAGAAGGCGGCGCTTGCGAAGCCTGCCCAGACCCGTCGCGACAGCGGCGCCGGCACGATCAATTACGCCGCCGACTATGTGATGGACGCGCTCGCCGACAAGATCGGCTCGATCGACGAGGATATCGTCGTGACGACGACGCTCGACAAGCGGCTGCAAGGCTTAGCCGAGCAGGCGCTCAAGGAGGAGCTCGACAAGAAGGGCGAGAAGTTTGGCGTCACCCAGGGCGCCGTCGTCGCGATCGATCAGACGGGCGCCATTCGCGCCCTCGTCGGCGGGCGCGACTATGGCGAGAGCCAGTTCGACCGGGCCGCGTCGGCCAAGCGCCAGCCGGGCTCGGCCTTCAAGCCTTTCGTTTATCTCGCCGCCGTGGAGCACGGCCTGACTCCCGACACGGTGCGCGAGGACGGCCCGCTCAACGTCAGAGGCTGGCAGCCAGAAAACTACAGCCGCGAATATTTCGGGCCGGTGACGCTGACCCGCGCGCTGTCGATGTCCTTGAACACGGTGGCCGTGCGCCTCGGGCTCGAGGTCGGGCCAAAAACGGTCGCGAGCACGGCCCATCGTCTGGGCGTCGCCTCGGACCTTCAGGCCAACGCCACAATCGCGCTCGGCACTTCCGCGGTCACGCCGCTCGAGCTCGTCTCGGCCTATACGCCTTTCGCCAATGGCGGGATCGGCGTTCAGCCGCATGTGATCGCCAAGGTGCTGCGCGCGAGCGACGGGAGCCCGCTCTATCAGTGGAAGAACGCCAGCAACGGGCGCGTTATCGAGCCGCGCCACGTCGCGATGATGAACACGATGATGCGGGAGACGCTGCTCACGGGGACGGCGCGCAAGGCCGAGTTGCCCGGCTGGCAGGCAGCCGGGAAGACCGGCACGAGCCAGGATTTCCGGGACGCCTGGTTCGTCGGCTACACGGGCCGTCTCGTCGCTGGCGTCTGGCTCGGCAACGACGACAATTCGCCGACCAAGCACGTCACCGGCGGCAATCTGCCGGTCGAGGTCTGGAGCCGATTCATGCGGGAGGCGATGCGCGGCGCGCCGCCCGTCGAGCTCCCAGGCGGCTACTGGAACGCTTCGCAAGACGTGGCTGCGCCAGAATTCGTCGAAAATGTCCTGGGCTTCCTGCGCGGCGGCGCGCCGGCGGAGAACCCCGATCCCCCGATTCGGGCGCGGCCCCAAACCCCCGTGTGGCCGGGCGACGGGCCGCCGCCGCAAAGCCGCGCGCCCGACGATCTGACGCCGCCGGAGGACATCCCCTCCGCGCCGCCCAACCGCGCCGATCGCCGGGCTCCGCAGGCGCGGCGCGGCGATCCGGTGGAGGGCTTCTTCGAGCGCCTGTTCGGCCGTTAGAGCGCGGCTCGCGAAAGAGCGAGAACCGGTTTTTCGTGCCAAGCACGCTTTAACACTATGGAATCGACCGCGCGGGGCCGAGGAGAAAATGCCGGCCGATCAGAACTTTCGCGCGCCGTCCGACTTTTCGTCGTCTTCGGGGCTTGACAAGAACCCCTTCGCGGGACGACTCTCTGGTCCGCGGCTCTGCTGCAAAGAAGAAAATCGCCACTTAGTGGCAATGAACGGGAGGTTCTCATGGGTTGGCTGGTCCCCGGCGCGATGGTCGCCATGGTCGTGATTCTGGCCGTCACGCTGACGCGCCTTTGATCCGAAAGCTTCGCTAGGCATCGGCCCGCCGCTGCGAAACGAAAGTTTCGCGGCGCGGGATTCTATGTCGACCGAGCGCTCGCAATTCGGGGCGTTCGGCGTAGCATGAGCGACGCCGTTTCTGGGGCGCGGTCCTCGCAACGGCGTCGCTCTTCTTTTTCAAGGCACTGATTTTGCTGTCTTTAGCGAAGCTCGTCGCGCCTGTCCTGGTCCTCACATTTTTCTGGACTTAGCCTAGTTCAAGGATTATGCCGCACTGCACTCTCGGCGCGACGATTTGTCCCTCCCAATGCGACCTCGCGTCAATTGCGCCCCAGCAGGGCTTATGGTTGAAGGGAACCGGCACAAAGGTTGCGTCGCGTGAGACCCGCCGATCGCTTCGGCGATTCGGCCGCCCGGGGGGAACGGGCGATGGGCTGCGCGCCTAGACCGCCACGATGGGCGGACCATCGACAACGGGGAACGACATGTCGAAAAAGACTTTGGCTTGCCTTTACGGCAAGGCCTTTTGCTGCGTCATCGCGACGCTTGCCGCCTGCGAATCCGCGTTTGCTCAAGTAGAGGGACGGCCGACGCCGGGCGGCATTGGCCTGCCGGCGATGGTGACGCCCGCGGGGCACCAGACTCAGCAGTTTTACAACGACGTTCTGCTGCCGATCATCACGCTCATTCCGATCTTCGTGCTGGGCCTTCTGGTCTATGCGATGTGGCGTTTCAACGAGAAGGCGAATCCCGTCGCCTCGAAATACAGCCACAACCACTTGCTCGAGGTTGTCTGGACGGCGATTCCCTGTCTCATCCTGATCGGCATCGCCTTTCCGTCCATGCATCTGCTGACGACGCAGGTCGTCGTCCCGGAGCCGTCGGTGACGATCAAGGTGACGGGCAATCAGTGGTACTGGAAATACGAATATCCGAAGGAGCAGGGCGGCGGCTTCGCCTTCGAGCAGCGGATGAAGCCTGACACCGAGCTGCAGCCTGGCGAGTTGCGCATGCTTGCCGTCGACAACGAGGCCGTCGTTCCGGTCAACGAGGTGGTGAAGGTGCAGGTGACGGCGTCCGACGTGATCCACGCCTTCGGCATTCCTTCCTTCGCCGTGCGCATGGACGCGATCCCCGGCCGCCTGAACGAAACCTGGTTCAAGATCGAGAAAGAGGGCGTCTATTACGGCGAATGCTACTTCATCTGCGGCAAGGATCACGCCTACATGCCGATCGCCATTCGCGCCGTCAGCCGGCCCGAATATGAAAAATGGCTCGCGGAAGCCAAAGAGAAGTTCGCGAGCAGCGACGGCGCCGGGCCCAAGGCCCAGGTCGCGGCCAATCAGTAACCTCACCTGCGAACATCAGACGCCCCGACCGGGCAAGGACAACTCACATGGACACTCTGATCGCGGCCGACGCGCACGGCCATCACGGGACGCCGACGGGACTGAAGCGCTTCCTGTTCTCGACCAACCACAAGGACATCGGCACGCTTTACATCTGGCTGGGAGCGATCGGCGGCGTGATCGCCTTCCTCCTGTCGCTGGCGATGCGTGTTGAGCTTGCCTGGCCCGGCGTTCAGATCTTCCCGTTCCTTGCGCACATCATGCATGGCGCGGACCCCGACAGCGCCTTCGACGCCGGCAAGAACCTCTACAACATGTTCATCACCGTCCACGGCGTGCTGATGATCTTCTTCATGGCCATGCCGATCCTGATCGGCGGCTTTGGAAACTGGTTCGTCCCGATCATGATCGGCGCGCCGGACATGGCCTTTCCGAGGCTCAACAACATCTCGTTCTGGCTGCTCGTCGTCTCGCTCGTGCTCGCCGTGTTCTCAATGTTCGTCGAGGGCGCCCCGGGCATGAAGGGCTTCGCGGGCGGCTGGACGTTCTATCCGCCGCTGTCCGGCAACGCGGGCACGCCCGGACCGGCGATGGACTTCGTGATCCTCGCTCTGCACGCCGCCGGCGCTTCGTCGATCCTCGGCGCGATCAATTTCATCACGACGATCTTCAACATGCGCGCGCCGGGCATGGGTCTGATGAAGATGCCGCTGTTCTGCTGGGCGCTCCTCGTCACCGCTTTCCTCTTGATCCTGGTGCTGCCGGTGCTCGCGGGCTGCGTGACGATGCTGCTCACCGACCGCAACTTCGGCACGAGCTTCTATGATCCGGCCGGCGGCGGCGACCTGCTGCTGTTCCAGCACTTGCTGTGGTTCTTCGGCCACCCGGAGGTCTACATCATCATCCTGCCGGCCTTCGGCATCATCAGCCACGTGATCTCGACCTTCTCCAAGAAGCCCGTGTTCGGCTATCACGGCATGGTTTACGCGATGCTCGCCATTGCGGTGATCGGCTCGGTGGTCTGGGCGCACCACATGTATACGGTGAACCTGTCGCTCACCGCCCAGCGCTACTTCGTGCTCGCGACGATGGTCGTCGGCGTGCCGACGGGCATCAAGGTGTTCTCCTGGATCGCGACGATGTGGGGCGGGTCGATCTCGTTCCGCACGCCGATGCTCTGGGCGATCGGCTTCATCTTCGTGTTCACGATGGGCGGCGTGACCGGCATCGTGCTCGCCAACGCCGGCGCCGACAGGCAATTCCACGAGGGCTACTATATCGTGGCGCACTTCCACTACACGTTGTCGCTCGGCGCGGTCTTCGGCATCTTCGCAGGCTTCTACTACTGGTGGCCGAAGATGACGGGCTACCTGTACAACGAGCGTCTGGCAGACCTCAACTTCTGGCTGATGTTCATCGGCGTGAACGTGGTCTTCTTCCCGCAGCACTTCCTGGGCCTCGCCGGGCAGCCGCGCCGCTACATTGATTATCCGGACGCCTATGCGCTGTGGAACTTCGTGTCGTCGCTTGGCATGATCCCCGTGACGCTGGCCATGCTCACCTGGGCTTACGTGATGATCGAGTCGCTCATGAAGAAGCGCGCGGCCGGCGCCAATCCGTGGGGAGAAGGCGCGAAGACGCTGGAATGGTCGCTCACCTCGCCGCCGCCGTTCCATCAGTTCCTGACGCCGCCGGCTGTCCCGGTGATCGAGTAAGGCGGAAGCCTGCCGAAGCAAAACGGGTCTCGTCTCTCAAATGCGAGCGCCGAGACCCGCAGCGCCCCAAACGAAAGCAAAAGCGACGGCGCCTCGCGCCCTCGTCAGCGGAAAGGCTGCTCTGGTGGAGCAACAGCGCGAGAACACAACCCGAAGGCGGACATGGCGCACAGCGATGGGCGTCGGAGCCTTCGCCGCCGGGATGCTCGCGCTGTCCTTCATCGCCGCGCCGGCCTACCGCGCCTTCTGCACGGCGACGGGCATCGCCGGCGCAACCAAAAAGGCCACGGCGGCGCCGACGGAAACGATCGACCGAGTGATGGTCGTGCGCTTCGACTCCAACATCGCGCACGGTCTGCCTTGGCGCTTCGAACCGGAGGTCGCCAAGGTCAAGATCCGCGTCGGAGAAGTGGCGACGGTCTATTATCGAGTTGAGAATCTCTCTGACCAAGAGACGCGGGGGCTCGCTTCGTTCAATGTCAGTCCCGGCCAAGCCGGCCCTTATTTCAATAAGCTGGCCTGCTTCTGTTTTCAGGAGCAGACCCTCGGGCCGCATGAGAAGGCGGAGTGGCCGGTCGTCTTCTTCCTCGATCCGAAGCTCCAGGAAGAAGCCTTGATGGAGGGAGTCGAGGAAGTGACGCTCTCTTACACCTTCTTCGCGGCGAAGGGGAAAAACGCGCAGGGCGGCGAGGCCGCTCGCCAAAGCAAGAATGTCGGCTTGAATTAGCTAAGGCGCTTGAGGCGCCAGAGGGGAACGCAAATGACGCAAGCGCATGGAGTGACGGGAAGTCCTTCCGATCAAAACCGCAATTATTGTCTCGTCGATCCGAGTCCCTGGCCGATCACCATGTCCGTCGCGGTTCTGGTCCTTGCGACCGGCGCGGTGATCTGGCTTTCCGGCCACAAGGGCGAGCCGATCTTCCCCAATTCGAGCGTGATTGGCGGCTCCGCATTCTATATCGGCCTCGCCGCCGTGCTCGCGACGATGTTCGTCTGGTGGCGCGACGTGATCAACGAGGCGCACCGGCCCGGCCTGCACACGACTGCGGTGCAGAACGGCCTGCGCTGGGGCATGGCGCTGTTCATCTTCTCCGAGGTGATGTTCTTCGTCGCCTGGTTCTGGGCCTTCTTCAACTCCGCCACCTTCCCGGTGGACGCCGTGCAATACGTGCGCACCGAGCTCTTTGGCGGCGTCTGGCCGCCCCAGGGCACTATGGTCATCAACCCCTGGCATCTGCCCATTATCAACACGGTCATTCTGGTCAGCTCGGGCGGCACGCTCATGTGGGGTCTGAAGGGCTTGCATGACGGCAAGCGCGATCGGCTGATCAAGGGCCTGATCTTCACCATCGTCCTCGGCCTGCTGTTCACGGCCCTGCAGGCCTATGAATTCATCCACGCACCCTTCGTCTTCGGCTACGACCCGCGCCATCCGACGGCCAACAACTACGGCTCGACCTTCTTCATGGCGACCGGGTTCCACGGCATGCACGTGATCATCGGCACGCTTTTCCTGCTGGTGTGCCTGCTGCGCGCCTATGCCGGCCATTTCAAGCCGGATCAGCATCTCGGCCTGGAGTTCGCCGAGTGGTATTGGCACTTCGTGGACGTGGTGTGGATCTTCCTGTTCATCTGCATCTACGTCTGGGGCAACTGGGGCGGCCACTTCGAGTGAATTCGGGGCGGGGCGCCTGTATGCTTGAATATCAGTCATCAGGCGCGGGGAAGGCTCAGCCGTCCCCGCGCCTTTATTTTTCTCCCGCGTGAACGTCGAAAGGCGCCGCACAGAGCGGGCGGCGGCGGGGAGCTCGCCTCACGAGCTCTTCCTCGTTCAAGGGAACGCCAAAAGCTGCGCCGCTTGAAACGTCGAAAAGCTCCACGCTGTAGCGCGCGCACAGCGCCGCAAGATCCGCGTCGCTGAGCGGCTGGAGCGTCAAGCGAATGGGTCGCTCGCGCAGGAAGGGATCGTTGCGCGCGAGATCGACTCCGTAGCGCATGCCGGTCTTGTCGATCACGACGATGTCGCTCTTGGCTTGGCGGAGCGCCGCGTCGGCGCGCGCATAGGGCTCGGTGAACGCGCGCGCGCTTGCCAAATGCGCAGGCAGCAGAACGAGCAGCGAGAACGCGCTGGAAAGGAACAGCGCCGCCCGCATCGCCGCGCCCTCGCGCGCCGTCGCGCCGCTCGTCGCGGCGATCCAGCCAAATCCCGCGAGCAGCGCGAGATTGCCGATCAGCCCATGCAGATAGCGATAGCCCCAGCCATGGCCCTGATAGGGCATCAGAACGCACATGACCGCGAAGGTCAGCAGCACGCCGGCAAGCAGCTCGCGCGCGTAGTCGCGACCCTGCGCGAGCGCGCGCCACGACAGCGCCGCGAGCGGCAGCAGCAATGGGTTCTGCCAGACGATGAAGCGCAGGCTGTTCTTCAGCATCAGCGGAATGGAATGCCACTCGTAATCAATGAGGAGCGAGGCGACCCGCTCGAGGAAGAACCGCGTTCCGCCAATCGCGCCGGCTCCTGGCGCAGCGCCGGGCGCGGCGAGATTTTGCAGCGCGAGGCCGATCTTCCAATAGCTGATCCAAAAGAGGCCAATGCCCGCATAGGCAAGCGCGTAGACGAGCGCGAGTTTGATGCGCTTTTGTCGATAGAGCGAAAACACGAAGGGCGCGGCGAAGAGCGGATGAAACACGAGCTGATGCAGCCCGCTCGCCAGGAAACCGATGAAGATCGCGCCGGCGTGGCATAGAGCGCGGCTCGCGAAAAAAGTGGCAACCGGTTTTTCGCGCGAAGCGCGCTCTAAAATGTTAAAATTGATCGCGTTTTCTGCGTTTGAGCGCTTCCGCGCAAACGCAGTGTGATCTATGGGCGCGTCGTGCAGGAAAAGCCATAGCCACAGCAGATTGAAGGCGAGATGCGCGGTCATCGCATAGGGCGTCATCGCCGTGACGAGGACTTGGCAAGAGGTGAGCACGAGCACGGCCGCGACGAAGGCCGCGTCACGCCGATCCGGCCACAGGCGCCGGCCGACGCCATAGGCCGAGAGCATCGCCAGCGCTGCAAGCAGCGGGCTCGTCAGCCTTTCGTCGGTAGAGCCGCCGATGAAGGCGCGTAAGCCCGCATTGACCGGCAGATAGGAGGAGACGAGCGCCGCGTGATCGGCGACGGGTTGCATGAAGCTTTGCCAGGCGAGCGCGCTCGCATAGGGACGCCATTCCTCGGCCAGCGGCGCGACGGTCCGACCGCTGCGAAAGATGAGGGAGTTGAAGCGGGCGAGGCATTCGTCCCACGAAAACGGGTAATCGAGCAAAACCCAATGCGCGCCAAGCGCGCCCAGCAAGACGACGAGGAGCGAGAGGACAATAAGCGCCGTCCGCAGAGCGCGAGGCGACGCGCCGCCGACGCTCTCGAAGGGACCCGCCGGCAAGGGCAAGCTGGCGACGCCGATAAGGAATAGCGCGAGCACGACGAGCCAGAAGGCGTCATGCGCGTGGAAAAACGTGCTCGTGAGGTAAAAAAGCTGCGGCGTTGGCAGGATGCGATCGATCCCGAAAGCTGCGGCGCAAAGCGCCAGTATCAGCAGAGCGACGCCAATCGTGACCCGTCGCAGCGGCGCGGGCAGATGCGCGCCGACAGGGGCGCTGCGAGAAAATACGCGCTGGAAGAGAAGAGTCATGTGACTTGGCCCTGTCGCGCGGGTGAGGCGGCGTCGCGGCGCCTCTCCAGCAAATCTTCGAGAAGCCTGCGATAGTCCTCGCCGACGGCGCTCCAGGCGTAGCGGCGCGCGGCGAATTGCGCGCGCTCTCCCCGCGCCCCGAAGTCGCGGCTCTTGGCGAGCCTTCGTGTCAGCGCCTCGGCGAAGATTTTGGCGGCGTCGTCGGGATCTGGAGCAATCTCCACACCGTCGACGAAGCGCTTGGACCCCGGGTCCGCCGACGCCGTCTCGGCCCCGCACAGGACCGGCAGACCGCAAGCCAGCGCCTCTTGGACGACGAGCGGAAAGCCTTCGCCGACGCTCGGCAGGAGCAGCAGGTCGGCCGCGCGATAGAGCGGCGCGAGCGAAGCGCCCGCGAGCGAGGAGAAGACACGCGTGTTGGCGAGACCCCAGCGCGCTGGATCGAGCGCGCCCCAGCCGGCGAAGACGAAGAGAACTTCCGGCCGCGCGCGCGCGAGGCGCTCGAGGATCGCGAGCCCCTTCTTCTCGACGAAGCGCCCGACGAAAAGGGCGATCGGCGCGTCCGTCGGAAGCTTCAGGCTCATCCGCGCCGCGGCGAACTCCGCCTCATCAACCGGGGGGTGAAAGATCGAGGCGTCGACGCCGTTGAAGATGACCCGCGGCGCCCGCTTGAAGTCGACCGAGGCGAAATGTCGTCGCGTGGTCTCGCTGATGAAGACGACTTGGTCGGCGCGCTGCAAAATAGGCCTGACGACGAGTTCGGTTGGCGGCGCGCATCAGCGCGGCGAAGAGCGGATTGCGGTAAGGCACGAGGCCGATGTGCTGGACGACGACAAAGGGCTTGCGATAGATGCGCGACGCCAGAAAACCCGCGACGCTCGTCATGTAGATCGCGTCATGCGCGAGGATCGCGTCGCTCTCCCGCGCCGCTCCGAAAATCATTGAGATCGCGAAAGAGGAGAGCAGGGGATAGGGAAGCGCTGCGGCGCGCTCGATCGCATTCGTTGCAGCAAGAGACTGCCGTCGTGTTCCCGGCTTCGCGCGGGTCGCTCGCGTCTCGCCCGTCGCGAGCCAGAGCACATCGAAGTCCCAAGAAAGCTCCTCCGCAAGGCGGCCGGCCACGATCTCGACGCCGCCGCGATGCGCATCGAAATAATGCGACAGGATGAGAAGCTTCATGATGGGCTCAGCCCTCCTCAAAGCGAGTTCTCGTCCCCTGGTCGGGCGCGAAGATCGAAGGCTGCGCGCGTAGAGCGCAGATAGGCCCAGTGCGCGAGAAGGTAGTTCGCGCAAGAAAGGATCAGGGTTGCGATCGGCGTCGCGACATAGATCGGCAGGGCGAGGACGCTGCAGAGAACGACGTGGCTTGCGATCCACATCGGATAGCTCGCAAGATTGCCGATGCTGAAGCGCAAGAAATCGACCAGGGAGAAGGGCTTCTCGAAAGTGACGAGCGCGTGCAGGCTGTAGCCGATGACCAGCATCGGCGCGCAAACCGCGAAGATGCCGGCGAGGTAGCCGAGCCCGAGCGTGACGACGCCGATCAGCAGTAGGTTATTGATGACGGCGCAGAGCCCACCCACGATCGTATAGCGCAGGCTGCGCGGGACATCGCGCCAGAGAGCCATATGCGTTGAACCGAGCGCGCGCACGCTCACCATGCGCCTCCCGCCCGTCGCCGGACGAGAGTCGGCGTGTGCGCGGCGCGCGGGTTTACGAGCACGCTCTCCGAGAGGGCCGCATCGATGATGTCGTGCTGCACTTTCAGCCCGGCGAGCGCGGCGCGGCCGTCGAGAGGCTCCAGCCCCTTCGTGTCGCCTTCGAGGATCGCGCCGGCGAAGCGCCGCATGACGTCCTCGTTACCGTAGAAGAGTTGGCCCAAAAGGTGCGGAACGCCGCTCGTGACGTGCTGCGTCCAATGCTGGAGCGTCGCGGAAAGGCTCGTCGTCAGCACGCGCCGCGTGTCATGCGCGCCGTCATTGGGGAAGGAGAGATAGATGTCGCGAAAAACGTCGACAACCCCGAGCCGCTTCTCTCCAAAGACGAGGAGATGCCACTCGCTGACCGGGCTCTCGAAGTTGCAGCTCAGATGGATCGGATAGTCTCCGGCGGCGCTGAACCAGGCGTCGACGCGCGCCGGAGTCTTGAGTTCGTCGAGGCTCGGGACGACCGTCGCCTGCTCGAGCTTCAGCGGACCGGCGACGGCGCGCATGAGGTAGAGGAGATGCGGGCTCTCGTCGTAGAAAAGGCCGAGCGGCAGCTCTTCGTACCATTCGGGCAGGCGCCGCGCCGGATTGCCGAATTGCACCGCATCTACGCCACGCACGCGCCCGAGCGCGCCGCTCTCGATCTCGTCGAGGAGCCGTTGGGTCGAGCGCGCGAACTGGAAATTATGGACGATCGCGAGGCGAAGCTTCCTCGACTCGCTCAGCGCGACGAGCTCCTCGCCCTCCGCAAGCGTCATCGTGAAGGGTTTTTCGGTCAGCACATGCTTTCCGCGCTGGAGCGCCTCCTTCACCAGAGCGAAATGCGTCATGGGCGAGGTCGCGACGGTGACCGCGTCGACCTCATCGAGCCAGGGCGCGTCAGCGAGCGTCTGGCCCTGCGCATAGCGGCGCAGCCCAAACTGGCGCGCGGTGCGCTCGGCGCGCTCGCCCCGGCGATCCAGGACGCCGATCACCTCGAAGGCGGGGGTGCGCGTCAGCACCGGCAAATGGCGCGCGCGCGCCACCCAGCCGCAGCCGAGGACGGCGATCTTAATCCGCTGCATGATGGCGCTCCGTTTCCAGTGTTTGCGCTGGCGCTGCGGTCGGCAGCGTTTCCGCCTTGAGGAACTCCGCCTCATGGCCATTGATGATCGCGAGCAGAAAGCCGCCGAGCGCGTTCTGGGTGCCGACGACGAGCAGCGCCGCGCCGACTGCGGCCGGGAGCGCGCTCCGGATCGCGGGAAAATGATGCTGCGACCAATAACCGAGCACGCCGGCGAGAAGGGCGGCGCCCGCCGCGATCAGCGCGACGCCCGCAATCAACATGGTCTCGAGCGTGATCCAATTGGCAAAGGCGTCGAGGCGGCCGGACTTTGGGCGATAGCCGGCGCGCCGGCCATAAAGATGCGTCGAGGCGGCGAAGATAAAGCCGATATGCGAGAGACCGAGAAGCGAGCCCGCGAGAATGACCCAGTAATTGCCGAAGTGAGAGCTCTCCCAACCGCCCTGCGCCCAGGCCGCCGTCGCGCAGGCGAAAATCGCGAGCGCGCTGAGCGCGGCGATCGATGCAGGCAGCGCGAAGACCCAGACCGGGCTGAGCATCAGGAGATAGCGCAAGTGCCGCCAGCCATCGCGCCAGGGGCGCAGATGCGGAGCCCGCTCGCGCAAATCGCGGCGCAGCTTCGCGGGCGCCTCGACGATGCGCTCTCCTTTCAGCGCCGCCTTGATGATCATTTCGCTGGCGAACTCCATGCCAGAGCCGGAGAGTTTCAGGCGCTCGAATGAGTCTTTCGTCAGCGCGCGCAGGCCGCAATGAGCGTCGTCGACCTTCGCGCGAAAGAAGAGGTTTAGAGCGAAAGTCAGCGCCGGATTGCCGATGTAGCGGTTCTTCCAGGGCATGGCGCCGGGCTCGATTCCGCCGGCAAAGCGCGAGCCCATGCAGAGATCCGCGCCGTCGCCAAGCTTCTTCACCATCTCGACCGCGTCGCGAAAATCGTATGAGCCGTCGGCGTCGCCCATCACGAGATAGCGGCCTCGCGCCTCGCGAAACCCCGCGATCAGCGCGGCGCCATAGCCGCGCGGCGTAACGTCAACGACGTGCGCGCCGAGCGCTCGCGCCAGCCGCTGCGAGCCGTCCTCGCTGCCATTGTCGGCGATGAGGATCTCGCCGGAAAGCCCGAGCCGCTCGCGCATCTCTCCCAAGGCCGCCTTGGCGTTGGCGATGCAGAGGGGCAGGCAGCGCGCCTCGTTGAGGCAGGGCATGACGATCGAGACGTCGCAAGCCGTCTGCGCCGCCGGGGCCAAAAGTTTGAGCCGCTCCATGCCGTCCGCTTCGCCCGATTCGAGAAACGGGCGAGCTTAGGGGGACGTGCATTGAGCGAGGATTGAGGGGAAGGCGCGGGTTTGTCGAAAACCCACGGTTTCAGTGTCCCTTATCGCGCCAGGAGGCGGCGGCCGGAGGCCGTGGCGCCGGCGAGGAGGAGCAGGGCGAGGGCGGCGAGGCCCTGGCCCGGCCGCGGCCCGGGAGCGCCGACCAAGGCGATGTCGACGAGGCCGTCGCCCGTATTGACGCCGGAGAGCGCGACGAGCTCGGTCACGCTGGAATCGAGGTAGGAGCCGCCGCCGCCGCCGCCGAAAAAGACGCCGCCGCCGCCGCCGCCGCTATAACCGCCACCGCCGCCTCCGCTGCCGGGGCCGGAGGTAGAAAGGCTACCGCCACCGCCGCCGCCGAAGCCGCCAATATTTGAGAATCCGCCTATGACGCCGCCTCCGCTCCCGGGAAAGCCGCCGCCGCCGAGTCCAAGGCCGAGGGCAGCCCCGCCGCCGAGGTCGTCGCCACCCGGGCCGTAGAAGCCGCCGCCGCCACCCGTGAAGCTGCCGCCGCTCCCGCCGAAGCCCCCGCTCCCCCCAGGACCGCCGCCAGGAATGGCTCCTCCGGCATTGCCCGTCAGGCCGGGGCCGCCGTTGGAGAAGTCGGCGCCTCGGGTGGACCCACCCCCGCCGCCACCTCCGGCGATCACCAGGGGCGTGCTTCCCGCCACGACGAAGCTGCCGCCACCACCGCCGCCGCCGCCGATAACGTTAGCGCCGCCAGACCCGCCGACGAGAATGGTCAGCTGCTGGCCGGCCCTGAGAGAGACGTCGCCGCCGATCTCGGCGCCCAGGCCGCCGGAGCCGCAGACGGAGCCGGAGCACTGATAGCCGCCGCCGCCCTGCGCGCCGGAGGCGGTGATGTCGTAAACGCCGGAGATCGGCGCCGTGAAGGTCTGCAGGCCGCCCGTGTAGCCGAAGATCGTGTCGGCCTTCGCCGCCGTCACGCCGCCAAGCGCGAGCGCGACGATTGACGCGGCGTCGAGACCGCGGAAAAACCCTTTGTGTTTCCTGCCAAATCGCAACATGTCGCGCCTCCGAGGGTTCGGACGCCCCGCCTGAAAAACCGCCTGCCCTTCCACGGACAGCTCGCGCGATATGATGCGCCGGCTCGCCGCCGCTTACAATCGCCGCCGCCGTAGCAAGTGCGAATATCCTTAAGCTGTGGCGCCGGCGCCACAGTCCAGGAATATTTGCGCTTTGCCGCCGCCGGCGCTTGTCGGAAATGAAGCTCCGCGAAATCGTGCGCGAAATTGCCTCCAGACCGTCACGCGGCGGGTCGGATTCTTTGTTGGCGGCGGCGGCGGCGGAGTTGCCGGGCTTTTCGGCGGGGGCGGTGGCGGCGGCTCCTTCCTCGCCAGCAATGCGACCAATCCCTTTTTCGGCTTGAGCGATTTGGTGGGCGGCAATGGCGAGGTGGACATCACCTTAGTCCAGTCGCCAGCTCCGGCGCCCGGCGCCGGGTTGCTGTCGCTCGCGCTGCTGACGCTCATGGGCGCGACCAGCCGCGTCCTGCGCCATTGCCGGCGTGGGTGAACGCAAAAATTTCGCCGCGAAATGCGAAAATTTCGCTGCGAAATGCAAAGGCTTCGCAAACGAAGCCCTGGGCTTCGCAAACGAAAGGTCGGCGAAACGGATATCAGCTTCTCGCGAGGGGGCGCGCCTAACCGAACGAGCCGCTCAAACCTCGGGTGACTTCCTCATGGCGGCTTCGTTTCATCAAGATTCGATTGAGCTCGGCGCCAAATACAAAGACCGCGCCAAAGAAATCCAAGAATATCAAAAGAATAACAATGGAGGCGAGACCTGCGTATGTCGAACTGAAATTGGAATTCCAGCCAGCAACATAAGCGCCGAATACCAAGCCGAATGCGATCCAAACCGCCAGTGTGAAAAGGACTCCAGGCGCGATTGCGCGGAAAGACCTTTGACCACTCGGCAGAAATTTATGCACCAAGATGAGAGTAGCGAGCAACGTCAGAGTTGAGATGCCGTAGCGGATCGGTATGTAGATAAATTGTAAGGACGTGATGACAACGGGCGCGTAATCGCGCGCCTTCGCCCAAAGGAGAGAGCCAAACACCAAGAACGTGGTGAAAACAGTTAAAGCCACAGCGCCGACGACGACAAAGAAAATAAACTCGAGCCGCAAAACCCACCACGGTCGCGTCTCCCTTTCGTCATAGGCCCGATTTAAACCTGTACGTAAGGCCTCCACGCCAGACGACGCGTAATAAATTGAGAGCACGGCGCTAACGCCCAACAATCCTCCACGCGGCCGCGTCAGAACGGTGTGGATTTCTTTGGTCAGCGGTTCTGCTATCCCCTGCGGCCATGTATCGAGCAAGATTTTTGCGGCTTCGTCGGCAATGTCTTTCGTGCCGAGAAAGCCGGCGAGAGCCGTGACAAAGATCAAGAACGAAAATATCGAGGTCAAGCTGGATAGCGCGATATGGCTGGCGATCGGCCATCCGTCGTCGACGCAAAACTTCGCGTACGCTCGCCGAGCAATATCCGCTATGATCGGTTTAACCGCGGATGCCGTCGCCTGCGGCGCGAAGACCGCCCGCGCCACAACTTTTAAAGACGCTCGGTAGAACAATAAGCTCTTAAGTCGTACGAAGCGTTGCCCACGATTGACTTGCTCATTGAGCTTGGGTGCGACAGAGCGCTGTGGATCCTCGACTTCCGGATCGCGTCTATCCGGCGCATTCATTGTTCAGTCCTTCTTGGGTGAAGAAGGCGCAGCAAGAGCGCGCTGGTCACGGCTCTGCTTGGATCCCGCCGCGGCGAGGAGAGTCGCGGCGAAATCCGCGCGAAATTCACTCGTCGCCGCTCGGCGTGTAGGCGACCCAGTAGATCATGCACCATCCGGCGGTGATGAGGCCTGACCCCAAAAGCGTAGCGCTCACGCCCTCGTTTCTGACATAGAAGCTGGCGACGGCCGCGAGCAGACCGCCGATCGCGACAACCAGGGGGACCGGGCTGCGCTTGGGACTCTCGTGCCGAATGCGGCCCGGTTTCATGACCTTAACGGCAATCCGTCGAATTCTCGTCCGTCCCGCCGCCTTCCTTGAACTATAGCGCCGGCGGGCGGCGTCGAGGGTTCGAGCGGCAGACTTCCCTATTTTCCCGGCGTTTCGTCCTGCCGGCGCGCCAGCGCTTCGGCCTCGTCCAAGTCCTCGGGCCGGTTGACGTTGAAGAAAGGATCGCAGGGTTCGACCGACCACTCGGCCGTGACATTCTCATAGCGCGCGATGAAGCTCGAGACGCGACGCTCTCCCTCGTCGACCGCCTGGCGCAGATTCCCCGCGAGAGCCAAAGGCCAGAGCGCCACGGCGTGATGATCGCGTCCCGCCGAGGCAGCGACCGCGATCTGCGCCCTGGCGGCGGCGCGCGCCGAGGCGAGCCGCGCCGAAAGATCGCTCGGAACGAAGGGCGTGTCGGCGGGAACGCTCAACAGGTCGCGAGCGGCCGGAAAATGCGCCGCGGCGTGGTCCATGCCGGCGAGGATGCCGGCAAGCGGGCCGGCTGATCCCTCGATCCCATCGGCGACGACGGGAAGGCCGAATTGCGCGAAACGCGACGCGTCGCCATTGGCGTTGAGGACGAGCGCCGCGCATTGTGGCCTGAGACGCTCGATGAGCCGCGCGAGAATCGGCCGGCCAGCGATCTCGATCAGCCCCTTGTCGACGCCGCCGAGCCGCCGCGCGAGGCCGCCGGCCAGGATGATTCCGACTGGCTTCATCATCAAAAAACCGAACCCCCGGAGCGTTCTACGCTCGCGGGGGTCCGACGTTCAAGTTGTAGGGTTCTGCGGCGAGGCCGCAGCCATTAGCGCGCGGAGCGCTCGCGCAGCTTGAGCGCGGCGGCGCCAAGCGCGAGGCCGAAGAGACCCAGATAGCCCGTCGCGGGCGTCGGAGCGGGAGCCCCGAGATCGGTCAGCGTGCTGAGCCCGCCCTGCACTTGGGAGGCGGCGATGTCGTTACCATAGATGTCGTAGGATTCAGCCCAAAGCCGCGGCCCGCTGCCGTCGTCGTAGGTGTAGACGGCGACCTGCGTGCCGTCCGCGGCCTGGAAGGCGATGCCGCCGGGGTTGACGCCCGTGGTGTCGCTGAACCAGGTGTTGTCCAGATTCGAGGTCGGCGGGTTCGGGCTCACATTGGGAATGAAGCTCTGCAGAAGGTTGTCGTTGGTGCTGCCGGTAAATGTGTTGGGAAAGGCCCCCGGGGGCAGAAGGAAGCTGACCGACTGCGTCGTGTTGATGTTGTTGAAGCAGCCTGGCCCTCCCGCCCCGCACGGCGTACCCGTCGTCGTCTCGGTGTTGAACATTGGCATGCCGCCATTCATGCCGGGTATGACGGTGCCGTTGGGCACGAGCCCTGTGATCAGGCCCGGGAGCGCGCCCGGCGGCGGGGCGAAGAAAAAGAGTTGCCCAGACTGGCTCGCGGTCGTGTAGTTAAGCTCATAGACGTCCGCCAAGGCGGGCGACGCCGCGACCGCCAGCCCAGCGGCGGCGAGGCAACTGACCAGAAGATTTCTGGATCGGGGAGCAAAATTCATCATAGCAGCCTCTCTAAGTTTGATTGCTGATCCTGGACGACCGCGCGGAGGGGCGGCCTTTGGTTGAAGTGGCGCCTTCAGCGCGCGGAAAAGCGCTTCCTCAGCCTGAACGCGGCGCCGCCGCCGACGAGGCCGGAAAGACCCAGAAAGCCAACCGCGAGCGCCGGACCCGGAACCGACAAGATGGCCGGCCCGGAGGAGGTGATGGCGTGACCGAATCTGTCGAATGACCCGACCTCGAATTGGGGCAGGCCGCCGAGGCGCACCGGAGGTTTGACGAAAATGTCGATAATCGTGGCGTCCGCAGGATTCGAGCCGTTGTAAGCCTCTACAGCGAAGCCCCCAGACGAGAACCACGGGTGCAGCGGGTCAAAGTGCGAGCTCGGGGGAGTCGTGTTCAGCTCGTTAGAGAAGGTCAACAGCTCGTTGTCGTTGGTCTTGTGGATGGCGTTGGTGAAGTACCCGGGGTTGTTAAAGAAAGGAACGATGCTCTTGATTTGCTGCTTCACGCCGCTGTGATTGAAGCCGGCGCCGTATGTCGTCTCGTAGCTGTTCGGGCTCCAGATACTGGTGATCCTTCCCGGCAGCGCGCCGGGCGTCGCGTAGTCCGGCGCGTTAAAGTAGATCTGGCCGGTTTGGCTCGAGGTCGTGAAGTCAAGGACATACAGCATCGCCGAAGCGGGCGACGCCGCGATCATGAGCCCGGCGCCGGCGACGCAGCCGAGCAGCAGACTTCGGGAGCGGGAAACGGATATGGTCATTGCAGCCTCTTTTGATTTCAAGCCATGATAGGACAGCACCGGCGCCCATTGCCGCCGCGCGGAGTATTCTGTCGTTGGCAATGAAACACGGGTCCGTACGTATGTAAACCTCGTACGTGGGACGTCGGTTAAAAATGCCGGGGGTGTGGCAGAAAAGACACAGTCTGAAAAGCTGCGCGAGGCCTCCCAAGCCGCTTGGGAGCCCCGATCAGGCTGCTAAACCGCATTCAGCCATAAATTTTTGAATTCTTCGCTAACAATCGGCCGGCCGCTGCCGTCTCGCAAGGCGCGAGGCGGCGGACGGGGCCTTCGATCGCGCCGGCGGGGGAGAAGCGGCGGCGCAGCCGCCGAGCACAGTGTGGCTAGCGGAAGGCGCTCGTCCGGAATGCGGCGCTCTCGCCGCCATCCATCCCGTGCAGCGAGACGTTGGAGCAGAGGCGTTGGGGGCGCGCTCGACGATCTTGGGCGGCGGTGATCGAACGCCGCCGGATCCGATCGCGCCGTCGACGACCTATGAGGCCCGACTTCAGTCTCGCTAGGCGAGACCGAGATGCTGCGTGGCGTTGGAGCCGGCGGCGGTCAGATGATAGCCCAGCACGGCGTTTTCCAGGACGTCGGTCGGCGAGACCACGGAGGTGGTCCCCGCGCCCATGAAAGCGTTATAGGAATCCCCGGACAATATGGACGCCCAATCGCCGGCGTCCCCGCCATTCGACGGGTTGTTGTACGTCCCAAGTTTGGTCGCGCCGTTGTTGATCGAAAAATACCCCGTTCCCGGCGTCAAATCCCGCGCTCCAGAACTGCTGTATCGGAAAAGGTCCAAGGGCGTATATTCGTTCGCTCCGTCGATTGAGCCAAGCGAGCTGCTGCGCCCCATGACCTCGGAAAGCTCGTGCTCGGCGATGCCTACGGCGTCATATTTTCCTGGCGTCGCCGTTTGATTGAACTCGTAAGATGCAGAGCTGGAGAGGCTGATATAGCCGTCGAGCGAAGAGCTGGACGCCGAGCCCCCCGGGATCAATCCCAGGGCTTTGGTTTCCGCCTCCGAGACGAAGAATTTGCCGCCGTGCGTTGGATCCGTGCTCGGCAAGCTCGCGTCGGCCTGCGCGACATAGTTCACCTTTCCGGCGTAGCTCGACGCTGACGCCCCTGTTTTCATCGCCGAGGCGACCATCGAATAGGAAAGATTGTAGCCGAGAGCCTCGCTTTCACCGAGCGCGCCGTTGGACATCGCCGTCCCGTCGATCTTGCCATAGCCGACGCCGATGTTGATCACCTCCTTATTGGAGCAGAGCGTCGTGTAATAGCTCGCCGCCGAGGCGATCGCACTTTCAAAACCAGAAGGCGCGCTCGCGACGCTCGAGTCCCAGACGAGATTGATCTGGAAGCCTCCGGCGGAGCCGATGAGCGTCGGCGATGGGGGGAGGAGGCCGAGGAGGAGGCGGAGTTCTTCGATGCGGAGGAGCCGCCCGAGCTTTGAGCGTGTCCCTCGCTCAAGGAAGACGAACCGGCAGTCGAAAGGGCGCCGTCGTCCTGCCGAAGGAGAAGCGGTCCGAGAGAATCGCCGCTCGCTCCCGCTTTGGAGAAGAGATTGGCCGCGCTGACTTCCGGCGAGCTCGGCGCGCCCGCCTGGGAGGAAGCGTTCGACCAAACATCGTCCCAAGAACGCGGCTTCAGAGCGTTGATAATCATCGAAACGGCTGACATTTTTTCCTCCATGAGGAAGAGCTTCCATCGGCTCTACTGAGGCCATCAGTCAAAGGAAGCAGGAGATTGCCACTCGAATCAATGTCTACACGTCGCCAATCCTAGGGAATACCTAGAGAGATGAGGAAAATTGCTTCCATAAAATGTCTAAATTGCTCCAAGCAAAGGTTAGTGTCTAAAAGAATAGTTCAATAACCAGGATTTTTCCGTGAGAACAGCGTCGAGGCGGCGGCGTCAGCGCGCGAGGGGCTCCCTTCTGCGCTGACCGCCCCGATCGGCGAAACGTCGCGAACATGGGCCTCGGGGGCAATCTTGCCGGACACGGAGGGTGGTCTCGGCGCTTGCGAGGCGAACGCTGGGCTCGGTCTTCGGGACCGGCTCATGAAAACGGGCGGGATGGCGTCCCGCCCGGTGCAGTTTGGTGACGAATCTCTGAGCCCCGCCGTCGCTTTTTGTGGACCTGACTTACGCCATTCCGCGGCGGCGCTCGAAACCTTTGGCGACGCGCGCCTTGGCGAGAATGCCGGCGAGCGTCAGGAAGCCCAAGCCGAGCGGACCTGCGCCCGGAACGGGACCGGGCGAGAATGCGAATATGTCCAATCCCGTCCCGGCAATATTCGTCAATTCCAAGGTTTCTCCCGTCGAGACACCACCGGTGAGAGGAGTCGGCCAGAAGTGCGGAGAGAAGTTATCGAGGGAGTCGCTCGCGAATGTGACGACGGCCTCCATGTTGTTGCCAAGTACTGAGCCAACGCCCACGAGGACGATGCTCAAAGTGTCGCTGGTCGTGCCTGGACCACCTTCGCCGAGGCCCATGTTGTAACTGGCCGAATAGACCTGGCCCAGCCCCAACGGGTTCGCAGAGGTGTACAGCGCTGTTAGGCTGTAGGTCCCTAAAACGCTGGGCCCCTCGTGGGTTGTCACCTGGGCCAGCACGTTACCAAAGCCCGTAGCTGTACCTTGCGGTGCATTGATCTCCGTGGTGTCTAGGATCGTGACGGTGGGTATTATGCCTGCGAGAGCAGGAAGCGGACCGAAGACCCCGAGCGCCAGGGCTCCGGCGACGAAAAACGATCGATTATGAAACTTCATCACTGTTTCTCCTTCGGTAAAGTCGAAAAGATGCGCGCGCCACGCCAAGAGGAGCGCTCGGGAAGAATAGAGCACGGCGCCCATTGTGTGTAAACGCGGGCCTCCGCTGAACCGTTAAAAAATTGCTAACTGTGGCAAAAAAGACACACCCCACGCCCTCGGCGGCTTTTCCAGCTGTGTTGCGGCCCTTGCTAAAGCAAGCATTACCGCTTGGAATCCTTCATTTAAGCAAGCACTTTGTCCGATAGCGGCGTCGTGGCTTTTGGAGTCTTTTCTAATGCGGGACGCGCCCATCGAGTCCCCGGCTTTGCCTCAGCTCGGCCTCGGCCTGGACGCGGCCAAGAGTAGTGGGACTCCATACCGTCCGGCGTCCGTTGTTCCACCGGCGCGGCTCACCGCGGTCCGGACGGCGCCGCCGTCTTGCAGGGCGCGAAGGGGCGGGAGGGGTCTTCCGACGTGCCGGCGGGACAGAAATGGTAGTTCGCGGCGCAGCCGCCAAGCAGCGGCGCCAAAGAAACGGCGGACGCTAAGCAAAGAGAGCGCAACAAGGACGTCTTGAACGGGAAAGACTTCATCCTTTTCCTTCGAATTGGGTCGCGCACATTCTCAACCAAAAACCAATTCGCAGTTTTTGGAAACGCGCCTTACCGCAGGCTCGCGCAAAAACGTTGAATCTTGGCGCAGGCTCTTTCCAAAAGCTCGGTCGAGGCGGCGTAGGAGACCCGGAAATTCGGGCCCGTTCCGAAAGCCGAGCCCTGCACGACGGCGACGCCTTCGGCTTCGAGAAGCTCGGCGGCGAAATCCTCGTCGCTCTTGATCTCCCTGCCAGCAGAAGTCGTCTTGCCGATCGCCGCCGCGCAGGAGGGAAAGACATAAAAGGCGCCCTCGGGCGTCGGGCAGGTTAGATGCGCCGCCTGGTTCAGCATCGAGACGACGAGGTCACGCCGACCCTCGAAGGCCTTGCGGAAGCTCGCCAGATGGTCCTGCGGGCCTTCGAGCGCCTCGACCGCCGCCCATTGGGCGATCGAGCAGGCGCCCGAGGTCTGCTGGCCCTGCAGCAGGTCCATCGCCTTGATCAGCGGCGCCGGTCCCGCCGCATAGCCGATCCGCCAGCCGGTCATCGCATAGGCCTTGGAGACGCCATTCATTGTCAGCGTCCGCCCGAAGAGTTCGGGCTCGACCTGGGCCGGCGTCACGAATTGGAAGCCCCCGTAGACCAGATGCTCATAGATGTCGTCGGTCAGCACATGCACTTGCGGGTGGCGCAGCAGCACGTCGGTGACCTTCTTCATCTCGTCCCGGCTGTAAGCGGCGCCGGAGGGGTTCGAGGGCGAGTTGAGGACGAGCCATTTGGTCTTCGGGGTGATCGCCCGCTCCAGCACCTCGGGCTGCAGCTTGAAGCCGTGCTCCATCTTCGTCTCGACCGCGACGGCGGTCCCGCCGCAGATCGCGACCATCTCGGGATAGCTCACCCAGTAGGGGGCGGGCACGACCACCTCGTCGCCGGGATTGAGCGTCGCGAGGAAGGCGTTGAACAGGATGTGCTTGCCGCCGGTCGCGACGATCGTGTCGGACGGCTTGTAGTCGAGGCCGTTCTCGCGCTTGAATTTTTTGGCCACCGCGGCGCGGAGCTCCGGAATGCCCAGCACCGGCGTGTAGCGGGTCTCGCCCCGGTCGATCGCGGCCTTCGCCGCAGCGCAAATATGCGCCGGCGTGTCGAAATCCGGCTCGCCGACGGAAAGGCTGATCACCTCGCGCCCCTGCGCCTTGAGGTCGCGCGCCTTCTGCGTGGCCGCGATCGTCGCGGAGGGTTTTACGCGCGAGAGGGCGTTGGCGAGAAAGCTCATCTCAAGGAAACCTCATCGGGGCCGGCGCAACGGCCGGCAAGGCGGTCACAGGATTTGTGCAGTGCACAGCGGAGTTCTGGACCATAAGAGCCGTGACCGGGGAGGGCAATGAAAATTGCCGGGGCTCGCCTTGCGGGCATGGGACGGGAAGGCCTCGAGCAGCGTGAGGCGGAGCCGCTTGCGCGGACGGTCGGAGGGGTCATGAGGCGGCGGCCCCGGCCAAATAAAAAAAATTTGCGCGAGAAAAGCCGCCCGCGACTGGGCGATTGGGGCGAAAAGGCGGCGTCGCGAGCTGCGCCAAAGAACGCCGGCCGGCGCGCTGCCGAAACGGAAAGACGATGATTTTTTTGCGCTTCTCCGCCCTGCCTCGCCTGTGCGCGGCGGCCGGCTTAACCAAGATGGAATCGTACACGCGACAATTGGGCAAAAGCAAGATTAAAGGGAGTTAAAGAAGGATTAAAAAAAGTGATCCTTCGATGCAACCAATCCCGAGGTTCTCAGTTTTAGCCTATGAACCGGTCGAGGTCGACCGGAGCGGTGGCGCCGCCCAGAAGGGCGCGGATGGTTCGGCGGCCCGAGACGTGGCCGCGAGGGGGACAGAAAGATGTCTTTGGCTGACAAGTTCGACAACGAGGTGGAGCCGGCGTTCACCCAGAGCTTCGACCCGGAGAGCGCGCGTCGTCAACTGCGCGTTTCGATCACGCTGGTCGCGGCGATGGGTTTGGCGGCCTTCGTCCTCGGTTTCTTGTCCCCGATCGGCGGCCAGAATATGGCCAAGCAGACCAAGATCGCTCCCGACTCGACCTTCTCGGGTCGTCTCGTGTCGCTGGGTCACTGAGCCGAGCCTTTTTCTTCCGATTTGCGGCAGAGCGAGTCGGGAGAGGCGCGAGGGGATGCGGCGCCCGCTTGTGTAACCGAGCAGCGGGCGCATTCCCGAGAACGCTTGAGAATCGTCGAGGGGCGGACCGCCCTCTCCCGCGCCGCCGGGGGAGGGATTTAGTTTTGCGCTTTTGGGAAGGCGAGGGCGCGGATCGCGACCAAGTCGAACCAGGCTCGGTCGCTTTCGCAAATGGGCGATAGTGCTCAACCCTTTGCGAAACGACGCGTCTGCAAAGAAACGTGCTCCGACGCTCGGAGGCGTGCGACCCTATTTGAGCGGCAAGCACAAGTCGGTCACCAATTCCGGCTCTGGCGTTTCCGGCAGGAGATTCAGATAGTGGAAGAAAAGCGGGAAATCGCGCAACTCTTCCCCGCTCCTCGGCAGCCACTGTCGGTAGAGATAATAGGCGCATTCGCCGATGCGATCGTGCGAGCCCCAATGGCGCACGACCGCGCAACGGCCGCCGGGAATGACCTTGGTCGCGACGCCTTGCGAATTGGGTGGAACATCGGCGCTCACTTCTCCGCACAGATCGAAGCGGAAGGCCTGCGGCTCGGTGGTGTCGGGGTTGTCGTAAGCAACGCCGAACGTCCTGCACCGATCCTTGGCCGATAGCTTGCTCTCCTTGCGCCATTCGATGAATTTTCGCGCCGAATCGTTCAGCAATTCCGGCGGACCGCGATGCTCTAGCACCGCCACCTTCGTTTCAGCAAAATCCACGATCTTCACGTCCATGTTTCTTCTCCTCTCAGAATACGGAAGTTTGTAGTTTTCGCGCCAAGGCTTCCAGGCAGGGGCGCTCCTAAATTGAGAAGGCGTCTGGCTGTAGTCGCGCTTGAAGGCGCGAGAGAAGATTCCGGCGTCTCGAAACCGGCCTCAATGGCTACGTCGATGATTTTCGCAGTCGGTTCGAACACCAGACGGCGCGAGGCTCTCCTCAACCGCAGACTTTGGACGTAGCGAGAGGCGCTAACCCCAACATAGGCCGAAAACTGCCGGTGGAAGTGGAACTTCGAGAAGTTCGCCTCTCGGCTGAGCCGCTCTACAGAAAGCTCCTCGCTCATATGCTGCTCTACATAATCGAGCACCCTTTCGAAGCGCTTTCCGTAAGCCGGATCATTCATCTTTCTCCTCCTCAACCGGGCGCAAATTTGCTCGAAGAGAAGGCCGCCGTCCTGATTGAAATTGCTGTCTTCTTCGCTGGGCTCCTGCGAAACATCGGTGAAATCGTGACGCGATGGGCGGACCTCGCCTTCAGGTGGAGAGGTTCGATGGCGAATTTCGGCGGCATACCGGAATGCGTCTCTGGAACGCGCTTCGACATCGAGCCGTCGATGATCGTCGATGATGGATCGAGGAACTTTTGGCGCGCGCGGTCGGATGGCGTTGCCAAGAGAGACGAGAACCGCTTTTACAAACCGAGTTCGGCTGAAATCGCCTTAAAAAAGGTTCGGCGGCGCAAATCCCCGCAAGTAGGATCCACGCCGCCTCCCTTCCACGACTGGACAGTCAACTTCGAGCGCAGAGCCACGCTCTCAGAGCACGTTGACCGTCGCGCCGATCTTCACCCGATTGTAGAGGTCCGTCACGTCGGCGTTCAGCATGCGGATGCAGCCGCTCGAGACCGCTTGCCCGATCGTGTCGGGCTCGTTCGAGCCATGAATGCGAAAGCCCGAGTCGTTTTCGCCGTCGTAGAGATACATGGCGCGCGCGCCGAGCGGATTTTCCACGCCGCCGGTCATGTAATGCGGCAGATCGGGACGGCGCTTCAGCATCGCGCCCGGCGGACGCCATTCGGGCCATGCCTCCTTGCGGCCGATGTGGCGCAGGCCATGCCACGTGAATCCCGGGCGTCCCACGCCGACGCGATAGCGATAGGCTTGTCCGCCGGGAAGCGAGAGATAGAGCGAGCGCTCCGCTGTGACGATCGTGATCGTGCCGGCGCGCGCATGCGTCGGATCGGCGACGAGCTCGCGCGTCGTCAGGGGAACTTGCCTTGCGAGCTGCTGCTCCTCGACCGGTCGAGCGTATTGCTCTTGCGGCGAGAAGTCGAAGAGCGCCAGAAAGCCTCGATCATCGGCGCGCGCCTGAGGCGCCGTCGCCATCGCGCCGAGCAACAGCATGGAGAACACAACTGAGCCACGCATCTTGCGACCCCGCGTTAAACGCCCCCTCAGCGTTCGCGGGAATAATGCCTGAGCGCGGCTTTAGTTCCGCTTCGATGCGCGTCTTTATTCGAAGCGATGAAATCGCGTTTCGTTCACTGAGCGACGGAGGGAGCCGGCGCCGGAGGACGGAACGCGGAGTCGTCGGCGCGCCCGGCGCGCGACGGCTGCACGCCGCCCTTGACAAAGATATGGGTTGCGACGGCGCGTTCGATCGAGGGCTCCTGGGCCGCCTTCTGCTTGGGGTCCTTGTGCGCAAGATCGTCGGATTTGGGAGCCGCGACGTTCGTGAGCTGCTGCAACTGCCCCACGTCGGCCCGGTCGGCCGGGAGCGTCGGCGGCTTGTCGGGGCTCGGCGTTTCGGCGGGCGGACGAAAGGTCACCGGCGCGGCGGGCGGCGGGGCGGCCTGCGGGGGGGCGGGCGCCGGCGCTTCGGGAGCGGCTTTGGCGCTCTCCGGATTGTGGGCTTCACGCTCTTCGTAAAGACGCTTGATCTCGCCTTCGACGAAAAGCGCGAGCTTGCGCGCGCCCGCGTCGGTGAAATGAATGCCGTCGGCCGAGCGCAATTTGACGATCTGGCCGTTCTCGTCGGGCCCGAAGGCCGAATATTGGCCGTGCTCGTCGGTGAACTTGTCCCACAGGTCGATGAAGGGAACGCCGGCCTTGGCGGCGCTGGAGCGGAAGATCTCGTTGATCTGCGCGATCACCGCCGAATAAGCGGTGGGCTGCATGACCGGCAGTCCCACCCAGACGACGGGAACGTTCTTCTCCTTGAAGAGCTGGATCAGTCCTTCGACGCGGCTGCCGTAAATCTCTCGCCATTTCGGCGAGAGCGGCTCCTGCGCGCCCGTGTCAGCGGTGAGCGCTTGCCGATCGTTGCCACCGATCATGATCACCGCCATGTCGGGCTTCTTCGGGTCGTCCGCGATCTCGCGGGCGGCCTTCATCCAGTCGTAATAATCGCTGCGCACGAGCCCGGAGTTGTCGTTGCCTCGGCGCAGCACAGCGATTTTCGGATCATTGGCGAAGCTTTGATCGAGTCCGGCCGCGAGGAGCTGCGAGAAGGCGTCGCCGAGCACGATGACGCGAAAGGCCGCCGGGTCCTTTTGTGGCGCTGCCCCCTTGGCGGCTTCGGCCGTCGCGGGCGCGCCGACCGTCGCGTTGCGCCTCTGCGGCTGCATATGCGGCGTCATCCGCCGCACGCGGCGCTCCCGCCAGGCGTCATAGCGCCGCTCTTCATAGCCATAGTCATAGTCAAAGTCGCGGTGGTGGCGATGCCGTCTCCTGCCTCCGCCTTCGCCCCATCCACCGCCTCCCCATCCGCCGCCGCCGCCGCCGAAGAGGTCGGAGAAGAAGTCCTGCGCCAAAGCGTCGGAGACTTGCGTTGTGCAAAGAAGCGCCAGGAGCGCGCCGAGGCGCCACTTGCGCGCGAGAAGGGAAAGGGCTAGCGGCTGGGTCATAAGCGTATTATAGCGCAAGCGGCGCCGATTGCGAGGATCACGCCGGCTCGCCTCGAAGCCACAGCCTTCCGGGCGCCGGGCGAGGCGGATTAACGTTAAGCCGAACAGTGGCGAGCTCGCGCTGCGTTCAGGCGGGATCGCCCGAACGCGCCAAACCCCGAGCGATCCAAAAGAGGTTGGAGCGCGCTTGTCGCGAAAATCGGGCCCAAATTTTCGCGAGCCGCGCCCCGGAGCGATCCTTGGCGCGCTCGCCTGGCTCGTCGCCTCCGCCTGCGCGGCGCAGACCCTTCCGCTCCCCGACGACCCGCCGGCGGAGACGCGGCTCACGCCTTACACGAGCAATCTTCCCGCCTGCGCCAACGAGCTGGTGCTCGCCGAGATTGCGCGAAAGTTCTGGGATCGCGAACGCGACTTTTGGGACAGCCCCCTGTCGCTCGAGACTTTCGACGCCATTCGCGAGACGGGGTATCGCACGCGGGGATTAAGCTTCATTCCGCGCCGCTATTGCGAGGCTTCGGCGCGCTTCAACGATGGCGAAATCCGCCAGGTGATCTACACGATCGGCGAGAATCTGGGCTTCATCGGTTTTCAGTGGGGCGTGGAATGGTGCGTCGTCGGACTGGATCGGGCCAAGGCTTATGCTCCGGCCTGCGCGGCCGCCGGGCCGGGATCCCCATGAGCGACTGAAGGATGAACTATCGTCACGGCTTTCATGCCGGCAATTTCGCCGACGTGTTCAAGCACGCGCTGCTCGCGCGCCTGCTCTCGCATCTGAGGAAGAAAGACGGGGCCTTTCGCGTCATCGACACGCATGCGGGCGAAGGCGCCTATGACCTCTTCTCTTCCGAGGCGGAGCGGACCGGCGAATGGCGCGAGGGCGTCGGACGCCTCGAGGATTTCGCCCACTGGCCGGAGCCGGCGCGGGCGCTGCTCGCGTCTTATCTCGAAAGGCTCGGCCCCTTCGTCGAAGGGCGGCCACGGCTCTATCCCGGCTCGCCGCTCATCACCCAAAGCTTCTTGCGCGAAAAAGATCGCGCGCTGTTTTGCGAATTGCGGTTGGATGCCTACGCCGCGCTGAGCGCCCGTTTTGGCCGCGATCGTCGCGTGAAGGCGCTTTTCATCGACGGATATACGGGTCTCGGCGCCTTCGTGCCGCCCAAGGAGCGGCGCGGGCTCGTGCTGATTGATCCGCCTTTCGAGCGCACGGATGAATACAGAGCGATGTTTGCCGCTTTTCTTGCGGCCTACTCCAAATGGCCGACGGGAATTTACGCGCTGTGGCATCCGATCAAGACGCTCTCCGAAGCCCAAGCCTTCGACGAGGCCTTTGCAAAGGCCAGCGTGCGACGCGCCTTGCGTCTCGAGCTTTGCGTCGGCGGCGACGCGCTGCGTCTCAATCGCTGCGGTCTCGTCGTGGTCAATCCGCCCTATGGCTTCGTGGACGACGCGCGCGCGATTCTCGCTTTCCTTGCACTGCGCCTCGCGCAAGGGGAGGGGGCGGGATTCGTCGTCGAGGAATTGACGGGGGAATGAAAAAGCGACGCATTCACCCATTCGTCCGGATGACGTCAGACTTTGCTGTCTTAACTTTGAATAGGTAATACGGGGCGATAACGAGCTTGATAGGCGAATGGGCGGGCAAGGCATTGGCGCAATTGTTGATGATAGACCTCATGAATCTGTCGGCGGCGGATCCGCGGCTGAGAGCGAGGACGAACGCATGAGCGATTGGAGCTCGGCCCTTTATCTGAAGTTCGAGCGCGAGCGCACGCGCGCCGCGCGCGATCTCTTGTTCCAGCTTCCGGCTTACGATCCGCCAATCGTTTACGACCTCGGCTGCGGGCCCGGAAACAGCACCGAGCTGCTCGCGCAAGCCTTTCCGAATGCCGAGATCGTCGGGGTCGATTCTTCGGAGGAAATGCTGGCCGCCGCGCGAGCGCGCGTGAGAAGTGCGACTTTCGTCGCCCAACGCGTCGAGGACTGGCGTCCATCCGCGAAAGCCGGCCTCATCTTCGCCAACGCCGTGCTCCAATTCGTGCCCGATCACGAAGCCCTGATGCCTCGCCTCGCCTCCTATCTCCTGGAGGGCGGCTGGCTTGCGGTTCAGATGCCGCGCAACATCCATGAGGTGTCGCATGCGCTCATGCGCATGGTGGCGGCGGATGGTCCCTGGGCTGACCGTCTGGTGCCCATCGCCAAAACCCGCCCCGTCATCGGAAGCGCCGAGGATTATTATCAGCTGCTGGCGCCTTCGAGCGCGCAATTCGAAATATGGGAGACCAATTATGTCCATCCCCTCGACGGACCCAAAGGCATCGTCGAATGGTTCGAGGGCTCCGCGCTGAGACCTTTTCTCGATCCCTTGCGCCCAAAGGAGCGGGAAGCATTCCTGATGCGCTACGAAGAGAAGCTCGCCGCCGCCTATGCGAGGCAGTCAAACGGCAAGGTTCTGCTGCGCTACCCGCGCCTGTTCTTCATTGCGCAACGCTAGGTAAGGCGCGCTTCAGCAGCCGCGCTTGCGTTCCAACAGCCCGCTCTCAAATCCCCGCGCCGTCGGAAAAAGTTTCGACGCGCGCCTTGGCTTGGGTGATGTTGCTTCCCGTCGGAACGCTGTGGGTGAGCCAGACATTGCCGCCGATCGAGGAGCCGCGGCCGATCGTGATGCGTCCGAGGACCGTCGCCCCGGCATAGATCGCCACGTCGTCCTCGACGATCGGGTGGCGCGGCTGGCCTTTCACGAGCGCGCCGCTCGCGTCGGTCTCGAAGCGCTTCGCGCCGAGCGTCACCGCCTGATAGAGTCGCACGCGCTTGCCGATGCGCGCCGTCTCGCCGATCACGACGCCGGTGCCGTGGTCGATGAAGAAGCTTTCGTCGATCTCGGCGCCGGGATGGATGTCGATCCCCGTCTCCGCATGAGCGATCTCGGCGATGATGCGCGCCAGCATCGGCGCGCCCAAGAGATAGAGCTGATGCGCCAGCCGATGCCGGATGACGGCCGCGACGCCGGGATAGCAGAAGATCACCTCGTCGAAGCTTCTCGCGGCCGGATCGCCGTCGAAGGCGGCGCGAATGTCCGTGTCGAGCAGCGCGCGCGTCTTCGGCAGCGTCTCGGCGAAGGCGCGCGTGATCTCTTGCGCTTTTAGCGCCTGCGCGGCGGCGGCGATCCCGTTGGCGAGCTGCAGCTCGCGGCGGATTTGCTCGCGCAGGCTCAAGAGCGCGGATTGGAGCGTCGAAGCCAGAAAGGCGTCGACGCCGTCGGGCAGGACTTCAGGGGGCGCGAAGTGACGGGGATAGAGCGTCGCCACGAGGCTCTCGACGATCGCTTTGATGGCGGCGCGAGACGGCAGCTCGGGCAGGACGCCGTTCGGATAGCGGCGTTGTTGCGACAATTTTCGAAGCGCGCTCAAGGAGCGAACGATGCCGCCGACGTCGAGGGCGTCGTCTTGAAAACTTTGCGGCTCGGCGTGCTTCGTCATCTTCGTTCCCAATGCTCCTTCCGCCAAGAGTCGGACGCGAGCATTGGGCGCAGGGAAGCTTTTCCACTGCGCCCGGTCCGCCATGCTCGCTTGGGGCCGGCCCCGCTTCTCGCCGCTTCAAGGACCGCATGAGCCCGCCCGGGCGGAGAATGCGGCCCCGGCGCGGGGAGAAGAACGCCGGGATTGGGACGCATCTTGCTCATGGGCCCTTGAAGTTGGGGCATTATATCTATAAACTTGATAGAGTAAATAGAAAACTTTTTGGAAGCTAGGATTTCGGCTCTCGATGCTGGAATTATCTCATTAAATCAGAATGTTATCATGCTGCCATCCCGGTGTCGCGGCGGCGCCGCTGCGAAAAGCGTCCTTGACGCAAGAGCCGGGTAGGGCTATCAGTAGATTATGATGATAGACCATATAGACATAGTAAAAGGTGTGCCGCCGCCTGCGCTCGACGGCCGGCGACATCGCCCCACCGAGAAGCTCGGCGCGATCGTCGCCGAGCGACTGCAGCGCCTCATCAACCGCAAGGGGCGCTCTTATGAAAAGGTCGCCGCTCTCAGCGGGCTCGAGGTGGTGGAGCTGCGACGCATCGGAAGCGGCGAGGAGCCGCCGACGATCGCGCATTTGTGGCGCATCGCCGATGCGCTCGGCGTGCCCTTCGGCAGTCTGGTCGCCGCGGAGCAAAGCTCGAGCCTTCTCGTCATTCGCAAAAACGAGGCGCAGCCGGTTCGCTCCGGCGACGGCGGCTTCGTGTCGCGGGCGCTTTATCCTTATGACAGCCGGCGTCCGGTCGAGTTCTATCACGTCACCATCGGCCCCTCGCATATCGAGCGCTCGGAAGCGCATGCGTCCGGAACGAAGGAGACGCTCGTCGTCGTCAAGGGCGCGATCGAGGTCGTCGTCGGCGGCGCGCCGCCCGTGCAATTGGACGAAGGCGACGCCGTCGATTTTCTCGCCGACGCGCCGCACAGCTATCGCAATCTCGGCGTCGTGCCGGCGGCGATCTATCTCGTCATGTCCTACGAAACGCCCGGGGGCGCCGATGGCGAGGCATGAAGCCTTTCGATCGCCGCATGGGCGATCGTGCACTGCTTTTATATACGTACATCTGATCTGTGAAAATAGTAGCTAAATAAAACGCTTCGTTGATTAAGAAAAAGGCTTGCTGTTCTGGCAAAGCTAAAGTAGAAAATTTGCATCGGAGGCCCGCGCCTCTCGAAACGACGCAGCGCCGCTTCATGGGCCCTTCGCGGCCAAAAGCTCTCCGAGCTTAGGCGCAGTCGTTCTCAATGCCCTCGAGGGAAATCAATGACTGCTGATCCGGAAATCCGCCGAACCTTGAGCGAGTCGGGGGCGCGCCAGCTCGCGAATGCGACAAAGACGCGCCCGCAATGGTCCGGCATCACGCCGCGCTGGCTCATCTCCTTTCTGCCCTGGGTTCCGGTCGAGGCCGGCATCTATCGTTTGAACCGCGTGGTGGAATTGGTCGCGCTCACCGACGCCGACGTGCAGTGCAGCCCGGCACGCGATCGCGACGCCGACCTGCCCGAGACCTTCGTTCCTTACGAGGAAGCGCCGCGCGAATATTCGATGAATGCGGTGACGACCGTTCTCGACGTTCAAACGCGCGTCTCCGATCTCTACAACCACCCCTACGACCAGATTCAGGAGCAGGTGCGGCTCCTCACCGAGAAGGTGAAGGAGAAGCAGGAGTCCGAGCTCATCAACAATCCGGAATACGGATTCCTCGCCAACGCGGCGCCGTCGATGAAGATCAAGACGCGCACCGGCGCGCCGCAGCCCGACGATCTCGACGAGCTGATCACCAAAGTGTGGAAGGAGCCGGCCTTCTTCCTTGCGCATCCGCGCGCGATCGCGGCTTTCGGGCGCGAGGCCACGCGCCGCGGCGTGCCGCCGCCGACCGTGACGCTCTTCGGCAGTCCCTTCATCACTTGGCGCGGCATACCGCTCATTCCGAGCGACAAGCTCTATATCGACGACAAGGGCAAGACCAACATTCTGCTGCTGCGCACGGGCGAGAAGAAGCAGGGCGTCATCGGCCTGTTCCAGCCGGGCGTGCCGGGCGAGGTCGCGCCGAGCCTCTCGGTGCGCTTCATGGGCATCAACCGCAAGGCCATCGCCTCCTATCTGATCTCGCTCTACTGCTCGGCCGCGGTGCTCACCCATGACGCGCTCGGCGTGCTCGAGGACGTCGACGTGGGCAAGTATCACGACTACGGCGACAAGTACCATAAGCACTGATCTGTAGCCCTGAAGCCGGCGGCGCGGAGTCGCCGGCCTCTCGACCTTCGTCAAGGAACGCCCAGCATGTCATCTGCGCAGTCGATCCCGGCGTCACCCAACATGCCCGCGACCGACGTTCCCTCCCCCGAGACGCTGGAGCATCACGCGCCCGCGCCCTTCGATCCGCAGATGATCGCGCAAATGGCCAACGCATTTTTCCAGCTGCAGCCGCATCAGGCGCCGCCGGCGCCGATCGCTCCCGGCGTTCCGGTCGTCGCTCCCCTCGCGCCGGACGTTCCCGCGCCGTCGGTCGTCACGACCGTCGCGCCCTATGCGCCGGCGCGGCCGTCCTATGGCCCGCCCGACATTCCGCCGACGACCATTCCGTCGGTGGTCCCGACGCCGAATGTCGCGGCGCCGGCGGCGCCGACCCATTCTCAGCCCGGCTCGCGTCCGCTCGGCATGCCCGATCCGCCGCGGCCCGGCGCTTCCGTCGGCGCGCTGGAAGCCGACGTTCCCAACGTGATCGATTATGCGTCGATCCCGCGACTTTTCGGAGAAGCGCTCGCGCTCGGCTCGCGGGAAGACGCCGCATCGCCGCTCGCTCCCGCCTCGGCGCCAGTTCCGGGCGGAGCGGCGCCGCGGCCCGCCGACAATCTCTATTTTCTGCCCGAGCGCTCCCCTTTCGGCGCGCCGGGAAGCGTTCCCTCCCCGCAACCGGCGGAGGGGCGATACGAACAGCCGCCGGCGGCCTATTCCGGCGCCTCGGCGGCCTCTCCGGGCGCGCCAGCGGCTTATCCGGGTGCGTCGGGGGCGGGGAGCCATCCGAACGCGCCGGCGGGCTATCCAAACGCCCCGGTGGCCTATCCGGGCGCCCCGGCGACCTATCCGAACGCCGGCGCGTCGCCCGGGGAAGCCTTCGTCATTCCGACGCCGTCGCAATCCGATCCGCATCGGCTGTCCGACGCGGCGTCGCTCACGTCGCCTCCCGCGCCCGGGCCGGGCTTCGAGGGCTTCGACAGCACATTGTCTCCCGGCGCGGCCGGGCCGGCGGCGAGCGACGCGCTGTATTTCACGACGCACGCCGGCGCGCATCCCGGTCTCGTCGAGACGGTCCCCGCCCAGCCGAAAGAGCCGGCGCCGGGCTATTCGCCGCAGCTCGCCGACAGCGCGCCCTCGGCGCCCAAGCCCTTCGATCCTTATCGCGTAAAGCGCGACTTCCCCATTCTGCAGCAGCAGGTGCACGGCAAGCCGCTGGTGTGGCTCGACAACGCCGCGACGACGCAGAAGCCGCAGGCGGTGATCGACCGTCTGTCGCATTTCTACGCCTATGAGAACTCCAACATCCATCGCGCCGCGCATGCGCTGGCGGCGCGCTCGACCGACGCCTATGAATCGGCGCGCGAGAAGGTGCGGCGATTCCTCAATGCGCCCTCGGCCAAGGACGTCATCTTCGTGCGCGGCGCGACGGAGGGGATCAATCTCGTCGCGCAGGCCTGGGGTCGGCGCAACATCCGCGAGGGCGACGAGATCGTCGTCTCCTGGCTCGAGCATCACGCCAATATCGTGCCCTGGCAGCAGCTCTGCGCCGAGAAGGGCGCGCGGCTGCGCGTCGCGCCGGTCGACGATCGCGGCGAGCTCATTCTCGAGGAATATGAGAAGCTCCTCAATCCGTCGACGCGCATCGTCGCGATGACGCAGGTCTCCAACGCGCTGGGCACAGTGACGCCGGTGCGCGAGATCACCGCGATGGCGCATCGTCACGGCGCGCGCGTCTTGATCGACGGCGCGCAATCGGTTCCGCACAAGGCGGTCGACGTGCAGGAGATCGACTGCGACTTCTTCGTCTTTTCCGGTCACAAGGTGTTTGGCCCGACCGGCATCGGCGTCGTCTACGGCAAGGACGAAGCGCTGAGGGACATGCCGCCTTGGCAGGGCGGCGGCAATATGATCGCCGACGTGACCTTCGAGAAGACGATCTTTCAGGGACCGCCCGAGCGGTTCGAGGCGGGAACCGGCAACATCGCCGATGCAGTCGGGCTTGGCGCCGCGATCGACTATGTCGAAGGGATCGGCATGGAGCTGATCGCCCGCTATGAGCACGATCTGCTCGTCTACGCGACCGAGAGGATGCTGACCGTTCCGGGCCTGACCTTCATCGGCACGGCGCCTGAGAAGGCGTCCGTGCTGTCCTTCGTGCTGCAGGGCCATGACCCGATAGACGTCGGCAAGGCGCTCGATCGCGAAGGCATCGCGGTGCGCGCCGGCCATCACTGCGCCCAGCCGATCCTGCGCCGCTTCGGCCTCGAGGCGACGGTGCGGCCCTCGCTCGCCTTCTATAACACCTGCGACGACGTCGACGCGCTGGTCGCCGCTCTGCTGCGCCTGCAGAACGGCCGGAGCCCGGGCCTTTAGGGGGTGGCGGCGAGGCGAATCTTCTAAATCTATAGATTCAGTTGACTACATGGCCTCGGCCGACTAGGCTCCTCAAATCGAGGGGCTTGCGGGCCGGGGGACGCGGTGCTGACGAAAAAGGGCAAATACGGCCTCAAGGCGATGGCGCATCTCGCGCAATTTCCGCCGGGCGAGTTCACGCATGTCGTCGACATCGCCGAGGAGCAGAACATCCCCAAGCGCTTCCTCAATGCGATCCTCTTCGAGCTTCGAAGCTTCGGCTTCGTGAACTCGAGAATGGGCAAGAACGGCGGCTACACGCTCGCCCGCGAGGCCGAGACGATCACGGTCGGCGAGATCGTGCGCGCGATCGATGGGCCGCTCGCTCCGATCGCCTGCGCGAGCAAAACGCGCTATCAGCCCTGCGACGATTGCGTGAGCGAAACCAACTGTCCTGTGCGCCTCGTGATGATCGAGGCCCAGCGCGCCCTTTCCCAGGTGCTCGACAGTTGCTCGCTCGCGCGCATGCGCCATCTCGGGCAATCCGGCGCGATCGACGCGTTCTACGAAGCGCCCGCGCCGCAGTCGCCGCCGCGGCTGGCGGTGGTCAAGAATTACAGCCGTCGCGATCGATCTCGGACATGCTAAGCCTCGGCCATGCTCGTTCTGCGCCATCATCCCGCCTCTCCCTACGCCCGCAAGGTCAGGATCGCCGCCGCTCAGCTTGGCCTCGCCGATCGCTTCGAATTGTCGCTCACCGACACGGCCGATCCCACTGACCCGATCCGCGCGCAAAATCCGCTCGGCAAGATTCCGACGCTGCTGCTCGACGACGGCTCGGCGCTCTACGACAGCCGCGTGATCGTCGCCTATCTCGATCATCTCGCCGGTGGAGGAAAGCTCATTCCCTCGGACCCCGCGCGGCGCTTTGCGGCGCTGCGGCTCGAGGCGCTGGCCGATGGAATTTGCGACGCGGCGCTGCTCATTCGCTAGGAGAAATCAATCGGCCAAGCTTCGACGTAACGCCAATAAAATCAGCGCGCTATGATTGCGGGTCGGGATTTGTGAGGTGCCTGTGCAGTATTACTGCATTGAATTGGATTGGGCTCGGTTGAGCGAGGTTGAATAGTGCGGCGCCATGGTGCGCGGGAAGCTGAAAATCAGGATAGCCCCGGTCTGCGCACGCCGCGTTCCTCAGGTGACGCGCTTTCGGGCGTCGGCGGCTCGGGCGGCGGCTTCTTTCTCAGACTGCAGGGCGTGTAGGCTCGCGCGCCTTCACGAAACATCTTGTCGACCGGCGTCAGGGGCTTTCTGATGCATTTCATTCTGCGGCGACCTTCACACGCGGCTTGTAATGCGCGGCGCGCGGCGTGTGCTGCCCGCTTTTCGAGGATGAGCGGACTCACTCTGAGTAGGGCCGGACGGGTGAAGATGACCCGGAGCGGTCGTCTAGCACCGGTGGAAGCTTCCGATCTGGGTTGGTGTGCTTCGGATCAGGACGCGCGCTGCGAATTCCGCGGGTTTCTTTTTGCTTCGTTGGAGGCGCCCGGGTGTCGGCCCGCACGCTGAGGGAACACCAATAGGCATAGGACGATGAACGCGGCAATCATGGCTGAAGCTAGTGGACGGCTGAGCGCAAGACCTCCATTATCTATCGGTTTGTCGAGCAAATCGCCCACAGTAGCGCCGAGCGGCCGAGTGAGGATGAAAGCGCTCCAAAAGAGCAGCACACGCGATACGCTTGTCCATAGGTAAAGCCCTATGATGGCGGTGAGCCCTGCGGCGAACACGAGGGCACCGCCTTCGTAGCCGAGCCCGCCTGTATCGGCGACCCAGTCGCCAAGCGCGGTGCCGAGTGTCTGTGAAAACGTAATCGTAGCCCAGTAAAATGCTTCCACTTTTGGTGTGGTTACCGTGTTCACTGAGATTGTTCTTTGCGACCAGTACCAAAGACCGATTACTGCCATGAGACAACCGAAGAGCAGTAGCGAACCGCCTGTGTAGCCGATGCCGAGCGACCGATCTGCGAAATCGGCCATGGTAGTGCCGAAGGTGGTCGAAGCGACAATGGTAGCCCAGTAGAGGAAGGGCCGGAATGTCTTCGCCAGAATTTGCGCGATCACTAGCACCACGAGCAAACTCAGGAAAATTGCGGTGCCGAGCAGATAACCCCAATCGAGAGTCATTGTGACAGCGTCGCCGCCGGTTTCCCCGAGTGTCGTCGCAGCGATCTTAATGATCCAGAAGAGCAGGGTGACTTCCGGCACCTTGCTCGGAATATCTTGCTTCGAAGTGTCGCTCATGGGATCTGGCTGCTTTCTGCAAATGTTACAGAGTAGCGCAATTGCGCGCGATACCGCCTGGCTGCAGCATATAACTGCGGGGGTTATAGCGGAGTCCAATCGGATGAGACCGAGCGGCGGGAAAAAGCGGCGAGGTGACCTGGAACGGCTCCAGGCGCTCACTGAGCATCCTTAAGGGAGCTTTGCGACATGGCGACTAGGCCCTACTTGAACACCTGATTTCTATAAGCTTCTGATATTACGCAATTTGCGGCGAAATTTGAGGCGGCGTGGCGCCACGCTTGGGGCGACCTCGGCGTTTTTTGGCGAGAGCGGGCGGAGCCTGCGGTTTTGGCGGCGCGGTCTGCCGCGCACGGGGCGGCAAGGCGACATGGGCTGCGCGAAACAGCGCAGTCACCGAAGGCGCGGCGTCGGTGCGCACCAGCCAATCGGCGCCACGATGTTGGATGCGGATTTGCTGCAGGCGGTCGAGATCGCGCAGCAGCTCCTTCCACTCGGGCGCGATCTTCGCCTCGCGCCTGAGGTCCTCGAGATGCTTTTGCATCGCCAGCGCGAGGAAGGAGCAGAACACATGGCCGCGGATGGCGGCGTCCGAGGAGTGGAAGATCGGCCGCGTGCGCATGATCGCCTTGGTGCGACGGAAGAGCTCCTCCACTTGCAGCAAATCGCGATAGCGCAGCACCGCTTGCAACGGCGTGACTTTCGCGTTCGTGCGCAGCACGAACACGCCGTCGAAGCGCGCTTCTTCCGCAAGCTTGCCGGCGTCGATCTCGAAGGCGTGCTTGTCCTTGGACCCTGGCGTTCTGCGCAGATAGCGCCGATAGGCGGAGTTGCCGACGAGCGCCTTGTCGCCTTTCTTCAGCTGCGCATCGAGGGCGCCGACGATCTTCTCCCGATCCTTGCGGTCCTTCTCGGCCTCCGCCTCATTGCGGCAGACGACGTAGCGCTTGCCGTCGACCTTGACCTCCTTGACGAAGAGCTGCGTCTCGCCGGCCTCGCGCTCGATGTAGAGCGGCGTGAAGGCGGCGGTGTCGCTCTCGAGCACCATCTTCCTCACGATGGCGTCGGAGCGCTCTCTGGCGCCGAGGATGTAGTCGAGCCCGCGCGCCTCCAGCCCCTCGATAGTGGCCGCCGAGATCATGCCGCGGTCGGCGACGACGCAAACGCGTCCCATCGAGAAGCGCCGGCGCAGCCGATCGACGACTGGCAGCAGCGTCGTGACGTCGGCGGTGTTCCCCGGCCACATCTCCGTGCAGATCGGCCGACCCTTGCCGTCGACGATCAAGGCCAGGATCATTTGGTTGAGATCTGGCCGGTAGTCTTTGGAGTAGCCGCGCTCGCCGAGCGTCTCGCCGCCCTCGCCGTAAAAAGAGAGCGAGGTCGTGTCCATGAACACGGCGGAGAGATCGCAGAACAGATCGCGCCTTTTCTCGAACAGCCTCTCCTCGATCGCATCCTTGACGCAGCGCGGCGCGCGCGCGTCATCGGCCTTCTCCTCCATCTCCTCGCCGAGCCAAGCCATGGCGCGATAGAAATGATGCAGATCGAGCCCCGCCGCGCCGGCGATGTCGTAGTCCTGCATCCAAGACGCGCCGTCGCGATCGGAGCCCGAGACGAAGAGGCGATGCAGCGTCGAAACGAACACGGCGCGCTCGACGGAGAACTCGAAGGCGCGGTCAGCGAGCAAATCGCTGAGAACCTCAGGGACGCCCAGCCTCTCCCAGATTTTGCCAAACAGCAGCGGGCCGCCGAGGCGCTTGGCCGAGGCCGACACCGCGCCGCCCTCGTCTTGATCGAGGGCGGTGATCAGCATCACCTGGTCGGTGAGCTTGGCGCCCGAGGCGAGCAGCGAGGCGAGCGCGCCGGAGGCTTCGAGCTCGTCGGCGCGGCCGAGCGTGGCGACGACACTCTGGCGCACGGCGCCGTCGATGCGCTTGTTCTCGACGATCTGCACGTAAGCGCGTTCGCCGGACTTCTTGAGGCGGAAGAACATGGCGGCCCTCGCAGGAGAGAGCACCACGGAATCAGATTCGTAGGTCGATGAAAAGCCCAAAAACCTGGCAAACGTGGCACTACATTTTCGAAAAAATCCGGCTCCAAACACGTAATATCAATGGCTTACAAGCGCCTGACCCGCGATCACTGTTCAAGTCGGGCTTGAGTTCGCCGGGCCGACGCTCACTATTCCGCAGCCTCAATGCGCCCTTCCAAAATTCAATCGCTGGAATCGCACGAAACGATGTGGCAACTGCCGGCGTTCGAGCGAGCGCGGCATTCGCTAAGGGCCTTCGCCTCCGCTTCTGAGCGGGCGTTGTAGTCGTAGCTGAAGCCGTACGATGTGCCTTCACCCTCAGCTTGGCAACCCCATTTCTTCGCGGGCGCGTGCCGGGGCCTTGCTGCCGGAGGTGTCTCTCCTTCTGGAGTCCACGGTTGCGTCGCATAGTCGTTTGCCTGAACGAATAAGGATGAGAGAAGGCAAATCGCCGCTGCTTTCATTTATCTCCCCCTGTCTTGGCTCTCATATCATAATAGCTGGACTTGTCCCATCCAGACTGTTCACATATTTCGGTCGGCTGCATAGGTTCGGCCCCAGCGCTGCCCGGGCACTTCTTGGACATTCGATCATTACGAAAATAGGTATAAACACGAACCACTTGCGCATGCGAATGTATAGCAAATTCGAAATCAACTGGCTGTTTCTCTCCCGGTTCTATTCTCTGCCAATTAGCCGACGTAAACTCGCGTTTAGTCAACAATGGCCAGCTAAAGCGATCTTTAGTCATGACTGTCGTGTTCATGGTATCGTTCATTTCGTCGCCGGCGCAAGCGCCTTTTTCAGGGCAAGCAGACAAGGGTAAGATCTGCTGCACTCGAATGATCACGTTGTCAACGATCGCCTGCGTGCTTCCAGTGTTGTTGAGCTCTATGCCGACGCGCAAGAGACGAACGCCCTTTGCAACGTCTACGTGGGAAATCTTGTGCTCGATGTTCAGATGCGGAAACGTTTTTCGTTCCTCATGGAAAAGATAGGCAGTCCAAATGCCGCCCAAAACGACGGCGCCGATCGTCGCGAGTGATTGGACGTTCTCCAAAATCTGTTTAGGGGTTATCGGCTCTCGGCGAGGTTTTGCGGACCACATTTTCTTGCTCGATCGGCGAGTCTAAAACGAAATAGCGTCCCCATGGTTCCCATGGTTTCTGAGTCCCGGCGGGATATGTAGCGCCCCTCAGCTTTGGCAAGGCTTATGGCGTGCAAAACCCAAGCAGACCGTGTGAAAACGGCGGCGGATTGAAAATCGCCAGTGGCGTCGCGGTGGGGATGACTGACGTTCGCCATTTCCCGCCAAAATCGGCTCCTGATCGCGCTTGGGCTTCCTGGAACGCCCTGAAGCAGGCCTTGCCGTCCGATCCAGCGCGATTTGAGGCGTTTTCACGCCGCTACCGCCGCCATCAGCCTTTCCATGCCGAGAATGTTGAGCGCCCGACGCAGATTGTAGGCGAGCGCCGTCAGGCTGAACTCGGCGCGCACTTTTTCGAGGCCGCGCATGAGGAAGGCTCCCTGGTTCATCCATTGCTTGATCGAACCGAAAGGATGTTCGACGATCTCGCGGCGACGGTCGAGAAGCTCCGGCCGCGCCTTCAGGCGCTCCGCCATGCGATCGAGCGCGTCCTCGTTTTCGAGGCGTGAGACGGCGCGGAAGTTCTTCGTGCAGCGCGGACGCAGCGCACAGACGCGGCAGGCCGCGGCGTTGCCGTAGTCGATTTTCTTCAGTTCGCGCAGCTTGCCTTCGCGGATCGGCGTCAGCGTCTGCCCGGCGGGACAGATATAGGAGTCTTGCCGGGCGTCGTAGCGGAACTCGTCCTTGCGAAAAAACCCGTCCCTCACCGCCGGCCCGCGTTGCGGGCGCGGCACATGCGGCGTCAAGCCGGCCGCCTCGCAAGCGGCGATGTCCTCGGTCCTGAAATAACCCTTGTCGGCGACCACGTCGATTTTTTCGACGTCGAGAATCTCTCGCGCCGGCTCCGCCGTGCGTTGCAGCAGGCCCATGTCCAGAACGTCGTTCGACACCGCCTGTTCGACGATCATCTTGTGCTTGGCGTCGACGGCGATCTGAATGTTGTAGCCGACGCCGACCTTCGTATAGGCCGCCATGGCGCGGCTGTCGGGATCGGTGAGCGACACCTGGCTTTCGCCGCTCTCCTCCAGCGCGGCAAGATGCGCCGCGTATTCGCCGCGCTTATTTTTCAGCGCCGCGATCTTCTCCGCCAGATTCTTGACCCGCGAGCCCGTCGTCGCGGTTTCCTCGGCGTCACCGGCGTCAAGCCGCTTCAAATAATCTTCCAGCTTCTTGTCGGCGGCCGCGATGAATTTTTGCAGCGATCCCGTGGTGAAGTTCCGATCCTTGTTATTGACCGCCTTGATGCGCGTGCCGTCCACCGCCAGCAGCTCGCGGCCGAACAGATCGAGACGCCGGCACAGAATCACGAACTCCCGGAAAACCTTTTTGAACGCGGCGCGATTGACGCTCCTGAAATCGGCGATGGTCTTGAAGTCCGGCTTCAGTGTCCGCAACAGCCAGATGACCTCGATGTTGCGGTGACATTCGGCCTCGAGCCGCCGGCTCGACCGCACCCGGTTGAGATAGCCGTAAATGTAAAGCTTCAAGAGATCGCCCGGCGCGTAACCTGGCCGGCCCGTCGCCTTCGCCTCGACCCGCTCGAAACCAGCGGCTTTCAAATCGAGCCCGTCGACGAAGGCGTCGATGAACCGCACGGGGTTGTCGCCGCCGACATAATCGTCAATCGCCTCAGGCAATAGCAGGAGTTGCGAGCGTTCGAAGCCGGATATGTGCGTCATGCCCGATTCTAACCGGACGCCGCCCCCAACGGAATCCCGCCAGTCGGACTTTCCACACGGTCTGCAAGATTTTCGGCACACCCGGAATCCCCCGGAGAATCAGCCGATTCCAAGTGTTTTTACCCCTCTTGAGGGTTGAGGCGCCGAGCTACTCCGCCGCTTGCTTCGCAGCCGCCCTTCGTGCGCCGGTCTTCTTCCGCGCGGGTGCTTTCGTTCCCGCCCTTGCGGCCTAGCTCGGCTGCGGCTTGGTCCTTCGTGGGCGCGTTGCCATAGTCCACCGCCTCTTCGCCCGTGAGGATTCGCATGACTTTCACGGCGCTGCCGATCACGGCGGCGGGGCGCTTCTCGCCTTTAGGGCCTGTGGGCGTAAGTGTCCTTTGCCTCTTCAATCAACTGAGTAAGCTGCCTTTTGAGCTGCGGACCCTCAATCTGACCGCCCCAATAGCCCTCGCGGTCTAGGCGTTTAATGAGAGCGTCGACGCTAATGCATTCTCCAGAGCGGGCTAAATCGAAAGCCCGTTCGAGGGCAGTCTTGTTCGTGTTGGGCATCGGCGTGCTCCTTCGAAGGCAGCCCCAATCCAGCTTTGCTCGCCAGTGGGGCAGGAACACGGCCGGACCATCCCATTGGCAGACTTTCCTGAGCTCCATTTGAACGTCCCGCTTCAACATCGATCAAATCGTGAGGCCAAGCGAGTCTGCTCCTCCCCACATTGCCGTCGCGGCTCACGCGTCCTCGCGCTCCGGGTTTGCGCCATCTTCATCCCTCCAGCCAAACTCAGATAGAGTCTGCTCATGAGACGAGGAAATGGCGGGTTACGCTGAAACAAGTTGATGGAGCGAGCCGCCTCAAGAGCTTGCCAAGGCATTTTGCAACTGCGACGCTATCTGATCGGCAGCAGACCTCATTCTAGGAGTTCGGACTCGTGGCCAAAGCTGAACGCTTGGTGCAACTCAAGGTGACTTTGAACGACATTCGTCCGCCGATATGGCGGCGTCTCGTGGTACCCAGGGCGACAACCTTAGAGGATTTGCATTTCATCATCATGGCTGCGATGGGCTGGCAGGGCGGACATCTTCATGCTTTCCGTGCAGCGGAGCGCCACTATAGCGATCCTTCTGAAGTTGAAGACGCGGCGGATGAGAGCCGCATGACGATCAGTGGTCTTGTTCGATTGGGCGTCTCTCGATTTCGTTACACCTATGACTTCGGCGACGATTGGGAGCACACAATTCTAATCGAGAAGAAACAGCCGCCAGCGACCTCGTCGAACGTTGCACTCTGCGTGGCGGGAGGCCGAAATTGTCCACCCGAGGATTGTGGCGGGGCTCCTGGCTATGAAGAGCTGCTTGCAGCGCTCGCGACGCCAGACAGGCCCGAGAGCAAAGAGTTCATTGAGGCGATTGGGAAGGACTTTGATCCAGAGGAATTTTCAGTCGAAAAGACCAATGCTCGCATGGCGAGGAGATTGGGATCGGGCTAGGGCCGTATCCGGCGGCACGGCACGGCACGGAAGCATTAATCTTCGCCCTTGCCAATGGCGGCGCGCTCGAACGTGCTCAGGAGATGGCGGCTGCTCTTGGCGCGAACCCGAAGCGCGAGAACGCGCGTGTCGCGGCGGCGATGTGAGGACGAACGGACTCTATTCGCTCCAACGCGATAATGTGGCTTCCGGCTTCGCATCGATGCAGAGCGAACTCAACGGGGACGACGGAACGAGGCCCTTAGGAATTGGCCTGATGTTTGCGCCGTCGGCGATGGCGAGACGATTGTTCGGAGGCGTCAGTATGGGTCCAGGCTCGGGCGGTTTGGAAGAGGTCACCGGCCTCACGCTGCAACATTACAATCAGCGCGCCGAGTCTTTCTGGGAGGGCACGCGTGGGCACGACGTCACGCAAAACATCACGGCGATGCTAAGTCACATTCGCAACGAGCCCCCCTTCACGCTACTCGATCTCGGTTGCGGGCCCGGACGTGATTTGAGGGCTCTTGGCGAACTTGGGCATGTCGCGATCGGCCTCGACGGCGCGCCGCGCTTCGTCGAAATGGCGCGCATCCACAGCGGTTGCGAGGTGTGGCTGCAGGATTTTCTCGCACTTGATTTGCCTAGACGCCATTTTGACGGAATCTTCGCCAATGCGTCGCTCTTTCATGTGCCGAGCCGCGAATTGCCTCGCGTCCTGCGCGAGCTCCATGCCGCTCTGAAGCCCGCAGGCATTCTGTTCAGCTCCATTCCGCACGGAGCGGACCAAGAAGGCTGGAGCGATGGACGCTATGGCGTCTTTCATGACCCCGAAAGCTGGCGACGTTTCGGATCGGCGGCGGGCTTCGTCGAACTCGAGCGCTATTACAGGCCCAGCAATGCGCCGCCTAACGCGCAGCCCTGGCTGGCGACCGTATGGCGGCATGGATAATCTTGCGCGCGCGTCGCGGCGGCAATTTGGGGACGAGCAGACTCGGTCGAATATTGCGCTGATGGCGCAGTTTGACCCAAGGCGGACCTTCGCCCTCCACGTGCTGCGCCTTCAGCCTCACTAGCCGGGGCGCCGACTATTTCGTCTTTTGCACGTACCCAGACATTTTTGACTTGAGGTGATATCTAAAAAGCCGACCCGGCGGACCGCGACTCATACTGCCCGCCTCACTAGCGAGAAGGGCTCGCGAATGTTTTTTGTTGCTTCCAAGATCGGCTGGTTGATTGCGCGGCCGTCATCGCTGCTCAGTCTTGGTGTGCTCGTTGGAATAATTCTTGTGCGCACCCGGTTTGCGAAAATCGGTCGATTGGTTGTGTTGGTAGCGGGGACATCACTTGGAATATGTGCCCTCACACCGGTCTGTGTCGTTCTAATCCGGCCGTTGGAAGATCGCTTTCCGGCGCTGTCACTTGATGAGATCCAAAATCCGGAGGGAATTATCGTCCTTGGCGGGGGGCTCGATGTGTGGCTCACGCGCGCGCGTGGACCGATTGCGCTGGGGGCTTCAGGGGCTCGCATGACTGAAGCGGTGGCATTAGGATACCATTTCCCAAATGCTCGACTTGTTTTCAGCGGCGGTTCTGGCGACCTGCTGGGAACCGGGGAGCCAGAAGGAAATGTAGCCAAGGAATTTTTCTCGGAGCTAGGCGTATCTGCAGATCGGGTCATCATCGAGGGAAAATCGCGTAACACCCAGGAGAACGCGCAATTCACCCGCGATCTCATTAAGCCGAGGACTGGCGATCGCTGGGTTCTCGTGACGTCGGCATTTCACATGCCAAGGGCTGTGGCTGCGTTCCGTAAGGCGGGCGTTGAAGTAGAACCCTATCCGGTCGACTATAAGACTTCAGGCGATCGCCAGGATTATTTGGATTACACATTTGCGCCATTCGCCGCTATGCCCCTGATGGATATAGCTGCGAAGGAATGGATCGGTATTGCCGTCTACTGGTTTTCTGGGAAAACCGCGGAACTCCTCCCACCGGCACAAGCTGTGAATGCTGGTAGAATTCCGTCTGAAGTCAGTGCACTAGTGAAAGTAGCGACCGAGCTTTAAGAGGAAGGGCTGTTTTTTGCGAATCCGAAGCGCGAGAACGCGTGCATCGCGGCGGCAATGTGGGGATCAGCGGACTCGTTTGAAGAGAGCGCTCATGGCGCAGGTTGACCCCAAGCCGCCGTCGGAAAGGCCGACCAAGGTCGTGAGCCATCGCTGCTACGTCGCGTTCCAGCCCGCAACCGAAAGAGCCCGACGACCGCAGAGCACAGGAGTTTGAACAGCTCCATCATGGAGGAGAGGATCGCCCGATTCGCCGTCTCAATCCAGTCGGATTGAATTTTCGGTAGGCACAATGGCGAAATCGAGCTGGAGAAGGGCGCGGTCGTCACCGGCGACCTTTCCGTCACCGGCGATTATCGCGCGATGTCCAGGGGCGTGACGCAAAAGGCGGGCGCGCCGCATGAGCGCGCTTCGAAGAGCGGCGTAGCTTTGCTGAAGTCGTCGAACGCGTCGGTGGAGAAGATCAACGAAGCGGTTCGCAACGCGAAGTCCGGCGCTGCGCTCAAGAGTCCCAACATCTATCTAGCCTCGAGCGCGGACAACTCCGAGCAGATGGCCGTGTGGCCTTCTATCGCGGGCCGCAAATAAGGCGACGGCGTTATCAGGGTCTCAAATATTTCTTGGCCAACCAGTTCTCGATCTTAGTCGTCACGGTCACGTAGAGCTCGCGCGCCCGAGGATCGGCCCACGCGTAGCACTCATTGAGGCGCACCGCGAGCCAGCCTGTGATACCGCGAACAGCGGCTGCGGTGGCTTGGCCGGCCGCAGTGAGGGCGGAAATCATTCGATCAAACCATGGCAGCGCGGGGCTGTGAGGCGGAATCGCCGCGCGCGTTCTCGCCACCAGCGCCTTCGTCTTGGCCGACACATATTCGGTGGCGACGACCATAAGATCAGGGGGTGGCGTCGTTGCTATCTCGTTTTCCAGAAGCGCGATCGTCTCGGCCGCTCGATCTTTTTCGGCAGCGTAGCGATCACGTTCCGCCACCGCCGCGGCCAATCGTCCGCGTAGGCTTTCGCTCTCCTCAGAAAGTGCGCCGGTTTTCGAAACGAGTTCGACGTTATCGGAGGCGTGACGGTCGCGTTCGGCTGTGATCGCCTTCAATCTTTCCTGAAGGTCGAGGATTTCGCCGCGCGCTGCGCCACGGTCGGCGAGGTGCTCCGCCGCCGCCTCGTCCAACTGCCCTCGTAGACTTTCGCGATCATTCGTGGCCGTGGCCAATTCTGCGCGTAGGCTTTCGCACTCCTTTGAAAGAGCGGCGGTTTTCGAAACGTGTTCGACGTTATCGGAGGCGTGACGGTCGCGTTCGGCTGTGATCGCCCTCAATCTTTCCTGAAGGTCGAGGATTTCGCCGCGCGCTGCGCCACGGTCGGCGAGGTGCTCCGCCGCCGCCTCGTCCAACTGCCCTCGTAGACTTTCGCGATCATTCGTGGCCGTGGCCAATTCTGCGCGTAGGCTTTCGCACTCCTTTGAAAGAGCGGCGGTTTTCGAGACGAGTTTGACTTTATCGGAGACGTGACGGTCGCGTTCGGCCGTGATCGCCGTCAATCTTTCCTGAAGGTCGAGGTTTTCGACGCGCGCCGCGATATGATCAGCAACTGGGGCAAGCGGGTCGTCAGACACAATGAATCTCCTGTGTCGCTAGTGACGTCGAAGATACCTGAACCCGGATTCGCCGGATGGGCTGCGGTTCGGATGGAAGGATTCCGCAATTTTGTGTTTCTGATAAGGCGGAGCGATCGCGGAGACTGCCGGTGGAGCGCAGGATCGCGGACGGCCGACCTGAGCCGGTCTTCCGACCAGGGCAATGGCAAAATTGGTTGTCATCTGGACGCACCTCTCGCGTCGTTTGGCTCGAACTCATCACACGCGAACACTCTACGCCGGAGACGCCGAGGGCGGCGGCCACAGCTCCACGATCAGCCGCAAGATGTCGGCGAACAGGTCCCTTGGAATGGCGAGCTTCACCCTCTGGCGAAGCATCGCTTCGCTCGCTGACCCAGACGACAAATGACCCCTAATGGCGCGTCTCTGCCGTGTGAGAACGCGCGCGTCGCGGCGGCAACGTGGAGAGGAGCGGACGCGCTCTTGGAGAGGTTGGACGGGCGAACATGGCGCATTCCTGACTCCATCAGGGGGGCCGCTTAGGACAGGCGGCAAGCGTCGGATTTAAACCACAAGAATATCGCGCCTCACCCCTTGATCCCGACCCGCAATCCCGGCGCCCAGCGCTCCTGCAAGACGTTGCGGCGGAAGCGAAAGAGCGCGGCCGGTCTTCCGCCCGTCTTCATCGTCGTCTCGCCCGTGGCCTCGACGATGGCCGAGGTTTCGACGAGGCGGCGAAAATTCTGCTTGTGCAGGCGCCGGCCGGACAGCGCCTCGACGCTGCGCTGCAGAGCGGACAGCGTGAAGCGCTCGGGCATCAGCTCGAAGATCACCGGGCGGTATTTCATCTTGGCGCGGAGCCGTCCCATGGCTGTCGCGAGAATGCGGCGATGATCGTGGCGCATCGCGGCGCCGAGCGGGGGCTGCGCGCCGCGCTTCAACGCCGCCTCGCGTCCGTCCCGCCGCGCCTCCTCGACGAGCCCCGCCTCATAGAGAAGCTCATAGCGTTCGAGCACGTTTTCTTCATAAAAACCTTTGCCTGCCTGATTGAAGAGCAGCGTCAAACGCTCTTGGCGCGAGAGGCCCGAGGAGGAGACCTCGAACGGCGCCTCGGCGACCCAGGCGGCAAGATCGGGGAGGATTCTCTCCTCGATCACCGCGGGACGGCCATGGCGCCAATCCTCCCAAGGAAAGAACTCGTACCAGCCGCGATAGCCGCCGCTTTCCTGAGCAAGCGGCTCGCCGACGCGGGTGAGCGCGAGATAGCCGATCGAGACGATGTGCGGATCGCGGTCGCCCAAGCGTGCGCTGCGGCCGCGATCGCCGAACGTATAGAGCTGCTCGACATAACCGAGCGGCGCGCCGGTCTGCGCGGCGACGAAGGCGCGCAGCGCGATCTCGAAGGTGCGATCGCGCAGCGGATCGAATTCGCCGGAAGGCAACGCCGCGAGAGAATCGGAGGACAGCGTGAGAATCAGCGGCTCGTCGTCGCAAAGCGCGACGATCGCCGCGGTCAGATTGATCGCGAGCGGCAGCAGCGCCAGAGAAGGAAAGCTTTTGAGAGCTGGATCCACGGGGCCTCGACGTCGATCCCTTGCGCAGGTCTAACCCCCCTCTCCCCGCTTGCGGGGAGAGGGCTGGGGTGAGGGGCCGGGACGATTATAAGCGCCCCTCACAGTTCAGCGAAGTCCAACTGCATTCGGCGTTATCGCGCGAACTCTCCCGCGCCCCTGACCCTCTCCCCGTAAACGGGGAGAGGGAATGTTCGTCGCTCAGCCGCCAGTCGTGCTCATATGCCGAGCGAGCGCCGGCGTCTTCGTCTCGCGATCGATCACGAAATCATGGCCCTTGGGCTTGCGCAGGATCGCCGCTTCGATCGCGCGATCGAGCGCGGCGTTGTCCGCGTCCTCGCGCAGGGGCTTGCGCAGATCGGCGCTGTCCTCCTGGCCAAGGCACATGTAAAGCTTGCCCGTGCAGGTCACGCGCACGCGGTTGCAGCTCTCGCAGAAATTATGGGTGAGCGGCGTGATGAAGCCGATCCTGCCGCCCGTCTCGCGCGCGCGCCAGTAGCGCGCCGGGCCGCCGGAGCGATAGTCGATCTCTTGAAGCGCAAAAGTCTGCGCCAGGCGCTCGCGCACGGTCGTGAGCGGCAGATATTGGTCGATGCGCGCTTGTCCGTCGAGCTCGCCTAAGGGCATCACCTCGATGAAGGAAATATCCATGCCGCGCTCGTGAGCGAAGCGCGTGAGCGGGACGATTTCGTCCTCGTTCGCGTCTTTGAGCGCCACCGTGTTGAGCTTGACGGAGAGGCCGGCGCGCTGCGCGGCGTCGAGTCCATCGAGCACGCGAGCGAGATCGCCGTTGCGCGTGATCGCGCGGAACTTCGAAGCGTCGAGCGTGTCGAGCGAGAGGTTCAGGCGCTTGACGCCGCATGCCGCAAGGTCGGCGGCGTAACGCGCGAGCTGCGAGCCATTCGTCGTCAGCGTCAATTCATCGAGCGCGCCGGACTCGAGATGACGGGCGAGCGAGCGAAACAGCGTCATCACGCCGTGCCGCAGCAGCGGCTCGCCGCCCGTGATGCGCAGCTTCTTCGTGCCGCGCGCGATGAAAGCCGTGCAGAGGCGATCGAGCTCTTCGAGCGTCAAGAGCTCGTCGCGCGGCAGGAAGCGCATGCGTTCCGACATGCAATAGACGCAGCGGAAATCGCAGCGGTCGGTGACCGAGACGCGCAGATAAGTGATCGGCCGGGCGAAGCGGTCGACCAGCGCGCGCGGCGGCGCGGCGAAGGCTGCGTCTTGTGGGCGGAAGTTCATGGAAGGGCAAATAACACGCGAGAGGCGCCCCTGCCATAGAGGGGACCGCAAGAATTTGAGAGGGATATGGCCGTCGACTACCGAACGCTAAGGCGCCGGCTCCGCTCGCCCGATCTATGGATTTCGCGCGAAACGTTTTTGTTGCGCGCGAAGCGTTTCGATTTCGTGCGCGAAGCGATTCCGTTTCGCGCGAAACGAAAGCTTGGCAAAAGGCGTCAGCCGCCCGAAGTGTGGCGGTCGCTTCCCTTGTCAGCCTGACGCTCAGCCGGCTGGTAGAACCGTCCGATCCCGAGGATGGGCGTCGCGCCCTGCATCAGGCGCGGGACGAAGTTGCGGCGCTCCGGCGTTTTCGCGGCGGGCTCGGGCGCGGGCGAGGCGACGACGACCGGCGCGGGCTTGGCCGCAGGCGCGGCTTCCGCCTCGGCGGGCGTGGGCGCCGCGACGTGGAGATCGGGACGGCGCGGGGGCAGGGGGATTTCGAGTTCCTGCGTGAGCCCGGCCATCGGCGGGAGCGGCGCCGGGCTGCGATCGGCGAAGGCGAGCGCCTCGGAGGGCTCGCCCTCGGGCCGGTGCAGCGCCTTGGCGACCGCCGCCTTCACGCTTTTCGCCATGTTCTGCAATGCGTCCTCGCGCGGGGGCTCGGCCGCCTGGGCGACGGCCGCCGGCGCCTGGTCCTTGCGGCTGGCGATCTCCACGCCGTCGTCGTGACCGGGGTTGCAGTTGCGCATGCCCAGCGCGATCAGCTCGCGCCCGCTCAGCACCTTGTATTGCCGCGTCAAATAGCCGAGACGCGCCTGCACCGGGGCCGGATAGCTCTTGAAGAGCATGGCCGAGACGCCGAGATCCACCTCCTGCGTCAGCGCGTTATAGGCCTGATGGAACTTGACCTGCGCGTCCGGATAGACGCAGACGTTGGGCAGGCTCAAGGCCAGGGTGCAGGCCGAGCGGCACTCGTGCAGGCGGACTTCGCGATTTTGGCGACGATAGAGTGCCGTCTGCGCTTCGTAGTCGCTAACGAGACCGCCCGTGTCCTTGTAGACGATGACGGGCGCGGGGTTCGGAGGCGGCGAGAGGTAACCCAAAACAGATCCTCAACTTTTCTTTGAGGTTGACGGGAAATTCACCACGTCCCGATGAAGATTCATTTAAGGGCGGGTGACGATCGACGTCCCATGCAGGGTCGATCGATGGACGGACCCTAAGGTCCGATGATGCGTCTTTTTGGGCGCCGAAACGGCGAGAAAAGGGCCGCCGGACCGCCCTGGGACGAGGCGCTCGCCGACCGGGCGCGATCCCCCTCCGCTGCGGGCCAGCCCTTTGCCCCACAGCGGTTATGTGGACAAACGCGAGGATCCCGACAGGGGGCGCCGACGTTGTGGGCGGCGGAACTTTTCCGCGGATGAAGCGTTTACGACGAAAATAGGGCCGCGACGGCGAAGGCCGGACCGCGGTTTGCTTGCGTCCGCAAGAAGGCGTGCGCTTTCGAGGCCGCACGCTCACAAAGAACAGTGGCGCTGGAGGATGATCATGGCGTTGGTGGAAAAGTCGCACGGATGGTCCGTGACGGTCTTCCCGTTCGGTTCCGGCGTCGGGACGAGCCGGGGGATTTTCAAAGGCTTGGGCTTCCTGACAGTCTTCGGCCTCGTCTTTTTCGCGCTCGGTTTCGCCTTCGGCCACGGCTATTGGTTTGTCGCCCTGTGGCTGGCCGCTGCGGCCCTCGCCTGGGTCTTCATGCGCGGCGCGTCGGAAGCGTCCCTGCCTGCCGATCGTCCTCGCGACAAGTGAGCCGCGGCTCCCCGCGTCAATCGTGCTGGTTTTGAGATCGCGCCCGAGGGAATCGCCTCGCGCTCGGCCTTTGCTTGTTTGAGCGAACGGTAGCGCGGGCGCAAAATGTTTCGAGCCAAGGGTTTTGGTTGCATTTGCAGGAGGCGGCTTGAAACGCTGATGCGACTCCTGGATTGCTTCGCTGCGCTCGCAATGATGTGCGTGGCGTAAAGCTCGAGGGCCCTTCACGCATTCGCCGAAGCCCCATAGGGTTTCCCGCTGAATGGTTCGCCGGGCGCGTTCCCTCCCCCACAGCGCGTCGCTGACGACCGGGTCGACCGCCGAGTCCGGCGGCGCCTCGTCATTCATTGCATGGAGGCGATTATGCGCGGACTTGATGCGAACTCAAGGACGGCCTTTCAGGCCGCCGCCGGAGGCGGTGCGCCCAGAGGGCGTCCTTGTGGACGCGTGTCAACCATAACGAGCTATGGGCGCATCCTTGAGTTCAAATTTCCCTCGCGCATAATCGCCGTCATGTAATCAATGGGCGAGGCTTCCGACCGGCGAGTACGAGCCGTTCTCGGGGCTTGGCGGCACCACTTCCATCCGGCAGCCAACCAGTTAAATTGACGACTATGGCGAGTCTGGTTCGCGGAGGAGACCCGTGAGCGATATATTTATCAGTTACGCCAAGGAAGACCGGGCGCGAGCGCAACTTTTCGCTCAGGCGCTCGCGCGGCAAGGCTGGTCGGTCTTCTGGGACCGGACTATAGCCGCCGGAAGAACATGGCGCGACACGATCGGAAGAGAACTTGAGCAGGCGCGCTGCGTCGTGGTGCTCTGGTCGCCGCACTCCATCATCTCCGATTGGGTTCTCGATGAGGCTGATGACGCAAGAGAACGACGGGTCCTCGTCCCCGTCCTGATCGCCAACGTCCGGCCACCCATGGGCTCACGAAACATCCAGGCAGCCAATCTTTCGCATTGGCATGGAACGGAAATCGATCCGGCATTTCACAGGCTCGTCGCGGACATCGCCACGCATATCGGGCCCTCGCCGAAAGAAGTCGCGGGAGAGCGCCAACGAGTTGAGGCCACGGAAGCGGCGCGGCTAGCCGAGGCAGAGCGCAAACGCCACGCGATTGAGGAGGCGGCGCGTCAAGCGGAACAGGAGCGCCAGAAGGCTGAAGTACTGCGCCTACGTGCAGAGGAAGCGAGGCGCATTCGAGAAGAGGCGGAGGCCGCCGAAGCGGCGAGGCTCGCCGAAGAAGAGCGCAAACGCCGCGCGATTGAGGAGGCGGCGCGCCAAACGGAGCAGGAACGCCGGAGCGTCGAGGCCGAGCGCCACAAACGCGCGGAAGAGGAGACGAGGTGCCAAGCAGAGGAGGCGGAGCGCCTTCGGCAAGAAGCGGGGGCTGCACAATGGGCGGAAGAAGAAGAAAGCATGCGCCAAGAAATAGCGAGTCTCTGGGAGGAAGAGTGGCAGAGCATGCAAGTGCAGGGGTCTGCACAATGGGCAGAAGAAGAAAGCATGCGCCAAGAAATAGCGAGTCTCTGGGAGGAAGAACGGCAGCGCAAGGAGGTGAAGGAGGCCGAGGCGGGTAAGCGCGGCTTTCCCTTGCGGCCCTTGCAGGCCGTCGCGCTCTCCGGCCTCGTTGGCGTGCTCGGCGTCGGCTGGGGCATCGTGCACGTCGGGGACGTCCCCGGATCTCGCGAGATTACGACGATCGCCGCGCCGTCGGGACCAGCGAAGGTGGCGCCGGTGGAGCCCGTGGTGGAGCCGCCCCGCAACGCATCGGCTGAGTCCTTCCGCCGCATCAAGACGGTAGCGATACGCGAGGACGGCGGCGTCACTCTGGCCACGGCGCCGGCCGCCGACGCCCATCCATCCGCGCAAGAGGCCACGACTGTTCTCGACCGAGGAGAAAAGACGCCCGTGAGTGAGTTCTTCCCCGATGGAGAGGCGCGCGTGATTCCCGGAGTGGAGCGCCGCGTCAAGACGATAGCGATACGCGAGAACAACGGCGTCAATCCGGCCACGGCACCGGCGGCAGTCGAACGCGCGGCCAATGAGGCGCCGGCACCCACCGAGGCGCCGGTCGTCGACGCCGCGTCTGCGCCGCGCGGGCCGGAGGAAACCCGCGGACTCATCCCGCGCCTGATGCAGGGCGCGACGCCCATTCTCGGTACAAGATTTTTTTACACGCCGGTACCCGTGCGCCGATAAACTCGTACCCGTCAATCAAGCCGAAATCAGCGAGCGACGGGAAAGCTGCGGCCCGCGCGACGCAGTTGCTGTCGCAAGGGGAGTCCGCCTCGTCGCGCCGCTTGCCCCCCTGTTGCGGACAAAATGTGTAAGTTAGGGTACACAATTGCCCCCCTTTCAGGCCGCCGCCGAAGGCGGTCGCCATAGGACGATCCTCTTGGACGCCGGTCAAACATGACGGGCTATGGCGATCCTTGACTTCGCATCAAGCCCGCGCGACGCTCCGCCATGCAATTGAATGGCATTCCAACAATATCAGCCCCGTTTCATATGAAGCTGCCGAACAGGGCGGGCTGCCCATCGAGCTGCTAAAAGCGCCGCATGTTGCGCGCTGGGTCGATGCGTTGAACCTCAAGTGAGGTCATGGCTCACTCTCTTGCAGCACCTTAGCTTTTGCAAGGCGCATAACGCTCTGAATTCCTATTCCTTACCCTTCCCGTCGCGCTTTGCTATACCAGCAATTTTCTCGGCGGGAAGGGTTGAAAAGAGATTTGCCACTGATTTAGGACGGGTTATTCGATCATACGCAATGAGGTTCACAAGCTCGAAAAGTTTGGCTGCTGTTTCGCGATCATCCTTCAAATCCATCGTGCCCGGATGGACAGCTTCATTACCGACAACGCGGACAATATCGAGGGCGCGTTGAATTTCCGCGTCTAAGCCTTTTCTCACAAGAGATGCAATGTCAGCATTTATATTTTCGCCAGACTTCGCCTAACTGTTTACAAAGCTTTTGAATACAAAGCCGAAGCAGAGCTGCTGACCCGCGCGGCGATAGGTCTAAAATCGTTCGTGCTTCGTCGAAATCAGAGCGAATTTCGTCGTCCATGTCCGTATTTGGTTCGATTTCATGTCTGCTTGGCGGGTAGAGCAAAGTATCATAACGCCAAACGGAGATTTCGTTGCAACTGAAGCAGCGGCTAACATGAATGTTAATCAAGTGGTGGTAGACGTAGGCTCCTTGATCGGTTTTTTCCAGCAACGCACGCCCCGTTGCGTGGAGCTTCCATCTCGAGATAATTTCATTTTTATCTGGACGCCTACGCAAAACTTCATCATTTTCAGCTTCTTTAATCCACTCTAATGTTGCAAGATACGGCACTCCATTCTCTGCTATAGGGTGGGCGTTCACATCGAACCACGTTTGATCCGCAAGAGCCCCGCAATGGGGACAACTGAAGGCCTTAAGTCTAATCGCGGGTGCAACATGTTTGGGGGGCATTTTGCTACCTCAACCTCGAAATCGTGCTCCGGCTCGCGTTGAACCGCCGCGCCAAGTCTGCCTGCGTCGCCTTGCCCTTGGCAAGGTCCTGCAAGTCTTCCTCGCGCTGATGCGGGGTGAGGGCAGGGGGTCGCCCCATATGGACGCCGCGCGCCTTGGCGCGCGCCCTGCCTTCGCCCGTGCGCCCGTATCAGGTCGCGCTCGAACTCGGCCAAGCCGCCCAAGACGGTGAGCATCAAGCGCCCGTGCGCCGTTGTCGTGTCCGCCCATGCGTCATGCAGAGAACGGAATCCGGCTCCGGCCTTCGCTATCGTGGCGAGCGTGTTCAAAAGGTCGCGCGTCGATCGCGCGAGGCGGTCGAGGCGCGTCACCATCAGCACATCGCCCTCGCCGAGCCCGTCGATCGCGCGGCGCAGCTGCGCGCGGTCGGTCTTCGCGCCGCTTGCCGTCTCGCGGAAAATCTTCTCGGCTCCGGCGGCACGCAAAGCCTTCACCTGAGCGTCAACGCTCTGGCCGTCGGTCGAGACTCGGGCGTAGCCGTAAATCATGCCGGAAGGGTGCAAAAACGCCAAAACTTTTGCAGCAAACTTATGCACCTTCTAACAGCTTGATTTTCAAGGGGTCGGCGCGTGTTGCAAAAGTCTTGCAGACCGTGTGGAAACCCCGTGAGAATTTTCGTCCCCGGATTCCGTTTGCGCCTGCGCCACGGTAGAATCCGCCATGACTCACATCTCCGGATTCGATCGCTCTCAACTCCTGCTTTTGCCGGAGGCGGTTGACGATTACGTCGGCGCCGACAATCCCGTCCGCTTCATCGACGCCTTCGTCGATGGGCTCGACCTCGCGGCGGCAGGGTTTGCGCGTGTCGCGCCGAAGACGACGGGGCGTCCGGGCTACGCGCCGGGCGATCTGCTGAAGCTCTATATTTACGGCTATCTCAACCGGGTGCGGTCGAGCCGGCGGCTCGAAGCCGAATGCCATCGCAACATCGAGGTCATCTGGCTGCTGCGGACGCTGAAGCCGGACTTCAAAACCATCGCCGATTTTCGCGCGGACAACCGCGCGGCCTTCAAAGCCGTGTTTCGCCAGTTCACCCTTCTTTGCAAGCGTCTCGATCTATTTGGGCGCGAGCTGCTGGCCGTGGACGGCACGCGCATCAAGGCGGTCAACAACAAGGACCGCAATTTTACCCGCAATTCGTTGGAGAAATTCATCGAGGCGGCGGACGAACGTCTGGAAGAATATCTGCAGCGGCTTGACGAGGGCGATGCCGCCGAAAGCGGAATGGGTGGCGCTCGGACGAAAAATCTTGCGGAAAAAATCGAGGCGCTTCGCAACAAGCGCGGTCGTTACGCCGCGCTGCTCGCGGAAATGGAGCGAACCGGCGAGGCCCAAGTTTCGTTGACCGATCCCGACAGCCGGGCGATGGCCGCGCATACGAAAGTTGGAGTCGGCTACAACATCCAGGTCGCCGTCGACGCCAAGAACAAAATGATCGTCGAACAGGCCGTGACCAATCAGGTCGTGGACATGGGCCTGCTGACCCAAACCGCCGAGCCTGCCCGCGCCATCCTCGATGTAGTGACCATCGATGTAGTCGCCGATCGCGGCTACTTCAAAATCGAGGACATCGAGGCTTGCGAGAAAGCCGGCTGCGTTCCTTTTGTTCCCAAGCCGCAGCGTGGATCGTCGGTGCGCGAGGGCTTTTTCCGCAAGGACGAGTTTCGCTACGATCCGGAGCGGGACGTATTCATTTGTCCCGCCGGGCAGATTCTTGCGTCACGCTATGAAAGCAGGCTGCGGGAGTTGAAAAAGATCGACTACGCCAACCGGGCGGCGTGCCTGGTTTGTCCGATGCGGTCGCGTTGCACCAACGGCTATCGTAAAGTCTCGCGTCTGGAGAACGAGGCGGTGCTCGACCGCATGGCGGCGCGTCTGAAGGCGCGGCCGGAAGTTCTCGACCGCCGCCGAGAGACCGTCGAGCATCCCTTCGGCAGCATCAAACAATGGATGAACCAGGGCGCGTTCCTCATGCGCGGCCTCGACAAGGTGCGCGCCGAGTTCAGTCTGACCGCGCTCGTCTACAATTTAAGGCGGGCCCTCAATATCCTCGGTGTCGAGGCCATGATGGAGGCCGTCCGGTCGTAAAAGCCGCGCCGTCAGGCCAAATCCGGGCTGGCACGAACAGTATGGACGCCGTCGGCGGCGCTACCGGCGGATTTTCCGACCATAGCGCGCAAAACCCGCCATCTCGCGGCGCGCAGTCGGCCGTTCACGCAAGAAAAAGGTTTCCACACGGTCTGCTTGATTTTTGCAACAGACAGCTATGGGTGGAAAGCGGTCATTCGCTCAAACCGCCTAAATGGCGCCAGTGCGCAGATCCAGACCCGACTTGAACAGTGATCGCGGGTCAGGCGCTTGTAAGCCATTGATATTACGTGTTTGGAGCCGGATTTTTTCGAAAATGTAGTGCCACGTTTGCCAGGTTTTTGGGCTTTTCATCGACCTACGAATTTGATTCCGTGGTGCTCTCTCCTGCGAGGGCCGCCATGTTCTTCCGCCTCAAGAAGTCCGGCGAACGCGCTTACGTGCAGATCGTCGAGAACAAGCGCATCGACGGCGCCGTGCGCCAGAGTGTCGTCGCCACGCTCGGCCGCGCCGACGAGCTCGAAGCCTCCGGCGCGCTCGCCTCGCTGCTCGCCTCGGGCGCCAAGCTCACCGACCAGGTGATGCTGATCACCGCCCTCGATCAAGACGAGGGCGGCGCGGTGTCGGCCTCGGCCAAGCGCCTCGGCGGCCCGCTGCTGTTTGGCAAAATCTGGGAGAGGCTGGGCGTCCCTGAGGTTCTCAGCGATTTGCTCGCTGACCGCGCCTTCGAGTTCTCCGTCGAGCGCGCCGTGTTCGTTTCGACGCTGCATCGCCTCTTCGTCTCGGGCTCCGATCGCGACGGCGCGTCTTGGATGCAGGACTACGACATCGCCGGCGCGGCGGGGCTCGATCTGCATCATTTCTATCGCGCCATGGCTTGGCTCGGCGAGGAGATGGAGGAGAAGGCCGATGACGCGCGCGCGCCGCGCTGCGTCAAGGATGCGATCGAGGAGAGGCTGTTCGAGAAAAGGCGCGATCTGTTCTGCGATCTCTCCGCCGTGTTCATGGACACGACCTCGCTCTCTTTTTACGGCGAGGGCGGCGAGACGCTCGGCGAGCGCGGCTACTCCAAAGACTACCGGCCAGATCTCAACCAAATGATCCTGGCCTTGATCGTCGACGGCAAGGGTCGGCCGATCTGCACGGAGATGTGGCCGGGGAACACCGCCGACGTCACGACGCTGCTGCCAGTCGTCGATCGGCTGCGCCGGCGCTTCTCGATTGGACGCGTTTGCGTCGTCGCCGACCGCGGCATGATCTCGGCGGCCACTATCGAGGGGCTGGAGGCGCGCGGGCTCGACTACATCCTCGGCGCCAGAGAGCGCTCCGACGCCATCGTGAGGAAGATGGTGCTCGAGAGCGACACCGCCGCCTTCACGCCGCTCTACATCGAGCGCGAGGCCGGCGAGACGCAGCTCTTCGTCAAGGAGGTCAAGGTCGACGGCAAGCGCTACGTCGTCTGCCGCAATGAGGCGGAGGCCGAGAAGGACCGCAAGGATCGGGAGAAGATCGTCGGCGCCCTCGATGCGCAGCTGAAGAAAGGCGACAAGGCGCTCGTCGGCAACTCCGCCTATCGGCGCTATCTGCGCAGAACGCCAGGGTCCAAGGACAAGCACGCCTTCGAGATCGACGCCGGCAAGCTTGCGGAAGAAGCGCGCTTCGACGGCGTGTTCGTGCTGCGCACGAACGCGAAAGTCACGCCGTTGCAAGCGGTGCTGCGCTATCGCGATTTGCTGCAAGTGGGCGACAAGGCGCTCGTCGGCAACTCCGCCTATCGGCGCTATCTGCGCAGAACGCCAGGGTCCAAGGACAAGCACGCCTTCGAGATCGACGCCGGCAAGCTTGCGGAAGAAGCGCGCTTCGACGGCGTGTTCGTGCTGCGCACGAACGCGAAAGTCACGCCGTTGCAAGCGGTGCTGCGCTATCGCGATTTGCTGCAAGTGGAGGAGCTCTTCCGTCGCACCAAGGCGATCATGCGCACGCGGCCGATCTTCCACTCCTCGGACGCCGCCATCCGCGGCCATGTGTTCTGCTCCTTCCTCGCGCTGGCGATGCAAAAGCATCTCGAGGACCTCATGCGCGAGGCGAAGATCGCGCCCGAGTGGAAGGAGCTGCTGCGCGATCTCGACCGCCTGCAGCAAATCCGCATCCAACATCGTGGCGCCGATTGGCTGGGGCGCACCGACGCCGCGCCTTCGGTGACTGCGCTGTTTCGCGCAGCCCATGTCGCTTGCCGCCCCGTGCGCGGCAGACCGCGCCGCCAAAACCGCAGGCTCCGCCCGCTCTCGCCAAAAAACGCCGAGGTCGCCCCAAGCGTGGTGCCACGCCGCCTCAAATTTCGCCGCAAATTGCGTAATATCAGAAGCTTATAGAAATCAGGTGTTCAGGTAGGGCCAGACATGCAGCGGTGGACATAGGTCTTCGGAATTCCCGGTGACACATTAGGAAGATCGTATGCTCGATCATACGCCGCGGCAGCGGCGATACTGCTTGGTCATGGTAAACTCTTATCGCGAACTGCACACGGAGCGCCGACGTTCTGAAAGAGCAGGTCCCTACTGTTTGGTGATCCGCTCGGCAGAATAAAGATGCCGCTTACCTGGCACGCCCTTTAGCACATGGGAGCCCCGATCAACGAATTCTATTCCGGAACCGACGACGAGGTCCTTCACAGTACCTGATACCAAGACTTCGCCGGGGCCGGCCAACGCCGCAACTCGGGCGCCGATGTGTACCGCGATTCCGGCCACATCATTTTCAATCAACTCGACCTCCCCAGTGTGCAACCCAGCGCGGATCTCTAACCCGAGTAAGTGCGCCGACTGACAGATTGCACGAGCGCAGCATATAGCTCGTCCTGGAGCATCAAACGTGGCTAGAAAACCATCTCCAGTGGTCTTTATCTCTCTCCCACGATAACGAGCAAGCTCTTTCCGAATCTGATTGTTATGAACGGCGACAATTTCTTTCCACATTTGATCTCCCAAAGCGGCTGCGCGCTCGGTTGATCCGACGATATCAGTGAAAAGCACCGTTGCCAGCACTCGGTCTAGATTTGGGCCCCGCCTCATACCAGTTAGACCCGACAGAAACCCCTCAATTTCCTTATCGACTGCATCCGTGTCACCGGCCAGAGGGAGATGGTCCTCGCCTTCGAGTTCAACATACCGCGCGCCAGGGATGTGCTCCGCAATATACCGTCCATGTCGAACATCAACAAAGGCGTCTTGGGCCCGATGAAGCACTAACGTGGGAACAGAAATCGCGGGCAGCACATGACGAACGTCCCCTTCAAAGCCCATGCGAAGAAGACCTACGGCGCCACCAGGACTTACGGACATTCGCTCGTAATGACCCCACCAAGCGCAAAACTGCTCGTCACGCGCTAGGCTCGGCGCAATGACGTTCACGGCTGCCCCCTCACCCCAGTGGGGCTCGAGTGCTGTCAAGAAATCTTCGAACTCAATTGGATCAAAGCCCCAATCGTAATCTGGTGCCCTAAAAGCGCGCGCCCACGAGCCAAACACCACTAAAGCTTTGGTTCGCTCAGGATAGGTGGCGGCAAAAAGCATGCATAATGGCCCGCCCTCGGAAATCCCAAACAGAACAGCACGGCGTGATCCAACAGCGTCGAGGATCGCATGGAGGTCTTCCATGCGATCCTCAAGTGTCGGTAGATCCCTCGGTGAGACTCGGTCCGACATGCCGGTTCCGCGCTTGTCGAGTAAAATGAGACGGCTGAACGCGGCAAGTCGCCGAAAGAAGCGAGCTAACCTTGGCTGCTCCCAGGCTACTTCAAGATGACTGATCCAGCCAGGAACTAGTACGAGATCAATTGGTCCATTACCGACCACCTGGTAAGCAATGTGAAATTCACCGCTTCTGGCATAGTTAACTGCCACGGCTCTGCTCCGGCGCGCTTCAGGTTGGAATCCGCAGAAAGGATAAGAGCGGTTTTAACCCCTGGTCAAAAAAATATGGTGTTGCACGCCTACCACGACGACTTTTGGCCGGCGGCTTACCGCGGCTGTCTGCGTAGTGAGAATAGGCCTGCGCGCGTCGACGTCCACTCTTGGCGCATTCAGAAGCGTCCGCCGTCAGAGGTATCACGACCGTTCGCGACCGCGTGATATTCGGAAACAGTCGCGCTCACGGCTGGAGGGGTCAAAAACAGCAACAAACCCTTATGGCGCAAGGCCTTCTTACGTGTCTCAAAATTCTTGATTAAGCACAACTATTCGCCGTCCTGCGCCAGAACGGAAATAATCGGGCATAGTCCTTCGGCCTGCCCGTCCTCGCATTGGCGCATGAGGGCCGTGAGGGCGTCACGCATCGCCGCGAGGTCGAGCAGCTTTTGCTCGATCACCGCAACCTTGTGCGCGGCGAGCTCGCGCGTGTCGGCGCAACAATCCGCGCCGTCCAGCCGCAAGAGACCGGCGATTTCTTCCAGCGTGAATCCCAAAGCCTGCGCCCTCTTGATGAAGCGGAGGCGCTTCACCGTGTCGTCGGGATAATGCCGGTAGCCTTGGAACGGCTTATGCGGCTCGTCGAGCAAGCCGCGTCGCTGATAATAGCGGATGGTTTCGACATTGATGCCCGCCGCCGTCGCGAGCCGCCCAATCGTCATGACGCGCTGCATCATTCACCCTTGATTCCGTACCATACTACGGAGATTAGATTAGGGTCGCAGGACAAATCCAGCAGGGCCAAATGATCGGAGTCAGCGCGAGAACCTCACTCATCGCGGGAACGGCCGCCGCTATTGGCGCGTCGCTTTGTTGCGTCGGCCCGCTCGTGCTGCTCGCGCTCGGCGTCGGCGGCGCGTGGATTGCCAACCTAACAGCGCTTGAGCCTTACCGTCCGCTGTTCGCGGGTCTGACGCTGCTCTTCCTCGGTCTGGCGTTCCGCAGCCTTTATCTCGTCCCGCCGGTCTGTAGGCCCGGCGCTGCGTGCGCCGATCCGCACATAGCCAAGCGCCAGCGGCTGACCTTCTGGGCAACAGCCGTGCCGCTGCTGGGCCTTCTTGCGACGCCGTGGTTTGCGCCGCTGTTCTACTGAAAGGAATAAGCCGTCATGCGCCGATCATTGCTTGCCCTCGCGGTTGCCTTGTCGCCGCTCGCCGCGTTGGCCGGGACGCCGCAAACCGTCACCCTCAAGGTGCAAAACATGACCTGTTCCGTCTGTCCTATCACCGTGAAGAAAGCGCTTGAAAAGGTTCGAGGGGTGGCGAACGTGAAAGTCGATCTTGGCGCGAAGACCGCGACCGTGACTTTTGACCCCGAAAAGGCGAATGCCGGCGCGCTGATAAAGGCGACAACGGAAGCAGGTTATCCCGCGAGCGTCGACTAGGAAGCGCGATGCAACTTCAATCCACCGTCACCTGCCCGTCCTGTGGCCGTCAATCAACCGAGACGATGCCCACGGACGCCTGCCAGTTCTTCTATGAATGCAAAGGCTGCGGCGCGCTCCTGAAGCCCAAGGCGGGCGATTGCTGTGTCTTCTGTTCATACGGCGATGTGCCGTGCCCGCCAATTCAGGAGGCGCGACGGCATGGCCATGCCGCCGAATGTTGTTCTGGTGGGTAAGTCCTCGTCAGTCGCATAAGGCCCATTCTGTTAAACCAATGACGCCCTGCGCGCTGCGGGCAAGGAGCTTGCTCTCGATCTGCACGTCGTCGAGATGCCACAGCGGGCCGGCATGGATGCTCCCGGATCGTTTAGTCCGGGGGCCGGCCAAGACGGCGGTAGCCCAGCAAGAGGAGGCCTTCGCGCTGGCCCGGCTGTCCAAGTCCAGACAGATGTGAGACGCCCGCCGCGCCCGGCGGCGGCTCGTCATTGATTGCATGAAGGCGATTTTGCGCGAGGCTGATTTGAACTCAAGGATCGCTTCGCGACCGCCTCCGGAGGCGGCCTGGAAGGCCGTCCTTGACTTCAAATCAGCCTCGCGCGACGCTCCGCCATGCAATTCAATGACATGTCTGCTCACCTGACCCGATTTCAGTTATAGCAAGGCCTCCTGCAAGCCCGACTCGACGACGCTGGGCTGCCAAGTCTGGCGGAGGACGCGCGGCCTTCATGAAGACAGGCACAAGGGCGCAGTCGAAAAGGACTACGCCCTTGGTCTTAGCGGGATCATCGGCCCTGGGCGAGGCCTCGAGGGTTGCGACCCCGACCTCGCCCCAACGTCTGGCCGCTTTGCCGCCCGACGCGCGCCCCTAGAACCTTGGACGAGGCAGAGGCGGCAGAGGCAGCCTGAACAAGCCGACTGGCCGGAACTCAAAGTTTGTAATGACCACTTCCTGCTTGGAACTCGGCGGGGGGTTTAGGCCATTCTTCGTCCCCCCGTAATTGCCCATCCAAAAGTTGACGTGGAACCGCTCGCAGGCGGGAGGGGAAGCGTCACTGGCCTGCGGAATAAAAGAATTGAGGTCCGCCGCCGTCGCCGTCTTCAGGTTCGCTGCCGTGAACATTTGGCTCGTATTCCAGGTTTCGTCCACCGGCCGCGGGAGAGTCTCCAGCGTGTAGGCTCCAGCATATTTTTCGAACGTGACAGGGTCCCCCTTGCGCCATCTCATGACGAGCGTGACAGTCTCGCTGCCTCCGATATCGTAACGTTGCACGCTGTTCGCGGCTTTATCCACAAGCTGAGTGGCGAACTGGGCGTTGCCCTTGCAGAGCGTGTTCAGAGGGAACTTCGATCCCTCGTTATAACCACTAAAAGGACAGGCGCCGATCTGGTTCCATCCCCAGCGGGAGATCTCCGCCAGATCGATTTCACGCCAAGGGTTTGCGGTTGTGCCTCTCGATTGAAACGGAATGCCGCCGAAACGCTCGTAGGTGAAAGCGCCGACCGCTACATTTGGGTCCAGCGCGTCCAAACGGTTGGGCGTCATCGCTTTGATGGTGATCAGATAATCGCCATATCCCAGGTTGGCCTCCGAGTTGTCGTTGTTATCCCTGAACATCAGGACCGCTTCGGCGCCGGACCAGACCTTGCCGCCGCCCAAGTCGACGTCATTGTCTACTTTCAGATGCAGGCCATCGCTGCCCAGAAACGCATGCTGGGGCGCAAAGATTGTTCTAAGGCCGCCGTTATAGTAATAGGCGTTATTGTAATTCGCTCCGACGTAATTGTAGGCCGTCCACCATTTGTAGCCTTTGAAGCTCACCAGGCATCCGTTGGGGCTGCAGTTTTGTTTGTTCACGTTGATTCCCAACGGCGCCAGCTGGTTCGTCGGGCACGGAGCGTGCTCCGGAAATGACTGGGCTTGCGCGTCGACGCAGATCGCCGCAACCGCCGCGGCCGCTCCCGCCGTCCAAGCCAGGCGGGATCTCAAGGTTTTTCCCGGTCGCATATTCGTCCCCCAATGGTGTTTCGTTCCGCCACGCCCCGACGCTGCAAAAAATCCAGGTTTTCCGCGCCGTCGCAGTTCACAAACGGCGAGCCAATGGAAAAGTTCCAGGTTGAATTACGCAAATTACAGAAAATTTGTAGTTTGCGGCGACCGTTCGAGCCGCTATCGGGCGCGCGGCGTGTCGCGATCCGCCGAAGGCGATGGCGCGCCCTGAGCGGACTTCCTAAAAAAACCGATTTTTGGGCGAAAAAAGCTAAAACGGAACGCTTCAGCCAAAACCCCGGCGCGGGCGGAGGGTCATTGACCAGGGACCTCACGAATTTTATCGCGATGGCGCGCTGGGTCGCGGCGGTTGCGGTGCTCGTCGGTCATGCCGGCGTGCTGATCAACATCTCCGACATCATGGTCGCGCCGCATGGGCCAGGGGTCTACGCCTGGTGGTTTCTTTCCGCCTTTTCCCATCAGGCGGTGCTGGTTTTCTTCGTCATCTCGGGCTTTCTCGTCGGCGGACCGCTTTTGCGCGACCGCGCGCGTGCAAAACCTTTTCTGGCGGATTATTTCACCGACCGCTTCAGCCGCATCTATGTCGTGATGATCCCGGCGCTGCTGTGGACTTTTGTCATCGACTCCGTCGGCCGGGCCGCCTTTCCCGCGACGGGAGTTTATGACGCTTCCTTCTTCGCCCCGGTCTTCGAGCCGATGCAATATTTCTGGACGCTCCTCCAGCAGCAGCATCTCTGGGCGGCGCAGGCCGGCACCAACGGGCCGCTTTGGTCGCTCGCCTGCGAGATGTGGTATTACATCACCTTCCCGCTGCTGCTCCTGCCCCTCTCGCGCGCCTATCCCAAGACCTGGCGGTTTTCGGGTCTCGCGCTCGGCGCGGCGCTCGTGGCCTTGCTCGCTGCGCCCGAGATCATGGCGGCCTCCGGCGCCGACGTCGGCGCGCGCGGGCTCATGCCGATGATCAACAACGGCGTGGGGATGTTCCTATTCGGCTACGGGGTCTGGTTGCTCGGCGCGCTGGCGCGCGTCGCGCCGCGGCCCGGCGTGAAATCCGTGTGGATCGCGCTCGGGCTGTTCCTCGCGGCGCTCGCGGTCACGCGTCTCGCCGTGCGCGGGCCGGTCCTGGCGGCGCATCCGTGGCTGTCGGCCTTGGGCGACTTCTGCGTCGTCGCGAGTTTTGCGATGCTGCTCTTGGCGCTGCGCCATGCGCCGGGAGGCGGCGTCTTCTCGCGCCTCGGCCCGATCCACTGGCGGCTCTCGGATTTCTCCTATTCGCTCTATGCGACGCATGCGCCGCTCGTCTTCTTCGTCTGGGCCATGGTCGGGGGGATTTTCGGGCGCGAGTGGTTCAAAGCGCTTCCGACGCCCGCCCATTGGCTCGCGGCCTTCGGCCTGATAATCGCTGCGCTCGGCTTCGGCTATGCGTTCTCGCGCCTGACCGAGGCGCGCACGAAGGAGCTGCGCGATTTTCTGCGCGCGGCGCGAGTCCCGCTTTTGCGCCGCGACCCCGCAGCCGTCAGAGCGCTGGATTAGGCTCGACGTGTAACCTTGCGTGAAATCCGTATTCTCCGTAGACAGTTTCTCGCGCCGGTCTTGGATAAGAGCGCCCAATCTGCCCTGTCGTAAGGATTATCTACGCGTTAACTACAATGCGCGCCGCGGCGAGACGGCTTTACGCGCGAGCCTCGACTTGCCAAGCGCATCCCGCTTGCGCGATAGCCGCAGGGCACTATCTTACCTTTCTCAAGATACGCTCGAGCCAAGAGAAAAGACGCATGAAAAAAATTCCCGCCGCGCTCGTCTCGGCCGGCGCAGCCGTTTCGATCATGGTTGGAGTGGCGTTTGCGCAGACGGCGGCGCCGGCGCCCGTAGACCACAAGGCTAACCCGGCGCCGGCGCCCGTGGACCATAAGGCTAGCCCGGCGCAGGGGCCCGTCGACCGCAAGGCTCTGGCGAAGGAGTGCTCGAAGCAGGCCGACGCCAAAGGCTTGCGCGGCAAGCCGCGCAAGCGCTTCCGCGACGCCTGCAAGCGCGGTGACACCGGCGAGACGCCAAAACCGGCCTCCTGAGCCGGACTCCTGTTTCCCCGTCGAATTGCCGGCGGGGGCGCGAGGCGCTATATGCCGCCAAGACAAAGGACCGCGCCTGGCGCGCGCGTTCCTCGAACGCAATGTTCGAGCGACGGGAAATCGCGCCGGATCGAAAAGCGGGAGCGAATTTCGATCGCAAAAGTTTGAGCTTTTGCGTCATCTGGCTCCTGGCGCGGGGCCGTAGGCTGCGAGACGACATGCCCTGGAGCGATCCGAACGAACCCCCGCCTCGAAAAGACGATCCCTGGGGCAAGGGGACTGGCCCCTGGGGCTCTGGTCCCGGCGAAGGACCGCCCGATCTCGAGGAATTTCTGCGTCGCAGCCAGGAAGGCTTGAAGCAGGTCCTGCCGTCGGGCGTCGGCGGACGCGGCGTCGCGATTCTCCTCCTATTGACCTTGCTCGCCTGGCTCTCGTCGGGCTTCTACACGGTCGGCCCCAACGAGATCGGCCTCAATCTCATCTTCGGCAAATACCGCGGGAAGACGCAGGCCGGCCTCAATTACAATTTGCCGAGCCCGATCGGCTCGGTGATCAAGCTGCCGGTCACCGACCGCAACGCCATCGATATCGGCTTTCGCGAGGACGCCCCGGCGGCGCGCCGGCGCGCTCAAGGCCCGGAGGCGCCCGAGGAAAGCCTGATGCTCACCGGCGACGAGAACATCGCCGACATCAAGTTCCGCGTGATCTGGCAGATCGACCCGGCGCGTCCGGAGGATTTCGCCTTCAACGTCTTCGATCCGCCCGCGACCGTGCGCAGCGTCGCCGAATCCGCGATGCGCGAGATCGTCGGCCAGTCGCAGATTCAAAAAATCCTCACCGCCGACCGCAAGCTCATCGAGCCCGCCTCGCAGCAGCTCATGCAGAAGATTCTCGACGGCTACAAAAGCGGCGTGCAGATCGTGCAGGTGCTGCTGCTCTCGGTCGATCCTCCCCCGCAGGTCATCACCGCCTTTCGCGACGTGACCGCGGCGCAGCAGGATTTGCAGCGGCTCGGCAACGAGGCGGAAGCCTACGCCAACAAGGTCGTGCCGGAAGCGCGCGGCGCGGCGGCGCGCATCGTGCAGGAGGCGGAGGCCTATCGCGAGCAGATCGTGGCGGAGGCGCGCGGCCAGGCGTCGCGCTTCGAGCAGATCTACGAGCAGTACAAGCGCGCGCCGGAGCTCACGCGCGAGCGCCTCTATCTCGAAACGATGGAGCGCGTTCTCGGCGGCGCCGACAAGATCGTTCTCGACGAGCAGGGCTCCGGCCAAAGCGTTCTGCCCTATGTGCCGCTGCCCTCGTTGGCGCCGTTCCAGGGAGGCCAGCGTAAATGAAGCTCGCGCTGCCCTTGGCTATCGCGGCGATCCTCCTTTTCGTGGTCGCGCTAGGCTCTTTCTTCACTGTCGGGCAGACCGAGCAGGCCATCGTGCTGCGCTTGGGCGAACCCGTTGCGGGCCGCGGCCTCGTCACCGAACCGGGCCTGCACTACAAGATTCCCTTCATCGAGAACGTCGTTTATCTCGACAATCGCATCCTCTTCGCTGAAAGCCCCAATCTCGAGGTGCTCGCCTCCGACAATCAGCGTCTCGAGGTCGACAGCTTCCTGCGCTATCGGATCATCGATCCTTTGCGCTTCTATCAGACCGTGGGCGGCGAGCTCGGCGCCAAGAACCAGCTCGCCTCCGTGCTGAACTCGGCGGTGCGCCGCGTGCTGAGCGAGGCCAACCAGCAGCAGATCGTGCGCGACGAGCGCAACGCGCTGATGGTCAAGATCAAGGAGCAGGCGGACCTCGAGGGGCATAAATTCGGCGTCGCGGTAGTCGACGCGCGCATCCGCCGGGTCGACCTGCCGCAACAGATCTCCGAGAAGGTCTACGGTCGAATGCAGACCGAGCGCGCCCGCGAGGCCGCCGAATACCGCGCGCAGGGCGCGGAGGCTGCGCAAAGGATCACCGCCAAGGCGGATCGCGACGTGATCGTGCTGAAGGCCGAGGCGCAGCGGCAGGCCGATCAGACCAAGGGCGAGGGCGACGCCGAGCGCAACCGCATCTTCGCCGAAAGCTTCGGCAAGGACCCGGACTTCTTCGCCTTCTACCGCTCGATGCAGGCCTATGAGACGGCCTTCAAGGCCGGCGAGACGCGCTTCCTGATCAGCCCGCGCTCCGACTTCTTCCGCTTCTTCTCCTCGCCCACACCCGCCAAGGCGCGTCCGGCCGAAGAAGCGGAAAAGAAACGCTAATTCGGCAAAGCGTCACAAATCCGTTGATTGCGGCGGTCTCGATGGGGTACCCCTGAGCCCTAGGGGATGCGCTCAAACTGCGCCGAGGAGACAGCCTTGAAACGACTTGCGCCCAAGACCGCCCTCGCCGCGGCGCTGCTCTTCTGTTCCTTCGCGCTCGCGCCGGCCGAGGCGAGAGGGCCTGAGTCGCTCGCCGACCTCGCGGCGGAGGTCTCCGACGCCGTCGTCAACATTTCCGCGGAAGTCGTCGAGCCGAAGCGCGGCAAGATCGCCCAGGTCGATCCGAACACGCCGTCTTTCGACGAATATTTCGATGAGTTCATGCGTCACCAGCAAAAGCTCAATCCGAGCCTCCCCGAGCCGCCGCAGGAACATCACGGCGCGATGGGCTCCGGCTTCGTGATCGACCCGACGGGGATCATCGTCACCAATAATCATGTCATCGCCGACGCCAATGAGATCACCGTGAACTTCACCGACGGGCAGAAGCTCAAGGCGGAGATCATCGGCAGGGACACGAAGGTCGACGTCGCGGTCTTGCGCGTGAAGCCCGAGAAGCCGCTCAAGGCCGTCAAATTCGGAGACAGCGACAAGTCGCGCGTCGGTGACTGGGTGCTCGCTGTCGGCAATCCCTTCGGGCTCGGCGGCTCGGTGTCGGCGGGCATCGTCTCGGCGCGCAACCGCAACATCGACAAGGGCCCCTACGACAACTACCTCCAGACGGACGCGGCGATCAACAAAGGCAATTCCGGCGGCCCGATGTTCAACATGGACGGCGAGGTCATCGGCATCAACACGGCGATCCTCTCGCCTTCCGGCAATTCGATCGGCATCGGCTTCGCGACGCCTGCGAACACCGTCGCGCCGGTGATCGAGCAGCTACAGAGGTTCGGCGAGACGCGACGGGGCTGGCTGGGCGTGCGCACACAAAGCGTCGACGACGCGATCGCCGAGACGCTGAACTTCGGCAAGCAGCGCGGCGCGCTCGTGGCGGCCGTCGACGAGCGCGGACCCAGCAAGCGCGCCGACGTAAAGATCGGCGACCTCATCGTCAAATTCGACGGCAAGCCGATCAAGGATTCCCACGACCTGCCGAAGGTCGTCGCGCTGACGCCGGTCGGAAAGGCGGTCGAGATCATTGTCCTGCGCGATGGCAAGGAACAGACGAAGACCGTGACGCTCGGCCGCCTCGAGGAGAGCGAGAAGATCGCATTGGCCGACTCTGGCGCAGCGAAAGGGGCGGAAAAGCCGCTCGCCGCGCTCGGTCTCGAGTTCGGCAGGCTCTCCGACGAATTGCGCACGCGCTATCAGATCAAGGAGGCCGTGAAGGCTGGCGCCGTGATCGTCTCGGTCGACCCGAAATCGGACGCGGCCGAAAAACGCCTGCGCGCGGGCGAGATCGTCACCGAGATCAATCAGGAGCCCGTCGCCGACCCCGCCGAGGCGGTCAAGAAGATCACGGCGCTCAAGGAGGCGGGCAAGAAATCGGCGCTGTTCATCGTCGCCAACGGCCACGGCGACACGCGCTTCGTCGCGGTCCCGCTCGGGGAGTGAGTTCTCCGTGAGAGGTCCCCTTCTCCCGCTTGCGGGTGAAGCAGTCGCTGGCGTCACCTTTTGCGCTTTGCCGGCGGCGCGACGGGCGGCGTTGTGGCGCGGGCGTCGAGGGCGGCAAGCTGCGCTTTGATCTGATCGATCCAGGCGCGCCGCATCGCGTCCAGGTGATCGGCAGCGGCGAGAGGCTCCAAAACCGCCAAAGCCGCTTGCAGGTGCGTCCGCGCTTTGTCTGGCGCGTTCTCGCGCTCCAGCGTCGCCAGCCGCCAGTGCGGCACGACCGAGAGCAGGCGCTCCTCGTCGTCCGGATCCTTGTCCAACAGCGCTTTTTCTGATTTCAACAGCGCTTCATAGGCGTCGAGCGCTTTCTGAAAGGCGACTTTGGCGCCGGCCTCGTCGCCGGCTCGAAGCGTTCTATCGCCGATCCTTTCGTTGCTGATCAGCAGATCACGCTGCCACTGGCGATTGGACCACTCCGGGTCCTCCAGCAACGCCCTCGAAAGCCCCCCTTCACCCTTCAGTTCAGCCTGTAGGATGTCCCGACCGGTGGAGAATATCAAAGAACGCCGCCTTTGGTACGTCTGGGAAGTTCATCAATTCAATCACTAGCTCGTTGGCGAGTTCGTCCGCCGTCCGCTTCACCAGCGCCAGCGCTCGCTGCGCCTCGGCGCGTTGCGCATCCGCCTTGTGCTCCGCCCGCACCGCGGCCATCTCCGCCATAAACGCGGTTCGCCATTCCCAGGCCGCGAAAACTGCGAAACAGATCAATGCCGCCGCCGATGCCGCCAAAGCGTTACGTATGATCCGCTTCGCCCGCACCTCGCGCGCGAAGGCCGCGTCGCTCGCCTTGACGAACTCGCGCTCGGCGCTGGACAGCCAACCGTCTCGCCGTTCTCGCAACTCTCCAAACAGCTCGCGCTCGGCGCCAGTCGCCAGATATTCGCCGCGTTCGGATTCTTCTGCGCCGCTCCAGCGCCCGGCGCTGTCGACCAGCCGCTCCAGCGCGCGCAAGTCGGCGGCGGCTGCGTTCAGCGTATTCTGCAGCCAGGGCCATTGGGTGATGAGCTGCTCATGGCAGACCTCGATCTTCGTGGCGCCCGTCGATGGCCCTTCGCCGACGAGCAGCAGGCGGCCATATTCATCGGAGGCGAGCTTTTGCGCCAGCGCCAGACGCGCGGAATCGAACTCGCCGACATCCGCAGCGCGCCGCAGCACGCCGCCCGTTTCGCCGAGCCGCACCAGCCGCGCAAGTAGCGCCGGCAGCAGCGCGCGCTCGGCGTCGTTGAGCTTCAGCTCGCGCACGCGCTCGGCTTCCTGCGCCAAGGCGCCGGAGACGCCGCCGACCTCGACATAGGCCTTGAGGAGCGAACCGCCATATTGGGCGCGACTGCGCCAAACGGTCCAGAGCGCCATCTGCGCGAGCGCCAAATCGCCGGGTCGTTCGGAGAGATCGCGGCGCATCTGCCTCGCCAGCGCGTTCTCCTCGCGCTCATCGGGAAAGCCCGCCATGCGCAGCGGCTCGCGCACCGCCTGCTGGAGCCCGGCGTCGGTGATGCGCTTCAACCTCGCGACGCCGCCTTCCTTCTTTAACGCGTCGTAGAGTCCGCTATAGGGCCGGCACAGGTTGAAATAATCGACGCGCACCGTCAGCACCACGCGGAAGCTGCCGGGCTCAGGCATTTCTGCAAGCTTCAACAGAAACTCGATGAAAGGCGCGCGGTCGCTTTCCGGCGTCTGCGTCAGCAACTCGTCGAACTGATCGACGATGAGCAACGTCTCGGTGGCGTTCGCCGGCAGGTCGCAGCGCAGCGCATAGGCCGCCTCGCTCGCATCCTCCAAGGTCAAGCGCTTGCGCAGCGCCGCGCGCGCGTCCGGGCTCACGCCCATCTTCTCGGCGGCTTCCGTCACGCCACGGCGCAACCCCTCTAGCGGATTGGCGCCGGGCCGCATCACGACGACATGCGAGATCCTCTCGTCCGGCTCACGCCTTGCCGGATCGGCGAGCGCCCCGCCGCGAAAGGCCGGAGCGAGGCCGGCCATGGCGAGCGAGGATTTGCCGGCGCCGCTGTCGGCGACGATCGCGATGATGCGATTTCTCCGCAGGTCCTCGACGAGCTCCTCGACCTCGGCGTCGCGCCCAAAGAAACGGTCGGCCTCGCGCTCGGTCATGGCCCGCAAGCCGACGAAGGGCTCGTCGGTCAGGCGGACCTTCTCCTGCGCCGACCCGAGGATCGCGGCGAGGAGCTTGGCGAGTTCTTCCGGGCGATTGAGCGGATCGAACACGCCCTGATGCTGCTGCGCGAAGGGCGGCAGCGCCGCGGTCGGATCGCCGAGCGCGGACGCGAGTATCGGCACGAAGGGAATGGCGTTTGCGCTGGTCGCGCGCGCGAGGCCGAGCCGCACCTCGCGCTCGACCCAGTTGATGACGCCCTTGGAGCCGACATAGACCGCAAAGGCGCTGGCCTTCTGCGTGATCGCCGCCTCGATCTGCTCTTGCCAGCCGGCGCCAGCGGCAAGATCATCCTTGTCGAACCAAACCAAAAGCCCCGCCGCCTGCGCCTCGGGGCTTTCCAGAATGCGTCGCTTCAATTCGCGTGCAGCGTCGATATCGGCGCCGGAATGCGACAGGAAAAGGCAGGGAGGCAACGCCATGAAACAGCCCCCGAAAGGAGGGCTTACTGTGGCGCCGTCCCTTGTGTTTGGCAATGCAGCGCGCCGCGCCGCGTCACCCCGCCTCGCTCACCGGAATCACGGCGACCCTCACCTCGAGCTCCTGATCGCCTGAGCCATGCACGACGCCGTCGATCGGCGAGACGTCCGAATAGTCGCGGCCGATCGCGACGACGACGTGATCGTCTCCAACCGTCGCGCAATTGGTCGGATCGAGTCCGATCCAGCCGAAAGCGGGACCGCACCAGACCGAGACCCAGGCGTGCGACGCGTCGGCGCCTTCGAGCGACGGCCGGCCCCCCACGGGGAGCGTGCGGATATAGCCGCTGACATAGGCCGCCGGCAGGCCGAGCCCGCGCAGCCCGGCGATCATCAGATGCGCGAAGTCCTGACAGACGCCGCGGCGCTTGGCGAAGACCTGCGCGATCGGCGTTCCGATCCGCGTCGCGCGCGCGTCATAGACGAATTCCGCATGGACGCGGCGCATGAGGTCTTGCGCGCCTTCGAGGATCGTTCTGCCGCAAGGGAAGCTCTCGGACGCATAACGGGTGACCGCTTCGTCGAGCGGCGCGAGACGGCTCGGAAAGAGCGCATGCACGGGCGACGAGGCGGCGAGGGAAGGAGAGGCCAGCGCCAGGCCTCGCGCCTCTTTCCAGTCCGGCGTCAGCGCCGCTGCGGGAGCGGGTGGGCGACGGACCTCGACGCGCGCCAAAAGCACGATGCGAAGCTTCGCATGTGGCGCGTTGACCTGCGCCTCGATGACGCGGTTGCCGAAGAAGTCGCGCCGTTCCTGCGCCAACTGCGGCGTCGGAGTCGTTTCGACCGCGCTCGATAGGACCTTTTGGCCCTCGTCGTCGTCGCGCGGCAGGAGTCGAATGACGCCGCGCGTCGAGGCGACGGGCGCCGCATGGACATAGGTCGAGATATGGGTGATGTCGTAAATCACGCGAGACCCGAAGGCTCGTCCGTCGGCGCGATTTCCGTCGCCTGGATGAAATAGCGATCCGTCAGCGCGTCGGCTGTCGCCATCACGCCTTGCTCAATCTCCAGCACGCGTTGCGCGTCGATGCGGCTCGCGTCCTCGACCTCGATTTCGGCGCGCAGCTTCAGCGAGAGCCGGCGCGGCGCCTCGAGCATGCCGTCGTTGCGCAAGGCCGGCAGCGCCACGAGATGCGCGTCGATCTGCGCAAGCTGGAAGCCCACCGAGCGCGGGTTGAAGGGATCGAGCATGACCATGTCCAGGGTCCGAACGCGCGAGACGACGCCAAGATAGCGCGAGCGATAGGTGATCTGCAAGTCGATCAATTCGAGCAGGGCGTCGAGATTCTCATAGGTGGCCTCGGCGTCGGCGAATTGGCGCGCGAAGCGGCAGGTGACGATCGCCCGTTCGATGCGCTTGCCGAGATCGAGAAAATCCCAGCCGGCGACGCGATTGAAGTTTTCGCTCATGAACCCCGAAAGCGCCGTGAGCGCGTACAACGCGAGCTGCACATATTCGAGCATCTCGGGTTCGGAGGCCGCAAGCGTCGCGGTTCGCTCCAGCCGCGACTCGAGCCGGCCCAGGAGCTGCCAGACTTCGGGCGAGAGCCTTTCGCGAACGATCGAGGCCGCAGCTCTAATCTGCCGCGTCAGAGACAGCGCCGAGCCATAGGCGCTCGCGTCGCTCGTGGCGGTGGCGGTGATCTCGGCCGCCGTCAGCTCCGAGGGGTCGGAGATGGCGCCCCAGGCGAAGAGCAGACGTTCGAGCCGCTCGATCACCCGCCGCTCCGACGGGTCATGCGTGAGCCGGTTGCAGAGCGCGCGCACGAGGCGCAGGGTCGCCTCGGCGCGTTCGATATAGCGGCCCATCCAGAAGAGGTGGTCGGCGGCGCGGCTGGGAAGATTGCCGAGCACGCGAACGATGCGCTCGTCCTCGAGGGAAGCCACGAGGCTCGTCTCCTCGACGTGGCGTTCGGCGAGCACCCAGACGTCGGCGGAGCTCGCGCCGGCTTTCATCGAGACGGCTTGCGTGTCCGGCCGGTCGGAGACGCGGCAAAAGCCGCCGGCTATGACGTTCCATCCTTCCGGCGTCGCCACCGCGAAGACGCGCAGCACGAAGGGGCGCGGCGCGAGCGCGCCGTCGACGAAGCTCGGCGTCGTCGAAAACTTCGCAATCTCCTGCCCGACATAGTCCATTCCGCGCGCGTCGAGCGCGGCCGCAAGCCGCTCTCGCCCGCTCGCGTCGAGCGCGGCGCCGATCGTCGCGCCGTCTTTCGCAAAGCCCGGCGCCTTCTCACTATGGGCGCCGGTGATCGGCGAGCTCGTCGAGCCGCGCCAGCACCTCATCGCGCGCTCCTTCCTCTCCGCACCACCAGGCGCCGACCTGCGGCAGCCGCAATTCCTCGCCCAGAAGCCTGCGCGCGAGCGCAGGCAGGAAGGAATAAAGGGCGCGCGATTCGACGAGCCCCGCGCCGGGCATGTTCGTGACCGCGACGGCGCCCTGGCGGATGGCCTGGAAAAAACCCGGCACGCCCAAACGCGACGCCGCATTCATCTCGAGCGGGTCGCACCAGTCGGCGTCGAGGCGCCGCCAGATCACATCGGCGCGCTTTTGTCCGGCGATGGTGCGAACGTGAAGGCGGTTCTCGTTGACGATGAGGTCGGCGCCTTCGACGAGCAGAAAGCCGAGATGACGCGCGAGAAAAGCCTGCTCCGAATAGGTTTCGCTATAGGGGCCGGGCGTCAGCAGGCAGATGCGGGGCGCCGCGCGCTGCGCCGTGGCGGCGAGGCCGGAGCGAAACTCGCGAAGGAACGGTCCGAGGCGGCGCACGTTCATCTCGCGATAGAGGCTCGGAAACGTGCGCGCGAGAATGAGCCGGTTTTCGACCGCGTAACCCGCTCCGGACGGCGCCTGCGCGCGATCGTCCAGCACGCGCCAGCGTCCGTCGGCGCCGCGGCTGACATCGACGGCGTAAAAGCCGAGCCAGCGTCCTCCTGCCGGCGCGACGCCGTGCATGGGACGGATGTAGTTGGGCGATCCGGCGACGGCCGCGGCGGGAAGCGCGCCCTCGGCGACGAGGCGCGCCGCGCCATAGACGTCGCGCAGAACGCGCTCGAGCAGATCAGCGCGCTGCGCGACGCCCGCGGCGAGCTCGCGCCAGTCCCTTTCCGTCAGCAGCAAGGGCAGACGACTGAGCGGCCACGGCCGCTCGCGCGCCTCGCCGAGCACACGATACGTCACGCCGTAATCTCTGATCCGCCTGCCTGCGGCTGCGAAGCGCTGCTCGAGCTCATTCTCGCCAAGCGCCGCCAAGGAGTCGAAAAAGGTCAGCCAGTGCCCGCGCGGGCGGCCGTCCGGCCCGACGAGCTCGTCATGCGCGTCGGCCAAGGGGCGGTAACCGGCGAGCCACGCGGAGGCGGGGGCCGGATCGTCATCGCGCCAGACGCCTTGCTCAGCCGCCAAGGCGCCTCCGCATATCCAAGGTCAGGGGAAATTCGCCCGCCGGCTCCTCGTGCGGCGGATCGATCCGGCCGGGCGTGTGGCCATGTTCCTGGAAGCGGGCGAGGCGGCGCGCCTCTGCTTCCTGCGCGTTGACGGGGAAGGTGTCGTAATTGCGCCCGCCCGGATGGGCGACGTGATAGACGCAGCCGCCGAGCGAGCGCAGGCTCCAGGTGTCGACGACATCGAAGGTGAGCGGCGCATGCACCGGGATCGTCGGATGCATGCCCGAAGCCGGCGTCCAGGCCTTGAAGCGCACGCCGCCGACGGCTTCGCCCTGCGCGCCGGCGCTCGCCATCGGCACGCGCCTGCCGTTGCAGCCGATCACATGCCGTCCGGGAACGAAGCCCTGCGCCTTCACCTGCAGCCGCTCGACCGATGAGTCGACGTAGCGCACGGCGCCGCCGCCGCCGCTCTCCTCGCCCAGCACATGCCAGGGCTCCAGCGCGTGACGGATCTCGAGCTTGACGCCGCCGTGCTCGACGGCGCCCGCGAAGGGAAAGCGGAACTCGCGCTGCGCCTCGAACCATTCGGGCTCGAAGTGATAGCCGGCGCGGCGCAGGTCGCCGAGCACGTCGAGAAAATCCTCCCAGACGAAATGCGGCAGCATGAACTTGTCGTGCAGCGCGGTTCCCCAGCGCACGAAATTTCCTTCCTGCGGCTCGCGCCAGAACCAGGCGACGAGCGCGCGCAGCAGCAATTGCTGGGCGAGGCTCATGCGCGCGTCGGGCGGCATCTCGAAGGCGCGAAACTCGACCAGGCCCAGCCGTCCCGTGGGGCCCTCAGGCGAATAGAGCTTGTCGATGCAGATTTCCGCGCGATGCGTGTTGCCGGAAACGTCGACGAGCAGATTGCGATAGAGCCGGTCGACGAGCCACAGCGGAAAATGCCCCGAGCCCGGCGCGGGTGTGTTGGCGAGCGCGATCTCCAGCTCATAGAGCGAATCGTGCCGCGCCTCGTCGACGCGCGGCGACTGGCTCGTCGGCCCGATGAACATTCCCGAAAAGAGATAGGAAAGGGACGGATGCCGCTGCCAATAAAGCACGACGCTCTTGAGGAGATCTGGGCGGCGCAGGAAAGGCGAATCCGCGGGCTTCGCCCCGCCGAGCACGACGTGATTGCCGCCGCCCGAGCCCGTCTGCTTGCCGTCGAGCAGGAACTTGCTCGTCGTGAGCCGCGCCTTGCGCGCTTCTTCGTACAGCGTCGTCGTCGTCTCGACCGCCTCGCGCCAGGAGGCGGCGGGATGAATGTTCACCTCGATGACGCCGGGATCGGGCGTCACCTTGATGACCTCGAGCCGATGATCGTGGGGCGGCGGATAGCCTTCGATATGCAGGGGAAGGCCCATCTCCTTGGCGGCGGCTTCGACCAGCGACACCAGCTCGAGATAGTGCTCGAGCCTCGCGACCGGCGGCATGAACACGCAAAGCACGCCGTCGCGCGGTTCGATCGCCAGCGCCGTGCGCACCGCGCCTTCGACGATGGACTGCTCTTGCACGTCCTGGCCCGCGGAGCCCGCCCGCGCGGAATGAACCTGCCGGAACACCAGCGGCTCGAAATCCGGCAGCTCGGGCCTCTCCTCGAGCGGATCCTGCGGATGAATGTGCGCAATCTCGGAATCCGGCAGGGAGGGCAGGGAGGGCAGCGGCAGCCGCAGGCCGATGGGAGAATCGCCCGGCGCAAGAAACAGCCGCTCTCGGCGCAGCTTCCACCGCTCCGAGCGCCAGCCGGACTCGGCCCGCGCGTTCCAGCGCTGGATCGGCAGCACGAATCCGGTCGGCGTCGTCAGTCCGCGCTCGAAGACGCGCCGCATCCGCGCGCGTTCTTCGGGGTCCGCGAGCTTGGGATCGGTCGGATCGACGTTGAAGGGAAGCTGCGCCTCCTTTCCCATCCATAAAACCGGGTCCTCGAAAGCCGGGATCAGATGGTCCGGGGAAATGCCGAGGCCCGTCGCGATATTTGAGGAGAAGCGCTCGGCCGTTTCTATCGTCGCGGCTTTGGAGCCTTCGGGGCGGTCGATGAGGCTCTCGTCCTTCCAGATCGGCTTGCCGTCGTTTCGCCAGTAAAGCCCGAAGGCCCAGCGCGGCAGGCTCTCGCCCGGATACCATTTGCCCTGGCCGAAATGCATGAGACCCGAAGGCGCGAAGCGATCGCGCAGACGGCGGATGAGCGCGTCGGCGTAATCGCGCTTGGTCGGCCCGACGGCCGAAGTGTTCCACTCGGCGGCCTCGAAATCGTCGATCGAGACGAAGGTCGGCTCGCCGCCCATGGTGAGGCGCACGTCCTGCGCGACGAGATCGGCGTCCACCGCCTCGCCGAGCCGGTCGAGCCGCGCCCAGGCCTCGTCGCTGAAGGGCGCCGTGACGCGCGGCGCCTGGCGAATGCGCTCGACGCGCATCTCGAAGCCGAACTCGACATTTGCCGGATCGACGAGCCCCGAGATCGGCGCGCAGGCGCGATAATGCGGGGCGCCGCACAGCGGCAGGTGGCCCTCGCCGCAAAAGAGGCCGGAGGTCGGATCGAGGCCGACCCAGCCCGCGCCAGGAACATAGACCTCGGTCCAGGCGTGCAGATCGGTGAAGTCGCGATCCGTCCCCTTGGGCCCTTCGATGGGATCGACGTCCGCTTTGAGCTGGATGAGATAGCCGGAGACGAAACGCGCCGCGAAGCCCAATCGCCGCAAGAGCTGCACGAAGAGCCAGGCGCTGTCGCGGCAGGAGCCGGATTTCAGCGACAGCGTCTCTTCCGGCGTCTGCACGCCGGTCTCCATGCGGATGACGTAACGGATCTCGCGGTTGAGGCGCGCGTTGAGCTCGACGAGAAAGTCGATCGTCCTCTCGGCTTCTGGCGGTCTTTCCTTCAGGAAGCGGTCCAGAAACTCCTGCGTCAGAGGCCCGACGTCCACGGGCTCGAGATAGCCCGGCAGCTGCTCGAGCGTCTCGGGCGAATAGACGAAGGGGTAATGCTCGGCCGCAGGCTCGACGAAGAAATCGAAAGGGTTGAAGACGGCGAGCTCGGCGAGGATATCGACCTCGATGCGGAACTCCTCCGCCTTGTTCGGGAAGACCAGCCGCGCGAGCCAGTTGCCGTGCGGGTCCTGCTGCCAGTTGACGAAATGATCGGTGGGCGAAATCTTCAGCGAATAGCCGGTGATGCGCGTCCGGCAATGCGCAGCCGGACGCAGCCGCACGATCTGCGCGCCCAGCGAGATGGGCCGGTCGTATTTGTAATGCGTGAGATGGTGAAGCGCGACCTGGATCGACACCTTAAGACCGTTCCTTGATTGAGCTTCGCCGCGGTCATAGCACAAAGGTCTAAGGCCAACATGTCAATAGGCGCCGGGCCGGGATAGGGGGCATGCTGCGCAAGGAAGAGGCGCCGGGGGCGCGATCTGGCGACGGAGAGCGCTTTGACATCTATGCCGCGCCTCGGCCTATAGGCCCATGCCACTGGATCAAACGCCGCCGCGCGTCATTCTCATTGCAGGCCCGACCGCCTCCGGCAAGTCGGCGCTGGCGCTCTCGCTCGCGCGCGAATTTGGCGGCGCGGTCGTCAACGCCGATTCGATGCAGGTCTATCGCGACCTGCGCGTCCTGACCGCGCGTCCAACGCCAGAGGAGGAGAGCAAAGCTCCGCATTTTCTCTATGGCCATGTGGACGCGGCGCAAAACTATTCGGTCGGCTTCTGGCTCGAGGATTTCGCGGCGGTCCTCGCGAGCCTCGCCGCCGAGCGGCGGACCGCGGTCGTCGCAGGCGGCACCGGCATGTATTTCAAGGCCGCGCTTTCCGGGCTTTCCGAAATTCCCGCCGTGCCTGAAAGCGTGCGCGCGGCGGTGCGCGCGCGCTTTGAAGGACAGACGCCGCCGGAGATGCATCGGGCGCTCTCGGCTCTCGACCCCTTAAGCGCGGGCAAGCTTCGGGAGACCGACCCGCAGCGGCTATTGCGCGCGCTCGAAGTCTTCGAGGCGACCGGCAAGCCGCTTGCGAGCTTCCAGGGCGCGCGCGCCGCGCCGCTTCTCGATGAGGCGGCCTGCGCCACTTTCTTCGTCGCGCCGCCGCGTGAGACGCTTTACGCGCGCATCGACGCGCGTTTCGACGCGATGCTCGAGCACGGCGCGCTGGAGGAGGTCCGCGCGCTTCGCCAGCGCAGCCTCGATCCCGCGCTGCCGGCGATGCGCGCCCATGGCGTTCCGCATCTCATCGCGCATCTCGAAGGCCGGCTCTCCCTCGACGAGGCCGCGCGGCGCGGAAAGCTCGACACGCGCCATTATGCGAAACGGCAGCGCACCTTCGCGCGCCATCAATTGCCGAGCTTTTCGTGGCTCGAAGGCCCAGACCCGCAATGCGAGGCGCTTGCGGCGCTGCGCGCGCCGGCGCGCTAGAGCGCGTTCTCTTGATCGCGCACGTTCTTATCCAAAAACCGCTTCGCACTTTTCGGGAACGTGCGCTAATCCTCAGTGCCCGTGCGGGTAGAGCCACAATTGAATGAGCGACAGCACGATCTCGGCGAGGATCAGCACGACGATCGTCCATTCGAGCCTTGTCGAGCGGTCGGCGTCGATGATCTCGGTGAAGGCGCGCGCCGTCTCGCCGATCACGTCGAGCTTGGCTTTGAGCGTGCGCGCACGTTCCGCCAGCTCATATTCGTCCTCGAGCCGCGCATAGAGCCGCTCGAGATCGGGACGGTCCCAGAGCACATCGGGCTTGTCGTCGACGGCGACGCGGCCCGAGACGCGATGCTGAACGAGCAGCGTCTGGCCGATGAGCTTGAGCATTTCCCCGCGCCTCCAGGGCGGGCGGCCCTTTTCCGCGAGCGTTGCGGCGATGGGCTCGATCGTGTCGAACACCGTGTTGACGCGCCGCTCGTCTCTCGCGAGCGCCACGCTCTTTGCGAGCGCGTCCGCGACGACGAGCAGCACCGGCGCGCTCATGTCCTTGACCGCGAAGCGGCCATTGGCCTGGGATTTTTCCTCGCCCTCGCCCGAGAGCTCCAGCTCCAGCGTTTCGTCGTCCCTGCGGGACGTGGCGCCGGCGACGCGCGCGCCGACGCGCGTCAGCACCTCGTCCTCCTCCAGCGGCGAGAGGCCGAAGAGAACCGCCACGCCGAACTTGAAGAGCACGACAAAGCCGGCGTTCCCCGAGTGGAAGGCGAGCGGCGCGGTCGAGACGAGGTCGGCGCGTTCGAGACCGGCCGTGTCGATGCGCTCGCCGAGCAGCAGGGCGCGGGCGTGAATTTTCAGCGCGGGAGAAAGAGCGAGCGAGGTCATGACGGCAACTACAATATTCCTTCGCAGGAGCGAACCGAAGCGGCTTGCATCGATATTACAAAGGCGCTAGCTACCCCGCCAGCCAACGGGAAAGCGCCATGACCTACGTCGTCACCGAAAATTGCATCAAGTGCAAATACATGGATTGCGTCGAGGTCTGCCCGGTGGATTGCTTTTACGAAGGCGCGAACATGCTGGTGATCCATCCGGACGAATGCATCGACTGCGGAGTTCTGCGAGCCGGAATGCCCCGCCTTTGCAATAAAGCCGGACACCGAGCCCGATCTCGAGGCCTGGCTGACGCTCAATTCCGAATACGCTCAGGTCTGGCCGAACATCACCATAAAGCGGGAGCCGCCTACCGACGCGAAGGAGTGGGACGGCAAGCCCGGCAAGTTCGACGACCATTTCTCGCCCGAGCCCGGGGAGGGCGACTGAGCCGCCACAAGGGCGCCCGAATGGTTAACAAGGATTTGCCGCGTTACATTACAATCATTTAATTGTCGCGATGGCGCCTTTTGGCCCATTTCGGGGGGCGACGGGGCTTTGATTATCACAGTCTGATATGATATAAGTTTCACATCAGCGGAAGTCCCGGCTTCGGGACAGAAGACGCGTCGGCGGGGCCTTGGTTTGACGAAACCATAGGTGAGGCGGGCGCGGGACCCGAAAGGGGCAGCCTGCGCCGGAAATCTCGTCTCTTTGGAAGCTCAACTTTCGGAGATGCTGGCTGGGCGCCTGCTTCAAGAGCATAGGGCGATAGGGGGCCGGTGCCTCTCTTCGAGGAGAAGGCGCCACGCTAAGACTTCGTTCCGCTTGGAGTCGTTAAAAAAGCGTTAGCGGGAAAAAGGGAGTGCGCCGCGCATGGCTTCGAAGAAACCGCCCGTGAAGGCCAAGAGGGCCTCTGCAGCCAAGTCGCGCGGGAAGTCCGGAAAATCCACGGCGAAGCCGGCCTCCGCGGCGAAGTCGCAGCGCGCGCATGCGTCCAAGTCGAGCGCGGCGCGCGGCAAGTCCACGGCCGCCAAGTCCCCCTCCGCAAAGACGAAAGCCGCCTCCACCAGGAAGAAGGCGTCCGGCGCCGTCCGCTCTGCGGTGACGAAGGCCGCGGCGGAGAGAGCCGCCGCGCGCAAGCTTGCGGCGCAAAAAGCCGCCGCCAAGAAGGCCGCCGCCGCGCGGAGCGCCGCGAGCAAGGCTGCCGCGAAAAAGACCGCCGCAGCGAAAGCCGCAGCGAGCCGGAAGGCCGCAGCCCCCGCCGTGAAGGCCAAGGCGGCCAAGCGCCAAAGCGCCCCGGTCGCGACCAAGAGCCGCGCCAACGCCGCAGTTGCGAAGCCCGTCGCGGCGCACGCGGCGCCGGTGGTCAAAGCCGCGAGCGCGCCGGTCGCCCCTGCCGCCGTCAAGCCGCAGGCGGCGGGCGTCAAAGTTCCGCCAATCACCAAAGGCATAGTCGCTCCGTCCTCGGGCGCAGCGCTTGAAGCCGCTCGCAAGGCGAAAGCCCCGGCGACTCCCGCTCCTTCGGTCCCGCTGCGCGTGGGCCCGGATCAGAAACGACCCATCGTCAGCGAATCAGCCAGAGTGAGCATGAATTTCTCTTCCCACGCCTCAGCAACTGCAGTTCAGAAGCCCGCTTCCCCCGTCCTGTCCGGTGCGCTCGCCGCCGCCGGGCCCGCCGCCAAGCCCATCATTGCGCCCAAGCCTCGGCCTTCCGGGCAGAAGCTCGGCTTCAAACTGTCCGAATTCATCGTCTATCCGGCGCATGGGGTGGGACAGATTGTCGGCATCGAGGTGCAGGAGGTCGCGGGCTTCAGCCTCGAGCTCTTCGTCGTGAGTTTCATCAAGGACAAGATGATTCTCAAGGTGCCGACGAGCAAGGTCACCGCCGTCGGCATGCGCAAGCTGTCCGAGACGGACACCGTCGAGAAGGCGCTGACGACGCTGAGCGGCCGCGCGCGCATCAAGCGCACGATGTGGTCGCGTCGCGCCCAGGAATATGAGGCGAAGATCAACTCCGGCGATCTGGTGACGATCGCCGAGGTCGTGCGCGACCTCTATCGTTCGGACACGCAGCCGGAGCAGTCTTATTCGGAGCGCCAGCTCTATGAGGCGGCCCTCGACCGCATGTCCCGCGAGATCTCGGCGGTGCGCAAGCTCATCGACTCAGAGTCGCTGAAAGTGATCGAGAGCTATCTCGCCAAGGGGCCGCGTCGCGGCGCCAAGAACGAGCCCGACGCCGCCGGCGAGGAGGCCGACGTCGAGCGCGCCGCCTGATTCGGGGCGCGCCCAATCAAAGTCTTGGTCTTGTGCCTGGTCCAAGCCGTCGCCCTTCTGGCGGCGGCTTTTTTCTGTCCAGGGCGCCGAAAGGGACGACATGACCTCGCCCGACGTCATCCGCCATCTCGAGCCCTCTCAAAGAGCCGGGAAGCGATTCGTGCGGCGTGGCCTCGAGGGTCCTGTCGTCATGTTGAACCTATTGCGCTTTCGGGAAGTCGCGGACTATTCGGCCAGTCCAGAACTGGCCCCGGCGGCCCCGATCAGCGGCGCGCAAGCCTTCGACCGGTACATTCGGCACACGCTGCCCTTATTGCGCGAAAGCGGCGGAGACCTCGTGTTTCTCGGCGCCGGCGGGTCGTTCCTGATCGGGCCTGAGGACGAGAAATGGGACATGGCGATGCTGGTTCGCCAGAGCAGCGTTGCGTCCTTCCTCGCTTTCGCGAGCCATGACGCCTATCTTGCCGGCCTCGGACATCGCACCGCCGCGCTCGAGGATTCCCGCCTGCTTCCCCTGAGTGAGCTGCCTTTCCCGGCCTGAGAAGCGACGGCGGCTGAGCAGGCGCTCACGAAAAAGGGGAGGGGCCGCAGCCTCCTCCCCCAATTCCTGGCGAGCCGAGAAACCGGCGGTCCGCTCACTCCTCGCTCTCGCCCTTCTTTTTCTTCGAGCCGTCCTCCTCGCGCGCCTTCAGCGCCGCGCCGAGGATGTCGCCGAGCGAGGCTCCGGAGTCCGCCGACCCATATTGGGCGATCGCCTCCTTCTCCTCGGCCATTTCGAGCGCCTTGATCGAGACGCCGATGCGGCGCGCCTTGCGGTCGAAGAGCGTCACGCGCACGTCGACCTTCTCGCCGACCGCGAAGCGCTCGGGGCGCTGATCGGCGCGATCGCGGGCGAGCTCGGCGCGCTTGATGAAGGTCGTCAGATCCGTGCCGACAATCTTCACCTCGATGCCGCTGTCCTTGACCTCGAGCACCTCGGAGGTGACGACCGAGCCCTTCTTCAGGTCGACGCCGCCGGCGCTCTCGGCCGCGGCGAAGGGATCGCCGGCGAGTTGCTTCACGCCGAGCGAGATGCGCTCCTTCTCCACGTCGACGTCGAGAACCTGCGCCTTGATCACGTCGCCCTTCTTGAACTCCTCGATGACCTGCTCGCCCGGACGGTTCCAGTCCAGATCGGAGAGATGCACCATGCCGTCGACGTCGCCGTCGAGGCCGATGAACAGGCCGAACTCGGTCTTGTTCTTGACCTCGCCCTCGACCTCGGAGCCCACGGGATGCTTCTCGGCGAAGAGCTCCCAAGGATTGCGCAGGCACTGCTTCAAGCCCAGCGAGATGCGGCGCTTGACCGGATCGACCTCGAGCACCTGCACGTCGACCTCCTGGCTCGTCGAGACGATCTTGCCAGGATGCACGTTCTTCTTGGTCCAGGACATCTCCGAGACATGCACGAGCCCTTCGATGCCCGGCTCGAGCTCGACGAAGGCGCCATAGTCCGTGATGTTCGTGACGCGCCCGTGGAAGCGCGCGCCGATCGGATATTTGGCCTCGATGCCCTGCCACGGGTCCTCGAGAAGCTGCTTCATGCCGAGCGAGATGCGATGCGTCTCGTGATTGATCTTGACGATCTTCACCTTCACCGTCTGGCCGATGGTCAGCGCCTCGGACGGATGGTTGACGCGACGCCAGGCGATGTCGGTCACATGCAGCAGCCCGTCGATGCCGCCGAGATCGACGAAGGCGCCGTAGTCGGTGATGTTCTTGACGACGCCGTCGATGACCTGCCCCTCTTCGAGGTTGGCGACGATCTCGTGGCGCTGCTCGGCGCGGCTCTCCTCGAGCACGGTGCGGCGCGAGACGACGATGTTGCCGCGGCGACGATCCATTTTCAAAATGTGGAACGGCTGCGGCATGTTCATCAGCGGCGCGGCGTCGCGGATCGGACGGATGTCGACCTGCGAGCGCGGCAGGAAGGCCACGGCCGAGTCGAGATCGACCGTGAAGCCGCCCTTCACCTGATTGAAGATCACGCCTTCGACCTTCTCGTTGTTCTCGAAGGCCTTCTCGAGCTTGATCCAGCTTTCCTCGCGGCGCGCCTTGTCGCGTGAGATGACCGCTTCGCCGAGCGCGTTCTCGACGCGCTCGAGATAGACCTCGACCTCGTCGCCGACATTGGGCGCCGGATCGCGGCCGAAGCCGGTGAATTCCTTCAAGGGCACGCGCCCTTCCGTCTTCAAGCCGATATCGATGACAGCCACGTCCTTCTCGATCGCGACGACGCGACCCTTGATGACGGAGCCTTCGAAAGCGTCTGTGCCGCCGTAGCTTTCATTGAGCAAAGCGGCGAAATCCTCGCGCGTCGGCGCGCTGAGCGAATGTTCGGAAGCCATTTTTTCTCCAGAGGGGCCCGTTCGGGCCGGGCGCCGGCGTGGGTTGGCGTTGCGAAAAGCTTTCCTTTCCCGGAGGCTTCTTGCGCCAAGCTGTTAAAGCTTTGCGTAAAGAGGCGAAGGTTCGAAGGCGAACCGGCCGGCGCGGCCCGGAAGCGGAAAGCTGGTTTTGGAGCTTCGCCCAAAGGCAAAGCGCCGCTCCCCGGCGAGCCGGGGAACGGCGACACGCTTATAGCAGAGCGCGTCCTTCGCGCACAAGCCTGCCTGCGCGCCGCGCGCGCGCTTTGCTTTAGCGATGGCCGTGGCCACGCGCCGGCTTATCCTGCTTCTGCGGGCCCTGGCCATGACCCCCCCGTTGCTGGCTAGGTCCCGGTCCGGGCTGCCTCTGCGTCTGATGCCGGCTTGGGACCTGGGCCTGCGCTCCCCGGGACGGCTGTCCCTGGGATTTTGGCCTATCCAGGGAGGGCGATGGCTTGTGGCCCCGCGTCTGCAAGTCATGGCCATGCTTGTCTTGGGCCTGCCGGCCCCGGCCTTTCGTCGCAACCTCCTGGCTCTGCCGGCCTTGCGTCTGAGACGCTTGGCCTGAAGCGTGGCCCAGTTTGCCCTCGCCCTGCGCACCCTGACCCTGACTTTGTGTCGCAGCGGCTCCCTGGCTCTGCTGACCTTGCGCCTGCGTCTGGGCGCCTTCGCCCGGAGCATGCTGACCCGGGCCGGGCGAGACTTGCGTCTGGACGCCCTGACCCTGCGTCAGAGCGCCCTGGCCGTGGGTCGCCGCGCCTTGCCCCAGGTTTCCGATCGGCTGGGGCAGGGCGTGAGAGCCTTGGAACGGCTGCTGAACCGCGGAAGCCGCCCCCTGCGCCGGCGGGCTTTGTCCGGGCGTCTGCTGCGCGCCCTGGCCCGGCCTCTGGAGTCCCTGGCCGGGCGGAACGGCAGTCCTGTTGGCGATAAATCGCGGCAGGCTCGCGCCGATGGCGGCGCCCGCCGCGCCCGCGACAGCTCCCGCCGCGATCGGCGCCGTCGAGAGAACGCGCCCTTGGGGATTGGCGATCACGACATTCTGATTCGCGTCCACGACCACGCTGTTGTGGAGATTGGCGAAGAAGACGTTGCCCGGCGGCGGCGCCACGAAGGCCGGCGGCTGCACGTAGACCGGCACCGGGACGAAGGGCGGAACAGGCAGCACGAAGGCCCCGAGGCCGACGACGACGGGCGGCGGCAGCACGACGAAGTCGGGCGGCGGCGGCGGCAGGAGGAACGGCGGAGGCGGCGGCGGCGGCGCGAAGCCCCAGACGGGATCGCCGAAGAATATCACCGGCCGGTTGACGAAGACGAGTTCGGGCGGCGGCGGCGGCGGATAGCCGAGATCGATCGGCGCGAAGGCTTGCGGCGGCTCGGGGGGGCTCGCAAGGATCGCAAGCAGGCGGCGCGCGTCCCAGGCGTGCGGTCCGTGGGGATAGCGGCTCAGATAGGTCCAATAGGACGCCGGCGTGTTCAGCATGCGGCTCTTGCGCCAGAACAGCGCCTCGCGCCGCGCGGCGAGGATGGCGCGCGCGCGCTGGGCCAGCGGGTCGTTGGGATAGGCGATCAGAAAGTCCTGATAGGACTGGAGCGTGTCGCGCGCGACCGCCGCGGCGAACGCGTCCTGAGCGGAAAATTGCGCGATGGGCCGGCTGCGCAGCGCCGCGTCCTCGACGCCGCGCGACGGCGCCTGCGAGGTGCGCTCGAAGAAGAGGAAGGGCGTGTCGAAGCCTTGCGAGTTCCAAGGAATCTGCGCGCCCCTGGTCACTTCGAGCACGCGCAGGCGCGTCTGGTCGAAGACCTGCGCGACGGGCAGGCCGCCGGCGCGAATCATCTCGGCCAGGGCGTGCGCATAGACGCCGTAGGGGCCCGGCTCCGGCGGCGCGATCGTGCCCGGCGCCGCGTTGAAGGCGAGCAGCAGGCTCGGGCCCGGCTCGTAGAGCGCGAGGCCGCCGGCGAGCGGCTGGCCCTGGATCGGGTAGGGGGGGGCGCGCGCCGCGTCGAGGACGATGACGGCGGTCTTCAGCCCCATCGAGGCGAGCGGCTTCAAATAGTCGGAGAGACGCACGCCGTGCAGAGGAATGTCGGCGTCGCGCGTGATCGGCGCGCCGACGGGCAGAAGATAATTGTCGCCTTCGAGCTGCGCGCCGGCGCCCGCGAAATAGATGAAGGCGACGCCGTCGGGTCCGACGTTGCGCGCTTTCTCCAAAAAGTCGCGCAGCGAGCCGCGCAGCGAGTCCTCGTCGAGATCGCGCGCGCCGCTGACGTCGAAGCCCGCCGCCTGCAAGGTCTGCGCGATGAGCCCGGCGTCATTGGCCGCCGTCTCGATCGGCTTGCCCTCATAGGCGCTCTCGCCGATGACCAGCGCGATGCGCCGCTCGGCCGCCGCCGCGGCGTGGGCGACGCAAAAGAGAAACGCCGCAAGCAAGGCGAGGGCGAGGCGTGATCGCATGATCGGGCTCCTCTAAGAACCGCTCTAGGGAGCGAAGTTAGAGGCGAGGCCGCCTGAACGCAAACTGAATAGAACGCTCTTTCGGGCTCAGGCGCCCGCGATCGGCCGTAAACCGTCGGCGTAGCGGCGCGCGTTCTCGACGTAATGCTTCGCCGATTCCAGATGGCGCTGCAGAGCGCCGGGATCGAGCTCGCGCTTGACCTGCGCCGGCGCGCCGACGATCAGGCTGTTGTCGGGAAAGACCTTGGCCTCGGTGACGAGCGCATTGGCGCCGACGAGGCAGTTTTTGCCGATCTTCGCGCCGTTCAGGATCGTCGCGCCCATGCCGATGAGGCTGTTCTCGCCGATCGTGCAGCTGTGCAGGATCACATTATGGCCGATCGTGCAATCCGCGCCGATGTCGAGCGGAAAGCCCATGTCGGTGTGCAGCACACAATTGTCCTGAATGTTGGTGCGCGCGCCGATCGTGATCCACTCATTGTCGCCGCGCAGCACGCAGCCGAACCAGATATTGGCGTCCTCCTCGAGCGCCACGCGGCCGATGAGGATGGCGTTCGGGGCGACCCAGAATCGGCCCGCGGCCGGCAGGCGCGGCGTTTCGTCGTCAAGCGCGTAAAGGGGCATGCGAGGCGTCTCCGAAGGATGAGCCCTTCTTGCCATGGCCGGGCCTCGCGCGCAAAAGGGCGCGCGCGCCGGCCTCAGGACGACGCCGCCGCAACACATCGTAAAACGACATTGTTCGCGCATTCGTTTGGGATGTCGCATCCATAGGAAAATCAACGACCAGCTTGTTCTCCCTGCCTCGCCTTGAGCGCGGCGAGCCGGGATGGCCGGTTGACAGGAGCGTCGAGTTCTAGTTTACGGAAAACCGGCGATGGGGTTCGCCTTATAACCGCCGCCGCCCGACGCGTCGGCTGATGACTCCTACCTTCTCAATGCAGGGGAGGAGTCTGCGTGCGCGCGCCGCTAGACGATATGCAAGAGAACCTGGGGACGCGCCGCCTGGCCCGAACGGCCTGCATGGGGCTCGGGGGCGCATCGTGAGCGCGTCGACCTTCGACGAGGACAGCCCCTTGCGCGGCTGGCGCTTGTGGCTCTTGACGGCCACGCTGGCGCTTGGAACGATCGTCGTTCTGTCCAACGTTCCCGGCTACACGATCGCCGTTCCCTATGTCTCGGGCAGCCTCGGCGGCGTCAACCCGAGCTTCGGCACCTGGGCGACGACCGACCACATGGTTGGAATTGCGCTCGGACTTCCCTTCGCGCGCTGGTTTTCCGGGCGCTACGGCGATTACCGCGTCTATGTCGTCGCCATGCTGCTTTACGCCTTCGTCGCTTGGATTTGCGCGACGAGCCAGACTCTTTGGCAGTTCCTTCCGGCCCGCACCGTGCTCGGCTTCATCGGCGGCGTGACTCTTCCGCTTGCTCAATCGCTGGCGCTCAAGGAGTTTCCCGAACACGCCCGCACCTGGGCCGTCGGCATATGGGGCGTGCTGAGCATGACGCCCTTTACGATCGGCGTCTTCGTCAGCGGCTGGTACGCGGAGTTCTTGAGCTGGCGCTTCATGTTCTACTCCGACATCATTGCGGGCCTCTTGGGCGCGGGCGTCGTCAGCGCCTTGCTTTACGGCCGCGCCTTCCAATCCAAAATCGTGCGCTTCGACTTCGTGGGCGTCGTCCTGCTCACGGCGATCGTCTATGCTGCGCAGACCATTTTCAACATGGGCAACGACTTCGACTGGTTCGCCTCTCCCATCCTGCAAATCGCGCTCGTCGTCGTCGTGATCGCCCTTCCCCTGTTCGTGATCTGGGAACTTGGCGAACGCCATCCGGTGCTCGATCTGCGGCTCTTTAGGTATCGCAATTACGCCATCGCGACCTTCTGCTCGGTGTTCGGCTTTCTCGTCATCCAAGGGATGCTGTCCGTCTTCGTGGGACAATTGCAGCTCCTCAACGGCTACACCTCCTCGCTGGCCGGCCTGATCTATCTTTCGATGTTCGTCATCGCGGCGCCGATGGTCGTCATATTGCACGAGCTCAACAAGACGGTAGATGTCCGTCTGCTCACCTTCTTCGACTTCATCGGCCTTGCCGGAACATTCACCTGGTTCGGGCTCTTCGACCGGCTCGCCTGGTTCGACCAGCTTTCCGGGCCGATGTTTTTCTGGGGCTTCTTCATCGCGTTTTTTTTCGCGCCGCTAGCGAGCCTCGCCATGCAGGGTCTCAGGGGAGCGCAGCTCATTCGCGCGGCGGAAGAGCTCGCGCTGCTGCGCACGGTGGCGGGCTCCTACGGCATCGTGCTGCTCGCCACCGTGCAGTTCCGCCGCGCGCCGTTTCATCAGCTCGATCTCGCCGATCATCTCGGCGGCAGGCGTTTCGCCTCGCTCGACCTCTTGGCGCAAATCACCGCGAAGCTCGAAGGCGCCGGCGTCAAGCCCGCGGCGGTCACGCGCACGCTCGGCAATCTCATGCGCGAGCAGTCGTGGCTGCTCGGGCTGAACGACGCCTTCCTAGTCGGCGGCGTCGTCTTCGTCGCGCTGGCTGGTCTCGTCTGGTTCGCGCATCCGACGCTGATCGCCTTCTGGCGGCGCGACGATCAGGCGCATCTCGAGGCCGAAGAGCTCATGGAAAGCTCTCCGACATGATCGACGCCATGCGCGCATGCATTTTGGCTGTCACGCCATGACGCGGCGCCGCGGGTCAAACGCGCTGGTCTTGCTGGCGCTCTCGCTCACCGGCTGCAACACCGGCAGCGAGGATCGGGCGCTCTTCCTGACGCCGCCCGAAATGGAGCGCACGCTGGGTCGCGCCGGCGCGAGAGACTCGGGCGAATGGCCGGTCGCGGACTGGTGGCTTCAGTTCCGCAGCAATGAGCTCAACGAGCTCATCACGGCTGCGATCGAAGACAACCAGGATCTCAAGCGAGTTTACGACCGGCTGCATCAGGCCGAAGCGATCACTGAAGCAGCAGGCGCGTCGCTCCTTCCTTTCTTCAAAATCGATATGAACATGACCCAGCATCGCGTCGCCAGTCACGGCGTCGAAGCGTCCTATAATCCGAAGATCGCCGGTGAGGAAAAGACTGCGGGCAATCTGATCCCGTCGTTCTATTACGAGTTCGACTTCTGGGGGAAAAACCGCGCGGCGCTGCATGCGGCGATCGGCGAGACGGCGGCGGAGACGGCGGAGCTCGCCGAGACTCAGCTCTTGCTCACGACCGCCGTTGCTCGCGCCTATTTCCGAGGTCTCGCCGCCGCCCGGCAGCTCGAGCTCGCGCGCGCGATGACCAAAGTGCGGCGGGATCTGGTGAGCGTCGCGGAGACGCGTTTCCGCACGGGCATCGATATCGAGGACGCCACCGCTTCGGCCCGCATGGATGTCGAAGCGGCGCTGAAGCGCGAGGCCGGCGTCGAGGCGCTTCTGGGCCTGCAGCAGGATTTGCTCGCCCGGTTGAGCGGACAAGGGCCGGACGCCGGGCGCGGTGTGGCGGTCAAGGGTCGTGCCGGCCTTCCTCCCGCTCCGCACTTGCCAAAAACGCTGCCGGTCGAGCTGCTCGTGCATCGGCCCGATCTCGCGGCGGCCATGCACCGCGCCGAGGCGGCGGCCGAGCGCATTCATGCCGCCAAAGCGGAATTCATGCCGAGCGTCGATCTTACGATCCTCCCGAGCTTTCAGGCGTCGCAGCACTCGACGCATATCGACAAGCTCGCGACCTATCTCTTCCGCGCTTCGGCCTTCAATTATTATGTGACGCCGGGTTTCCATTTTCCGGTGTTTTCAGGTGGCCTGTTGCGCGGCAAGCTGGAAGCGCGCCGCTCCGAATATGACGAAGCGGTCGATCAGTATAACGAGACGCTGCTGCGCGCCGCGCAGCAGGTCGCCGACAGCCTCGTCAATGTCCGGCAGATGAGCACGGTGGTGGACGCGCAGCGGCGCCTCCTCGCCGACGCGCGCCAGAAGCTGGCTCTCGCCCGGAGCCGCTGGAATTCCGGACTCAAGGATCGGCGGGAGCTCCTGGCGCTCGCTCACGACGCCTTCGAGACGGCTTATTTTCTGCACGCGCTCGAGGCGGACATGCTCTCGGCCCGCGTCGATCTGATCCAAAGCCTCGGCGGCGGCTATGAGCTGGGGCCAAGTCCCATCTTCCCGCGGCCTTCGCCGGAGGACGATGCTCTGACGCCCTACGTCAATTTCATCGAATCGCTGGGGGGCGGATAGCGTGACCGAGCAGCAAGAGGGCGCCGCCGCCTCGGACGACCCCAAGGCGGCAAAAGTCAGGGCGCTGACCCGCAGGCGGATCAGACGGCGCCGCAACGTCGGTCTCGCGCTCGTCGCGCTGATCGCCGGCCTCGCCGCGCTCTACTTTCTCTTCAAATGGCGAGCGGTCGATCGCTATGTCGTCCAGACCGACAACGCCTTCGTCACCGGCAACCTCATCCCGGTCTATGCCGACGCGACCGGCGTCGTCACGCGGGTGCTCGCCGAAGAAACACAAAGGGTGAAGCAGGGCGAGCTGGTCTTCCAGCTCGACGGGCAGCGGGCCAGCGCCGCGCTCGCGCAGGCCGAGGCGGATCTCGCGCGCTTTGTCCGCACGGTCGGCGCGCTTTTCGAGAACCGCCGGCGGGCTTGCGAGCGGGTTCATTCGCGGATTGCGCTGCGCGACAAGCTGAGGCACGACTACGCGCGCTACCAGCAAGCGGCGCCCTCCGGCTCCGTGTCGCAACAGGTGTTGCAGAACGCCGCCGATACGCTCGCCTCGGCCGAGGCGGACGTGCGCGAGGCGCGTGCGGACACGCAGTCGGTCGAGACGCAAATCAGCGGCGTGACGCGGTCGAACGCTCCAGAAATCATGACGGGGCGGGCGAACTACCTCAACGCCTATATCGAATACGCTCGCCAGCAGATCAAAGCGCCGGCCTCGGGCTTCGTCGCGAAGCGCAAGGCGCAGGTCGGCGATCGCGTGAAGCCCGGCGATCAGGTCATGACGATCGTGCCGCTCGATCACCTCTGGGTGGAAGCCAATCTTTGGGAGAGCGATCTACAGCGGGTGCGGCCCGGCCAGAACGCGACGATCGTCGCCGATCTCTATGGCCGCAAGGTCGTCTACCACGGCAAGGTCGAAGGCCTCGTGCCGGGGACGGGCAGCGTCTTCGCGCTGCTGCCGCCCGACAACGCCACCGGAAACTTCATTCACATTGTGCAGCGCGTGCCGGTGCGCATCTCGCTCAACCCCGAGGAACTCGCCAAAGACCCGCTGCGCCCGGGCCTTTCCACCGTCACGACGATCGACGTGAGGGACGATCAGACTCCGCTCGAGGCGTCGCAGGCGACGACCGCCGCGTCCGAGTACAGGACGAGCGTCTATGACGACGATCTTGCGCGGGGGAAGGCGAGGGCGGACGAGATCGTGAAAGCCAATCTCGCCGGCCGAACGGATGACCCCGGGCAGCGCTGCGTCGTTCCGGAATGAACGCGAGCGGCGCAGGGCGTTCGCGAGAGACCTCGAACAGTCGAACGCTCCGGAGTCCGCGCGGGGCAGAGGGAGGAAAGCCGTGATCGTGAGCCGAGCCGAGCTGGAGCGCCTGCTTTTCGAAGACGCGCCTTTCGGCGATCTGACCAGCGAGGCGCTGGCGCTCGGCCGCGCCGTCGGCCTGATGCGTTTTGCGGCCCGCGGTCCCATGGTCGCGGCGCTCGTCGAGGAGGCGGCGAGCCTGATCGAAATCGCCGGCGGCGAAGCCACGCTCGCTTGCGCCGCCGGCGCGGCGCTTAATCCAGGCGACGCGATCCTTTCCGCGCGGGGTCCCGCGCCTGCGTTGCTGTGCGCCTGGAAGACCGCGCAGACGCTGATCGAAATCTGGTCCGGCGTCGCGACCAGCGCGCGCGCCATCGTCGAGGCGGCGCGGCGCGCCTCGCCCGAGGCCGTCGTCGCCTGCACGCGCAAGACCGCGCCGGGGACGCGGGCCTTCGCGCTCGCGGCGATCAAAGCGGGCGGCGCGATCGCGCATCGCGCCGGCCTCTCCGAGACGATCCTCGTCTTTCCCGAGCATCGCGTCTTTCTTGACGGCGAGCCGCTTGGCGAGACGGCGAAGCGCCTGCGGCGGGCCGCGCCGGAAAAGAAGCTCGTCATCGAGGTCAAGACCTTGGAAGAGGGCTCTGCGGCGGTCGATGCGGGTTTCGATGTCGTCCAGAGCGAGAAATTCTCGCCTCAGGACGTAGCGGAACTCGCGCGCCATGCGGCGCGGCGCACGCCGCGTCCCGTGATTGCAGCGGCCGGCGGCGTCAACGCGGGCAATGCGCGCGCTTATGTGGAGGCCGGCGCGAATGTGCTCGTCACCTCCGCGCCCTATCTCGCGCCGCCGTGCGATGTGGCGGTGAGTATTGCGCCCGCTTAACCCTGATTGTTCACAACGACGCGGCCTCGTCTCGAACCGAAGCGATTGTTCCGATATCATGAGGCATGCTGCCTAGATTGTCTTTCGTCTCTCGTCTCGTCGCGCTCGTCGTCGGCGCGGTCGTCACCTCGACGCTGCTCGCGTCAGCATTGTCGTCCTCGTTTTTTTATCGCGAGCAGGTGTCGGAGATTGAGCGTCAAGGACTGACCGTCGCGCGCCTGCTCGCGCGCGCCGCCGCCGTCGCCGACCAAATCCCCGGCGAGGTGGAAGACGTTATCGCCCAACATATGGTTGTCGCCGCGACCGCGATCGCGGAGCTCGTCGCCGTCGCGGAGAAATGCGGTCTGACGCAGAAGCAGATCAACGAGCGGCTGACGCGCATCGACGACAAGACGATCCTCGATGAGGTCTGGGTTTCCGATGAGAAAGGACTCGCCAGGCTCCACACCGGTCATTCGCCGGACTTCCAGTTCAAGCCTTCGGCCAAGGAACAGCCGCAAGCGCATGAGTTTTGGGGATTGCTCACCGGTGCGACGCCCGTCGTCATCCAGGGCATACAAAAGCGCGAAGTCGACAACGAGAAATTCAAATATGTCGGCGTTGCGGGCGTCGACAAGCCGAGGATCGTGGAGGTCGGCTATAGCGCGCGTTACTTCGACGGCCTGAGGGAAAAGATCGGACTCCAGCGCGTCGTGGACAGTCTGCTCGCCGGCGACGACATCGACGCCATCTTCATTTTCGACAAGGGCTCGCGACTGATCGTTAGTCCAAAGCCAGACGCCGCGCGCCCGCGCGAGAAGCTCGAGGACGCGGAGATCGCGCCGGTCGCGGAAGTGATCCGAACCGGCGTCGCCAAATCGATGAAGCTCGGCACCGACCTCAGCGTGATCGCGCCGATTGATCGTGACGACGGCGAGCGCCTTGGCGCCGCGCTAATACGGCTGCCCTTCAACCGTGTTGGAGAGCACATTCGCCTCCAGTTGTTAGTCGCTTTCGTCATCTCCGCACTCACTTCGTTGGTCGGCGCGGCGATGGCGGCTTGGCTCGCGCGCCGGCAGACGGCGCCGATTCTCGCGATCACCCGCGCGGCGCAAGATGTCGAAACAAATCGCGTCCTTGACGAGCGCCTTGCGGTCGTCGCCGCGCGGCGAGACGAGCTGGGTCAGCTCGCGCGCGTCCTCATGACGACGGCGCAGGATTTTCTGACGCGGGAAAAAACCCTCGATGCGCTCGTCACGCAGCGCACGGCGGCGCTCGAGGAAAGGAACAGCGAGCTCAAGCGGCTCTCCGAGCGCTTGTCGAGCTATTTGTCGCCGCAAGTTTATGAAACGCTTTTCCAAAATGGGAAGGTCGTGGCGACATCCGCGCAGCGCAAGAAGCTCACAATTCTTTTCGCGGACGTGGTCTCGTTTAGCGAGATCGCCGAAAATCTCGAGGCCGAGGATCTTACGCGGCTTCTCAATGAATTCTTGAACGAGATGGCCAAGATTGCGCTCATGCACGGCGCCACGATCGACAAATACATCGGCGATGCGATCATGGTTTTCTTCGGCGATCCGAAAAGCCGCGGCGTGAAAGAGGATGCGAGGGTGTGCGTCTTCATGGCGATGGAGATGCTCGCGACCGCGCGCCGGCTCGATCGAAAGTGGAGAGGCGCGGGCCTGAGCTTCCCTTTGCAGCTCCGGATCGGCGTCAACACCGGCTATTGCACTGTGGGCGATTTTGGCAGCGAGCAGCGGATGGACTACACGACCGTCGGCCATCAGGTGAATTTGGCGGCGCGCATCGAAAAAGCGGCGTCACCCAATTCGATCCTGCTGTCGCATGAGACATGGTCGCTCGTGAAGGATCAGATCCTCGCCGAGGAACAGACGCCGATCCAGGTGAAGGGCATACAGGCGCCGGTCCAGACCTATAAGGTCATCGGCCGGGTGAGCGAGCGTCCGGGCGCCGTCATCGAGGAGGAGAGCGACGGCGTGCGCGTCGAGATTGACCTTGCGACGGCGGATCGAGGCGAGGTCGAGCGGATTTTCGAGGCGGCCTTGAAGAGGCTCGGTGTCGAAAAGGCTTCAAGTGACGCCGCCGCCCCGAGGGGCGGCGGTCGGAAGCGTTAGAGGAAGCGCTCAGGCGCGGCGCATCCGCGCATAGAGGCCGGCGAGCGCCAGGGCCGCCAGACCCGCAAAGCCAGCGCCGGGAACCGGGCCGGGAGATCCCACCACGCCCCCGCAGCCCGGGCCAGAGCAGCTGCCAATCAGGCGCCAATTGAAGGACTCGTTGCTGCCGTTAGCGGCATAGTCGAAGCCCTCCGTATCCAGCGTATGTGTGGAATCGAGGAAGGTTTGGGTCGCACCTCCGTTCACACCGATTGTCACGGTCGGACACGCATCAGCCGGATTGGGATTTGTTCCGGAGCCTGTGCAGCCGATCGCGGGGTTACCGTAAGTTGCGCCGGGAATATATGAGATGTCGCTCGTGTCGAAATTGTACTGGGTCGTTTGAGTCAGAATGAGCTTGTCTCCTGCTGCGAGCGTCACCGGCAATGCCCATGCCGGGTTGTTATTTGAAGAGTAATTGATGTTGACCCCGACGCTATCGACCGTCAGGTTGGCGCCACTGGTGTTGACGATCATGATGGCGCCGGCATCGAAGGGCGGAGCCGAGCCCAAGAAGGTGACCCCCGCACTGCCGTCCCAAGGATTGGGGAAGAAGCCCGTGCCGCGCAGGCCGTCGGAATAGCCGACATAAACTTGGTAGGCGTCCGCGTTGGCGGGAAGGCTGACGGCCGTGGCCGCCGCGGCGAGGGCGAGTCCCGCGAGGACTCTCAGTCCATGCTTCATTTCATCACTCCTAGGTTGTATCTGTCTTATCCCCCAACCCTGGAGTGTAAGACGGGGTTGATGGCAGTCCATGCCGGCCGCCACCGCGGCGTTATTCATGCCGGAAAGTAGAAGCCCGCATGTTTGCTTCCGCGATTGCAGCCTGCGAGTGGGGGGATGGATTGTCAACGCGGCCAGAAGCTTGACCCCAAAATATTCTGCGCCTGTGTCTTTGGCGCCACAACAATATAGTTATGAAAATTTAACCACCAGTGCAGGCTTATAGATTATTTATATTAGTAAATGCCATTCAAATATCTTTAAAAAGCTACACAGCCGGCTGTATCAAAAGAATAGATATAGGCAGTGGCTGTATTACGTCACCAGAAAGCTCGCGGCTTGGTTTGCGCGTGCGCCCTTTAACCGCTGTCATCGAGTTATTTGAGTCCCGAAAGATTGCCCTCTCCGCCTCCGCCTCCGGGATTGCTTCAGCTTGGCATTAACGAAGCATTAAGCAAATTCGTGTAAGCAAACACTTTGCGGGTAACGCTCGCGCTTACGTCGAAGCCGGCGCCGACGTGCTCGTCGCTTCCGCGCCCTATCGCACGCCGCCCTGCGATGTGGCGGTGAGGATTTATACGAATCCCGGATAATCAGTTCGGGTCGCGGCGCCCGCTCCCCCGTTCATCGCTCGCTCGGCCAATCCGAGAAAAGAAAAGCCCCGCCGGGAATTTCCGACGGAGTCGTTTCGCCTGCGCCTTCAATCTTTGGTTAACGGCAATCCAGACCGGCCGCCCTAGCGGGAAAGGAACCCGGTCTAAGCCCAATTCTCGAAAGAAAACGGCTTCCAGCCCTCCAACTCCATCTCGATCGCGAAGGCGACGCCGCGCGACACGAGCTGGTTTCTCTCGCTCACCCCCGCGACCTGCGCCGAGCGCGAGAAGGCGATGTCGGCGAGCGGCGCGCCTTGCGTCACCGCTTCTTCGCGGCGCGCCAGGCCCCTGAGGCGCCCGCCGGCCGGGGCCAGCGCGGGCGTGTCGTCGACGAATCCCAAGGCCTCGCCGGCTTCGATCGTCATACCGATCGAGACGCTGGCGCGAAAGAGCCCGTTGCGGGGCGCAAGCGCGACTGCGCAGTCCTCCGGCTCCCCCCGCTGGGCGCCTCCGCGCTCCCTCGCGGTCTCGCCGGTACGCAATATCGCGCCGGGGTCCGGCCCCTCCGTCTCGACGACGAGGTCACAATTGACGCCGGCCGAAAAGCTCGGGCCGATGCCGATCGTGAGTTCCGCAAGGTCGCGTAACGCGATGGGCGTCGGCTCCGTGTCCTCCTCGACCGCGACGATGACGTCCCAGGGCCAGAAGCCGACCACGTCCTGAAAGCGATGGCGTAAGAGCGGAATGAAGCTCTTGGTCTGGAGGCCGAGCAGGAATTCGCAGCTCACGTCCGCGCGCCGCGCCTCGACGCCCTCGAGCTGAGCGAAGGAATCGTACCAGGCGTCCGAAAAGCCCATGCGCCGGCGCAAGACGCGCGGCGTCGTCGTCCGGAAGAGCGCGACCGCATAGCCCTCAAGGAAAAGCCGGCGCGCGGCCGCGGAGGCCGTCTCGCCGACGCCGCAAACCAGAACGGTCTTTTCCTTCGACATCGCTTCGCCCCCGGCTGGAGAAGGGAAGGGCAGAGGGGCTCGACGCAATAAGTCTGCCAACGATGTGGCGCTTTCCCCCGCGGCCTCGAGACCTCAGTGGCAATCCTTGAAAAGCGCTTTAGCGCCGGCTTTCACGATGTTGACCTTATCCGCCAGGATCAGCTCCGATCCGAGAAGCTTTATGTCTTTAGAAGGATAGCACGAGCTGCCATGGCCACAGTAGAGCCCCTCCTTCGGACGGTACTGGGTTATATTGTCCATTAATTCGCCCTTCTTCAAGATGGCGTCGGGGGCCTCTTCAGCCTTGGTGTCTTGCAGCACAACGCCCGCCGCGTAGCGAATGAACTTCATATGGCAGACCCCGTGCGACCACCAATAGTTGCTGTCGTGCCGCATGGCGGCCAGGCATTCGGCGCGGGTCAATTCGTTCTGGGGCTTGAGCATCCAAGGATACAAGCTTGTGGCGTGGACCGGCAGGGCGAGCATCACGGCGACGCAAGCTGCAGCCAGCAAAAGCTTTCTCATGTTTTCGATCCTTCAAAGCCCTGCACGCGCGCTTCGTTGGGCTCGAACCGCGACAGTTTAGCCAGTTGAAGCGAATTTCAATCGAAAGGGTCTGTCAAATCTTTTCGGAATTCGCTGCAACTAGGGCGCTAGTTCAGGACGAGCGGATTTTTCCAAAACTGGTTTAGTGGCGGGTTATTTCCTCCCAAGCATGCCCATAATTGCACTTTCGTTCCGTTGTTTCCGATCGTATTTGAGTCAGCGTCGAGGCACTGTTGACTCTGATTGCTTGTAATAGTGCTTCCACGAATACCTGTGCCTGGGGCAAAACCAGGCCAGTTCCAATTCTGATTCTGTCCGCCCCAGCAATCCCAAAGCTGCATCTTTGTCACATTCACGCCAATTGACCCGAGATCAGCGTCTAGGCAACGATGGCTTTGGAGATTTACGATGGTCCCATTTGGAGAGACTCTCCAGGATTGATTCTGATTTTGATTGTTGCTTAAGCAATCCCAGAGCTGCACGACAGTACCGTTGGCGACGATGGTGTTCAAATCGGCATCGAGACAGCGCCCGGACTGCGCCACTTGGATGGACCAACCGTCCTACTCCGCGAGAGACCACCACCTTTGGTTCGGCGATCCGTTGCAGCTCCAAAGCTGCACAACAGTTCCGTTGCCGCCAATCGTGTTCGTATCGGCGTCCAGACATTGGGCGCTCTGGACGCTGGTCAGCGAGCCGTTGGGGTTCAGGGCCCACTTCTGATTTTTTCCGCCCCAGCAATCCCAAAGCTGCATTCTTGTGCCGTTGGCGCCGATCGTCCCCGTATCCGCGTCGAGGCACCGACCGCTTTGAAGATTGACGACGGTTCCGTCCCCCTTCATCTTCCACTGCTGGTTCTGTCCGCCCCAACAATCCCAAAGCTGCACCTTAGTGCCGTTGGCGCCGATCGTCCCCGTATCCGCATCGAGGCACCGGCCAGATTGCAAGACGCGAATTGGCCAAGCCGCCGTGTCGAATGGCTGGGCCTGCGCCGTGCCGCCGCTCCACGCCAGCGCGCTCAGCACCAGAAGCACAAATGGGACGACGGCGAGCCCTTTTGCCGCTCTGCAGCGCCAGGGAAAAAGCTCCCGTCGCTGCACGGTTCGCAGAGCGGCGATTAGGCGCGCGCTGCGCGCATAACAAATATTCATGATCTTTGTCCTCCTGCAATACATCCGCTTGCACTGCTGCGCTTGTGCCTGAGCAGGCCCTTGAAATGGTAGGAAGATCTTTGCCAAAGACAAGCTGCGTCATGGAATTCGACATGGCGCAGGTCGTCCCGATTAGCGACTTCGGAGAAGAAACGTCGATAATTCTCAGCCTGTTTCCGCCAACCGAGGCGCAGTCAGACAGCTCCGCAGCTCGCCATAATCACTCATCTCAGCGCGAGCCGCCGAAGACCGCCGACGGGTCGCTTTGCTCGGCCTCGGCGAGCTTCGCTTGCGCGAGCGGATCGCCTCCCCGCGCCCAGAGCAGCGGCGCTTCGGGCGTCGCCAGAGCGAGGGCGAGCGCGCGGTTCAGCTCGTAAAGGCCGCCAGCGAGGCCCGTCTCCCGCATCGCCGCCATCATCGCGCTCTGCACGAGGCCGCGCAGCACGATGTGCTCGGCGGAGACCGGCACGTCGACGTTTTGGCCGGCGGTGGCCGCCGCGCAGGCTTCCGCGTCGAAACTCGCATGGCCGCGGCAGGCGAGCGGACGCAGCTTATAGGGGATGCAGAAACCGCCCTCGAGCATAGCGCAGGAGCGGCCGGCGACCATGCGCTCGGCTTCCGAGAGCGAGCCCACCGCGGCGTTGATCGCGGTGATGCGGCCGACGAGATCGACATTGCGCTCCGCGAAGGCCCGCGCATTGGCGCTGATGAAACGCGCGAGCAGCAGAGCCTCGGGCGCCGTGACGGTGACGCGCAGACAGCAGCAGGCGGGACAATCGCCGCGGCAGGCGAGGTGCGGCGCGTTTTCTTGCGGCGCATTTTCCTGCGGAGCGTTAATATTGGACTCGAAAGCGTCGAAGGCGATCGAGCAGAGAGCGCCGATCGCCTCGGGCCGGTCCTTGAATCGCGTCAGGGCCGCGCCGAAGGCGCTCTTCAGCTCGTTATAAAAGGCTTGAGCAGTTTTCGCGTCGTCGGTCGAGTTCATGGGCCAAACAAGTTTCGGCGCATTCTGCCGCGCTGTCGAGGCGGCCGAACGACGCGGGGAACAGCGCAATATACCATATTCTCATAGCGTCACAAAGAAGGCGTCGTTTTTGCGACAATGCCGACAGGAGAGAAGTATGTTTGTGACATTCATCCAGCTCAATCGGCGAACGGCATGTGCGGAAAGCCGGGTAGTGGGTCAGTTAGGCGGCAGGCGACATTAAAGGGTTAGCTTTGCACTTGTAGAGATCTGAGCTTTTGAGCGTATCGTCGCTCAGAGGGCGCGGTGATTTGAGACTCTTGCCGCCCTGCAGCTAGACGAGGGGAGCTCACAGACTTCCGCCCATAACTAGGTCGTAGGGCTATCTGCTTCCCATGCGGCGGTCACAAAACATCGTCGTGAGTAATTGCGTCGACCACGACCGCAGGCGTGGCGACCCGCGGACACGCTCAAGCAGTACGCGGTCTTTGAGTAGTTTCCGGCTCTCGACGACCGCGATGCATTATCTACTTACGGCACCGGCGGGAAGTAAAAAGCGAATTCGATGAGAAAGTATCTGCTGATCGCGGTCGCCCTGGTCGCGGTGGTCGGCCTGATCACCGTCCTCGTCGATCACGCAACCGTTGACGAGAGCGGCTACGGCGCCGTCATGCGGTTTTTCGGCTACGGGGTTTCTAGGGAGCGCGCGGTTCCAGAGACCCTGGACGAGCGCGGGCTCCACATGATGAATCGCCTGGTCAACGTGCATGGGTGGACGCCCGAGGGCGCCGCCATCGCGGCGGGTCAGGCGCAGGTGGAGAGCAACCTGACTACCGGGGGTCCGCCGGGAGACAACGGAAGGTCCCACGAGCTGTTCATGTGGAAGGATGATCGGTTCGAGAAGCTGAAGGCGTTCGCGAAGGAGCGCGACCAAGACTACCGGGACGCCGACGTCCAGATTGATTTTTTTGATGACGAGGTGACGCACCGGTCCGAACCAGAGCTTGGATGGAAGAACGTGACAGACCTAGACCAATCCGCGCGCCTGGGGCACCTATTTGAGGTCTACAGCAGCAACACCACGCGCGCGAGAGTGGAGGATGCGAAAACGTGGTTGAGAATCTACAAGGACAAGCACGGCGTCGAAGACGCGGTGAAACCCTCCCGACGACTGTTGGCGTTCCCGACTGCGAGGGGGGAATTTGTTCGGGGCGACGCAGGCGAAGGCATAGGCCTGAGGACTGTGCCGGCCCAACGGAACAGGGGGAGATTTCATGAGCAATTCCATCGCAGCGTTGTTTCAGCGCCTGACGCAGGGCGTCTACGTCGTGGGCGTGGCCCATGGACAGGCGCGCAACGCCTTCACCGCCGCTTGGGTGATGCAGGCGGCTTTCGACCCCTTGCTGCTGGCCTTGAGCATTAGTTCGCACCACTCGTCTTACGCGCTGCTCAAACAAGGCGGGGCGTTCAGCGTCAATGTGCTGAAGAAGGGGCAGTTGGATCTGGCCGCCCATTTTGGCCAAGCGGCCCGCGCCGACAAACTGGCCTCGGTGGCGTGGACCGAGGGTCGGACCGGCGCGCCCTTGCTGCAGGAATGCCTGGGCTGGTTTGAATGCCGGCTGGTCAGCGAGCATCCGGCCGGCGACCACGTGCTGGCGCTGGGCCGGGTGATCGATGGCAGGCTGTTGGACGCCGAAGCCGAGCCTATGATTTACAGGGAGACTGGCGCCCTGGATGGCGCGTCGGCGCTGTTTCCCGACGCCTTCGGCGGTTCCTGACGCCGCGAGCCCGGCGCCGATCGCCAGCGCTGCAGTCCCGATCACTCGAGGCGGAGCAGTTGCTTTTTGCCGCCGTCTTCTCCTAGCAAACCGCCAAGGACTGCCCACATGGTCTCCATCGGAGGCGCATCATGGACAAGTCAATCGTCGTCACGGTTCCGCACAACCTCGGGGCGGAGGCTGCGAAGGCCCGGGTCAGCAAGGGAATCGAACGCCTCAGGACCGACTATCTCGACAAATTGGCGCGTACCGAGGTCAACTGGTCGGGGAACAAAGCGGATGTGCAGGTTTCAGCGCTTGGGCAGACTGTCAATGCGCAGCTCGACGTCCAGAACGATTCACTCCGCATTGAAGTGCGTCTGCTGGGGCTTTTGTCCGGCCTGATGAGCAAAGTATCGGACCGCCTGATCAGCAACGTCAAAGGCTCGCTTCGATTGGAGCATACTCCTCCTAAATCTTGATGTTACCGACGACCTGCCTTCACGAAGCTTCAGCTTTCTGCGGCTCGCATGGCGGCGTCGTCTCCTCGCGGCCCGCTCGGATGCACGTATCCGAAACCTTCTCATTGGCGGGCCTGAGCCCGATCCAGGCGTCGACGAGCGCCTGATCGAAGCCCGCCTCGCGGCGTTCGCCGACGCGCATCAAGGGGCGGCGGATCAGCAGCGGGTCTTGGAGCATCAGCCGGAGCGCCTCGGCCTGCGTGCAGGCCGCCGGATCGATCTCGCCGCTTTTGACGCGGGGCGAAGCCTGATTGAACCACTCGACGACCGGCCGCGCGCCGAAATAGAGCTTGAGCTCCCCGGCGCTCCAGAGCTCCGCGAGGAGGCTCCTCGCCTCGACCCGATGGCCGGAGGCGGCGAGCAGGGCTTTTTGGCGCGCATTGCCGCCGCAGCCGGGCTTTTCGTAGAAGATCACATCGGCCATCGGTCCTCGCTCCCTTGTCCCGCCTGCGCCTTTTGCGGCGAGGGCTCGGCCGCGTCTCTCAGCGCCTTCGCGAGCCGCAGCGCCTCCTCGAAACTCAACGCCGCGTCGGCGCATCCCTCGCAGACGACGACGAGGCCAGAGGAGACCACGCGCGCCTCGAAATCGCAATCGCTCGCGATGGGGCTCATATAAATCAAGCGCTCCGCGCTCGCCCCTGTCGCCACGGCCGCGAGCGCGCGGGAGAGGATCGTCGCTTCCTCGTGCGTGAGAAGGCGGCGCGGCTGGCCGGGGAGCGCAAGCGCGATCAACGGCCCGAGAATGCGGTGCGCGACCGGCTCGACCGAAAAACGCTGCATCGTTCTCGTCCTCGGCGCCCTTCTTAAATCCCTCCCGCGGGAATGGAGAGCGTCATGGACCCAGTCGCAAACAAAATCCGTGCCCAGGAGGCCGAGAGCCTCGAGCGGCTCGTCGATCACGACGCGCTTCCCGCGGACATTGTCGCCTATCATCGCCGCACCAAGCACGCGCCGACCCGCTATGCGCTCGGGCCCGCCTTTCTCGACTGGACCTCGCAGCCCTCGCCCTATCGCCGCTTCGAGGGCGCGCCCCTCGTCGCGCTGCCGCTGCTCTTGGATCAGCCGACGCCGGCCTTCCCGGGACCCGCGCCGAACCCCGCGCCGCTCACCAAACCGGCGCTCGGCAGCTTTTTCGAGCTTGCTTTCGGCCTTTCGGCCTGGAAAAGCATCGAGGGATCGACCTGGGCGCTGCGCAACAATCCCTCGTCCGGCAATCTGCATCCGACCGAGGCATATGCCCTGCTCGACGGCGTCGAGGGCCTGAGCGATGTCGCGGCGCTCTGGCATTATTCGCCGCTCGAGCATGGGCTCGAGACGCGCGCCGTCTTCTCGCAGCGGCAGGTCCTGCCCGAGGGCGGCTTCCTGCTCGGCCTTTCCGCCATTCCCTGGCGCGAGGCCTGGAAATATGGCGAGCGCGCCTATCGCTACTGCCAGCTCGACGCGGGGCATGCGATCGGCGCCGCCGCTGTGGCCGCCGCGGCGTTCGGCTGGCGCGTCATTCTTCTGCCCGAGCCCTCCGACGCCGATATCGCGGCGCTCTTGGGCCTCGACCGGGTCGACGCCTGGCATCGGTGGGAAGGGGAGCATCCCGATGCGCTTTTGTGGATCGACGCCGGCGGGGGAAAGGCGCCTTCGCTCGATCTTGCCGCTCTGCTCGCTCTGCCGCGCCGCTGGCTCGGCGGGGCCAATCGCCTGAGCGAGGATCACGACCCCTGGCCGGCCGTCGATCGCGCGGCGGCGCTCTGCCGAAAGCCGCGCTCCGACTCTTCTCACCGCGTCGACGCGCGTCGCCTGGAGACGGCGACGCCGCTCCCTGAGATCGGCGCCGTCGTGCGCAGCCGCCGCAGCGCGCAACGCATGGATGGCAAGACGGTCGCGCCGCTCGAAAGCTTTCGCATGATGCTCGCCGCGACGCTGCCCGAGGCCGAGCCCGTGCTCTCGGGCTTTTCCTTCCCCTCGCGCGTAAACCTGCTGCTCTTCGTGCATCGCGTGGAGAGGCTTGCGCCGGGGCTGTACTTTCTCGAACGAGACGCCAACTCGGCCGCGCGTCTTCGCGAAGCGATGGGGGAATTCGAGTGGTCGCCCGTCGATCTTCCCGGCTTGCGCCTGTCGCTCTTGAAGAGCGGCGACTGTCAGCGCGAGGCGACGATCTTTTCCTGCCGGCAAGCCATCGCCGGCAAGGGGTGCTTTGCCGTCGCGATGATCGCGGAATTCGACCGCACGCTCGCTGAGGAGGGCGCCTTCGCTTATCGGCGCCTGCATTGGGAGGCCGGGCTCATCGGCCAGGCGCTCTATCTCTGGGCCAGCGCCTTGGGACTCTGCGGAACCGGCATCGGCTGCTTCTTCGACGACGAAGTCCATGCGCTGCTGGGCCTCGCGCCGCAGGATACGCGCTTTCAGAACTCTCTATCACTTCACGGTCGGGGGCGCGATCGAGGACGCGCGCCTCCTGACGCTCCCTCCCTATCCCGACAGCAGACGAGGCCAATGATGCGCATCGAGATCGACAAGCCGCATGTGGAGGCGCTGATCGCCAAATTTCCGGAGCGCGCGGGCCTGGAGGCGCAGCTTCGCTTCGGCGATCGCGTCGAGCTCGATCTGATGCGCCTCACCGGCGCCGAGTTCGACTTCCTCGAGGACCTCTATCGCCGCTCCGGTCCCGAGCTGCACGCGCGCGCCGCGCAGCTCGCAACGCTGCGCAGCGCTTTTGATTCCGAAGGGCGCCGCTTCGAGGCGGCCGATCTCGAGGAGCTCTTTCCCGCGCTCGTGCGCTATCTCGTGACCGGCGGCGAGCGCGGCTGGCTCTTCGCCGCGACGATCGCGACGAAGCCGCTACCCTATGTGGTGACGCGCTTCGACTATGTGCCGGCGTCGAACGACGAGGCCGGCAAGATCATCATCGAGATCAAGGCCAACGCCAAGGGAACACTGCAGACCAACATGATCCGCATCATGGCCGGCGACGCAGCCGGCCGCACGGTCGGCGAGATCCTCGCCGCCAAGGGTTTTTTGCGCGAGTCGCCGGCCTTGTTGGAGGCCTTCGACGCCGCCGCCGAAACCTATCTCGACTGGCGCGGACGCTATGGCGCGCAATTCTCCGGCCGGGGCACAGGCTTCCATGCGGAAGACCCCAACGCCACGCACCGCAACACCGACTGGGCGCGCAAGGATGTGATCGTGCTCTCGGCGAGCGGCGGCGAGGCGCGGCTCGTCAATGACGAGGCGGCGCTCGCGGCGCGCAACCTCACGCTGGAAGCGCCCGGCGACGTGCTCGGTCATTTTCTGCGCAAGGCCGGAAAGAGCAACCGCTTCGCCGCCGAGGACGAGCTCGCCGAATTGCGCGCCGAGATCCCAAAAGACTTCTTCACGCAGATTCCGGTCCATCCCTACATTCTGACGTTCCATCTCGATCTGCATCATCACGTCTGGGTGCATGTCGATGAGATGCGACCCTACCGCTATCAGCCGGAGCTGAAGCAAAAGCTCGTGCTGCCCGAGGAGCAGACCGATCTGATCGACATTCTGACCGCCGAGATGGACGTGCTGATGGACGACATCGTGCGCGGCAAATCCGGCGGCGCGACCGTGCTCTGCGCCGGGCCGCCCGGCGTCGGCAAGACGCTCACCGCCGAAGTCTATTCCGAGATCATCCAGCGCCCGCTCTATCGCGTGCACTCCGGCCAGCTCGGCTTGAATGTCGCGACGATGGAGACGACATTGAAGGACATATTGACGCGCGCGCAGCGCTGGGGCGCGGTCATGCTGATTGATGAAGCCGACGTCTATATCAAGCGCCGCGACGACAATATCGCGATGAACGCCGTCGTCGGCGTCTTCCTGCGCGTGCTTGAATATTTCAACGGGCTCTTGTTCCTGACGACCAACCGCGTCGACGATATCGACGAAGCGATCGTCTCCCGCTGCATCGCGCTGATCAAATACAACCCGCCCGACGAGGAGGCGCGGCGGCGCATTTGGTCGGTGATGGGCGAGCAGTTCGGTCTGGCGCTCGATGCAGCGTTGATCGACGCGCTGGTCGCGACGTTCCCGGACGCGACAGGGCGCGACATCAAGGGGCTCGCCAAGCTCGTCGCGAAATACTGCCGCCAGAAGAAGACCGGGCCGAGCCTGGAGGCTTTCAAACGCTGCGCGATGTTTCGCGGGTTGGAGCCGGCGCACGCGGCGTAAACACGTCATTGCGAGCGAAGCGAAGCAATCCAGGGGCCGCGTCAGCGATCCCTGTCGCCTCTCGCAAACACAGAAGGACGACGACGGATTCCGTAGTTGCTCCTGGATTGCTTCGCTTCGCTCGCAATGACGGCCGCTGTGCTATAGGCGTTTGGCTTACGAAGCAGCATGGTCAAAATGGCGATGTGTCTCCGTCGAGCCGCTCCCCATGCGCAAAGGTCGCCGCCTGGCCGAGAAAACGGCCGTCGGCGTCGGTCACGTTCCAGACCGTGACGTCGCGGATGCGGAAGCGCCGGCCCATGCGGCTCACGCGCACGCCCGTGTAACCGGTGACGAAACCTCTGCGCGCCGTCTCGGCGAGAATATGCTCGCGCGCCTCGCGCAGCTCCGCTTCGGCGGTGAGGCGCGAGGGCGTCGCGATCAGCTCTTGCGGCGACAGCTCCCAAAGCGCCAACGCCGCCGCATTGCCGTAGTTGAGAATCGGATCGGCTTCCGCCCCATGCGAGACCGCGACGAATGGCGCGTCAAAGAGCCGCCCCGCTTCCCGCCGCGCGTCGCCGCTGCGAAGGATCAGCTCCTCACCGACGCGCGCGCGAAAGGAGTTGAGTAGCGCGCGCGAATGCGCGATCCAGCGGGCCTGCAACGCCTCGGGAAGACGCTCGAACGCATAGCGCTCTTCCACGATTCTCATGCCGGCGCGAAGAGCAGCAGGCGGTGCCATTTGTGCGGAACGAGGCCTTCCAACGCCACGAGCGCCGCGCTCTCGGCCTGCGCGCGGAGCTTTGACGCAGGCTCCGGCTTGTCGTTTTGAGTCAGGTGATCGCAGATCTGATCGTGCTCCTCGCTCGCAAGGCTCGTCATCGTCTCGCGTAGCCAGCCGGTGTAATTGCGCATGTAGTCGTCGTGGCTTTCGTCCTCCTCGCGCGTGACGTCGACGAGGATCAGCAGGCCGCCGGGATTGAGCCGCTTGGCCGCAAGCGCGAAGAACTCGGCCTTGTCCTCGCTCGTCAGATGGTGCTGCGCGAAGCTCGAATGGATCACGTCCTGCGGACCCGAGTCTCTCAAAGCGCTCATGAAGTCCGCCTCGACGAGCTCCACCGGGCTCTCCAGATGGGACAGGTTTTTCGCCGCAAGCGCCAATGCGGGCGGCGCCAGATCGACGCCCTTGTAGCTCTTGAGCGATAAGCCTTCGAGCAGGGGCGCAAGCGCCGTCGCGTCGCCGCAGCCGAGATCGAGCAGGGAAAAGCTTCGTCCCTCGAAACGGCGTCGAAGCGCGTCGCGCACGCCTTCACCGAGCTCGCGATGAAACATGTAATTGGCGGCGACGACCTTCGCGTACGTGTCCCAGGCGCGGAAGAAGTCGATGGCGTCGGGTTCGGGCCGTGAGAGCGGGCGTTTGCGAGTGGTTTGCGTCGTGCATGTTGTTCTTCCTGGCGGCGCTTTCCGAGCGAAAATTTCGACGCCGATTGCTGCGACATGATCGCAAGCTCACAAATCGCCTTATATCTCTTGGCGGAGCATTTTCGGCGAGACGGCTCGGCTCTTGTCAATGACGGCCTGAAAGGCCGCCGCCGAAGGCGGTGCGCCATAGGGAGTCCCTTTGGACGCCCGTCAAACAAGACGGGCCATGGCGCATCATTGACAAGAGCCGACCGCTCGCCACGCTCGCCGCCATGAGATGCAAGGCGTTTCAGAGTTATCGGCGCCAGGCTAACCAAGCAAGAGTCATAATTGATCCGCCAGCGCATCGCGAGTCTCTCTCCGCCTCACCGCGCCCCCGCCCGCTCGAACTCCAGCACGCCGCTCGTATAAGTCTCGTCGACTTCCGAGAAGGGTCGCTGGTCTTCCCCATAGAGCAGCGCGCGGTGCTCCATGAGCGCATGCGGCGGAACGGCCGCGCCCGCTTGGTCCTCTGCCCGCGCGCCCATCTCCCAGCCCGCGGGCAGCGGCGACCAGAGGAGCTTCGCCTCAAAAGTCCGCCGAAAGGGGTGGAGCGCCGCGACGACCTTGCCGAAAGGCGTCTCGGTTTCCTCGAGCTGGCGGTTCATCTCTTGCGTGAGGCGGCCTGGCACGTACCAATTGTCGGCTTCCGACAGGACATGCGCGCCGCAGACGAGCGCGACGCGCCGATATTTCACCGTTTCGCCGTCGCTCACCGAAAGGCGCTGACGCGTCTCGGCGCTCGCCGGCTTATCCGCGCCGACGAAGCGCTTTGCGACGATCTTCGGCGCCTCGGCCATATGATGATCCGCGCACCATTTCTCCAAAGTGGACGTCGCGCTCCTCGCGGTGAGAAGCTCCGCATTGAGCGTCTCGATCAGCGCCAAGGCTTCCTGGCGCGTCATGAAACTTTTGGCCTCGTGCGGAGCGCTCGAAGGCTCGGCGGCGGCGAAGGACGCAGTGAGCGCGGCGGCCCCCGCGAGAAGCGTCGAGAGCAACCGCGTCATGCGGCTGCGCAACGCTGGCAGCGGCCCGCGATCTCGATCACCCGGCTCCTTGGCGCAAAGCCCGCTTCCGTCGCGAGCGCCGCGAGCGATTTCGAGAGCGCGGTCGAGGTCGCCTCCTTCACCTCGCCGCAGCGCTCGCAGATCAGGAAAAGCACGGGCTCCTCGGCGCCATGCGCGTGGCCGCAGACGACGAAGGCGTTTTGCGAAGCGAGCCGATGCGCGAGGCCGTGGTCGAGGAGATAGGCGAGCGCGCGATAGACGGAGATCGGCGCCGGCCGCTTGCCCTTTTCGTCGGCCATCAGCTCGATCATCTCATAGGCGCCGATCGGCCGGTTCGCCTCCTTGAGAATCGCGAGCGCACGTCGGCGCGCCGGCGTGAGTCCGCGCGCGGCGGCAGTTCCGGAACGGGTATCATGGGCCATGAACCGCATTTTAGCGCGATTTGCGGCCCGGGCTCAAAAATGGAAGCCGACGCCCAGCCCGCCGCCCACATCATTGCCGCTCGGATGCGGGTTGGGATTGTTGAAGTAGGTCGGGCTGTCCGTGGGCTGGTTGACGCGCGTCTTAGCCGAGAGGGTCACGTCCTCGGTCCGTCGCGGCGCAGCTTGGCCCGAGCGCGAGGAGGGCAGCGGGAGCCCCGCGGCGTCCTCTGCGCCAAAGCAGACGGGATCGCCCTTATACTGCGCGCGCGGACAATCGGGGGCTTCCGCCGGCTTTTGGGCGACGGGCTTCGGGGCGGAGGGCTTTGCGCGCTTGCGGGGCGCCGCAGTCGCGTCAGTTTTCTTTTCGAGCGGCGGCGGCGATGCGTCCTCGCCCATGCCCGCTGCGGGCGCCGCGAGGAGCAACGCCGCCAGCGCGGCGAGCAATAGCTTGGGCTTCAGGGTCACGAGCGCGTCCTTGGGTTCCAACTTCGCAGGCTCGCGCGGATTTCGGGCGATTTTGGGCCGAGGCGAAGTCCAAGCGACAAGTTTTGGCTGTATAGGCGGGAATCGCCGGCGAGAGCCGCCGGACGATTTTTCTCATCGAGTTCGACTCTGACACACGGGCGAGGCGGGGCGCGCATGAAATTCACCTTCAATTCCAAGGATATTGGGCCCGAGAGCTTCGTCTATCGGGCGGTCGTCGTCGCCGTCGTCGCCGCGGTCGCGGCGGCTTTGGTCTGGATCCTCTATCACCTCAAGGATCTGATCCCTGCGGTTTTCGCGACGATCCTGCTCGCGGTCGGCTGGCGTGGCGCGGCCCAAAGCCTCTCGAAACGCTTCGGTCTGTCGATCGGGGTCTCCCTGGCGCTCGTCGCGCTCGGGCTGGCCGCGGTCATTGCGCTCGCCTTCTCGCTTTTTGGCGGCGATCTTCTGAAGCAATACGACGAGATCGCCATCGACGTCCCCGCCGCCATCGCCATGATCGAGGGGTCCGTGGAAGCGCATCCTTGGGGCGAATTCGTCGAGAAACTGATTGCGGGCGTCGATTTCTCCAAGGCCACCGGCCCGGTCGCGCTGCATATCGCGGCGATTCTGACCTCTTTCGGCAGCGCCCTCGCCTTTGCGGTGTTCGCCATCATCGGCGCCGCCTATCTCGCCGCCGACCCGGAAACCCATGTTTCCGGTCTGCTCGCCTTCACGCCGCAATCGAGGCAGGCCCAGGTTGCGCGCTTTCTCGACGGCTCCGCCGCCTCGCTGCGGCAGTGGCTCGTCATCCAGCTCTATGTCGTGGTCATGAACGCCTTCTTCGCCGGCGTGGCGCTGTGGGCCTTCGGGGTTCCGGCGGCTTTGGCGCTCGCGACGATCAGCGGCGCTCTGGCCTTCATCCCCTATTTCGGCTCGATCATCGCGATCGTCGTGACGGGCCTCGTCGCTCTGCCGCATGGGCTGCAGACGGCTGCCCTCGCCGCCCTCGCCGTCGGCGGCGCAAGCTTCCTCGAAGGCTATTTGATCACGCCCTTTTTGCAGAGCCGGTCGCTGAGCGTGCCGCCCGCCGTGCTGCTGTTCTGCATGCTCGCTTTCGGCACGCTCTTCGGCTCGATGGGCGTGGCGCTGGCGGTGCCGGCGACTGTCGTTCTCGCCGTCGCGCTGGACGCTTTCAAAGGCGTTGCGACCAGCTCCTGACGCCGGCGTCACCCCCAAGCTTGCGAAAGCGACCCCAGCCGTTAGCATTGGGGACATGAAAGCGAATCATCTGCGCCTCGCTGCGCTCGCGGCGCTCCTCCTCGTCTGTGCGCCGGCGCGGGCGGACTGGGCGTCCTGTCTCGGCGGGATTTGCCAGAGCGCGGCCCAGGCCGGCGTCTCGCGCGAGACGATCGAGGCCGCGCTCGGCTCGCTCGAGCCCAATGACGCGGTGAGCTTCACCGACAAGCAGCCGGAATTCACGACGCCCATTTGGGACTACATGGCTGGACTCGTCGACGAAGATCGCGTCGAGGAGGGCCGCGCGCTCATGCAGAAACACGCGCACTGGCTGCATGTCGCGGAGAGCCGCTTCGGCGTCGACGCGCCCTATATCGTCGCGGTCTGGGGCGTCGAATCCGATTACGGCAAGGGTTTCGGCAAGCGCCCGGTCATCCAGTCGCTCGCGACGCTCGCCTGTCAGGCGCCGCGCCGCGCCGACTATTTTCGAAAAGAGCTAATGGCGGCGCTGAAAATCGTCGATAACGGCGACGTCGCGCTCGAGGAATTTTACGGCTCCTGGGCTGGCGCCTTCGGCCACACGCAGTTCATGCCGACGACCTTCCTCTCGAAAGCGGTCGATCTCAACGGCGATGGCAGAAAGAACGTCGTGAGCGATCCCGCCGACGCCTTCGGCAGCACCGCGAATTATCTCGCCAAGAACGGCTTCGAGCACCATCTGCCCTGGGGCTTCGAGGTGAAGCTGCCGCAAAATTACGCGGGACCCGCGGGCCGCACCAATCGCCAGCCGATGTCCGCCTGGGCCTCGCGCGGAATTACCAAGCTCGACGGATCGCCGCTCGGCGGCGGCCCCCGCGCCGCGCTTCTGCTGCCGGCGGGCCGCGAAGGGCCGGCCTTCCTCGTCACCAAAAACTTCGACGCGATTTTCTCCTACAACGCGGCCGAGTCATACGCGCTGGCGATCTGCGTGCTCGCCGACCGATTGCGCGGACTGCCCGGCATTCAAACGCCCTGGCCGACCGACGATCCCGGTCTTTCGCGCGGGGAGCGCAAGGAGCTGCAGACGTTGCTCATTCGCAACGGCTATCAGCTGGGCGAGCCCGATGGCGTGATCGGCACGAAGACGAAGGAGGCGATCGCCGACGTGCAGCAGCGCCTCGGCATGACGCCCGACGGGCGCGCAGGGCTGAAGGTGCTGAAGGCGTTGCGCGGAGGGTGAAGGGCGGCGCGCGACGGCTTTTCTGAGGCGTCTGTTCCCTTTGTGCTGCCGGGCACATCAATCCGCTCGCGCCGCCCTATATGAACGATCGGGCAAACGCCCGCTCGCAGGAAGCGAGCCTAAAAGCGATCGATTGGCTCCGAGACCTGAAACCCCTCGCTTCCGCGGCCGTTTCATCAGATGATCTCATGGCGAAGAATTCTGGCCGTCATTGCGAGGAGCGCAGCAACGAAGCAATCCAGGGGCCACACCACGAAGCTTTACGTGATACTCACCGGCGCCGCCGAACGTAAGAGGCGACCGGCGCGACCCCTGAATCGCTTCGCTGCGCTCGCGATGACGGGTGACCTTCCGCGCTTTGGTTTCACGCGACACAACCGATGCACTGTCGCGGGGTAATCCTGCCTAATCGGCGTTTGGCAATTTGCATGCGCCAGCCCGCGATTTACATCATGGCCAGCAAGCGCAACGGCACGCTTTATACCGGCGTCACGTCCGATTTGCCGCGGCGCGCCTATGAGCATCGCGAAGGCCGCATCGAGGGATTCACGCGCCGCTATGGCTGCAAGATGCTCGTCTATTACGAACGTTGCGACGACATGCCGAGCGCCATCGCGCGCGAGAAGCAAATCAAGGCCGGCTCCCGCCGCGACAAGCTGGCGCTGATCGAATTGCTCAATCCCACTTGGCGCGATCTCTATGAAGACCTCGCCTGACGCTGAGGCATCCAAGCCGTCATTGCGAGCCGAAGGCGAAGCAATCTAGGGGCCGCGCCTGACTCCTGGATTGCTTCGTCGCTGCGCTCCTCGCAATGACGGCTGCGATCCCTCCGCGAATCACTTTGTGCGCCCTTTGCCCTTCGTTTCTTGGACCGGGAAGCGCCCCTACCCACAACATATTGCCTCCAAAACCTTGCAATCCCCCCGATTTTGTGGCGCTCATTGGATATGCAATTCGAACGGCTGCGCCTCTTGGGCTTCAAGAGCTTCTGCGAGCACACCGAGTTCCTCATCGAGCCCGGCTTGACCGGCGTCGTCGGCCCGAACGGCTGCGGCAAGTCCAATCTCGTCGAGGCCCTGCGCTGGGTCATGGGCGAGAATTCATTCAAGAACATGCGCGCCACCGGCATGGACGACGTGATTTTCGCCGGCGGCGGCTCGCGTCCCGCGCGCAACGTCGCGGAGGTCGGACTCGTCCTGGACAACGCGCAGCGCAGCGCGCCGGCGGCCTTCAATGATTCGGACACGCTCGAGGTCACGCGCCGAATCGAGCGCGAGCAGGGCTCGGTCTATCGCGTGAACGGCCGCGAGGTGCGCGCCAAGGACGTGCAGCTGCTCTTCGCCGACGCCTCGACCGGCGCGCGCTCTCCGGCGCTGGTGCGTCAGGGGCAGATCGGCGAGATCATCTCCGCGAAGCCCCAGGCGCGCCGCCGCGTGCTGGAGGAGGCGGCGGGCGTCGCCGGCCTCCATTCGCGCCGCCACGAGGCGGAGCTGCGCCTGCATGCGGCCTCCGAAAATCTGCTGCGGCTCGAGGACGTGCTGAAGCAGGTCGACAGTCAGGTCGAGAGCCTGCGCCGTCAGGCGCGGGGGGCGTCGCGCTATCGCGCTGTCGCCGCGCAGATTCGCCAGCACGAGGCGCTGGCGGCCCTCATCGCGCATCGCGCCGCGACCGCAAGGCTCGCCGAGGCCGAGCGCAAATTCGCGGCGGATACGGCGCTCGTCAATGAGCGCCTGGTCGAGCAGGCCGCCGCGGCGCGCGAGCAGGCGCTCGCCGCGCATGAGCTGCCGTCGCTTCGCGAGAAGGAGGCCGAAGCGGGCGCGGCGCTGCACCGGCTCATCGTCGCGCGCGACGCGCTCGACGCCGAGGAGAAGCGCGCCCACGAACGCGTCGCTGAGCTCACCCGCCGCATCGAGCAGTTCGTCCGCGATCTCGAGCGCGAGAGCGCGCTGATCGAGGACGCGGCGGAGGTCGCGCAGCGCCTCGAAGAGGAGCGGGCGGAGCTCTTGGAGGCCGAGACCGCAGGCTCCGAGCGCGAGGAGGAGGCGCGGGCGCGCCTCGCCGAGATCGAGGCGACGCTCGTCGCGACGGAGGATGAGCTGCATGAGGCGCAGGACAGCCTCGCCTCGGTTAACGCGCGCGCAAAAAGCTTTCAGGCGGCGATCGAGGAGGAGGGGCGCCGCTTCGCGCGTTTCGAGGCGGAGCTCACGCGGCTCAACACGGAATTCGCGCTGATCGCTTCGGAAGGCGGCGGCGCCGAGGATTTGGCGCGGCTCGAGGCGAGCCTGGAGCTTGCGACCGAGGAATTGCAGGCCGCGGACGAGGCGGCGGAAGCAGCCGCGGCGCGCCACCACGAGGCGCGCGAGACAGAGTCCGCCTGCCGCGCGCCGCTCGCGTCCGCCGAAGCGCGCGCCCAGCGGCTCGACGCCGAGACGCGCACGCTGGAAAAGCTCCTCAACGCCGGCTCGGGCGATCTCTGGACGCCCGTCCTCGAGGAGATCGTCGTCGAGAAAGGCTATGAGACCGCGCTCGGCGCGGCGCTCGGCGATGATCTGGACGCATCGGCCGACCCGGAAGCGCCCGCCCATTGGGCGCTGACGGACGGCGCGGGGGACTTCTCGCTGCCCGCGGGGGCGCAGCCCTTAAGCGATCTCGTTCAGGCGCCGACGGCAATGCGGCGGCGCTTGCAGCAGATCGGCGTCGTCGCGCGCGAGGAGGGCCAGCGGCTGCGCGCGCTCTTGAAGCCCGGACAAAGACTCGTCTCGAAGGAGGGCGACCTTTGGCGCTGGGACGGCTTCACTCAGGCGGCCGAGGCGCCGACCCCGGCCGCGCGGCGCCTCGCCGAAAAGAACCGCCTCTCCGAATTGCGCCGGGAGGCCGAGGAGGCGCGCTATCTCGCGGATGCCTCCGCCGAGGAGGCGCAGGCCGCGCGCGACGCCGTGCGCGAAGCGCAGCAGGCCGAGAGCGACGCGCGCGAGGCGCAACGGCGGGGGCGCTCGCGCCTCGACGAGGCGCGCGACCGCCATGCCGCCGCCGAGCGCCGTCAGGCGCAGATCGGCCAGCGGCTGTCTGCGCTCGAGGCGGCGAAGGCGCAGACGATCGAAAATCGCGACGAGGCGGCGCAAAAACGCGCCGCCGCGCAAAGCGCGCTCGAGGCCCTGGACGAGCCGGCCTTCCTCGCAGGCGCGCTCGAAAGCCTGCGGGCGCGCACACAGGCCGAGCGCGCGCAGGCGGGAGAGGCGCGCGCCTCCCTCGCCGCGCTCGCACATGAAGCCTCGATGCGCTCTGGCCGTCAGGCGGCGATCCAGCGCGAGAGCGCCTCCTGGGCGCAGCGCCGCGACCACGCGCAGGACCGCATCGGCGAGATCGAGGAGCGTTTGCACGCGGCGCGCCAGGAGCAGGAAGAGCTCGCCGAGGCGCCGATGGAATTCGAGCGCCAGCGCCGCGCTTTGCGTGACAGCGTGGAAGAGGCGGAGAACGCGCGGCGCGCGGCTTCCGACGCGCGCGCTGAGGGCGAGACGCGGCTTGCCGAGGGCGACAAGGCGGCTCGCGCCGCGCTCGACGCGCTGAGCGGCGCGCGCGAGGAGAAGGCGCGCAGCGAAGCCCAGCTAGAAGCCGCGCGCCAGCGCGCCGCCGATGTGGCCCGCGCCATTGCTCACGAGCTGGAGACGACGCCGGAAGCGATCGTGTCTCTCGCGGGCGTTTCGCCGGGCGACGAATTGCCGACGGGCGAGGCCGTCGAACGCAAGCTCGAGCAGCTGCGCGCCGATCGCGAGCGGCTCGGCGCCGTCAATCTGCGCGCCGACGACGAGCTTGCCGAGATCGAGGCGCAGCAGTCCAGGATGTGCGCCGAGCGCGACGATCTTTCCGAGGCGATCAAGAAATTGCGCGCCGCGATCGCGAGCCTGAACAAGGAGGGGCGCGAGCGGCTGCTCGCGGCCTTCGACAAGGTCAACGCGCATTTCAAGGAGCTGTTCACGCTGCTCTTCGACGGCGGGACAGCGGAATTGCAGCTCGTCGAGAGCGACGATCCGCTTGAGGCCGGGCTCGAGATTTTCGCCCGCCCGCCCGGCAAGAAGCCGGTCTCGATGAGCCTGCTTTCGGGCGGCGAGCAGGCGCTGACCGCGATGTCGCTGATCTTCGCGGTGTTCCTGACCAATCCGTCGCCGATCTGCGTGCTCGACGAAGTCGACGCGCCGCTCGACGACTACAATGTCGAGCGCTTCTGCGACCTTCTCGAGGAGATGCGCAAGAAGACCGACACCCGCTTCGTCGCGATCACGCATAATCCGATCACCATGGCGCGCATGGACCGGCTCTTCGGCGTGACGCAGGCCGAGCGCGGCGTCTCGCAGCTCGTCTCCGTCGATCTCGCGCAGGCCGAGCGTTTTCTGCTCGCGAGCTAGCGCGTTTGCAGTTTAGTGCCCCGACCCCCTATCATGAAAGTGGTTTGATGTCATCGACGCCGTAATCAATGTATTTGCCTTTTCGTATAAGAGTCAGACCACGCCTCCAGACCTTTTGGGGCAGAGCTTGGCCCGTTTTTGAATCGTATGCCAGCACCAGCTTAACTAGGACAAATGCCCATTTTGAAGCCGCGCTCATTGAGGCCCCAAAAAGTACAGTCCCAACAATAAGTGGCAGATAGCTAAATAATAAACTGGCAATAAGAACGGGTGAACGAGCATTGCAGAGATAGGGTAACTCCTCCGCAGAGAAGGGGGAGCAATAGCCCGCTTTTAACCACATGATGCCCCCCAAGGGGATCGAGAAACCTACTACCAATAACGCCAATCCGGCAACCATTCCAAACATTCTTTGTTTCTTTAGAATGTTAAAAGTCAGATCCCCGCTCTCTCCTGGAACTGAAAATCTATTGATCAGCTTGTTGAGAAAGCCTCTTTTCCGTTTAGAACTCGAATATTGAGCAGATTTGAAGGTAGATGTCCCCGTATTATCGAATGTATATGAACGCCTTCCTATGATGTTCATGAAAATCTCAAGTATAATTAGTGTATAAAGAGTAAAGTGTCTGCCTTTCCCTATAACAGCAAACCTGTCTCTCGTGATTTGACCAAAAAACATGATTGAATTCTGATGCCTAGTCAGCACAGAGAAGGTCATATTTCTATTATATGTTCTCAGTAATCGTCCATACCCGGGGGAGTTAATAAGAAGTATTGATACAAATGAGTCAGGAAAAGCTAAAATTAGCCATGATGCTTTGGCTATATTGAACTCATAAAATTGCTTATGAGGAAAGCGTAAGTTGGTGGGGCCTCCTGCTGGGTCAGATACAAAGAGTCCCGCCGTGGCGACTTCTGTACAGACGGTGTCCAGGACATCTGACGGATCATCTTCAGAATGTCTTTCAATAAAATTCTTTACGCCTGACACAATATCTTTGTCAACCCCATCTGCTTGGCATGCACCCATGACATCTCGATAGGAGTGTGAGATGACAGCATCGAAACTCCTGCGATCAATCGTGTTTTGGGCCTCCATGTTTGCCATCCTCCAAACGACTAACATTGTGAACAAATCACGTACTTGCCATGGCAGCTGAAGATAGCTCGCTCCCTGCGGAGATCCCTTGATCCGGCGGTCACTTTCGATTTCCGCATCTTTGCGTCTATAGATTGCTTTTATATAGCATTCTATGAGAACAGCGCTAACCAGAGGATGTCCTGCGGCCTGCAGCTCTTCGATCTCAGGCCAGATTGTGGCGACAACGGGAAGCATTGATGGCCGGGAAATAATTTCCATGAACTCGGGGTTCTGGCGCGCAGCGCTTAATATCGACTTTCCTAGCTCGATCCCGAATCCAGCCGCCGCTTTACCAATCTCTGGCTCTGTCAGGCGGGATAAGTCATATAGCTCGGTGTAGGGCTTGCCGCTGGCCCCGATCTCACGGTCTGCGCGAAGTGTGCGGTTCTTCTCGGCCTCGCCGAGAAAAAAATTGGGGCGGCCAGTGAATATCAGTTTTGAGCCGGGGTAACCAAATTGCCATAGCGCGTTGAAGTGCTCGTGGCGGTCGAACTCACGGCCTGCGTTTCGCAGTTCATCGAAGCCTTCAAAAATAACCATAGCTTGGCCTGCCTTGATCAGGTTGAGAACCTGCTTCGCCGGCAACCCAAACCTGCTCGCCCAACCCGATAGGAAGGTAAGCGGATCGACTTCTGAAGGGCTTTGTCCCCTCAGCTCGATCAAGAGCGGCACGCGTTCATCCATTGCTTGCCCCACGAGAAACTTTCGTGCCCAATCCACGCACCATTCCAGCATCGCCGTGCTTTTTCCCTCTCCGTATTCCCCTGTTATTGCAAGCTGCCGCCGCGAGCCGTCCATTAGCCATTCCTTCAATAGGTTCTTCAAAGGTAGCCTCTTATCGAAGAGGGGCTTTTGTACATAGGTCTCGACGTATGTATCCTTCAATGTCTTATCTGTGCCGCCAAGCGGCTCGTGATCAAATCTTTGGATTAGATCTAAAGCGTATTTCGTCAGGCGGAGCCCCTTGGTGAGCAAAGAACGCCTTGACCACCCCTCCAATATGTGCGCGTCAATGTGTACCTGCCTGCCGTCATATATATTATCAGAGTCAAACAAGAAATACGTGACAACTTTTGCTCCTTCCGGTATGTTCAATAAATTTCCTGCGATCCGACTGCTTAGCTCCTCGTTAGTTGGAACAGAATCGAAGACCAACACAATAAGCGGGGTAGCAGCAGTATCGTATGCTCCGGTATATATATCGCCAATCCATGTTCGCGTTCTATCCCTCCACCCGTTTTCTGGAATGTTCGCTTCAGAAAAGGCAGACAAAAACAATTCTCGCGCGATTGCTCCCACCTTGGCGCGGCAGGTGGTTCGGCGATCTCCTGCCTCCAATTCGTTGAGTTCTTGTCCGCAATCGGATCGGATTTTTGTTGTAAAAAACGGATAAATTCTGCTTTAGCAAGAGAAAATAAGTTGTTGTCTAGGCCTGATTTGGCTAGTTCGTTGACTAGAATCGTCGGGGGTGCATCCCAATGCGTGATCGCTGTGACGGAAAACCGATAAATGAAAAATATAGTCAGAGCTAGTGCGGATAGCAATAAGAAATATATGAAATTGTTACCTTCGGGATCTACATCAGGTATCACGTCCAGCCCCCGCAGCTTTCGCAGGGTCGGCAGCGCGTTGTTGTATATTTTAGATGCGAGCGGTTTATCAAATGTTTTCAGGAATGCTGTGAAACACGCAGAGATCGTGGTAATTACCAGAAATGCGAAGCTCGCTTTGGAAACTGTCTGTCTTGTCCTCCACCAAACCCAAAAGGCGAGGAGCGTAATGGTTGCCAGCCAAAGCAAAATCTCCACGTAGTGCTGCGAAAAAAAATCTATCATATTTCCCTCCGTGCTCAGTTCGCTTTTAGACCCGATTCTTCAACGCTCCGCCGTCTCGGAGAGGCTTGCCTGGAAGAACACCTCGGCTGGATCAGGCTCGACCGCCGGCGGCGTCTGATGATCCAGCGGAACTGGGGATGCGGCTTCGGGGTCGCTTCTGCCGGCCCGCACATGTTCGGTTAGCAGGGCAGTTCATTCTGCATCCAGGCGCTGGCGTTTTCAAACGTTAGTCAGAGAGCAATCAGAGGTCGAGGTATCCGGCCTTGGCTGCCCGGCGCTTGTCAGACCGCCTCTCGCGGCGTAGTTACGCCCGGCGCATCGCGCCACGATCGACGCCGGCGCCGCCGCATCGACGCCCCGCGCGGTCCCATCATTTGGAGGCCCTATAACTCATGCTGCCCGGAGCGCGCAGCTTCCTCGCGTCGCCTTTGCGATCTTCGCCCTCGGCCTTTCTCTGACTGCGGCGCCCGGCGCCTCGGCCAAGGTCTTGGCGAAGGTCAATGGCGTCGAGATCACCGACGAGGACCTGAAGCTCGCCGACGAGTACATTGGAGCGAATTTCGCCCGCCAGGCCGATCCCAAGGTGCGCGAGTCCGCGCTGATCGAGTTCCTCGTCTCCCAGCAGCTTCTCGTCCAGGAGGCGCAGGCGGAAAAGCTCGCCGAAACGCCCGACTTCATGAAGCGTCTCGCCTATCTCCGCGACATGGCGCTGATGCAGGCGATGCTCGCCAAGCTCAGCAAGGAAGCGGTCACGGATGCTGCGATCAAGAAGACCTATGACGACGCGGCGAAGGACTACAAGCCGCAGGACGAATATCACGCCTTGCACCTCGTCGTCACGACCGAGGATCAGGCCAAGGACGCGCTGAAGCGCATCAAGGGAGGCGAGGACTTCGGCAAGGTCGCGGCGGAAGTGTCGAAAGACCCCGGCGCGAAGAATGGCGATCTCGGCTGGCGCGTGAAGGAGGAGTGGCTTCCGGAATTCGCCGAGCAGGTCGTGAAGCTCTCGCCTGGCCAGGTTTCCGATCCGGTGAAAACCCAAGTCGGCTGGCACGTCATCAAGCTCGTCGACAAGCGGGCGAGGAAGTTTCCGCAGCCCGAAGAGCTGAAGGGCGAGATCTCGCGCTATCTCTCCGAGGTGGCGCGCCGATCCTTGCTCGAGCGGCTGACGCAGACCGCTCAGATCGAGCGCGCGGACAAGCCGGCGACAGAGGCGCCCAAGCCCGACGACAAGACCAAGCCCGACGACAAGAAGAAGTGAGAAGCGGCCGGAGACCGATCTCCGGCCCATGGCTCCCCCATGCGGCGCCGGCCGGCGCCGCGGTTGACCGCGAAAGATGCCCCTTCATGGCGAAAGCCGGTCCCCTCTCCAAATTCGCGCCCGCTACGCTTCCTGAAATCGCGCCGATCGACGGCGTGCGCTTCGCCGCCGGCATGGCCGGCGTGCGCTACAAGCGGCGCGTCGACGTGATGCTGGCGCTCTTCGACGAGGGAACGCGCGTCGCCGGCGTCTTCACGCGCTCCAAATGTCCTTCCGCGCCGGTGGACTGGTGCCGCGCAAGGCTCTCTGCCGGCAAGGCGCGCGCGCTGCTGGTCAACTCGGGCAACGCCAACGCCTTCACGGGGCGCCTGGGCCGCGAGGCGACAAAGCTCTCCGCCGAGCTCGTCGCCAAGGCCGCGAAGGCGCCGGAGCGCCAGATCTTTCTCGCCTCGACCGGCGTGATCGGCGAGCCGCTCGACGCCACGAAATTCCAGCGCGTGCTGCCGAAGCTCGCCAAGACGGCGAGCGCCGACGCGTGGCATGACGCGGCGCGGGCGATCATGACGACCGACACCTACCCTAAGCTCGCGGCGCGCACGGCGGAGATCGGCGGCGTCGAGGTGCGCATCGCCGGCTTCGCCAAGGGCGCCGGCATGATCGCGCCCGACATGGCGACGATGCTCGCCTTCGTCTTCACCGACGCGCCGATCGGCGCCGATGCGCTGCAGGTGCTGCTGTCCCGCTCCACGCGCGACAGCTTCAACGCGATCACCGTCGACAGCGACACGTCGACCTCCGACACGCTGCTGCTCTTCGCGACGGGCGCGGCGGCCGCGCGCGGCGCGCCGGAAATCGACAGGGCTTCCGATCCGCGCCTCGACGCTTTCGCCGCGGCGCTCGACGAGCTGCTGCTCGATCTCGCGCATCAGGTGGTCAAGGACGGCGAGGGCGCGCGCAAATTCGTCGAGGTGCGCGTTTCGGGCGCGGTCAATGCGCGGGCGGCGAAACGCATCGCTCTCTCCATCGCCAATTCCCCGCTGGTCAAGACAGCGATCGCCGGCGAGGACGCCAATTGGGGACGCGTCGTGATGGCGGTCGGCAAGGCCGGCGAGGAGGCGGATCGCGACAAGCTCGCGATCTGGTTCGGCGACACACGCGTCGCCTATAAGGGCCAGCGCGATCCCTCCTATGACGAGGCGGCGGTTTCAGAAATCATGAAACGCGACGAGATCAAGCTCAGCGTCGATCTCGGCTTGGGTCCGGGCGCGGCGACGGTGTGGACATGCGACCTCACCAAGGAATATGTCGCGATCAACGGTGACTATCGCAGCTGAGCGACGACGTCACTCTACCTCCGAGCGCTCGTGGGTGAGGCGCGCCAGTTGACGCGTGACGAAGCCCGCTGCGAGGCTCCAAAGCAGTCCGCAAAATGTGAGAAGCCATGCGGCGAGGGCGACAAACACGAAGACTTGAGGAATGGGGTCGAGAAAAGGGAGTTTCTCCGCCCGCATGAGCTCGAATGTCGCCGTCGCATACATGCCTAGCGGAAAGACCATTCCCCAAAATGAAGGTTCGTAGCGAAGCGCGTCTCTTCGAGCGACATATCTCCAGAGCATCAGAGCGATGAGAAGAGGTATCCACCAGCTCGCCGCCGCCCAAAAGGAAACGGTGACGCCCTCCACGAACAGCAAGTAATCTGCGACGATTGGCCAGGCGTCCGCCCGAAGAACGAGGAGCGAGCCCGCCAGAGCGCTGATCGCGGCGGCGCCCATGTTGATCCAGTAGAGCAGGTCGAACTCCCTGGGCGAGAATGGGAGAAAATTGAGCCGATAGAAGATGAGCGTCATAATGAAGAGATAGAGCATGCCGCCGATCAGAAACAGGCATAGGCAAAGAAACTGAACCCCGGAAGAGGGGACCGCCTCGGCGCCGATCGCCGCGCGGAGCACAACCAACGACTGCGTTGCGACGACGGCGACAAGCCACCCGCCATTGAGTTGGGACGCCAAGCAGGCCTTCTTTTCGCCGACCGCCATGGCGACGAAGAACGGATAGGTGATCAAGCACCAGAGACCCGCGGCCACATACCACAAGACGATTGCGATCGATTCCGAGCGCTCGATCACGAAGGCTTGCGCTCCCAGAACCGAAGTGGCCGCGACGATCGTGAAAAAGCCGGGCCCGAGCCGGTGATCGGCAAAGTCCTGCATTAGGCGTCCGGAAAAGCGCAGGAGCCGGACGAGCGTGAGGAGCCACAGAATTCCGTATGCGGTCCAATTGAGCCGGGCGAGCGCCGTCGCAACCACGGGAATTTCTTCCAATTGAGCGGCGATCGCAACGATCCCGGTCGCCATCACCATCGCGAAATACCCCGGGTTGAGGCCTTCCGCAGCGTCCAGAACGAAGTGTCGAACCCTTTTCATGGCGCTCCTACGACCTGGGCCCTCCGTGGCCATGCGGGTTGGCCTTGACGGCTCAAAAACATTGAGCATGACAAGTAGAATTGGGCGCCCGCGCGCACAGTCGGTTTTCGCGGCAGCCTGGAGGGAGCGGTCGAATTCAGCCGGGCCCGGCGCACGCCGCCTCTCGGACCGCTGCGGCGCTCACGCCTTCTGCGCGCAAGTCGCGCAGCGTTTTGCTGCTCCTGCTTTTCGAGAGTTTTTCCCCCTCGCTGCAGAGCAGCAAGGCGTGATGCCGATAGCTTGGCGCAGGCAGGCCAAGCAGGCGTTGCAGCAGTCGATGCAGGCCCGTCGCGGGCTTCAAATCCGCGCCGCGCACGACGTCGGTTACGCCCTGCAGCGCGTCGTCGACGACGACCGCGAGATGATAGCTCGCCGGCGTGTCCTTGCGGGCGAGCACGACGTCGCCCCAACGCTCCGGTCGCGCGGCGATCTCGCCCTCGGCGTGCTCGCGCCAGGAAAGCGTCCCGGCCTCGGCGCCCAGGAGCGCGAGCGCCTTCGCCATCTCGAGCCGCAGCGCGACGCCGCCGACGCTCAAGATTTCGCGCACATGGCCGCGCGGCTGGCCGCGGCATGTTCCCGGATAGAGCGGAACGCCATCGGGATCGCGCGGCGGATTCTCTCCCGCGGCTCTGGCGATCTCCCCGCGCGTGCAGGCGCAGGAATAGATGAGGCCCATCGCGTCGAGCCGTTCCAGCGCCGCGGCGTAATCGGCGAAATGCTCCGACTGGCGGCGCACAGGCCGCTCCCAATCGAGCCCGAGCCAGGCGAGGTCTTCGTAGATCGCCGCTTCATATTGCGGCTTCGCGCGCGCGAGATCGATGTCCTCGATGCGCAAGAGGAAGCGCCCGCCGCTTTCGCGCGCGAGCTCGAAATTCAAGAGCGCCGAATAGGCGTGGCCGAGATGCAGGAAGCCGTTCGGCGAAGGCGCGAAGCGGAAGACGCGCGGCTCGGTTTTGGGATGCTCGATTCCCTTCATTCCTGCGCTCGCGGTGTTGACGCGCCGTGGTCGGAACGCGGGGTGAAGGTCGCGAATTGCAACGGGGATCAGGCGTTTAACATGTTCGTTTGAACAATGCGCGCGGGAAGGCGGCACTTGCGGCGAGGGGGCGGGAGGAGCGATCTTTCACTGTGTCACAGTCTGACACGCTGGCTCGCCTCGAACTGAGGCTCAGTTTACGGGCTCCGGCGGAAGCCAAACGTGAATCACTTCTTCAAATCGTTCGCCATTTACGATGAAACTGGACGGCGAACTGCAAGGACCCGTTATTATAATGCCACATTGACTGAGCGCATTGCCCCGCGGCGCCATGGCGCTCGACGATTGGGCGCATACACGTAAGCTTCCGATCGGAAAGGCGCTGATTTTGGAAATATCGCGCCCTTGACACACATACGCGGCTGGTGGGGAAATGAAGAGATTTCCAAAAAAACCACCTTCATGGAGAGAAAACAGTTGGAATTCTTCGGGTGTGTCATGGCCGAATTTCAGATGATCGCCGCGCAAATCAACTTTGACAGATTTGCCAAACTTATTTGCGAGCGACAGAATGCAAGCAGAAACCCACCTTTGCTCCGCCAAAGAGAGTGGCCGGTCCGCCCATGCGGGAGCCAATCCGAGACCGCCAGAATAGGTGATTGTCTCGCCGGAAAGCTCGAGCTTTGCAACGGTGGTGGCGTCGAAGGCGCACCGAACCAGATATTTCAACAAGCCGCGCCCTACATCGGTCGCGAAATAGCTGTCGGCCGGGATATCGAGGGCAAAGGCGCGCGGGGAGGCGCCGCCATCCGACGCCGGCTTCAACCCGAGCGGCGGTGATGTAGCCGCGTCTCCCACGCCAGCCGCAGAAAGCAGCGCGAGGACCATGAAGAACGCCACGGCGGGCGGGCGCTCCCCCAAGGGCCCCCCGCCGCTTGCGTCATCGGTCACCAGCAGGCGTAGAAACGGAGGCCTCTGCCGGCCGATCGTCTCTCGCAAGCGGATGGGTGGCCAGCGCAGTCAACGCCGACTGGGCGTCGCCTCGACTGTTCCCGTCGCCGAGGAACGCGCCGTTCGGAAGCGTCGCGCCGTTGGGAAGCGTCGCACCGTTCAAAAGCGTGACGCCGAGCGCCAGCGCGAGGAGATACTTACGCATCTTGGTCGTCTCACCGGAGTGGCCGGCCGGTTCCGGATGCTGATTTTCTTTGGGCATTTCCCTTGCGCTCCTGCTTCGATTTGAGCGGAACCTTCGCATCGTCAGTTGGCGACCGTCAGATTGTAAGTGATGTCTTGAGACCCGCCTTGGGTACAACCTGAGGCGACCCAATGGATCGTATGGTTGCCCGGCGGCAGCGGGTTCAGGAATATGTAATAGCCCTGCTCCGCGCTCGGGCTCAACACCAGTTCGGGAATCTGGCTCTGATCGGCTCCGAAAACATTGCCGGGAGGCAACTGGACATTGAATATCGGCGATCCGCTGCCCGAATCCCCAGTGAAGTAGCGTTCCGGCTTCTCAACTTTTTTTCCATCAATCGATAGGGAAATCTGCACCTGTTGCGTGCACGCCGCCTGGCTCCGAACGTATTGTTCTGTCCGTTGAGCGGGCGGATCATTCAAGAACGCGAAGTATCCGTTGTTTATAAGCGGGAAGAACAGCGCCGTATTGGCAGGGATATTGCAGCTCCGAACGGCTTGGCCAGATCCAAAAACTCCTGCCAAGAACCAGACTTCGTCGACTTGCCGCTGTCCACAGTTCCGCCCCGTGGTGTCGGCCAACGGGTTCTCGGCCGCAGGAATCCCAAGCGCCCATTCATACCATTGGGCAGCCCAACGGCCGTAGCTTTGACCTGCCGGCGTCGAATTAAGCGGCGCCACGACAACTTTATCCGCTTGCGCTGATGCAGCTGTGAACAAGAGCGATCCGCAAATGAGCGCGCTCGACAGAAAGCGGAAACGTTGCGAAAACATATTTATACCCCCCCATTAGCACCCATCTGTATAAACGAGGGATGCGCCGTTCAGATAACCGGTAATTACTTGATAACTCCGGTTCAAAAATAAGGTTGCCATAGGTTGTCGCCATTCGCAAGACAAGCTTAAGCCGTTTCCCGAGGCATGATGTCGCGGGCGGGCCGATCTCCTCAGCGATCTGACCAGGGCAAGCGCAAGCCTGCTTTCCATCGGGACGCGCCTCCCCGTTTCTTAGCTCAAATTTGATAAAATACCTACGTACTCTTCTGCCGTTGGCGCCAAGGGCGACAGTTGTAACACGATGATCATCTGCAAGACGTCAGCGAATAAACTGTGGGAGGCCAGCAATCCGGCGTCGGAGGTCGCAAGGAGGCGAGCGCAAAAATTCAATTTTGAATCAACCCTTGCCTCCCCCTCTACGCTAACGCAGAAACATCGTCTCGAACTGAGCGGGAACCTGCTTCGCATGCGCGCCGCCGACGCCGACATACTGATCGTTCCGGGATGGGACAATTCTCCCCCCGATCATTGGCAGAGCCGCTGGCAACAAAAGCTCTCGAGCGCGCGCCGGGTCGAGCAGCGCGACTTCGGCAGGCCGGTCCTCGGCGAATGGCGCGCGGCGATCGAGCGCGCCGTCGAGGACTGCGCGCGTCCCGTCGTCATCGTCGCCCATTCGCTGGGCGTGCTCGCGACGCTACACGCCGCGGCGCGCGTCGGAGATAAGATTGCCGGCGCCTTTCTCGTCGCGCCGCCTTCGGAACGCGCGATCCGCGAGACGCCGCAGATCGACGCGGCCTTCCTCCCCTATCCCCGCTCGCGCCTGCCCTTCAAGGCGACGCTCGTCGGCAGCGACGACGATCCCTTCGCCGAGCCGGGTTTTGCGCGCGAGCTGGCGGAAGCGATCGGCGCGACCTATCTCGACGCCGGCGCCTCGGGCCACATCCATGTCGACAGCGGTCACGGCCCCTGGCCCGAAGGCTCGATGGCCTTCGCGCATTTTCTGGCGGGGCTGTGATGCGTCCTCGCCTTTGCGTTGCTTTGCTGGCGCTGACTGTCGCGGGGCCGGTCGCGGCGCAGCCGTCAGCACCCTACGGTCCGCCGCCGCCGCCGCTACCCGACGGCTATTCGCGCTCGCTCGCGGGAGAGGGAGCTGCGCGCTTCGTCCTGTGGCGTCCCGCGACGCGCGCCAAAACGTTGCTGGTCCTCACCGAGGACGAGCCGCCGGCGACGCGGCTCGATCGCCGCGACCTTCTGGAGATCGCGCGCGCGCGCGGCATGAGCGTGCTCTTTCTTGGGGCCGCGCCGCAGCCCGAGGCTTTACGCAAGGCGCTGAAGGAAGCGGGGCCGATGAAAAAAATCGGAGTCGCGCGCGGCGCGGCGGCCGAAGCACTCAACAGCGCCGCGCAGGAAAAGCTCTTCGACGCGCTGCTCCTGGAGGATGCGACCGCGCCGCCCCTCGGCGCGGGCGGGCCCTTCGTCGTCGAGCTTTATGGTTCCGACGCCTTTTGGCGCAAGACGCCGCGTCGCGAGCTGGCGCCCGCCGGGCCGCGCCTGCGCCGCTTCTTTCTCGCCGGGGCCGTGATCGCGCCTGCGGGCGAAGAGAATTGCGCCGCGCCCTTGAACGGCCGCAGCATCGAGCCCGCGCGCCGCGCGCTCCTCGTCGTGCTCGACGACTATGTTTCCGGCGGCCCGGCGCCGCCCGCCTCGCGCGAAGCGGAGGTCGCGCCAACGAAAAGCTTGGCCTGGCCGAAGATCCCCGGCCTTCCTTCGCCTCCCGCCGACGACCGGCTCGCGCCGAAGATCGACGTCGACGGCAATGAGGCGTCGGGACTGCGTCTTCCCGATCAGGCCCTGCCGATTGCGACTTTCGTCGGCTGGAACGCCTCGAAGGACGCTCCAGATCACGTTGCGTTTGAGCAGAATCGCTCAAACGCAGACAAGGTGATAGATTCTAAAAAATTAGAACTCGGTCTCGCGCCCGCTTGTGCGGCGGGCTCGGAATTCGCGTTTCCGTCGACCCGCGCCGCGCGCGAGGCTCTGGGCGATCCGCGCCAGTCGCTCGTCGAGCGCTACGGCGCCCGCAGCTATTTCGTCGCGGCGCTGCGCTCGGTCGCCAATAAGCTCGTCAAGGATCGCCTGTTGCTTTCGCAAGACGCCGACGCTTATGTGGCGGCGGGCAAAGAGGCGCCTTTTTGAGAAGCGAATTGACGCAAAAGTTGATAGACTTTTGCGATCAGAATTCGCTCAAACATTCCAATCTGGCGCGATTTCTTGATCCTCGAACGATTCCGTTCGAGGGACCAGCGCGCCAAGAAGCGAAGACGAAAGCATGAAACCGAAAATCGCCGGCTATGCGCTTCGACTTCCCGCCTCGCTGAAGGAGGAGGCCGAACGGCTTGCCGCGGGGGAGGGCTCGAGCCTCAATCTGTTCATCGTCAATGCGGTCGCCGAGAAAGTGTCGAGCATGGGCGGCGCGGGCGCGGTTTCAGGCGATCATCAGAAAGCCGGAGACGGAGCCGCGGAGGGGGACGTCGAAACGAAAGAAGCCGCCAGCGAGATCGTCTGAACGCCGAGTCTCTTCGCCGCTCCCGTCATTTGCCGATCGAAACGCCCGACCGGAACGCGTCGCCCAATCCCGCGCCGACGCGATCGAAACTGTCGCCGAAATTGTCGCGAGAATCGGGATCGGAGAGAACGAAGGGGGCCGCAACCGCGGCGCCGGCCGCCGCGCCGACGGCGCCGACAGCGCCGGTGGCGGCCTGTCCGAACTCTTGCGCCAATTCCGGGAGCCTCGACGAGCGACTGGCCGCCGGCGAGGCGCACGCCGATCGCGCGCACGACCCCGGGGGCCGATGCGAAGGTCCCGTGTCGCAGCGGATCGTCCGAACCGACGCCGGTCAGATCGACCCACTTGATCTTGTCCTGCTCGAGCATCTCGTTATAGGGTGCGGCCTCCGGGTCTATGGCGCCGAGCCGCGGCTTGTCGCCCCAGACGCGCCTGGAGACGGCTAGCGCCCCGTCGTCGCGCGCGACGAAGACATAGAAGCGCGAGGCGGCCGGACCGATCTCGGCGACCTGGCGCCGGAAGACGTCGAAATCGACGTCGGGCGCGGCGAGCATGACGTTCTGGATCTTTGCGGGCAAGCCGCGGTCGCGGATCGCCATCTGCCGCAGCGCCTCGATCGTGACCCAGTTGCCCATGGAGTGCGCGAGGACCGAAATCTCGCCGACACTGGGATCTTGCACCAGCGCCTGCAGAACCCGCTCGAGCGCGTCGCGGGAGAAGCTCGCGCTGTCATGGTCGTAGCCGTACTGCAGCAGCCTGCCGCGCGAGGGCCAGGTGAAGAGCACGGGCAGCGCGTCGGTCTCGCTGTCATGGACGATCTGGGCGAAGCGGTAGACCGCGTCCTCGAAGCGGTTGTTGTAGCCGTGCACGAAGACGAGAACCTGGCGCCGCGGCGTATGCGCGAGGCGCGCGTTCAGCCGAGCGAGCGCGGCGCCTTTGCTGAGCCGATCGGCCTCCAACGTCACGAAGTCGCGCATGGGATCGGCCGGCAGCGACTGCGGGAACTGCACGTCGCCGACCTGGCGCGCGCTGTCCGGCGGGATCGAGACCGCGATGTCGGCGAAGGCTAGGCCGTCGCCACGCTCCCCGGTGAACATTTCGCCGGCGCTGGCCCCGAGATCGCTGCGGGTGGTCGTGACCAGCATGTCGACCCGGCTCGTGCCCGGCGCCTGCGCGCCGGAGGGGATCAGCACGCCGTGAACGCGCCCGCAAGCCGTCAAGGCGAGAAGGCAGACCATAGTCGTCAGGAGGCGCATCTTCCTCATGCGAGCGCTCTCTCACGCCAATACGTCGGAAGTAGGGAGCGCGCCCTCATTGGCCGAGCGCGTCGCGGACGGCGGCGCCGATCTGCAGCGACAGATCGCGATTGCGCATTTCCTCTGAAGGCTCTGGAGCGCCGGCCTGCAGATAATGAACGCGGTCTCCCTTTCCTTTCCGCACGAATTCCTCGCTTCTCTGTGGCAAGCCCATCGTGATCTTCAGGTCGAAGATATCCTCGCGCGAGGCACCGAAAAGAAACCCGTTCTCGGAGGCGTGCGTGGCTATGCGGACCAAGGTCCACTGCGGCGTGCCCTGGGCTGAGAAGCGGATCGTGAAGACGACGTCATGCGAAAAGGTTCTAAGCGGATTGTCCGGGGAGAAACCCTGCATGCGCACGAGATCGTCGGGACAGGAAGCCTCCTCCTCGTCTTTTTGTGATCCCAGGTTCAAGTTGATCAGCGGGATGGTCACCGAGGGTGAGGAGGTGGGGACGCCAGCAAAGGCGCAACGCTTGATCGGCTCCAGAACGTCGTCGAGCCAGTCGGCTAGCCCCAGGTCGCCGCCGATCATGAAGCCGCCGAGGTGGTAACAACCCTCGCTCGGATTGTCCCGCTCGGCTCGGGCCCAGAAATCCTTGTTGAAGGGATAGAAGAATTCCACGTCCTCTGTCCGCTTCACCGAGCCGCCGACGCTGCCTCCAACGTCGAAATCGAATTTTTGCGGAACGAGGTCCGGGCGCGTGAACGTCGGATCGAAAAAGTAGTCAGGTGTTCGCCAAAGATGCGCAAAGGGAAGATTGGGGGTTATGAGGGAGACGCCGGGATTGAACGAGGCGGCGGTGTTGAAGCTGAAGGTGAAATGCATCAGCGCGGACCACTGGCGCAGCCAATCCAGCTTTCTCCGGTAAGCCGGGTCGCTCACCTGAGCATAGACCGCCCTGCGTATTTCGCATTGGACGCCGCGCACCACGGCGTAGAAAATCTCTCTCTTGTTCTGATGGCCCGTCAGCGCGCCGGCTTCCGGAAGATTGCACCCGGAGAGCCCTGCGGGAGCGATGGCGAGGGCGACGATCAACGAGACGAATCTTCTGCAAATAGGTAGATTCGCAAGTCCCGGTTTCAGTCGCATGCTTGCGGCTCCGAGGGCTTTCATGCGCGCCTCGCCTCGGCGTGAGAAGAGGAGCCCGCCAAGCGAAAAGCTGCGGCGGAAGCAGAACTGAAGTGAAGAAACAAATCGTTCGAGCAACGCATCACGGTTTCTCCGCACGGATCGGAACGCTTTGCGAGCCTATCCGGAAACTAGATCACAGGCGGAGAGCGCGAACAATGGCCAGGGCGCCGAGAGAATCAAATTCTTCTACGGCGTTGCAAAATTACAACACGACGGCAGGGAAGGCGGTTTAAGCCGCTTTCCCGCCAATCTCAGGATCTACCCACGCTCACGTAGGTGAAACCCCGCTTCCTCGCTTCCGCGGGACGATAGACGTTACGCATGTCGACGATGATCGGGGATTTCATCAGCGTCTTGACGCGATCGAGATCGAGCGCGCGGAAGGCGTCCCATTCGGTGACGATCGCCAGCGCGTCGGCCCCCTCGATCGCGCCATAAGCGTCGTCGTGGAAGCTCACCTCGGGCATGAGCGGGCGCGCCTGCTCCATGCTCTCGGGATCATGGGCGTGCACGCTCGCGCCGTCGCCGATCAGCGAGGCGACGATCGAGATCGACGGCGCGTCGCGCATGTCGTCGGTGTTGGGCTTGAAGGCGAGGCCTAAGAGCGCGATGCGCTTGCCACGCACCGAGCCGCCCAACGCCTGCATGATCTTGCGGGCCATCAGGCGCTTCCGCGCGTCGTTGACCGCGACGACGGTCTCGACGATGCGCAGCGGCGCGCCTTCGTCCTGGCCGGTCTTCAACAGTGCGAGCGTGTCCTTGGGGAAGCAGGAGCCGCCATAGCCCGGCCCCGCGTGCAGAAATTTGGCGCCGATGCGCTTGTCGAGCCCGATTCCGCGCGCGACGTCCTGCACGTCGGCGCCCACCTTCTCGCAAAGATCGGCGATCTCGTTGATGAAGGTGATCTTCGTCGCGAGAAAAGCGTTGGCCGCATATTTGGTGAGCTCCGACGTGCGCCGGCTCACGAAAAAGAGCGGCGGCGCATTGAGGCTCAGGGGCCGATAGATCTCCTCCATCACTTCGCGCGCACGAGGGTCCTCGGCGCCGATCACGACGCGGTCGGGGCGCTTGAAATCCTCGATCGCCGCGCCTTCGCGCAGAAACTCGGGATTGGAGACGACGGCGAAATCGGCCTCGGGCCTGATCTCGCGGATGATGCGCTCGACCTCGTCGCCGGTGCCGACCGGCACGGTCGATTTGGTCACGACGACGGTGAATTTCGGACCCAGCGCTTCGCCGATCGTCTTGGCGGCCGCGAAGACATAGGAGAGGTCGGCGTGTCCGTCGCCGCGACGCGACGGCGTGCCGACGCCGATGAAGACGGCGTCCGCGCCTTTGACGGCCGCCGCGAGCTCGGTCGTGAAGGAGAGGCGGCCCTGACGGGCGTTGGTCGCGACGAGCTCGTCGAGGCCGGGCTCATAGATCGGGATCTCGCCGCGTTTCAGGCGCTCGATCTTGCCGGCGTCCGTGTCGACGCAGGTCACGACATGGCCGAAATCCGCAAAGCACGCGCCCGAAACCAGGCCGACATAGCCCGAGCCGATCATCGTTATGTGCATGAGCCGAAAACTTTCCTTTGCAGTTTCGATGGCCTTCAGGCCGAGCTGGGCCCGAGACGGCTCCAGACCTTGGGACGGCGCGCAGGCCCAGGCGACCGGCGGGAGAAGGCCAAAGCGAAGCTCTCGTCCCCGCGGTCGCCGGCCCGCCGGCCGGAAGGCTCCATGAGCGTGGGCCGCGCCGTCTCGCGCGCTTCATAAAGGGCGCGTCGACGGCGGGCAAGCGAGCGCGACGGCTGGATCGGTTTCATGAATTTGTCATCAAACTCATGGATTTGTCGCAACACTCCCCCTGCCAAGCCAGCGCGGCGGCTTGAGCTGAAGCCACGCCTCGAGCGTTGCAGCGGCGGCTAAAGCTTGAGGCGTTCCTTCGTACGCGTCGCTCAACGCGAGGCCAAAAAAAAGCCGATGCGCGCCAACTGAAGCTCGAGCTCAAGCTCATGCAGCGAATTTCGGCCGAAAGCCTTCACGAAGAAGAAGACCGCTCTAAGTCATGAACCTGATACGCTAACGCTTAGTGGCAGCTTTTGTCTCGCGCCGCAAAAAGCGACATTGACGCTTTCGAAGAAAGGGAAGAAGCATCTGATTACAATCAAGACGTGGCGCGTCGTCGCGGCCGCATGCGGCGGCGACACAGATCGCAGATCATTAGCGAGGGTAAAATGAAACGCTTTGCAGGACCTTTTCTGGCCACCAGCCTTCTGATGCTCTGCTCAGGACAGGCGGAAGCTGAAACCGAGCTCAGTCTGCCGCGCGAAAAAATAGAGCTCGTCGCACCGCCTCTGGTTCATGTGCATGAGCAGGCGACGAAATCAAAACCAAAGATTGTCGAGTTCACCCTCACCGTCGTCGAGAAGCCGCTCGTGATCGATGAGGCGGGAACGACGATCCCCGGCACCACGTTCAATGGCTCGGTCCCCGGGCCGCTCATGGTCGTCCACGAAGGCGACTATGTGGAGGTGACGCTGGTCAATCCGGCCTCGAACAAGATGGAGCACAATATCGATTTTCATGCGGCGACGGGAGCGCTCGGCGGCGGCGAGTTGACCCACGTCAATCCAGGCGAGCGGGTCACACTTCGCTGGAAGGCGACGCGAGCCGGAGTCTTCATCTACCATTGCGCGCCCGGCGGCTCGATGATTCCGCTGCACGTCGTGTCGGGGATGAGCGGCGCGGTCATGGTTCTCCCGCGCGACGGGCTCAAGGACGAAGATGGAAACAGCTTGCATTATGACCGCGTATATTACATCGGCGAGAACGATTTTTATGTTCCCCGCGACGACAAGGGCAATTTCGTCAAAATCGACGACATCAGCGACTATTTCCCAAAGACGCTCGAAATCATGCGCAAGCTTGTTCCATCCCATGTCGTGTTCGAAGGCAAAGTGGGCGCGCTTACAGGGAAGCATGCTCTACAGGCGAAGGTCGGCGAGACCGTGCTGATCATCCACTCGCAAGCCAATCGAGATAGTCGCCCGCATCTCATCGGCGGCCATGGAGACTACGTTTGGGAAACGGGAAAATTCCACAACCCGCCGCAAAAAGACCTTGAGACGTGGTTCATTCGAGGCGGCAGCGCGGGCGCGGCGCTCTACAAGTTCCGTCAGCCGGGCGTTTACGCCTATCTGTCGCATAACCTCATAGAAGCGGTCGAGCTCGGGGCCACCGCGCATTTCAAGGTCGAGGGAAAATGGAATGACGCATTGATGAAGCAGGTGAGCGGGCCTAGCCCGATCGCCGCGACCGACGGTTCGACGCAGCGACCAAAATTGCCAAAATTGATCGGCCAAGGCGGCCCAACTCATTAACCTCCAGGCGCCGCGGCAATGTTGGGGAGAGCGCATAAGGCGGGCGTCGTCGCGGGGGCGGGCGGCGTTGCGCTCGCCTTCTTCCTGGCGACGGGACTTGCGTCAGGTTCCGCCGAGCTGATCTTCCCCGAAACGGTGGAGATTGCGCCGCGCCTCTTCCTCTATCGTCTGGCTGGAGATTTCCGTCGCGCAGAGCTAGCCGTCGATGCGCCGGCGGTGACGGTCGCGCGTCGCTCGCCCCTTCGCATCATGAGGCGGCAGGTCACGGCGGAAGAATACGGTCGTTGCGTCGCCTCTGGAAATTGCAAGCCGACGTCGCTGGACGCGCTTTCGCCTCACGACTCGCCCGCGGCCAATGTAAGCTGGAACGACGCGACGGATTTTGCGAGATGGCTCTCGAAAGAGACCGGCCATTCGTGGCGGCTGCCGACCGATGAAGAATGGGCCTTTGCGGCTGGCTCGCGCTTCCACGATGACGCGTTGTCGCTCCCGGCCACGGCCGATCCGTCCGCCCGTTGGCTTGCGCGCTATACGAGGGAAGCGGACAGCGCTCCGCAGGATCGGCGACTGCGTCCCATCGGGAGTTTCGGCGAGAATGAATACGGATTGCAGGATTTGTCTGGCAATGTCTGGGAATGGACGAATAGCTGCTTTGTCCGTCAGCAGCTGGGGGAAGGCGGCGATTCAACCGGGACGTCAACCACGAATTGCGGCGTGCGCGTTGTGGAAGGCATGCACCGAGGCTATGTCGCCGATTTCATCCGCGACGCGAGCAGCGGCGGATGCGCGGCGGGGCGGCCGCCAAGCAATTTGGGCTTTCGCCTGGTTCGCGACGAGGCGCCCGTCGCCTTCTCCTGGCGGGCGGGGTGGCGGTGAAGCGACATCGTCGAAGAGAGAAGGGGCGGCGTTGTAGTCGGAACGGAGTCTGCGACTGAGGCCCGACCCGCTCGCCGACAGCGCGGCGCCGCCATTGAGCCGTTAAGGCCCCGCTCTTCGGCTCTCAGCCGCCCACGCCGAAGGCGGCGAGAGCCGCCATGTTGACGATCTCGCTCGCCGTCGCGCCGAGCTGCATGATCTGGATCGACTTCTCGAGCCCGACGACGAGCGGCCCGAGCACGGTCGCGCCGCCTAGCTCCTGCAGCATCTTGGTCGAGATCGCCGCTGAGTGGAAGGCCGGCATCACCAGCACATTCGCCGTGTCCTTCAACCGGCAGAAGGGATAGGCGGCCATGAGCTGGCGGTTCAGCGCGATGTCGGCGCCCATCTCGCCGTCGTAAGCGAAATCGACCTTGCGCTGGTCGAGAATCTTGACGGCCTCGTGCACGCGCGCGGTGCGCTCGCCCGGCGGATAGCCGAAGGTCGAGAAGGCCAGCATCGCGACGCGCGGATCGATGCCGATGCGCTTGGCGAGCCTCGCCGCTTCGATCGCAATGTCGGCGAGGTCGGCGGCCTCGGGCATTTCGGTGATCGCCGTGTCGGCAACGACGACGACGCGGCCATTGGCGAGCACGAGCGAGGCGCCGATCAGGCGTCTGCCCACTTTCGGATCGACGACGCGGCGCACGTCCTCGAGCGCGCTCGAGAAATTGCGCGTGACTCCGGTGATCATCGCGTCGGCGTCGCCCTTGGCGACCATGGCGGCGGCGAAATGATTGCGGTCGTTGTTGATCAGCCGCTGGCAATCGCGAAAGAGATAGCCCTTGCGCTGCAGCCTTGCGTAAAGCATCTGCGCATAATCGGCGTTGCGCGAGGAGAGCTTCGCATTGTGGATCTCGAGCTTGTCGCCGAGCTCGAGGCCCGCCGCCGCGGCGGTCTCCATGACGCGCGCCTCGCGGCCGACCAGTATGGCGCGTCCCAATCCTTCATTGACGAAGGCGAGCGCGGCGCGAATGACCTGCTCCTCCTCGCCTTCCGCGAAGACCACGCGCTTGGGTTCGCTGCGCAGCCGGTCGAAGATCGTCTGCATCAAGCCGGCGACGGGATCGCGCCGCGCCGAAAGCTCGGCGCGATAGGCCTTCATGTCGACGATCGGCCGGCGCGCGACGCCCGACTCCATCGCCGCTTTGGCGATCGCCGGCGGTATGACGGAGATGAGCCGCGGATCGAAGGGCGCCGGGATCAGATAGTCGCGGCCAAAGCGCGGACGCGCGCCGCGATAGGCGTTGGCGACCTCGTCCGGCACATCCTCGCGCGCGAGCTGCGCCAAGGCCTTTGTCGCGGCGATCTTCATCTCCATGTTGATCGTCTTGGCGCGCACGTCGAGCGCGCCGCGGAAGATGTAGGGAAAGCCCAGGACGTTGTTGATCTGGTTCGGATAGTCCGAGCGGCCGGTCGCGACGATCGCGTCGGGGCGCGCCTCATGCGCCTCCTCGGGCGAAATTTCCGGATCGGGATTGGCCATCGCGAAGATGATCGGGTCTTTCGCCATCGTTCGCAGCATCGCGGGCGTCAGCGCGCCCTTGACGGAGAGTCCGTAGAAGATGTCGGCGCCCTCCAGCGCCTCGGCGAGCGTGCGCGCCTTGGTCTCGACCGCATGCGCGCTCTTCCACTGATTCATGCCCTCGGTTCTGCCGCGGTAGATGACGCCTTTCGTATCGCAGAGCGTCACATGGGCGGCGTTGAAGCCGAGCGCCTTGGCGAGGTCGAGGCAGGCGACGCCGGCGGCGCCCGCGCCGTTGCAGACGAGCCGCGCCTCCTTGATGTCGCGTCCGGTGAGCGCCAGCGCATTGAGGAGGCCCGCCGCCGAGATGATCGCCGTGCCGTGCTGGTCGTCGTGAAAGACCGGAATGTCCATCGCCTCGCGCAGCCGCTCCTCGATGATGAAGCATTCCGGGGCCTTGATGTCCTCGAGATTGATGCCGCCGAAGGAGGGGCCGAGATAACGGACGGCGGCGATGAATTCCTCGATGTCGCGCGTGTCGACCTCGAGATCGATCGAATCGATGTCGGCGAAGCGCTTGAACAGCGCCGCCTTGCCCTCCATGACGGGCTTCGCCGCCAGGGCGCCGAGATCGCCGAGCCCGAGGATCGCGGTGCCGTTGGTGATCACGGCGACCATGTTGCCCTTGGCGGTGTAATCGTAGGCGGCCGAAGGGTCGCGCGCGATGGCCATGACCGGCGCGGCGACGCCCGGCGAATAGGCGAGCGAGAGATCGCGCTGCGTCGCCATCGGCTTCGTCGCGACGATCTCGAGCTTGCCGGGGCGCCCGCGCGAGTGGAAGAGCAGCGCCTCCCTGTCCGTGAAAACCGGCCGCTCCTGCCCCGAGGGCTTCTGATCCGCCATGTGCGGGCGTCTCCCGATGCGAAGTTTTGTAACAGTGGGCGAGGTATAGGCGGCCGGCCGGCGCGGACGCAAGGACGCGGCCTCGCTACTCTCTAACAGCCGCGCTTGCGGAATCCTGCCGGCTTGTCGCTGCGGCGCGCCGTCGTCACATCGATATGCGAACCGCCGGCCGGACGCTTCCACCACTCGGCTCAAACCACGTTTTTTGTGCTTGTGCGAAATCGCTTTCGCGGGCAAAGTCCGCCCGCTCTGCGGCCGGCGCCGCGCGCGACGGCCGACCAAAGGGCTGGGAGGAGATGATGAGTTCGACAGCGACGAAGCCTAGCGCACTCCAACGTTTTTGGAATCTCGACTGGAAGCTCAAGATTTTCACCGTAGCGATCGGTCTGATCGCGCTTTTCGTAGCGGGCTTGCTGCTGCTCGACTCGTTCAATTATGCGGTTGGCGAGCGCACCGGTGTGATCTCGAAGCTCTCACAGAAGGGCATCGCCTGCTGGACCTGGGAGGGCCAATTGGCGCAGCCGAACTTCTCGCGATCGAGCGCGCTCGGGACGGCGAGGAACTCGCCGATCGACAACACCTTCGATTTCTCCGTGCCGGATCCTGAGGCTCGCAAGCAGCTCGAGAACATTCCGCCGGGCAGCTCCGTTTCGCTGCAATATAATCAAAAGCTCTTCGTGCTCGACCTGCCCCTGCCGCTCATGTGCCGCCGGCGCACGCAGTTCGAGATCACGGGCGTCAGGCTCGCGCCGGCCCTCTCGCCGGAGCAGATCCCGGTCAGGCCGCCGGAGTGAGAGCGAGCGGATCGGGCCGGGACGCGCGCCTGGAGACGACGAGACGGCCGCGGAGGAATGGCTGAGCTTCTTGAGCCGGAGCGCGTCGGGGGCGGCTTTCTCGCCCTCGTCGTCTCCGGCCTTCTCGTCTCTGCGGCCGCCCTCGCTCAGGCGCCGCCTCCCGCGCCCGAATCCGGCCCGTGCTCGCTCGCCGCGGCGGAGCCTGCGACGATCGCCAGTATTTCGGACGACTTTGACCTTTACTTTTCGGACGGCCGTCGCGCGACGCTTGCCGGCGTCGAGTTTCCCCAAGCGCAGGGCGCCGCGCGCGACGCGGCGCTGACACGGCTCATCGCCTGGCTCGAGGGCGCGCCGGTCTTCGTCGAGATTCTCGCCTCGGCCCCCGATCGCTGGGGGCGGCTGCCCGTTCAGGCGATCGCGGCCGCAAACGACAAGTCCGACGCGCCGCTCGTCTCGGTCGGCGCCGCGATGATCGGCGAAGGCCTCGCGCGCTATCGGCCCGACCGCGCCGCCGAGCCTTGCGCCAAGGCCTATCTCGCGGCGGAACATCTCCCGCGCGCGCAAAGGAGCGGGGTCTGGGCGCAACATCCCGAGATCGACGCCTCGGAAGCCTCAGAGGCGACGCTCGAGGCGCTGGTCCAAAGGAAGAGCATGACCGTGCTTTCCGGCAGGATCGCATCGATTGGCGAGACGACGAGCGCAATCTATCTGAATTTTGGGAAAAATCGCGGGCGCGACGCCGCCGTCGTGATTTCCAGGAAGAATCTGCCTATATTCCTGGCCCGGGGATGGATTCCCCGCTCGCTGCTCGGACGACGGATTCGCGTGCGCGGCCTGATCGAGACCCATAACGGACCGAGGATTGAGATTTCGAGCCCCGCGGAGATCGAGCTCCTTGGCGACGCGCCCGAGAACTAGCATTTCGCGCCTGACGATTTGGCCGTGGTCCCCTCCTTCACCCTGTCTCGTTTCGCGAGGCGAGGGGAGGCTGGAGACGCGCAAATCCGTCATCGCGCGCCCGCGCTTTCTGGCGAAAAGCGCGCCGGCGGGCAGGGGGCTTCGCCTCCGCCCCTTTCTCCTGATCCTCGCGACGCTGGCGCTTTCGGGCTGCGCGGAGCTCGAAAAGCAGGGGCAGCTGTTTCAGCCGACTGCTCCCGCCGTCCCTTCTGCTGGCGGCGCGAGCCGCGAAACGGTGCCGGTCGACGAATTCGTCGAGCAATTCGGCGGCGTTTATCGCGCGCCCGTCACCGAGACCTATCTGAACCGCATTCTGCAGCGACTGGCCGCCGCGAGCGGCGGGCCCGGGCAGACCGCCTACAAGGTCACGATCCTGAACACGCCCGTTCCCAACGCCTATGCGCTCCCCTCCGGCAATCTTTACGTCACGCGGGGACTTCTCGCGCTCGCCAATGACGCCTCGGAAGTCGCGGCGGTGATGGCGCATGAGATCGCCCATGTGACGGCGCGCCATCGCGCCCTTCGCGATGAGCGGCAGCGCGAGGCGGAGGTGATCGCCAAGGCCGCCGAGGCGCTCAAAAGCGGGCAGGGCCGCGAGGACGCGCGAATCCGGCAGAAGCTCTCTTTCGCGAGCTTCTCGCGGCAGCAGGAGTTCGAAGCCGACGCGATAGGCGTCAAGGTCATCGCCGCCGCGGGCTACGATCCCTTCGGCGCCTCCCGCTTTCTGACCGCGCTTGGGCGATCGACGGAGGAGCTCGCCGCGCTCAACGCGGAGAAAAAGTCTTCCTATGCTTCGGACATTCTCTCGGAGCATCCCTCGACGCCGGAACGGGTGTCCCGCGCCATTGCGGCGGCGCGCGCGATCAGCGCGCCAGGCTCCGGCGAGCGCGACCGCGCGGGCTATCTCGCAGCGATCGACGGAGTGGCCTTCGGGGGCGATCCGGCCACCGGCTTCGTCGAGGGCAATCGCTACACTCACGGCGGGCTGCGTTTCACCTTGAACGCGCCGGATGGCTACATGCTCAAGAATTCCGCCGAGTCGCTTCGCGGCGTGGGCGACCGCGACGACGAAGTTCTCTATCTCGACTGGGTCGACTTGCCGCCCGGCGGCTCGGCCAAAAACTACCTGACCTCGGCCGGATGGATCCAAGGCTTGTTGCGCTCCTCGGTCAAGACGACGGAGGTGAACGGGCTGAAAGCCGTGCTGGCGAACGCCCGGGCGGGCGAATTCAACTTTCGCGTCGCAGTCTTCGAGCACAACGGAAAGCTCTTTCGGCTGCTTTTCGCCGTGCGCGCGCTGACCGACGAGACAGAGAAGCGCTTCGACGCCTCGATCGCGTCCTTCCGCCCTCTTTCGGCTGAGGAGGTCGCCGCTCTGCGAAGCCCGAGGCTCGCCATCGTCGTCGCCGGGCCAGGCGATTCGATCGACACGATGGCGCGACGCATGGCCACCGCCAATCCGCCGGCCGAATATTTCCGGCTTATCAACGGTCTCGACAAGGAACAGCCGCTCAGCCTCGGCGAATATTACAAGGTTGTAACTGAATGAATTTCGCGCCCAGGGCGGAACCAAAGGGGGGAGCGCCGGGTTATGAGTTTCAGAATGGTTAAAATACGAAGCCCCGAGCGTCGAGCATCTTCGCAGGAATATATCGGCGAGTCTGGGCGAAGGAGATGGCGATGGCTTATATGCCAGGAATCAGCCGCGAGCTCCTGAAGGCTGCTACGTCCGCCCCCTTTCTGGAACGCGAGGAAGAACGCGTTTTGGCGGTGGCGTGGCGCGACAAGCGAGACCAGCACGCTCTGCATCGCCTGACCGCCGCCCACATGCGGCTCGTGATCGCCATAGCGGCGCGTTTTCGCCATTACGGTCTCGCCGCCGCGGATCTCGTGCAGGAGGGCCACATCGGATTGCTGGAGGCCGCCGCCCGCTTCGAGCCGGAGCGGGACGTCCGATTCTCGACCTACGCCACCTGGTGGATCAGGGCGTCGATCCAGGATTACGTGCTGCGCAACTGGTCGATCGTGCGCGGGGGCACCAGCTCCGCTCAAAAAGCCTTGTTTTTCAATCTTCGGCGCTTGCGGGCGCGGCTCGCGCAGGGTAGTGGCGCGGCGCATTGCGCCGATCCGCTGCAAAGCATCGCCGACGCGCTGAAGCTCCCACGCGCGGATGTCGAGCTGATGGACTCGCGCCTCGGCGGCGGCGACGCCTCGCTCAACGCGCAGATGATCTCCGACAATTCGAACGCGACCGAGAGAATGGACTTTCTCGTCGACGATGGGCCTCTTCCCGACGAGATCGTGGAGGAGAGGGTGGATCAGGACCGGCGGGCGCGCTGGCTCACCGACGCGCTTGCCGTGCTGAACGAGCGGGAGCTGCGAATCCTTCGGGAAAGGCGACTGAACGATTCGGTCGTGACGCTCGAATTGCTCGGCGAATCACTCGGGATATCCAAGGAGCGCGTCCGCCAGATCGAAAATCGAGCGCTGGGCAAGCTGCGGCGCGCCCTCGCCGTTCACCAGGATGAGGGACCGGCCCTGGGCTGATTGGGTCCGGGCGGCGGAAGACTTGCGCCTTCAAGGCGTCAGAACGAGAAAAAGCCCGGCTTGAAGCCGGGCTTTCTGGTTCGAGCTGTGGGAGCCAATCAGTATTTGGCGAGAACCGGGGCGGGCGCCGCCCAGTTGAAGTGATAGTTCACGCCGGCGCGGACGATGTTGAGCTCCGGATGGCGATGATAGCCCCAGTTCCAGCCCCAGCCGCCGGTCGTTCCGTTGCTGCTGAGATCGGCAAAGAGATACTCGAGCTTCACCGACACGTTGGCGATAGGCATCCATTCCAGGCCGCCGCCAGCGGTCCAGCCAGTCCGGGTGTTGTTGTAGCCTCCGGCGTAGACGCCGGCATAGGCGAAGCCGCCCGTGCCGTAAACCAGCAGCGAGGGCGTGAACAGCCAGCCGGCACGGCCGCGCACCGTGCCGATCCAGTCGACACCCGCGTGGCCGCCGGCGATCGGGACGAGCGGGAACAGGAGTCCGGCGGGAGGGAAAGGCGACAAATAAACGGGCAGGGAGGCTGATTTGTCGTTGTTGCCGATGCTCGAGCCCTGGAAATCGGTCTCGACGCCGACCAGGATCGACGGATTGAACTGGAAGTTGTAGCCGACCTGTCCGCCGCCGACGACGCCGCCATTCGTGCCGTTCTGGTTGCCAGTGTTAGTGGGCAGGAAGAACAGGTTCGTCGTGCCCGCCACGCGGCGGCCGAAGGCGAACCTGGGATCCGAATAGAGCATGAAGTTATTGTCGTTGTTGCTGTTAGCGTCCCAGCCGCCGCCGATGTTCAGACCGGCATAGAAGCCGGTCCAGGTCAGCGGGGGCGGGGGCGGCGGGACGACGAGAGGAGCCTTGCGGTAAGGGAGATCGGCCGCAAGCGCGGAGCCCATGCCCATCGCCAGCGCGAGGGTCGATATAGCTGCAATCTTTTTCATGTTCGCCTCCAATGAGGAACCGGCGGTAAATCGCGACCGTCTTGAGGGCGGACGCCGCGACGACTTCGAACAGAAGATGCACAGTATCTGAGCTGACTTCAATATATAAAGCGCCGCATTGGCTGTTTTCTATCGAGGTGTGCCATTTTTGCAACAGAGGTGTGCTATTTTTGCAACAGTATGCCGCAGACGTCTCTTGCGGACCGGGGTCCGGCTAATAGACAAAAAGCCCGGCGCGAGGCCGGGCTTTCTGCTGGTTTGGCTTTTGGAGCCGATCAGTATTTGGCGAGAACCGGGGCGGGCTCGGCCCAGTTGAAGTGATAGTTCACGCCGGCGCGGACGATGTTGATCTGCGGGTGGAAGCGATAGCCCCAGTTCCAGCCGAAGCCGCCGGTCGTTCCGCCGCTGCTGAGATCGGCATAGAGATATTCGACCTTCGCCGACCAGCGGGGGGCGAACATCCACTCCAGGCCGCCGCCGGCGGTCCAGCCCGTGCGGCTGTTGTTGTAGCTCCAGGCCTGGACGCCGCCGTAGGCGAAGCCCGCAGTGCCGTAAACCAGCAGCGAAGGCGTGAAGAGCCAGCCGGCGCGGCCGCGCACCGTGCCGATCCAGTTCAGGCCCAAGTTGCTGCCGTTGATCGCCGCGACCGGAACCAAGATGCTCGGATTGACGAACCCGCGGCCGGGGACAAACTGCGTGCTGAAGGGCGACGGGAAGAACTGGAGGCTGTTGTTGTCGTTGCCGCTGATGCTCGAGCCCTGGAAGTCGGCCTCGGCGCCGATCACGATCGACGGGTTGAACTGGAAGTTGTAGCCGACCTGCAAGCCGCCGATGACGCCGCCGGCCGTGCCCCGTTGATTGCCGTTCGGCAGGAAGAACAGGTTCGGGACGACGCCCTGGCCCGGCGCAAAGAAGTTGTTGGCGAACCCGAAGTTCGGATCCCAGTAGGCGGAGACCTCGTTGCTGCCGTTGTTGGCGTTCCAGCCGCCGCCAATGTTCAGACCGGCGTAGAAGCCAGTCCAGACGAGCGGGGGCGGCGGGGGGATATAGACCGGCGGGGCCTTCCGGCTCGGAAGGTCCGCCGCGAAGGCCGACGCAGTCAGCGCGAGGCTGAGCGCGGTCGCGGAAAGGAGGATCTTTTTCATGGCTCTGCACACTTTCTCTTTGCTCGGATAACGACCAAGACCCGACCCCTGCAAGGCGCGAAGATCCGCGCCCCTCATGAGCCTTGAGACGGCCCGCCTGCTCCTGCGGGCGCCTCTCGCTTCCGCCTCCCAAGAGGAGGGCGTCGCGAGCCTTTGGCCAAGAATTTCGCGCAAGAAGGAAAATTCCTCGTTTACGCGAACTCTGCTTGCTTTCCGGACCGACGCGTCTTGCCTCTTGCGAAGGCGGAAGCGAGGGAACGCTGAGCGCCCCAGCCCTTAAGCTTCCGGAATAAGAGGGCGCCGCGCCTGAGTCTGCAAGAACTCAAAGCCGTGTTTTCGGCCCATTCGAGGGGAAAGGGCGTCGTTTTTCCGAGGGCTGTTGCATATGCGCAACAGTTTTATGGCCTGGGCGCACGAATGGGCGAAAGCGGGCAACTCTTCATTAAGCGGAGCCGCGTGGCGAGCGCCAACAGAAGAGCCCGGCGCGAGGCTGGGCTTTCTGTCGCAAAGGCTCAGAGCGCATGGACGCAGAAGTTGGCAGACCGTGCGATCGGAATTCGCTCCAGCATTCTGTTCTGGCGCGATTTCTATCGCTCGGCCTGAGCGCTTTCGGCAAACTCCGAGTCGAACGCGCTCTATCTTCTGCTGATCGCGCACCTACTTACCCGCTTCGCGCTATTTGGGAGCATAGGCTAGAAACGCCCAGCGCTTGTGCGCGCGCTCAAAACATAGGCCGCGCGCGCTGAAAGCTTAGGCGTCAGGTCAAACGAATCGCCGGCTCATTCGGCCGGCGGAGCTTCGCTCACTCCTTGCGGCAGCGCGTGCTCGGCGCGTCGCGCCTCCCACCATTTGGCGAGCATGCGCCACCACGGATCGCCGACATGCAGATGCGCGCGCAAGGGCGTCTTGGTGATCGCGAGCACGAGGCCGATGCTGAAAAGGCACCAAACGGCCGGCCATTCGTTGATGTCGTTCGTCGTTTGCGACGCGAGCCAGGGGCCCGCGACCCAGGAAAAGAGCGTGAAGCGCCAGCTGCCGATCAACGCCGGCATGAGGAAGGCCGTGAGCGGATAGGAGACAAAGCCGCGGCCGAGCCAGGCGTTGTCGCTCAAGCTGTTGAGGATGCCGTTCGCCGGCACGAGCCAGGCGATGTGCCATTCGCCGCGCACCGTGCAGAGCACGTCGCCGCACAGCGGACGGCCGATCTGGCAATGCCCGGCCCAGGCGAAGGGATAGAGCTGCACGATCATGAAGATCGCGCTCGCGAAACAGGCCGCGAAAACCCACGGCGCGACTTTGCGCGCGGCGTCCTTCGGCATGAAATAGAGCGCGACCGCATTGATGAAGAAAGGCTGGAAGGCGATGTGCAGATAGCCGAACAGCGTCATCATTTGATTGACGGGCGACTCGCATTGGCCGAGCACCGAATAGCTGACGGCCTGCAGCGACTCCATGCTGGCGAAATAAAGGAGGCACACCCAGAGCGCCATCGGTTCCGGATTACGCTTCAACGCCGAATATGCAGCCCCGCCGATGCCTACCGTCGCCAATACGGTCGACGCCTCCCCACTCCAGCACATGCTCCCATCCGTTTCTTTTCAAGCTTTCCGTTCCGGATACACGATTATCCGCCGGCGTGAAAGCGCGACCGCGCGCCGCAGGCCGGGAACAGTTTAACGCGGATTTAACGCCGCCAAGCCAGGATCAGGGACGCCTTCCGCCCGGGCCGTTCGGCCTCAAAGCCGGTCGGCGCCGCTCGAGAGGCTGGGCCGAGCATGCAAGAGAAGTCTTCCCTTCTGTCGCCCTGCGGCGGGGCCGAAGAGACGCTGATCTCCTCATGCGGATCTCAGGGAGGCCGAGAGTCGCGGGCTTTCGCGCCTGCGCTTTTCTGTCGCAAGGCGGCGCCGGTCTAGCGCCTTCTGGAGCGCGCTGGCGCTGGCGATCCTCCTCGGCGCCGCCGTGGGCCTCGAATTCGGCTTGCGCGCCGGCGGTTCCGCGCCGCCGACGAGCGGGCGCGTCGCCGAAACTGCGTCGCAAGACGCGGCCGGCGCTGCAGAAGTCGCCCGTCTTCGCAACGACGTGCGCAGCTTGCGCGCGCAGATCGAGCAGCTTCGTCACGCCGCCGAGACCTCCAGAATGGCCGAGCGCCTCAAAGCGCTCGAGACGGCGCATGAGACCAGCGCCGCGCACGCGCAACTTCCGAGCGCGACAGCGACGCGGCTCGACGCCCTCGAGGCCCGTCTCGAGCGGCTGGAGCGCGGGGGCGTCGACACGACGCCGACTGCGCTGATCCAGCGTCCAGGCGCTAGGAGCGGGCGCAAGACCGCCTCGCCATAGGCGGTCGCGGCCACGGGTCGAACGCGCGCGTTGGACGCGAGCCGCCGAGATGCTAAAGCCACGCCGCGCCCTTCGCTCTTCCATCACGCGGAAGGAACGATGCGCCCCTCACGACTATAGCGGTCGACGCGCTGGCGCGTTCGGGCCGTTCTCCTGAACACCGAACAGGCCTCCGCATGACGCTGGACCGCTACGCCCTGATCAGCCGAGGCCAAGTCAGGCTGCCGAATCTCTGGGACGTGGCGGCTTTCGTGCTGGTGCTGGGCGTCCTGGTCCTGATGAGCTACGGCTCCCGGGGCATGACCACGCCCTTGAGCGCGCCGGAGGCGACGGGCGTCTCTCTCGATTATCAATATCTCCCCTATTACGGTCTGCGCACGACGCTGCGGATGTTTGCGGCGATCTGCGTGTCGCTTGTCTTCACCTTCACCTATGCGACGCTCGCGGCGAAAAGCCGGCGCGCCGAGATGGCGTTGATTCCCATTCTCGATGTTCTGCAATCCGTGCCGATCCTGGGTTTTCTCTCCTTCACGGTGACGTTCTTTCTAAAACTCTTCCCGGACTCGACGCTCGGGGCGGAATGCGCGGCGATCTTCGTGATCTTCACGAGCCAGGCCTGGAACATGGCCTTCTCTTTTTATCAGTCGCTGCGCGGGGTGCCGCGCGATCTCGAGGAGGTCGCGGCGAATTTCGGCCTCACGCCTTGGCAGAAATTCTGGCAGCTCGAGACCCCCTTCGCCATGCCCGGCCTCATCTGGAACATGATGATGTCGATGTCGGGCGGCTGGTTCTTCGTCGTCGCCTCGGAGGCGATCGCGGTCGGCGACGTGAATATCCGCCTGCCGGGGATCGGCTCTTATCTCGCGCTCGCGATCGACGAGCGCCGGATCGATTGCGTGGCCGCGGCCGTCGTCGCCGTGGCGTTGATCATTCTCGCCTATGATCAGCTGCTGTTTCGTCCGATCGTCGCCTCCGCCGAGAAATTTCGGGTTGAGCTGACTGCGTCGCAGACGCCGGCTGAAGTCCTGGGTGCGCGATCTTTTTCTGCGCACCCGTTGGCTGCGGCGCGCGACGCGCCCGCTGACGAGGCTGCTGACCGCCATCGCGCTTCTGCCGATGCGGCTTCCGGGGATGCGCAATGTTACGCGCGACAGCAATCCCCGCACGCAGCGGATTCTCGATCTCGCGTGGTATCTGATGCTCGCCGTCGCGGTTTGCGCCTCGGCCGCGATGATCGTCGAATTTCTGCGCACGAGCATCGACCTCGCCGAAGTCCTCCGCGTGGCGCAGCTCACCTTTTACACCTTCCTGCGCGTCTCCGCGTTGATCGCGCTGACGACGCTCGTCTGGGTTCCGATCGGCGTCTGGATCGGCCTGCGCCCGCGCATCGCCGAAAAGGTGCAGCCGCTCGCCCAGTTCCTCGCCGCCTTTCCGGCGAATGTTCTGTTCCCGGTGGCGGTGATCGGCATCCTGCGGTACCATCTCGATCCGAACATCTGGCTTTCCGTGCTGATCGTCTTCGGCACGCAATGGTACATCGCCTTCAACGTGATCGCCGGCGCGAACGCCTTTCCCAATGATCTGCGCGAGGTGGCGCAGAATTTCAGGGTGCACGGCTTCAGCTGGTGGAAAAGCGTGATTCTGCCGGCGATTTTCCCCTATTATGTGACCGGCGCGATCACGGCGTCGGGCGGCTCCTGGAACGCCTCGATCGTCGCCGAATATGTGAAGTGGGGCGACGACCGGGTCACCGCGGAGGGAGTCGGCGCCTATATCGCCCAGGCGACGGCGGTCGGCGACTACCCGAAAATCGTGCTGGGCGTCGCGGCGATGAGCATCGTCGTGATCCTCGTCAACCGCCTGTTCTGGCGCCGGCTCTCCGTCTTCGCGGAAAGCCGGCTGCGTCTGCTGTGAGGCTCGACATGAACGACGCAAAAGCCCCGCCGCTCCTCGTCATCGACGACGTTTCGCAAAATTACGGGCGCGGCGGCGACAAGGGCACGATCGTGCTCGACCATATCTCGCTGACGCTGAAGGAAGGCGAGATCGTCGGACTGCTGGGGCGCTCGGGCTGCGGCAAGTCGAGCCTGCTGCGCATCGTCTCCGGCCTCAATCGCCCGTCGGGCGGCGAGGTGCGCTATCGCGGCGAGAAGGTCACGGGTCCCGTGGACGGCGTCGCGATGGTGTTCCAAAGCTTCGCGCTTTTCCCTTGGCTCACCGTGCTCGCCAATGTGGAGCTGGGGCTGCGGGCCAAGGGCGCGCCTCGGGAAGAGGCGCGAAAGCGCGCGCTGCAGGCGATCGACATCATCGGCCTCGACGGCTTCGAGAGCGCCTATCCGAAGGAGATTTCCGGCGGCATGCGCCAGCGCGTCGGCTTTGCGCGCGCGCTGGTCGTCGCGCCGAGCATTCTGCTGATGGACGAGCCCTTCTCGGCGCTCGACGTGCTGACCGCCGAGACGCTGCGCACCGATCTTCTCGACCTCTGGGTCGAAGGGCGGATGCCGATCAAATCGATTTTGATGGTCACGCACAACATCGAGGAGGCGGTGCTGATGTGCGACCGCATCGTCGTGCTCTCGTCCAATCCCGGCCGCATCGCCGCCGAGATCGGCGTCTCGATGCAGCATCCGCGCAACCGTCTTGATCCCGAGTTCCGCCAGCTCGTCGATCGCATCTACGCGCTGATGACGCGTCGCGCCGAAATGGCCACAGCCGTGCCCGGCGCTTTCCCGGGGCTCGGCCTCGGCATGGCGCTGCCCACCGTCTCGACCAACACGCTCGCCGGCATGATCGAGGAGGTCGCGGCCGAGCCCTATAACGGCAAGGCGGATCTGCCGGCCCTGGCTGACAGCCTGCAGCTCGAGATCGACGATCTCTTTCCGGTCGCCGAAACCTTGCAGCTCCTGCGCTTCGCCGAGATGGCCGAGGGCGACATAAGGCTCACGCCGGCCGGCCGGCGTTTCGCGGAGCTCGGCGTCGACCAGCGCAAGAAGCTCTTCGGCGATCATCTCCTCGCCTACGTGCCGCTCGCGCAGCGCATCCGCCGTGTGCTCGACGAACGCCCTTCGCATCACGCGCCGGCGACTCGCTTTCGCGAGGAGCTCGAGGACTACATGAGCGAGGAATACGCCGAGAAGACGCTGAAGAGCGTGACGACATGGGGCCGCTACGGCGAGATCTTCGCCTATGACGAGGCGAGCCAGTCCTTCAACCTGGAGAACCCGCAGTAAGCGCGCCCGAAGCGCAAGGCATGCGAGCCGGAGGCTCGCGGTCCAAATGCGCCCGGACCGCGAGCCTCCGGCTCGCATGAAGCGATCATTCGGTAGTCGTGTCAGACCCCCAGCACGCCATGGATCTCGGCGAGCGTCGCCTTTTCCTTGTCGCTGACCTGCACGCCGCCGAAGCCGAGGAAGCCGCCTTCCGAGGCCGCCTCCGCGACGATCTGCGCGATATGCGACAGCCAATGCTTAAAGGCCGGCGCGTCGGTCGCCGCCTTGGCGTCGACGAGCGCCACGACGCGCTTCAGCTCGTCGAGAGCGCGGTCTTTGAGCTCCTCGGGCTTCGCGCCCTTCAGCAACGCGGACATGCGGTCGCGCGCGCTGGCGCGACCCTCCGAAGTGAAGAGGTCTTCGGCGACGGATTTGATCAATTCGTCGCTCGCGCTCGTCTTCGCTGCGGCGAGCTCCTTGGCGTTGGCCCAGCCTTCCGCGAGCGTGCCGAAAATGCCGCTCGGATCGGCGGCGGTGATCGCGAAGCCCGCAAGAACGGGGGCCTCGAGCACGGTGTTCCACTCGTCACTGGAAAAATTGGTTTTGACCGCCATGAGCCTACTCCCTCGTCGCGCCGGCGCGCCGCCGCGAATTCGCGGTCGGCCGAAGCGCCAGCGCAAGCGAGAGTAAAGCACCGATGTGAAGGCGAAGTCACGGCCCAGGCCTCGCCTGCTCGACGCCCAAGGTTGAGAACCAAGCCGGCAGTGGGTTGAAACCAGCGAGGGCGCGCGTCACGACTCGTGCATCTGCGGACGGGGGCCGTCGCCGCGATCGGCTCGGCATCGGCGCGGCACGCCGATCGCTGGGAACCAAATCCCCGCGCGCGCATTGTATTTTAGCGTTGTCGGTTTACGACAGCGTCTATTGTTCAGCTTCAATCATGAGGAGACGGCCATGTCGCTTTCGACGCTCTCCCGGATCTTGAAAATCGTCCTTCTCGCCATTCCGCTCGCGGTGATGTCGTCGCCCGGCGAGGCGAGAACGATTTGTCCGCTGTTTTTGATAAAGTATTGCGCGCTGATTCACGGTCATCAGAGCACGATTTGGACCAACCCCTGCCTCGCGCGCCAGGAAGGCATCCGCCTGCTCCATGCGGGGGCGTGCAAAGGCCATCATTGCTGAGCGCCGGCGCTGCGCCGACCGCATGACGCAAAAAGCCGGCGGTCGCCCGCCGGCTTCCCGATAATCGCTTTTTCTCGCGCGTTACGCCGTCACGCCGCCGACGCTTCCCACGTCCACCTTCACGCCCGGCCCCTGGGTGGAGCTGATCGCGATGCGCTGGATATAGGTGCCCTTCGCGCCGGCGGGCTTCGCCTTGGCCACCGCGTCGACGAAGGCCTTGATGTTCTCGGCGAGCTTGCCGTCGTCGAACGAGGCCTTGCCGACCGTGCCCTGCACGATGCCCGCCTTCTCGACGCGAAACTCGACGGCGCCGCCCTTGGAGGCCTTGACCGCGGCGGCGACGTCCATCGTCACCGTGCCGACCTTCGGGTTCGGCATCAGGCCGCGCGGGCCCAGCACCTTGCCGAGGCGGCCGACGAGCGGCATCATGTCGGGCGTCGCGATGCAGCGGTCGAAATCGATCGTGCCGCCCTGCACGGTGGTGACGAGATCCTCGGCGCCGACGACGTCCGCGCCCGCCGCCTTCGCCTCGTCGGCCTTCGGCCCGCGCGCGAAGACCGCGACGCGCAGCGTCCGGCCCGTGCCGTTCGGCAGGTTGACGACGCCGCGCACCATCTGGTCCGCGTGCTTGGGATCGACGCCCGAGATTCATCGCGATCTCGACCGACTCGTCGAATTTGGCCTTAGCCCGCTCGCGCACGAGCTTGACGGCGTCAGACAGCGGATAAAGCTTCGTGCGCTCGATGCCCTCGCGCGCCTTGGCGATGCGTTTGCCGATATGCGCCATGGTCTTACTCCACCACCTGCAGGCCCATCGCCCGCGCCGAGCCTTGGATCATCGACATCGCCGACTCGACCGTCGAGCAATTGAGGTCGGGCATCTTCTTCTCGGCGATCTCGCGGATCTGCGCCTCGTGATCGTTGCCGACCGTGCCGCGGCCCGGCGTCTTGGAGCCGGAGGCCGGCTTCTTGCCGATCTTCAAGCCCACGGCCTTCTTCAGGAAGAAGGAGACCGGCGGCTGCTTCATCTCGAAAGTGAAGGAGCGGTCCTGATAGGCGGTGATGATGACGGGGATCGGCGTCCCCTTTTCCATCTGCGCGGTCTTGGCGTTGAAGGCCTTGCAGAATTCCATGATGTTCAACCCGCGCTGACCGAGCGCGGGGCCGATCGGCGGCGACGGATTGGCGGCGCCCGCCGGCACCTGGAGCTTGATGAAGCCCGCGATTTTCTTCGCCATTTGCTTCTCCAACGAAAGACGCCGCCGCGCGAAAGACGCGCAGCGCCGCCGGTTGCAGTTCGTGGTCCGACGCGGTCTCCCTGTGGCGATCAGGGCGCGCCCGCCACGTGTGGTTTCGTCCGTGGGGAACGAAAAAAGCCCTCGGGAAGAGGGCTGAAGCGCTTATAGGGGATCGTGCGAGAAAGGCAAAGGGAATTTGCGGCTCAGCGCCCCGCTCGGCGCGCACAATTCCAATTGAAAGAGCGTGCGGCCCATGCCAGAATGTGTATAACTCAGCTGAGCAATACACATCATGCGCACGAACATCGACATCGACGACGCTCTCATGAAGGCGGCGCTTAAAGCGTCGGGCGCCAAGACCAAGAAGGAGGCGGTCGAGATCGGTCTCCGCACCTTGTTGCGCCTGCATGAGCAGGCGGAGGTCCGGCGCTTTCGCGGCAAGCTCGATTGGCGCGGCGACCTCGAGGCGATGCGGACCGGCCGGTGATCCTCGTCGACTCGAGTGTCTGGATCGATTACTTCCGCGGAGTCGCGTCGCCGCAGACCGACGAGTTGGACGCGTTGCTCGGACACGAAATCATCGCCATCGGCGACCTCATCCTGGCTGAAGTCCTGCAAGGCTTTGACACCGAAGGGGAATTTCGCCAGGCGGCGGAGTTGATGCGCGCTTTCCCGGTCCTTGATCTTGCGGGAAGCGACATGGCGGTCAGGGCCGCGCAAAATTTCCGAAAGCTTCGCTCGCTCGGTGTGACGACGAGAAGGACGATCGACACGCTCATCGCCACATATTGCATCGAGCGCGAGCTGCCGCTTCTCCATAGCGACCGGGACTTTGAGCCCTTCGCAGCGCATCTGGGCCTCAAGTCGGCGATGGACGTGAAGTAGCGCGGGCGCTTCTCGCCGTCCAAGACCGGAAATCTGGGTATGCGCGCTCCATATTCCCAGCAAGCAGAGGGGGCGCCGCGCCGGCGGCGGGTCGACCATGCGGCGTCTGATCGCCCGCTACAAGATGGAACTGCTGCTCTGCCTGCGGGTCACGCTTGCGGCGCTGCTTACCTTCGTCGTGGGACGGATTCTCGGCGTTCCCGTGATCTTGTGGGCGGTGCTGACCAGCGTGCTCCTGACGCAGATGAGCGTCGGAAAATCGGTGAAGGCGACGATCGACTATTTCGCCGGCACGCTCGGCGGCGCAATTTATGCGGGGGCGATTTCCGCGCTCATCCCGCAAACGACTGACGCCGGACTACTTGCTGCTTTGGCCGCCTCGGTCGCGCCGCTCGCCCTCTTGTCCGCCGTCTGGCCGAGATATGCCGCAGCCCCTTCGACCGGCCTGATCGTGGTTGTCGCCCCGACGTTGACGCACGCGACGCCGCTCGTCTCCGCGATCGATCGCGTGGAGGAGGTCGCGCTCGGGGCCGTGGTGGCGCTGGCCGTCTCGCTCGTCGTCCTGCCCGCGCGGGCGCGCGACATGGCGAGACTTTCGGCGGCCGCCATGCTGGAGGCGATCGCCGATGCGCTGCCGACGGTTTTCGACGGCTTTCTCCGACCCTCCGACCGTCAGGCGGTGGCAAAGCTCCATCGAAGCATCGCGATGGCTTATCGGCGGTTCGAAGCGGCGGGCCTAGAGGCGGGGCATGAGCGCATCTCTCTCCTGACCGACGATCCCTCGAGCGAGCCCGAGTTCGAGCGGCTGCGGGTGGCGCTGCTGCGCCTGCGGCACGATCTCATCATGACGGCGCGCGCCGCCGTGGCGCCGCTGCCGGAGACGATCGCGTCGCGACTAAAGATTTCGCTCGCGCCTTTGGAGCAGGCGATTGACGGACAGCTCAAGACCTGTGCGGGACTGTTGCGCACGCAAGGAGGAGCGCTGGAAAACAGCGGCTGGGAAGAGGCGTTCGACGCGTTCGGCAAGGAGATCGTCGCGCTTCGCGCCGAAGGCCTCTTTCGGCCCATGCCGGAAGATGCGGTCCAGAATATTTTCGCCTTGGCCTTCGCTCTGGAGCAGTGGCGGGCGGATCTGAGAGAATTAGCGGCGGGCGTGAGCGACCATCTGGGCGATTGAGGCGGCTCGCGTGACGGAGGCGTCAGACCGTCGCTTATCCGTCGACGTCCTCGCGTTCTTTCGACTGTGCAGGTGAAAAGGCCGATGCGGGGGTGAGCGGGACGTTTCTCGGATTGTAGTCCGGATCGACCTTCTTCTTTTCCATGAGGGCGGATACGTCGGCCTGCGTTCTGATGGGTCGGACATAATCGCCGATCCAGTCGACATATCGTGCGAGCAGCTGATCCCGCGTCGGGTAGACTGACTTCAAGCCAAAAAGGGTCGGAAGCTTGACCAACCAAGCCGTGGCAAGCCGATAGCCCAAGGTTTGACTGTTCTCGATTTCCTCTTTCGGATCGGGCGCGAAAGGCCGATCGGGCGCAAAACCGACCGCTTTCCAATCGATCAATTTCAGCCCGTTCTCCTTGGCGCGATCCGCCATCCATTGGAGGGCGCAGTCGGACAGGCCGTATTTTTCATAACCGCCTCCGACATTCGAGTGAACTCCGGGGAACCATCGCTCGGCGTAAAGCGGAAAGCCATGCTCGGCGATGTTCCGCTCGTTGCGCGTCCGGTGATATTCCATGAGACTTACCGGCGTCGGCCGGAATGGCCATCGCCGCTCGTCCGCGGCCATGGCGTGGTAGGCGGCGTCGACGCTCCGGCTCAGCGTCACATCGTGAAAGCCGGTTTTGAAAAGCGCGTCGAGTATCCTGCCGAGGAGTTCTCCATAGGGCGCGCCGAGAGCGCCGACTGTGTCCCAAACGCCGAGAAAACGAATTTTCGTCGGGTAGGGATGGCAGTACTCCTTCCGAAACTTCTCGGATTCTGCTCCCCCGGGCTTCCAGGCGTCGGTCCTGTCCTTGTAATGGTTGTAAGCGACGGAGACGAGCGGGAGATTGCACCGGCAAAGAACGCCCAGGTTGTGGATCAGACCCGCGATGCTTCGCGCAGTGTAGGCGCCACGACTGAAGCCGAATAAATAGATTTCGTCTCCTACATTATAGTTGCTGACGATGAATGCGTAAGCATTCTTAATGTTTTCTGAAATGCCAAAGCCGAACGCGCCGCCGAGAACCTTCTCGTCTCCTCTGCGCGTGCCGACGCCTGCGATGTAGTGGGTGATCTGAGGATTGCCGTCCTTGTCGGCGAAGTCGGTCGCCTGCAACATCCGGACGACATTGGTGCCGCGCTTGGTGGGTTCGTTCCACGTTCCGTCACAAAATATCACCAGCTTCTTCGGCATGGCTCGGCCTTTCGAAAAAGAAGCAAAAGCTCGCCGCTCGCCATCGGCGGGCTAAGGGTCGAAGGGACCTGCGAGGCTTTCCCAGAAACGTCTCAGCGATGAATGCTACTGCGGCGCTCGCATCTCGTCAAAGGCCGCGACTGTGAGGTGCGCGCAGGATTTCAGTGCTCCTCATCAGGGTCGATCACGATAGGGCCCTTGCAGGGGATCGACGGGTCGTCGGCAAAATGATCGCCGACACCGGTCGCGCAAATCGCAATGTTGTGTGTCTCGGCCGCCACCCATTTGTTGTATAAATCATCGGAAGAGGGATCGTCGCAGAGCAGGCAGACCTCGGCGCCGACAAATACGGTCTTCTCGTCATAGTTTTTGCCGACATTCACGAAGATCGTGTGTCGCCGCGGCGCCACGGCCAGCGGATAGCGCCTGCCGCCGATGCCGACCTCCCCCCATTTCCCTTGTTGCTTGAAGACGCGAGGGTATCCGTCTTCCGTCCCGATCTTCACGACCGCGACTGTCGTGGACGCTAAGCGCTGCAGCTTGGCGATCGGCGCGGTCCACCAGAGGACGGGCAGCAAATGCGGAAGATACGTGTCGGTGCCATAGCTGGCGGAGCCCACTCTGATTCCGAATTTGACCTTAGGCTGGGACATGCAAACGCCGGCGAGATCCGAGAGATCGGGAGCCATTTGCAACTTTTCGCTCTTGTCGTCCCACAGCCGGCCCAATTCGCTGGTCGCGCCCCAATGCACCAGAATTGAGGGATCGTCTGAGCCGAGCGAGGCGGCGATCTTCACCGCGACAGGACAAGCAACTCTCAAAAATCGCTGCGCGCGCTCGGTCACTTTGGCGACGGGGCCTTTGGGAAGATAGCCGAGGTGGGAAAAAATTCCGCGCACCCGCACGAAACGCGGGTCGATGGAGTCGACGAGGCGTTGCAGATCCTCCGGCGCATCGAACTCGAAACCCCAAGGATCGCCGTAGTGGTCGAAAAGGAACAGCGACACGTCGATCACTGTGTTGTGTTCTTTGGCGACGCGCGTCACGGTCTCGAGATCTTCTCGCGTGCCGACGAATTCCTGCACGTGAAGATTTCGTTCGACGGCCTCTTTGGCCATTTGATAATTCGCTGGGCCGATCCGCAGAAGGGCTTTTGGCTTGAAGGGCGCGAGAACCGCGGCGTCTTCATTGGTCAGCACGGCCAGAGCAGGCGCGATTCTCGCGGCGACCGGTCCCAAGATGTGGATGTCGTTGCCATAGGCCGACCATTTGAGGACGGCCACGAGGTCCCATCGCTCGGGCAGCCAGTCCATGATCCTGCGCAGATTGGTTGCATATCTTGCGGTCAGAACGCGCACGCGCGACGTCGGCGTAGAGGTTTTCGCGAGCGCATACTCCCCTGGATCTTTGCAGGGGGCGCTCCGCGGCGCACAGGCAATATCGCTCATTTGACGCGGCGTTTCCTTAAGCTTCGCGGCGCGGCTCGGTAGGGGAGCCTGCGGTCCATGCCCGACTTCGCCGATGGGACCAGCGAAGACGGCGTGACCGCCAGCGAGACAAAAAGCCCAGATGAGGAGCAGAAGCCTTTCCACACCGATCCGCATTTCGATCGCGTTCCGCATGCGCCCGGCGCTCGAGCTGACCTGCGCTTCCACCGAGCCTCCGCCGCAGTCATAAAGGCGTGGTCACAAAAGCTAAAGCCGTGGCTCCGGATTCTCTCGCCGCTGAGGCGCCAAAACTAAATCGGTTGAGACGGCTTATCTCGAGCTAGCCGACGGCGGCCTCCCGCACACTGCAAATGACGTCGCATGGAGCAGCTGGCGATACGCCAAACGAAATACCAAAGCGTCAACTTCGTCTTGCGATCTTGGCGCAGGCCCGTCGCGCCTATCGGGTCAAATGATCTGGGCGAATAGCTCGAAGGCTTCGCCCTACACCTTATCCACCTGCGAAAACTCGAGCTCCACGGGCGTCGCGCGGCCGAAGATCGAGACCGCGACCTTGAGGCGCGAGCGGTCGTAGTCGACCTCCTCGACGAGGCCGTTGAAGGAGGCGAAGGGGCCGTCGGCGACGCGCACCGTCTCGCCCACCTCGAAGGTGATCGTGGATTTCGGGCGCTCGGCCCCCTCCACCACCTGGCCCTTGATCCGGTTCGCCTCCTCCTCGGAGATCGGCATGGGCTTGTTGTCGGCGCCAAGAAACCCGGTGACTTTCGGGGTGTTCTTGATGAGCGAGAAGACCTGATCCGTGAGGTCGCATTTCACGAGCACATAGCCCGGAAAGAACTTGCGCTCCGTGTTGATCTTGCGCCCGCGCCGCACCTCGACGACGTGCTCGGTCGGGACCAGAATCTCGTCGAAACGCTCGGAGAGATGGCGCTGCGCGGCCTGCTCGCGAATGGAGTCTGCGACCTTCTTCTCGAAGTTCGAATAGGCGTGGACGATGTACCAGCGCTTGGTCATGAGAACGAAAGCCGCTCCAAAGTTTAACCTCTAATGTCCGGCCGTCAGCATCAGCCTCACGCCGAAGCGCAGCAGCGAATCGACGATGACGAAGAAGAGAGCGGCCAGAACCACCATCAGGATCACCATCGTGCTGGTGGTCATGGTCTCGCGGCGCGACGGCCAGAAGATCTTCCTGGCCTCGGAGCGCACGTCCTGGATGAATTGGAAGGGATTGGCCATCGCCTCTGCCTGACGCCGTCTTTTTTCGAGAAGGCGGGACGCGTAGCGCCCCGCGCAAAACAGTCGCGGCGCGGGACCCGAAGGCCACGCGCCACGAAATCAGGCTTATAGACCCTCGCGCCGGAGGCGCCAAGGAGAATTTTCATCCCGGGCAGGCGTGCCCCCAGCCCTTCGGTTCCGACGGCAAAACCCTTATATTGCCGTCATGCGACTGCTGATCATCGAGGACGACAAGGAAGCGGGGGCCTATCTCGTCAAGGCTTTCCGCGAGGAGGGGCATGTCGTCGATCTTGCGACCGACGGCCTCGAGGGCTACGCCCAGGCGCGCGAGGGCCAGCACGACGTGCTGATCGTCGACCGCATGCTGCCCAAGCTCGACGGGCTCTCGCTGATTTCGAGCCTGCGCGAGCAGAAGGTCGAGACGCCCTGCTTGATTCTGTCGGCGCTCGGCCAGGTGGACGACCGGGTGAAGGGGCTGCGCGCCGGCGGCGACGATTATCTCGTCAAGCCTTACGCTTTCTCCGAGCTTCTGGCGCGGGTCGAGGTCTTGGCGCGGCGCCGCTCGGGAGCGCGCGGCGAGGAGACCGTTTATCGGGTCGGCGACCTCGAGCTCGATCGGCTGTCGCACAATGTCACGGTCGGCGGCCGCGAGGTCACGCTGCAGCCGCGAGAGTTCCGTCTGCTCGAATACTTGATGAAGCACGCGGGCCAGGTCGTCACCCGCACGATGCTGCTCGAGAATGTCTGGGACTATCACTTCGATCCGCAGACCAATGTGATCGACGTTCATATCTCGCGCCTGCGCTCCAAGATCGACAAGGGACGAGCGACGCCTTTGCTGCACACGGTTCGCGGCGCGGGATACATGATCCGTGAAAGCGCTCGCTAAGCTCTTTCGAACGACGGCGTTCAAGCTCTCCGCGGCCTATTTCATCCTGTTTGCGGCGGGCGCCGTGCTGGTGCTCGGCACGGTCGGACGCCGTGTCGAGATCGTGCTCGACGAGCAGATCGCCCGGACCATCGACGCCGAAATCCAGCGGCTGGAAGAAATCTACATGGAGGGCGGTCTGCTGCAGCTTGCCCGCTCGGTCGCGCTCCGCGCGCGCGCGCCGGGCGGCATGATCTACCTCGTGACGACGCCGGCCGGAGTGTTCGTCGGCGGCAACATCGTCGCGTCGCCGGCGATCGGCGGAGAAGAAGGGGCGCTTGTCGAAGCGCTTTATCGTCGTCATGCCGAAGCATCTGGCGAAACGCATATCGCCCTCGCCAAGCTCGTCATCCTGCCGGACGGCTTTCGCCTCCTGGTCGGCCAGGACATCGAGCACCTCCGCGTGTTGCGTCAAATCCTCGGGCAGGGGCTCGGGACTTCGCTGTTCTGGCTCGCGCTGATCGGCACGCTCGGCGGCCTTTATGTCGCGTATCGCATGCTGGAGCGGGTCGAAGAGCTTTCCGCCACGGCGCGGCGCATCATGTCCGGCGATTTGAACGAACGGCTCCAGACGTCGGGGGCCGGCGACGAGCTCGATCGTCTCGCCGAGAATCTCAACGCGATGCTGGCGCGCATCGGCCAATTGATGCAGGGGCTGCGCGAGGTCTCCGACAATATCGCGCATGATCTCAAGACGCCGCTGACGCGTCTGCGCAACCGCGCGGAGGCCGCGCTGCGCGGCGAAAAGTCGGCGGAGGAATATCGCGCGGCGCTCGGCGACGTCATCGAAGAGTCGGACGGCCTCATCCGCGTCTTCAATGCGCTCTTGATGATCGCCCGCGCGGAAGCGGGCCACATCGGCGACGGGATGGACGAGGTGGATCTCGGCGAGATCGCCGCCGAGATCGTCGAGCTTTATGAGCCCTTGGCGGAGGAGCTCGGCGCGCAGCTCGAAGGGGAGACGCAGACGGGACTCGTCGCGCGTGGCAATCGCGAGCTGCTCGGCCAGGCGCTCGGCAATCTCGTTGATAATGCTCTGAAATACGGGGTCGGAGGCGAAACGCGGCAGGTTGCGGTGACGGCGCGGCGCGCCGGCGCCAGCCTCGAGATCGCGGTCGCCGATCGGGGGCCCGGCGTCGCGCCGCAGGATCGCGAGAAGGCGCTCGAGCGCTTCGGGCGCCTCGAATTGTCGCGGTCGCTGCCGGGCTCGGGCCTAGGGCTGGCCATGGCGCTCGCGATCGCCCGTCTGCATCACGGCAATTTACGCTTGGAGGACAATGAGCCGGGCTTGCGCGTGGTCTTCTCGATGCCGTGGCTGCGCGCGCCGCATCCGGACGCCCCTTCGGTTCGTGTGTGAACGAGGCGCGGCCCCGCGACGCCCAAGGACTGAGCCTGCCTTGCCGCGGCGGCTGACATGAGCGAGCGGCGCACGCGCTGTGATTTATCGCGCGACGCTGCGGGATCGGCGGGCAGCTTAAAGAGCGCGAGCGTGCCCACCCCGACGCGCGAGCGCAGCCGCAGTCCGCCGCCGAGCAGATCGACGAGAGCGTGAGCGATCGCGAGGCCTAGTCCTGAGCCCTTCATGCCGTTCTCGATGACGGCGCGCGATTGCACGAAAGGCGTTCCGATCTTTGCAAGCGCCTCGCTCTCAACTCCCTGGCCGGTGTCCGCGACGCAGATCCAGATCGTTTCGAAGCGCCGGCGCACGCGCAACCGAACGTCGCCGCCGGGCGCCGTGAACTTGAGACTGTTGGAAAGGAGCACGCCCAGAATCTTCACGATGGCGACGTGATCGCCCGCGCACAGCAGCGCGTCCTCGATCTCGCAGAAGAAGGTGACGCCCTTCTCCAACGCCCGTTGGCGCCAGTCCCTTGCGGCGTCGTCCACGACTTTCGACAGATCGACGCGAGCAAGCGAGAATTCTGGCTCGCGCCGCTCGAGCCGGGACATTTCCAGGATGTTCGCCACCATCGTTTCGAGCTGAGCGCCGCTCTTGTGGATGTCCCGGCAATACTCGAGATACTTGCTCGAGCCCAGCTCGCCGAAAGGCTGCTGCAGCATCAGCTCCGAGAAGCCGACGATCGCGTTGAGCGGCGTGCGCAGCTCGTGGCTCATGTTGGCCAGGAACTCGCTCTTGGCGAGATTGGCGGCCTCGGCTTCGGACTTCTGGAAGTGATACTGTTCGGCGAGCGCAGCGAGCTCCTGCTTTTGCATCTCCAGGGCCTGCCGGGAGCGCGTGAGCTCCGCCACGGTCGCTTGCAGGCGGCTCTCGGAAAGCAGAAGATTTTCCTCGTTGCGCTTCAATTGCGTGATGTCCGTGCCGACCGAGACAAAGCCGCCGTCCTTCGTTCGCCTTTCATTGATTTGCAGCCAGTGGCCATCGACGAGGCGCGCCTCATAGGCGCAGGCGCGCGCGGCGAGTGATTCATGAGGCGGCGGATCGAGACACAGCGTCGACCGGCTCGCGCGGCTCATCACCGCGTCATAGGCGGCGCCGGGAGGCGCGTCCTCGATCTTCAGGCCGTGAAACTCGAGAAAATTGGCGTTGCAGGCGACGAGTTTGTTGTCCTGGTCCCACAGAACGAAGGCTTCGGAGGCGGCGTCGATCGCGTCGCGCAGGCGCCTGTCTGCGGCCTCGGTCGCCTGCGCCAGCGCCTTCTGCTCGGAGATGTCGACCGCAATGCCGACGAGATGCATGCGTTTCGTTTCCGAATCGACGATCGCCTGGGCGCGCGCGCGCATCCAAATCCAGAGGCCGCTCGCATGACGGATGCGAAACTCCCGATCGACGGCCGTCGTCCGGCCAGAAGCCACCGTTGTTGCAATCTTCAAGAGATCCCGGTCGTCGGGGTGGATCAATTCGGCGAGCTCGGCGAGCGTCAGCGAGCCGCGCTCGATTTCGCGTCCGAGCATCTCGTGCATCGAGTTCGGACCAGTAAAGGCGTCCCTCCCCGATGTCCCAGTCCCATAGGCCGCAGCGCCCGCGCGAAAGCGCCGTCGCCAGCCGGCTCTTGATGCGGCGGTTCGCTTCTTCGGCCGCGCGGCGGCGCCTCGCCTGCTTAAGGGCAGCGCCCACGATGACGAGGAGAACGGCCACTGTCGCTGCGAGAAGAAGCTTGTGACGCGAGGAGGCGGCGCGCCAGTCGACCAACACAGAGCTTTGCGGCTGGATCGCGACGAGTCTCCCGAAGGGAAGCGGCAGCTTGCGGATAATCGCGAGGGCTGGGGCGCCGTCGCGCAAAATGATGCGCACGGGCCCCGATCGTTCGATGATTGCCTGGGGTTGGTTGCCGAGAATGTCGAGGAGAGTCGAGCCGGCGCGCTCGGTCTGCGGCCATCTCGCGGCGATGCGGTCTCTTTCGTCGGTGACGAGGATGCTGCGTCCGCGGCTGGCGTGAAGTGGCGCGATCGCCGAGAGTGGCTCCTCGATCGCGGCATTTTCCTGATTTTGTGCGATGAGCTCGGAAAGATCGCGCCAAACCGTCTTGGAAAAAAGGTCGAGATCGGCGGCGGCGTCAAGCAGCAGGCGGTCATGCGCGTCGGTCGAGAGCGCTCCGAGCAGCTCGAATAAGGCCAGAATGCAGATGGCGCCGGCGAGCAGCGCCAGCCGCTTTAGCCATTTCTCTTCTCGAAGATCGGGCTCGCCTGCGTCGGCGCCGTGGCGATCGGCGCTCCAGACGGTTTCGGCGCAAGTCGTCGCTTTGGCGGCGGAGGCCCGCGCCATGGAATTTCTCCATCGATTTTTGGCGCGAGGGAACGCAGCGACTGTCCCCCGAATCAGCTCCATGAGAATCCGACATCGGCATATTGTCCAGGAGAAACTTTCCCGCCGCTTGTTTTGCAAATAAATGAATCAGTTAGCGAATCGGTAAACACGCCGGCTTTTGTCCGCCGCTTCACGCGATGAATCGCGCAGTGCGGACGCCCTTGAAATCCCTGGCGTCAGACCGCGGTCAACGCTCCTTTGCGCGCCTTACGCCGCCCGGCGCCAGCGCAGCAGCGCCACGACGGCGAGCACGGAAAAGACGAATGCGAGCAGCAAGGTCGAAGCCGCGTTGATCTCGGGCGTCACGCCGAGCCGCACCTGCGAATAGATGCGCATGGGCAGCGTCGTCGCGCCGGGACCCGTCGCGAAGCTTGCGATGACGAGATCGTCGAGCGACAGGGTGAACGCCATCAGATAGGCGCTCGCGAGCGCTGGAGCGATCGCCGGGAGCACCACCAAGGCGAAAGCCTGCAGAGGCGTCGCGCCGAGGTCCATCGCGGCCTCTTCCTGGGACGGGTCGAGGTCGCGCAACGCCGACGTGAGGGCCACGGCTGCAAAGCACATGGTGAAGGTCGCGTGCGCGATCACCAGCGTGAGAAATCCCCGGTCCAAGCCGAAGGCGACGAAGGCGCTGAGCAGAGCGAGGCCGAGCACGACTTCGGGCAGCACGAGGGGCGCGTGCACGGCGCTAAAGAAGAGCGATCGGGTTCTGAACGCCCCGAAGCGCGTCAGCGCTGCGGCGGCGCAAAGTCCGAGAATTGTCGCGAGCGTCGCCGAGACGGCGGCCGCCTCGAGGCTGATCTTCGCCGATTCGAGCAGCGCCGCGTTCTCGAGCAGGGCGGAATACCATTTGGTCGAGAAGCCGCCCCAGACCGTCACGAGCCTGGAGGCGTTGAAGCTCATCGCGGCAAGCACCGCGATCGGCCCATACAGGAAGACGAAGCCGGTCGCGAGCGCCGCGCGGCTGGCAAGCTGGGCGAGCGCGCTCATGAGCCCTGCCAATCGTCCCGCAGCCGCAGCCGTTCGGTGAGGAGCAAGGGTCCGAGCAGAAGAAGCAGCAGCAGCATCGCCGCGGCGCTCGCCGACGGCCAGTTCCTATTGGCGAAGAAGTCGTTCCAGATCGTGCGGCCGATCATCAGCGTGTCCGAGCCGCCAAGGAGGTCCGGGATCACGAATTCGCCGACGGCCGGAATGAACACGAGCAGGCAGCCGGCGATGACCCCCGGCCGCGACAGGGGCAGGGTGACGCGCCAGAAAACTGTGGCCGGCGTCGCTCCGAGATCCGCCGCCGCCTCGCGCAGCGACGAGTCCTGGCGCTCCAGCGCCGCATAGAGCGGCAGCAGCATGAAGGGCAGATAGCTGTACACGATGCCGATGACGACGGCGACATTCGTCGCATAAATGCCGAGCGGCTCGTGAATGAGGCCGAGCGTCATCAGCGCGTGGTTGATGATGCCCTCGTCCTTCAACAGCGCGATCCAGGCATAGACGCGGATGAGAAAGCTCGTCCAGAAGGGCGCGACGGCGAGGCCGATCAGGATCGGCCGCAAGCGCTGCGGCGCGCGCGCCATCGAAAGCGCGAATGGATAGGCGATGAGAAGCGTGATCAGCGTCGAGATCGCCGCGACGGCGAGCGATGTGAGAAAGGACTCGAGATAGAGGCTGTCCTCGGCGAAGCCGCGATAGGCGTCGAAGCTGAGCAAGCGCAGCTTTTCGAGCGCGCCGGCGAAGCCCTCGGAGAGCGAGAAGACCGGCTCATAGGGCGGCCGCGCCTCCGCCGGATGGGAAAGCGAAATTTTCGCGACAAGCGCCATCGGCGCGATGAAGAAGACGGAGAGCCAAAGATAGGGCAGCGCCAGCACGGCGCGGCGCGCAAGGCTCATGCGCGCGCTCACGGCTTCGACTCCGCGAAGAGCGCGCCGGCCTGCGGCGGGATCGTCACGCGCACGCCGTCGCCTTGCGCGAAGCCCGCGTCGGGACCGCAGGTCACGCGGAGCGATCCGCCGGCGTCGAGCGCGATCCAGAGCCGCGTGGTCTCGCCGCGAAAGCTCGCTTGCGCGACGCGCCCCGGCAGACCGTCGCCGTCGCGGGCGAGACGGATCTCCTCGGGCCGCACCGACAGCGCGGCTCGGGCGCCGTCCCGCAGCGCGCAGCCGGCGCGCGCAATCCGCCCGAAGGGCGCGACGAACCAGGCGCCGTCAGCGTGCGACACATGGCCCTCGATCATGTTCGTCGCGCCGATGAAATCCGCGACGAAGCGGTTCTGTGGTCTGGAATAGACATCAGGCGGCGTGCCGATCTGCTCGATCCTGCCGGCGCGCATCACGGCGATGCGGTCGGCGAGCGCCAAAGCTTCGTCCTGATCATGCGTGACGATAACGAAGGCGGTGTTGAGCTTGCGCTGAATCTGCTTGAGCTGGAGCTGCGTCTCCTCGCGCAATTTTCGGTCGAGAGCGGCGAGCGGCTCGTCGAGCAGCAGCAGCTTTGGCCCCGGCGCCAGGGCCCGGGCGAGCGCCACGCGCTGCTTCTGGCCGCCCGAGATCTGATCGATGCGGCGCGCGCCGAAGTCCGGCAGCTGAACGATTTCGAGCAGCTCCTGAACCCGCCTTTTCAAGGCCTCTCGCGCGAGGCCCTTGCGGCGCAGGCCGAAGGCGATGTTCTCGAAGACGTTTAGATGCGGAAACAACGCATAGGACTGGAACATCATATTGACCGGCCGCCGGTGGGGAGGCAGTCCCGCGAGGTCGCGGCCTTCGAGCGAAAGCCGCCCGGAATCGGGCGTCTCGAAGCCGGCGATGACGCGCATCAGGGTCGTCTTGCCGCAGCCCGAAGGCCCGAGAAGCGCAAAAAATTCGCCTGGCGCGATGTCGAGCGACACGTCGTCGAGCGCGACGATCGGACCGAAGCGCTTTGAGGCGCGCTCGACGGCGAGAAGCGGAACGGCGGCCATGCTCTCTCGTTCTCCCAGTCCATCGCCTCGCCCGCCTCCGCGAGCAGGCGGCGAAAAGCGAGGCCTTTTGCGACATCGCCGCGGCCGGCGCAAGCGGTCGGGCGCGAGCAGTCGCGTGGTCTCGAAGAATCCCGATCCGGAGGCCGCAATTCTTGTTATAAGTCCACGAGGAGAGATCGGCGCAAGGGTTGAGGGGTGAGAAAGATGGACGAATTCGAAGGCGGTTTCTTACGCCAACTGATGATCGGCTTTCTGCTCGCGGTCGCCGTCGGCTTCATCTACGTCTGGTGGCGATAATCTTGCGCGCCGCCGTAGAGACCGCGATCACGCCGCCGGGAGACGAGATGGAGAGGGCGGCTGAAGAGCCGCGGATCATCGCGCGCTATCGCTTGCGCTGTGATGCAGATGCGGTCGAGGATCGCGCGCAAAAGATCGCCGTCGAGCAGAGCGTCGAAATGCCGCTCGCCGGCGTGCGCGACCGCGAGATCATGGAAAACATCGTGGGCAAGGTGCTCGGCGTCGAGCAGCGCGGCGAGCGTCTGTTCGAGGCATCGATCGGTCTCTCGCCGCGCACCGTCGGCGCGGACGCCGGGCAATTGCTCAACATGCTGCTCGGCAACACCTCGATGCATGAGGACGTCTCGCTCGAGGACGCCGAAATACCCGATCCGCTCCTCGACGTCTTTGGCGGCCCGAACCACGGAATCGAGGGGCTGCGCGCGCTCGCTGGCGTCAAACGTCGCGCGCTCACCTGCTCGGCCTTAAAGCCGCAAGGCTCTTCTCCTCAGAGGCTCGCCGCGCTCGCCCATGAATTCGCGCTCGGCGGCGCCGATTTCATCAAGGACGATCACGGCCTCGCCGATCAAGATTACAGTCCCTTTGCCGAGCGCGTGCCCGCCTGCGCGCGCGCGATGCGCGAGGCCGAAAAGGTCACGGGGCGGTTAACCCATTACGTCCCGAGCCTTTGGGGAAGCTTCGAGGAGGTCGACGCGCGCATTCGCCTGGCTCGCGACGAAGGCCTGCGGGCGGTCATGCTCGCTCCGGCGCTCGTCGGCGTCTCGAACCTCGTCGCTCTGAAGCGCAAGCACGCGGATTTTGCCTTCTTCGCGCATCCGAGCTTCACGGGCGGCGCGCGCATCGCGCAGCCCCTTTACAACAAGCTGTATCGCCTCTTCGGCGCCGATGCGGTGATCTTCGCGACCTTCGGCGGACGCTTCGGATATAGCCGCGAGACCTGCCGCGGCATCGCCGATGGCGCGCGCAAGCCTTTGGGGCGCCTGCGCCGCGCCATGCCCGTTCCCGCCGGCGGACTGACGCTCGCGCGCGTCAAGGAGACGCTCGACTTTTACGGCGAGGAGACGATGCTGCTCATCGGCGGCGATCTGCTGCTCTTCGACCGTGGCGAGCTCGCACGCGAGACGGCGGCTTTCGTGCGCGGCGTCGAAAGCTACCGCGAGGCGTCCTCATGAGCGACGGCGACGGCGTCTTGCGCAAGGCTCAGCCGGGCTTCCGGTGGTCCGGAGTCGAGCTCTTGGCCTATAAGGAGGAGGGGACGGCGCCCTTCAAGTCGATCTCGCGCCAGACGCTGTTCTCGGGCGAGGGCCTCGAGAGCGAGCTTCGCTATTTCGAGATCGAGCCTTCCGGTCATTCGACGCTCGAACGCCATCAGCATCGTCACTCGGTGATGATCCTGCGCGGGCGCGGCCGATGTCTCGTGGGCGACGAGATCCTCGCCATCGCGCCGCATGATCTCGTGGCGATTGCGCCCTGGACCTGGCACCAGTTTCGCGCGAACGCCGGCGAGACCTTGGGTTTCCTCTGCCTCGTGAACAAAGAGCGCGACAAGCCGCAGCTTCCCGATCGAGGCCGATCTCGCCGCACTGCGCGCCGACCCGGCCATCGCCGCCTTTCTCGACGAGAGTTAGCGCGGCGAGGATCGGGCGCGGGCCCTACGGCGCGACGCCGAGGATCGCCTTCGTCTCCAGAAACTCCGCGAAGGCGTGATCGCCCCATTCGCGGCCGTTGCCGGACATCTTATAGCCCCCGAAGGGCGCCATCAGGTCCATCGGCGCGTTGTTCAGATGGACTTGGCCGGCGCGCAGCCGTGAAGCGGTCTCGATGAGCCTCGCCTGGTCGCTGCCGGAGACATAGGCGGAGAGACCGTATTCGGTGTCGTTGGCGATCTCGATCGCCTCGTCGGCCGTGTCATAGCCGAGGATCGACAGAACTGGCCCGAAAATCTCCTCGCGCGCGATCGTCATGTCGTTCGTGACATTCGCGAAGACGGTGGGCTTGACGTAGTAGCCCCGCTCCAAGCCCTCGGGCTTTCCCGCACCGCCAGCAACGAGCGTCGCGCCTTCCTCGAGGCCCTTTTGGATGAGGCCCTGTACCTTCTTCCATTGCGCCTCGGAGACGAGCGGCCCCATCTGCGCATTGCCGTTCGGATCCCCAACCGTTGTCGCTTCGGCCGCCGTCCTGGCGAAGCCGATGACCTCTTTCATTCGCTTGCGCGGCGCGAGCATCCGCGTCGGCGCATTGCAGGACTGACCGGAGTTCAGCATCAACGCATTGACGCCGGCCGTCACGGCGGTCTCCATGTCGGCGTCCTCGAGCAGGATGTTCGGGCTCTTGCCGCCGAGCTCCTGGCATACGCGCTTGACGGTGGGGGCGGCGTTCCTTGCGACCTTGACGCCGGCGCGAGTCGAGCCCGTGAAGGACACCATGCTGACGCCGGGATGCGCGCTGATCGCCGCCCCGACCGTCGGGCCTTCGCCATTGACCAGGTTGAACACGCCGGGGGGCAGGCCCGCCGCTTCGAGAACTTCGGCAAAGATCATGCCCGAGAAAGGCGCGATCTCGGAAGGCTTCAGGACCATCGTGCAGCCGGTCGCGAGCGCCGGGGCAACCTTGCAAGCGATCTGATTGAGCGGCCAATTCCAGGGCGTGATGAAAACCGCAGACGCCGATCGGCTCCTTAACGATCGTCGTCGCGCCGCGCCGTTCCTCGAACGCGTAGCTTCTCAAAACCTCGATCGCCGTTTTGAAATGCGCCGCTCCCATGGCGGATTGCGCGCGCTGCGCGAGCCAGACGGGCGCTCCCATTTCCTCGGTGATGGCCTTCGCCATGTCCTCATGGCGCTTCTCGAGCTCTGCGACAATCCCTTCGAGCAGCTCGAGACGCTCTTTGCGACTCGTCCGCGAGAAGGTTTTGAAGGCTTCGGTCGCCGCTTTCACGGCGCGGTCGACATCCGCGGCCGAGCCGAGCGAGATGCGGCCGCAAACGGCTTCCGTCGCGGGATTGATCACCTCGAGCGTTTTGGGCTCAACGGGTTCGACCCATCGTCCGTCGATATAGAACTTGAGATATTCGCGCATCGCTTTGTCTCGATGATCGGCCCTCGGCGGAGGGGTAGCGGTTACTTTAGCGCGGGCTGGTCTTTGAACAAAGGCTTTGCCGCTTCGTCATGCTAACGATAGGCTGGGACAGGGAGAGCGAAGGCATGCAGATCGACGGGCGGCATTACCGGACCATCTGGCTCGACGCGGACGGCGTGACGGTCTGGGTCATCGATCAGACGAAGCTTCCGTTTCGTTTCGAGACCTGCCGGCTTGCTTCACTCGAAGCGGCCGCTCGGGCCATCAGCGAGATGGTCGTGCGCGGCGCGCCCCTGATCGGCGTGACGGGCGCCTATGGCCTCGCGCTCGCGGCGAGAGCAGACGCAAGTGACGCAGCGCTGCGCGGGGCTCATGCGACGCTCCTCGCCACGCGGCCGACCGCGATCAATCTGAAATGGGCGCTCGACCGCGTGCTCGCAACGCTCCTCGCCGCGCCGAAAGCTGAGCGCGCGGCCTTGGCTTTTGCGGAAGCCGGCCTTCTCGCCGACGAGGACGCGGCCTGCTGCGAGGCGATCGGCGAGAACGGCTTTAAGCTGATCGAGGAGGCGGCGCGGCGCAAAAGCGGTCGCGTCAACATCCTGACCCATTGCAACGCGGGCTGGCTCGCGACCGTCGACTGGGGCACGGCGATTGCGCCGATCTACAAGGCGGCGCGGGCCGGCGTCGATCTCCACGTCTGGGTCGACGAGACGCGCCCGCGCAACCAGGGCGCGAGCCTGACGGCCTTCGAGCTCGGAGCCGAAAAGATTGCGCATACGGTGATCGTAGACAACGCCGGCGGCCATCTGATGCAGCATGGAGAGGTCGACCTCTGCATCGTGGGCAGCGATAGAACAACTCGGCGCGGCGACGTCTGCAACAAGATCGGCACCTATCTCAAGGCGCTCGCGGCGCACGCCAGCGGCGTGCCGTTCTATGTCGCGCTTCCCGCCTCGAACTCTCGATTGGCGGCTTGGCGACGGCGTGAAGGAAATCCCAATCGAGGAGCGTAGTGGCGACGAGGTGTCCTTCATGAACGGCTTGACGGAAGCGGGCGAGGTCGCACGGGTGCGCGTCACGCCGCAGGGTTCGCCCGCGAAGAACTTCGGCTTCGACGTGACGCCGGCGCGCTACGTGACAGCGCTCGTGACCGAGCGCGGCGTCTGCGCAGCGAGCGAGGAGGGGTTGCGGGCTTTGTTTCCGGGAGGAGCGAAGGGTTAGAAGCCAAACGAGCCCGACCATAAAGGCTCAACCCTAAAGGGGAGCGGCTTGAAAATCTTGCAAGAAGGATGACCTTCGCCAAAACTCAACTAGATGAACCGTGGCGGTAATTCGACTGCTGGTGATATGTTGGAGGCATGCATGGCTCAGACAGTCGCAGATGTGTTGGTCGGCGTTCTCGAAAGCCTCGGCGTCAGACAGATTTTTGCTCTGATCGGCGACTCGCTCAATCCTTTGGCCGACTCCGTGCGAGGCTCCTCCATCGAATGGATAGGCGTGCGCCATGAGGAGGGCGCCGCGCTGGCGGCGTCGGGTCAGGCCAAGCTCACGGGCCGTCTTGCGGTCTGCGCTGGCACGACGGGGCCGGGCAGCACCCATCTGGTCGCCGGCCTCTACGAAGCGGCGCGCGATCATGCGCCCGTGCTCGCCATCTCCGGCGACATGCCGCTCAAGATGCAGGGAACGGATTACATACAGACGACGAAGCCCGATCTCCTGTTTCGCGATGTGTCGCTCTACACCGAAACCATCGCTTCGCCGGAGCAGGCGCCTGCCGTCATCCGTAACGCGATCGCTGCGGCCTACGCAGGGCGGGGCGTCGCTCATCTGACGTTGCCGCAAGACATCATGATGGCGCGATGCAACGGCGGCGTCGCCAGCATCGACACTTTGCGGCCGCGCCCAGAGATCGCGCCGAACCCCGAGGACGTCGCCCGCATGGCGAGCCGGATCGACGCAGCCGGCAGCATTCTCATCCTGTGCGGCGTCGGCTGCCACGGGGCCGCTGCGGAGCTGCGCGCTCTCTCCGACCGACTCAAGGCGCCGCTGATCCATTCCGTCAAAGGCCAGGACATCATGGCTTATGACGATCCGCGCTGGATGGGCGGCATCGGCATGATCGGCTCGAAGCCCGTCTACAATGCGGTGATGAGCGCTGAATTGCTGCTGATGGTGGGCGCCGATTATCCCTATTCGAATTTCCTGCCAAGCAAGCCAGTGGTCGTGCAGATCGACGAGCGGCCCGAGGCGCTCGGCCGCCGCGCGCCGACCGTGCTCGGCGTGGTCGGCTCGGCGCGGCCGACGCTCAAGATGCTCATTGATCAGGTCGCGCCGAAAACCGACACGAGCTACTTAAATCGGCTCACGGAGGAGCGCCGCGCCTGGGACCGCAAGCTCGATCAGCAGGCTGACCTCGCGCGCAGCGCCGAGCGCATCCATCCGCAGGCTGTCGCCCGCGCGGTCAGCGATCTCGCGAAGTCAGACGCCGTTTTCGTGCTCGACACCGGCCTCAACACGCTGTGGTCCGCCAACTGGATCCGGCAAAGCGGATCGCAGCGCATCATCGGGTCGTTCAACAACGCCGCCGTCGGAACGGCGCTGGGGCAGGCCAATGGCGTCCAGGCGCTCGACCGCTCGCGGCAGGTGATCGTGCTGACCGGCGACGGCGGCTTCAATATGCTGATGTGCGAGTTCCTCACGGCGGTTCACCACAAGCTGCCGGTCAAGGTCGTCATTTACAATAACGCCGCCTTTGGCCTCATTCGGCTGGAGGCCGAGTTCGATCGGCGTGCCGGCCTATGATCCTGGCATCGAGTTTCCCAATCCGGATTTCGCCGCCTTCGCGCGCGCTTGCGGAGCTAAAGGCTTTGCTGCGCGCAAGCCCGACGAGCTGAAGAAAGCGATCAGCGACGCGCTGGCGGTCGAGGGACCCGCAATCGTCGACGCGACGGTCGTCGCCAATGAGATTCCCAACGTGCCCCACCTCGACCTTGAGACGCTCGGACAATTCGCGCGCGCCAAGATCAAGGAGGCGGTGCTGGCCTTTACGGGCTGCTGAGGGTTGGGCGTCTCTCTCGCTTGACCGCGCCGCATAAGCTGTTGTTCAGATTTGGCGGAACGTTAAAGGGACGCCGCCATGACAGCCGATCTCGCCTATTCGGACGACTATCTGCGCGAGATCCTCTCGAGCGCGCGCACGATCGCGCAGGTCGGCGCGACGAAGAAGTGGAACCGGCCCGCCTTCTTCGTGATGAAATATCTGCAGAGCAAGGGCTACCGCGTCATTCCGGTCAATCCCGCCTTTGCCGGAGAGGAGATTTTGGGCGAGCGCGTCTATCCCGATCTGAAATCCATTCCCGAGCCCATCGACTTCGTTCAAATTTTCCGCCGCTCGGAATTCGCCGGCGCGGTCACCAATGAGGCCATCGCGGTGGGCGCCAAGGTCGTCTGGATGCAGCTCGGCGTGCGCGACGACGCCGCGGCCGAGCGGGCCAAGGCCGCCGGCCTCAAGGTCGTCATGAACCGCTGCCCGAAGATCGAATATGGCCGGCTCGCTGGCGAATTGTCCTGGGGCGGCGTCAACAGCGGCGTCATCTCGAACCGCGCGCCGTCGCCGCCGACGCGGCCGCCCTTGCGCAAGAGCGCGGGGCCGCTGAAAAGCGACTTCGGCTTCGAGACGAAGGCGATCCACGCCGGGGCGCGGCCGGAGGCCGTCACCGGCGCGCGCGTCACGCCGATCTTTCAGACGACATCCTATGTGTTCGAGGATGCAGAGGCCGCCGCCTCGCTCTTCAACCTGCATAATTTCGGCTACATCTATTCGCGCCTCTCCAATCCGACCGTCGCCGTGCTCGAGGAGCGCGTCGCGGCGCTCGAAGGCGGGCGCGCCGCGGTCGCCGCGGCCTCCGGCCACGCCGCGCAATTTCTCGCCTTCTTCACGCTGCTGGAGCCTGGCGACGAATTCGTCTCCTCGCGCAATCTCTACGGCGGCACGCTCACGCAATTCGGCCTGAGCTTCAAGAAGCTCGGCTGGACCTGCCGCTTCGTCGATCAGAGCGATCCCGAAAATTTCAGGCGCGCGCTGACCGAACGCTGCAAGGCGATCTTCATCGAGAGCCTCGCCAATCCGGGGGGCATCGTTGCGGACATCGAGGCGATCGCGAGAATTGCGCACGAAGCCGCCGTTCCGCTCATCGTCGACAACACGCTCGCGACGCCCTACCTCTGCCGGCCGATGGAATGGGGCGCCGACATCGTCTGCCATTCGACGACAAAATTCCTCGCGGGCCACGGCAATTCGCTCGGCGGCGTCCTCGTCGAATCAGGCCGCTTCAATTGGGCGAACGGCAAGTTTCCCGCGCTTGCGGGGCCGGAGCCCGCCTATCATAACTTGAATTTCTTCGAGACCTTCGGCGATTTCGCCTTCACGACGAAGGCGCGCGCCGTCGCCTTGCGCGACTTCGGTCCTGCGTTGGCGCCGATGAACGCCTTTCTCACGCTCACCGGCATAGAGACGCTGCCGCTGCGGATAGAACGGCATGTGGCCAATGCGCTCGCCGTCGCGCGCTTCCTCGAACGCCATCCCAAGGTCGCCTGGGTCTCTTACGCCGGTCTCGACTCGAGCCCGCATCGCGCGGCGGCGCAAAAGTATCTGCCGCGCGGGGCAGGGGCTGTCTTCACTTTCGGACTCAAGGGCGGCTATGCGGCGGGAATCAAGCTCGTCGAGAGCGTGCGGCTCTTCTCGCATCTCGCCAATGTCGGCGACACGCGCAGCCTCATTCTGCATCCGGCGTCGACGACGCACCGGCAGTTGACCGACGAGCAGCGGCTCGCCGCGGGCGCGGGGCCGGAGGTCGTGCGGCTGTCGGTCGGGCTCGAAACGGCGCAGGATCTGATCGACGATCTCGACCTGGCGCTGTCGGCGGCGGAGTGAAGGCTCGCGCGGGGCTGGTGGTTTAAACCTGACGCTTGGAGCCCGGCTTCACGACTTTAGCGGCGCCGCTTCCGAAGTCAGGAATGCGCCACAACCGGTCATAGGGAGCCGGACGACGCCAGCAGAGTGACCAGCATCATCGGGGAGTCGTTATTCTGTAACTTGGCGCGTAACGCTCAACATGGAACTTACGGCGCATACCCGCGCGGTCTCTTGAGCTCGGCATGTCTCTGCATGACGCCGCGTGGCACAGAACTCCTCATTGTAATATAAAGGCCGCCGCGAACGGCGCCCCTTCGTTGATAAGGCAGTCACGACGAGAAACCGCCGCGAACACTTCGCCTCAGATTTCCTTGAGTTGATCGGCGGAGGACTTGCCCGTCCGGCGGTCCTGGACGATCTCGTAGCTCACCTTCTGGCCTTCACGCAGATCGCGCAGGCCAGCGCGCTCGACAGCGCTGATATGAACGAAAACATCGGTGCCGCCTTCATCGGGCTGGATGAAGCCAAAGCCCTTTTGACCATTGAACCATTTCACAGTTCCGGTAGCCATGTCGTCTCTCCAAGCATGGTTCAGAAGAAGGCCCGCATGCGCGGGGCCGGATCGATCGATGTTTGGAAGAGGTCGTCGGCGGCTTCGTTTCCAAGGCAAGTCCAAGTCGTCAGGCCGAAAATCGATGCGCGAGGTATATTGACCCCGGAAGCTGATTGCAACGCCAAAACACCCGCTTTCGTTATCGACCTTTAACAAGTATCCGCTCTACCTCGTCGGGCGTGGCTTTCTCGGCGTGGCGATCGTAAAGTTGCGTCTGCATGTGAAGGCATATGGTTGGCCTGTCTCCCGCAGCCCTTTTTCTATGCGTCAGATATCCCCAAAACTCGCTTGGCTTCGTGCTTCCGATAAAGCTCATCGATTGCAAGCTTGATTAGCTGCGAATTATCGACGTCAAGGCGAGCGCGTAACACCGCGAATTTCTCAACGTCGGCGCGCTCAAAATAGCCGCCAATGTGCTTCAATCCGTTCCGGCTGGCGACACGGGGGGCTTTCGGCGCAGGCGCTTCGGAAACGCTCGCCGTGACGTGCTTCTCTTCCGGCTGCATGTTTAGCGCCTGTAAAAATGCCGCGCCTTTGCGGGTCGTCCTGCTCATACCGCCCCTCATCCGCCCATGTGCACTTGTGCTTAGTTGCACAATTGCATTTCTCAGCTTAACCGTCAACTCGCATTATGTAGCTGTATCGGTTGGCTTTACAGTTTCCGACTAGCGCGAGCTTCTGTGCAAATGCTCTGGTGTGCACAATTGCCGCATTGCACTTTTCTCCCGCGCAGGCTATGAAGCATTGCGTTGGTATGGACCAACGGTGACTAGGAGAGGGAAATTTATGGGTGCTATTCTCGAGTTGACGAGCTACGCCGCAACGCCGGTCGGCATGGTCGCAATCATCGCTCTCGCCGCTGCCGGTTATTTCGCTGCGCGCTGGGTCTTCGCCGACTAACTTAGTCTCTTGGTTTCGCGCAGCGGCGCGGTGCGTCGGCTCAAGCCGGCCCATCGCGCCATTTTCTTTTTCCTATTTTGCGCAATTGCGTTATTGCACACCGTCTCTCAACCCTATTTCGGCCCCTGAACCATTCTCTCAAGCGCCATCCGAATGAACGACGTCTCCATCGTGAGCCTTGGCTCCGTGCGCGGCGGAATGTCAACGAGTTGACGGTCGCGCTGATCGCCAAGGGCGACATGGCGCTAAGTTCGAGCGACTCGTGCAGCGCAATAATGAACTCGTGCAGCGCAATAATAATGAGTGCATAGCAACAACCTTAAATCGTTGCGCCGTTAATAAAATTGTCATAAAAAGTAAAGGGGACGGATGCTATTATCTTCTTCGAAGGGATGCCGGGAGTAAGCGTTATGATAACCCTGCAGCAATGTGCGGATTTAATGGGGCTTGCGCCGCACGAACTAGGCGTGTGCGCTCTCCCCTCCCGTCGACATAAGTCATTGCTTGGCAGCTACCTGTTGAATCTCAAACGGGGCGAGAAAGCCGTTTGCTGCATGATTATCAACGACTTTTGGCGACTTATGGAACTCGGAGCGAAGGAACGGGCTGCCGACACGCATCTCGTTTTGCGATTGTTTCTCTCCGAGCACCCCGACGGAAAATGCGCGGCTTGATCCCGTTGGAGCGCGAGCAGCCGCGCCGCGCTGCAACAACGTCCGATTGAGGTCAACAGCGGTCGAGCGGCAGCCGCGAGCGACGCGCGGGGCCATGGGCTCTCAAGCGGCAGATTTTAACCTAGCCGTTCTCCGCCGCCGTCTGAATCGTCTTGCTGCGCTTCTCCTTCGGCGCATTCTTTTGGATGTCACGCCAGGTGTTCGACTCGGAGATCATCATCTTGATCTGCGCGACATTGGCCGCCGCGTCCATGGCTGAGAGATCGCGCCGCGACCATTCCTCGCCCGACTTGAACAGTGATCGCGGGTCAGGCGCTTGTAAGCCATTGATATTACGTGTTTGGAGCCGGATTTTTTCGAAAATGTAGTGCCACGTTTGCCTGGTTTTTGGGCTTTTCATCGACCTACGAATTTGATTCCGTGGTGCTCTCTCCTGCGAGGGCCGCCATGTTCTTCCGCCTCAAGAAGTCCGGCGAACGCGCTTACGTGCAGATCGTCGAGAACAAGCGCATCGACGGCGCCGTGCGCCAGAGTGTCGTCGCCACGCTCGGCCGCGCCGACGAGCTCGAAGCCTCCGGCGCGCTCGCCTCGCTGCTCGCCTCGGGCGCCAAGCTCACCGACCAGGTGATGCTGATCACCGCCCTCGATCAAGACGAGGGCGGCGCGGTGTCGGCCTCGGCCAAGCGCCTCGGCGGCCCGCTGCTGTTTGGCAAAATCTGGGAGAGGCTGGGCGTCCCTGAGGTTCTCAGCGATTTGCTCGCTGACCGCGCCTTCGAGTTCTCCGTCGAGCGCGCCGTGTTCGTTTCGACGCTGCATCGCCTCTTCGTCTCGGGCTCCGATCGCGACGGCGCGTCTTGGATGCAGGACTACGACATCGCCGGCGCGGCGGGGCTCGATCTGCATCATTTCTATCGCGCCATGGCTTGGCTCGGCGAGGAGATGGAGGAGAAGGCCGATGACGCGCGCGCGCCGCGCTGCGTCAAGGATGCGATCGAGGAGAGGCTGTTCGAGAAAAGGCGCGATCTGTTCTGCGATCTCTCCGCCGTGTTCATGGACACGACCTCGCTCTCTTTTTACGGCGAGGGCGGCGAGACGCTCGGCGAGCGCGGCTACTCCAAAGACTACCGGCCAGATCTCAACCAAATGATCCTGGCCTTGATCGTCGACGGCAAGGGTCGGCCGATCTGCACGGAGATGTGGCCGGGGAACACCGCCGACGTCACGACGCTGCTGCCAGTCGTCGATCGGCTGCGCCGGCGCTTCTCGATTGGACGCGTTTGCGTCGTCGCCGACCGCGGCATGATCTCGGCGGCCACTATCGAGGGGCTGGAGGCGCGCGGGCTCGACTACATCCTCGGCGCCAGAGAGCGCTCCGACGCCATCGTGAGGAAGATGGTGCTCGAGAGCGACACCGCCGCCTTCACGCCGCTCTACATCGAGCGCGAGGCCGGCGAGACGCAGCTCTTCGTCAAGGAGGTCAAGGTCGACGGCAAGCGCTACGTCGTCTGCCGCAATGAGGCGGAGGCCGAGAAGGACCGCAAGGATCGGGAGAAGATCGTCGGCGCCCTCGATGCGCAGCTGAAGAAAGGCGACAAGGCGCTCGTCGGCAACTCCGCCTATCGGCGCTATCTGCGCAGAACGCCAGGGTCCAAGGACAAGCACGCCTTCGAGATCGACGCCGGCAAGCTTGCGGAAGAAGCGCGCTTCGACGGCGTGTTCGTGCTGCGCACGAACGCGAAAGTCACGCCGTTGCAAGCGGTGCTGCGCTATCGCGATTTGCTGCAAGTGGAGGAGCTCTTCCGTCGCACCAAGGCGATCATGCGCACGCGGCCGATCTTCCACTCCTCGGACGCCGCCATCCGCGGCCATGTGTTCTGCTCCTTCCTCGCGCTGGCGATGCAAAAGCATCTCGAGGACCTCATGCGCGAGGCGAAGATCGCGCCCGAGTGGAAGGAGCTGCTGCGCGATCTCGACCGCCTGCAGCAAATCCGCATCCAACATCGTGGCGCCGATTGGCTGGTGCGCACCGACGCCGCGCCTTCGGTGACTGCGCTGTTTCGCGCAGCCCATGTCGCCTTGCCGCCCCGTGCGCGGCAGACCGCGCCGCCAAAACCGCAGGCTCCGCCCGCTCTCGCCAAAAAACGCCGAGGTCGCCCCAAGCGTGGTGCCACGCCGCCTCAAATTTCGCCGCAAATTGCGTAATATCAGAAGCTTATAGAAATCAGGTGTTCAAGTCCCGACTTGAACAGTGATCGCGGGTCAGGCGCTTGTAAGCCATTGATATTACGTGTTTGGAGCCGGATTTTTTCGAAAATGTAGTGCCACGTTTGCCAGGTTTTTGGGCTTTTCATCGACCTACGAATCTGATTCCGTGGTGCTCTCTCCTGCGAGGGCCGCCATGTTCTTCCGCCTCAAGAAGTCCGGCGAACGCGCTTACGTGCAGATCGTCGAGAACAAGCGCATCGACGGCGCCGTGCGCCAGAGTGTCGTCGCCACGCTCGGCCGCGCCGACGAGCTCGAAGCCTCCGGCGCGCTCGCCTCGCTGCTCGCCTCGGGCGCCAAGCTCACCGACCAGGTGATGCTGATCACCGCCCTCGATCAAGACGAGGGCGGCGCGGTGTCGGCCTCGGCCAAGCGCCTCGGCGGCCCGCTGCTGTTTGGCAAAATCTGGGAGAGGCTGGGCGTCCCTGAGGTTCTCAGCGATTTGCTCGCTGACCGCGCCTTCGAGTTCTCCGTCGAGCGCGCCGTGTTCGTTTCGACGCTGCATCGCCTCTTCGTCTCGGGCTCCGATCGCGACGGCGCGTCTTGGATGCAGGACTACGACATCGCCGGCGCGGCGGGGCTCGATCTGCATCATTTCTATCGCGCCATGGCTTGGCTCGGCGAGGAGATGGAGGAGAAGGCCGATGACGCGCGCGCGCCGCGCTGCGTCAAGGATGCGATCGAGGAGAGGCTGTTCGAGAAAAGGCGCGATCTGTTCTGCGATCTCTCCGCCGTGTTCATGGACACGACCTCGCTCTCTTTTTACGGCGAGGGCGGCGAGACGCTCGGCGAGCGCGGCTACTCCAAAGACTACCGGCCAGATCTCAACCAAATGATCCTGGCCTTGATCGTCGACGGCAAGGGTCGGCCGATCTGCACGGAGATGTGGCCGGGGAACACCGCCGACGTCACGACGCTGCTGCCAGTCGTCGATCGGCTGCGCCGGCGCTTCTCGATTGGACGCGTTTGCGTCGTCGCCGACCGCGGCATGATCTCGGCGGCCACTATCGAGGGGCTGGAGGCGCGCGGGCTCGACTACATCCTCGGCGCCAGAGAGCGCTCCGACGCCATCGTGAGGAAGATGGTGCTCGAGAGCGACACCGCCGCCTTCACGCCGCTCTACATCGAGCGCGAGGCCGGCGAGACGCAGCTCTTCGTCAAGGAGGTCAAGGTCGACGGCAAGCGCTACGTCGTCTGCCGCAATGAGGCGGAGGCCGAGAAGGACCGCAAGGATCGGGAGAAGATCGTCGGCGCCCTCGATGCGCAGCTGAAGAAAGGCGACAA
>CAWHHH010000011.1:0-98544 GCA_963829075.1 uncultured Alphaproteobacteria bacterium | reverse complement strand
GGCCGCCTCTTCGGATGAATACAGGCGCGTGGCCGGAGCATCTGTCCCAAAGCTCGACCGCAAGGGCCGCGTGGTCGGGCCGCGGCGGCGGTCGGCCGCGGCGCGGATTGCTTGAAAGCAAGCCCTTCGCGATGGAGCTGCGACAAGCGGGCCACCGGCGGTTACGCGCTCGGAAGAAAGACCCGCTCATGGGCCAGATCCGGCTCCGCGCATCGGGAAAGCATCTGCGCGCGGACGGCGTGCCGCAGAGCCAGGGCGGCCTCAAAATCGTCGCCAGTTGGGGCAATCGGCGTTCCAACATGCACGAAGATGGCCCCTCGTCGCGGCAGCCAAGAGTAGGCGCGCAGGATCGAGCGTGTTCCGCGAATCGTAACGGGGATAACTGGCAAGCCGAGCTGAGCGGCGGTCGAGAACGCGCCCAGGTGGAACTCCAGAAGCCCCGGCATGCGTGAAAATGTGCCTTCGGGGAACCAAATCACGCGGGCCCCAGCGCGCGCCGAATCCAAGGCCGCCCTGGCGTCGGCGACGCCGCCCGCCGGATCGGTCCGGCGCACGAAAACCGCGCCGAGCCGCCGCAGAAAGGCGCCGGCGATGCGTTGGTGCGCCAGCTCCTCCTTCGCGACGAAAGTGATGGTCCCGGGACAAACCGCCGCCATCACGGCGCCGTCGAGGTAGCTCGAGTGGTTCGCGACGATGATCGCCTTCGCCTCGGGCAAAGGAGCCTCGAACTCGACGCTCAAAGGAACTCCGATGAGACGAAAAAAAGCGCGCGCTCCTGCGTGCAACGCCGAATGTCGCCAGCTCGGCTTCGGAGCCAGCAGCACGCATGGCAAAACCCAGGCGGCAATCAAAAGCAGCGCGCACCAGACATAGGCGCCATAGATGAGAGCGCTCAGATTCGACAGGGCTCGGCGCAATCGCGGCCCCGCCCCGGCGAGAGCAAGGCGCAGCAATTGCCATCGCGGGCTTGATCGCGCGCCCTCCGACACTCCCGCCTCGAACATCGCGCGGGCTGCGGAGCGGCGTATCTTTCCGCTCGATGTCTTCGGCACCGTGTGCGGCGCCGCGAGCACGATTTCGTCCGGCGCGAGATCGAGCACAGCCTGCGACTTCTCAATGATCGCTTTGCGCAGCGCTTCGCGGGCGCTCGAGTCCGTCGCGCGCGTCTCGGCCATCACGATTAGTCGTTCTGTGCCGGCGCGGCGATCCAGCGCTGGGAACACCGCGACGCAGCCTTTCCGAATCCCGGTGAGGGAGCCGATGGCTTCCTCGAGCTCTTGCGGGTAGATGTTGCGCCCCGCGCGCTTGATGAGATCCTTGATGCGTCCGGTGATGAAGACGTCGCCACCGGCGATGTAACCGCGATCGCCCGTCTCCAGCCAATCGCCATCGATGAGCGCTCTCGACTTCTCGGGGCTTTGGAAGTAGCCCTTCGTCGCCGACGGGCCCTTGAATTGCAGCCGCCCCTCATGGCGTTCTGGCGTTTCGCGGCCGAGGTCGTCGATGACGCGAATCTCATTGTGTGGCAGCGGTTGTCCGCAGGCGACGAGCGTCACGGCGTTCGCGCATTCCGCCTCCGCCGCCCGCGCCACGCCCTCCCGATCCAGGGCGCCTCGGTCGACGCGCTCGATCAGCGGAGGCCTGCCGATCGGCGGAAAGGCGAGCCCTACCGCATTCTCCGCAAGGCCATAGACCGGCGCCATCATTTCCGGTCGAAAGCCGAACCGGGCGAATCTTTCGACAAAGCGCTCGATGGTGCTCGGGCTGACGGGCTCGGCTCCGTTGAGGACGGCGCGCAACGAAGAGAGGTCGAGTCCCGAAATGGCCGCGTCGTCGATCGCTTTGAGGCAGAATTCAAAGGCGAAGTTGGGAGCCGCGGAAATCGTCGCCCTGTGCTCATGGATCGCCCAGAGCCACCTCGCCGGATCGGCCAGGAAGGAAATCGGCGACATGATCAGGGCCGGCGCGCCATAATAGAGACTGCCGAGCCAACAGCCGATCAGCCCCATGTCGTGATAAAGCGGCAGCCAGCTCACAACCCTGTCCGCCGACGAAGCCTTCAAGACCGCGCCCATGGCGCGGATGTTGGCGAGCAGATTGCCGTGGGAGATCACGACGCCTTTCGGATCGCCCGTGCTCCCCGAAGTGTATTGAATGAGCGCGGTGGACGCCGAGGTCGCCGGCAGAGGGGCGGCGAGCGGCGCGCCTTTAGCCAGATCGGCGATCGTCGCGATGTGGCGCAAGCTTCGCGCGAGGCCGAGCAGCAAGCCGCCGACGAGGCGAATCTCGCGGCTCGTGATCAGCACCGAGGCTCCAGCGTTGTTCAATATGCCTGCTTGGCGCAGCAAATGATCTTCGATTGTCGCCAGTCGAAACGGCGGGTAGATGGGCACCGGAACGGCGCCGGCGAATAAGACGCCGAAGAAGGCGATGAAGAAGTCTCTGCTCGTCGGCAGCATGATGGCGACACGGTCGCCCGCCTCAATTCCGCGTTCGATCAGCCCGCCCGCCGCAGCGCAGGCGTCCCGATAGAGCTCGCCATAGGTCAAGGGTTCCCGGTCCTTCGCGCTCTTCCATAAGAGCACATGCTCGCGCTGGCCGTTCCGCTGCGCGTGCTGCGTCAGCGCTTCGATCAGAGTCTCCGCCTCGATCGGCTCCGGCACAGCCCCGAGCTGCAGCTGCTCCTGCTGCGCAGGGCTAGGTCTCCGAGTGACCGAAGAAGGGGCCGCCTCTACGACCGCCCTGGCGATGTCGTGAGGCGTTCGGGCCTCGCCGAGGAGGCGTTCTGGAAGCTCAATCTTGAAATGGCGCCCCAATCTCATCAGCAGCTCGGCGCGCGAAAGGCTGTCGAGGGCGAGATCGCGGTCGAGATCGCTGTCCAAGCGGACGAGCCGAGGATCGACGAGGTTCGGGTGCAGCCCCGCGACGAGCTCCCGAACGATATCGAGAACCTGCGCGCCGACATCCTCGGCCGACGGCTGCGGACCGCTTTCCTCTTCTGGGGGGCCCTGGCCCGCTCGGCTCGTCAATTTTCCGCTCATAGGTCTTCAGCCAAAAACGTTCCATCCGCCGACTTTTTCAGCAGAATAACTAGTAGCCGGCGTCGGCGATGCAATTCTTCGCTAGAATTTCAAGCCGTTTTACCGGCAGGGCGCCGCCGTTGTCGCAAGCTTCAAATCACTGGCGCGCGCGGCCCCGCGCCATGGCCCGGAACTCGTGCTGCGGCGAGGCGACGACGGCGCTCAAGATCCACAAGGACGAGGCTGCGGCGAAGAGTCCGAGGCCGAGGAACAGCGACCACATGGGCGCGCCATGATCTTGCAGGCCCGCGACGACGAGACCGCCCGCGACAATCGCGCCGGCGTTGAGCACATTGACCGCGCCGATAATGCGCGCGCGCTCCGCTTCGAGCGACTCGGCCTGCAACGCCGCGGAGCTCGGCACGACGATGAGGCCCCCCGCCGCTGAAAGCAACATCAGGTCGATCAAGGCGCGGATGGCCCCGGGCGCGGCGAAATATTCGGCAGGCGCAAGCTGCGCCGATTGCGCCGCGGGCGCAATCGCGGCCAGGGTCAGCGCGAGGTCGCCGCAGACGATCGCCCCCAACGCCGCGCCGATCGCCGCGGGCAGCAGCACGATCCCGCCACGCAAGAGAAACGCTGCGAGAGCGGCGCCGGCGCTGATTGAGATCGCGAAACCCGCGAAATGCAGCGTCACGACGAGCTCCGAGCCCTGCAGCTCGCGCGTGACGAGCGTCGGCAGCAGCGCCAAGACGACCGCGCCGATGAGCCAGAAGATCGTCGTGACGAGGCCGAGCCGCCAGAGCCGTGTTTTGCGCCAGAGGTCAGAGAGCAACCTCGCCGTCGCCCGCACAATATTGAAATCAAGCGCGAGTTCCGGGGCCGCGCGCCGCGTCGGCGGGATGAAGCGCGCAGCGGCGTAGCTGGCCGCCGCGAGGCTCGTCATCGCGGCGGCCGTAAGGGGAGGCTCGCCCCCGCCCTGCATGGACAGGGCGCCGCCGATCGAGCCGAGCAGAATCGCGACGAAGGTCGCGCCCTCGATGAGCGCATTGCCGGCGGGCAGCTCGTCTTCGGCCAGGAAATCAGGCAGCGCGGCGTATTTGACCGGCCCAAACAGCGCGCCAAGCGCGCCGAAGGCCGCAAGCGCAAGGAAGAGCAGCGGCAGCGAGCCGAGGAAGAAGCCCAGGCCCGCGAGCGCGGCGGCGGCGATCTCGATGAGCTTCAGCCGCTGTGCGACCGCAGCCTTGTCGTATTTGTCGGCGAGCTCGCCCCCGAGCGACGAGAGGATGAAGTAGGGCGCCATGAGCGTCGCCGTGGCCAAAGTCGCGAGCGCTGCGCCTCTCTCGCCGCCGACATGCCCGAGGATGAACAGCGCGAGCGCGCTCTTGAAGAAGTTGTCGTCGAACGCAGCGAAGAACTGGCACCAAAACAAGGGCGAGAATCGTCGCGAGACGATCAGCGGCGCCTGCGTCGAAGATCTTTCGCGAGAGTCCATTGGGGTCTCCGGAGGCTTCGTCACGCTCATTGAGCACAAACCCGCGCGCAAGCCGCGCCGACATCACTTGGGCGGGAACATTTCGGCAAATTGCGTCGGGCTCAAATAACAGTTGGGATGAAGCGGCGCGCGCAGAAGACGAGCCGCCGCCTCGACCTCGGCTTTACGACCGGGAAGCTGCCGCATCGCCTCGGCGAAGAGGTCTTCTGGAGCGTCCTGCATCAAGAGGTCCTCGGTTTCAGAGGACGTGCGGCGCCCGACGCCGCAGGCAAGCGCGGCGGCAAGCAGGATCGCAGGCTTGCACGCATATGCATTCGTTCGAGAGACATCCCACAGCCTCGCGGTGTCATCATGAGATGCGGTCGCGATCCGGCCGCCGTCCGGGCTGAAGGCGGCGCTCAAGACCCTCCCTTCATGGCCGCGCAACACGGCGAGTTCCTTGCCGCTTGCGGCGTCCCACAGCCGCGCCGTCTTGTCCCATGAGGCGGTGGCGATCCGGCCGCCGTCCGCGCTGAAGACGGCGCTCGACACAGTGCCCTCGTGGCCGCGCAGCACGGCGATTTCCTTGCCGCTTGCGGCGTCCCACAGCCGCGCGGTGTTGTCTTGCGACGCGGTGGCGATGCGGCCACCGTCCGGGCTGAAGACGGTGCTCAACACGTAGCCCTCATGGCCGCGTAGCACCGCGATTTCCTCGCCGGTTGCGGCGTCCCACAGCCGCGCCGTCTCGTCCTCTGAGGCGGTCGCGATCCGGCCGCCGTCGTGACTGAAGACGGCGCTCAACACGTAGCGCTCGTGGCCGCGTAGCACGGCGATTTCCTTGCCGTTTGCGGCGTCCCACAGCCGCGCCGTCTTGTCACGAGACGCGGTGACGATCCGGCCGCCGACCGGGCTGAATGCGGCGCTCAACACAGAGTTCTCATGGCCGCGAAGCACCGCGAGTTCCTCGCCGCTCGCGCCGTCCCACAGCCGCGCCGTCTTGTCCTCAGACGCGGTCACGATCCGGCCGCTGTCCGGGCTGAAGACGGCGCTGGAGACAGAGAGCCCATGGCCGCGCAGCACGGCGATTTCTTCGCCGCTTGCGGCGTCCCACAGCCGTGCCGTCTTGTCCCCTGAGGCGGTGGCGATGCGGCCGCCGTCCGGGCTGAACGCGGCCCTCACTACAGCATACTCATGGCCGCGCAGCACGGCGATTTCCCTGCTGCTTGCGACGTCCCATAGCCGCGCCGTCCTGTCGTGAGAGGCAGTCGCGAACCGGCCTCCGTCCGGGCTGAAGACGGCGCTCTCTACAGCATACTCATGGCCGCGCAGCACTGCGAGTTGCTTGCCACTTGCGGCGTCCCAGAGCCGCGCCGTCTTGTCCCATGAGGCGGTGGCGATCCGGCCGCCGTCCGCGCTGAAGACGGCGCTCGACACAGTGCCCTCATGGCCGCGCAGCAGGGCGAGTTCCTTGCCGCTGGTGGCGTCCCACAGCCGCGCCGTCTTGTCATCAGAGGCGGTCGCGATCCGGCCACCCTCCGGGCTGAAGACGGCGCTCAATGCAGCATCCTCATGGCCGCGTAGCACGGCGAGTTCTTCGCCGCTTGCAGCGTCCCACAGCCGCGCCGTCCTGTCATCAGACGCGGTGGCGATCCGGCCGCCGTCCAGGCTGAAGACAGCGCTCACGTACTGGGCCCTCATGGCCGCGCAGCACGGCGAGTTGCTTGCCGCTTGCGGGGTCCCACAGCCGCGCCGTCCTGTCATCAGACGCGGTGGCGATCCGGCCGCTGTCCGGGCTGAAGACGGCGCTCAACACAGCAGAGCCCTCATGGCCGCGCAGCACGGCGATTTCCTTGCCGCTGGTGGCGTCCCACAGCCGCGGGCTGCGGTCATAAGACGCGCTCACAATTCGCTTTCCGTCCGGGCTGAAGACCGCGCTCAACACAGGGTCCTCGTGGCCGCGCAGCACGGCGATTTCCTTGCCGCTTGCGGCGTCCCACAGCCGCGCGGTGTTGTCTTGAGACGCGGTCGCGATGCGGCCGCCGTCCGGGCTGAAGACGGCCCTATAAACAGAGCCCACATGGCCGCGCAGCAGGGCGATTTCCTTGCCGCTTGCGGCGTCCCACAGTCGCGCCGTCTTGTCATCAGAGGCGGTCGCGATGCGGCCGCCGTCCGGGCTAAAGACGGCGCTCAACACAGCGTCCCCATGGCCGCGCAGCAGGGCGAGTTCTTTGCCACTTGCGGCGTCCCACAGCCGCGCCGTCTTGTCATCAGAGGCGGTCGCGATCCGGCCGCCGACCGGGCTGAAGACGGCGCTACACACAGCGCCCGCATGGCCGCATAGGACCGATGAAACCCTGCTTTCCTCAACCGCGCAAACCGCCGCCCCCCAAAGTTCCGAAACCAGTTCGAAATGGACGTCGTCGGCGAGCAATGCGCCGGCGGCTGCGAGCCGCAATGCGTGATCGCTCGACCCCTCTTTAAGCGCCTGCAAGGCTGGCTTGACGAAGGCCCGGCCGATGATGCGCCGCGACCGGTCTCGCTCTTCGCATTCATGCGCCTGACAGGCGGCCAGATAATCAAAGACGGATAATTCTGTTCGCGACAGATCGCGCCCAAAATCCGGGTCCGACAAAAGCATTTGCGCGTTCCGCAGCCTTTCGCCAGAGCGCGCAAGAAATTCTTTTGCGCATTCGTGCTCCCGCCACGCGCGCGCTTCAATCTTTAGGATGCGCTCCTGCTCGAATTTCTCGCGGCGCTCGAAAATCATTTCGCCGAGCGGGGAGACGCGCAGCAGCGCCTCATGCGCGACTTCATAGTCTGTCTTGCTGCGCGTCAGAAGCCGTTGATCGACCATCGCCTCGGCGAGCGGCTGCAAGTCCGCGCGATCGCCTGAGAAGAGGATGTCGGCGCTGGCGACCTGGCGTTTGGCGGCGCCTTCGGTTCCGGCCTGCGGGTCCCAGGTCGCAAGTCTCGGGATCACGAGCCTGCGCAAATCGTCGGGCGTCGCGCGGACCTTTTCACGCGCTTCCTTGGTTGTGTCCGCGACGGCACTGTCGAGGAATTTGTCGGCCTCACTTGGCTTCAGCGTGATCCTACCGTCCGGCGTTCTGTATTTGGCGGCCATCCGCTGCAAGGCGAGCGCCAGAATGGGCAGCGCGTCGCCGGCGTCGCCGCCGCCTGCCGCCGCCGCAAGCGCATCGACGAGCCGCGGTTCGAGCTTTATCGTCCAGCCCGCGCGATTTGCCGCTTCCGCGGGCTTGGCGATGATGTCGTCGAAGCGCGTGGCGGGCATTCGATGCAATCGCCATGTCATGACCTGATCCCGCGCGAGGCCAAGGCTTGCAAGCCGCGCCATGACGGCGTCGACGCTGTCGTCTCGGGCGGTCAACACGAAGCGGATATCCAGATCAGCCGGCGTGGCCATCACCGAACGAAAAAGCAGTTCCAGCTCGGCGGCTTCGTCCGCCGCGAGCGCCGAGATTTCTTCGGCCTGGTCGAGCCCAAGCAACAGCGTTCGGCGTTCGCCATCTGACTTGTCGGCGTCGGCGATCTCGGCAAGCAGCCCGTGAAGATCGGACGTGGCGCGGTCCCCTATGTCGCCGCGCGACAGGTTTAGTCTTTCGCCAAGCTTCTTCGATTTCTCCAATGTGTCGAATAGGCCTGCGATGAGGCCCCACTGATCGTTGTGGAGCGCGCCCTTGGCGGCGCGTATGATCGCGAGCGGCGTGAATGCGGCGTGCCGGCGCAAGCGCCGCCAGAGGCCGGCTCGGAGGAATGACGATTTGCCCGCGCCGGACGGAGCATGAATGATGAGCGCGCGCTGCGTCATCGTCGCGCGCATGTCTTCCAGCGCGCGCAGGCCGTCGCGAATTTCGATATCGCGACCGAAAAACAGCGCCTCGTCGCCCTCCATCAGCGGGCGAAGGCCGGGGTAGGGGCCGGAGTCGGTGCGCGTCCAACTGAAACTATCTGGCGCGACGCCGAGATCGCGAAGCGTCTCGCCGATGCTTTCTACATGCTTTTCATTCAGTTGCGCGCTGCCGTTCGAATTGTCGATCGGCGAAACGAAGGGGAATGGTCGCGTGGGCTCTTGGTCGAGTCGCGTGATTTGACGCGACCGCGCGTGGTCGGGAATGGCTCGCTGCAGGCGCTCGTCGTCGGGCGAGACGCCCCGGATCGTGACAGCGAGAATCTGGCCTTTGGCGTGCTGCAATTCTCGGTAGCAAAATGACCTGAGGTCAAGGGAAGCATCCGAAGCGAGAAACAGCATCGCCTCGGCTGTTTCAGCTTGCGCGAGGAGCTTCTTTTCCCACTCCACGCCCGCCGTGAGATGCCCGACATCGACGAAGATGTCGTCAGGGGACCAACCTTGCGCGTCGATAAGCCACTGTCGGACGGCAAAGGCGTAATTCTGTTCCTGCCTTTTGTAGGAAATAAACAGGCGCGCCAAAGCGTCCCCCGCGTCCAACCGAGATACGGCTCGGAAACGAGTTTCCCCCAGTTTGTCGGCTTTGACAATGCCGGTTGGCTACCGGGAGACGCGGGGACACCGCTCCGCGCGCCGCGCAGGGACCGCTCGCGGACTTCACTCGGCGTGAGTCGCCATCACTGTCGTCGGCGCGTCGCGCGTGGGCGTCGGCGCCATCGCGTAGAACACGCCGTCGCGCCGGATCAGCGCGTGGAACAATGCGGCTGCGACATGGAGCAGGATAATCGCGAAAAATGCGAAGGCGAGAGTGTAATGCGCGTTCCAGAGCAGCGTGTGCATGGCGTCGCTCTGGGGAAGGAGCGTCGGCAGCCGGACGTCTCCATAAAGAGCGATCGGATAGGCGCCTGTCCATTGCATCGTCAGGCCGAGAAGGGGCAGGGCGATCATCAGCGCATAGAGCGCATAATGCGAGAGGTGCGCGCCGAGCTTCATCGGTTCGGGCAGATCGGCGGGCAGGGGCGGGGCGCCGTAGCGTAGCCGTACCGCGAGGCGGATCAGCGCCAGGACGAGGACGACGACGCCGAGCGTCTTATGCGTCAGGAGAAGTGGCGCATATTTCGGCGCGACGGTCGAAGTCATGCCGACGCCGATGAACAGCATGGTCAGAATGCAGATGGCCATCAGCCAGTGCAGGAAGCGTTGGAGAACGGTGAAACGTATGCCGGCGCCGGTCATCGCTCTGCGCCTCCCGCCGCCTCAGAGTGGTAGGGATAGTATTTCGCTTCCGACGTGCGCAGGTCATAGGACCTCGCATAAGCGGCGGATCGCGCCGCGGGGAATGGATCGTCGGACAGGTGGACGCCGTTGGGCAGGATCGTCGGATCGAAATTGATCTCGCGACACGGCCCATCCCGTTCGTCCTCGATCCGCTGCACGACGAGCGCGCCAACCTCGACGGCGCGTCGCCCGGGCGGCCAGGCCTTGGTCGGGTCTGCTGTGGGATCGCCCGGATCGGCTACCGTCACAATCATTGTCCAGCGTTGGGGCGCCCTGGCGACGCGCTCCGCGATCTCCTGCGCGAGGTGGTCGGGGCCGAGCTTCGCCAAATCCTCCTTGCTGATCGGCGCGAGCCGGGCCTGGGGCAGGAGCGACCAGCGGACCGCGCGCTCGACGCCGGAACTGCTGACGAAGATGAAGCTGTTGAGGCTGTTGTAAGGCTCTTCCGCATAGCTCGCCGTCCACGGCGCCGTCTTGGCCCATTCGGCGAAAGGCGCGAACTCTGGATGGCTTGCCGCGAAGGCCTTCATCGCGTTCGGATCCTTGCTGTGCGCCGCGAGCTGCAGTTCATAGAATCCCTCCGGCGTCGAGACCGGAAAGACCGGCGGAGTGATCATCGCCGACCGCCACACCGCGCCGTCCGGCGTCGACAGCTGCAGGCCGAGGCCCCGAACGCGCACGGCGGAGTCGGACGCATTGGCGTCGGCCGTCGCGAGGTTGAACCGGCCCAGAGCCGCGTATTCGCCCCGCGCGAAAACCTTCGCGGAGGAGAGCTCGGCGCCGTTTCCGTTGGATTCGAATACGCCCGTGAAGCAGACGCCTTTGGCATGGTTGCGGCGGTGACCAAGAGACGGACCGCCGGGCGGGGCGAGAGAGTCGACGATCTTGGTCGGCGTGAGCCGACCGGGGGAAAGCCATCCCGCCGTATAGCCGAAGGCCCCCGCGCCGGTCGCGACGACGATGGCTATGATCGTCAGCGATCCAAGGGGAAAGCGCGATGGCGATGGCGCTGGCAACGGCTCGGGCATTCGGCGCCCCTTTGAATGTTTTGAACGTATGGAATTATGTTCGGCGTGTGGAATTATGTTCGGCGTTTGCCGGCCTCCTGTCCGACTTATCTCAGCGCCTCGTAATTAGTTCTCCAATCGCGGCCGGCAAGGCCGATCACCGCCTCCAGCCCTATTACTCCAGTCCAGGCTGGAAGCGGAAATCAGTGGGCTCTATCTCCTGCACGTCATCGTGGGAGGAGAGTAAAGCATGAAGCGTAGCGACATCCTCCTGGCGTTCGCGGCTGCCGGCTCACTTGTTGTAGGGCCCGCCTTCGCAAAGCAAAGCCGTAACGAGACGGCGCCAATGCACATGACATCGAGCACGTTGATGGAGGCGCAAAAGAAGCTGAACCAGGAGGGCTTCGATGCTGGACGCGCTGACGGCAGGTGGGGAACAAAGACCGCGGAAGCCGTGAAAAGCTTCCAGGAGAAAAAAAATCTTCCTGCGACCGGAAAGCTAGACGAGCAGACCCTTGCTGAACTCGGGATTGGCGCGCCATCTGCCATTGGGAGTGTCAGCAAGGAACAAAGCTCGGAGCCCAGTGAGAGTTCCAGCATGAGCTCTGGCGGGCAGCAGAACACGATGCAACGGCATAACATGGAATGCTCGCACTACATGGCCATGAACGAGGACAGCCAGACAGCGACAGTCAACTCGATGCGCAGCAAGATGCCCGCAGCGAACAAGATGGCTTCTAGCCATGAAATGGCGAAGAAAGTCGCCGCGAGCTGTAAGGATCAGCCTGGGATGATGGTCCACGAAGTTATGGAGAACGTGATGCCACGAACGAGCGTCATGCCTTGAGACGCTGCGCCGCGGCGCGCCTGTCGCGCCGGCGCCTCTCGCCTCCGCGCAGGCGCGGCTCTCAGAACGGAAGCGTCCGATGACAAAGGATCGCAAATGCCTATTCTCGATCGCGTGCTGGCCGGCGTGAGGGCGGCGAGGGTCGCGAGACCAGTCGTCTACCGGCACCTGCTGCCAACCCGGATTTGGCATTGGCTCAACGCGGCCGTCATCCTGGTCATGCTCATGAGCGGCCTGATGATCTTCAACGCTCATCCGCGCCTCTACTGGGGCCAGTACGGCGCCAATCCCGACTACTCTTGGCTTCAAATCGGGAACTTGGGCGAGCAGGGTTTTCTACGCGTGGGAGACCACACGATCGGCACAACCGGGTTCCTGGGCGCCTGGGGACCAGGCGATCAGACGGTGTACACTGCTTTCCCTGGCTGGCTCACCATACCGTCCACTTATGACCTGGCGGGGGCGCGCCACTGGCACCTGACCTTTGCGTGGCTCTTCGTGGCGGCGATCGTCCTCTACTGGATCTTCGGTCTCGGCAACCGCCACATCTGGCGGGACATGCTTCCCAGCAGTCACGAGCTGACCCCGCGTCACATCCTGGAAGACATCAAGAACCATGCGCTGCTGCGCTTTCCGAAGGGCGAGGCGGCGCGACGATACAACACGCTTCAAAAGCTGTCCTATCTCGGCGTCGTCTTCGTCCTTATTCCCCTGCAGATCCTGACCGGGCTTACCATGTCGCCGGCGATGGATGCGGCTTGGCCATGGCTGCTCGACGTCTTCGGAGGACGTCAGTCCGCCCGATCGATCCACTTTATTGTCGCGATGCTCCTCGTGCTCTTCTTCCTCGTGCACATTCTGATGGTCGTGCTCGTCGGGCCAATCAACGAGGTCTGGTCAATGATTACGGGCAACTACCGACTGCCGCGGGAGCGTCGCTAGTGGCCGGCGTCATCACACGACGCAAGCTCATGGCGGGCATCGCCGCCGGGGGCTCCTCCATAGCGCTCTCCGCCTGTACGGGGCCGACCTACAACCCGTTCTTTCAGCACAACGTGCTGTCGTTAGGCGAGTGGCTCAACTACCGTGTTCAGCGGCTCATTGAAGGGAACGCGCTCGCGCCAGAATTCTCCGAGAGCGAAATGTCCCCTGTGTTCCGCACAAATGGGAACACCGATCCTGGAACGCGGGAATACCAGAAGTTGGCCGCAAACCAATTTGCCGATTGGCGACTTCGGATCGACGGGCTCGTTGGCTCGCCGACTTCATACTCGTTGGCTCAGCTGCAGGCGATGCCGTCGCGAACCCAGATCACGCGGCACGACTGTGTCGAAGGCTGGAGCGCGATCGGGAAGTGGACGGGCGTTCAGCTCGGCCGCCTTCTCAAGCAGGTCGGGCTGCAGCCGAACGCCCGTTTCATTGTGTTCCACTGCGCGGACAATTTCGACGGGACGCCCTACTATGAAAGCATTGACCTTGTGGACGCGTTTCACCCCCAGACGCTGCTGGCCTACGCGATGAACGACCAGCCCCTATCCATCGGTCACGGCGCCCCGTTGCGACTGCGCGTCGAGAGACAGCTTGGCTACAAGCAAGCGAAGTACGTCATGCGCGTGGAGGCAGTGGCCTTGTTGTCAGGAATAGGAGGCGGACAGGGCGGATACTGGGAGGATGAGGCCGACTACTACTGGTACGCAGGCATCTAACTAGCCTTCGAGCGGCAGGTGTGGCGCCGGAGCGCGCGCGCCGAGCTTTGCTCAGGGGCGGAGCTCAGGATCCAACGCGCTCCCGTCGGTCCCCGTCTCATTCGGATGCTACTGTAAAAATTACGATTGCCACTTTCCCCGGGATTGACGCCGGAGGCTTCGCTCGCGCCACGCCTGCGATTTTCGGTGTGCGAACGTAGGGCGCTCGCGTTTCTTTGACCGCCGCGACGGCGGAGAGGCGGCGGCTTCGGAGACGCCTGGGGCCTCAGGCGGCGATTTTCCAGCTTCCTGCGCCACGGGTCCGCGCAGCGGCGCATGGCGGATCGCGCCGTCCTCGTAAAAATATTCGCAGGTTTCGTCGGCCGCCAAGGCGCTCAGCACGTCGGGCCAGATCTGCTTTTGCGTCCAGCGATGGAAGCGGGTGTAGTTCGTGTACCACTTGCCGAAGCGCAGAGGGAGGCTGCGCCAAGGCGAGCCGGTTCGCGCGATCCAGAACACGGCTTCCATGAAGAGACGATTGTCGCGGCCATGGCAGCCGGGGTCGCTCTCCTTGCCGGGAAGACGGGAAGCGATCAGCGCCCAGCGCTCATCGGTGAGGTAATGATCCACTCGTGCGACCTCCTTACGGAAGGCGCCGCGGGTCTCCCCGCGCAGCCTACGCAACCAACTAGGTAATTATACGTACCACAATATTGGCCACGTTGACAATCTAAATCGTGAATCCGTCTTCCGGAAAATCGTTCAGGGAGCCCCGGTTGCGCGCAGAGACGCTGGCCCAGCGATTTCAGGCGACGGCTCGGGCGCACCCTCTTATTGAGAGGCGCCTTCTTGAGAGGCGCCTTCCGCAAACGCGCAGCTTCGCTCCCGACCCCGTCGCCCGGCCAATTCTCGCGCTCCCAAAAGCGGCGCTAGAACATGTTGATGAGATGTCCGTCGGACGTCATCATCCGGGATATCAGCGTGTCGTAGTGGTAGTGGGCGGCCATTTTCAGCGCATAGGCCTGGAACACGAATGGATCCGGCCGACGCCGCAGCACTCGGGCGGCGGCCTCGCGATAGGCGCGGCGCAATTCGGGGTTCTCGACCCGCATTTGCAGCCGGGTGAAGACGAAGGCGCCCCCTGCGAAAGCGCCGAGCTTGCGCAGGCCTTCGCGGAATGCACCGTCGTCGTGTCCCCCGTGGCGCAGACGGCTATGGCCCAGGCCGCCCTCGAGATAAAGCGCATCGAGCCGTTTGAAGAAGTTGGCGGGGCTGTAGAGGTCGCTTAAGACCCGCAGATAGCCGTCGCGCAGCGCTTCGCGACCGAGCTTCAGGGGAATCACATTGGTGCCGTGCTCCGTCCGGTCCGCGTGATCGAGACGGTTGTCGCGCTCCAGCCGCTCGTAGAGCGGAGTCTTCGGGATCGCGGTCACCATGCCGACGGACGAATGGACGATGCGCGCTTGCTCGACCATCTTGAGCTGGCGGTCGAAGATGGTCTCGTCGTCGCTGTCGAAGCCGAGCATCATCCCACCGAACACCTCGATCCCATGCGCCTGAATGGCGTGAATTTTTTCGGAGATGCTGCGATTGGTGTTGCGCAGATTCTGGGTCTTTTTGGTCTCCTTGAGCGCCTCCTCGTTCGGCGTCTCGACGCCGACGAAGACCGAGCGGATGTTGGCGCGGTCCATCAGCTCCAGCAATTCCTCGTCGTCGGCGAGATCGAGCGAGGCTTCGGTGATGAAGGTGAGCGGATAATTGTTGCCCTGCTGCCAGGCGATCATGGCGCGCAAAATTTCCTTCACCGCTTTCTTGTTGCCGATGAGATTGTCGTCGACGATGAAGGCCATGTTCTTACGGGCGACCCGGTGCAGGGCGTCGAGCTCGGCGATGATTTGGGCCACGGTCTTGATGCGGGGCCTGCGGCCGAAGGTGACGATGATGTCGCAGAATTCGCACATGAAAGGGCAGCCGCGAGAAAACTGGATCGTGCCCAGCGCATAATGCTTGAGCTTCAGCAGATCGTGGCGCGGAACCGGAACCTTGGTCATGTCGGTCCGTTCCGCCTGCTCGTAACGGGCGGCGTGCTCGCCCTTTCGCCAATCCTCCAAGAACTGCGGCCAGGTCGTTTCGGCCTCGCCGACGAAGATGACGTCGGCAAGGTCGCCGAAATAGTCCTCCTTGACCGAAACCCACGGACCGCCGAGCGCCACGAAGCAGCCGCGCCGCTTGAGCTCGGTCAAGATCTCCGTCATCCGGAACCGTTGCACCGTCATGCCGGTCAGGCCGACGATGTCGGCGCGCGCGCAGCGGTCGAAATCGATTTCCTCCACGTTCTCGTCGAAGATCGTCACCGTATGCTCGGCCGGGGTCAGCGCCGCGAGGAGGGGCAGCGCGGCCACCGGCATGTTCGCGCGAAAGCCGACAAGCTCCAGCGCATGCTCCATGCCCCAGTAGCTCGTCTCGAATTTCGGAGTGATCAGAACGATGTCGGCCACAATGCCTCCCCCAGCATCCATGCTTCGCGGAATCTTGACCAGAGCGCGAGACCCCCGTCAACCTGAGGCTTCGCGCTTGCGGGAAAAGGTCCCCGGGCGGCTTGCGCGCCGTCAAAGGGCCAGAATTGCCCAGAGCGCGGCGGCGAGCGCCCAGAGCGCGGCGTCGGCGCGGCGGAAAATCTTGAGCGCGCGGTCGATGTCGGCGGGGCCTAAATCCTCGCGCCCGTCGCCGAGCCACACGCCTTCACACGCCGCGCCGGCGTAGCTGCGCGGGCCGCCCAGCCGCACCCCCAGCGCCCCCGCCATCGCCGCCTCGGGCCAGCCGGCGTTGGGCGAGGCGTGTTTCGACGCGTCGCGCGCGGCGCAGGCGAGCGCCCGGCCGCCGGCGCCGCCGGCCGCGAGCGCGATGAGCAGGACGGAAAGACGCGCGCCCGGAAGATTGACGAGATCGTCGAGCTTCGCCGCCGCGAAGCCGAAATCCTCATGCCGCTCGGTGCGATGGCCGATCATGCTGTCGGCGGTGTTGATCGCCTTATAGAGCAGCGCTCCCGGAAACCCGAGGAGCGCCATCCAGAAGGCCGGCGCGACGACGCCGTCGGAGAAATTCTCGGCCAGGCTCTCGATCGCCGCGCGCGCGACGCCCGCCTCATCGAGCATCGCGACGTCGCGCCCGACGATCTTTCCGACCGCGGCGCGGCCGTCCTCGAGCGAGCGCTCCAACGCGCGCGATACCGCCTCGACATGGGCGTAGAGGCTGCGCTGGGCGAGCAGACTCGAGGAAACCACCGCCAGCGGCAGAATCCCGAAGGGGAGGGCGCAAAACGCGCCTTGCAGGGCGGCGCCCAAAGCCCAGCAAGGGAGCAGCAGCAGGACGAGCGCCACAAAACCGCGCCCGCGCCGTTCCTCCTTCGGCCCGCGATTGAGCGCGCGGTCGAGCGCGTCGACCGTGGCGCCGAGCCAGGCCGCGGGATGGCCGATGCGCTCGAAGAGGGGCTGCGGGTAGCCGAAACCCGCCTCAAGGGCCAACGCCAGCAGCGTCAGCCCCAGAGCGTCGCGGATCGCCGCGGCCAATCCTCAGCGCGCTTTCCGCTCGAACGGAATCGTTCGAGCGATGAGAAATCGCGCCAAACCGAAGAGGTGGAGCGTGTTCTTTTCCAAAAACCGCTTCGCACTTTTTGGGAACACGCTCTAGCGGCCGTAAGTCGCGGTGATGCTGGCCTTGGCCAGCGCGCTCTGGTTGATCGTGAAGCCCACGACCGCGGTGCGGTCGGTCGGCTTCACGTCGAGCTTCTCGACCGGCAGGGCGTAGACGGTGAAGACGTAGCGATGCGGCCCATGGCCCTTGGGCGGGCAGGGGCCGCCATAGCCGACCTCGCCGAAATCCGTCTCGAGCTGCCGGGAGCCCGCCGGCATCTTCTTGCCGTCGGCCGAACCCGCGCCCTGCGGCAGGGATCGGACGGAGGCCGGAATGTCGACCGCGAGCCAGTGCCAGAAGCCCGCCCCGCCCGTCGGCGCGTCGGGATCGTGCAGGAGCACGGCGAAGCTCTTCGTCCCGGCCGGCGGGTCGGTCCACTCCAGCGCGGGCGAGAGATTTTGCCCCGAGCAGCCAAAGGAGTTGTAGATGAAGGCGTCGCCAATCGTCTTTCCCGCCGCAATATCGGGGCTCTTCAACTCGAAGGCCTGCGCGCCGCCGCTCGATTGCGCCGCGAAAAGGGAGACGAAGCCCAATAAAAACAAGCTGCGTTTCATCCTAGCGCTCCTCGGTGAGGAATGAAGGGGACGGAGAGCCTTTAGCGGATTTGCGCGCCGCTGTCGCGCGGGGCTCAAACCCGGCCCCCAAGCCTTCGAACCGCGCTCCTCATATAGGCCTCTCCTCGGATGGACGGGCGATCCCGTCCAAATTTTATGCGTTGACGCCCAGGATTGAAGCAGCAATCATGGCGGGGCGCTTTGAAACCTTCTCCGCCCCATAGGGCGCGGCGATTGCCCATAATCGCGGCGCCATGCTCAACACTAAGGCAAAGACAGCAAGCCGCCATGAAGCTCGTCACCGCGATCATCAAACCTTTCAAGCTGGACGAGGTGCGCGAGGCCCTCAATGCGCTGGGCGTCAATGGCATGACGGCGACGGAGGTTAAAGGCTACGGGCGGCAGAAGGGCCATTCGGAGATTTACCGGGGCGCGGAATATATCGTCGCCTTTCTTCCCAAGGTGAAGATCGACATCGTCGTTAGCGCGGACAGGGCGAAGGAGGTCGCTGAGACGATCATGCGCGTCGCGCGCACGGGCACGATCGGCGACGGCAAGATCTTCGTCTGCCCGATCGAGCGCGCCCTGCGCATCCGCACCGGCGAGACGGACGCCGACGCGCTTTGATGGCGGCTTTCTAAAAAGCAAGAGCGCGCTTCACGCGAAAAACCGGCTTCCACTTTTTCGCCGCGCGCTGAAGCCTTCCTCCCTTCTGCAACGAACCCAGCGAGACCATCGATGTCGAGAATTTGCGCGGCTCCGGCCGCCCTTGTCTTCGCCCTTTTTGCATGCTCGCCCGCTTTCGCCGAAACGGCCAATAAGATCGACGCCGCCGACACCGCCTTCATGATCGCCTCGACCGCGCTCGTCTTGATGATGACGCTGCCCGGGCTCGCGCTTTTCTACAGCGGCATGGTGCGCAAGAAGAACGTGCTCGCGACGATGGCGCAGAGCCTGATCGCGACGGCGGTCGTCTCGCTGCTCTGGGGCGTCGTCGGATATAGTCTCGCCTTCTCGGGCGAGGCCGCCTATATCGGCGATTTCGCGCGCGTCATGCTGTCGGGCGTCGGCGTCGACACGGTGAGCCCGCTCGCCAAGACGATTCCGGAAATGCTCTTCATGGCCTATCAGATGACCTTCGCCGTCATCACCTGCGCGCTCGTCGGCGGCTCGACGGCGGAGCGGATGAGCTTTTCCTCCTTCATCCTGTTCTGCGTGCTGTGGCTCTTCGTCGTCTACGTGCCCTCGGCGCATTGGGTTTGGGGCGGCGGCTTCCTGCAGAAACAGGGCCTCCTCGACTTCGCGGGCGGCACGGTGGTGCATATCAACGCGGGCGTCGCCGGGCTCGTCACCGCGCTCCTCATCGGCAAACGCCAGGGCTACGGGCGCGAGAATATGGCGCCCTTCGATCTCGCTCTTGCGGTGATCGGCACCGGGCTGCTCTGGGTCGGCTGGTTCGGCTTCAACGGCGGCTCGGCGCTCACGGCGGGCTCGCGCGCGGTCTTCGCCATCGTCGCGACTCATCTCGCCGCTTGCGCCGGCGCCCTGATGTGGAGCGCGCTCGAATGGCTGCAGCGCGGCAAGCCTTCGGTGCTCGGCGTCATCTCCGGCGCCGTCGCGGGCCTCGGCACGATCACGCCGGCCTCGGGCTATATCCTGCCTTGGCATGGGGCGGTCATCGGGCTCGCCGCGGGCGCCGTTTGCTATTTCTTCTGCACCAGCGTGAAGCACCGCCTGAATTACGACGATACGCTCGACGTCTTCGGCGTCCACGGCGTCGGCGGCATGCTCGGGACGCTGCTCGCCGGCGTCTTCGCGACGCGCGCGGTGACGGCGGCGGCCGACGATCCCGGCGTCTCGGGCCTCCTCGAAGGCGACCTGCATCAATTCCTGGTGCAGGCGCAGGGCGTGGGCGTGACCGTGCTCTGGTGCGCCTTCGGCACATTCATCGTGCTGAAGTTGACGAATCTGCTCGCGCCGCTGCGCGTGGTCTCGGACCAGGAGCGCGAAGGTCTCGACATCGCGCTGCACGGCGAGGCGCTGCACCAGTAGGGACGAGGGCGCGGACCACCGGGGCGCCCACGGGCGCCTCGGCGCAGCGTCGACTCCTTTGTCGCTTTCCTTGGCGGGGGGCTATACCCATATGCCGGAGGCCGACCGCAAAGGCCGCGCTCTGGAGGGTCCCGCAGATGAGCTTTCCCCGCATCGCCCCCCGCAGGGCCGTCGGCGGCCTCTGCGCGCTGGCGGCGCTCCTTGGCGCCGTTCCGGCGCTGGCGGAGGGGCCGGATTTGATCTTCCGCGAATCGACCGACTTCAAGCTGCTCACGCCCAACGACAAGCTCGCGACCTTTGGGATCGACGACCCGCTCGTCGACGGCGTCGTCTGCTATTTTACGGAGCATGAGAAGGGAGGCGTCAGCGGCGCGCTCGGCCTCGCCGAGAACACTTCAGACGTCTCGCTCGCCTGCCGGCAGTTTGGGCCCGTCCGGATCACCGGCAAGTTCTCGCAGGGCGAAGAGGTGTTCAGCGAGAAGCGATCGCTCTTCTTCAAGCGCATGCACATCGTCAGAGGTTGCGACGCCAAGCGCAACGTGCTCGTCTACATGGCCTATTCCGATAAGATCGTCGAAGGCAGTCCGGAGAATTCCACCTCGGCGGTCCCGATCCAGCCCTGGGGCTCCGGCGATGCGCCGCGTTGCGCAGACTTTATGAAGTGAGGGCGCGTGAGCGACACTGCGACGAAGCCGCTTGGAGCCGGCGTTTCCTCGGCGACCGTCACCGAGGACGAGGCCGGCCTTAGGCTCGACCGCTGGTTCAAGCGGCGCGTGCCGACGCTCTCGCTCGCGCATCTCGCCAAGATCTGCCGCAAGGGCGAGGTGCGGGTCGATGGGCGGCGCGTCGAGACGTCGACGCGTCTCGAGCAGGGCCAGACGATCCGCATCCCGCCCTTGAATCTCGAGGCGCCCGCCGCGCCGGCGGTCCGGCGAGCCGATCCGCAGGACGCGCGCGCGCTCGCCGACATGACGCTTTATGAGGACGCCGACGTGCTCGTCCTCAACAAGCCTTTCGGGCTTGCCGTGCAGGGCGGCTCGGGCACGAAGCGCCATGTCGACGGCATGCTCGAAGCGCTCGCCAAGGGCGACAATCGTCCGGTGCTCGTGCATCGGCTCGATCGCGACACGAGCGGCGTGCTGCTCGTCGCTAAGAACCGCCGCAGCGCCGCAGCGCTCGGCGAAGCTTTCCGCTCGCGACAGGCGAAGAAAATCTATTGGGCGCTCGTCGAAGGCGCGCCCAAGCTGTCGCAGGGTCGGATCTCGCTTTATCTCGCCAAGGGCGAGGGCATGGGCGACCAACGCCCGCCGCGCAGGCCCGGGCAAGGCTCCACGCGCGACATCGAGAAGATGCGCGTGGCCCGTCACGGCGAGAGCGACGCCCAGCATTCGCTGACCTATTACGCCACCGTCGAGAAGGCGGCCCCGCGCTGCGCCTGGCTGTCGATGAAGCCGCTCACCGGCCGCACGCATCAGCTGCGGGCGCACGCGGAAGCGATCGGCCATCCGATCTTCGGCGACCCCAAATACGGCCATCGGCCCGAGGACGAGGTCCGCCGCCGCGATCCGCTGCGCGCCATGCCCGAGGAGCTGGAGCGAAAGCTGCATCTCCTGGCCCGAAGGCTCGTGCTCCCGCATCCCAAGGGCGGCGTCATCGACGTGACCGCGCCGCTCCCCGAGCATATGCGCAAGACCTTCGAAGCCTTCGGATTCGACGAGAAGAGCTACGATCCGATCGAGGACGCGCCGGAGGCGTGAATGGGTCAAGAGAAAGACGATCTGGGTTCGGCGATCTTTATCCCGGAAAGCGACCGCGATCCCTTGCGCGCGGTGGCCGAGGGCGGCAAGCCAAAGAGGATCGCGCGCTTCTACAAGACGGTTGCGGTCGCGCCGCAAGGCGCGGGCTTCGCGGTCCTGCTCGACGGCAAGCCCTTGCGCACCCCCGCGCGAGCCAAGCTCCTGCTGCCGAGCGAGGGCCTGGCCCAGGCGGTCGGCGGGGAATGGGAGACGCAGGCCGAGCATGTCGATCCCGCGAGCATGCCTCTGACGCGCCTCGCCAATTCCGCGCTCGACGGCGTCGCGGCGCGCATGGCCGAAGTCGAGGCGGATGCGGCCAGATATGCGGCTTCCGACCTCGTCTGTTACCGCGCCGGCGACCCGGCGGCGCTCGTCGAAGCGCAGAGCGAGGCCTGGGATCCGCTCCTGGCCTTCATCCGCGACCGCCACGGCGCGCGATTCTCGCTCTCGGAAGGCGTGATCCATCATGCGCAACCGCAAGACACGCTGGAAGCCATCGGCCGGCTGCTGCATGAGACCGTGGGCGAGGGCGCGGCCGCGCCATTCCGCCTCGCGGGGATCCATGCGATGACGACGCTTTCGGGCTCGCTCGTCGTCGCGCTGGTCGTGGCGCTGCGCCACATCGACGCGGACGCGGGCTTCGCCGCGGCTCATGTCGACGAGGATTTTCAGCTGCGAGTCTGGGGCGCGGACGCCGAGGCCTCGGCGCGGCGCGCGCGCCGACACGAGGAAATGCGCGCTGCAGCGCTCTGTGTTGCGCTCGCGGGCTGAATTCGCAGGCGCCGTAATCTTGGGCGGCGGCGCCGCCTGCCTGCACTGAATTCCGCAGTCGAAACAAAGGCGGTCTCCGCACTTGCTTTCGCGGCGCCGCTTTGTTACGGAACCCCCGCCGCGGAGGCGGCTTTCGCTCTGGGCCTTTCCCGCCTGTCGGATGGCCGCAGCGCCACAGATAGCCCGCTGTCCGCGAGAATGACTGGAGCGCGTCGATGCCGCCCCTCTTCGAACAATATGTGCCGCTCATCATCTTCGGGGTGCTGTCGGTCCTGATCGCCAGCGCGCTGCTCGCCGTGCCGTTCCTCGTCGCCTTCAAGGCGCCCGATCCGGAAAAGCTCTCGGCCTATGAGTGCGGGTTCAACCCGTTCAACGACGCGCGCATGAAATTCGACGTGCGCTTTTATCTTGTCTCGCTGCTCTTCATCATCTTCGACCTAGAGGTCGCCTTCCTCTTCCCCTGGGCTATCGCCTTCAAGGAGGTCGGCCCCTTCGGGTTCTGGTCGATGATGGTCTTCCTCGGCGTGCTCACGGTCGGCTTCGTCTATGAATGGCGCAAGGGAGCGCTCGAATGGGATTGATCGAGCAATCTCGCCAGACGCTCGTCGCTCCTGCGGCGACGGGGCTCATCGATCCGCGCACGGGCAAGCCCGTCGGCGCGACGGACCCGCTCTTCGTCGAGATCAACAACGAGCTCGCCGACAAGGGCTTCTTCGTCACGGCGACCGACGATCTCATCACTTGGGCGCGCACCGGCTCGCTGATGTGGATGACCTTCGGCCTCGCCTGCTGCGCCGTCGAGATGATCCAGGCGGCGATGCCGCGATACGACATGGAGCGCTTCGGCTTCGCGCCGCGCGCGAGCCCCAGGCAGTCCGACTGCATCATCATCGCCGGCACGCTGACCAACAAGATGGCGCCCGCTCTGCGCAAGGTCTACGACCAGATGCCGGAGCCGCGCTACGTGATCTCGATGGGCTCCTGCGCCAATGGCGGCGGCTACTACCACTATTCCTACTCGGTGGTGCGCGGCTGCGACCGGATCATTCCGGTGGACGTCTATGTGCCGGGCTGCCCGCCCTCGGCGGAAGCGCTGGTCTACGGCATGCTGCTGCTGCAAAAGAAAATTCGCCGCACCGGAACGATCGAACGGTGAGGCGCATGGCGAATAGGGAGTAGCGAGCAGCGAATAGATCCGGCTCGATTTCTATTCGCTGCTCGCCCTTCGCCAGCCGCTCCAATCAGCAAGGACGCGAATGAGTTCGGAACTCGAAGCCCTCGGCGCCAAAATCGCCGGCGCAACCGGCGGCGCGGTCACGGAGGTGAAGGTCGCCTTTGGCGAGCTCGCGCTGACGATCGCACGCGACAAATGGCTCGACGTGGCGAGGACGCTGCGTGACGACGCCGATTATCTCTTCGTCAACATCATTGACGTGACCGCGGCGGACTATCCGGAGCGCGAGGAGCGCTTCGAGGTGGTCGCGCATCTGCAGAGCCCCAAGCACAATCGCCGCATCCGTCTCAAGACGCGCACCGACGAGACCAATGCGGTCGCCTCGCTGACGGCGCTCTACCCGGGCGCCGATTGGTACGAGCGCGAGACCTATGATCTCTTCGGCGTGCTGTTCTCCGGGCACCCGGATCTGCGGCGCATCATGACCGACTATGGCTTCGACGGCCATCCGCTGCGCAAGGACTTCCCGATGACGGGCTTCGTCGAGGTGCGCTACGACGATGAGCAAAAGCGCGTCGTCTACGATCCGGTGCGGCTGACGCAGGAATATCGGCAATTCGACTTCACCTCGCCTTGGGAGGGAACGGCTTACGAGCTGCCGGGCGATGAGAAGGCGAGTAAGGAGTAGGCAGTCGGCAGTCGGCGGTGGGCAGTCGGAATGGCCGGGCGGCCGGATCGCAAAACGGTGCATTCCTACCGTGATTTGCGGGTGTGGAAGGAAGCTATGGATCTTGCGGTTGAATGCTATCGGCTGACGACGACCTTCCCGAAGGAGGAGACCTTTGGGCTGACTTCGCAGATCCGCAGAGCCGCAAGCTCGGTTCCCGCGAACATCGCGGAAGGATACGGACGCGAGAGCGCGGGGCATTACGTAAATTTCCTTCGTAACGCCCAGGGCTCACTCAAGGAGCTGGAGACGCATATGAGAAGCTGGAGACGCATATGCTTCTGTCGATCCGCGTCGGACTAATGCGCGAAAGCGACGGCGAGCTGTTTTCCGCCAGGTCTGAGGCGATCGGAAAGATGCTGCGGGCCCTGATTCGGTCCATCCAGAAATCTGTGAAGCCGACTGCCGACTGCCGACTGCCCATGGACTCGAAAGATGACTGACCAGCAACCGCTACGCAACTTCAACATCAACTTTGGGCCGCAGCATCCGGCGGCGCACGGCGTGCTGCGCCTCATCCTCGAGCTCGACGGCGAGGTCGTCGAGCGCGTCGATCCGCATGTCGGCTTTCTGCATCGCGGCACCGAGAAGCTGATGGAGTCGCGCACCTACCTCCAGAACGTGCCCTATTTCGACCGGCTCGACTATTGCGCGCCGATGAACCAGGAGCACGCTTTCTGCCTGGCGATTGAGCGGCTGCTTGGCGTCGAGGTTCCCTATCGCGGCCAGCTCATCCGCGTGCTTTACGCCGAGATCGGCCGCCTGCTCTCGCATCTCCTGAACGTCACCGCGCAGGCAATGGACGTCGGCGCGCTGACCCCGCCGCTCTGGGGTTACGAGGAGCGCGAGAAGCTGATGGTGTTCTATGAGCGCGCCTGCGGCGCGCGCATGCACGCCAATTACTACCGCCCCGGCGGCGTCGCGCGCGATCTGCCCGATCAGCTCGTCGAGGACATCGGCGCCTTCTGCGATCCCTTCCTCAAGCTGTGCGACGATCTCGAGGCGCTGTTCATCGAGAACCGCATCTTCAAGCAGCGCAACGTCGACATCGGCGTGATCTCGCTCGAGGACGCCTGGAAGTTCGGATTCTCGGGCGTGATGGTGCGCGGCTCGGGCGCCGCCTGGGACCTGCGCAAGGCGCAGCCCTACGAGTGTTACGAGGACATGGACTTCCTCATCCCGGTCGGCAAGAATGGCGACTGTTACGACCGCGCCGTGATCCGCATGGAGGAGATGCGGCAGTCGACCTCCATCATGCGCCAATGCGTCAATAAGCTGCTCGAGGCCAAGAACCGCGGTCCGGTGCAGGTGACGAACAACAAGATCGCGCCGCCTTCTCGCGGCGAGATGAAGCGCTCGATGGAGGCGCTCATCCATCACTTCAAGCTCTTCACCGAGGGCTTCAAGGTTCCCGCCGGCGAGGTCTACGCGGCGGTCGAAGCGCCGAAGGGCGAGTTTGGCGTCTATCTGGTGTCGGACGGCGGCGACCGGCCCTATCGCTGCAAGATCCGAGCGCCGGGCTTTGCGCATCTGCAGGGCATGGATTTCCTCTGCCGCCACCATCTGCTCGCCGACGTCTCGGCGATTTTGGGATCAATCGACATCGTGTTCGGAGAGGTCGATCGCTAATGTCCATTCGTCGTCTTGCCGAAAACCAGCCCGAGAGCTTCGCCTTCACGCCGCAAAACGAGGCGTGGCTCGCCAAGCAGATCGCCAAATATCCCGACGGACGTCAGGCCTCGGTGGTGGTGCCGGCGCTCTGGCAGGCGCAAAAGCAGAATGATTATTGGCTGCCGCAAAAGGCGATCGAGGCGGTCGCCGACAAGCTCGGCCTGCCGTATATCCGCGTGCTCGAGGTTGCGACCTTCTATACGATGTTCAACCTCGAGCCGGTGGGCGAGTTCTATATCCAGCTCTGCGGAACGACGCCCTGCATGCTCAGCGGTTCCGACGATCTGATCAAGGTGCTCGAGCGCCGGGTCGGGCCGCAGCGCAAGGTGACGGCCAACGGGCTGTTCTCCTGGCTCGAGGTCGAATGCCTCGGCGCCTGCTGCAACGCGCCGATGGTGCAGATCAATGACGATTACTACGAGGATCTGACCGCCGAGAGCTTCGAGAAGCTCCTCGACAATCTCGCCGCCGGCCGGCCGGTGAAGACGGGCTCGCAAACGGGCCGCGTCAGCTCCGAGCCGCTGGGCAAGCTCACGAGCCTCACTTCGCTTTACAGCGAAGGGGCGAAATAACCGATCGAAGCGAAACGGACAGAGAAGACATGCTCTCCGACGCAGACCGCATTTTCACCAATCTCTATGGGCTCGGCGACCGTTCGCTCGAGGGCGCCAAGAAGCGCGGGCAATGGGACGACACCAAGGCCCTCCTCGCCAAAGGACGCGACAAGATCATCGCCGAGGTGAAGGATTCAGGCCTGCGCGGACGCGGCGGCGCCGGCTTCTCCACGGGGCTGAAATGGTCCTTCATGCCCAAGGAGGTCGATCCGCAGCGCCCGCATTATCTCGTCATCAACGCGGACGAGTCGGAGCCCGGCACCTGCAAGGATCGCGAGATCATGCGCAACGACCCGCATACGCTGGTCGAAGGCGCGATGGTCGCCTCCTTCGCAATGGGCGCCCACGCCTGCTACATATATGTGCGCGGCGAGTTCATCGCCGAGCGTGAGGCGCTGCAGCGCGCCGTGGACGAGGCCTATGAGGCGAAGCTCATCGGCAAGGACAATATCCACGGCTATCCCTTCGATCTCTACGTGCATCACGGCGCCGGCGCATACATCTGCGGCGAGGAGACGGCGCTGCTCGAGAGCCTCGAGGGCAAGAAGGGGATGCCGCGCCTGAAGCCGCCCTTTCCGGCCAATGTCGGACTCTATGGCTGCCCGACGACGGTGAACAATGTCGAATCGATCGCGGTCGCACCCACGATTCTGCGTCGGGGCCACGCCTGGTTCGCCGGCATCGGCAAGCCGAACAACACGGGCACGAAGCTCTTCAGCATTTCGGGCCATGTGAACCGTCCGTGCAATGTCGAAGAGGCGATGTCGATCTCTTTCCGTGAGTTGATCGACACACATTGCGGCGGCATGCGCGGCGGCTGGGACAATCTGCTCGCCGTGATCCCCGGCGGCTCCTCCGTGCGCTGCGTGCCGGCGCATCAGATCATCGACTGTCCGATGGACTTCGACAGCCTCGCCAAGCTCGGCTCCGGTCTCGGAACGGCGGCGGTGATCGTGATGGACAAGTCCACCGACATCATTCGCGCCATCGCGCGGCTTTCGTATTTTTACAAGCACGAGAGCTGCGGCCAATGCACACCCTGCCGCGAGGGCACGGGCTGGATGTGGCGCGTCATGCAGCGCATGGTCGAAGGCCGCGCGCACAAGAAAGAGATCGACATGCTCTTCGACGTCTCGAAGAAGATCGAGGGGCACACAATCTGCGCGCTCGGCGACGCGGCGGCCTGGCCGGTGCAGGGGCTGATCACGCATTTCCGCGACGTGATCGAACAGCGCATCGATCAATATACGGCCAATCCGCATGCCGAGCCGGTTCCCGTGGCGGCGGAGTGACGAAACCTTGAAGCAGCAGGTCGACACATTGGAGCAGGGCAAGTGACCAAGATTCTCGTCGATGGCGTCGAGGTGGACGTTCCGCCCGAGTTCACGCTGCTGCAAGCATGCGAGACCGCCGGCGCAGAAGTGCCGCGCTTTTGCTATCACGACCGCCTTTCTGTGGCCGGCAATTGTCGCATGTGCCTCGTCGAGGTGAAGGGCGGTCCGCCCAAGCCCCAAGCCTCCTGCGCGATGGCCGTCAAGGATCTGCGTCCCGGCCCGAACGGCGCGCCGCCGGAAGTCTTCACCAAATCGCCGATGGTGAGGAAGGCGCGCGAAGGCGTCATGGAGTTTCTGCTCGTCAACCATCCGCTCGACTGCCCGATCTGCGATCAGGGCGGCGAGTGCGATTTGCAGGACCAGGCGCTGGCGTTCGGCGGCGACTCCTCGCGCTTCGCCGAAAACAAGCGCGCGGTCGAGAACAAATATATCGGTCCGCTGGTCAAGACCGAGATGAACCGCTGCATTCATTGCACGCGCTGCGTCCGCTTCACCGCGGAAGTCGCCGGCACCGCCGACATGGGCGCGATCGGACGCGGCGAGGACATGGAGATCACCACCTATCTCCAGACCGCGATGACCTCCGAGCTGCAGGGCAATGTCGCCGACCTCTGCCCCGTCGGCGCGCTGCTGCCCAAGCCGCAGAATTTTCGCGCGCGGCCGTGGGAATATCAGAAGACCGAAAGCATCGACGCGCATGACGCGCTGGGCTCGGCTGTTCGCATCGACACGCGCGGTCGCGAGGTCGTGCGCATCCTGCCGCGCATCAATGACGCGGTGAACGAGGAGTGGATCTCCGACAAGACCCGCCAGGCCGTGGATGGTCTCGCGCGTCAGCGGCTCGACCGCCCTTATGTGCGCGAGAACGGCCGGCTGCGCCCCGCCTCCTGGCAGGAGGCGTTGGCTCTCGTCGCCAAGAAGATCAAGGCGACGCAAGCTCCGCGTATCGGCGCGCTCGTTGGCGATCTCGCCGCCGTCGAGGAGATTTTCGCGCTGAAGCTTCTGGCCGAGAAGCTCGGAACGCCGAACCTCGACTGCCGCCAGGACGGCGCGCGGCTGGATCCTTCGCTCGGCCGCGCCTCCTATATCTTCAACCCGACGATCGCCGGCATTGACGAAGCCGATGCGCTGCTCATCGTCGGCTCCAATCCGCGCAAGGAAGCGCCGGTGCTCAACGCGCGCATCCGCAAGCGCTGGCTGAAGGGCGGCTTCAAGATCTCACTCGTCGGCGAGCAGGCCGATCTGACTTACGACTATGAATATCTCGGCGCGGGGCCGGACTCGCTGCTGCGCTTTGCGCAGGGCCCGGCGCCCGGCGCCAAGAAGCGCATCGTGCTGGTCGGCCAGGGCGCGCTCTCTCGCCAGGACGGCGAGGCGGCGCTGGGACTGGCCGCCCAGGCGGCGCTGAAGCAGGGCGGCGTGGGCGACGGCTGGAACGGCTTCGGCGTGCTGCACACGGCGGCCGCGCGCGTCGGCGCCTTGGACCTGGGATTCACGCCGGGCGTCGGCGGCAAGTCCGCCTGGGAGATGGCCGCCGCCGGAGCGGTCGACCTCATTCTCAATCTCGGCGCCGACGAGATCGACGTCGCCCCCGGCGCCTTCGTCGTCTATATCGGTTCGCACGGGGATCGCGGCGCGCATCGGGCCGACGTGGTGTTGCCGGGCGCGGCCTACACCGAAAAGTCCGGGCTCTTCGTCAATACCGAAGGGCGGCCGCAGCTCGCCGCGCGCGCCGGCTTTCCGCCCGGCGACGCTCGCGAGGACTGGGCGATCCTGCGCGCGCTCTCCGGCGCGCTCGGCGATCCGCTTCCCTTCGACTCGCTTGCGCAATTGCGCAAGGCGCTGTTTCAGCGCTGCCCGCATTTGCAGCGCGTGGACGTCATCGAAAAGGGCGACCCCGCGACGATCGGCGCTTTGGCGCAGCGCGGCGCCATCGCGATGGCGCATCCATACGCCTCCTCGGTCTTAGATTTTTATCTCACCAATCCGATCGCCAGAGCCTCCACGGTGATGGCGGAATGCTCGGCGCTCGCGAAGGGCCGGCTGCAGCAGGCTGCGGAATAGGAGCCAAATCGAAATGCAGGACCTGATTTCGGCCCTCGTCTCCTTTCTCGTCGAGCATCCGCCGCTGCTCGCCGCGATCAAAAGCCTCGTCTTGCTCGTCTGCGTGCTGCTGTCGACGGCCGTGCTGATTTACGCCGAACGCAAAATTTGGGCGGCGGTGCAGTTGCGGCGCGGGCCGAACGTCGTCGGTCCCTGGGGCGTGCTGCAGCCCTTCGCCGACTTCTTCAAGTTTCTGCTCAAGGAGCCGGTGATTCCGGACACGACGAACAAGTTCGTCTTCGTGCTCGCTCCGGTCGTCGGCGTCGTGCTCGCGATGGCCGCCTGGGCGGTCATCCCGGTCAACGAGGGCTGGGTCGTGGCCGACATCAACGTCGGCGTGCTCTACCTTTTCGCGGTCTCCTCGCTTGGCGTCTACAGCGTGATCATGGCCGGCTGGGCGTCGAACTCCAAATACCCGTTCCTGTCGGCGTTGCGCTCGGCCGCGCAGATGGTCTCCTATGAAGTCTCGATCGGCTTCGTGATCGTGACTGTGCTGCTCTGCGCGGGCTCGCTCAACTTGACCGACATCGTCCACGCGCAGGACACGAAATACGGCGTGCTCGGCTGGTACTGGCTGCGGCTCCTGCCGATGTACGTGATCTTCTTCGTCTCGATCCTGGCGGAGACGAATCGTCCGCCCTTCGATCTCGCCGAGGCGGAATCGGAGCTCGTCGCGGGCTTCATGATCGAATATTCGGCCTCGCTGTTCCTGCTGCAGTTCTTGACCGAGCTCGTCGCCATTCTCGGCATGTCGGCGCTAACGACGATCCTCTTCCTCGGCGGCTGGCTCTCGCCCTTTCCGGGCGCGCCGCTCATCGGTGGCTCCAGCGTCTTCTGGTTCCTGCTCAAGCTGTGGAGCGTCGTCTTCTTGTTCGCGATGACCAAGGCGATCGTGCCGCGCTATCGCTACGATCAGCTGATGCGGCTCGGCTGGAAGGTGTTCCTGCCGATCTCGCTCGTGATGGTCGTCCTGGTCGCAGCAGCGGTGCAGTTCGGCCCCGCGCTGGCCGCTGGTTGAGGTGAAGCCATGAGACTGGATCAGGAAGCGAAATCGCTATTCCTGCTGGAGTTCGTAGCCGCGTTCTTTCTCGGGATTCGCTACATCTTCAAGCCGAAGGCGACGCTCAACTACCCCCACGAGAAGAACCCGCAGTCGCCGCGCTATCGTGGCGAGCATGCGTTGCGCCGCTATCCCAACGGGGAGGAGCGCTGCATCGCCTGCAAGCTTTGCGAGGCGATCTGCCCGGCCCAGGCGATCACGATCGAAGCGGGGCCTCGCCGCAATGACGGAACGCGACGCACGACGCGTTACGACATCGACATGGTCAAGTGCATCTATTGCGGCTTCTGCCAGGAGGCCTGCCCGGTTGACGCGATCGTCGAAGGGCCCAACGCCGAATTCGCCACCGAGACGCGCGAGGAGCTTTACTACAACAAGGAGCGCCTGCTCGAGAACGGCGCGCGCTGGGAGCGCGAGATCGCCCGCAACATCGCTCTCGACGCGCCCTACCGCTAAAAGCACGAAGGACCAGACCGTGGACGCCCTATTCTTCTACATGTTCTCCGCCGTGCTGGTCGCCTCGGCCTTCGGAGTCATCGCCGCGCGCAACCCCGTCAATTCGGTGCTCTGGCTGATCCTCGCCTTCTGTAACGGCGCGGGCCTCTTCCTGCTGCAGGGCGCCGAGTTCCTGGCCATGATGCTCGTCGTCGTCTATGTCGGCGCGGTCGCCGTGCTGTTCCTCTTCGTCGTCATGATGCTCGACGTCGATTTCGCCGAGCTGCGGCAGGGCTTCCAGAAATATCTGCCGGCCGGAGCCGCGGTCGGCGTCGTCGTGCTCCTCGAGCTCGGCTTCGTCGCGCTGCATTGGCATTCGGCGCCCGGCGCGCGTGAGGCGGCGGCCTCGCCTATCCTCGCCGAGGTCACCAACACTGCGGCGCTCGGCCGGGTGCTCTACACAAAATATGTGATCTTCTTTCAGGCGGCGGGGCTGGTGCTGCTCACCGCGATGATCGGGGCGATCTCGCTGACGCTGCACCACCGGCCGCACGTGAAGCGCCAGAACATCTCGGAACAGAACGCGCGCACCGCAAAGAGCGTCGTCGAGCTCAAGAAGGTGCGCTCGCGGGTCGGCGTGGAAGGATGAACGCCATGACGAACATCGGTCTTGCCCATTATCTCGTCGTCTCGGCGATCGTCTTCACGCTCGGCGTCGCAGGAATCGTGCTCAACCGGAAGAACATCATCATCATTTTGATGTCGGTGGAGCTGATCCTCCTCTCCGTCAATCTGAACCTCGTGGCCTTTTCGACGGCGCTGGGCGATCTCACCGGACAGGTCTTCGCCCTGTTCGTGTTGACCGTCGCGGCGGCGGAAGCGGCGATCGGGCTCGCCATTCTGGTCACCTACTTCCGCAACCGCGGCACGATCGCGGTGGAAGACATCAACAGCCTAAAGGGTTGAGCGCGCGATGATCGCAGCAGTCGTTTTCCTACCCCTCCTCGGCTTTCTGATCGCCGGCCTCTTTGGCCGTCTGATCGGCGCGCGCGCCTCCGAGCTCGTCACGACGGGCCTGCTCTTCGTTGCGGCGGCGCTCTCCTGGAAGATCTTCCTCGATGTCGGCTTCGGTCACGAGGAAGCGCACGCCTCCGTCCTCGGCAATTGGTTCACCTCCGGCACGCTCAAGGTCGACTGGACGCTGCGCGTCGACACCCTGACCGCGGTGATGCTCGTCGTCGTGAACACGGTCTCGAGCCTCGTGCATCTCTATTCGATCGGCTACATGCACGAGGACCCCGATCGCCCGCGCTTCTTCGCCTATTTGTCGCTCTTCACCTTCGCGATGCTAATGCTGGTGACGGCCGACAATCTCGTCCAGATGTTTTTTGGCTGGGAAGGCGTCGGTCTCGCCTCCTATCTCTTGATCGGCTTTTGGTATCAGAAGCCCTCCGCCAATGCGGCGGCGATCAAGGCCTTCGTCGTCAACCGCGTCGGCGATTTCGGCTTCGCGCTCGGGATCTTTCTCGTCTACCAACTGACGAATTCCGTCTCCTACGACGCCGTCTTCGCCGCAATTCCCGGTCTTCAAGGCAAGATCGCACATGTCTTCGGCCTCAATGTCGACGCGCTGACGCTCGCGGCGCTCTTGCTCTTCATGGGCGCGATGGGCAAATCCGCGCAATTCCTGTTGCACACCTGGCTGCCCGACGCGATGGAAGGCCCGACGCCCGTCTCGGCCTTGATCCATGCCGCGACGATGGTGACGGCCGGCGTCTTCATGGTCGCGCGCCTCTCGCCGATCTTTGAGGCCGCGCCCGACGCTTTGGCCTTCGTGACGATCATCGGGGCGACGACGGCCTTCTTCGCCGCGACGATCGGTCTCGTGCAAAACGACATCAAGCGGGTGATCGCCTATTCGACCTGCTCGCAGCTCGGCTACATGTTTGTCGCTGAGGGCGTCGGCGGCTATTCGCTGGGAATTTTCCACCTTTTCACCCATGCCTTCTTCAAGGCGCTGCTCTTTCTCGGCGCGGGCTCGGTCATTCATGCGATGCATCACGAGCAAGACATGCGCCGCATGGGTGGATTGCGAAAGGACATCCCCTTTACCTTCGCGATGATGACGATCGGCACTTTGGCGCTCACCGGCGTCGGCGTGCCGTACACGCCCTTCGGCTTCGCCGGCTTCTTCTCGAAGGATGCGATCATCGAGGCGGCCTTCGCCGCAAGCCGCCATCATCCGGCGGCGCTCTACGGCTTCATCAGCACCGTGATCGCCGCGGGACTGACCTCCTTCTACTCCTGGCGTCTCGTGTTCATGACGTTCTTCGGTCCGCACGCGTCAGATGCGCATCAGCACGCGCATGCGCACGGCCATGACGATCACGGGCACGCGCACGCGCATGATGACGACGCCCACGACGACCACGGCCATGGGCACGATCACGCGCCGCATGAGTCGCCGCTCGTCATGCTCGTCCCGCTGGCCGTGCTGGCGCTGGGCGCCGTGGTCGCGGGCTTCGTCTTCGAGCCCTATTTCGCCGGCCACGCCTTCGACGAGTTCTGGAAGGGCTCACTGTTCCTCGGCGAGGAGAACCATCTGCTGCACGAGATGCACGACGTCCCGGCCTGGGCGTCCCTATCGCCGACGGTCATGATGATCGGGGGCTTCCTCGTTTCGCTCTATATGTATGTGCTGCGTCCCGGCGTGGCGCAGCAACTCGCCGCGGCCTTCCCGGGCCTCTATCAGTTCCTGCTGAACAAGTGGTATTTCGACGAGCTCTACGACAAGATCTTCGTGAAGCCCGCCTTCGCGCTCGGACGCCTCCTGTGGAAGGGCGGCGACGGCCGCATCATCGATGGGATCGGCCCGGACGGCGTCGCGGCGCGCGTGGTCGACGGCGCGCGTCTCGCGGTGCGCGCGCAAACCGGATACCTCTATCATTACGCCTTCGCGATGCTGATCGGCGTCGCGGCGGTGGTCAGCTGGCTCGGCGCTTGGAGCATTCGCTAATGTTCGGTTTTGGCATTCTTTCCGGCCTCACCTTCCTCCCGCTCGTCGGCGCGGCCTTCATTCTGACGCAGCGCGGCGAGGACGAGGCGACGCTGCGGAACATCCGCTGGGCCGCGCTCTTCACGACGATCGCGGTCTTCGTGCTGTCGCTTGTCGTCTGGCAGCGGTTCGACGCCTCGAGCGCCGCCTTCCAGCTCGTGGAGGAGAGGCCCTGGTTCGGCGCCGGGATCGTCTACAAGATGGGCGTCGACGGCTTCTCCCTGCCCTTCGTGCTGCTGACCACCTTCCTGATGCCTTTCGCGATCCTGGCTTCCTTCGAGTCGGTCGAGAAGCGCGTCGCCGAATATATGATCGCCTTCCTCGTGCTCGAGACGCTGATGATCGGCGTGTTCGTCGCGCTCGATCTCGTGCTCTTCTACCTCTTCTTCGAGGGCGGCCTCATTCCGATGTTCCTGATCATCGGAATTTGGGGCGGCAAGCGGCGCGTCTATGCAAGCTTCAAATTCTTCCTCTACACGCTCGCCGGTTCGCTCCTGATGCTGGTCGCGATCCTCGCGATGTATCGGACGGCCGGCACGACCGACATCGAGACGCTGCTGAAGACGCAATTCCCCGCCCATATGCAGACTTGGCTGTGGCTCGCCTTCTTCGCCTCCTTCGCGGTGAAGATGCCGATGTGGCCGGTGCACACCTGGTTGCCGGACGCCCACGTCGAGGCGCCGACGGCGGGCTCGGTGATCCTCGCCGCGATCCTCCTCAAGATGGGCGGCTACGGCTTCATCCGCTTCTCGCTGCCGATGTTCCCAGACGCCTCGGCCTATTTCGCGCCGCTTATCTATGCGCTTTCGGTGGTCGCGATCGTCTACACCTCGCTGGTCGCGCTGGTGCAAGAGGACATCAAGAAGCTCATCGCCTATTCGTCGGTCGCGCATATGGGCTTCGTGACGATGGGCCTGTTCACGCTGACGCAGCAGGGCGTGCAGGGCGCGTTGTTCCAGATGATCTCGCACGGTTTCGTCTCCGGCGCGCTCTTCCTTTGCGTCGGCGTCATTTACGACCGTATGCACACGCGCGAGATTTCCGCCTATGGGGGGCTCGTCAACCGCATGCCTCTCTACGCCGTCGTGTTCATGGTGTTCACCATGGCCAATGTCGGCCTGCCGGGCACATCGGGGTTCATCGGCGAGTTCCTGACGCTCGTCGGCGCCTTCAAGGCCAGCAGCTTCGTGGCGCTCTTCGCGACGACCGGCGTGATCCTCTCCGCCGCCTATGCGCTCTATCTCTATCGGCGCGTGATCTTCGGCGCGCTGGAGAAGGCGAGCCTCGCCTCGATCACCGATCTTTCGCCCCGAGAGATCACGATCTTCGCGCCGCTCGTCCTGCTGACCATCTATTACGGCGTTCGGCCCGGTCCGGTGCTCGACGCTTTCGCGGCTTCGACGAACAACCTTCTGACCAGCCATTCGGCGCTACTCGGCGCGGTGACGCTCGCCGCCGCCGGCCAATGACGGATCGACCGGCATGTCCTTTTATCAGACGCTCGCTCACCACTTCCTGCCGGAGACGATTCTGGCGACAGGTCTTCTCGTCCTCCTGCTGATCGGCGCCTGGCGCGGCGAGAAGGCCTACGCGCTCGTCTGCGAGCTCTCTGTCGCCGTGCTGGGGCTCGCCCTTCTCGCCATCGTCTTGTCGACGCGCTCCGAGCAGAGCATCTTCGACGGCGCCTTCATGGACGACGCCTTCTCGCGCTTCGTGAAAGCCGTGACGCTGCTCGCCTCGATGGCGACGGTGCTGCTAGCCACTGACTTTCTGCGCCGCGCCGCAGCTCGACAAGTTCGAATATCCGATCCTGATCCTCATCGCGACGCTCGGCATGATGCTGCTAATTTCGGCGGACAATCTGATCGCGCTCTATCTTGGTCTCGAGCTCATGTCGCTCGCCCTCTATGTCGTCGCCGCCTTCGCGCGCGACGACGGGCGCGCCTCCGAAGCCGGTCTCAAATATTTCACGCTCGGCGCGCTCTCCTCGGGCATGCTGCTCTACGGATCGTCGCTGCTCTACGGCTTCGCCGGCACGATTTCCTTCTCGGGGATCGCGACCGTCGTGACCGGGCATCCGTCGCTCGGCGTCGACTTCGGCCTCGTGTTCGTGCTCGCGGGTCTCGCCTTCAAGATTTCGGCGGTGCCGTTTCACATGTGGACGCCGGACGTTTATGAAGGCGCGCCGACGCCCGTGACGGCCTTCTTCGCCTCGTCCGCGAAACTGGCGGCGGTGGCGATCCTTGTGCGCATCCTGCTCACCGCCTTTCCCAATATTGAGGCAGAGTGGCGGCAGATCGTGATCTTCCTCGCCGTCGCGTCGACGCTGCTTGGCTCCTTTGCGGCGATCGGCCAGCAGAACATCAAGCGCCTGATGGCCTACTCCTCGATCGGCCACATGGGCTTCGTTCTGATCGGCCTCGCAGCGGGCACCGAATCCGCCGTGCGCGGCATTGCGATCTATCTCGCCATGTATGCGGCGATGACGCTCGGCGCCTTCGCGGCGATCCTGATGATGCGCGTTGGCGGCAAGCCGGTCGAGAAGATCAGCGATCTCGCCGGCCTGTCGCGCACCAACGGCTGGCAGGCCTTCTTCCTCTCCATGCTGATGTTCTCGCTCGCGGGCATTCCGCCGCTCGGCGGCTTCTGGGCCAAATATTACGTGCTGCTGCCGGCGGTCGAGGCGGGCCTCTATCCGCTCGCGGTCATCGGCGTGCTGGCGAGCGCCGTGGCCGCCTATTACTATCTGCGCATCGTCAAGACGATGTACTTCGACGAGCCGGCGCCGGCCTTCGATCCGGCGCCGCTCGCGCCGCGCGCGATCCTGGCGATCTCGACGATCTTTCTCCTGATCTTTTGGATTTATCCCGCGCCGCTGATGACCGCGGCGAGCGCCGCCGCGAAATCGCTGTTTTGATCGCGGGGCAGGGATTCGCTCTCGGCAACAAGGCGCGCGCCGAGGGCGTGCGCCTCATCGCTTTCGACGAAGTGGATTCGACGAATGAGGAGGCGCGCCGGCGCGTGCTCGAGGAGGGCGAGCGCGGCCCGTTATGGATCGTCGCGAACCGGCAGAGCAGGGGACGCGGACGCCTCGGTAGGGACTGGATTTCCGTCCCAGGCAATCTCCATGCGAGCCTCGTCCTGAGCGACGGCGTCACGCCGGAACGCGCGCCGCAGCTCGGCTTCGTCGCCGGCGTCGCAACGATCGCTGCGCTGCGCGCCCTGTGCGCGGGCGAGGCCGGCTTCGCGCTCAAATGGCCAAACGACATCCTGCTCGATCGCGCCAAGCTCGGCGGCGTCCTGCTCGAGGGGCTCGCGCTTTCGACCGGCGACGAGCGCCTTCCGGCCGCGGGCGTCGTCGTGGTCGGCGTCGGCGTGAATTGCGTCGCCGCGCCGCAGGGCGTGCCCTATCCCGCCACGGCGCTCGCGTCGCTCGGAGCGCAGGCGCCTTCGGCGGCGGCGCTCTTTGCGGCGCTCTCCGACAGCTATTGCGAGACGTTGAAGCTTTGGGCCGCGGGCTCGGGCTTTGCTGAAATTAGACGAAGGTGGCTTGACGCGGCGGCGGGGGTTGGGGAGAGCGTTCACGTACGCCTCGCACAGGGCGAGGAAATCGAGGGGCGCTTCGAGACGATCGACGCTGAGGGCCGCCTTGTCATCACCAGCGGCGCTGCGAAACGCGTGATCGACGCGGGCGACGTCCTATTGGCGCATCGCGCGACATCGACGCCGACAGGCTAGGATTTTCATTGATGACGCAGCAAGACCCGGATTTCGTATTCGCGCCGCTCGGAGGTCTGGGCGAGATCGGCATGAACGCCGCGCTTTATGGCTATGGGCCGCCCCGCGCGCGCAAATGGATTCTCGTCGATTGCGGTCTGGGCTTTCCGGGACCGGAGCTTCCCGGCGTCGAGATCGTGCTGCCCGACCTTTCGGCCGTCGAGAAGCTTGGACGCGATCTTCTCGCGATCGTGATCACGCATGCGCATGAGGATCACATCGGCGCGCTTGCGGCCCTTTGGCCGAAGCTCAACTGCAAGGTGTTCGCGACGCCCTTCGCCGCGGGGCTGATCGAGGCGAGACGCCTCTCCGAGCCCGGCGCGCCGGACATCGGCATCACCCTCGTCAAGCCCGGCGCGAGGCTCGATCTTTCTCCCTTTGATATCGAATATATCGCCGTCGCCCATTCGATCCCGGAAGCTTGCGCGCTCGCGATCCGCACGCCGGCGGGCCTCGCGCTGCATACGGGCGACTGGAAGATCGATGAGACCCCCGGCGTCGGCCATCGCACGGACGAAGCGCGGCTGCGTGCGCTCGGCGACGAAGGCGTCACGGCGATGATCTGCGATTCGACGAATATATTGCGCGACGGACAGAGTTTTTCGGAAAGCGAGGTGGCGGCCGAATTGCGTGACGTGATCGGCGAAGCGCGGGGGCGCGTGATCGTCACGACCTTCGCCTCGAACGTCCAGCGGGTGCGCGCGATTGCGGAAGCCGCGGCAAGCGCCGGACGTAGCGTCGTCGTCGCCGGCCGCGCGCTCGACCGCACGATCGAGGTCGCGCGCGAGCTCGGCTATCTCGACGGCGTCGCCCCTTTCTATTCTCTCGAGCATCTCGCGGCGCTGCCGCGCGACCGCACCGTCATCCTCGCGACGGGAAGCCAGGGCGAGCAGCGCGCGGCGATGGCGCGCGCGGCCGCTGGCGATCATCCCGCGATCAAGATCGCCGCCGGCGATCGCGTCATCTTCTCCTCGCGGGCGATCCCCGGCAATCAGCGCGAGGTCCAGCGTCTCATCAACAAGCTTTGCGACCTCGGGGCAGAGATCGTGACCGATCACGATCGCCACGTGCACTGCTCGGGTCATCCCCGACGCGGCGAGGTCGCGCGGCTTTATGAATGGGTTCGGCCCAAGGTCGCGGCGCCCGCCCATGGCGAATCGCATCATCTCGCGCGTCACGCCGCCTTTGCGCGCGAGCATGGCGTCGATCAGGTGGTTTCGCCGCGCGACGGCGACGTCGTCCGACTTGCGCCCGGCGCCCCCGCGATCATCGGCAAGATCGCGGCCGGCCGCCTCTTCAAGGATGGCGAGGTGCTGATCGGCGAGAACGACGGGGCCGTGCGCGAGCGCGCGAAGCTCGCCTTCGCCGGCGTCGTTTCGATCGCGCTTTGCGTGTCGCGACAAGGCGAGATGATCGGCGATCCGGACGTGGTCGCCTCCGGCTTGCCGAAGCGAGGCCGGAGCGGCGCCGAAATGGGCGGGGTGATCGACGAAGCCGTCTTCGACTGTTTCGAGGCTCTACCGCGTCCGCGCCGGCGGGATTTCGACTCTCTCGCGACGGCGATCGAACGCTCGGTGCGCGGCGCCGTTTTCTCCGCTTGGGGCAAGAAGCCGACGGTGCACGTGCTGATCGTCGGCGGCTAAACCCTCAACTCCAATGCCTCGCTTCGCGTTGACGATCGAATATGACGGCGGTCCCTTCGTCGGCTGGCAGCGGCAGGCGAACGGGATCTCCGTTCAGCAGCGCCTCGAGGAGGCGGTCGCGGCGATCGACGGCAACAAGCGCGTCGTGCATGGCGCCGGGCGCACGGACGCGGGCGTTCATGCGCTGGGGCAGGTCGCCCATGTCGATCTTTCGCGAGACTGGCGGGTCGATCGCCTGCGTGACGCGACCAATGCGCATCTTTGGCCCGATCCGATCTCCGTGCTCTCGATTTTCGCCGTCGCGGACGACTTCGAGGCGCGTTTCTCCGCCAAGATGCGCCACTATCGCTATCTGATCTTCAATCGGCGCGCGCCGCCGGCGCTGGCGCGCGGGCGCGTCTGGCACGTCAAACGGCCGCTCGACGCAGAGGCGATGCATCGGGCGGCGCAGACGCTCGTCGGAAAGTTCGACTTTTCGACCTATCGCGCCAGCGAATGCCAGGCGCGCTCGCCGATCCGCACGCTCGACCGGCTGGACGTTCGCCGCAAGGACGATGAGATCGAGATTCTCGCGAGCGCTCCGTCCTTCCTGCATCATCAGGTGCGTTCGCTCGTCGGCTCGCTCGAGCATGTCGGCAGCGGCAAATGGCCGTTCGAGGAACCGCGCCGCGCGCTCGAGGCCCGTGATCGCGCCCGCTGCGGACAGGTCGCGCCGGCGCATGGCCTCTATCTGGTCGCGGTGGATTATTGAGGCGCCGGCTTCTTGAGGGTGGCCGGCGTCGTCTCCGGCAAGAGGAACAGCACCAGAAGAAGACCCGCCGCCGCGATGAGCGCCAAAACGAAAAAGGCCGAGGGGTAGCCCGCTCGGGTGACGATAAATCCGGCCGCGGCCTGGCTGCATGAGCCGCCGATCCCCTGCACGGTCCCGACCACGCCGCGCGCGAGGCTGTAGCGGCCGGTCCCCTCCATCACATCCGCGAGAATGAGGGGCAGCAAGGCTTCGAAAAGGCCGCCGGTTACGCCCTCGAGGGCTTGCGACAGCAGCAGGGCCGCCGCGTCGCCGAACCAGACGCAAAGGGCGCCGCGAATCACGAGCGCGACGAAGGCGGCGATCAAGAGCGGACGGCGCCCGATGGCGTTCGCGCGCGTGACCAGTAGGGCCATGAGAATCGTCACGAGCTGCGCGAGGACGATCGACGTGGAGGTGAGGCCCGTCTCCCAGCCGGGATTGGCCAGCGCCAATTTTTGCGCGACCAGCGGCAGCATCGGCGCATCGGCGAAGTAGAAGATTGCCGCCGACCCCGCGAAAAGGACAAGCGGGCGATAATGGAAGAGGCTTCGCCAGTCGGTTGGATGCTCCTCTCGATTCGCGCTGGGCTCGAGGCCGCGCGCCCGCGCATGGTCGATCGCGCTTCCTGGAATCGAGAGCGCGGATGCGGCGGTCAATATGGCGAAGAGGGGCACGAGGTAGAACGGCGCTCTCTGTGAGACGGTGACCCCGACGACCCCGGCGATAAGGGCGATGAAAACATTGCCCGCCTTGTCGAAGGCGGCGTTTCGTCCGAGCCGCGCCGCCAGCGCCTCATGGCCGAAGAGGCCAAGAGTGATGGCGGCGATCGACGGCGCGAACAAACCGCCAAGCACCGCCATGATGACGTCGGCGACGAGCACGACCGGCAGGATCGGCCAGGTTGCGATCGCCAAAGCGCAGGCGGATAAAAGAAACGCGCCGAAGATTATGGCTTCGCGCTTTGCGTGCGTGCGGTCAATGAAAGCTCCGACAGCCGGATGCGCAGTGATGCCGATAAGCCCGCTCACCATGAGTGTGGATCCGACGGCGAACGGGCTCCAATGCGCCTCGGTGACCAAGAAGACATTGACGTAAGGCCCAAGGCCGCCGCGGACATCCGCGAGGAAGAAGTTCAGCCCGTCGAGCGCGGTAAAGGTCATGATCGCTACATTCCGCGAGAGGGGTCTCGGCTCTTCGCCGCTCGAAATAGGCGTCTGTCGGCAAATAGCGCGGGTGGGGCGAAACGCCGGCCGCGTCGTTTTGATTTGCCTTAAGTCTTCCCGCGCGTCGCCGCCTTCATCGACGACGCGAGCGCGTCGCGCGAGTAGCGGCGCTTCGGCGGATGGCGCGCGCTCGCGGCGGCGTCGGCGTTCAACCCTCGATTTCCTCGCGCCGAATTTCGAGCTCGAGCCACCGCTCCTCGGCGTCGGCCAGCTTGGTCTGCGCCGCGTCGAGCCGCGCGCCGGCGGCTGCGAATTTCTTCGGGTCGCTCACATAGAGTCCTGGATCGGCGAGCAACGTCTCGAGCCTCCCCCGCTCCTCTCGCAAAGCTTCGATCTTTTGCGGCAGCGTCGCGAGCGCGTGACGCTCATTGAAGGAAAGGCGGGGACGTCCCGCGGGCTTTTCGCGCGGCGCGGGTTTGGGCTTCGCCTCGACGCGCTGCGGCGCGGACTTCAGCGCCTCGACGCCGAAGCCGCGCTGCGCGACCATGTCGGAATAGCCGCCCGCATATTCGCGCCAGAGGCCTTCGCCTTCGCTGATCACGACAGAGGTCGCGACGCGATCGAGAAAGTCGCGGTCATGCGAGACGACGATCAGCGTGCCGGGATAATCGGCGAGCATCTCCTCCAGGAGATCGAGCGTTTCGAGATCGAGATCGTTGGTCGGCTCGTCGAGGACGAGGAGATTGGAAGGCTTCGCCAAGGCGCGCGCCAGCATCAAGCGCCCGCGCTCGCCGCCCGAAAGCTTAGCGACCGGCGTCCTCGCTTGTTCCGGCTTGAAGAGAAAGTCCTTCAGATAGCCGGTCACATGGCGCCGCTCGCCATTGATCTCGATAAAGTCCGAGCCGCCGCCAGTCAGCGCGTCCTGGAGGCTCTGCTCGGGATCGAGGCTCGCGCGGCTCTGCTCGAGCGTCGCCATCGCGAGGCCCGCGCCGTGCCGGATCTTGCCGGCTTCGGGCGCCAACACGCCGGTGAGCAGGCCGACGAGCGTCGTCTTGCCGGCGCCATTGGCCCCGACGACGCCGATCCGGTCGCCGCGCATGATCCGCGTCGAGAAGTCCTGGACGATGACGCGTTCGCCGTAGGATTTGCGAATCTTGACCGCTTCGAGGACCAGCGCGCCCGACGTCTGCGCCTCGCTCGCCTCGAGCTTGACCTGGCCTTCGGGACCGCTCCGCGCGCGCCGCTCCGCGCGCATCTCCTGAAGGTGCGCCAGCCGCCTGACGTTGCGCTTGCGCCGGCCCGAGACGCCGTGCCGCAGCCAATGCTCTTCCGCGACGATGCGGCGGTCGGCCTTGTGACGCTGGCGCTCCTCCTCCTCGAGCTCGCGGTCGCGCCAGGCTTCGAACTCCTTGAAGCCCGCGGCGAGAGAACGCGTGCGGCCGCGGTCGAGCCATACGGTCTCGCGCGTGAGGTCTTGCAGGAAACGGCGATCGTGGCTGATCAGCACCAGCGCCGAGCGCAGAGCCTCGAGCCTTTCCTCGAGCCAGAGGATCGTCGGCAGATCGAGATGGTTTGTCGGCTCGTCGAGGAGGAGGATGTCGGGACGCGGCGCAAGGGCTCGCGCCAGCGCGGCGCGCCGCGCCTCGCCGCCCGAAAGCCGCGCAGGATCCTCCTCGCCCGAGAGGCCGAGCTCGCCGAGCAGCAGGCGAGCCGCATGGGGATCGTCGAGCGGGCCCAGTCCCGCCTCGACGAAGCCGGCGGCCGTCGCGAAGCCGGAGAAATCCGGCTCCTGCGCGAGGTACTGCAGTGTCGCGCCCGGCTGCAGAAAGCGCTCGCCCCGATCGAAGTCGAGCTCGCCCGCAGCGATCCTGAACAGCGTCGACTTGCCCGAGCCGTTGCGTCCCACGACGCAGAGCCGCGCGCCGGGCAGAACCGACAGATCGGCCCCGTCGAGCAGGGGTTGGCCGCCGAGCGTCAGCGTGACGCCGGCGAGCGCGAGGAGCGGCGGAGGGGCCATGGTCCGTGATCTTGGGTTTCGCGAGGCGCTTTTCTCACGTGGATGAGTGCATTGTCGAGCGCGGCGGCTGGTCCCCGGCTCCGCCTGTTCGTTCAGCAGCCGGTCTCGTCCGCGCCCCGCGCCAGCCGGCTGTGGCGGCGCCCGTAAAGGAAATAGACTGCGAGCCCGATCGCGAGCCATAGGACAAATCTTTCCCATGCGATGGCAGGCAGCTTCGAGAGCAGCCACAGCGAGAACCCCACGCCGACGAGCGGCAGATAGGGGGAGAAAGGCGCGCGAAAGCCTCTGGCGACATCGGGCCGCGTGCGGCGCAGCGCGATCACGGCGAGGCAGATCACGACAAAGGCCGACAGCGTGCCGATATTGACGAGCTCGGCGACCTCGCGGATCGGAAAGAAGGCGGAGACGAGGGCGCAAAGGCCGCCCGCGATCAGCGTCGGCCGATAGGGCGTCGCGAATTTCGGATGCGGCCTTGCGAACCAGGCGGGCAGGAGGCCGTCGCGGCTCATCGCGAACCAGATGCGCGCGCAGCCGAGCAGAAAGGCGAGCATCACGCTCAAAATGCCGAACACCGCCGCCGCGGACACGACCAGCGTCGCCCATCCCATCCCGAGCGCCGCGAAGGCGGAGGCGACGGGCGCGGCGTTGTTGAGCGTGTCGTAGCGTGCGATCCCCGTCAGCGCGAGCGACATGGCGACATAGAGCGTCAGCGAGACGACGAGCGAGAGCAGCACGGCGCGCGGCAGATCGCGCTGCGGCTCCAGCGCTTCCTCACCCGCGGTCGTCAGCGTGTCGTAGCCGAAGACGGCGAAGAAGACGACCGCCGCGCCCTCGACGACGCCGCCGAAGCCGAAGGGCATGAAGGGACGCCAGTTCGCCGGATCGATGCGCGGCGCCGCCGCGACGATGACGACGATGACGGCCGCAATTTTGAGGAGCACCATCGCCGCGTTGAAGCGCGCGCCCCATTCGACGCGCAGCGTCAAGAGCAGCGCGACGCCGAAGGCGCCGAGCATCGCGAAGAGATCGATGACGTGACCTTCTCCCGTTCCCGGAGCGCCGGCCGCCCAGTCGGGCGGCGCGACGCCAAATAGCGCGAGCAGCGCGCGCAGATAGCCCGACCAGCCGATCGCGACGACCGAGACGACGAGCGCATATTCGAGCAGGAGATCCCAGCCGATGATCCAGGCCACAAGCTCCCCGAGCACCGCATAGGCGTATGTGTAGGCGCTGCCGGCGACGGGCAGCATGGAGGCGAATTCGGCGTAGCAAAGCGCCGCCGCCCCGCTCGCGACGCCGGCGATCAGGAAGGAGAGCGCGACCGCCGGCCCCGCCTGCGTCGCCGCCACGACGCCCGTGAGCACAAAGATGCCGACGCCGATAAGACCGCCGAGACCGATGCCGACGAGCTGCCAAAGCCCCAGCGCGCGCCGCAATTCGCCCCTCTGGAGCGCCTCGGCCTGGAGGGCTTCGATCGACTTGGCGCGACAAAGCTCGGCGAGCCTCATGCAGCCGCGGCCTTCTCGACGCCGCGCTCGAAAACCGCGCGCGGCCAGCTGATCGCGATGCGCGCGCCAGTGTGGGGCGCCGGCGCATTGACCGCCTCGACATGCGCGCCGGAGCGCTCGAGCAAGGTCTTCGCGATGAAGAGTCCAAGTCCAAGCCCTGATTCGGGGGCGCTTTTCACGCGTCGGTTCTCTTCCCGGCCGCTCACGTAAGGATCGCCCACACGATCGAGAATTTTCGGGGCGAAGCCAGGGCCGTCGTCCTCTATGACGACGCTGACAAGTCGCTCGGTCCAGCGCGCTTCGATCCGGACGGTCGAGCGCGCGAAATCGACCGCGTTCTCCACGAGATTGCCGAGGCCGTACAACATTCCCGGATTGCGCAGGCAGACTGGCTCGGGCGCATCGCCTCCCTTGTCGACGACGATTTCGACGTCGGGATCGCGCATCGGCTCGACCGCTTCTTCGATCAATGTGCTGAGGCGCAACCTGTTCAGCACATGCGCCTCGTCGGTTTTCAACGAGTGGAGCTTGCGCAGGATTTCCCGACAGCGGCGCGCCTCCTGCGCAAGCAGCGCGAGATCGTCGCTCATTTGCGGCGCGGCCGACGGCGCGATCTTCTGCAACTCAGAGGCGACCAGCGTGATCGTCGCGAGCGGCGTGCCGAGCTCATGCGCGGCCGCGGCGGCGAGGCCGTCGAGCTGCGTCAAATGCTGCGCGCGTTCGAGAACAAGCTCGGTGGCGGACAGCGCATTGGCGAGCTTGCGCGCCTCGTCGGAGACGCGTCCGGCGTAGAGGCCGATGAAGGCGGCGCTCAGCACCAGCGCCGCCCAAACGCCCAATCGATAGAGCACCGGAAAGTAGAGGGTGTCGCCCTCTCGCCAGGGGAGTGGTTCGAATTCCACGGTGAGCAATGTCGCCGCGGCGACCATCAATATGCCGAGCAGAAGGGTGAAAGGGCGCGGCAGTGAAACGGCCGAGATCATCACCGGCGCCAGGAGAAACATGGCGAAGGCGTTGGTCACGCCGCCGGTGAGGTAGAGCAGGGCGGCAAGCTGGACCACGTCATAGGCGAGGAGCACGGCCGCCTCGGTGTCGTCCAGGCGCAGACTGCTCCGGCTGCCGGCGCGAAGCGCGATATTGAGCGCGCTCGACGTGGCGATCGCAACGAAACAGAGACCGATCGGAAACGGGAATTTGAGATAAAAATAGACATAGAGCATCGCGATGGTCTGGCCGGCGATCGCGACCCACCGCAGGAGCACCAAAGTTTCGGCCCGCAGATGCCGCGCTGGCACAAGTTGCTGGTCTTCTACCTTTCGGTCCATCGCTTCGCTCCAGGCGCGTGAGGGACGTTTTCGCGCTTTCCGCCGACGCCGCTTGCGCGTGAGAACGCCCGCTCGGAGAGGTTTCTAGCGCGCTTTCCGCTCGAACGGAATCGTTCGAGCGATTGGAAATCGCGCCAAGTCAGGAAGCTGGAGCGAATTCTGATCGCAAAAGTCTCTCAACTTTTGCGGAATTGGCTCTAAAGGCCGGCGCGCGCGGCGCGCCACAGCCGCCATTGCCGACGCCAGGGCGCAGGATCGCGGGGCGAGCCGAAGGGATGGAAATCCCTTGCCCGCATCGCCTGCAAATACAGCGGAACGGTCGCTGCGGGAAGAAGCGCGATGCGAGTCGCCTCGTTGGCTCCGCGCGCGGCTTTTTTCGCCTGCTCGAAGCTTTGAGACGCGCGGTCGATCAGCGCGGCGATCGCCGCGCGGAGCTGCGGGGTTTCGGCGCCGGCCGCGGCGTCCTCGCGGCGCGCCCCATGGCGCGCGAGTAGATCGTCGGGCAGGAAATGCGCGCCGCCTTTCGGCAAGCGACGCAGGACGCCCAGCAGACCGAGCGCCGTTCCAGCCTCCGTCAGACACTCTGCGTCGCCTGCGGCGCCGAGCGCCCGCGCGCTCCAGCGCAGCGGCTGCGCTGCGGTGCGCTCGCAATAGTCGAGAAGCGCGGTCGTGGTTGGCATCGGATCGTCGTAAAGGTCCGCGACATGCGCATCGAGGAAGGCCGCGACCTCACGACGCGGGAGGGAACAGGCGTCGAGCGTGTCGAGCAGCGCGTCGAGGACCGGATGCGCGCGCCCGCCGTCTTCGTTCGGCGCCGCGAGCGCGTCCTGCCACCAGCGCAGCCGCATCTCGCCGAGCAGCGGCTGCGTGACCTTGCCGGGGATCTCGGCGATCTCCAATGCGAAAGCGTGAAGCGCGTGCAGACGCTTGCGCCGATCGGTCGGGGCGAAGAGCGTGGCGAGCCACGCGTCGCGGTCCTTCTCGCGCAGCGCCGCTTCGCAGACCGCATAATGCTGGGCGAGCTCCGCCCCCCGCGCAGCCGGCAGCGATTCGCCCGCCGAGGTCACGGCGAGAACAGGCGACTGGCGCCGCGGCCCTCATGGCCGGCGGCTGGATATGGCAGGCTCGCGGAGCGACAGGAAATGTCGCAACCGCGATTGAGGCTCACGCTTCCTTGCCGGGCGCTTCGTTTTCCCCATCGTCGGCCTCCGCCAGAGAGGCAACCAGCTCCACGAGGCGACGACGGATTTTGGGGTTTCGAATCCGCGCGAAGGAACGGTTGAGATGAAGCCCTTCCGCCGTCGACATGAAGTCGACGACATATTGAGACTGGCCCTCTTCCTCGAAACCAGCAACGCCCTCCACCGCCGCCGCTCCGCCCCCCGTGGGCGCGCCCTCGAAGAAAAACGACGGCGACACATTGAGAGTCTTGGAGATCTGCTGGAGGCGGCTCGCGCCGATCCGGTTGAGGCCTTTCTCGTATTTCTGGATCTGCTGAAAGGTGAGCCCGAGCGCTTCTCCAAGCTTTTCCTGGCTCATCTTCATGAGCATGCGCCGCAAGCGCACGCGGCTTCCGACGTGGCGGTCGATGAGGTCCGGCGTCTTTTTCACGATTGCGGGTTCCCGCGCGGTTGACGATTTGCAAGGTGCGACCGCTCCCGGGGGCCTCGCCACGGGAACCGGACGCGTTCTTGCTCGGGATCGGTCCCGCGCGCGTCTCGATGCCCATCGCCAGCCGGCGGTCTGGGGGTCTTGCCCCGACAGACTGTCAGCGGCCGGCGCTGCGGGCCGGCTTGAGCAACTTTTTGGCGCAAATGCGGCGGAAAGGCAAGGGTGAAATATCGACCAGCCCGCGAGGCGCGAACGGATTTCAACCGCCGGACGCAAGGCTGCGCGGCGGCGAAAAATTCTCGCTGAGTGCAAAGCGCGCCCCGGTCGAAGCGCTAAGCGCAGAGACGTTGGCAAGCCAACGGCTCTGCGATTGGAATCTCTTGTTCAAGCGGGATTTTCACCCAAGACCGCCTGCCGCTTTTTGGAAATCCCGCTTAGAGCGCTCCCGAAATCCAGCGCATGAGCTCGCCCTTCGGCGCGGCGCCGACCCGCTGCGCGGCGGCCTGACCGTTCTTGAAGAGGATCATCGTCGGAATCGAGCGTATTCCGAGCTTGCCGGCGACGTTTGGATTCTCGTCGACGTTGAGCTTGACGATCTTGACCTTTTCCCCGAGCTCCGCGGCGATCTCGTCGAGCAGCGGCGCGACGATGCGGCAGGGGCCGCACCATTCGGCCCAGAAATCGACGAGTACGGGCGTTTCGGACTTCAATACGTCTTCGTTGAAGCTCGCGTCGGTTACGTTATTGCTGGCCATGGCTCACCGAATCTTTCCTGTCCCGGGATGTCCCAAGGACGTCAGGAACCTAGGAACAGCGCCTGCTTCCGTCAAGTTGCGCGCCGGCAGAAGCTCCGCAAATGCGCCGCCGTCCGACCCGCGTCGCACGGCGCTGTCGCGCCAGTCGGGAGAGGCTTCCCGCCTCAATGCGGTCTCATTTGCACTTCTTGTCGACTCCCCAGCCGTCTCCCGGCGTCAGCGAAGCCTCGATATGAGCGACGAGGGGATCGTATCTCCCTTTCTCAACCGCCGGATATTCGAGCGAAATGTTGTTCGCGATCGCGCCGCCGCAGGAGAGGAGCGTCTTGCGGTAGAAAATCTTGTCGCCTTTCGTTCCTGAAACGACGGCCCAGTCGGCTTTGCGCTGCTTGTAGCCGATTGTCTCGCCCTCCATCGGCTCGAGCCGCGAGCCGAGCTCGTCCGGATACGCGATGCCGGCGTAGCTCCCGTTGACGATGAGTTCCGCCCGTCCGTCCGGCGAGGTGAAGATGCGGCCGTCGTCGTTTGCGGGCGGGGGCTGCATCTTCCAGCTTGCGGGAACGTCCGCCGTCGTGCCGAAGCGGTCGTTGTGGTAGCTCCGCCACCCTTCGGCGCAAACACCCGGAGCAAAAAGGAACGTCCCGCCGACCAAGGTCACCGCAAGGAAGACGGAGAAGAAGTTGGAAATTGCGCAGTTGAGCGCGGCGAGTAAGCTTCTCAGATTTGCCCTCATCTCACCAGATACGAAAAAGCAGGGCCTCCTTCGTGCGGAGGGGCGTTTATACTTTCGTGATTCGGGGCCGGAAGTCTCATTAGCCTCGATCTTGAGGCTTTAGAACTTCCTTCCACCTCCGCCGGGCGGCGCGCGCCAATCATAGCCGGCGCCCGGATCGACACGCACGACATGAGATTCGCCACCCGTCTTGGCGGTTTGGGCCTGACGATCGCGAGGCATAGGCGTCAGCGCGCCGACAATGAGCGCGAAGACGACTGCCGCGGCGATGAGCCAATAGTTCTTCATTTTCTCCCCCGGCGGGCGCCGAATTCTAAAGCCGGCGCCCTTGCCGTCGACACTCCGCCTCGTCGATCCAGATGAGGTCGGAGATCCCGGCAAAGGGTAAATCCACGAACCCGAAAAGAGTTGCATGGCGAAGGCGGAACATAACGGATTTTTAGCAATTGCGACAATTTTGCCACACCGCGGGCCACACCGAGCGAGCCTATGAGGAGCGGGGCGTTTCAATCCGGTTTTGAATGCTCATCGAAATCCGCTGCTTCCGCCTCCGGGGCCCGTTCTTCGCGGATCATGCGGATGACGCCGGAAAAGTCGCTCTCGGCCTCGCCGCGACCGGCGTAGCGCGCGTAAATTTGCGCGGCGAGCGCGGCGAGCGGCGTCGGCAGCCCGACCTGCTCCGCGGCCGCCCCGGCAAGCCTCAGATCCTTGAGCATCAGCGCCGTCATGAAGCCCGGCCGATAGCCGCGGCTTGCCGGAGCCGTCGGTAATATTCCCGGCGCGGGACAATACTGCGTCAGCGACCAGGACTGCCCCGAGGAGACCGAGGCGACGTCGAAGAGGGTTTTGTCGGAAAGGCCGAGACGTTCGGCTAGCGCGAAGGCCTCGCAGGTCGCGATCATCGTCGCGCCGAGCATCATGTTGTTGCAGATCTTCGCCGCCTGTCCGAGCCCGCCTTCCCCGCAATGGATGATCCTTCCGCCCATGCCGGCCAGGAGCGGGCGCGCCCTCTCGAAGGCGCTCGCCTCTCCCCCGCACATGAACGTGAGCGCCCCCGCCTTTGCGCCCGCGACTCCCCCCGAAACCGGCGCATCGACGGACGCCCAGCCCGCCTCCGCCGCGAGCCCATGCGCCCGTCGAGCGCTGGCGATGTCGATCGTGGAGCAGTCGATGATCAGCGCGGCTCGCTCGACCGAGCCCAAAAGCTCCTTCCAGACGGCGAGAACGGCCTCTCCGGCGGGCAGCATCGTGATGATCGCCGCCGCGCCGAGCGCCGCCGCCTTTGCCGAGCTCGCGGCGCGAACGCCCAGCGCCTCGGCCTCGGCGCAAAGACGCGGATCGAGATCGAATCCGCGCAGCTCGCGCCCGGCACTGACGAGGTTTGCGGCCATGGGGCCGCCCATCCGGCCGAGACCGATGAAGGCGATGTGGGTCATCCGCTCGTCTCGCTACTGCGTCGTGGGAATGACGAAGCTCGCGCCCTCCGCGACCCCTGCCGGCCACCGCGAGGTCACGGTCTTCGCCTTGGTGTAGAAGCGCATGGAATCGGGTCCGTGCTGGCCGAGATCGCCGAAGAACGACCGCTTCCACCCCCCGAAGCTGTAATGAGCGAGCGGCGTCGGGATCGGAATATTGACGCCGACCATTCCCACCTGCACCTTCGAGACGAAATCCCGGGCGACGCCTCCGTCGCGCGTGAAGATCGCGACGCCGTTGCCGTACTCGTGCTCGTTGGCGAGCGCCAGAGCTTCGGCGTAATCGGCGGCGCGCAGGACCACGAGAACGGGGCCGAAAATCTCCTCTCGATAGACGCGCATCTCGCGCGTGACGCGGTCGAGGAGACAGCCGCCCAGATAGAATCCCTCCTCATATCCCGGCAGCCGCAAGCCGCGGCCGTCGACGAGCAGAGCGGCGCCCTCCTGGACGCCAAGGCCGATGTATGAATTCACGCGCTCGAGATGCGCCTGCGTGACTAACGGGCCGAAATCCGCTTGCGCGTTAGTGGAGGCGCCGATCTTGAGCGCTTTCACGCGCGGGACGAGGCGTTCGATCAACGCCTCCGCCATGGACCTTCCCACCGGAACGGCGACGGAGATCGCCATGCAGCGCTCGCCCGCCGCGCCATAAGCCGCGCCGACCAGCGCCTCGACCGTCTGATCGAGATCGGCGTCCGGCATGACAATCATGTGATTCTTGGCTCCGCCGAAACACTGCATGCGCTTTCCGCTGGCAGCGCCGCGCCCATAGACATATTCGGCGACGGCGGTCGAACCGACGAAGCTCAAAGCCTTTACCCCCTTATGATCGAGGAGCGCGTCGACGGCCTCCTTGTCGCCGTTCACGACATTGAGCACCCCTTCGGGAAGGCCCGCCTCCATCATCAGCTCGGCGAGCCGCAACGGCACGCTCGCATCGCGCTCCGACGGCTTGAGAACGAAAGCGTTGCCGCAGGCGATTGCCGGGGCGAACATCCACATCGGCAGCATCGCCGGGAAATTGAACGGGGTGACGCCCGCCGCAACGCCGAGCGGCTGGCGCAGGGAGTAAACGTCGATGCCCCGCTCCCCGCCGTCGCTGAACGCGCCCTTCAGGAAATGCGGCGCGCCGATCGCGAATTCGACGACCTCGAGCCCGCGCTGAATGTCGCCCCGGGCGTCGCCGATCGTCTTGCCGTGCTCCCGCGCGAGCAGGCTCGCGAGCGCATCGGCCTCGCGCGTCACGCGTTCGAGGAATTTCATCAGCACGCGCGCGCGACGCTGCGGGCTCACCGCGGCCCAGCCCGATTGCGCCGCCTCGGCGCTTGCGACGGCCGCCGCAACCTCCGCCCGCGAGGCGAGCGGCACGCGCGAGATGATCGCGCCGCTCATGGGCTCGTAACCGTCGCAAAAGCGCATTGACGCCCCGGCGACCCGCTGACCCCCGATGAAATGGAAAAGGTCCTGCATGCGGATTCTCACTTCTCTGGTTGCTACAGACGGCCGCTTCGGGCGCCCGCCTCACTCAGCGTCGGCCTGCCGCGCGGGATGGGCGCGCTTGAACGCCTCCAGCTCGAGGCATGCTGCTTCGACCGAGAGAATGCGCGGCAGGTGGTCGAGCGGCGTTGCAAAGCGGCGCGCCGCAAAAAGTTGCGGAATGAGACAGACGTCGGCGAGCGTGGGCTCGGCGGAGAAGCAGAACGGCGCCGGCGCGATGAGCCTCTCCACCGCTTGCAGTCCCTCCAGGTTCCAGAACCTTCGCCACGCCTCGATCGAATCCGGGGAGGCTTTCAGCTCGCTGGCGAGATAGCCGCCGACTTTGAGGTTGGTGAGCGGATGGGTGTCGCAGGCAATGGCGAGCGCGACCGCCCGTGTCTTTGCCGCAAGAACTGGATTTTGAGGGATCAGCCGTGGCGTCGGGCGCACGCTTTCTAGATATTCGATGATGGCGAGCGACTGGGTCAGCATGACGCCGTCGTCCAGCTCCAACGCAGGCACGAGCGCCTGCGGATTCTTCGCCAGATAGGCGGGCGTGAACTGTTCTCCGCCGCCGCGAAGGAGGTGCACCGGCCGATGCTCGACCTCGAGCCCCTTGAGCTCGAGCGCGATCCGCACGCGATAGGCGGCCGAAGAGCGGAAATAATCGTGGAGGATCATGGCTGCTCCCGCGTTGCGGCGCCTTTGAACTTTGGGCTCGCGCCCCGACTCGAATTTTCCGCCGCCCGCCATAGTTATTCGGCAGGACCTTCAGAGAATTAGAGGAGGGTCGGGGCATGGGAAGCGTCGCGTTCGCGCCCAGGACCGATGTGGCGCACGAGAAGAATCCGCTCGGAACCGACGGCTTCGAGTTCGTCGAATTTGCGCATCCGGAACCCGAAAAGCTCGGCGCGCTGCTCGAAGTCATGGGCTTTGTTCCCGTCTGCGTCCACCGGTCGAAGAACGTCACGCTCTACCGGCAAGGCGATATCAACTTCGTGCTCAACGCCGAGCCGGATAGTTTCGCGGCGCACTTCGCCAAGGCCCACGGCCCCTCGGTTTGCGCCGTGGGTTTCCGCGTGCTCGACGCTGGGATCGCTTATCAGGGCGCGCTGCACAGAGGGGCGAAAGCCGGCATGACGCGCGTGGGCCCGATGGAGCTGGAAATCCCGGCGATCGTGGGCGTCGGCGGGGCGATGATCTATTTCGTCGATCGTTACGGCGATAAGGGTTCGATCTGGGACGTGGATTTTCGCTGGAGCGGGGAGCGCGACCCGCACCCCGCGGGCGTCGGCCTGACGGCGATCGACCACCTCACCAACAATGTGCATCGAGGCCATCTGGACAGCGTCGCGAGCTGGTATGAGCGGATCTTCAATTTCCATCAGATCCGCTATTTTGACATCGCAGGCAAATATACCGGACTGCACTCCCGTGCGATGACGAGCCCATGCGGCAAGATACGCATTCCGGTGAATGAAAGCGCCGACGAGAGCAGCCAGATCGAGGAGTTCCTGCGCGACTTCCGGGGCGAAGGCGTGCAGCATGTCGCTTGCTCCTGCAGCGACATTTTCGAGACCGTCGCCAAGCTTCGCGAGGCGGGACTCAAATTCATGCCCGATCCGCCGAGTTCCTACTATGACGGCCTCGAGCGCCGACTCCCGGCGCACGGCCAGCCGATAGAGCGGTTGAAGGAGCTTGGAATCCTCATAGACGGCAAAGGCGCCGAGGCCGGACAGCCGCCGCGCCTGCTTCTGCAGATTTTCACCCAGGCGGTGCTCGGGCCGATCTTTTTCGAATTCATCGAGCGCAAGGGCGACGACGGGTTCGGCGAGGGAAATTTCCGCGCGCTGTTCGAGGCGATGGAAGAGGATCAGCTGCGCCGCGGAGTCTTGCAGCAGGCGTCGGAATAGAGCGTATGACCGAGGCGCTGCTTTACATGGCGGGTTTCGGAAATGAATTCGAAACCGAAGCGCTACGCGGCGCGTTGCCGAAAGGCCAAAACGCGCCGCAGCGTTGCGCCTATGGTCTCTACGCCGAGCAAATTTCCGGGACGGCCTTCACCGCGCCGCATGGCGTCAATCGTCGATCATGGCTTTACCGCATACGGCCGTCCGTGCTGCATGCGCGTCAATTCGCCAAGACCGAGCAGCCCTTGTGGAAGACCGCTTCCGCAACCTCCGGCGCGCTCAGCGTGGGCCAGTTCCGCTTGTCGCCGTCCCCCATCCCTGCAGAAGAGCTGACTTTCGTCGCCGGCGTTCGCACGATCACGACGGCGGGAAGCGCCGATCTGCGCATCGGCATGGCGGCGCATCTCTTCCTCGCCACGCAGTCCATGCGCAACGCGTACATTTGCGACGCCGACGGGGAGCTATTGATCGTCCCGCAGCAGGGAGCGCTCGAGCTCTTCACCGAATTTGGACGCCTCCAGGCGGCGCCGGGGGAAATTTGCGTCATTCCGCGCGGCGTGAAGTTCAAGGTCGCATTGGTCGCAGGGCCCGCGCGCGGCTATCTGTGCGAGAATTACGGCGCGCCCTTCGCCCTGCCGAACCGGGGCGCGATCGGCGCGAACGGCCTTGCCAATCCACGCGATTTCAACACGCCCGTCGCCGCCTTCGAGGACCTTGAAGCGCCCGGCGTTCTGACTTTCAAATGGGGCGGCGGCTTCTTCGACTGCGCCCTCGATCACTCGCCGCTCGACGTGGTCGCTTGGCATGGAAACTACGCGCCTTACAAATATGACTTGCGGGTCTTTTGCCCGATGGGCGCGCTGCTGTTCGACCATCCGGACCCTTCGATCAACACGGTGCTCTCCTCGGCCTCGACCGAAACGGGCGTCGCCAACGTCGATTTCGCGATCTTCCCCGAGCGCTGGCAGGTCGCCGAGCACACGTTTCGGCCGCCCTGGCACCATGTGAACGTCATGAGCGAGTTCATGGGGCTGATCTTCGGCCAATACGACGCCAAGCCCGAAGGGTTTGAGCCGGGCGGCGTGTCGCTGCACAATGCGATGTGTCCGCATGGACCGGACGCCGCGGCCTATGAGCACGCCCGCGCCGGCGAGCTGAAGCCGGAGCGCTTGAGCGGGTCGCTGGCCTTCATGTTCGAGACGCGTCTTCCCCAGCATCTGACCGATTATGCGGCGAGCCTGCCGACGCTGCAGAAAGACTATGCCGACTGCTGGTCCGGCTTGCGCAAGCGCTTCGACGGCTCGCCTGAAGGGCGCTCGTCGTGAAGCTCGCGTCATTGAAGGCGGGACGCGACGGCCGGCTTGTCGTGGTGTCGCGCGACCTCGAGCGCGCTGCGGACGCCAGCGGGATCGCCGGGACGTTGCAAGCCGCGCTCGACGATTGGGCGCACGTCGAGCCGAAGCTGGAAAGCCTCGCCGCGGCGCTCGACTGCGGCCTGGTCCCGAGCTTCCCTTTTTATCCGCAAGCCTGCGCCGCGCCCTTGCCGCGCGCTTATCAGTGGGCCGACGGTTCGAGCTATGTGAATCACGTCGAGCTCGTGCGAAAGGCGCGCGGGGCGCAAATGCCTGCCTACTTCTGGACCGATCCGCTCCTTTATCAAGGCGGTTCGGACGGGTTCCTCGGTCCTCGCGACCCGATTCCCTTGCTGGACGAGAAGCAGGGGCTCGACCTCGAGGCGGAGGTCGCCGTCGTGACGGACGATGTCCCGCTGGCCGTGGACCCGTTGAGCGCCCGCGCGCACATCAAGCTGCTCATGCTCGTGAATGACGTGAGCCTAAGAGAGCTCATCCCCGCCGAGGTCGCCAAAGGTTTCGGCTTCTTTCAGTCCAAGCCGGCTTCGGCTTTTTCCCCGGTGGCGGTCACGCCTGACGAGCTGGGCGAGGCCTGGCAGGAGGCCAAGCTTTGCTTGCCGCTGCTCTCCTTCGTCAACGGCGCGCCGCTCGGTCGTCCCGATGCCGGCCGCGACATGACTTTCGATTTCGGGCGGCTCGTCGCGCATGCAGCCTTCACCCGCGCGCTTGGCGCGGGCACGATCATCGGCTCCGGGACGGTCTCGAACCGCGACCCGGATGGAGGCCCGGGACGCCCGATCGCGCGGGGCGGGGCCGGCTATTCCTGCCTCGCGGAGCAGCGGGTGGTCGAGAGCCTGCTCGACGGCGCGCCGCGCACGCGCTTTCTCGCACCAGGCGACGTCGTGCGCATCGAGATGCTGGACGCGCAGGGGCGATCGATCTTCGGCGCCATCGAGCAGCGCGTCACGCTGCACGCGGGGCAAAACCCTTCGCGCGGAAATAAGCGAAGTCTCCCCGCGTGAGAACGCGATCTTGCGGCGTCAATTCATGCGCCTCGATGTCGGGCGCAGCGCGCAGGCGTTCATAGAGCGGCCCAAAATCCTGGTCGCAATCGCGGAGCAAAGCCTCGAAACTCTCGATGACGAAATAGGTCTGCTGGAAGTCGCTGATGATGTATTTCGTGCGCATCACGCGTTCGAGGTCGAAGACCACGCGATTGGGTGAGGAATCCTCGAGGCAGAAAACCGTTTCGGCGGGCGAGGATAGAATCCCGGCGCCGAATATGCGCAGCCCGGCGGGCGTTCGCATCAGCCCGAACTCCACCGTGTACCAATAGAGTCGCGCGAGATTGTGCAACTGCCCAAGGCCGAGCGCGCGGCGTCCGCCCTCGCCATAGGCTTGGAGAAAGCGCGCGTAGACCGGGTCGGCGAGCAACGGCACATGACCGAACACATCATGGAAGACGTCGGGCTCCTCGAGATAATCGAATTCGGCCTCGGGACGGATGAACGCTCCGGCGGGAAAGCGCCGGTTGGCCAGATGCTCGAAGAAGGCGTCGTCGGGGATGAGCCCGGCCACGGCGACGACGCTCCAGCCGGTCAGAGCCGAAAGCCGTTTGCTCAAATCCCCGAAATCCGGCACGCCGGCCCGCGACAGCTCCAGCCTGGCTTGCGTCTGGAGGAAGGCCTCGCAGGCGCGGCCCGGCAGCAGCTTCGCCTGCCGTGCAAAGAGGCGGTCCCACCGATCGTGCTCTTCAGGCGAGTAGGAGGGCCAATCCTGATCGATGGTCCAATCCGCGTTGCGGCGGGCCGTGGCGTACCGATTTTTGACCGGCGAAGAGAGCTTCTCCATGCGCCCCTCCTGCGGGGCCGTGAACCGATGCTTGCCTTCTATATGGAGCGTCGCTGTCCATTTTCAGCCCGACCGCGCCCGGCTTCCGCCCGGCCCTCCCAAGTTCCGGCGCCGGCTCTTGTCGCCGCGCGCGCCCGCTCCAGCTTCAGTAGCGCTGGTGGCGATGGAGCGAACGAATCGATGACCATCCTCTGGAAGCCCGGCCCGGAGCGTCAAGCCGCAGCGCTGCTGACCGCTTTCGCCCGGGGCGATCCGCAGACCGCGGCTTATGCAGAGGCGTTCGACTACCCCGGTCTCCACGCCTGGAGCCTTGCCCATCGCCACGCCTTCTGGTCCAGGCTTTGGGATTTTTGCGAGATTATCGGAGAGAAGGGCGAGCTCGTCCTGGAAGACGGCGCAAAGATGCCGGGCGCGCGCTGGTTTCCGCAAGCTCGGCTCAACTTCGCCGAAAATCTTCTGCGTCCGCGCGCCGACGCCGATGCGGCAATCGTCTTTCAAGGCGAGCAGCAGGAGCGTCGCACGCTGGCCTTCGGCGTGCTGAAGCGGCAGGTCGCAGCGCTCGCGGCTTATTTGGGCAGTCATGGTGTTGGGCCAGGGGATCGGGTCGCGGCTTATCTCCACAATGGGCCGGAGGCGATCGTCGGCATGCTGGCGGCGGCAAGCCTCGGGGCAGTTTGGGCGTCGTGCTCGCCGGACTTTGGCGTGGCCGGCGTCCTCGATCGGTTCGGCCAGATCGGACCCAAGGCGCTGATCGCCTGCGACGGCTATTTCTACAAGGGACAGGCGTGCGATCGATTGGCGCAGGCGCGCGAGATCGCCGCCGGACTGCCAACTCTGGAAACCATGCTCGTCGCGCCTTACCTTCACGACGCGCCTTCGCTCGGAGGATTTTTGAATGCACAACTTTGGCCCGACGCCATCGCGGCGCATGACGGCGCTGCGCTGAATTTCGCGCTTCTGCCTTTCGATCATCCGCTCTACGTCGTGTTCTCTTCCGGCACGACGGGCGCGCCCAAATGCATCGTTCACGGCGCCGGCGGCGCCCTCTTGCAGCATATGAAGGAACATCAACTTCACTGCGACATCCGCGCCGGCGATCGCGTGTTCTACGCGACGACGACCGGATGGATGATGTGGAACTGGCTCGCCTCGGCCCTCGCGAGCCGCGCGACGATCCTGCTCTATGACGGATTTCCCATGGATCGCGACGGCGCCGCTCTCTTCGATTTCGCCGCGCGCGAACGTGCGACGCTCTTTGGCGTTTCGGCCGGATTCCTGCGCGCGGCGCAGAAGCTCGGCGTCGAGCCCAGGAAAACCCATGACCTTAGCGCGATGCGCCTCGTCGCCTCCACGGGGTCGCCGCTGTCTCCGGAGGGCTTCGACTATGTCTACCGGGAAGTGGCGCCGGAGACGCAGCTTGCGTCGATTAGCGGCGGAACCGACATTATTTCTTGCTTCGTGCTTGGCAATCCCTGGTCGCCCGTCATCCGCGGCGAGATTCAGGGCGCGGGTCTCGGCATGGCCGTCGAAGTCTGGGACGACGACGCCCGCCGCGTTTTCGGAGCCGAAGGCGAGCTCGTTTGCACCCAGGCGTTCCCTTCGATGCCGATCGGCTTCTGGAACGATCCTGGCGGCGAAAAATACCGGAACGCCTACTTCTCGAGCTTCTCCAACGTTTGGCGTCATGGCGACTTTGCGACCGAGACTTCAGCGGGCGGCTTTATCATTCACGGGCGCTCCGACGCGACGCTCAAACCCCAGGGCGTGCGCATCGGCACGGCGGAAATCTACCGGATCGTCGAGTCCTTGCCACAGATCGAGGAATGTGTGGCCGTCGGCCAGGAGGCGCGCGGCGGCCAGCGCATACTGCTCTTCGTCAAACTTCGCGCCGGCGAGAGTTCGAGCGCCGAGCTGAGCGCCTGCATCAAGCGCAGGCTCAGCGAAGAAGCCTCGCCGCGGCACGTTCCGGCGGCGATCGTCGAGGTTCCCGAGCTCCCCCACACGCGCTCCGGCAAGCTCGTCGAGCTCGCGGTCCGCGATGTCGTGCATGGACGTCCCGTGAAAAATCGCGAGGCGCTCGCCAATCCGGAGTCGCTGAAGTTCTTTGCTCAGATGGCCCCGTCGGGGCCGCCTTGAAACGCTCGCGGAGGGACGAAATATACCGGTCCAGGCCTCACGCGAGCCGCTCAAGGTGCGCCCATGCGTCATTGGATTCCGGCTATGGATTTTGGACTAGGCGACGAGGCCGAGATGCTTCGCCGCAGCATCGCCGAATTTGCGGCGCGGGAAATCGCTCCGCGCGCCACGCGAATCGACGCGGACAACACATTTCCCTCGGACCTGTGGCGCAAGTTGGGGAACATGGGGGTGCTCGGCGTCTCCGTTCCCGAGGAATATGGCGGCGTCGACCTCGGCTATCTCGCTCATGTCGTCGCGATGGAGGAAATCAGCCGCGCCTCGGCCTCCGTCGGTCTTTCCTATGGCGCGCACTCCAATCTTTGCGTCAATCAGATTCAACGCAACGGCGCGCCGGAGCAAAAGCGGCGCTATCTGCCGAAGCTGATCTCGGGAGAGCACGTCGGCGCGCTCGCGATGTCGGAGCCCACGGCTGGCTCCGATGTCGTCAACATGCAGATGCGCGCGGAGCGGCGCGGTGATCGTTACGTTCTGAACGGCGACAAAATGTGGGTGACCAACGGGCCCGACGCCGACATCGTGATCGTTTACGCCAAAACCATGCCCGGCGCGGGCGCGCACGGCATCACGGCCTTCGTCGTCGAAGGCGCCTTCAAGGGGCTGCGGCGCATGCCGAAGCTGGACAAGCTCGGCATGCGCGGCTCCAACACCTGCGAGCTTTTGTTCGAAGACTGCGAGGTCCCGGCGGATAACGTCCTCGGCGAGCCGGATCGGGGGATCAACGTGCTGATGAGCGGATTGGACTACGAGCGGGTCATTCTCGCCGGAGGCCCAATCGGCATCATGCGCGCCTGTTTGGACGTCGTTCTCCCCTACATGCATGATCGCAAGCAATTCGGGCGTTCGATCGGCGAATTCGAGATCATGCAGGGCAAGCTCGCCGACATGTATACCGCTTTGAGCGCGACCTGCGCTTACGTCTATACGGTGGCGAGGGCCTGCGACTCCGGTCGCGTGTCGCGAAAGGATGCGGCCGGCGCCATTCTCTTCGCCTCCGAGCGCGCGACGCAGATGGCTCTCGAGGCTATTCAGTGCCTCGGCGGCAATGGCTATATGAACGATTATCCGACGGGGCGTCTGCTGCGCGACGCAAAACTCTATGAAATTGGCGCGGGCACCAGTGAAATTCGCCGAATGCTGATTGGGCGCGAGCTGTTCGAGGAAAGCGCGTGATACGCTCTCCGGCTGACGGTTTCTTCGCGCGTGTCCCCTCCCCAGAAGAGGAGGGGGCGGTGGCCGCGAGTTCAAACAATGATTTCTGATTTTGTAGGAGAGGTCGCTCCGGCGGTTGCAAAAGAGGTTTAGAATGCCTGTGCTGTCATCCTCAGTCGAGGTCGCGTCCCCGGATTACGAGCGAAATCTCGCCGCGATGACTCTGCGTCTTGCTGAGCTGCGGCAAACCTTCGACCGCATTCAGCTCGGCGGCGGAGAAAAGGCCCGATCGCGCCATGCAGCCCGCGGCAAGATGCTGGCGCGCGAGCGGATCGAGGCGCTGATCGATCCGCTTTCGCCCTTTCTCGAAATCGGACGCTTCGCGGCGCAGGGGCTTTACGACGACGAGGTCGCCTGCGGCGGGGTCGTCGCCGGCGTCGGTCGGGTCTGCGACCGACTGTGCATGATCGTCGCGAATGACGCCACGGTGAAGGGCGGCGTCTATTTCCCGATCACGGTGAAAAAGCATCTGCGTGCGCAGGAAATCGCCGCCGAGAACCGGCTGCCTTGCATCTATCTCGTCGACTCGGGCGGCGCCAATCTGCCGACGCAGGACGAAGTCTTTCCCGATCGCGATCACTTCGGGCGCATCTTCTACAACCAGGCGCAGATGTCGGCTAAAGGCGTAGCGCAAATCGCCGTCGTGATGGGCTTGTGCACGGCCGGCGGCGCCTATGTTCCGGCAATGTGCGATGAAGCGATCATCGTGCGCGGGGAGGGCGCGATCTTCCTCGCGGGGCCGCCGCTTGTCGCGGCTGCAACCGGCGAGGTCGTGACCGCCGAAGACCTCGGAGGGGCCGACGTGCATTGCCGTCGTTCCGGCGTCGTCGACCATTATGCCGAAGACGATCGCCACGCGCTGGAGCTGGCGCGGCGAGCCATTGCCAATCTCGGCGAAGCGGAAGTGCACATGCGGATTGCGCAGCCGCCGCAGCCGCCGCGCTACCCTGCTGAGGAACTGCGCGGGCTCGCGCCGGCCGACGCGCGCCAAGCCTATGACGCAAGAGAAGTGATCGCGCGCATCGTCGACGACAGCGCCTTCGACGAATTCAAGCCGCTTTATGGGACGACGCTCGTCACGGGATTCGCTCATATCTGCGGTTATCGCGTCGCGATCCTCGCCAATGACGGGATTCTCTTCTCGGAGAGCGCTCTAAAGGGCGCGCATTTCATCGAGCTCGCCGCCAAGCGCCGGACGCCGCTGGTCTTTCTCCAGAACACGACCGGCTTCATGGTCGGCGCCAAATACGAAGCCGGCGGGATCGCAAAGGACGGGGCAAAGCTCGTGACGGCCGTCGCCACCGCAGCCGTGCCGAAATTCACGGTCATCGTCGGCGGCAGCTTCGGTGCTGGCAATTACGCGATGTGCGGACGCGCCTACTCCCCGCGCTTTCTATGGATGTGGCCCAATGCGCGAATTAGCGTGATGGGCGGCGAGCAGGCGGCGCGCGTTCTCTCGCGGATTTGCCGAGACGCGCTCGAGGCGCGGGGCGGAAGCCTAAGCGACCAGGAAGAGGCCGCGGTTCAGGCGCCGATACGCGAGCAATATGAGCGTCAGGGCCAGCCTCTCTATTCCAGCTCGCGGCTTTGGGACGACGGGGTCATAGACCCCGCCGACACACGGCGTGTTCTCGGGCTTTGTCTTAGCGTCAGCGCGCATTCTCCGATCGAGGAGACGCGCTTCGGATTGTTTCGGATGTGAGCGCGCCATGCCTGACCTGCTTCTTTCATCTGACGCCCGCGGCGTCGTGACCCTGACGCTCAATCGTCCGGAGCGCCATAACGCCTTCGATGACGCGGTTGTGGCGCTTCTGATGACGACCTTTCGGCAGTTGGCCGAAAATGAGGCCGTTCGCATCCTGGTGATCCGCGGCGCCGGGCGAAGCTTCTCCGCGGGGGGCGACATAGAATGGATGCGCCGCATGGCCGGCGCGTCCTTCGAGGAAAACCTTCGCGACGCCGAAGCCTTGGCGCGGATGATGCGCCTGCTCGACGGCTTCCCGAAGCCGACGGTCGCCTTCGTTCACGGAGCGGCCTATGGCGGCGGCGTCGGTCTCGTCGCCTGCTGTGACATTGCGATCGCGACGGAGCGCGCGACCTTCTGCATGAGCGAGGCGAGGCTGGGCATCATGCCGGCGGCGATCGGCCCCTATGTCATCCGCGCGATCGGCGCTCGCCAAGCGCGACGCCTCATGCTGACGGCGGAAACGATTCCGGCGGCGCGGGCGCGCGCGATCGGGCTCGTTCATGAGGCGGCGCCCGAGGGCGCGGCCAACGAAATGCTGGCGGGCATCATCGAAGCCTTGTTGCGTTGCGCCCCGGGCGCGCAGAAACAGGCCAAGGCTTTCATCGCGGGTTGCGCCGGGCGAAGCATCGATGAGAACCTCGCGCAGGAGTTGGCGCGCATTCTCGCGGCGCTACGCGCTTCCGGCGAGGGACGAGAAGGATTGAGCGCTTTTCTCGAGAAGCGCGTTCCCAATTGGGTCGGCGGCGGGAGCGAGGCCAATGTTCCGCAAGCTGCTGATCGCTAACCGCGGCGAGATCGCGTGTCGGATCATGCGCACCGCGCGCCGGCTCGGAATAGAGACGGTCGCGGTCTATTCCGAAGCCGACGCCGGATCGATGCACGTGGAGCAGGCCGACGAAGCCTGGTTGATCGGAGCAGCGCCCGCACGGGAGAGCTATCTGGCGATCGACAAAATCATCGACGCGGCCAGGCGCAGCGGCGCCGAGGCGATTCATCCGGGCTATGGCTTTCTTTCCGAGAACCCAGCCTTTGCGGAGGCCTGCCCGGCGGCCGGCCTGGTCTTCATCGGTCCCTCGGCGCCAGCCATGAGATTGATGGGGCCGAAGGCCAGCGCGAAGTCTCTCATGGAGCGCGCGGGCGTCCCGATCATTCCCGGCTACCACGGGGACGCGACGGACCCGCAAACCTTGGAAAGAGAAGCGCGACGGGTCGGATTTCCGCTGCTCGCGAAAGCCTCGAGCGGCGGCGGCGGGCGCGGCATGCGTCTCGTCGAAAACATGGACCAGTTGCCGGACGCCGTCGCAGCCGCCTCGCGAGAAGCGCTCTCGGCCTTCGGCGAGGGACGGGTGTTGCTCGAACGGCGTCTGACCCGCGCACGGCACGTGGAGGTCCAGATTTTTGCCGATGCGGAGGGCGGATGCCTCGCTTTTCCGGAGCGCGATTGCTCCTTGCAGCGACGCCGCCAGAAGATTTTGGAGGAGACGCCTGCGCCGGGCCTGGCGCCGGAGCTCAGCGAGGCCATGCGGCAGGCGGCGGTGACCGCGGCAAGGAGCGTCGGCTATCTCGGCGCAGGCACCGTCGAGTTTCTGGTGGAGGCCGATCGCTTCTATTTCCTGGAGATGAACACGCGTCTGCAGGTCGAGCACCCGATCACCGAGATGGTGGCGGGGCAGGATCTCGTCGAGTGGCAGCTGCGCGTCGCCGCCGGCGAGAGGCTGCCGCTCGGGCAGGCGGACCTTCATCCAAAAGGCTGCGCGATCGAGGCGCGCATTTGCGCAGAGAACCCCGAGCAGGATTTTTTGCCTTCAACGGGCGCAATTGATCGGTTGCGACTGCCGGGGCTCGGCGAGCACGTGCGCGTGGACTCAGGCGTGCGCAGCGGCGACCGCATCACGCCCTATTACGACTCGCTCCTCGCCAAGCTGATCGTCTGGGGCGAGGACCGCCCCGCGGCGTCGCGGCGCTTGCGACGCGCGCTCGAGCAGTCCGAGATCGTCGGCGTCGCGACGAATCTCGACTTTCTGCGCGCGCTCTGCCAGGAGGACTGGTTCGAGGGCGGCGCCTATGACACGACCTCGGTCGAGGCCAACGCGGCGCGATTGATCCTCGCGCCGCCGCTCACGCAGGAAGAGGAACGGTTCGTTCTCGCCGCGGGCGCCGCCGTCTGGCTCTCGGACCTGTATCTCAGGGCGCGAGCGGCCGGCGACAGGCATGGCGGCGCCTCCACGCCCTGGGCCACGGCGGACGGCTGGAGATTAGACGGACGACAGGGCGCCGACGTCGAATTCCTGATGAACGGCCGGGCGATCAAGCTACGCCTGTTTCCGGAGGGGGAGGGCGCCCTCCAATTCGAGATGGACGGCCGTGCGGCTCGGGCCGAGTTCGCCCCGTCCGACGCGGGACTGCGCCTCAGTGTTAACGGAGTCTGGCGCGAGGTCGGCGTCGTCCGTCAAGCAGCGCAGATCGTGATCGTTCTCCACGGCCGCAATCACGCGCTGGTGCTGCGCGATCCTCCGCGGGTCGCCTCTCGCAGCGGCGAAGGCGAGCGGCGTCTGATCGCGCCTCTGCCCGCCCGCGTGGTCCGCGTCCACGTTGCGAATGGCCAGAGCGTGAAAACGGGCGCCGGCGTCGTGACGCTGGAGGTGATGAAAACGGAATTCGTGCTGCGCGCGCCGCGTGATGGCGCTGTCGCCGGCCTTGACTGCCGGGAGGGCGACTGGGTCCCCGAGGGCGCGACTCTGGCCTACATCGCCGAAGACCAGGGGCCGGCCGCTGCCGCTAAAGATTGAGGAGTGCGCGCCGATGACGCTTGCCAAGCGCGTTGAGATCGTCGAGGTGGGGCCGCGCGACGGCCTTCAGAACGAGGCTCAAATTCTGCCGGTCGAAGCCAAGACGGAACTCGTCGAAGCGCTCGCGCGGGCGGGACTGACCCGCATTGAAGCGGGGAGCTTCGTCTCCCCCGCGGCCGCGCCGCAGATGGCGACGACGGGAGAAGTTTTGCGACGACTGGGACCGCGACCCGAACTGCGGCTCTCGGTTCTTGTCCCCAATCTGCGCGGCCTGTCCGCCGCGCTCGCTGCGGGCGCAACGGAAATCGCCGTCTTCGCCGCGGCCACCGAGAGCTTTTCCAAGCGCAACCTCAATTGTTCGATTGCGGAGAGTTCTGGACCGCTTCTCCAAGGTCGTCGCCGAGGCGAGAGGGCAGGGCGTTCGGGCGCGCGGCTATGTCTCCTGCGCGCTCGGCTGCCCCTATGAGGGAGCGGTTGCGCCGCAGCAGACGGCGGCGGTCGCGCGAGAGCTTCACGCCATGGGCTGCAGCGAGATTTCTCTCGGCGATACGATCGGCGTCGGAACGCCTCTCGCGGCGCGCGCGTTGATCGAAGCTGTCGCGAGAGACGTCGGCCTGAAAAATCTCGCGGTTCACTTCCACGACACATACGGCCAGGCGCTCGCAAACATCTTCGCCTGTCTCGAAGCGGGCGTCACCGTGATCGACGCCTCCGTTGGCGGTCTTGGGGGATGCCCGTACGCGCCCGGCGCATCGGGGAACGTCGCGACCGAGGACGTCGTCTATATGCTGAATGGAATGGGCATCGAGACCGGCGTCGATCTCGGCGCGCTGCTCGAGGCTGGAGCCGCCGTGGCGCGCCATCTCGGCCGCGCGCCCGCCAGCGCGGTCGCGCGCGCATACGCTTCTCGCCCGCGCACGATGCAGGCGTCCGAAGCGCAGGCGTAATCCGTCGCACTTGTCCAACACTCGTTGCGCGATACATTCGGCTGGAAAAGGTGAGGCATGCCGTCGCTATTCGGATTGTCTGCGGATCAACTGGCGATGCGTGAGACCGCGATGGGCTTCGCCTACGAAAGACTTGCCCCGAACGCGCTGCGCTGGGACAAGGAGAAGCACTTTCCGCTGGACGTGCTGCGCGAGGCTGCGTCGCTGGGTTTCGCCGCGATCAACGCTTCCGAGGACCACGGCGGCGTCGGGCTTGCGCGCCTCGACGCCGTGGTGATTTTCGAAGCTTTGGCGATGGGCTGCCCAACTATCGCAGCCTATCTTTCCGTGCACAATATGTGCGTCTGGATGGTCGACCGCTTCGGCTCGGAGGCGCAACGCCGCGATTGGTCGCCGCGACTCGCCACGATGCAGGTTTTCTCGAGCTACTGCCTCACGGAGCCGGGCTCAGGGTCCGACGCTGCGGCGCTTCGGACGCGCGCGGAACCTCGCGGCGGCGATTACGTGTTGCACGGCGAAAAGCAGTTCATTTCCGGCGCCGGCGCCGGCGGGCGCGATCACCTTTATATCGTGATGGCGCGCACCGGCGGCGACGGGCCGCGCGGTGTGTCGGCCTTTCTGGTCGAGGGCGAAAGCCCCGGACTCACTCTCGGCGCCGCCGAACGGAAGATGGGCTGGAATGCGCAGCCCACCCACGCCTTGAGCTTCGAGGGCTGCCGCGTGCCGGCGTCAAACCTCCTCGGACGCGAGGGGGAAGGATTCAAGATCGCCATGGCCGGCTTGGACGGCGGGCGCCTGAACATCGGCGCTTGCTCGCTGGGCGGGGGGCAGGCGGCGCTCGACAAGACTCTCTGCTTATATGGGGGAAAGGTCGGCCTTCGGCCGTCGCCTCGACGAATTCCAGGCTTTGCAATTCCGTCTCGCCGATATGGCCACGAAATTGGAGGCCGCGCGCGCTCTGCTCTGGCGCGCGGCGGCGGCGCTCGACGCCTCGGCCAGCGAAGCTGCGATGCTTTGCGCGATGGCGAAGCGCGTCGCCACGGACGCCGGGTTCGAGGTCGCCAATGACGCGCTTCAGCTCCACGGCGGATACGGCTATCTCTGCGATTACGGAGTTGAGAAGATCGTGCGCGACTTGCGGGTCCACCAGATTCTCGAAGGCGCGAACGAGATCATGCGGATGATCGTCGCGCGTTCTCTCCTCAACGACCAGCGGAGCGACCGTCGAATTGGAGACAGCCCATGAGCGAAAGCGACGTGCTTGTCTCGCGCGTCGGTCGGTTGGGCCACATCCGATTGAACCGACCGAAAGCGTTGAACAGCCTGACGCTGGAGATGGTGCGGCGCTTCGCGCGGGCGCTGGACGAGTTTGGCGGGGACGAGGGAACGATCGCCGTCCTCGTGACGGGCGCGGGCGAGCGCGGATTGTGCGCGGGCGGCGACATCCGGGGTCTCTTCGACTGGCTCGGCGCGGGGGAGCACCCCTATAAGCAGTTCTGGCGGGAGGAATATCGCCTGAATGCGCGGATCGCCTCCTTCCCAAAGCCCTATGTCGTGCTGATGGACGGGATCGTCATGGGCGGCGGCGTCGGCGTTTCCGCGCATGGAAATCGACGCTTGGTGACGGAAAGGACGCGCCTCGCAATGCCGGAGACGGGCATCGGCTTCATTCCCGACGTGGGAGCGAGCTGGCTGCTCACGCGCGACGGCGGGGCAGGCGTTTACATGGGCCTTTCCGGCGCGACAGTCGGGCCCGCGGATGCAATTTTCGTCGGATTCGCGGACCTCTGCATCGACTCTGGCGACATTGTGCGACTGATCTCATGCCTCGAGCAGTGCGAACGTCCCCAGGACGTGGACGCGGCGCTTCTCGGCGCGGCGTGCTCTCCGGGACATAGCGTGCTTTATGAGCACCGAGCGCTTCTGGATGACGTCATGACTCATGACCGCGTCGAAGACATCATCGCGGCGCTCGTCCTCGCGGGATCGGCCTTCGCTCTGGAGGCCGCCCGGGAGATCGAACGGAAGTCGCCGACGAGCCTGCGGCTCACGCAGGAACTCCTGAGACGCGCCAAGCGCTCCGATAGCCTCGAGGACTGCCTCTTGCGGGAGTTTCGCGTGGCCTGCGCGTTGCTTGACACGCGTGATCTTCATGAGGGCGTTCGCGCCGCCATCATCGACAAGGACAAGAACCCCAGTTGGTCGCCGGCGACTCTCGCCGAAGTGGACGAGGCGACGATCGCGGCGCTTCTGGCTGGGGCGGAAGACGCCCCGCCGAAATTCGAACCGTGGGGGCGATCGGAAGCCGGGGGGGCTTGGATGGAGGCGCGTCAAACCTGACGCGTCTTCGTATCGGGGAGGAAGCCTGAAGATGAACCAGTCGGGGTCCGTGGTCATCGTTGGCGCGGCGCGCACGCCCATTGGCGCCTTTCTGGGCCAGTTGAAGGAGGTGACCGCGCCCGAGCTCGGCGCCTGCGCGGTGGCGGCCGCCTTGGACCGGTCCAAAATGCCCGCCGAGAGCATCGACGAGGTCTGCATGGGCTGCGTGCTGCCGGCGGGCCTCGGCCAGGCTCCCGCGCGCCAAGCGGCGCTCGCCGCCGGCCTGTTGGAAGCGACAGGATGCGTCACCGTCAACAAAATGTGCGGATCGGGCATGAAGGCGATCATGCTGGCGCATGACGCGCTCCGCGCCGGAAGCGCACGGGCGATCGTCGCCGGCGGCATGGAGAGCATGAGCAACGCTCCCTATCTCCTGACCCGCGCCCGCGCCGGCTATCGAATGGGACACGGCAAGCTCATCGATCACATGTTTCTCGACGGGCTCGAGGACGCCTATGAGAGGGGGCGTCTGATGGGCTCCTTCGCCGAGGACTGCGCCAGGACCTACCAGTTCACGCGCAAGCAGCAGGACGAGTATGCAATCGAGTCGCTGACGCGCGCCCGGCGCGCGGCCGCCGAGGGAGCCTTCGACGCCGAGATAATCCCCATGCGAATCGCCGGCAGGAAGGAGACGCGGACGGTCGACGTCGACGAGACCCCGCAGAAAGCCAATCCGGACGAAATACCAAGATTGAAGCCGGTTTTCGCTTCCGACGGGTCGATCACCGCCGCGAACGCGAGCTCGATCTCGGATGGGGCGGCCGCTCTGCTCCTCACCACCGACGAACGAGCCCGCTCCGACGGCCTCGTCCCGCTCGCCGCCGTCGTCGGCCACGCCACGCACGCCGCGGCCCCACGCGATTTTCCGACCGCGCCGATCGGGGCGATCGAGAAGCTTCTCCAGCGCGTCGGCTGGACGCGCGACGCGGTGGACCTCTTCGAGATCAACGAGGCGTTCGCCGTCGTCGTCATGGCGGCGATGAACGACCTCGGGCTTTCGCACGCCAAGGTTAATGTCCACGGCGGCGCCTGCGCGCTCGGCCATCCGATCGGCGCTTCGGGCGCCCGCATCGTCGTCACGCTGCTGTCCGCATTGGAAAGATACGGCTTACGTCGCGGCGTGGCGGCTCTCTGCATCGGCGGCGGGGAAGCGACAGCGCTCGCGATCGAGCGCATGAGTTGAAGTTCGCAACGCATCGGCGCCCAGGAAGGCTCGCCTCCGCCGCGCCGCCGCGAGAAAAATCGGGCGGGGCGCCTGACTTCGAAATCCATCCGCACTAATTCAGCTTGAGACTGAAACATCGTCTCGCGCAGCGGGATTGCGCCATGGGATTTGATTTTCACATCGATTACCTCCAGCTGCTCTCGCCGGAGGGCCAGCCGAGCGAATCGGCGGGAACGATCGCTGAAGACGGAGAGCTGCTCGTCGGCTTTCATCGCGCGATGACTCGCGCGCGCCTGTTCGACGCGAAGGCTATCGCGCTGCAACGCACCGGACAGCTCGGGACATTCGCCTCCGCCCTCGGGCAGGAAGCGATCGGAGTCGGCGTCGCCGCGGCGATGCGCCGCGAGGACTTGCTGGTCCCTTCCTATCGGGATCACGCCGCTCAGTTTCTGCGCGGCGTCCGGATGACGGAAGTCCTGCTCTATTGGGGAGGCGACGAGCGCGGCAGCGACTTCGCGAACGCCAGGACCGATTTCCCGATTTGCGTGCCGGTCGGCACGCAAGTGGCGCACGCCGTCGGCGCCGCCTATACGTTCAAGTTGCGCAAGGAGGAGCGCGTGGTCGTCTGCTTCATCGGCGACGGCGGAACAGGAAACGGGGGTTTCTACGAGGCGCTCAACATGGCGGGCGTGTGGCGAGTTCCCCTCGTCGTCGTCGTCAACAACAACGGATGGGCGATCTCGACCCCGCGCTCCCTGGGAAGCGCCGCAGAAACACTCGCGCAGAAAGCCATAGCCGCGGGGGTCGAAGGACTTCAGGTCGACGGCAACGACGTGCTCGCCGTCCATCAGGCGGCGCGCAGCGCCATCGAGAAGGCGCGAAGCGGCGCCGGCCCGACGCTGATCGAGGCGCTGAGCTATCGTCTTGGCGACCACACCACCGCCGACGACGCAACGCGCTATCGCGATCCCGAGACCGTGCGCGCGGCATGGGCCCGCGAGCCGATTGGGCGGCTGCGGACCCTTCTCGTCGCGCGCGGGCTCTGGTCGAAGGAGCAGGAAACGGCGCTGCAGAAGGATTGCGGCGAAGAAGTCGAAAGAGAGGTGGCGAGCTATCTCGCGACTCCGGCTCCGACATCCGATTTCATGTTCGACAACCTCTTTGCGACGCTGCCGCCCTCGATGCTCCGCCAGCGCGACGAAGCGCGACGTCACGCGCCGGCTCTTGGGGGCCGGCATGGCTGAAATCACGCTCGTCGAAGCCATCGATCTGGCGCTGGGCTTCGAAATGGCGCGCGATCCGACGGTCGTGCTGCTTGGCGAGGACATCGGCGCCAACGGCGGCGTATTTCGCGCGACGAACGGTCTTCAGGCGCGATTTGGTCGCGAGCGCGTTATCGACACTCCGCTTGCGGAAGCGGGAATCGCCGGCGTAGCCATCGGCATGGCGGCGATGGGTCTGAAGCCAGTGGCGGAAATTCAATTTTCGGGATTCATCTATCCTGCCATCGACCAGATGATCAATCACGCCTCGCGGCTGCGCCACCGCACGCGGGGCCGGCTGACTTGCCCGATGGTGCTGCGCTCGCCCTGCGGCGCGGGCATTCACGCGCCCGAGCACCATTCGGAAAGTCCGGAGGCGATGTTCGCGCACATGCCGGGGCTTCGTGTCGTGGCGCCGTCGACCCCGGCGCGTGCTTATGGACTCTTGCTCGCAGCGATCCGCGATCCCGATCCGGTCGTGTTCCTCGAGCCGACGCGCCTCTACCGGCTGTTTAAAGAAGAGGTCGTGGACGACGGCGAGGCTCTGCCGCTCGACGCCTGCTTCGTCTCTCGCGAGGGTCGCGACGTCACCGTCGTGACCTGGGGAGCCTCCCATGCCGAGGTCATGAGCGCGGCCGAGGCGCTGGCGCAGCGGGGCGTCGAAATCGAGGTCGTCGATCTCGCCACGCTCAAGCCCTACGATTCGGAGACCATCCTGAAGTCCGTGGAAAAGACGGGTCGCTGCCTGATCGTCCACGAAGCGCCGCGGACCGCCGGCTTTGGCGCCGAGATCGCCGCGGAAGTCGCCGAACGCGCGCTTTATTCTCTTTTGGCGCCGGTAAAGCGCGTGACGGGCTACGATGTCGTCGTGCCGCTCTCAAAGCTCGAGAAGCAATACATGCCAAGCGTCGAACGCATCGTTGATGCGGTGCAAAAATGCATGGAGGCGTCGTGAAGATATTCAAACTGCCCGACCTCGGCGAGGGGTTGCAGGAGGCTGAGCTCGTCGAATGGCGGGTGCGGCCGGGAGACACGGTCGCGGTCGACGCCCCGCTCCTCGCCGTCGAGACGGCGAAAGCGGTCGTGGAGATTCCGTCGCCTTATGCAGGACGCATCGCGCGTCTCTTCGCCGAGATTGGCGACATCGTTCACATCGGCGCGCCCCTCGTCGGTTTTGAAGGCGAGGGCGCGGAGGTCGAAGAAGCCGGATCGGTTGTCGGCGCCGTCGAATCTGGCTCCCACGTGCTCACCGAGACGTTGCAGACTGTCGGTCACGGGGGCGTGGGCGTCCGCGCGACGCCGGCCGTGCGCGCGCTCGCCCATAAGCTCGGCGTCGAGCTCGCCATGGTGACCCCCTCGGGCGCCGATGGCGTGATCACGGCGAATGACGTGCAGCGCGTCGCGCGTATCTTGAGCGAAGCCGAACCCGCCGAGCCTTTGCGCGGTTTTCGCCGCGCCATGGCGCAGAACATGGCGCTCGCTCAAGCGGAGGTGGCCGCGGCGACGATCATGGACGACGTCGACATCGACTCCTGGCCGCGGGGCGAGGACGTCACCGTGAGGCTCATCCGCGCGCTTGTCGCCGGTTGCCGGGCGGAACCTTCGTTGAACGCCTGGTTCGAGACCGGCGCTCTCGCGCGCCGCGTGCTGCGCAAGATCGACCTCGGCGTCGCCGTCGATCTACCGGAGGGGCTCTTCGTTCCCGTGCTCAGGGACGTTGGCGCGCGCGGCCCGGCCGACCTGCGCGCGGGCCTCGATCGCATGCGCGCCGATCTGGCGGCGCGCCGCGTTCCGCCGGAAGAAATGCGCGGAGCCACGATCACGCTCTCCAATTTCGGCGTCATAGCCGGCCGTTACGCCGCGCCTGTCGTTGTGCCTCCCACCGTGGCCATTCTCGGGGCCGGGCGGATACGCCGTGAGCCCGTCGTCTATGAAGGAGCCGTCGCCGCGCGTCGCGTCATGCCACTGAGCCTCACTTTCGATCATCGCGCGGTATCCGGCGGCGAGGCGGGGCGATTTCTGGCCGCGGTGATGCTTGATCTTTCTGCACCCTGACGCCGAGGCGCCGCGTTCAGGCGCAGCGCCCGATCCAGGCTGGAGCCGACGCGCGTCCGCAGCCGGACGCCATGAGGCGCGTGATGGACGCCTCGACAAGCTTCAGGCTTGATTTGCCTGGTGCGCCCCGGCAATTACGGCTCGTCTCCGCGCCCCGAATTGGATGCAGCCGCGTTGAGAACGATCGGCGCGCAAGCGCGGTAATCGTGGAATTTGCTTCCGGGAAAGCCGACCCATTTTCAAGATCACGCCGAGGACTATGTAAATACTCGTATTCCCTTCACGGGATCACGGCTGAGGCTTGGCAATGAAGGTTCTAACCGAAGAGCGTGGCGGCAAGACTATCCTCACGCCGAAGGAAGAGCGTCTTGACGCGCATAATTCCGGGGAGCTGAAGGATCGAATCCTCAAGCTGTTCGAGGACGGCTGCCGCGACCTGGTCGTGGATCTGCGCAATGTGCAGTTCATCGACAGCTCGGGATTGGGAGCTCTCCTCTCCGGACACAAGAACGCGATGCAGCGGTCGGCCAGCTTCGCGCTCGCTGGTTTGCAGCCACGCGTCCGTTCCATGTTCGAGCTGACACGTCTGCAACGCGTTTTCGAAATCTATTCGGGCCTTCAAGAAGCCTTGAGCGAATGAGGCGGAAGTTCGTATGCGCGGCGCGCCGGAGACGATCCTCAATCTGGATATCCAGATTCCCAACCAGACGCGATATCTCGGGCTGATCGGCAACATCACCGAGCTCATCGCCAAGGAGATCGACGCCGGCGGCGCAGATCGCGAGACGCTCGCCTATAACCTCAATCTGGTGGTTACCGAGGCGGTGACCAACGCGATCCAATACGGCTTCCCTCGCGACGATCACGACAGCGTGAGAGTTCTGCTTTCCTATGAAAACAGCGATCTTTGTGTGCGCGTGTTCGACCATGGCCAGGGATTCGATCTCGCAAACCTGGGCGCGCTTGAGGTTGACGAATTTTGTGAGCGCGGACGTGGACTTTTTCTCATCCGCGCATTGATGGACACCGTCGAGTATCGCAGAACGGAGTGCGGCAACGTGCTCGAGATGAAGAAAAAACTCCTCTAAACGACCGTCGCTTCGATTAAGGCAATGGCGCTCAATGCGTCAATCGCGACAATGTGCAGGCGAAGATGAGTTGGGAGCTGGATTTTCGCAAGCTTTACGATCGCTTCATGAAGCGACGGCGCTTTGAGCCGCAGGGTTTTCCGCGAGAGGTCGATTTTCCCGAAAGCTACCGCCTTTCGACGGCGCCGAGCGACGCGGTTCGAGACGCGCTGAGCCTTGCTGCGATATTCGCAAACGGAAGTGACGCCATACGTCTCAGTCTCGCAACGAGGGGCGAGACGCATGGTCTCTGGCGCCTAGCCCTCTATTGCGTTCAACCCCGCAATCTCGACGAAATATTGCCGCTGCTGCGCAATATCGGACTGCGCGTCATCGATCAAACGCACTTCGCCGTCGTCCTCAATGGACGAACGCTCTTCATCCGCGATTTTCGCGTGACGTCCAAATTCGCGGAGACCGAGTGGTCGCCGGCCGTCGAATCCTCCCTGGCGGCCGCCATGGACGCGCTTTTGTGCGGCAAGGTCGAAGACGACATACTGAACGGATTAGTTCTCAGGATCTCTCTGGAGTGGCGTCAAGTCGATTTGCTTCGCGCTTACTGCAACTACTATCTGCAAATGTCCGATCGGTTCGATCAGCGGCGGATCCATGGCGCACTCTTGACGAATTTTCACTCCGCTCGACTGCTGTACAGATACTTCGAGGCGCGGTTCAAGCCGGACGACAAGCTTGGCGGCCCGTCCGAACGAGAGATCGAAACCCTTCCGGCGATCCGTCAGGAGCTGATCGACGCGCTGGACGAGGTCGATGACCTTGCCGAGGATCGGATCCTCCGCGACATCTTCAATCTCATCGACTCGACGTGGCGCAGCAACTTCTTTTTGCCGCCAAGAGGCGCGACGCCGTGCATTTCGTTGAAAATTGGCAGCCTTGGCGTGATCAACATGCCAAATCCGCGGCCATTTGCCGAGATTTACGTTCACGCCCAATTCATGGAGGGCGTGCATTTGCGTGGCGCGAAAGTGGCGCGCGGCGGCGTGCGCTGGTCCGAACGCCCGGATGATTTCAGGACCGAAATTCTGGAGCTGATGAGCACCCAAATGGTGAAGAACGCCGTCATCGTTCCCCAGGGCGCCAAAGGAGGCTTCGTGCTCAAGGCTTCGGCGCCTGGCTTCCGCGGCGCCGTTGAGAAGGGACGTGAAGCCTATGGAGTCTTCATTCGCGGGCTTCTGGACCTTACCGACAACCCAAGGGCAGCCGGCGCGGAGCATTCTGCCGAGCTTCTCTGCTACGATGATCCCGATCCTTATCTCGTCGTGGCTGCCGATAAGGGAACCGCCAACTTCTCAGACTACGCCAATGAGATCGCGGCCGAGTATGGTTTTTGGCTTGGCGACGCCTTTGCGACGGGCGGATCGAACGGCTTTCATCACAAGAAGCTTGGCATTACCGCGCGCGGCGCCTGGATTTGCGTGAAACGGCATTTTCGCGAAATCGGACACGACATCGATGAGCACGTGCTGTCGGTGATTGGAGTGGGCGGAATGGAAGGCGACGTTTTCGGAAACGGGATGCTGTTGTCGAATAATATCCGATTGCTCGGGGCGTTCGATGCGGAATACATCTTTGTCGACCCGAATCCGGACCGACAGGTCTCCTTCATGGAGCGCCGTCGCCTCTTCGAAACGCCCGGCTCGACGTGGCGGGATTACAATCCCGCGCTCATCTCGCCCGGCGGCGGGGTTTATCAGCGCAGCGCCAAGGACATTTTCCTAAGTCCCGAGGCATGGCAATGGCTCGGCGCGCGAAGCACGACCTTGGATGGCGAAGCCGTCATCCGCCTCATGCTTGCCGCTCCCGTGGATTTGTTGTGGATGGGCGGGATCGGCTCCTACGTCAAGGCCAGCACGGAGACTAACGAGGCGGTCGCGGACCATATCAATGACGCGGCCCGCGTGGACGCGACCGAGGTCCGGGCGAAGGTGGTTGGCGAGGGCGCGAACCTGGGCTTCACGCAAAGAGCGAGGATCGAATATGCGTTGAAGGGCGGGCGCATCAACACGGACGCGATCGACAACTCCGCTGGCGTGGATCTTTCGGATCACGAGGTCAATCTGAAAATTCTGATGTCTTCCCCGGCGGACGGTGGTGAAGCCCGCCCGAGGCTCGATGAACGAAATCTCTTGCTGCGTGAGCTTGCGGACGAAGTGTGCGCGCAGGTTCTCGACAACAACTATCACCAGAGCCTTTGTCTTTCTCTCGAGCGGGAGCGTTGCCGCTCCGATCTCGCGCCTTTTTTGGAGGCCGCGGATCATTTGGAGAATGCGGGCTTGCTCGATCGTGTCGTCGAGGCTTTCCCGTCGCGAAAAGAGATGCTCGCGCGTGGCGATCAAGGGCTGACGAGGCCCGAACTGGCCATATTGGTCGCGCAGGGGAAGCTGGCGCTAAAGCGCGCTCTCCTCGAGGCGCCGGGCGTTCTCGAGGAGGATTGGGCCCAGGCCATTGGCGCGAGCTACTTTCCGGCGCGCGCTCGCGCGCGCTACAGCGCGGCGCTGAAGAAACATTTATTGGGAAGCGAAATCGCCGGCGCCGTAATTTCCAATAGAATCCTCGACCAAGCTGGGATCGGTTTCCTGGCGGCGGCAGGAAGCCTCGACCCGGCTCGCGTCGCCGAGGCAGTCGGACTCTATCTCGCGTTCGATCAAATATTGCAGGGCGCGCGCTGGCGCGACGCGGTGCGCGCGCTCGACGGAAAGATGACGCCCGAGCGTCAATATGAGCTGCTCTTGCAATTGGAGGAGGCGCTCGCCTTCCTATGCCGTTGGGCCTGGGAGCATGGCCGGCGTCTGCGTCCGGATCCGCTGTCGATGGAGCGATGGCGAGAAGAACTGACGCGATACCAGACCTATCTCAAGACCAGCCCTGAGTTCACCGTCTTGTCGTCTGCAGCCCCGGACGCAGCGCGATTGCTGTTCCTGAACCGTTTGCGCGACTTTCCCGTGCTGGTCGACTTGTCGAGAAGCACCCAGAAAAATCTCGAGCAGGTCGCCGAGGTTTATGAAGATTTTCTGCGTGCTCTCGGATTGCGGCAGCTTGCCACGCTCCTCTCGGAGCTCAAGCCGCGGGACGTCTGGGAGCGCCGTCTGCAAGGCTCCCTCGACGATGAGCTGCGGTCCGCGGCCGCGCGCTTTGTTCGCGTAGAGTTGAATTCGAAATTCCGGGATTTCTCCGCGTTCATCGAAGGACACGGGCTCGAGACGCGGCTTGCCAAGATTTAGGCGCTTCGTGCGGAGCTTATTGAAGGGGATCCGGTGACCCTGGTCCCTTTTGCCGCGCTGATCAGCGAGGTCCATTCCTTCGTCGACGCCTGCACGGCGGCCTGGGGCGCCGGCCAGCGCTAAGAAGGCGTTTGCGGGAAACCGGTCGCGCTGCGGCCCGTCAAGCTCGCGCCACTGGCGAAGAGGGAGTTGAGCCCTATGTTTTCAGCGAAGCGCCGTCTTAGTATTCGAGGCTAGGCGATGTTGCGGCAAAGTTGCGATGCGACGGACGCAAGGCTCCTGCGCGCGGCGTTGGACGGCATGGATGAAGCCATTTGTGTCATTGATGACGCTGGCGACCTCGTGCTGATGAGCCAGGCCGCTGAAGCGTTGAGCGGCTATCGGCAAGCCGAGCTGCTTGGCGCCCGCCTCCCCCTTGTTCCCGCGATCGGCGCCGAGAGCGAGGCTTCGGCCTCGAGAGAGAAAACGCGCTGCTTGCGACGGCGGGAGGGGAACGCAATCGAGATCGAGGTCGATGTCCGCAGCCTCGCGCGCGCGGGCGCGGGCTACCGACTGTTGCACATGCGCCGGTCATCTTCCTCGCGCGAGCCGGCGCCGGGTCTCGCAGAGCTGGAGGCGACACTCCGGAAAGTGTTCGACACCATCCCCGACGGCGTCATTCTGATCGACGAAACCGGGGTCATAAAATTTTTCAGCGCTGGGGCAGAGCGGGCCTTCGGATACGCCCGCCAGGAAGCGGTCGGCGAAAACGTGAAGATGCTGATGCCTTCGCCAACGCGTGACGTGCATGACCAGTATATCTCCAGCTATCTGCAAACGGGTAACAAGAAGATCATCGGCATAGGCCGCGAGGTCATTGCGCGCCGCAAGGATGGATCGCTGTTCCCCATCTATCTGTCGATCGGCGAGTTCGCGCTGCAAGGAAAACGTCGCTTCCTGGGGATAACGCATGATCTCACGCAGAGGAAGGAAGCGGCAGAGAAGGTCATGACGCTTTCCTCGGCGATGGATCAGAGCCCGACAGCGGTGCTGATTGCGGATAAGGAGGGAGTGATTTAATATGTGAATGAAAGCTTCGTGAAGCTCACGGGCTACTCTGCCCAGGAGCTCGTCAACGAAACCCCGCGTATGCTCAGTTCGCAGCATACTGCGCCGGAGCAGTATCGGCGTTTGTGGCGAACGATAGGCGAAGGCCGCGAATGGCGCGGCGAAATTGAAAATCGTCGCAAGGACGGCAGCCATTACTGGGCGTCAGAGACGATTAAGCCGCTCCGCGACGACAAAGGCGAAATCACGCATTACCTCGCGATTCAAGAAGACATCACTAGGCGCAAGCACGACAGGGAGGCGTTGATCGAAAGCGAGGCGCGCTTCCGTCATGTCGCGGAAATGACGGGCGAATGGCTCTGGGAGCAGGACGCCGGCGGGCGATACACATACAGCAGCGCGGGGGTGAGGATCATCCTGGGATATGCTCCAGAGGAGATCATTGGCAAAGACTATCATGAATTACATGTTGGGAGCCAAAATGACGATGCTGCGCTCGCTGAGAAGCCACGGCCCTTTTTCCGCCTCGTCAATCAGTATCGCCACCAAGATGGAAGCGTCGTGTTCACCGAATCGAGCGGCGCGCCGATATTCGACAAGGAAGGGAGGCTCCTGCTTTGGCGCGGGGTCGATCACGACATCACCGCGCAAAAGGCCTTTGAGGACGCGCTGCGTTTGAGAGACCGCGCAATGGAGTCGGTGCATGTCGGCATTTCGATCAGCGACGCAAAGACGCGGGGGGTCCCCAACATATACGTCAATCCAGCGCTCTGCCGGATGACCGGCTACGCCCGAGAGGAGCTTCTTGGCCGGAATTTGCGCATGTTACGCGGACCCGAGACAGATGAGGCGGCGCTGGAGCGGTTCAATCGCGCCGTGAGCGCGGGAGAGGATTGCCGGGTGACGCTGCGCGTCTACCGCAGGAATGGCACTTCCTTCTGGAACGAATTGCTCATTTCCCCCGTCGCCGATGAGGCCGGCGAAATCACGAATTACGTGGGCATCCACACCGACGTCACCGAAGGGCGTAAGGCGGCGGAGCGGGTTCACGAATTGGAGATCGCCAAGCACATTCAGCTGTCGCTGCTGCCGAACGCGCCGTTGCGGTTGCCCTGCGTGGAGCTGACGGGTTTTTGTGCGCCGGCGAGCCAAGTCGGCGGAGACTACTTCGACTATTTCGAGAATGGGGGAACGGTCGACGTCGTCATCGCCGACGTCTCGGGACATAGCGTGGGCGCCGCCTTGCTGATGACGGAAGTTCGCAGCACGCTTCGGGTGGAGGCGCTGAAGGCGAGTTCAGCGGTGTCGCCAGCTGAAGTTCTGGGGGATCTGAACGAGCTGCTTTATGACGATCTCACCCGTTCCGAGTCGTTCATCACGATGCTCTACATGAAGTACGACCCCGAACGCCGACGACTGACCTACGCTAACGCAGGGCATAACCGGGCGATCCTGTTGCGCTCTCGCGACGGCCGGCCGACGATGCTCGACGCCGAAGGCTTGGTTTTGGGCGCATTGCGCGCTGTCGACTTCGAGGAAAAAACGATCGAGCTCGCCTCGGGCGACCTCCTTTTGCTTTATACCGACGGGGTTACGGAGGCTCAGAATGCCGGAGGCGAATTCTTTGGCGTTGAACGACTCGTAGCCTCGCTGCGCCAGCACAAAGGGCTTGAGTTGGAGGGCGTCGTGAAAGCTATTCTCGAAGACACGCGCGCCTTCTGCGGCGATCACCCGCTCGACGACGACATCGCCATGGTCGTCATGAAGGCGTGTTGAGGAGAGCGACGGCGGCGCGCGGTGGGGGAGTCATGGGCAACAATGGTCCAATAGGCCGTCTCCGGCGCCGGAAAGTGGGCCTCGCTTTGAGCAGCGGCGTCGCGCGCGGGTGGGCGCACATTGGCGCGATCCGCGCGCTGACCCGTCTCGGCGTTCCTTTCGATCTCGTCGCCGGATGCTCGGCCGGCGCTTTGGTCGGCGGCTGTTACCTTGCCCGCCAGCTGGATCAACTGGAAAAATGGGCGTTGAGCCTCAGCCCGCGCAGAGTTGTCAGCTATCTCGATCTCAGCTTCGGTCGCGGGGGCATGATCAAGGGAGAAAAAATCAAGAACGAGCTGCGAAAATTTATGGGACAGCAGCGCATCGAGGATCTTCATGTTCCCTTCATCGCGGTCGCGACTGATTTGGGCACTGGGCACGAGGTGTGGCTGCGAGAAGGCGATCTCGCTGATGCGATTCGCGCGTCGATTGCGATGCCGGGATTGTTGCCACCGATCGAGTTCAAAGGCCGTTGGCTGGCCGACGGGGCGCTTCTCGATCCCATGCCCGTCGCGGCCTGCCGGTCCTTTGGGGCGGATCTGGTGATCGCCGTGAATTTGAACACCGACATTCTCGGGAAGATGCGCCATGGCTCCACCTCCTCTCGGCCAGCGCTCGGCTTCGATCCGAGCGGCTTGTTGACCGCACAAGCGGAACTCGACGACCGAGCTCCACCCGAAAGCCTCACACAAGGGATATTCGGCGGAGACCGCGACAATCCGAACATTTTCGGGGTGATGATGACGTCCCTGAGCATCATGCAAGACCGTCTGACCCGATCGCGTTTGGCGGGCGACCCGCCAGACGTGCACATCACGCCGCGCGTAGGACACATCGGACTCCTCGAATTTGAACGCGCCGAGGAAGCGATCAAGGAGGGAGAGAACGCGGTCGAACGCGCGCGTCCCGAAATCTTGGACGCGCTGGAGGCGATGGGGCTTGCAGTCTGATCGGCTCGGCGGCGGCCGTGAGGAGGCATGATCGCCTTTTCGTAGTGAGTGGCGGTGCGCCTCGCTTTAGTTTTGGAGAGTGAAGCATTGCAGTTCTCCGCCGGCAGACTTGGAACAAGCATCCGCCCACGCCGGTTATTTGGTTCTCGAGAATCCTGTCGAAATCGCGCCAGCCGACGGCGGCGGCGCCGTCATTCTGGAAGGAGAAGCTCGATGTCGATCAAAACTCTCGCTCTTGCCCTTGCTCTCGCGAGCGGATTAGCCGGCGCTGGACTTGCAGGATCGGCGTCTGACACAGACGCGCCCGCGCCCACTGCGGTCGTGGCGCCGATAACGAACCTGCCGAGCGATCAGTCCCTGATCTCGGGCTTTTACAAGGCGAAGGTCTATGATCAAGGCCACTATAAAGTTGGCGAGATCAAAGACATGCTCTTCGACCAGAATGGAACGATCACCGCCGTTTTGCTCTCAGTGGGGGGCTTTCTGGGAATAGGCGAAAAGGATGTCGCGGTGCCCCTCGACTCCATTAAGGTCATCCAGCGTAACGGCAGGCGGTGGCTCTCCGTCAACGTCACGAAACAGGATTTAAGAGACGCGCCCGCCTACGTCTACGATCACAGAACGGCGCAGTGGCAGCCAAACCGGGCTGAAGAGTAGCGGTAGCCGAGAGCGAAATGGCGATGAATTCTTGAACGGGGCTTTAGACGAACTGGCGAGAGGATCGTCGCCATGGCGACGACGACCTTTGCGACAGTATTTTTTTGAGGAAGTTTGCGCGGCTCGAGGCGCTGCCTCCGCTGCATCAATTGTCTGCGAAGCCGGAACATTCCCATAGGGCGCGAGTTAAGCGGCATACGGTCGACCACGACCGCTGGAGCTGAAGGCCGCGGAGCATTCCGCCGCCCGCAAAATCGAGGAGTCAGGGGATGCTATCGACAATCCTGATCGTCGTTTTGCTGTTGTTGCTCATCGGCGCGCTGCCGACGTGGCCTTACAGTTCGAGCTGGGGTTATGGACCGGGTGGCGCTCTCGGCGTCGTCCTCGTGATCGTCCTGGCTCTTGCTCTCCTCGGGAGACTCAATTTCTGAAGGCGCATCCCGTCTAACAAAAGGAGGAAGCCGTGGGTAATCTTCTTTACTGGGCGTTGGTGTTCCTGGTCGTCGGAGTCATCGCCGCCGCGCTCGGCTTTGGCGGCGTTGCGGGGACCGCGATAGAGGCCGCACGAATCGTGTTCTGGGTGGCGATCGTGCTATTCGTCGTGGCGCTGATCGGGGGACTGTTCGGGCGCGGCGGGGTGTAGCGCGTCGTCAGCGCGGAGCGCACAAACGCCGAAGCGCAGATTTAACTAAACGGTCGTAGCGATCCCGCGGCGTCTGCTTCATGCACACTCATGCGCCGCGTCTCCTCATGCAAATGCGGGCGCAGCGAGACGCGCGGCGCCGCGCGTGTTGGAGGCAAGGTTCGAAATCATTCGACGAAAGCGCCATTGGCTCAGTCAGCGTATCCAATTTAGCCAGTCGTTCGGTCGACTACGTACGAAGCATTTACGTGGAAGCTTTTCGCGTTCGCTCTAACTAGGAATTGAAACGATAGAGGGACGCGAAAATGGAGACATGCGACAAGCCAGTGGCGGACCTCGCGACTGGCGATGCATTAAAATGCGCGTGGGACAAGTGCGCCGCGGCGTTGTCGACCGTAGTTCACAGCCCGGCCTCGGCAACCATCAGCGATTGGGCTCTGGCGTTCCTCGCCGCGCTCGTGCTCTTGAATTTGCTTTTGCTGCTCCTTCGTCTGCTTCTGCCGCGGCCGCTTTGAACCCGGTCAGCGGGCCTCCCGAAACGGGCCTCTTAAATTTGCGCCGGCGTAGAGCGGGAATGCACGTACGCATTGTCGCAGCTCGCACCCATCTTGAGCCGGTTCGGTCAGAACCTCATCTATGAGAGACCTTCTCTTCCTCTCCAATCTGGGAGCGGCGAAAAGCTCAATGATCACGGAAGGCTTCGGCGGGCTCGTCGTCAAAGAAATCCCCTATCTTCGCGCTTTCGCGATCGCGATGGCGGGCAATCGCGTGTTGGCCGAGGATCTCGTCCAGGAGACGCTCGTCAAAGCCTGGTCCCATCACGCCTCGTTCGAGGAGGGCACGAATTTGCGAGGCTGGCTGGTCACGATTCTGCGCAACACGTATTTCACGGAATATCGCAAGCACCAGCGCGAGGTGCAGGACAGCGACGGAGTGTTCGCCGCCCGCATCGGCGTGGACGGGGGCCAGCAGATCAGAGTCGAGATGAGCCAGGTGCAAGCGGCGATTGGCAGGCTGCCGGACGACCAGCGTGAAGTTCTGGTCATGACGGCCCTCCAGGAGCTCACCTATGAGGAGGCGAGCGAGATCTTGAACTTGCCGATGGGCACGGTGAAGAGCCGGCTCAATCGCGCTAGGGCAAGGCTGGCGGAGCTTCTGGATGCACCCAGCGGGCATGCCTGATCTTCGCCAGCGCGCAAGCCGTTATCTTTGATAAGGGGCAGCTCGGCTCTCGGCAAGTCTCGGCAAAGTCGAGAGCATTTTCTCACGCCATCGAAGCGTGTTCAGAGGAGGGCTTCTCTCAAGCGTCATGACCTTTGTTCGCTTGACGACCGTGTAGCGCATCAACCAGACGCGACGCGAGGTAGATCCCGATTCCGGCTCCAATCAGAAGATGAAGGTTCTTGCTGGCCTGCTCGGCTACGACTTTCACGGCGGGCGCCCCCGTCCTGCCTGCGAGCGCCAGAAGCGTATCTTCCACGCCGGCTAGGCTCAAATAATTGGTCGCCTCCCGCACCGGATTAATGATCGATGTTTCGGCGAGCTGCGCGACGACCTTCGCGTTTCGTCTCTCTCTCGCGCGTGCGGCGGCGTAGATGACGAGCGCGATCATCAGATAGGCGGCGCCGAGAATGAGATAGGCGACGCGCTCCCCGTAGACGTCCTTGAGCCAGGAGTCCGCCGCCGCGGTTCCGAAGCCGATCGCGACAACCAGCGGAGCCAGCGCCATCGCCGCGCCTGACACATGGCTCACAGCGGACTGAACCTTCGCTTCCAGCAGCTTTAGAACCGGCTCGAAGAACATGGCGGACTCCTGATCAACTCGTCGTCAGCGGCCGGACTTCCAAATGGCGCCGAGAAGAAATCCCGCGCCGATCGCCAGCGCAATCGTCGTTATCGGCTGGCTTCGCGCCGAGTTGGTCAAGGCTTCACGCAGATTGCCTGCCACTTCCTTCGTGCTGTTGGCTGCAACAGCCCCTTTTTCCTGCGCCGTCGCGGAGAGCGCGCCGACCTTGTCGGAAACTCGTTCGGCGGCCGAGGTAACGCGCTGCCCAATCTGATCCGCCATGGTCGACGCGCGGTTTGCGACGGCGCCGGCGGCGTCCTGCAGCTGATCAATGCCGCGTGAGGTGTCGAGGGAACCCATGCTTTGCTCCTTGCCTTCTCGCGTCTCGATGACGCACGATCTCTAACCCGCGGCTGCGAAGGTTGTTCCCGTTTGCGTTGATGCGTCGAAGCGCAGAGTTTGAGTTAAAGCCGCCACGCTCACGCAGCGCATGATCGGGTCCGGCGCAGCCTTCCCCTGAGATTCCAGGTCCGCGCTGGTTGGACCCATCCAATCGCAGGCGATGATGCGGCTCTCGGGAAAAGAACTGACCGCGCGGCGCAAGAGCAGGCGCAGATGTGAGCGCTCGACGCCGCCGACGCTCAGCAGGACGATCGTTGGCGGTGTCTCTTTGAGCGCTTCCAGCGAGGCGAGCGCCATTAGCCCGCTCGCCTGGTTAACCGCGGCGCATTCGCGTCCTGTCATGCGCTTGAGCCACGCCGCGGCAAATCGCGCCGCCATGATGTCGATCGGCCCGTGGGCTGCAATAAAGTAGGCGTCGGCTGCGTCAGCCAGTTCCGAAAGCCTTTTTTGCTGTTGCTCAAGCTTCGGCGACACGATCTCGTCAATTTCCGCCATCGTTTCTTGCAGTTGTACGGCCTTGTCCGCGCCAAAACGTTGTGCGCGCTGATCCTTGGCTGCGAGGCGCAGCGCCGGCACGACAACGTCGTCGGCGACGCTCTGAGCCGGCCGCGTTTCGTTCGCCTGCTCCAATTGTTCGGATGCGCCAATCGCGTCCTCCGCGAGCAGGTGACGATAGAACTCCTCCTCCGGCGTCAACGGCGGCGTGTTACCGAAGACGATGCTCAGGAACCTGAAGCCCGGCGCGTGCTCGCCGAGCACGACGAGAATGATCGTCAGTGGCGCCGACAGCAGAAGCCCCACCGGTCCCCAAACGAACGACCAGAAACTGCCTGCTGCTATAATCGCAAATGTCGAGAGGCCGGTGTGGCGGCCTAGCACCAGCGGTTGCGCGAAATGATTGACCGAGAACTCACCCACCACGAACAACGTCAGCGTGACGACTGTCAGCGTCCAGCCGGGCTCAACCGCCGCGGCAAGGAGCACCGGAGGCGTCGCGGCGATGAACGTGCCGATGAAGGGCAGGAAACGTAAGATGATCGTCGCCATCGCCCAAAGGATCGCGTGCGGCACTCCGATGAGCGCGAGAACGACTCCGACTGCAACCCCGAACAAGACATTGATCAAAGTCTGCATCACGAAATAATGCGAAAGGCGCTTACCCGACTCGTTCAAGGCCGAGGTCGAGCCGGTCAAATTGTCGACGCCCGCCAGGCGCACCACGCGGTCCACGATGTCGTCCTGCTCTGCAAGCAGCACTGCGGTGTAAAGCAGGGTGAGAAGAATCGTTTCGAGCGGGCCGAGGCCGGCGAGCAGCGTTTCCAGAATGTTTGTGGAGGCGTCCTTTTCGACGACCACTCTGACTTGTTCTTGGGGCTTTACCGCCCCGGGGACCTGCTCCTCGAATTCGTGCATGAGTTGCTCGATCGAGTCGACGGCGCGCTGAATCTCCCCGCCATTCGCGCGGACGCTAGCGAAACTGTGAAGCTTTTGCGAGAGATTATCCTTGTATGTCCCGAGGCTCGCCGTCAGCGTCAGAACCTGGCGGCTGAACACGCCGCTGCCGACAAAGGCAAGCGAAAGGCAGGCCGCCAGAACAAGACCGACCGCAACGCCGTGAGGCACGTGCAGACGCGTGAGGCGATGCACCAGCGGCGCCAGCACAAAGGCCAGAATCGCCGCAAGAGAGAGCGGCATCAGCACGACGCGTCCGTAGATGAGCCCGGCGATGATCAGCGCGGTCGCGATCGAGCCGTAAGCGATGTCCCTGCGCGTCGAGTCTTCCAGCATGTTGGTTTCGGCGCCTGCGCAACCCGCTGGCCGAGCCGGTAGGAAATGCGCGATGGCGGCAGGAGCCGAATGCTAAAAGCTGAAGGGCGCTCGCGCGCCCTTCGGCTCCCAGGTCGGTTCCGACCTTTAGTGCCGGGTCAGAAACTCGTCCACGTTCTTCTTGGCCTGCTCCTTGCCATAGCCGTAGCGCTCCTGGAGCATGCCTTCGAGCTGGTCGCGCTTCCCGGCGACCTTCGTCAGATCGTCATCAGTCAGCTTTCCCCATTGCTCCTTGACCTTGCCGGTGAACTGCTTCCAGTTTCCTTCCACGGAGTCCCAATTAAGCATGACTTGGTCCTTTCTTGCGGGAGTTCATCTCTGGGCGCCGGCTTGCCGCGCAAGCATAGCTCCACCTTTGCTCCCCCTCAGCGAGAACGCTGCGTCTCAGGGCTGCGTCTCAGGGCAGCATGGCGTTACAACTATCGGCCTAAGGCTTTGTTCCCAACTTTTCTGCTTGGGTGACGGCGGCTCTATCAACAGAGGCGCTGCCGCGACGCCTCGCCTCTCGCGCTAAAACAGCTTCCTTGCGCCCTGGGCCAGGGCTTTGGCGATCAGCTCGCGCGACTCGCGAGAGATCGTCTGATGCATGTCGGCGAATGCGCCCCATTCGTTCGCGAGCTGCGGCGCCGATCGAATGTCGAACGCCGCGGCGCTGTCGAGCGCGCCGAGCGTTTTCCACGAAACGGGCGCCGCGACCGGCGCGCCGTGACGGGCGCGCAGCGACCAGGGCAGGATCGCTGTCGCCTTCTTCTTATTGCGCAGCCAGTCGATGAAGATTCGCCCCGCGCGGCGCCGCTTGCTCATCGTGGCGACAAAGCGCGTGCGCTGCTGCGCAACGACGATGCGCGCGAAGCCTTCAGCGAAAGCCTCTGTTTCGGGCCAAGCCAGCGTTCGATCCAGTGGCGCGACGAGGTGTGCGCCTTTTCCCCCCGTGACCATGGGCCAGGTCTTCAGGCCGAGCGCGGCGAGATACTCGCGGAGATCCGCCGCGGCCTCGACGACGCGCGTGAAGCTCACGTCCTCTGCCGGATCGAGATCGAATATCAGGCGGTCAGGATGGTCGAGATCGTCACGCCGCGCCATCCAGCCATGCAGCTCGATTGCGCCGAACTGCGCAGCGGCGTGCAGGCCGGCAGATCCGGCGAGCGCGATGTAAGTCTCGTCGTCGCAGTCGACCTTCAACACGCTGCCGTTCATGCCCGCCAGAGGATGGCGCTGGAAGAAAAGCTTTTCAATGCTGTCGGGCGCGCGAACGAGGCTGACGACGCGCTCATCGAGATGCGGCGCGATGCGGGGCCAGATTTTTTCGTAATAGGCGGCGACGTCGCCTTTGGTGATTCCGTCCGTCGGATACACGACGCGGTCGGCATGCGTGACCGGCGCCAAAGCGTTGCGCCTCCTCGCGGTGGTCGGCTTCGGGCGGGCGCGATCTTCACGCACGCCCAGGAAACGCGCGTGACGCAAGAGCCCTTCCGCCGTCCATCCGCCAAACCGCGCTTCCGCAGCGAACGGCGTCTTCAGATAGATCGCGTCCTTTGGTAATTTGGCCGAGCCGGCGACCTCGGGCTTCGCTTCGCGCGTTTCGGCGATGAGCGGAGCGAGCTTCTCGCGCGTTCGGGCGCTATAGCCCGTGCCAATGCTCCCGACGTAGCGCAGGCCTTCGGGCGTGTCTCTCGCCGCGAGGAGCGAGGCGAAGCTCTCGCCGGCCCCCGACGGCCGATAGCCGATGATCTCGACATCCTCGCGCTTGTCGCCCTTGATCTTGCGCCAGTCTTCGAACCGGCCGGAGCGGTAGCGCGCATCCTGGCGCTTCGCGACGATCCCCTCGGCGCCTGCTTTTGTCGCCCGCGCGAAAACAGCCGCGCCGTCGCCGTGAATGTCCTCCGCGTAGCGAATCGCCCCGCTGTCCTGCGCGAGGAGCTTGCGCAGCGTGTCCTTGCGGCTACGTAGCGGACGATCGCGGAGGTCGCGGCCGTCGAGGGAGAGCAGATCAAAAGCGCAGAACTCAATCGCCGCGTGATCGCGGGCCTCCAATGCGGCAAGGAGCGCCGCAAAGTCGGAAAGTCCGCGCGCGTCGAGCACAACCGCCTCCCCGTCAAGGAGCGCGCTCCTGCAGGGCAGCTCGAAGACCGCGCGGGCGAGGCCGGGAAAACGCGCCGTCCAGTCGAGACCCGTGCGCGTGTAGACCTTCGCGCCCTCAGCGCCGGCAGCGAGCTCGAGACGATAGCCGTCGTATTTCATTTCGAACAGCCAGTCTTCGCCTTGTGGCGGATCATCGGACGTTTCGCAAAGCTGGGGCGGCACGAAAGCCGGCGTCGGCGCGCGAGCCGCCTGCCGCGTTTGAGATCTTGCGCGCATCGTCTTTTGCCCAGGCTTCCGCCGCGACGGCGCGCCGCGCGCGATCTCCTCGCGCGTGCGCCCACTTGCGACGCTCGTGTCGAACCTCTCCGCAAGACTGTCGTCGGTTTCGGCGAATTCGTCGCGCTCCTTGATCAGGAGCCAGTTTTCGGCCTTGTCGCGCTTCTTCATGGCGACCAGAGCCCAACGCCCGCGCATGCGCGCGCCGAACGTCAGAAACTCGAGCTTGCCCTTGGCGAGCGCCTGCGCCGGGTCCCCATTCAGCGGCTCATAGGTCGCGTCTTCCCATAGCTCCACGACGCCGGCGCCGTATTCGCCCTTGGGGATTGCGCCTTCGAAGCTGCCGTACTCGAGAGGGTGGTCCTCCGTTCGCACCGCCAGCCGCTTGTCGGCGGGATTGGCGGAAGGTCCGCGCGTCACGGCCCAGCTTTTGAGGACGCCGTCCATCTCCAGCCGCAAATCGAAATGCTCACGTCGCGCGAAATGGCGCTGCACGACGAGACGCCGACCGCCTTTGCGCGACGTGCGTCCGGGCGGTTCGCCGGACTTGTCGAAGTGGCGCCTGGCGCGGTAGCGCGCGAGCGGATCTTGCGGCGCGCGCTTCCCCACCGCTCACGCCCGCCGCTTCGTCGCGCGCGCCGGCTTCTTGGCGGGCGATTTCGCAGGGGGCTTGGCCCGCGGCGCTCGGCGCTCCGGCGCCGGGCTGTCGGGGGCTGGCGTGGCGGCGCCGACGCTGCGCTTCAAAGCCTCCATGAAATCCAGAATCTTGGCGCCGCGCTCGACATGTTCCTCCACCGGCACGTGCTCGCCCTTCTCGAGCTTCGCGCCGACGAGCTCACGCAATGCTTGAGCGTAGTGGTTCTTGAACTTCTTCGGATCGAAGGCTTCGCTGCGGGTGCGAATGAGATCTTCCGCCATCCGCACCATGTCGGAGCGTGGCTTCTCCTGACCCAGCGCGGAAAAAATCTCGCCCGCGTCCTTGAGCTCGCCCGCGTAGCGAAGGGTCTGCACAATCAAACCGCGGTCCCTGGCGTCGGGAAAGAGCGCGACGAGGCTCTCTCGGCCTCGCAACGCCAGCTGACCGATGCCGACCTTGCGGCTCTCGTGAAGCGCGTCGCGCAGCACGCGATAGCCTTCCTCCGCCACCTCGCCGTCCGGCAGCAGATAATAGGGCCGATCGAAATAGAGCGGGTCGATTTCGGCGGCGTCGACGAATTGCGTGAGCTCGATCGCGTGGCGAGAGGGGAGCTTGAGCGCGTCGAGCTCGTCGTCCTCGATGAAGACGTAATTTCCGGGCTCGAACTCATAGGCCGTGGCGATGTCCTCTTTCGCCACCTCCCCACGGCCCGGCGCGATCTTGGCGTAGCGGATGCGCTGCTTCGAGACCCGGTCGACTTGATGAAACTTGATTTCAGAGCCCGCGCGTTCGGCGGAGACGAGCCGCACGGGGATCGAGACCAGCGCGAGGCGAAGATAGCCCTTCCAGAAGCTGCGCGACGAGTTGGGCATGGACGCACCCAAACGACGGAACCAAGGGCGGCAGACGCCGCCGTCGAAAACGTAAAATAGGGCGCATTTTCGTTTGTCACCCGGTGACGAGCCTTCAACTGACGATCCCGTACGCAGTCGTCCCCTCGTTAAAGATAGCGAGATGAGGAATATGTCTTTTGCTGAAGAAGGATCCGCTCGCCAAAGCAGAGGTCAAACCATCGCTGCGTGGCGACGTCAGCGAGGTCCAATATCTGGATATGTGGGATCAAAAAAGGAGTCACGGAGATGATGCACCCGGACCAGGTACTATCTCCTCATGTCACTCTTGGGTTATGAAACGGGCCTCGCCCTCATCTTCGGGGTGCGGTTCACAGAGCTGCTGATCGAACACATGTCCCCAGCCTACATGTCCCCCGCGTACATGCCCGAGGGCCCACTAACTTGATCGGCAGAATCGACGCGCGGCTCGTGCGTCATTCGGCGTCGCAGACCTCGATCTCACCGCAGCGGAGAAGCCGGTCCCTGTAGATCTTCCGTCGGACCTAGAGCGGGCTCCGAACGATCTGAATCGAATTAGGATTCCCGAATCGGCTGAAATCTGATTCATGATTCCCGCCGCGGAAGGGAGGCGGCGGGCATGGCGCTTTCCGACGATCTTCGCAAACGAGTGGTGGAGGCCGTCGTTGTCGGACGGGCTGTCGCGCAATTCGGCGGCGAAGCGTCTTCGAAGTCAGCATCGCCAGCGCCGTGCGCTGGGTCAAGCAATTCGAAGCGACGGGAGAAATGTCGCCGAAGCCCTTGCGGAGGCGATCGCCGCTCTGGCCGCATCGAAGCCCATCACGACTACCTCATGGGGCTGATCCGGCGCACGCCGGACATCACCCTGCTCGAGATCCAGGAGCGTCTGATCAGGAATTGCGGCGAGCATTTTTCGAGTTCCGTGCTGTGGCGCTTCTTCGACCGTCACGGCGTCACGTTCAAAAAAAGACCGCGCACGCCGCCGAGCAGCAGCGCCCGGACGTGCTGAAGAGACGCCTCGAATGGTTCGAGGGACAGCTCGATCTCGACCCTCGACAAGCTCGTCTTCATCGACGAAACCGGCGCCTCGACCAATCTGGCGCGCAAAGGCGGGCGTTGCCGGCGCGGGCGGCGGTTGCGCGTCGCCGTGCCGCACGGCCATTACAAGACGGTCACGCTCGTCGCCGGCATACGCCTCCGCGGGCTCGTGGCGGCGAAGGTCTTCGATCGTCCGATCAACGCCGCCCTCTTCGAGGAATGGGTGGAAAACTGCCTCGTTCCCACGCTTTCGAAAGGCGACGTCGTCGTCATGGACAATCTGCCCGCCCACAAGGGGCCGCGGGTCGAGGAGATGATCAAGGCCGCGGGCGCCGAGCTGCGCTACCTCCCGCCCTATAGCCCCGACATGAACCCGATCGAGAAGGCGTTTTCCAAACTCAAGGCGCATTTGCGCAAAATCGCCGAGCGAACCGTCGCCGCGCTGATGCGCGCCCTCGAAACCTGCGCCGACATCTTCAAGCCCGCCGAATGCGCAAACTACTTCGCCGCCTGCGGATATGATCCAACCTGATCGGAGCCCGCTCTAATTCATCGCTCTGACGAACATCATCCTTCGTTGCGCCGCTATGTCCCCACTCTTTTTCGACGGACCCTTTAATATCCACTCAAATCCTACGCCAATTGTCGCCCCGACAAGGAGCGCGGCGACATACATCAACGACGCCGAAAAGTCCCCACGCACCAAGCCGGGGCCGAGCGAACGCGCGGACCGCCGGATTGAGATCCGCCCCGCTGACCGAACCTGGAAAATAGATCGCGACGAGAACCATTGCCCCGACACGACCGCGACCGAAAGGCGCGTGGTTTCGGCAGTGTTGAGCCCGCTGGCGATATGGCCGCAAGCGACAGCGAACACGAGCAAGAAGGTCCCCCAGAATTCCGCGAAGATTCGGCGCCATTCCAGCGATGCATCAGAGAACTCTTGTTCCAGCAGAACGGAGTCGTCCGACCGCATGTTCATTCTTGCCCCTCGCTGGTCCTCGCTCGAGCGGGCCGGCTTCGGCCACGCAATGACGTTTGCAAACGGCGCGGGCCTCGTTGACGCGCGTCGCCTTCCTACTCAGACTTGAAAGTAAAGCGGCGCCGTCAGGGGGGACTGGGGGGACCTGTGGCGCCGCTCGACCGCTTGGTCACATGTGTGGCCTCGCGGCTCTGCCGGCAAACCGGCAAACGAAGCATTTAGTGCGTCCTCTTATTCGCGCAAGGGATCAGCGTTTTCGTAGATCTGACCTTCACGACATCGCTACGCCTGGACGCGCACGCATGCCTTCTGTCGCGCCGCAGTTAGGACACGTCGATTTAGAAATTTCAAATTTTAAACCAAAGCTGACGACAACCTTTTTTATCATCGCGAGTTATGACCGGCACTCATCATGTGAGCAAGGGAACTGCCGTTATGCCCGCGAAATCCAAAGCCCAACAGATGGCGGCCGGGGCCGCGCTCTCGGCGAAGCGCGGCGAAAAAAAGAAGTCCGAGCTCAAAGGCGCGTCGCGGTCGATGGTCGACTCCATGACCGAAGAGGAGCTTCACCGCCTCGCCGCAACCAAGCGAAAAGGCAAGCCCGAGCACGCCTCGCGATCGTAACGCCTCGGACCTAGCTCGCGATCGTCATGCCTCGGCGTTGGTTCAAGGAGTGGGCCCATGCACCTACAGTCCATGATCTCGTCTCGCTCGCAGCTGAAAGGCCAAACAAGCGACGCGCTGACACGCTGCATAGAGCTGTGCTTCGACTGTGCGCAGACCTGCCTCGCCTGCGCGGGCGCCTGTCTCGACGAGAAGGAGCTCGAAGGCTTGCGCGAATGCATCCGGCTCGATCTCGATTGCGCAGACATTTGCGCAGTGGTCGGCGCGATCGGCGCCCGACGTGGTAGCGCAGACAGCTCGTCAATGCGGGCGATGCTGCGCGCCTGCGCGGATACCTGTCGCCTTTGCGCGACGGAGTGCGAGCGCCATGCGGGCCACCACGAACATTGCAAGATCTGCGCGGAGGTCTGCAGGGCCTGCGAAGCGGCGTGCAACGCGGCGGCGCCGGGACCGCACTGAGTCCTACCTTAACTAGCTTTGCCCTCCATGGAGAATGCAAAAATGAAGCAGATAAAGGAGAGCGCCGACCCGAAGGCCGGACCAAGCGCAACCGGCGAAGAGAACCCGTCGAACGCCGCCGGAGAAGCTAGGGAAGCCGGCGCCGACGGACAAAACGCCATATCGATGCTGAAGCAGGATCATCGCGAAGTCGAGCAACTATTCGACAGTTACACGACGGCCAAGCGGCGGGCCGACCGGACAAAGATTGTTCGGCAGGTCTGCGATGCGCTGTCCCTTCATGCGATTCTCGAGGAGGAAATCTTTTATCCCGCCTGCCGGGAGCTCATCGACGACGATCCGCTCGACGAGGCCCAAGTCGAGCACGACAGTGCAAAGATTCTGATCAACGAGCTCAGTTCCGGAACGCCGGAAGACCCCTTCTATGACGCGAAGTTCAAGGTGCTGGCCGAACAAATAAGGCAGCACATCCGGGAGGAAGAAGGGTCGCCCGACAGCATCTTCGCGAAGGCCGAGGCCGCAGGAGCCGATCTCATCGCCATTGGCGAAAAGCTCAAGGCGCGCAAGGCTGAACTTTCAACCCTAGTCGCCCGGGGGGCGCTACATGCGGAGCTTCGTTCCTTCACAAGTCCCGCAAATCTTACCAAGGAGATCGACAGGGGATATTATCAACGCGGCCGAGTCTACGAGGATCGCGGCTCCTCGCGCTATCGTGACGAAGAAGACACCGGCCGTCGGCGCGACGAGCAAGGCCGTTTCATGAGCGACGAGGGTTCTGGCCACCATGGCGGACAGGAACTTAGCTATCGCGGGACGCCGGAGCGCGACGAACAGGGGCGATTCCTGAGCGATCGCGACCGAGATTATCGTTCGTCGTCGTACGGACGTTCTTCCCATGAAGACGAGGGATATTCCTCGCGCGGACAGCGCGGGCCGGAGCGCGACGAACATGGGCGGTTTATGAGGGACGAAGAATCCCGCGGTCAGGGATATTCCCGCTCCCGCGATTACGAGGGCCGCGATTACGAGCATGAACGACGCTCCTCCCGCAGCAGCCACCACGGCGGCTGGTTTGGAGATCCGGAAGGCCACGCTGCTGCCGCGCGGAGAGGCTGGGACGAGCGTGAGGGCGAAGACCGCTCTTATCGCGACGAGCGCTCTTATCGCGACGAGGACGAGCGGAGAGGCGGGGGACGGCGTTACGAGCAGCGTTCGCGAGAGGACGAGCCTGACGAACGGCGGCGGCACAGCGGTTGGTACGGCGACCCGGAAGGGCATTCCGAGGCGTCGCGCCGTGGCTGGGAGCATCGGCGATAAGGATCGGACGATAGCTCGGATCCGATAAGAGGAGGCGTTTATGGCGCTCTTTAGCAAGGGCATCGCGAACTTGAACGAGCTGTTCGTCGATGAGCTGAAGAACATCTACTACATGGAAAACGAGATCGTCGAAAATCTGCCGGAACTGATCGAGGCGGCGACTTCGGCGGATCTGAAGCAGGCGCTGACCTCGCACCTCAAGGAGACGAAAGCTCAGGTGGCGCGGTTGGAGAAGGTTTTCGAGATATGTGACCTCCCTCCTGAGGACGGCGACTGCGCCGCGATCGACGCGCTCATCGACGAAGCTGGGGCGGGTCCATCGGACATAAAGGACAAGAATGTCCTCGATGCGGCCATCGTCGCCTCTGCGCAACAGATCGAGCATCACGAGATCTCTGTCTATGGCTCGATCATCGCCTGGGCGAAGGAGCTCGGCGAAGAGGAATGCGCTTCGATCCTCGCGCAAACGCTCGAGGAAGAGAAAGCGGCTGATCGCAAGCTCTCCGAGCTCGCCGAAGGCGGAATCAACCGCCTTGCCGCTTGAGCGCGCCGCTCCGCCGCGGGCAAAACCCGCGGCGGTGTGATCCGCACGCTATGGGTAAAATCCCGCGCCCGTAGTCGATGTTCCTCTTTTCAAGACTGCTCGACACCCCCCATTGACCGAGCAGTTCGCGGAACGCCGAAGGTTGCGCCATGGACAATCCGAAGGAAGTTGAGATCAAGCTGCGCCTCGATCCCGGTAAAATTCGACGCTTCATGGGGTCAGAATTTTTTGCAGGCGTCGACCCGATAGAGAAGCACTACCACACCGTATATTTTGATGACGAAAAGCATCATCTACTTAAGGAGGGATTTGAGCTGCGCGTTCGCCAGGACGGCGAGCGATCCCTCCAAACACTCAAAACTACCGACGCCGTCGAACGTGGCGAATGGGAAACAGAGGCTGCGAACGGCGATCCTTCGCTCGAAGACCTCAAGGCTCCGGGGCTTGCAAAGCTCCTAGAACGCGGAATTGCTCTGCGTCCGCAATTTTCGCTCGAGGTGGACCGTCGAACGTGGAATGTCACTCGGGACGGCTCCTGTATCGAAGTCGCCTTGGACGACGGCAGGCTGGAGGCCGGGGGGCGGCAGAGGAGAATTTGCGAAGCGGAGCTCGAGCTCAAAAGCGGCGGCAGCGAGGCCCTTTACGACCTGGCGCAGAAGCTCGGCCAAGAAACCGCTGCCACGCCCTACTTCGTGAGCAAGGGCGCGCGGGGCTACAGGCTGGCTGAGGACGCTCCCGATACGCCCGCACGTGGGATAACGCTCCTCTTGGAGAACGATGCGTCGCTGGCCGACGCTTTTCAAAGGATAACCGATGCATGTCTAAAGCAATTTTCACTTAGTGAAGAAATGATAGAGAGCACAACCGACGCCGAGGCTGTCCATCAGGCGCGTGTGGCGATTAGACGGCTGCGCGCTGCTTTCTCGATGTTCAAGGTCGTCGTCGTTGGCGAAGATGCGGATTTCGCGAGGCGCGAGCTGAAGTGGCTGTCCGACCTCCTTGGCGAAGCGCGCGATCTCGACGTTTTCCTCGAGAGCCGAATGAGCGAAATCGTGCTTCGGCACCCGGACGTCGCCGGAATGCGAGAACTGACGGAAGGTCTGAAGGCGATGCGGGAGAGGAGTCACCGGCGGCTTGAAGACGCTCTGCATTCGCCGCGTTTTCGCGCCCTGCTGCTCAACGTCGCGCGTTGCGCGCAAAGCGGCCGATGGCGGCAAAACGGCGGGGGGCATTTTGTTGAGTTCGCGCGGGGCGAGCTTGATCGACGCTTGCGCTCCGTACAAAAGAAGCGCAAGGCGGTGCGCGGTCCGGACGCTCGCAAGCGTCACCGCCTGCGCATCAAGGCGAAGAAGCTGCGCTACATGTTCGAATTCATGAGAGCGGCCGCCCCGAGCAAGGCCCTCAGGGTCGAATTGGATCGACTGGAACGGTTGCAGGATCTGTTGGGCGAGCTCAACGACGTGATCGCCGGGGAGAGGTTGTTGGGGCGGTTGGTACAGGAATCCAATACGCCGGCCGTTGGTTACGCCGCGGATCTCGTTCGGGCGACATTGGCGGCTTCTCCGAAGCTCGCCCATAAGGCAGTCAAGACGCACGCCGACCTACGCCGCACGCAACCCTTCTGACGCGGTTGACCCTTCCGCGCCCGCCATTCGCATGAGGGAGCGGGACTGGTCGAGGCCCGGATCGCGGCTCATCATGCGAATCACGGCCTTAACGCCGGGACTGGCGCGCCCGACACGATTCGAACGTGTGACCTTTGCCTTCGGAGCAATTTAACCTGCCCCTCCGAAAAGCGCGATAGGGCACGCCATGGTACGCTATCGATCTGTAACTACTAGATTTTATCGACAGCGCGAGGCACGTTCCTATCCGCGAGTTCGCTGCGATTTCTGCCCGCCTGCTTACGTGGTGCTTACGCGAGGAATCCGGCTGGGGACGGTGAAATCGCATGGCTAAGATCACCAAAAGAGCCGTCGACGCCGCAGAGGTCCGAGAGAAGGACTACGTCATCTGGGACGACGAATTACCAGGCTTCGGGCTCCACGTCTTCGCCTCCGGCAAGCGAAGCTATGTCCTTCAGTATCGGACCGGTGGTCGCTCTCGCCGATACACTATTGGGCTCCACGGCGTTTGGACGCCGGAGACCGCGCGGCAGGAGGCGAAAGTTCAATTCGGCCGGGTCGCTCAAGGAGATAATCCGGCCGAAGAGCGCCAACTCGACCACAAGGCAATCACCCTCAAGGAGCTGTGCAGGCGCTATCTCGACGATCTCCAGGCGGGGCTGATTCTCGGAAAGCGCGGACGTCCAAAAAAGCCAACGACTGTCGTCACGGACACGGGACGAATCGAGCGTCACATCATCCCGCTCCTTGGGATGCGGCGGGTGACGGATCTCACCAAGCCGGACATCAACAAGGTTCTCAAGGACATCATGGCCGGAAAGACGCGGGTTTCGGTCAAGACCAAGAAGCTAGGCGGAAAGGCAATCGTCCGAGGGGGCGCGGGAACGGCTACTCGCACCGTGGGCCTTCTGGGCGGTATCCTCACCTACGCTGTCGAAGCCGGCATTACTGAGAGCAACCCGGCCCATGGCATCCGCAAGCCAAAGGACAACGTGCGGAACCGCCGGCTCTCGGAGGCGGAGTATCGAATATTGGGGCAAATGCTGCGCGACGCCGCTAAGCAGGAGAAATACGCCACGACGTTGGACATCATCCGCCAGATCGCGCTCACCGGCTGCAGACGTAGTGAGGTGATCGAGCTGAAATGGTCCGAAGCCGACACCCAATCGAGCTGCTTGA
>CAWHHH010000010.1:0-82984 GCA_963829075.1 uncultured Alphaproteobacteria bacterium | reverse complement strand
GAGCCCCGCGCGCAAGTGGATCGGCCGGCGCGGTCCCTGTCGCGCCTTTCTTCGTCTGCATCCCAGAAGTCGGCCTGTCGCTCAGGCGCGTCGAGCGCCTGCTCGAGGCGCTGCGCGACCCGATCACGCTGCCGCGACGATCCATGTCGCAGGCACCGAGAAGCGCGGCTCCACGCTCGCCTTCCTGCGCGCGATACTTCGAGCTCGCGCGCGCGTCCATGTCTATACCTCGCCGCATCTGCTGCCGCTACAACGAACGGCTCAGGCTCGCGCCCAGGGCGGCGGCAGGCTCGTCGACGACGCTGCCCTGCAGAACGCCTTCAAGAGCTGCGGAAAAAGCCAATCGCCGCAGTCGATCACTTTCTTCGATCACCACCACAGCTTCTCCTGTTTCCGACACAGACCGACTGGCCCTTCGACGGTTACGACGGCGTCCGAGCGCGACCAATGTGGTGGGCGCCCCCCGAAGGCGACAATCGATCCAGGCCTCCGTCTCGCTTCGATCGCCCGCCTGGCGCAACAGATCGAGAAGATCGCGATGGAGAAGACGGCGTCTACGACAAGGGCGAACAGCCATCATCGGCTTCCAGCGCGACGCGGCCCGCGACGTGCTCAAGCGGCAGCGCGGCGCGTGGGCGCGCCGGTCGCGATCGCGGAAAAGATCTCCACATCTATCAAGCGCGCCGCCTCGTCTTCGAGGACGCAGCCGCTTCTCGATCTGCCCGCGCCACGCCTGCAGGCCGTCGCCAGCGACACCGCAGCGCATGACCGCGCTGCACGCGATCGATCCCGACTCCGTGGAAGACCTAGGAGCTGAGCTGCTACGAGGCCAGGGTGAGGCCAGCGACGCCTTTCGCATCGGCGCCTACGTCGACGCCGCGCCGCGGCTCGGAAGTATCGATAGAAACAACGACCACGGCGCAGCATGCTGGCCCGAGGCCATGGCGGAGGGTTCGAGGAAGGAAGCCGCCGCTTGTACTCGTCTGCGGCACGCAGACGACGAAAGACATGCCCGCCATGCTGCGCATTCTGGAAGAAAGCGCGCCAGGTCATCGCCGTCCCCGTCGAAGGCGAGCACATCTGGCGCCTCGAGGGGATCGCAGCAGCGGCGCGAGCGATCAGCGTCTCCACGCGCCCGCCGGCCTGGAGCGCGCCGTCGAAGTGCTGACCACCAGCTTCGGCGCGGCATGCTGATCGCCGCTCCGTTGTCCCGCCGCCCTCACGCTGGTCCTCGAACGGCTCGCGGTGGATCGAGCGCGCCCTCGGGTGGTTTCTATGAACAGCAGGTCCCCCCGATTTGGCCGGAATTCAGCGACCAGCATGGCCTTGATGCTCGCCAGCGTGCTCGGCGCGGAGGCCGAGACCGCCGTCGCCTGCGGCATGGTCGACTGCAGCGCCAGGCGCGCGCGCTCGGCGCCTGCCGCTCGAGCGAGATTGGCGAAAGATGATCACCATCGTCGCGGAGCCGCGCGCCCGTTGGCGCGTCGTCGATTGCCACGACGTCTCGCACGCCCGCGCGGCGATCAGAGCGCGCCGCGACGGCGTTCGACTTCGTCGAGAGTTGCGCTGCAATGACGCCGACCTCGCGGGGTTCGTAACGCGCTCGCTCCACTGTGCCCGAAGATCCGTCTCGTCGCCGTGCTTCTTTTCCGATCTCCCCCCCCCCCGATCTGGGTGGTTTGCTGCCGCTGCTGGCGCGCGCGGGCTTTCACGGCGTGATGCTCGACACGGCGCATAAGGGCGAGGGACGCCTGCTCGACTATGTCAGCATCAGCACGCTCGGCGATTTCATGTCAGCGAGCGCGCGCGCTTCAGCCTCTCCTGCCGCTCACCGGCTCGCTCAAGCCGACCGTCTCGCCGCGCCTTCTCATGTTTCGGCCCAACGTGCTCGGCTTTCGCGGCGCACTCTGCGCGCAGCACCAGAACACACTTCGGCCGAGGCAGTGACACTGATGCGCGGAATAATACAGCGACCGCATGCGCCGGCGCCGCGTTATGGCGAGGTCGACCACGTCTTCGTGCGCGATCTCGTCGTGCCGTGAAATCGGGCTATCCGTCTTCGAGCACGGCCGTGAGCAGCATATACGCTTCACGATCGAGGCCGAGGTCTGTCGCGACATCGGCCCCGACGATGTGCGCACCGTGTCTCCTATGACATGATCACCGACGCGATCCGCATCGTCTCACCGGCCGTTACGGCTTCGTCGAGACGATGGCCGAAGCACATCGCCGAGAGCGTCTTCTGCACGACCGCGTGCGCGCGATAAAGTGTGCATCGAGAAGCTGGAGAACGTGCGCGCCGGCTTCCGTCAGCGTGCGCGTCGAGCGCGACTGGCCCACCACCTCGACGGCCAGGACGCAGCGCTTGCGCACCAGGGCGCATGATCCGCTCGTCGCCAAGATCAGGGCGCCGGGGCCTTGGCGCTTACGCACCGCTGCTCTGCAAGATGGATCACAGCACTTCGCGCCTGGCCCGTCCGTTTCCATCGTTCCCGGCGGCAACCCTTTTCGCCGACGCGGTGCGCATCGCGCCGAGGCCGATCGCTTGAGCGCGCCGCGCGTCGATGAGCACTTTCTCGCCATGGAGCGATATCGGCTCGCGCTCTACGATCTTCTTCGCGCCTCGCTTTCACGACGCCAGCGAAGCCGCTCTCGCGCAAGGCCGACGCATTCGACCGCGCGTCCTAGCGCTCGAGGCCGGGCTTCCCAGCGCGCTGGGACGTGACCTCGGACAGCCTTCGCCGCCTGGTCTGCGCGGAGCGGAAGGGCCTCGGCTCCCTGATGATCAAGAGCGTGAACACAACGCCGGCAATACGTCGGCCTCGTCGACCTGTTTCTCCGATCGCCGCGGACTGACCGTCTTCCTTCTCGGCCCGAAGATGTCGATGAAGCAGAGGCGCGTCTCCCCGTGCGGAACATCCCTGGCGTGGCGCCACGCTATCCGCCGAGCGAGAGGATTTCGCTTCCATCTTCGAGCGCCCTTCTGATCCTCCGCGAACCTCGAGCCGTCGCGCCTGCTCTGGGGGCGCCATTTCTTGTCCGTTGGGAGTCGCGAGTCCGCGCGCCGCCTCGTCTCCATCGAAGAGGCCGCAGCGACGGCTGAGGGTGAGGACCCCGCCGCTCGACCTAGCTGAGCACTTCCTCGAAGCGATCGAGCGCCGGTCCCGATCCGCCTTCGCGATGACGAGCGGCGGCGCCAGGCGGACGACCGTCTTGTGTGTGGCGGTCGACGGCCCGCCTTTCCCAGCAGGCGTTCGCAGGCTTCGCGTGCGCTGGCGAACCGCGGGTCGATTTCCGCGCCTGCCCACAGACCAAGGCCGCGAACCGCCGCGAGAGCCGGCGACGGATCGCCTGCAGACGACAGATCATATGAGCGCCAAGCGTCCGGCTTCGCTCGACGAGCCCTTCCTCCTCGATGACGTTGAGCGCCTCGAGGCCGACCGCGGCGGCGAGCGCATTGCCGCCGAAGGTCGACCCATGCGAGCCCGGCGTGAACACGTCCATCACCTCGCGGCGCGCGACAAAGGCCGAGACCGGCAGCACGCCGCCGCCGAGCGCTTTACCGACCGTCACGCCGTCGGGCAGGATCCCTTCGTGCTGGAAAGCGAACCATGCGCCGGTTCTGCCGAGGCCCGATTGAATTTCATCCACGATCAGCAGCAGCCCCCGCTCGTCGCAGAGGCGCCGCAGCCCGGCGAGCCATCCTTTGGGAGGGACGATGACGCCGCTTTCGCCCTGAATTGGCTCGACCAGAATGGCGACGGTTTTCGGCGTCACCGCCGCCGACGCCGCCCCGAGGTCGCCAAAAGGAACCGAACGGAATCCCAGCGTAAAGGGACCAAAGCCTTCGCGATAATCCGGCTCCGTCGAAAAGCTGATGATCGTCGTCGTGCGCCCGTGAAAATTGCCCGCGGCGACAATGATCTCGGGATCAGCGATCCCCTTTGCTTGTTGCCCCCATCGTCGCGCTGCCTTGATCGCCGTTTCGACCGCCTCGGCGCCGCTGTTCATGGGAAGCGCCGCGCCGAGCCCCACGCGTTTGCACAACGCTTCGAGAAAGGGCGCCAATCGATCATTGTAATAGGCGCGCGACGGCACGGCGAGTCGTGCGGCCTGTCGCGAGAGGGTCGCGACAATGCGCGGATGCGCATGGCCGTGGCTGACGGCCGAATAGGCGCTCATCATGTCGATGTAGCGCCGCCCGGAAATGTCCCACAGAAACGCGCCCTCGCCACGCGTCAGCATCACTGGCAAGGGGTCGTAGTTCTTCGCGCAATAAGGGCTTTCATAGCCCGGGCAACCCATGAATGACGGTCTCGCTCTTTCCCCGACCGGGCTTCGCGCGACGCCGCGCCACTCTATATTATCTAGGCGCAGGAAGCGGCCGGACCACCAGCCGCAGAGGATCGGCGAGGCGATCGCGATCCTGAGGGAACCCAATGATGCTTTTGACCATCCGCCCGCTCCAGGAGAAAACTCTGGCGCTGTTGCTGACTCGGCGTCGACGCCTCCGCCGTGCAGGACGGCGACCTGCAGGTTCATTCGCCGGTCTCCGGAGAGGCCATCGGCCGCGTGCGTTCGGCTGACAGGGCCTCGGCCACACCATAGCCTCGGTGCTGGCCAACGGCGCGACAGATTGAGGGAAGCGGGCCGGGGCGCAAGCCGTCTGCATTGGTCTACTGACCGTGACGTGACTATCTAATGCTCAGTGAGCCGTCGGAAAGAAAGCCTATCTGAAAGAAAGCCTATCCGTGAACGCAACGCAGCAGATGCATAGAAATGAAGGGATCGGTCTCGCAGCAGAAACGCATGCCCTTCTGGCGGGCCTGGGCGGGGAGCGCTAGCAGCCGGAACGCTTGCCGCCGTCTCTCCGATTACGGGAGAAACACTTGGCGAGGTGCAGGAAAGCAACGCCGCCGAAGCGACGGCCACGATCGAGAAGGCTCATTCGGCCTTCTGGATGGCGCAACTTCCGGCGCCGAAGCGCGGCGAGCTCCTGCGGCTTTTTGGCGAAGAATTGCGCGCCGGCAAGCAGGCCCTTGGCCGCCTCGTTTCCATCGAGACGGAAAGATCCTCTGGAAGGTTTGGGCGAAGTGCAGGAAATGATCGACATCTGCGACTTCGCTGTCGGCCTTTCCCGCCAACTCTACGGCCTGACAATTGCGACGGAGCGCCGCGAACATCGGATGATGGAGACGTGGCATCCGATCGGCGTCGTCGGGGTCATCTCGGCCTTTAACTTCCCGGTCGCCGTTTGGTGCTGGAACGCCGCCCTGGCCTTGGTTTGCGGCGACAGCGTTGTGTGGAAGCCTTCCGAGAAGACGCCGCTGACCGCCCTGGCGACCCAGGCGCTTTTCGAGCGCGCCGCAAAACGCTTCGGACGAAGGCGGCGTCGCGCCTGGGACTTTCAGCCGTGCTGATCGGCGGCCGCGACGTTGGGCGAAATCTCGTCGATCATCCGAGGGTTCCTCTCGTCTCAGCGACCGGCTCGACGGCGATGGGTCGCGCTGTAGGACCTAGGCTCGCCAAGCGCTTCGCGCGGGCCATCCTCGAACTCGGCGGCAACAACGGCGCGATCATTGTCGCGCCGACGGCCGATCTCGACCTGACGCTGCGCGCGGTCGCCTTTGCCGCCATGGGCACTGCGGGCCAGCGTTGCACCACGTTGCGCCGGCTCTTTGTTCATGACGGAGCGTCTATGGCGCGCTGTCAAGCGCCTGCGTTCGCTTATGAATCCGCGCGGGTCGGCAATCCTCTCGAAACCGGCAACGCTCATCGGCCCCCTGATCGATCAGGCGGCATATGAGGCGATGCAGCGTGCGCTCGAAGAGGCGAACGCGTGGGCGGCGCCATCGTCGGCGGCGACCGCGTGATGATCGAGGGCGCGGAAAAGGCTTTCTATGTGCGTCCAGCGCTCGTGGAAATGGCCGGACAGGGCCCGTGCCTGCGCGAGACCTTCGCGCCGATCCTCTACGTCATGAAATACCGCGACTTTCGATGAGGCGCTTGACCTGCATAACGCCGTTCCGCAGGGGCTCGCCTCGTCAATTCTTCACCAATGACCTTCGCGAGGCGGAAGACTTCCTGTCCGTCCGTGGCTCGGATTGTGGAATCGCCAACGTCAATATCGGCCCGTCAGGCGCCGAAATCGGCGGCGCGTTCGGTGGCGAGAAGGAGACTGGCGGCGGGCGCGAGTCCGGATCTGACGCCTGGAAGGCCTATATGCGCCGCGCCACCAACACGATCAACTACGGCGCACGCTGCCGCTTGCGCAGGGCGTTGAATTCAACGTGGTCTGAGAGGAGGCGGCTCGCCGTTTGAGCGGCGCGCGAACAGCAAGGTTCACTTCAATGCAAAGGGAGAGCCAATCTTTTTCCTGGGAGGATCCTTTCCTCCTCAACGAGCAGCTCGCGGACGACGAGCGGATGATCCGCGACGCGGCGGCCGCCTTTGCCGCCGACGAACTCGCGCCCCGCGTTCAACGGGCCTATCTCGAAGAGACCGCGGATCCCGAGATTTTCCAGGAGATGGGCGCAAGAGGTCTGCTGGGTGTGACGATCCCGGCCGAATATGGCGGGGCTGGCGCGAATTACGTCGCCTATGGCCTCGTGGCGCGCGAAGTCGAGCGCATCGATTCCGGCTATCGTTCGATGATGAGCGTGCAGTCATCCCTCGTCATGCACCCAATTCACGCCTACGGCTCGGAAGAGCAGCGGCGGAAATTTTTGCCTAATCTCGCCTCCGGCGAATGGATCGGCTGCTTTGGCTTGACCGAGCCCGACGCGGGTTCAGACCCGGCGAGCATGAGAACGCGGGCCGAAAAAATGGATGGCGGTTATCGCCTGTCCGGCTCCAAGACGTGGATTTCCAACGCGCCGATCGCCGATGTGTTCGTCGTCTGGGCGAAGTCGGAGGCTCACGACAACGACATCCGCGGCTTCGTGTTGGAGAAGGGCGTGAGGGGATTGTCGGCTCCAAAGATTGCAGGCAAGCTCTCCTTGCGCGCCTCGATCACAGGCGAGATTGTCATGGACGGCGTCGAAGTCGGCGAGGATGCGCTACTGCCGCGGGCGTCGGGCCTCAAGGGCCCATTCGGTTGCCTCAATCGCGCGCGCTACGGCATTTCCTGGGGGGTGATGGGAGCCGCCGAGGATTGCTGGCGGCGCGCCCGGCAATACGGTCTTGAGCGCAAACAATTCGGCAAGCCGCTTGCCGCGACACAGCTGTATCAAAGGAAGCTTGCCGACATGCAGACCGAGATCGCGCTTGGCCTGCAGGCATGTCTCAGGGTTGGGCGCCTGTTCGATGACGGCCTGGCGGCGCCCGAGATGATCTCGATCATCAAACGCAACAACTGCGGCAAGGCTTTGGACATCGCTCGACAAGCGCGCGACATGCACGGCGCCAACGGCATCCAAATCGAGTATCATGTGATGCGCCACGCGCAGAACCTCGAAGCCGTCAATACCTATGAGGGCACGCAGGATATTCACGCCCTCATCCTTGGCCGCGCTCAGACGGGCCTTCAGGCCTTCTTCTGAGTTCGCCATGCCGCGCGCCGCTATCGTTCACGAAAACTTCCTGCGCCGAGTTGATGCCGGAGACCTGCCAACGGGCCGGGCTCCAGCACCGGGCCTGTCCGTGATCGAAGCGGTGTCGCTGTTTCGATCGCAATGCTTGAGCCGCGCTCTCGACCGGACCAGCCGCGCGATGCAAAAGGCCGGGCAGGGCTTTTACACGATCGGCTCCTCGGGCCATGAAGGCATGGCCGCCGTCGCGCATGCGCTGCGCCCCGCCGACGTGGCTTTCCTGCATTATCGCGACGCAGCCTTCCAGATTGCGCGCGCGGCGCAGGTTCCAGGGCAGACAATCGCCTTCGACATGCTGCTGTCCTTCACGGCTTCGAGCGAGGACCCGATCTCGGGCGGGCGCCACAAGGTGCTGGGGTCGAAGGCGCTGAATATCCCGCCGCAGACCTCGACCATCGCCAGCCATTTGCCGAAAGCTGTCGGCGCCGCCTATTCCCTTGGCGCGGCCCGCCGCCGGCCGCCCGAGCACCGGACCGTGCCGGAAGACGCCATAGTCATCTGCTCCTTCGGCGACGCCTCCGCCAATCATTCCACAGCACAAGGCGCCTTCAATACGGCCTCATGGACGTCCTACCGCGAGATTCCATTGCCGATTCTCTTTGTCTGCGAAGACAACGGCATTGGCGTTTCGGTGCGGACACCGGCAGGCTGGATCGCGGCGAGCCTTTCGCAACGCCCTGGGATGCAATATTTCTACGCGGACGGCCTCGACATTTACGACACGTTCAATATGGCCGTCGAGGCCGCGCGCTACGTCCGCAGCCGCCGTAAGCCCGCTCTCCTTCACCTCCGCATGGTGCGCCTTTACGGCCATGCGGGTTCGGACATGCCGGAGGGCTATATGAGCCGGGAGGAGTTGGAGGCCGACGAGGCCAACGACCCATTGCTGCACTCTGTCCGTCTCCTCCGCGACGCAGGCGCGCTCACGTCGCAAGCGGCGCTTTCAATCTATGAGGAGACCTGCGCAAGGACGGACCGCATCGCCGCGGAGGTGGTTACGCGGCCGAAACTGCGCGACGCCGCTTCCGTGATGGCGAGCCTCATTCCGCCTCGTCGGCGCTGCCAGCCAAGCAATGGTCCTTCCCCCGAAGCGCGCGCGGCTTTGTTCGGCGCCGATCTGCGGGCAATGGACACGCCTCAACCGATGAGCCGCCTGATCAACTGGGCGCTCGCCGACCTGATGCTCGCCCATCGAGAGATCGTGCTGGCGGGCGAAGATATTGGCCGCAAGGGCGGCGTCTATGGCGTCACGCAGAAGCTCCAGGCGCGCTTCGGCGCCGGAAGGGTCATCGACACGCTTCTCGACGAGCAGTCGATACTCGGACTCGCGATGGGTATGGCCCAAAACGGCTTCTTGCCAATTCCCGAAATCCAGTTCCTTGCTTACCTGCACAATGCCGAGGACCAAATCCGCGGCGAGGCTGCGACGCTCCCCTTCTTCTCGAATGGCCAATACACAAATCCGATGGTCGTGCGCATTGCCGGACTTGGATACCAGAAGGGTTTTGGGGGTCATTTCCATAACGACAATTCCATCGCGGTGCTGCGCGACATTCCGGGCCTCATTGTCGCCTGTCCTTCGACTGGCGCCGATGCGGCGCTCATGCTGCGCGAATGTGTGAGGCTTGCCCGCGAGGAGCAGCGCGTGGTCGTTTTTCTGGAGCCGATCGCACTCTATCCGATGCGCGATCTCCATGCCGACAAGGATGGCCTGTGGATGTGCCGTTACCCAGCTGGCAGCCAAGGCGTTGCGTTCGGCGAAGTGGGCGTCTATGGCGCGGGGAAGGATCTTGCCATCGTCACCTACGGCAACGGGCATTATCTTTCGCGGCAGGCGGAACAGGCGCTGCGGGAACGCGGCGTCGATCTGCGCATCATCGACTTGCGATGGCTTTCGCCCCTGCCCGAGGCCGCGCTTCTTGAAGCGGCGGACGGCTGCCGGCGCGTGCTCATCGTCGATGAGTGCCGGCGCAGCGGCAATCTCTCCGAGGCGTTAATGGCGCTGTTCGCGGAGCGCACGCGCATTCCTGCGGCGCGCGTCGCGGCGCAGGATTCCTTCATCGCGACCGGCCCCGCCTATGCCGCGACGCTTCCTTCAAAGGACGACATCTTCGCCGCAGCGATCAGGTCGATCGAGGGTTCATGAGGAAAGCTGTCGTCATCTGCCCGGGCCGAGGCAGCTACGCGAAAACCGAACTCGGCTATCTTGGCCGTCATCACGCGGACAAGCGCGAACTGCTCGAAGAGCTTGACAGTCAACGTCGTGGGTTGGATCAGGACGGACTGCTCGCGCTCGACGGCGCATCTTCCTTTTCGCTCACACGCCATACTCGCGGCGACAACGCATCGGCGCTGATCTACGCCTGCACTCTTTGCGACTTCCTTTCGATCGACCAAGAAGCGGTCGAATGCGTCGCCGTCACCGGCAATTCGATGGGCTGGTATTCCGCGCTGGCCTGCGCCGGAGCGCTCTCGCCCCAGGCCGGCCTCGAGGTGGTCAATACAATGGGAACGCTAATGCAGGAGCGCCTCATCGGCGGCCAAGTGATTCATCCTTTCATGGCCGAGGACTGGCGTGATGACCCCGCCCGACGCGCCGAGCTGATGGCGCTCGTCGCACGGATCGACGCTGCGCCTGACCAGACGCTTGCCCTCTCGATCGATTACGGTGGGATGCTCGTGCTTGCCGGCGACGAAGCGGGCCTTGCCGCTTTCGAGGCCACGGTCCCAAGCGTTCAGGGGCGGTTTCCAATGCGTCTCGTCAATCACGCCGCATTTCATACGCGCTTACAGGCCCCGGTCGCCGAGGCCGGCCGCGAACGTCTCGGCCAGGATCTTTTCAATTCTCCCTCCTTGCCGCTCGTCGACGGGCGGGGGGCGATCTGGTGGCCGCAAGCGACGGACGTCGGCGCACTGCGTGGATACACCCTCGGTTTCCAGGTAACTGAACCCTACAACTTCACCCGCGCCGTGCGCAGCGCCGCGCGCGAATTCGCACCGGACGTTTTCATTGTCGCTGGCCCTGGCTCGACGCTCGGTGGGGCTGTCGCACAGTCGTTGATCATCGAGGGCTGGCGGGGCATGAAATCGAAAGCTGATTTCGTAGCGCTCCAAAAGACGGCCCCCCTGGTGATTTCCATGGGCATGGACGAACAGCGGTCGGCTGTTGTGCGAGCAGCCGGAACAAAATTGTAGCGCGCGTAAACCAGCTGTCGCTTCAAATAAATGTCAATTTCGTCCAAGGAATGCCAAGCACAGCCTTGACCTTTCAATCGAGGCTGCAGGCCCGGGAATCTCAGATGGGTGACCAAAATCCTCTGAACGGTGCGAAGTTCTATATTGAACAGCCAATCGACGCCGGTGCCCACCGGTTGATGGGGGGCTTGCGCCATTCAATGCCTCGGCGATCCGCGCGGCGCGTCGCGCAGAGCACCGAAGCCGAATGGCGCGCCGATCGCCAAAGTTCGAGGACGCCTTGGGCTGCGCCGTAATCGATCCGCTGCCGCTTTCCATCGCGGTCGAGGCGGACTCACTGGCGGCGAGCCTCGAGGCTCTGGACTCTCCTCAAGGGCTGCCGCGAAGCGAACCCGCGGAATGATCCGCCGCTTGGCTCGAAGCGCTCGCAAGCTTGACGCACGGGACGCGCGGCTTCGTAAGATTTGAATTCGGGAATTGGCGCCGGGAAGTGACGCCTTAGTTTAGTGTTGTGGGGCCGCATCAACGCCGGTCCGCGGGCGCGACCACAGGACGGATGAATGCGACGAGTATTGGTAACCGGCGCGTTTGGTCAGATCGGTTCGGAATTGGTTCCCGCCCTGCGCGCGCGCCACGGCGTCGAGCGCGTCGTCGCGTCCGATCTCGCTGCTCCCGCGGCAAGGTCCCCCGCAGCGGAGCCGCCTTACGAACGCTTGGATTGCACGGAGCTACAAGAGATCCGCGCTGTGGTGCGCCGACACGACGTGGGCGAGATCTATCATCTCGTCGCGGTGCTCTCGGCGGTCGGCGAATCCGACCCCGAAAAAGCCTGGCGCATCAATGTAGAATCGCTTCGCAACGTCCTCACGGCCGCGCGTGAATTCGGAAGCCGAGTGTTTTTCCCAAGCTCCATCGCCGCTTTTGGGGCCTCCACGCCGCGAGTCGACACGCCGCAAGTGACCGTTCAACGCCCGTCAACGATGTATGGCGTGACCAAGGTGGCCGGGGAGCTCCTGTGCGACTATTACGCGGCGCATTTCGGCGTCGATGTGCGCGGCCTGCGGTTGCCCGGTCTTATCTCCTATGTCGCGCGGCCGGGCGGCGGCACGACCGATTATGCGGTCGAGATGCTTCGGGCCGCCGCGCTGGGCGAGCGCTATTGCTGCTTCCTTGCGCCGCAGACGCGGCTTGACATGATGTATATGCCAGACGCGGTTGCAGCGATCATGCAGCTGATGGGGGCAGACCCGGAGCGGCTGAGGCATCGCAACGCCTATAACGTCACCGCGATGAGCGTCACGCCGGCGGAGCTCGCGGCGCAAATCCGCGCGCGTGCGCCGGGATTCATGGTCGATTACCGCGTCGATCCGCTGCGCCAATCCATTGCCGATTCGCTGGCCGGAATCGCTCGACGCCAGCGCCGCGCGCGAGGACTGGGGCTTCGCGCCGCGCTTCGGGCTCGCCGCGATGACGGAGGACATGCTCTGCCGTCTCGCCGCGCAAGTCGATGCGTCAAGGGGAGCGCGCCGACACGGGGGAACGGGCGATGCAGAACGGAAAATTGCGCAAAGCACTCGCGGCGCGGCTTGATGAGCTTGCCAGGACAGGGCGGGCGAAGGGTAAGGAAACGGTCATCTGCGGTATTGCGCCGCGGCGAGACGACGACGGTCCACGCTATCTCGTTGAAGGAGAGGGCGACCGCGCTTTCCTGAGGATGAACGCCAACAATTATCTCGGCATGGCGTTGCGCGCCGAGGTCATCGCGGCCGAGGCGGCGGCCGCAGCCCGCTTCGGCGTCGGCCCCGGCGCCGTTCGCTTCATCGGCGGCACCTGGTCGCCGCACGTCGCCCTCGAGCGGCGTCTGGCGGCTTTCCACGGTCGCCCGGCGGCCATGTTGTTTTCGTCCGCTTACGCCGCCATGTTGGGGACCCTGGCGCCGCTGATAACTGACCGCACTGCGGTCATCAGCGACGCGCTCAATCACAACTGCATCATCAACGCCATCGCGCTGGCGCGACCCGCGACGAAGCATGTGTATAAGCATCTCGATCTGAGCGAGTTCGAGCGCGGTCTGGAGCGGGCGGCCAAGGAGTGTGCTCGAGCGATCGTGATCACGGATGGCGTTTTCAGCATGCGCGGCGATCACGCGCCTCTTGATCGCATCGTCGCCTTGGCTCGGGAATACGACGACGCCTTTCCGGAAGGCGCGATCGTCGTTGCGGACAACTCGCATGGCGTCGGCGCCTTGGGGAAGAGCGGCCGCGGCGTCGAGGAAGAGGTGCGCTCGGCTCCAGTCGATTTGCTCGTTGCGACGCTTGGCAAGGCCTTCGGAGTCAACGGCGGTTATGTCGTCGGAGACGATACGGTCATCGGCTACCTTCGCGAAACCTCGCCTCTCTACGTTTATTCGAACCCAATCGCCCCCGCGGAGGCCGCCGCCGCTCATGCGGCGGTCGACATCCTGGACAGCCCGAAAGGGCTGGCTCTGCTTGAGCATTTGAGGGCCATGACGGCGCGCTTCAAAGCGGGGCTTCTCAAGCTTGGATGCGAGACACTGTCCGGCGAGCATCCGGTGGCGCCCCTACTGACGCGCGACACACAGCGCACTCTGGCTTTGACGGACGAGCTGCGAAAAAGGGGCGTTCTCGCCACGGGGCTCGCCTATCCCGTCGTGCCGAAGGGAGAAGAAGAGATTCGATTCCAGATCAGCGCCGACCATACGCCATCAGACATCGACTTTGCTCTCGCCGCGCTCTCGGCGGCCCTGTCGGCGATTGCAGCCCGAAGCGCGGCCGCCTCCTGATCGATGTGGCGCTCACACTGGTAGGCGCCTGTAATCGAGAGGGGCGAAAATGCGGTTGGCGACTCGCCAATTTCACAATCATTCCCATGTAATCCTGCAAACGCAGGGCGTATTTTTCTCGGGAAAGGCGCCGGCAGAGGCAGTCTGCGAGAGCCCCGCTCTGGTGGGGATCATGACGCAGAAGGGCTCAACCTCCGGCGAAGGGAATTGAACCCCCCGAGCGATGGGGACGTCCCTCAACTGGGAAGGAGTTCAAGAATGGGGACCGCAAATCCGAAGTTCAATCTGATCTCGAGCGAGCATCTTGAGGGCGCGAGCGTCTTTGACGCAAACGGCAAGGAGGTCGGCAAGATCGATCGGCTGCTGATCGATAAGGCCTCAGGTCAAGTTCGCTATGCGATCATCGACTTCTCTGGCTTCATGGGCTTGCGCCACGACGCCCATGCGGTGCCATGGACCGCAATGGCGTACGACGGGGAGCGTGATCGCTACACTGCCGACGTCACCGAGCAAACGCTCGAGGCCTCGCCGGGATGCATGGCCGACAGCGCGATGAACCGGGAATGGGAAGCCAAGGTCCATCAGCATTACAAAACCTCGCCCTATTGGGAAGGGCAAAGCGCCGAACGGGAAGGGCGAAGCGCCGGAGGCTGATCGACCCGCGCAATTCCTATTGAGGAGTCTTGTCGCCGGGAGGGGCCGGCGACAGCAATCCTCCGTCTCCCCTCTTTTGATTGGGCGCCCGTGAGAGACGGCAGGGAGGCCCTCAACCCGTCGACGACGGAATTGCCTGTCAGGCGGCGTGTCGGCGACGGCGATTGACGACGCCGCCGCCCAAAATAATTTCGATCTGATCCGCCGTGAGGTCATGCTGCGTCTCGATGCTCCGCCCGGCGCAGAGGAGCGTGATGGGCGCGCCTTCCTCCAGGCTGCGGCGCAAATGACGAGCCTGCAGGGCCTCGCCGGCCGCAACCCGATCATAGTCGGTGGGGTCGGCGAAGCGGAGCGGAAGCACGCCGTAGTTGATGAGATTTTGTCTGTGAATGCGGGCGAACGACTTCGCGAGCACGATTCTGAGCCCAAGATAACGCGGCGCGGCGGCGGCGTGCTCCCGGGACGAGCCTTGCCCGTAGTTCTTGCCGCCGACGACGGCGTGGCCTCGCGCCGCCTCGCTTTTGGCTCGGTCTGCATAGGTCGGATCGATGCGCGAGAAAGAGAAGGTCGCGATCTTTTCCAAATTCGAGCGATAAGGGAGCACCCTGGCGCCGGCCGGCAGGATTTCGTCGGTCGAGACGTTGTCTCCCATCTTCAGCAGGATCGGCAGCTCGAGCGCGTCGGGAAGAGCGTCGAATTCGGGCAGCGAATGGATGTTCGACCCCTTCACGAGCTTCACCTTTCGCGCCTCCGGGAGCGGAGGCGGCTTCTCGATCAGCATGAGAGAAGAGAAGGGCGCCGTCGGCTCGACGAGCCTCGGATAGGGCGTCGAGAGCGTTCTTGGATCCACGATCCGTCCAGCGAGCGCGGAGGCCGCAGCGGTTTCAGGAGAGCACAGGAAAACCGAGTCCTCCTCGGTTCCCGAGCGGCCGGGGAAATTGCGCGGGGTTGTGCGCAGCGAGTTGCGACCGACCGCGGGCGCTTGACCCATGCCGATGCAACCATTGCATCCCGTTTGATGGATGCGCGCGCCTGCGACCACAAGCGCCCCAAGCCGGCCGTCGGCGATGAGCGCCTGCAGCACTTGCCTCGAGGTGGGATTGACGTCGAAGGACACCTGCGGAGGCGTCCTCTTGCCTCGCACGATTTCCGCCGCGATCGCGAAGTCGCGCCATCCCGGATTAGCGGAAGAGCCGATATAGGACTGGGCGATTTCGAGGCCGGCAATCTCGCGGACAGGGACGACGTTTCCGGGGCTCGAGGGTTTTGCGATGAGCGGCTCGAGCTTCGAGAGATCGATATGCTCATGTTCGTCATACTCGCATCCGGGGTCCGACGCGATCTCGCTCCAGTCTTCCTCCCGGCCCTGCGACTTGAGATAGCGCCAGGTCGATTCATCGGAAGGAAAAACAGAGGTGGTGGCGCCCAGCTCGGCGCCCATATTGGCGATCACATGCCGATCCATCGCGTCGAGAGCCCCGAGCCCCGGCCCGTAATATTCGATGATCCTGCCGACGCCGCCGGCGACGCCGCGCCGTCGCAACAGCTCCAGGATGACGTCCTTGGCGCTGACCCATTGCGGCAGCTCGCCGCTGAGCTCCACGCCCAGAATTCTTGGCATGGCGATCGCGTAAGGCTCTCCCGCCATGGCCAGCGCGACATCGAGGCCGCCGGCGCCGATCGCGAGCATGCATAAGGCGCCCGCGGCGGGTGTGTGGCTGTCGGAGCCGAGCAAAGTCTTTCCGGGGCGCCCGAAGCGCTCCATGTGCACGACATGACTGATTCCATTCCCCGGCGGCGAATACCAAAGTCCGAACCTGCGGCAGGCGCTTTCGAGAAAGAGATGATCCTCGGCATTGAGATTGTCGACCTGCAACAGATTATGGTCGACATATTGCACGCTGACCTCGGTTTTCACGCGATCGATCCCCATCGCTTCGAGAGACAGCATCGCGAGCGTGCCTGTCGCATCCTGCGTGAGGGTTTGATCGATGCGCAAGGCGATTGGCTCGCCTGGGGCGAGACCCCCGCGCACAAGATGAGCCATTATGAGCTTTTGCGCTACGTTGAAGGGCATTGGGCCGATCCGTGTTGTAGAGACCCACTCGCAGCAAGGAAAATAGGAAGACGCTTTTCGGCTGACAGAGCCTTCGGAGGCGATATGCTGAGGGGGAACGCGAGAGCGACGCTGCGATCGCGTCGAAGATGGTTACGGCTCGGCGCCGGCTTGTGCCAGCGGGCGCGCCGATGCAAAATCACAGTCGCGCGTTCGCCGGCGCGAGCGCAAACAGCATAGGTGGAGCATGAACACAGCCAATCTGCAGCTTGAAGGCGTCTATGCCGTACTTGCCGCTCTGCTCGTAGCCGTAAGGGACAAGGGCGTTCTGAGCAACGATGAGCTGGATCAGCTACTGGCGGGAGTCGAGACGAGCCTCGCCTGCGACGTGCGCCGGCCCACGGAGGTGAGAGACTCCAACGTCGACGCCATCTGCTTTCCGGCTCGCTTCTTGAGACAGGCGGTGAAAGGGGCCGCCGAGGGCCGCGCTTTTTCATTTGCGCGGCTGGCCTCCGAGGTTGGGCAGGCGAAAACCGACCGTTGAGTCGCCCACGCGCTTACGAGACTTGAGCGCGCGAGCCCATGCTCCGCGCTCGCGTCGCGCCGGACTTGCAGCGGGCTTCGAGGCGGTTATCGCGTCCTTGAAGAATAAAGCTCGGATGTCGGTTCCGGCGCGCCGAGGAGCCGGGGGTCATCTTTGGGATTGACGTAGTCGATGCCCCAGGGGCCGTTGGCGCTGATTTGAACGACCGAATCTTCGTTGACCAAGACGTAATGCACCACCCCATGCGGCATTGAGGAGAAGCTTCCCGCGGGCAGCGTCTCGACAGAAGCGTGGTCAGCCGCAGGCCCAAGCCCGAGATCTAGGCTCCCCGAGATTACGGTGAGGATTTCAGACTGCTTGTGCATGTGCGGCGCAATCTTGTAGCCCTTCGGCAATTTGACGCGCAGCACGAACATGCCGGACTTTTGCGGATCGCCGTAGAGCACCGCCAATTGCGCTCCCGCAGGCAGACTCGCCGGGCCCGAACCCCATTGGATCTGTTGCGGCAGGAAGACCTGGTGCGCGCCAATTTCATCAGCGGCCAGAGCAGAGCCGGTTCCGAAGAGCAAGACTGTTAAAGCTCCGATGACGACGGGCTTCATGTGCATCTCCCGCGAGTAAAGTCTGTCCCTGCATCGACGCAGCTTGCGATCGAAGCGATGCGCCCATTTGCAGCGACGACTTCTTAGTTGCTTCGTGCGCGACATATAGAGCGCGAGCGGGTTCATGTCGTTCACCGCGGGACAATATTTCCGAGGGCCCGCCGGATTCTCGAGCTTGAGCGCATTGCCTGTCCTGTCGGCGGCACAGGCAAAGAGGAGGCAACGAGATGGAATCTTCCACAATGAGAAATTTCGAGATCAATTTCGGTCCGGTGCATCCGGCCGCGCACGGCGTGCTTCGTCTCATTCTCGAGCTCGACGGCGAGGTCGTGACACGCGCAGATCCGCATATCGGATTCCTGCACCGCGGAACCGAAAAGCTGATCGAAGAGAAGACATATCTGCAGGCCTTACCCTATTTTGATCGGCTGGATTACGTCGCGCCGATGAATCAAGAGCACGCCTTTTGTCTCGCCGCAGAGAAACTCTTGGGGATCGTCATTCCGGCGCGCGCGCAGCTCATTCGCGTTCTCTATTGCGAAATCGGTCGGTTGCTGTCGCATCTGCTCAACGTCACGACTCAGGCTGGCGACGTCGGCGCGCTGACGCCCAACCTTTGGGGCTTCGAGCAGCGAGAGAAACTGATGGTGTTTTATGAACGCGCGTCCGGGGCGCGGCTGCACGCCAATTATTTTCGCGTCGGCGGCGTGCACCAGGATCTTCCGCCCGACCTCCTCGACGACATCGAAGCCTTCTGCGATCCCTTCCTCCAAGCTTGCGACGATCTGGAAGTGCTGCTCACGGACAACCGTATCTTCAAGCAGCGAAACGCGGACGTGGGCGCGATCTCGCTGGCGGAAGCGTGGGCGTGGGGTTTCTCGGGGGTCATGATCCGCGCCTGCGGCGCCGCCTGGGACCTGCGCAAGGCTCAGCCTTATGAATGCTACGAAGATCTCGACTTCGACATTCCGGTCGGGAAGCATGGAGACTGCTACGATCGCTATTGCGTGCGCATGGCTGAGATGCGCCAGTCGATTCGGATCATGCGACAGTGCCTCGCCAAGCTCCGGTCCTCGGAAGGAGCGGGTCCGGTCATAATAGAAAATCACAAGATCGCGCCGCCGCGCCGCCACCCGATGAAGCGCTCGATGGAAGCGCTGATCGAGTGCTTCAAGCTCTATACCGAAGGCTTTCGCGTGCCCGCTGGCGAAGTCTACGCCGCGGTGGAGGCGCCGAAGGGCGAATTTGGCGTCTATCTCGTTTCCGAAGGCGCCAACAAGCCATACCGCTGCAAGATCAGGGCGCCGTCCTTCGCGCATTTGCAAGCGATGGAGCGCCTTTCGCAAGGTCATATGCTTGCGGATGCGGCCGCGATCGTGGGCTCGCTCGACATCGTCTTCGGAGAGATCGACCGCTGAGCCTCAGTCGATCCCACGTCCGCACGTAGTTTCCACGAGCCTGGGGACTTCACTCCTGGGGATAGAAAACGGCTCCATGGGCGCCATTTGTTCGATCAAACGCCTCGCGAGGTCCAGATCCGCCGCAGCTTCGGCTTCGCGCTACCCGCGAATAACCCGCGCCCGGGCGCGTCCGCACAATGCAGCCGCGCAACGCACGCGCAAAGGGGAGCAATCCTATGATCGAGTCGCACTGGAACGCCGATCTTTTGGCGAAGGTCTTCGGCCTCCTCTTCCTGGCGGTGGGAGCGGTGGGCTTTACCGCAAATCCCATTGTTTCGCCCGACGGCTTTTTCGTGGTGAACGACCTGCACAATTACCTGCACATCGCCACGGGCGTCCTGTTCCTGGTCGGCGCTCTCTTGGGCGCGCCGGTCACGACAATTCGCATCATCGCCATTCTTTACGCGATCGTTGCGGTCGTCGGGTTCGCATTTCCTGACGCGGAGATGCTCAAGGGGGTGCAGTTGAACATGGCTGACCGCTGGCTGCACGCCGGCCTTGCGATCATTCTGCTTCTGGTGGCCTTCCTGGCCCCCATCGAGGAACGCTTAAGTCACGCGCAACTGTAAACGCGCCATGGAGGAGGGTGATGAACAAGGATCAACTTGCTCGAACGGCAAGAGCATTGGTGACGCCGGGTAAGGGGATCCTCGCCGCGGACGAGAGCGGCGGGACGATCGCGAAACGCTTTGCGGCCATCGGGATCGGATCGACGGAGGAGACGCGCCGCGACTATCGCGAGCTGCTGTTTCGCTCGAGGGAGGCGCTGAGACGGTACATCTCCGGCGTCATCCTTTATGATGAAACCATAAGGCAGTCGGCAAGCGACGGGACGGCGCTCGTCAAGCTGATCGAGGCCGCGGGCGCGATCCCGGGGATCAAGGTCGACCTTGGCGCGAGGCCGCTCCCCAATTTTCCCGGCGAAACGATCACTGAAGGTCTCGACGGCTTGCAAGAGAGGCTCGTGAGCTACTACGGCTCGCGAGCGCGCTTCGCCAAATGGCGCGCGGTGATCGACATCAATCGCGAGACGAGCGCTCCAACCAAATATGCGGTCGACGCCAACGCGCAGGCGTTGGCGCGATATGCGGCGCTTTGCCAGAACGCGAACCTCACGCCGATCGTCGAGCCCGAGGTCCTGATGGATGGGGATCACGACATCGAGCGTTGCGCCGAAGTCACCGAATTCGTGCTCCACAGCGTGTTCGCGGCCCTTTACGAGGCCCGCGTGTTTCTCGAAGGAATCGTGCTCAAGCCCAATATGGTGATTTCCGGAAAAAAGAACCCGCGTCAGGCTTCGCCGGAGCAAGTCGCGGAGGCGACGCTTCGAGTCCTGCGGCGTTCGGTTCCGATCGCGGTTCCCGGCATCGCCTTCCTTTCCGGCGGACAGGGGGATGTGGAGGCCACGGCAAATCTCGACGCCATAAACCATATCGGAGGCCCCTGGAGCCTGACTTTCAGCTACGGCCGCGCCTTGCAGGCGTCGGCGCTGAAGAGCTGGGCGGGGAAGCCCCAAAACGTCAAGATTGCGCAAGCCGCGTTCACGCATCGCGCCCAGATGAACGCGCTGGCCCAAGAGGGCCACTGGACGGAAAAGCACGAGAAATTGGTTGCGTGAGCTCGCCGCGGACGGCCTTGCTCCCTAGCAAGGCCGGGCGCGCGTCCTCCCGGCTAGCGCTGCGGGACCGGGGTGACGGATGGCTCCTCGCGCCACTCATTAAGCAGCCTTGGGATGGTGATGAAGAATGTTGCGCCCTCGCCAGGTTCGGACTCGATGGACAAGGCCCAACCGTGGCGATCGGCGATCGATTTACAGATAGCGAGCCCTATTCCTGTCCCGGGATATTTGGCTTGCGAATGCAGTCGCTGGAACGGTTCGAAGACCATCGTGGCGTATTTAGCCTCGAAGCCGATCCCGTTGTCGACGATGGAAACCCGAACTCCGCCCTGTTCAATCGGCTCGACGAGGATGAGCACCTTGGCGACTTGATCCGGCTTACGATATTTGATCGCATTGGAGACGATATTTTGCATCAAGCGCGCGAATTGCGACCGGTCGGCTTCGAACTTCAAATGCGGCGCGCGGTTATCGATTTCCGAGCCGGTCTCGCTGATCAACTGCGACAAGTCCACGAGGGCGCTATCGATTTCCTCTCTGAGATCGAGAACGCTCGGCTCTAGCACGTCGTTGATGGTCTTGGAGTAGGTCAGGAGATCGTCGACTAGGTCGCGCGCCCGCAACGCCGACGAGCGGATCACGTCCTTGGCGCGATGCAGGTCCTCTTGATTGGAGTTTGCGATCGCCTGGTTGAGGAGGTTCGTGAAAGCTGCAATTTTGCGTAGCGGCTCTTGCAGGTCGTGCGAAGCGACATAGGCAAACTGCGCCAGACGCTCGTTCGCCCGCTCGAGCTCGGCCGCGCGTCGCGCGAAGGCCGCTTCCGCCTCCCGCCGCGCGGTGATGTCGAGCACCGTCGCAAGCACGAAGGTTTCGTTCGTCGTCTCGATCGGCGTCAGCCCGATTTCCACCGGGAACTCGGTTCCATCCCGCCTGACGGCACGCAGATCACGGCCTACGCCCATGGCGCGCTTGCTTGGATTGCGGAAAAAGTCGCGGTGAAGCTGCGCGTGATTCTCGCGCAAATTTCGAGGAATCAGCGAGTTTATAGGCATTCCCATCAGCTCGGTCGCTTCGTAGCCGAACATGTGCAGGGTTTCGGCGTTGGCGAAGCGTATGCGGCCTTGGACGTCGGTCACAATCACCGCGGCAGGCGACGCCTCGATCGCCAGGCGAAACAGCTCATCGCCATCTTCGAGAAGATGCACGACCAACCCTTGTCCTCCCGGTGTGAGTTTCTAAGTGGCGCTACGAAGGCCGCGCTCCGCGTCGAGCGCATGTCGCCGCCCGCGTCGGTCCTGGAAATGAGGGTTCATATGGCGTCAAATCCAAGCAGGCAAGGGCCATGTCGACTGCTGTTGATCGAGGATGACGAGGATGACGTGTTTCTGTTGGAGCGCGCCATCGATTGTGTGCGCGACAATCTGAAGGTCGATATCGAATACGAGCACGTCGAGAACGGTCTCGAGGGGCTGTATCTGGTGTCCAAGGACGACCTTACAGACAAGCTTCCCGATGCGGTCGTGCTCGACCTCAACATGCCTCGTCTCGGCGGAGTGAAGTTCCTGAAAGCGTTGCGCCAATCCTTTCTTCTGAAGGATCTGCCCATTTTTGTGCTCACGACGACCACCTCGTCTACGATTCACGAAGAGGCGATCCGGGCCGGCGCCAACAGGGTTTACGTCAAGCCCGATAACGCCGACGCTTTGGTGGCGATCGCAGGGGAAATCGTCGCGGCGACGTGCTGCGTCGCCGCTGCTGATGCGGAGTCCCCTAAAGCAAGCTGACGGACTCGCGGAGCCGTCGCCAGGGCGAGGCAAGGATCGGCGCGCGGCGCGGCCGGAGTGTGAGGATGCCTCTCGACGCGAACGACTCCGCCGAACCTGCGCGGCCACTCCAAGCCCGGACTCGGCCGTTGTCGGGTGACGCCGCGAATCGTGGGGTCTCTCGGCGCGCGGAAGCGGACGGAACCATCGTTGAAACGAACGTGCCCGCACGGCTCGACGCATTGCCATGGAGTCGCTTTCACAGTCTGGTCGTGGTCGCGCTAGGAGTGACCTGGATTCTCGACGGACTGGAAGTGACCTTGGCGGGGGCGGTGGCTGGGGTGCTGACGCAAGGCGCTGGGCTCGGTCTCACGGCCTCGGAAGTCGGATTCGCGGGCGCCGCCTATCTGTGCGGAGCGGTGTTCGGCGCCCTGGTCTTCGGGTGGATGACCGACCGGCTTGGACGACGAAAGCTGTTTTTCATCACTCTGGCCGTTTATCTTGCGGGGACGGCGGCAACGGCGGCGGCATGGAACGGCGCGAGCTTCACGCTTTTTCGTCTTGTTGTGGGCTGCGGTATCGGCGGCGAATACGCCGCTGTCAATTCGGCGATCCAGGAGCTCATTCCCGCGCGAGTGCGGGGCTGGACCGACCTCGTCATCAACGGCAGCTTTTGGTTGGGCGCAGCGCTGGGAGCGGGCGCGTCTATCGTGCTCCTCGACCCGGCGGTGATCGAGCCTTGGCTCGGTTGGCGCTTGGCGTTTTTGATCGGCGCAACGCTCGGGCTTTTAATTCTACTCATTCGCAGATGGATTCCGGAAAGTCCGCGTTGGCTGATGCTGCACGGGCGCACCGACGAGGCCGACGAAATCGTCGCCCAGATCGAAAGCCAGTCCAGTCGCCGGCTCTCTCAATCAGAACTCGCTCGCCTGCCGAAGCTCAGGCTGCGCGCGCGCGCATTCACGCCGCTCACCGAAGTCTATCGCGCGATGTTTCGCCTCTACCCTCGCCGCACGGTGGTCGGTCTCGCGCTGATGGCCTCTCAGGCTTTCCTCTACAATTCGGTGTTCTTCACCTATGCCCTGGTCTTGACCGATTTCTATGGGGTCGGCGCCGATAAGCTCGGTTGGCACCTGCTGGCTTTGGCCGCGGGCAATTTCCTCGGCCCGTTGTTGCTCGGGAAACTGTTCGACACTGTGGGGCGCCGGATCATGATCAGCGCGACCTATGCCATTTCCGGGCTGCTGCTTCTCGGCGTCGGATATCTGTTCCAAAGGGGACTGTTGACGGCGGAGCAGCAGACGATGGGATGGATGCTCGTGTTCTTCGTCGCCTCGGCGGCGGCGAGCTCCGCCTATCTGACCGTCAGCGAAACCTTTCCGCTCGAAATCCGCGCCATGGCTATCGCCGTTTTCTACGCGCTTGGAACGCTCGTGGGCGGCGCCGTAAGCCCCTGGCTACTCGGAACGCTGATCGGAACCGGAAGCCGAGCGCTTGTCTTCGACGGCTACGCTCTCGGAGCTGTGCTAATGATTTCCGCTGGTTTGATCGAATGGGCCTGGGGCATAGCAGCCGAACGGAAACCTCTCGAGGCCGTCGCCCGGCCGCTCGGCGCCGCCGATAACTGAGCCGTTGGGGCAGCCGCCCACGGCTGTAACACGTCGAACGTCGGACTCGACGTGGAGAACGGCGCCGTGGAGAGCAAGGCCGCCAAGGACAGGGGCGGCGCATCGAGCGCCTGCAAAAAACCAGTCATCCAGTTGCGCGCGTTACGTTCGCGCACACGCGTCAGCAGCGCGGCATGTCGCTCGATCTTCTCCTGCTTCGGCATCAGAATGGCGTGCTGCATAGCTTGCGCCACCTCATCCGCGTCGTATGGATTAACGACGAGCGCCTCCTCCAGATCTTCCGCGGCGCCGGCGAAACGCGACAGCACGAGCACGCCAGGGTCCGTTTCGTCCTGGGCGGCGATATATTCCTTCGCCACGAGATTCATGCCGTCTCGCAAAGGGGTCACGAGTCCAATCTGGCTGCCGCGGTAAAGCGCGGCAAGCGTGTCCCGCGGCACGTTGCGGTGGACGTAGCGGACCGGCGTCCAGTCGAAGTCGCCGAACTGCCCGTTGATCTCGCCCGAAAGCGCTTCCAGCTCATGGCGAATGTCGGCGTAGGCCTTAACCTCTTCGCGCGTGGGCGGCGCGATCTGCATCAAGGTGACGGCCTTGCAATTTTCTGGATGCAGCTCCAGCAAACGCTTGAACGAGCGGAAGCGATCCGGCAGACCCTTCGTGTAGTCGAGGCGATCCACCCCAATGATGTTGATGCGCGGCTCGCCGCGGCGATGCAGCCACTGGATCCGCCTTTCGGCCTCGGGGTGCTTCGCCATCGCAGAGAAGGAATCGACGCAGACGCCGGCCGGAAAGACGCTAGCGGTAAGGACGCGTCCCGAAGCGCGAACGACATCGGGCGCGAGCATTTCGCCGCCCATCGCCTCGCATAGGAAGCGGCAGAAATTTGCCTGGTCTGTTCTCGTTTGAAAGCCGACGACGTCATAGGCGAGCATCGCCTCCATGAGCCACTCATGCTCGGGCATCGCCACCAGCATGTCCGGCGGCGGGAACGGGATATGTAAGAAGAAACCGATGCGATTGCGGACTCCGCGAGCGCGCAGCTCCTCCGCGATCGGGATCAGGTGATAGTCGTGAACCCAAATGAGATCGTCGGGATTGAGCAGAGGCGCAAGAGCGTCGGCGAAGCGGCTGTTGACCCTCCGATAGGCGTCGCGGCTTTCCGAAGTGAAGCGCGCGAGGTCCAGCCGGTAGTGAAGCACAGGCCATAGCGCCGCGTTGCAAAAGCCGAGATAGTGCTCTTTATAATCGCGTTCGGAGAACGGCATGGTGACGAAGGTGACCTTGCCGTCTCGTCTGCAAGAGACGCCGATCTCCGCCTCGGAAGCCACGATTTCCCCATTCCAGCCAAACCAGACGCCGCCGCGCTCCCTCAAACTGTCAAGAATGCAGACGGCCAAGCCACCGGACGCGGCGCAACCTGGGTCAGCGACCCGATTCGACACCACCACAAGCCGCTTCATCTCCATTCTCCCGGGCGTGCGATAGACGAGCGCACCCCTCATGATTCCCGCCTTAAACTAGGTTCGCGGGCAACCGTCTCAAGCTTCTCCTGTCAGACTTCGCCATCCTGCGTAGGCTTTCCGAACGACCCGGGCCAGCTAGGCTCAGGACTGATGAGCTTGAAAGCGCGCCGACGCGAACGGCTTTGACCGTGGCGGCATCGCGTCTCCTGGAATCGTGACCTTGGCGCGCCATTGTTCGGGCTCACAGGCGCGATCTCAATCCTTGCTTCTGGAAAATCAGAAAGGAACTGTCTCAAGACAAGGACCGTGTCGGCTGCGCGGTCGGGCGCCCCTAATTCAGCCCAACGTCGGATATCGGCCACTATGAGCCTTCTGACCGTCTTGGGCCCTTTCCACATGTTCAAAAGATAGCAAGACTTCAATACGCGGTGCCTGGCGCTGGGGCTTGGGCCCAGTAAGATTTCCTTCGGCGTGAGTCCCGCAAATTTCGCGCAATCCTGGACGCCGATCACGACCCGTCCTCCCACGCCCGCCTCCTCGCAGGCCCCGTGTCGCTGAGGACAATAGTAATTGCAAAAAATTTCCACCATTCGGATTATTACCTACTCCGCTGCAATAATGACGCGCCGCATCGACATGCGCAGACCGCAAACTTGGGTTCCCGCGAGACGGCGAAAGCAGGCAATTTGGGGGGAAAGGGTGCGTCCGGCTCGCTGCCAAGCTTTTGCGGCGCGCGAGAGTTTGTATATTGTGTAAGGCGACTCGGGGAGGCCTGGAGCGTCGCCGGGCGACCGCAGACCGACTGCGCGGGAGGGCGAGGATAAATGATAAGGGCAGGTGTAACGGAGGAGCCCCGAGAGCCGCCTGGGATATATCGCCCGGCCGAAAAAACGCCTGAGGGCGCGAAGCCCAGCATTTCTCCAGAGCACCTGGCGATAGAGCGAGACGGCGCGAACCAGAAGCAAGTTGTGCATGTGATTGACGATGACGCCGCTGTTCTCGGCTCGGTGCGGTTCCTGCTGACAATCGAGGGGTTCGAGACGAAAACATATTCTTCGGCCGAGGATTTTTTGGAGGCGGTCGAGCCAGACGAGCGAGGCCTCGTCGTGACAGATGTGCGCCTGCCGGGCCTGAATGGCGTCGAGCTGATCGAAGGCATGAAGAAGCGGGGCCTCAATCTCCCTGTCATCGTCATTACCGCATACGCCGATGTGTCTCTCGCCGTTTCCGCGATGAAGCAAGGCGCGGTCGATCTTCTCGAAAAGCCTTTTGACCCGTCAGCGTTGATCAATACAATTCAGCAAGCGCTTGCGGGCAGGTCTGAGAAGGAAGGAGTCGCCTCGGCGCAAGCGATTCGCCACAACCTTTCGAGCCTGACCGCAAGGGAAAAAGGAGTGCTCCAAGAGCTGATCAAAGGGAAAACCAACAAGGCGATCGCTGCGGAACTGGGCATCAGCCAGCGAACCGTCGAGGTCCATCGCGCCAGTATCATGAAGAAAACCGAGGCTGGAAGCCTTTCGGCGCTCGTGCGGATGGCCTTGGCCCTTGAAACGAAGCCATCCTGATTGCGGTCCCACCGCAGGGCGCGGGCCGGTCCCGCTCCATCACTTCGTGCGGCGACACCATCTAGTAGCTGATGCGCATAGAAACACGCACGCGGCCTCCGAGCGCAGGGTTCGCATGATCAGATCGGATTTTCGCGTAAAATGTCCTGGCGGCGAATGGCTTGTCCATGGCCAGCGACGGTCAGATGCCTCCAAATTCTGAGCAGAGCGGCGAGGAGCTGCAAACCGTCAACCGCGAGCTGAAGTCGAAGCTCGACAGCATCTCGCGCGCTCACAGCGACCTCCAGAATCTGATGGCCGCGACGGACGTTGGGATTCTCCTTCTGGACAATCAGCTACGCATCAAACGTTTCACGCCGCGGGTCGCGGATCTCTTCAACATCGCAGGCGGCGACGAAGGACGGTCGATCACGGATTTCACCCACTGTCTCGATTATGAATTTTTCGCCACTGACGCCCGAGCGGTTTTAAAAAATCTCGCTTCAAGCGAACGTGAAGTGTCGAGCCGCAACGGCGCTTGGTATCTCATGCGATTGCGGCCCTACTCCACCGTCGAAAACAGGATCGACGGGATCGTCGTCACTTTCGTGGACATCAGCGAGCGGCGCCGCGCGGAGGAGGCGCTGCGCGATGGCGAGGCGCGCCTTCGGGCTGTCATCGATGGCGTCGCCGACGCGATCGTCACAATCGACGAGACCGGCGTCATTTTGACTGTGAACAAGTCCGTTGACACGATGTTCGGCTACACCGCGGAGGAGCTCATCGGAGCGAGCGTCAGCATGCTCATGCCTGAGCCTCATCACTCACAGCACGACAACTATATCCAAAACTATCTTCGAACCGGCGTGGCGAAGATCATCGGAATTGGTCGTGAGATCGAAACGGCGCGCAAAGACGGCTCCAAGTTTCCCGTGGAATTGCGAGTTTCAGAAATTCATCACCGCGACGAACGCTTGTTCATCGGCTTCATTCGCGATCTACGCGAGAAGCGCATGCTCGAGGCGCGTCTGCGCCGACTACACGGCGATCGGCTCTCCTCGATGGCGGAGATGGCGACCGCGCTCGCCCATGAGCTCAATCAGCCGCTCTCGGCGGCTGCAAACTATTTGGAGGCCGCGCAGCGTCTCCTCCAGGCCTGCCCGGAACGCCCGCCCGAAGTCGGCGAGGCTTTGGATAGCGCCGCGTCGCAGATGCTGCGCGCGGGGCGCATCGTCAGTCATCTGCATGACTTCATCTCACGCGGAGATCCCGAAAAGATCACGCAGAGCTTGCACGCGATTATTCAACAAACATGCGAACTCGCTGGTTCTCTGCTCAAAGAGCACAAAGTCGGCTTGGTTTTGCGTCTGGACGCCGACAAGGATTCTATCTTCGCGGACAAGGTGCAGATTCAGCAGGTGGTATTTAATTTGATACGCAACGCCTGCGAGGCGATGAGCGAGTTGAAGATTTGCAGACTGACCATCGCGACAACGCTCCAGGACGAGATGCTGCGAACCGATGTGATTGACACGGGCCTCGGCCTTTCGAGCGCGGTCGACCCAGACTTTTTTGAGCGCTTCGCCTCGAGCAAGTCCGGCGGCCTCGGCGTCGGGGTTGTCGATCTCGCGATCGATCATAGAAGCGCATCAAGGGAAAATATGGGCCGATCCCGACGCCGGCGGCGGCGCCAGGTTCAGTTTCTCCCTGCCGCTCGCCGAGGCGGACGCTGCCGACGAATAAGAGAGGGCTGTCGCCCGGATCGGGGACCCCGGTTCGAAATGACGTCGAGCCGTCTCATGTCGCCTTCTCCCAGGGGCGCGACAGCCGCACCGCGCAATTGATTATTCCGACCATCGAATATGTCTGGGGATAGTTGCCCCAGGCCTCTCCGGTCTGAAGGTCACAATCTTCCGACATCATTCCGAGAGCGCTGCGGCAGGCGAGAAGCTGATCGAAATAGTCCCGGGCCTCCTCGGTCCGGCCCATGCGGGCCAGGGCGTCGATTTGCCAGAAGGAACAGCTATTGAACGCCGTCGTGGGCAGGCCGAAGTCGTCGGCAGCTTCGTAACGCAAGAGGTGCGGGCCGCGAGCCAGCTTCGTCTCGATTTGTTTCATCGTCGAGACCATTCGCGGATCGTTCGCGTCAAGGAAGCCCACTTCGACCATCAGCAGGACCCCGGCGTCGAGATGCTCGCCCTCGAAGGATTTCAACGAACGCCTCTCGCTTCTCGGACCAGGCGCGATCGAGGATGACCCGCTTGACTTGGTTGGCCTTTTCTCTCCAATCCCGCGCCCGTTCGGGCTCGCCGATATGTTCGGCGATGATAGCCAGTCGGTCGAGCGCCGCCCAGCACATGACGGCTGACGTGGTGTGAACACGCGCGCGCAAACGCAGCTCCCACATGCCGGCGTCCGGCTTGTCGTAAACGGCCAAGGCCTTGCGGCCCATCGACTCGAGGCGGAGGAAGTCCACCCGTGTCGGCGGCGATAGCAGGCGTCGATCCAAGAACGCCTGCGTGACGGCGAGCACGATGTTGCCGTAGCTATCATATTGAAGATGCTCGTAGGCCTGATTGCCGACGCGGACGGGACCCATCCCGCGATAGCCAGGCAAGGATGTCACGATCCTTTCGGGAAGCTCGGCCTCGAGTCCGACCCCATAAACGGGGTTGATGTGATCGTCGTTCGCGGAAGCGACAAGGTTCATCAGCCAGCGGAAATAGTTCTCCATCTTGCGCATCGCCGCAAGCTTGTTGAGCGCGCGAACCACGAAGTAGGCGTCGCGAACCCAGCAATAGCGGTAATCCCAATTTCGCTCCGTGTTCGGCGCCTCAGGGATGCTCGTCGTCAGCGCGGCGACGATCGCTCCCGTCTGTTCGTAGGTGCACAGCTTGAGTGTGATCGCGGCCCTGATGACGGCGTCCTGCCATTCCATGGGAATCGCCAATCGATGCGCCCAGCGGCGCCAATACTCGCGCGTACGCCCCTCGAAATCCTGCGCCGTTTGGGTGACGCCTGCGCTCAAGGTTTCGTCCACACCGAGGATCAAATCAAGCGGACGATCAAGATTGAACCACGTTCCATCGCGCACGTAGTCGATTGGCGCAGTGGTCGTCAGACGCAAGGTCGTGTGGGGTCCAACATAGCGGATGTGGTGAGAGCCTGTCGTGAGCGTGGGCGCCGTCGCGCCATAGTCGAAACGCGGACGCACGAGAATACGGATGCGCGGACTTCCGGTGATAGGCGTGAGGCGGCGAACGAGAGTTTGGGGAAAAAATATACGATCACGCCACCAGAACCGAGGCGCGAAATCCCTGATTTGGACTGAGCCGTTCTTGCCGTGCAGGAGTGTTTCGAGGATCGGCGTGTTGCCATCGTAGGACTGTTCGCTGCGGATATAGTCCTCGACCTCGATCGCGAATACCCCTGCGCCCTCGGCCCCCTTCGGCGCTCCGAGAAGACTGTGGAAGACCGGATCCCCGTCGAAGCGGGGAACGCAGCACCAAACCACCTTGGCCTCGCGATCGATGAGCGCGGCAAAGCTGCAGTTCCCGACCACGCCGAGCTCGATCAATGAACCTGCTCCCCGCGTGCGTCGGCGATCAAATCGCGCAGCCAATTTTCCAATTCTTGAACATCGTTGGCGCGAAATCGAGCATCTGTCTCTTGAGCGCCGACCTTTATCGAAATGCCCCCTTGACTGTTCACCGCAGCGAAGCCTGCTTCATCCGTAACGTCGTCCCCGGCGAAAATCGGGATGCGGCCTTGAAAAGGAGCCTCCTCAAGAAATGCACTGATCACGCTCCCCTTGTCCATTCCTTTTTGAAGGATTTCGAACACCATTTTCCCATGAATCAAACGAAGATCCGCCCGTTGTCCAACGACCTGCCTGACGATCTCGCAGCAGCGCTGCTCGAGATCAGGCCGCAAGCGGTAATGCACCGCGACCGCGCCGGGCTTCCTTTCGATGACGACTCCCGTCTCGTCGCCCAGAACTTTCTCGAAGACGAAGCTGATGGGGTGCGCCTCCGAAAATTGCGCCGCATGCAGGACGCCCGCAGCGTCGCGGCGCTCGAGGCCATGGACGCCGGCGGCGGGCAATTTCAACGGGTGCAGCAAACGGTCGATCACGGACAGTTCTCGCCCGGAAATCACCGCGAGCGCGCCGTTGGACTCGTCGTTAAGCGCCTCGAGCAATCGCAGCGTGGCGGGCCGCACGCATACGTCGTCCGGATGCTCGGCGATTTCCGCAATCGTGCCGTCGAGATCGAGGAAAATCGCGTGGCCCTTGAGATCGTCGATCCAGGGAAGCATGACCCATTACCCAGTTTTCGGTTCTTGGAGCGGATGCGCCGCGCGAATCCGCCCGCCTTGTGGCGAACTCTTAGCACGAAATTTCAGGATCCCGCTTCTCGCACCCGACACGCACAAGGTGAGATGGCGCACGCGGCCATTCTTTCAATGATCAAACCCTTTCAGGACTGGAGCCCCGAGCGGGCCGTATGCGTCGGGTAGAGCACGCGCGTCAGGGGGTCGAGACAGCCCAGTCCGAGCAGAATGGCAAGCCAAACCACCCCGGCGAGCGCAAAAAATCGGGCCGTCTGCGGGCCCTTCCCGAGTTCCATGAAGCCGATCGCGACGATTCCGGCCATCATCAACGCAGGGACGAGCACGAGCCCGCGCCCCGCTTCGCCGAGGGGCAGCTTGGCGACGGCGAACTCCACCGCCAGCAAGATCAGGAGCAGAAGATAGCTCGTGAGCAATTGTCTGGTTCGAACTTTCATGGAACGCGTCCGATCAGGTAAATGAGTGGATAGAGAATGATCCACACCATGTCGACGAAGCTCCAATACAAGCCAACGACCAAGACCGCGGTATGTCGCGACGACGTGAATTCACGCGCTCGCAGGATGATCCAGGCGACAAGCCCGAGACCGACGACGACGTGCAGTCCGTGTATGGCCGTGGTGAAAAAATAGAAGACGAAGAAAAGTTGCGCGCCGTTGCGCTCCGGCGGCGCAAGGGCGAAGCCGGCGCCCGGAAACAGGCCTCTTTCGAAATCCAGTGGCCACTCCACCGCGAATTTTAGCATCAAGAACGCGCCGCCCAGCAGCCAGGCGATGATCAAGCACAAGATCATCGCGCGGCGGCGCTCGGCTCCGATAAGGGCGACGCCAAAACTGTACGCCAAGCTGCTCGTGATGAGCAGCGCAGTGTTGAGCGTGCCGATGAACAGATCGGTTTGCTTGGCGCCTGCGTCGAAAGCGGCGGGACCCGCGTGGCGGCAGTAGATCCAGGCGAGGAATAGAGGCCCAAAAAACATCATCTCCGTCGCGAGGAACAGCCACATGCCCGAAATCGCGGCTTCCTCCTGGTGGCGCGCGCTGGAGTATTGAAAGTCATGGCCCCCGACGGCTTCACTCATCTCTGCTCGCCTCCGTATACGGATATTGATAGGGCGGCAGGGTCACGACGGGCGTCGTCGCGAAATTTTCGGTAGGCGGAGGCGACGGTGTTGTCCATTCGAGACCCGTGGCGCCCCACGGATTGGGGCCCGCGCGCTCGCCGTAAAAAAACGACCACAGGAGATAGCCGAGCGGTAGCAGATAGCCGATCGCCAGAATCGTCGCGCCGCCGGAGGAAAGCACGTTCAACGCCTCGAACTCGGGGGGATAGGCGCTGTAGCGGCGCGGCATGCCGAGATAGCCGAGAATGAATTGCGGAAAGAAAGTCAGGTTGAACCCGACGAAAATGATGATGGCGGCGGCGCGACCCCACATCTGCGGATAAAGCCGGCCGGTCATCTTGGGCCACCAGAAATGCAGCGCTGCGAAGTAGGCCGAGACCATCCCGCCCACCATCACATAGTGAAAATGCGCGACGACGAAGTAGGTCTGCGTCAGGTGCACGTCCGCGGCGAGCGCGGCGACGAAGAGGCCGGTCAGTCCGCCCATGGTGAAAAGCCCGATGAAGCCGAGCGCATAAAGCATGGGAGCGTCGAAGCGGATGAAGCCCTTGTGCATGGTGCCGAGCCAATTGAAGACCTTGATCGCCGACGGCACGGCTACCATGTAGCTCAAGCTCGAAAACACCAGCGCCGAATAGAGCGACGCGCCGGCGACGAACATGTGGTGACCCCACACCAGAAAGCCGATAACCGCGATCGCGACGCTGGCCCAGACGACGAATTTGTATCCGAACAGCTCCTTGCGTGAGAACGCCGGAACGATCTCGCTGATGACCCCGAAGCCGGGCAAGATCATGATGTAGACCGCGGGGTGTGAGTAGAACCAGAAGAGGTGCTGGAAGAGCAGCGGATCGCCTCCGATCGCCGGATCGAACACGCCGATGCGGAAGAGGCGCTCGAATGCGAGCAGCAGCAGCGTCATCGCCAGCACGGGCGTCGCGAGCACCATGATCACGCTGGTCGCATAGAGCGACCACAGGAAAACCGGCATCCTATGCCACGTCATCCCGGGCGCGCGCAGCGTGTGGATGCTGACGATGAAGTTCAGTCCCGTGGCGATCGACGAAAAACCAGCGATGAAGACCGCGACAACGGTCGCGACCACATGGCCTTGGGAATAGAAGGAGGTGAGCGGCGTATAGAAGGTCCAGCCGGTATCGACGCCGCCGATGATGAGCGCATAGAGCGCGACGAGCCCGGCGAGGATGAACAGATACCAGCTCAAGAGATTGAGCCGAGGAAACGCCAGATCGCGGGCCCCCAGCATCAAAGGCACGAGGAAATTCCCAAGCGTCGTCGGAACGGCTGGGACGAGGAAGAACCAAACCATGACGACGCCATGCATCGAGAAGAGCCGGTTATAGGTTTCGGCCGAGCCAAGGAGTCCCTTGGGCGAGAGGAGATTGTAGCGAACCAGCGTCGCGCCGATCCCGCCGACAAAAAAGAAGATGGTGATCGCAACCAAATACAGCAGCGCGATGCGCTTGTGATCGGTTGTGAGCAGCCAGCTGCGCAACGTATAGCCGTCGCTCAGGTAGCTCGTCTGGCTTCGAGTGTCAGTGAGCGTCATTGGCTTTCCGGGGGTTTTAGAGATTTGATGTAGGCGATGACGCGCAGCAAATTTTCCTCTTCGATCTGCCCCGCGAAGGACGGCATGATGGGCGGATAGCCAGCGACGCGCTGCTTGTCAGGAGAAATGATGCAGTCACGGATGTAGCGATCGTCGACTGTGACGACGGCGCCGGTGTCGAGCGTGACCTTCCGGCCATAGAGGCCTGCAAGAGGGGGAGCGTCGAGGCCGCCGCCCGACTGCTTGCCGCCAACGCCGTCTTTGCCGTGGCAGCCGCTGCAGCCATAACGCGTGAACAGAACCTCGCCGGCCGCCGCCATGCTTTCATGCGCGCCAAATCCCGAGGCGGTCTGGCCGAGCCAATCCTCGTAATCCGAGGGCGACATCGCCACGATCTCGCCGATCATGCTGGCGTGTCCCTCGCCGCAAAATTGCGTGCAGAACAGGTGATACACGCCGGTTTTCTCAACCTGAAACCATAAGGATTCATAGCGGCCGGGCAGGACGTCATGCTTGATGCGAAAGGCCGGCACGGAAAAGTCGTGGATCACATCCTCCGACGTCATGACCAGCTCGATCGCCCGGCCCGTCGGCAGATGCAGGGCGTTGATCTCCCGCTGCCCGCTCTGATGCTGGACCTTCCACATCCATTGCTTGCCGACGACGTAGATCTGCAGCGCGTCGCGCGGCGGCTGGAAGAGACGAACGTAAAGATCGGCGCCCCATAGAAAGAGGCCGAAAAACACCACGAAGGTCGCGACGGTCCAGCCGATCTCCAAGCGCCAAGTCTTTTCGCCGGGCTTGCCTCGTTCGACGCGGGCGGCGGCCCGATATTTGCTCGCATAGATGAGCATCAACCCGAAAACGAGCGCAAGAACGAGACAGGAGGCCAGCAGCAGCGCGAAGATCAAATAATCCACTTCCGCGGCGTTGACGCTGGCCTGAGGAAGCAGCGAGCTCATGCGCGCCAGCTCTCTTTTCGGAGAGCCCGGAACGCCATGACGGCGACGAGGGCCACTGTCGCGCCGGCTCCCCATCGCAAGGCTTTCATGATCGCCAGAGTGTAGCGACCCGTCGTCGGATCGAAGTCGAAGCACAAAAGCAGAAGGGGCGACATGGGCGCGGCGATCTCGCCCGACGCGGCGCGCGCCGTCGCGCGGCGGAGATCGTCGGCGTTATAGCCAAGGCCCTGAAGATAATTGGAAACTATGCCCTTGGAGGTGACGAAGACGACCCCGACGGGATGCGCGAAGGCGGCTCGCCTCTCGTCGAAGCGGTCATCAAAGCCGACGGTGGCCTCGAGACTTCGCAGGGCGTTGGCCTCGCCCGTGAGAAAGCGCCAATGCCGCCCTGCGCCCGGCGCGGCGAAGCGTTCCACCTCCGCCGCTTTCGCGCCGGAGGCCGCAGCCGCGCCCTCCGAGGGATCGATGCTTACGGCGGCGAGCGTATAGTCCCGGCCTGCGATCAAGCCCGAATCGCGCAAGGCCGAGAAAAGCTCGGCGCGCGCCACGCTGCAGAGCTTGGGACAGTGGAAGTAGCCCAGCAGGAGAATGAGCGGCGGGCCGTCAAAAAGCTCGGAGACGCGAAAGGGGCCGCCATTTTCGTCGCGTAGCGTGCTCTCGAGCGGGAGCCGGGCGCCGGGTCTTTCTCGATAGGCAATCCCGCTGAGGTCCCCCGACAAGGCCGCATTGGCGAGCGCCGGAAGGGCGAGCCACGGGAGGACGAGGGCCAGGCGTTTCAAGAGCTGATGCATGAGCCTTCTCCACGGGTGCGCCGGCAGTAGGCTTGGTTTCGAGTTGGGGAGCGCGCGCGACGGGAACTTGCTCCGCCACGCCGGGCCAGTCGGGAATTTTTTCTTCGGCGATCTTGCGCATCGCGACGGCAATCGGGATGTGGGCGACGCCCTGCGCCTCGTCGACCCAGCCTGCGCCATTCAGGCGCGAGATCTCTTCGCGGTAGAATTGCGCCATGTCGGCTGAGGGCTGCTGCTGCAAGCGCGGCTCGGGATATGGCGGCAAAGGCAAGCGCATCGTCCGATCGGTTGTGGAACCAGGAAAAAGCAGGAAGACGACGAGGGCCGTCAGCGACACCGTCAACGCCAGCCCGCCTGCGGCGGTCCACATGAAGGTCGGGGGGACGTCCGACGGCTCGTGCTGCGCGGGTTCGAGCGTCTTCTTAGACATGACGCCTCGCTGCTCTGATATGACCGAGGAAGGGCGAAGCGCTATATGCTTGTGCTATTGCGAAGCCGCTCACCCCGATGATGGCCGTGACGGCAACCCAGACGACGGCGTGGAGGTCGGCCGCCGCTGCGGGCGCGACCAACCAGAAACTGCGAAGCAACGCTCCGAATATGAGCAGCGCGCAGGCGCTGGCCATGGCGCCAGGCGATCGTTGCGCTTTCGAGGACAGCAGAATGAAAAACGGCGCCACGAAATGGCCGCCGGCGATCAGCGCCGCCACATAGCCCCATCCTCCCGACCAGCGCAGCACGTACCACGAGGCCTCTCTTGGTAGATCGGACTGCCAGATGATCAGCAATTGCATGAAATCGAGATAGGCCCAGAGAATGGTGAGCGCGAGCAATAGACGGCCGAGCTCGCGCAGCCTTTCCGGTCTCGTTTCGCCGCTAATCAGAGCGGCCAAAATGGAGACGGCCAGCGCGAAGAGTCCCATCTCGGCGATGGCGACGAGGCCAAACACGCTCGAAGCGAAGCGTGGATCGAGCGACATCACGGCGTCGATCGAGGCGAAGGTGATCGTGATCGCAAGCGCGATCAAGCCCGCCGGCGCTGCTCGCGCCAAGTTTTGGTCCGGATCTGCTCCATTCAGGCGCCGCGCGATGACCGCTTCGAGCCCGCACCAGACGGCGAGATAGACGACGCCGCGCAGGATGAACGCGGGCCCATTGAGATAGAGCGCGTTGGCGAAATGGGTCGCCTGATCTTCTCGCAACCAGAGATAGAGGCGCGGCGCGACGAAGACATAGGGGATGAGCAACAGCGGCAACAGCAACACGGTGCGGGCGCCGGCGATCAGTTGCGGGCGAATCGCGTATCCCCAGCGGCCGCCCGTCAGCGCGTGAATCAGCAGGAGGCCCATGCTTCCGAGCGGCCAGCCGAGCCACGCGATCAGCATGATCAGCCAGGCATAGGCGAAGGCGCCGGGAGCCAATATCCAACCGACCGACGCAGCCGCGAATCCGAGGAACCCGAAGAACCAGCCGGCAGACTCCCACCTACGGCGGCTCATGGCTGCGCCCTCCAGCCTATGGATTCAAGATCGGCGCGGGTCGCATCCTGGCTGCGCTGCAAGGCGCGAATATAGGCGGCGATCGCCCACCGGTCCTCCGGCTGCACCCGCGCCGCGAAAGAATACATGGCTCCATGCCCATCGGTGATCACGTCATAGAAATGGGCGGTCGGAGCTTCTCTGAGCCGCTTGATATGGTAGGACGGCGGCGCAGGGAAACCGCGCTGCACCACCATTCCCCGACCATCGCCCAACTCCGAATGACAGGGAGTGCAGAAGATTTGGTATCTCTCCTGGCCGCGCTCCAGCAGCGCGAGGCTCAGCGGCGGCGCCGACGGCGGCCTTTCCCCGAACGCCACCGTGTTGGAAGGCGTATTCGCCGGACCGACCAATGGCCTGTAAGCCTTCTGCTTTGGCTGAAGACTCATGTCGCTGCATGCGGTCAGGAGAAGCGCGGGGAGGAGAGCGATCCAGCGCCTCATGACGCCAGCTCCTCGATGTTTTTCGCGTTGAGGCTTTCCAGGACGGCGCGGGCCTCCGCGCGTCTTTGCGGATCGTCCGTGCGCGCCAGCGCCACCCAGCAATCGCGCGTCGCGCCGCGCATTGCTCCAAATTCGTCGACTGGATCGTGGAATCTGAAGAGGCGAGCGGCGATCGCCGCGCCGCCGATGGCGCATAAAACGGCGACGAGGACGCCGATCTCAAAGGCGATCGGCGCGAAGGATGGCCATGAGAATTTCGGACGTCCGCCAATGTCGAGAGGATAGGCCGCCACATTCGCATAGGTTTCCATCGCGAAGCCGCCGGCGGCGCCGATCAACCCGCCGATCAAGATGATCCACGGGAGTGGCGAAGATGTCTCCCGCTCTTCGCAGGCTTGCGGGGTGAACGTCTGTAAGTCCCGGACGCCCAGCGCCCTCAATCGCTCAATCGCCTGTTGCAGCCCGGCTTCCGTCTCGAAACTTCCCATCACGCCGCCCGCTGCCGGCGCGCTTTCTCCGGTCGGCTGTGCGACGGCCGACGGCGACCCCACGACAGCGTCGGTCAGAACTTGGTGGGGCGGTTCTCCCGACTCGTAAATCGACTCGAGCTCCGCCGTGTAGGCGCACGCCGGTGGATCGCAGCTTTTCCCGAGCCGCGCATCGAACAGGAACAGGGTCGCGCAATAGGGGCAGTGCGCCTCATCGGCCTCCCCCATCTCGATGTAAACATGCGGATGATCGAAGGGCGGCAGCGCGCCGATGCACATGAACTCCTTGACGCCAATGCGCACACTGGCGACGCCGGGCTCATTATGAACGTGCAGGGGCCCCCTACTCTCCACGATCGGCCTCCACCTGCGCTCGACGCGCGATCAATTCGCGCATCTCGAACATGGAGATCATCGGCAAGAGCCGGATACAGATCAAAACGCCCGCGGCGAACAGGCCGACCGTGCCGAACAGCGTGAGCCAATCCCAAAGCGTGGGCGAATAGTTCCCCCATGCCGATGGCAATGCCGTGCGGCGCAAGCTCATCACGACGATCGCGTAGCGCTCGCACCACATCCCGATAATGGCGCCGAGGCTGACGAGGCCTGCCAAGCCTTCGTTGAGACGGAAACTTCTTCGCCACATCAGCTGCGGCAATATGACGTTGAGCAGGATCGTCGCCCAAAAGATCGGGGCGTTGGAGCCTATGAGCTTATCGAGATACTGCAGCTTCTCGGCTTCCTCCCCGCCGTAAAAAATCGTGAACGCTTCCATCAGATAGGCATAGGCCACGCACAGACTGCTCGTCAGCAGCAGCTTGCCGAGCACGTCGAAATGCCGGCCGGTTATGAAATCCTCGAGCCGCAACAGCCGGCGCAGAGGAATGACGAGCAGCAGCACGACGGCGAACCCAGACAGCAGGGCGCCGAACACGAAGAAGGGCGGGAATTGCGTCGAATGCCATCCGACAGTGGCGGCGCCGGCGAAATCCAGTCCGACGATGCTGTGCACGGAGATGACCAGCGGGGCCATGATCGCCGCGAGAACTCCGTATGCCGAGCGGTAATGGCGCCATTGCTGATTGGAGCCGCGAAAGCCCAGCGCCAGGACGCCGTAGAAAATTCGATCGCCTCGTCGAACGGCGCGATCGCGCAACGTCGCGAGGTCCGGCAGTAGTCCGAAATACCAAAACAATATCGACGAGACGACGTATGTGAGAATTGCAAAAAAATCCCAAAGCAGCGGACTGCGGAATTGGGGCCAAAGCGTCATGGTGTTGGGATAGGGAAAAAGCCAATAGAAGAGCCAAGGACGTCCGAGATGCAGAATCGGGAAAATCGCCGCGCAGGCCGCGGCGAAAATCGTCATCGTCTCGGCGAGACGGTTCAATGAGTTCCGCCAATCGGAGCCAGTCAGATAGAACAATGCGGAAATGAATGTTCCGCCGGAGGCGATAGCGATCCACCAGACATAGTTGATGATCGCAAACCCCCACACGACGGGCCAATCGATGCCCCATATGCCGACGCCGGCGTAAAAGAGCCAACCCGCCGCGACGATCAGCGCGCCGACAAGCAGCAGCGCGAGAGTGAACAGGACAAGCCACCACCTCCATCCGTGTTCGCGCAGAACGATGTCGCAAATCTGATCCGTCATCGACGCGATCGTTTGACCCGGCATGACGATGGGGTCGCCGGGCCGAGGCGCGTGCGCGGCTACGCGCGAGCTCGTGTCCGGGGCCATCCCTATCGGCGCAGGGGTCATCGAATTCGCTCCGCGAGCGATGGGTTTGGATTGAGGATGCGCGCTTCGTAGGTAACCCGCGGCTTCGTATTCTCGTGGGCGAGCAGCGTATAGGTCAGCGGGCTGCGCTTACGCTTCGTGACTTCGCTCTCCCGCTCGGCGAGGTTGCCAAAGGTGAGCGCCTGCGTGGGACATGCAGCCTGACAGGCCGTGACGACCTCGCCAACAGGGCGGCTCTCCCGATCGGCCGCGACTCTCGCCTCGGCGATGCGCTGGATGCAAAAGGTGCACTTCTCCATCACGCCGCGAGCGCGCACCGTCACATCCGGATTGCGCGACTCGATCGCCCTGCGCTCCGCGCCGGCGAAGTCGAAGTAGTTGAAGCGGCGAACCTTATAGGGACAGTTGTTGGAGCAGAAGCGCGTGCCGATGCAACGATTATAGACCATCACATTGAGGCCTTCGGAGTCATGCATGGTCGCGCCGACGGGGCAGACGGTTTCGCAAGGCGCCTGCTCGCAATGCATGCACAGCAATGGCTGGAAGCTGATCTGCGGCTCTTCGGGGCCGCCTTGGTAATAGCGATCGATCCGTAGCCAGTGCATTTCGCGCTGGCGCAGCACTTCCTCCTTGCCGACGACCGGAATGTTGTTCTCCGCCTGGCACGCCACGACGCAGGCGCTGCAGCCAATGCAGGCGTTGAGATCGACGCTCATGCCCCAGGCCGCAGGCCCTTCCGGCTTCCACCGATAAAATGTCTGCTCCTCGTCGGGCGGCGAGGCGAGAAAGCGCTCGTCCTTCAAGAATTCCGCGAGCGGTCCGTTGCGGGCGTAGACGCCGGACTCGTCATAGATGGGGTGATGGTGATCCGTGCTCGCCAATTCCATGCGCCCAGCCGCTTTTTCGAGCGTCGGCTCCTGCGCATGGTCGGCGAAGGGAAAGAAATCCGTCCCCGCGCTGCGGCCCACCTCGCCAACGCGCCTTCGGCCGAAGCCAAGCAGCGCGACGAGGCAGTCATCCGCTTGCCCGGGCATGATCCAGATCGGCGTCGTGGCGCTTGTGTCGCCAACGGTCAATCGAACCCTGTCGCCGTTCTGCAACTGCATTTGTTGCGCGCGTCGTGGCGAGATCAACAGGGGATTGTCCCAGGTCAGCTTCGTCAGCGGACGAGGAAGCTCCTGCAGCCAGGCATTCTCGGCGTAACGGCCGTCCCAAAGATGGGGGTCGGGGCGAAGCAGAAGCGTCACCTTCGGCGCCGGCGGAGGCGTTAAAGACGGGAGCTCGGCGCTCAGCTTGGCGTCGATTTTCGCTGCGGCCGTATCGGGGACGACGCCGCTGGCGAGCGCTTCACGCCAGGAATTGTCGAAATTGGCGCCCATCGCCGGCCGCCAAGTCGCCTGAACGAGGTCCAGGCTCTTGGGCGGGTCAGGCTGCGCGAGCAAGCCGAGGAGGCGTTCCGCTTCCAATCCGCCATAAAGAGAAACAGCCTGTGGCTGAAGAATCGTCGCGACGCCATTATAGGCGCGCGCATCGCTCCAGCTTTCCCAGTCATGCGTCATCGGCACGGCCCAGAGGCTCGCGTCGGCCGTCTCCGTGCGTAAGGTCGCCAAGGTCAGGCTGAAATCAACGCGACGCAGCGCTTCCGCGAAGCCAAGGCTCTGCGGCGTGGTGAAAACCGGGTTGCTTTCGATGACGAGCAGGGAGCCGATCTTGCGGGCGCGCATGTCTTCGACGAGTTGCGCGACTGAAAATTGAGGCGTTGACGGATGTGCAACCGGCGCAATCAATTCGAAGGTTTTCCCGCGCCCGCCAAGCGCCTCGTTCATCGCATGTGCGAGCGCATGGATTTCTGGAGCTTGATCGGGCCCGACATGAATGAGGGCGCGGCCCGGATTAGCCTTGAGGTCGGCGATGATTTTCGTGAGCCAGTCGGGCGCTCCCGGTCCCTCGACGCCCAGGACGCCAGCGGCCAGCGCCATGACCATCGAAGTCAAGTCGCGCGCTTCGACGACGAAACGATGGTCGGCGACGGCGCCCGTCAGTGTTGGCGTCGCCTCGATGGCGTAGAGCCGGTTCATCTTTTGAGTGCGCGTCGGATTGCGCCGCAATGAGAAATCGCGGGCATAACGCAAATGTCCCGGCGCCGAGCTCAAGAGATCGCTGTCGATGGCGAGCACGACGTCCGCTGCTTGAAGCAGCGGAGTCGCCTCCACAGGCTTTCCATAGGCAAGCTGGCCGCCCTCGATCACATTCGCGCGCGAGATCGGCTCCCAGTGCAGCCACCGCGCTTCCGGATACATGCCGTGCAGGACGTCGAGCTCCGCAACGAGCGTTGGCGATGTGGCGGCGCCCGTAAGCACGACGAGTCCCTTGCCGTAGGTTTGTGAAAGGATATCGCGTTGTTGCGCGATAGCGCGCTCAAGGCTCTCTCGATCCATAGGCAAGCCCGCGCGCGTGATTTCCCATCCGCGCTCCGGGTTGTAGAAATCGAGCACTTGCGCCTGGGCGAAGACGTCGGTTGCGCCGAGGCTCGCCGGATGGTTTGGATTGCCCTCGACCTTGATCGGGCGACCCATCCAGTGCTTGACCACGACGCCCGACGCATATCCGCAGCGAACGTCGGCGGTGCTGTAAAAATTCGGCACGCCGGGAATGATCTCCGCAGGCGCGCGCACCGCCGGGATGAGGCGTCCCGAAGGCGCGCCCGCATCGCAGCCGCCAAGTCCGCCGAGCGCGAATGCCGCCGCCATCAGCTTGAGCGTTCTTCGACGATCCTGAGGCGTCGCAAGAGCGTCGGCGAGCGTGGGAAATTCTTGCGCCACACGCGCCAGAAAGGCGGGGTCCTGCATCGACTGCTCGAAGTTGCGCCATTGGTGGTTCACCTGTGGCATATCGAACAATCCGTCAGGTTGCGGCCGCCGAGGCGATAGTGGAGGAGCAGGACTTCAGGAGAAGGCGTGTCCGCCGCTCGCTTCCAATGCGTGTCGAAAATCTTGTTCTTGGGACGCAGGGCCCGCCCTGGATCACGGTGGCAGTCGAGGCAGAACTGCATCGTGAGCGGCTTGGCCTTGAAAGTGAGCGGCATCTGCGCCACGTCGCCATGGCAAGTGGCGCAGCCGACGCCTTTGGCAAGATGGATGCTGTGGTTGAAGTAGACGTAGTCAGGCAGATCGTTGATGCGATTCCACGCGATCGGCTTGTCCTCGCCAAGGCTTCTGCGCACGGGTTCCAGCACCGCCGCATTGGTCCAGATTTGCGAATGGCATGTCATGCAGGTGTAGGTAGGCGGCATGCCGGCCTCGGCTGAAACCTCGACGGAGGTGTGGCAGAAACGGCAATCGATTCCTAATCCGGACACATGGTGAAGATGGCTGAAGGGCGCCGGCTGATCGACGGCCCAACCGACATGGCGGGCATAATCGCTGCGCGGCCAGAACCATAGGAACACGAGACCGAGCCCAACCGCCGCCGCGAAAACAAGCAGAATCGACTTGGCCCAGAGGTTGGCGACGGGTTGAAAGGGCGCGGTCATTGGCAAGGCTCCGCAACCATTTCGGCGACCGGCGGGTGGACGAAGATTGGAGGCCCGCCTCAAGCGTTACAGACGGAATTTCGGGCCGCACTCGTCTCCGTCGGGTCGCATCACCCACCAAAGTTTCTTCAGGCTTCCGTGAGCCAAGTGGCGACTGCGCTCGAACAGGGCTCGATCTCCTTGCTGCGACCCTGAAATCTCAACCGCAGCAAATCCGTTAGATGCCCGCGCAGCTAGCGTTGCTTGGGCTGGCGTCAAGGCGTCAGGATCGCCGCCTCTCAAAGCGCGAGGCGTCCGTGCGCGCCGCAGAGGGAGTTGTGAGGCCGTCCCATTCAGAATTTGCTGCGGCGCACTACGAATTCACCACAATTCAAAACTTCTGACTGAAGAGGTATGCAATTCCTGACGAGGCAATTTTGTGGATGTTGGTGCGCGAGGGGTGGGGTGATGGTTAGCGTCAAAGAGTGCGCGACTTTTGCACGGCTCGCGTCAAATCAAATCCTCCTCGGCGCTTCGCCTTCGTCCAAGCATCGCGTGCTGCTTTCGAGCTATGTCTTGAACCTGTCGCGAGGCCCGAAATCCGTGCGAAGAATGATCGTCGCCGATATCGCGATGTGGCTGGATCTGGGAATGCCCGAGCAGGCCTCGGACCTGGTGCTCGTGCTGCGCCAATTCTTATCGGATTATCCCGAGGCCAGATTCGAGTGAGAGCCGTTCGACTCTGCATCAGGAATTTTATGCCCGGATGTTCACTCGATCCCCTCGGCGAACGAGGAGAGGCGGAGTAGCACCGTCATTTGGCGTGACATCTGCGCGCAGTCTCGCTAGCGTCCAATCATATGCAAGCTTTGGCCAACGGGCATGGAGTGGTCGTAATCAATGTCATTTTTGAGCGGCAGTTGCGGCCCTCATCGAGACTTCCCCTACGGTCCTTTCAATACAGCGAGTACGAAAAAATACGAAATTGACGTTTCCCTGCCTTCTAGGGCTTTATTCGTTGCAAGCTGTCACGCGCATCTGCGCGGCGACAAGTCCCGGAAAGCTTTGCTCTGGTCGACGACGCCGATCCTCGTGGGCGTCGAAACGGGGTGCGCCGCTCACCATTCAGCGATCATGTTGGTTGCTTGAGCGCGCAAACGAGAGAGGACGTTTGATGTTTATCAGCCCTCACCAATTCGGAAACGTCGGCTTCACGCAGTTCGAGGCGGTTACCGCGGCTGTGACTTCGGCGACCCAAGGCTTTTGGGCCGTCACCACGGAGGCGACGGGGTATTCGCAAAAAAGCGTCGCCAAGGTTTTTGCGCTTGGCGAAAAACTCTCCCGCGCACGCAAGCTGGACGAAATCATCCAACTCAACTCTGATTTCACGAGGGTAGCTTTGGACGATTTCACCGCGGAGATCACGAAAATCGGAAGCATTTACGCAGATATGGCGAACAAGACGATGCGCGTGGCCAAACAAGGGTTCAACGTCGGGTCGTTGGATGAGTCTTCTGCGGAGGCTTCGAAGCAGGCTGCGCCGCGAAAGCAAGAGGCTATAGCGGCGAATTCAAACTGAAGCGCCGGCCGGCGGCCCATCCCCTCCAGGGCGATGACCCCGTCACAAAGCAGAGGCGTAGTCGTCGCGGTGGCCGGCTCGAGTGCGTTAACAATACAGTGGTCAGCTCGCCAGCGTGAGCTTCGCAATCTCGATCGCATGGCTTCATAAAGGCGCGATCACGCCCTTTGGTGAATTGTCGAGGCTTAAGGGTCGGGGTAAAGGCGCGTGTCGATAACCTTCAGATAAGCGGATAAGGAGAGCAGGAGGTCGCCTGTGAAGCGACCGAAGCGGCCTGGAAACTCGCGCAACCCGCTTGGCAAGCGCCCCGAGTCCAGGCCATCCTCAAGCCAAGCAGTTCCGCGGGGGTAGCTCGATGCCTGATGTCAACGCGGCTGGAGGCTTTTTCGAACAAATCACCTCCGCGCCCAAGCTCGCCTTCGCGAGAGCGCGCCGCAGCTTGCTCACGGCGCCATCGAGCGCGTTCTTCCCTGTGAAATCCCTTTCTCAGCGCGTAGCGATTGGCGTCGGCGCTGCTGTCCTCGGCCTCGCGCTGCGCCTCGCAATACAAGGTGTTGTCGGAAATCGCCTCGCTTATTTGACATTCTATCCTGTCGTGACCCTGGCCGCGCTGATTGGGGGTTCCGTATCTGGGCTCGTCGCGGCGCTGCTTTGCGCGGCGGTGACCCATCTCTGGCTCTTTCCGCTTGCAAACCCCGCCAACTGGGTCGGACTATCCATTTTCCTGGCCAGCGCGGCGATCATCTCGGGCGTTGGCGAGCTCCTGCATCGCGCCAGATCCCGAGCAGACCAGCGCGCCGCCGACAAAGATCGGCTTCAAATCGTCAATGAGCGCCTTCGCTTGGCGATGTCGGCAGGAGCTATCGGCGCGTGGGACTTCGACACTGTGGCGAACAGTTTTGAGGCCACCCCGCAGATGCGTGAGATATTTGGACTTCCGTCCGATGTGTCGATCGACTCCGACGCTTTCTTCGCCGCTGTGCTGCCCGAAGATAGACCCGCCGCGATAGAAGCATTCTGGGCCGCGCTCAACCCGGCGCGTGAGGGTCGGTATTTCGAGGAATATCGCATTCGCCGCGCCAACGATGGAGCGGAGCGCTGGATCAGCTCGCAGGCGCAAGCCATTTTCACGCAGGGCAAGCCCGTTCGCTTGATCGGAGTGAGCCGCGACATCACGCACCAGAAAGAGGTCGAAAGCCTGCTTATTGAAAAGGCTCAGTTGGCCGACCAGCTGGTGAAGATTGCGGCGTCCGTTCCGGGAGTGATCTGTTCCCTGCATAGAAGCGCCGACGGAAAACACTCGTTTCCTTTCGTCTCGGCGCATTTTTCGGACGTCTTCGGGCTTCTGGCGGAGGAAGTGAAGGATGACGCCGGGCCGCTACTTCAACGCATTCATGCCGACGACGCCGATCGTATCGCCGCCAGCATAGAACATTCTGTAGTCATGCAGACACTTTGGCGCGACACGTTCCGCTATGAACACCCCGGCAAAGGATGGACTTGGGTCGAAGGGCAATCGGCGCCGGTGTTTGAGCCGAGCGGAGCCATTACCTGGCAAGGGTATTTTCGGGATGTGACGGCGCGCAAGCGAGCCGAGGATGAGTTGCGGGACAGCGAAAAGCGTCTGCGCGCCTTTTACGATTCGGGGTTGCTCGGAGTCATCTACTGGCATGCCGATGGCGCGATCACGGAAGCCAATGACAAATTTCTCGAAATGCTCGGTTACAGCCGGGAGGACCTGAATGCCGGCGCTGTGGACTGGATCAAGATCACGCCTCCGGAATTCCTTGCCGGCGATCGAGCGGCCTTAGTGGACGTCAAAGCCAATGGCGCGACGCAAAAACCGTTCGAAAAGGAATATTGCCGCAAAAATGGAGAGCGTCTGCCCGTTCTGATCGCGGCCTCCGCGCTCGATAGCGCGGGTGAGCAAGGGGTCGCCTTCGCGCTCGATATATCCGACCGCAAGCGGGCCGAAGCGGAACTGCGGAGCCTGTATGTTACTCGCTTCGATATGATGAAAAGCATGGCGGCGGGCTTCGCGCATGAGATCACGCAACCGCTGACGGCTGCGGGCGCCTATGCGACGGCGGCAAGACGAATGCTCAATCTAGACTCAACACAGCGCCCGGCTGAAGTCGGCGGGGTCTTGGAAAAGACTGCGGCGGAAATTGCTCGCGCAGGCCGAATTATCACGCGACTGCGGGAATTTATCGATCATGGCGAACCCGATATGCTCCCGGCGAGTCTCCATGATCTGATCCGACAGGCTTTGGCGGATTCCGCCATCGGCGGCGATGAGCGACTCCCGGTGAAGCTGCAACTGAACGCTGCGAAAGACCTTGTGCTTGTCGATAAGGTGCAACTCGTGCAGGTGCTCGTCAATCTCATACGCAACGCCGAGGCGGCGATGGCGACGTTTCCGAAAGGAGTTCTGATCATCGCAACGTCTTGCGACGATCACCAGCTTCAAGTTGACATTATAGACACGGGATCGGGAATGTCGGCGCAGGCGCGAGATGATTTGTTCGAGCCATTTCCGACGACGAAGAGCAAGAGCGGCGGCATGGGAATTGGCTTGTCCATCTCCCGCGCGATCATCGAAGCGCATCACGGAAAGATATGGGCGACGCCCAACTCGGATTGCGGAACGGTTGTTTCCCTTGCGCTCCCTCTCCTCGACTTGCGAGCCGAAAGCTAAAGCCCCGCGACCGAAGCAAAACGGCTCATTCCGGGGTTATCGGCAATTCCTCCGACGGGACCACGAGGGCGAGCTGCACGAGCTCCGGCAAACTCTTCGCCTCCATCTTCATCATCAGCGTTCCGCGGTGCACTTCGACCGTCCGCATGCTGATGCCCAGATCGTGGGCGATAACCTTGTTCGAGCGCCCCTTGAGCAGTCCCGCGAGCACTTCCTTCTCGCGTCTCGTCAAGGTTGAAAATTTCTTGAGTATCGCATGTGTTTTCGACTTACGCTCCTCGTCGGCGTGCGTTCGCTGCAAAGCCTCGCGAATGGTGGCGAGCAGCGCCTCATAGTCGAAAGGCTTCTCGAGCAGCTCCACCGCGCCCATCTTCATCGCCTGCACCGCAAGCGGGACATCCGCATAGGCGGTGACGAGAATAACGGGCATCGAAATGCCTTGCGCTTTCATCGCCTGAATGAGCTCGAGCCCTGTCATCTCCGGCATTCGCATATCGGTGACGACGCAACCCATTTCGTCCTCCTTGATAGAATTGAGGAGCGAGCGGGCGGAGCCATGCCTATGAACCGAATATCCCTCCATTGTAAGAAACAACCCCAGGGCCTCGGTGACGCTGGGGTCGTCATCAACGAGATAAATATTCCGGACGCGGTTCATTAGAGGACCCCCAGTACCCGTGAGCGCCGTCGCGACGCCGCGACTGCAACGGAACGGGGCTCAAGCCTAGCCCAGGAGTCCGCGCAGCACGTAAGGCAAAATACCGCCGTTCCTGAAATACTCCAACTCGTCCAGCGTATCGACGCGCGCGAGCAGCGGCACGTGGCGCAGCTTGTCGTCCGCGTAGACGATCCTTGCCGTGAGCGTCTGGCGCGGCGCGAGGCTCCCGCCCAAGCCTTCAATCGTGACTTTCTCGGCGCCCGTGAGCCCCAGCGAATGCCAGCTCGTCCCCGGCTCGAAGGTCAGCGGCAGCACGCCCATGCCGACGAGATTCGAACGGTGAATGCGCTCGAAGCTTTGCGCGATCACCGCGCGGACGCCGAGCAGCGCGGTGCCTTTCGCCGCCCAGTCGCGCGACGAGCCATTGCCATATTCGGCGCCGGCGAAGACGACGAGCGGCGCGCCTTCCGCCTTGTATTTCATCGCGGCGTCGTAGATCGACAGCGTCTCGCCGTCGGGGAAATGCTTGGTGTTTCCACCCTCCGGCGCATTGCCGGAGGAATCCGCCAGGATGAAGTTCTTGATGCGGATATTGGCGAAAGTCCCCCGCATCATCACTTCGTGATTGCCGCGGCGCGTCCCATATTGGTTGAAGTCCTTGGGCTCGACGCCTTGGGCTTGCAGCCATTTGCCGGCGGGAGACGCCGCGTTGATCGAGCCCGCCGGCGAAATATGGTCGGTCGTGATCTTGTCGCCGAACAGCGCGAGGATGCGCGCCTCGATAATGTCGCCGATGGGCTTCGGCTCCTTCGTCAGCCCCGTGAAATAAGGGGGATTGCGCACGTAGGTCGATTGCGCGTCCCAGCCATAGGTTTCGCCCTTCGGCGCCTTGAGCTTTTTCCAGTGGGAGTCGCCGTCGAAGACTTTTCCATAGGCGTCGCGAAACATCGCGCGCGTCACATTCTTGGCGATGACCTCTTCGATCTCCTCATTGCTCGGCCAGATGTCACGCAAATATACGGGCTTCCCATTCTTGTCGCAGCCCAAGGGCTCCGTCGAAAGGTCGGCCGCCACCGTGCCGGCGAGCGCGAAGGCGACGACGAGCGGCGGCGAGGCGAGATAATTCGCCTGCACGTCCGCATTGACGCGGCCTTCGAAATTGCGATTGCCCGAGAGGACCGACGCCGCAACGAGATCATGCGTCTGAATGGTTTTGGAGACCGGCGCCGGCAGCGGGCCGGAATTGCCGATGCAGGTCGTGCAGCCGAAGCCGACGAGATTGAAGCCCAATTTGTCGAGCGACTTCTGCAGGCCGGCCTTTTCCAGATAGGCGGCGACGACCTGGCTCCCCGGGGCGAGCGAGGTCTTCACCCAGGGTTTCACCTTCATGCCGCGCGCGACCGCGTTGCGCGCCAGAAGCCCCGCGCCGACAAGCACGCTGGGGTTGGAGGTGTTGGTGCAGGAGGTGATCGCGGCGATGACCACGTCGCCGTGACCGAGCCCGTAATCCTCGCCTTCGACCGCTTGGCGCGCTTCGACCCCGCCGGGCTTTCTATATTCGCCTTCGAGCGCCGAAAGGAAGGTCGACTTCATGTCTTGGAGCGCGACGCGTCCCTCCGGACGCTTCGGCCCCGCGAGCGAAGGAACGACGCTCGCAAGATCGAGCGTCACCGTGTCGGTGAATTCCGGCTCCGGCGCGCGCGCCGTGCGGAACATCCCCTGCGCCTTGGCGTAGGCTTCCACCAGCGCGACGCGCGCGGCGGGCCTCCCCGAGGCCTTGAGATAGTCGAGCGTGACCTGATCGATGGGGAAGAAGCCGCAGGTCGCTCCATATTCGGGCGCCATATTGGCGATCGTCGCGCGGTCGGCGAGAGAGAGATGCGTCAGTCCGTCGCCGAAAAATTCGACGAACTTTCCGACGACGCCCTTCTTGCGCAGCATCTGCGTGACCGTCAGAACGACGTCGGTCGCGGTCACGCCCTCGCGCGGCTCGCCCTCGAGCTTGAAGCCGATGACTTCCGGCGCGAGCATCGTCTGCGGCTGGCCCAGCATGGCCGCCTCCGCCTCGATGCCGCCGACGCCCCAGCCGAGCACGGCGAGGCCGTTGACCATGGTCGTATGGGAATCCGTGCCGACGAGCGTGTCGGGATAGGCCCATTCGATCGTCTCGCTCTTTCCCTTGTGCTTGATCCGCTCTTTCTTCGTCCAGACCGTTTGGGCGAGATATTCGAGATTGACCTGATGGCAGATGCCGGCGCCGGGCGGAACGACGTGGAAATTGTCGAAGGCCTCCTGTCCCCATTTCAGGAAGCGGTAGCGTTCGCCGTTACGGTCATATTCGAGCGCGACATTCTCCTTGAGCGCGCGAGCCGTGCCGAACTGATCGACAATGACCGAGTGGTCGATGACGAGATCGACCGGGGCGAGCGGATTGATCTTCTGCGGATCGCCGCCCAGCGCGACGAAGGCGTCGCGCATTGCGGCGAGATCGACGACGGCCGGGACGCCCGTAAAATCCTGCATCAGGACGCGCGCCGGGCGGAAAGCGATCTCGACCTCGGTCTTGCCTTTATGCGCTAGCCAGCCGGCGAAGGCTTGGATCGTCTCCTTCGTGACAGAGCGGCCGTCCTCGTTGCGCAGCAGGTTCTCGAGCAGGCTTTTCAGAGAATAGGGGAGGCGCGCGAGGTCTGTCAGACCGTTCTTTTCGGCGGCGGCCAGCGAATAGTAATGATAGGTCCTGGCTCCGACGACGAGCTTTTTTCTGGCCTTGAAACTGTCGAGAGAAGCCATGCCGGCGGGTCCTTTGACGAAAATGGAGGGCGCGTCGCTCTTTCTAGAAAATTCCATGCCAAAGACAAGGCGTTTCCTACCCGCGCCGGAATCGCCGTCGCCCCTGGCGCGATTTCTCGCGTTCGCAGGCGGCCCCTGCCCTTTTCTGCGGCGCGGGCGCGTGGGCCCGCGGAAAATTGATTTTGCGGCAAGACTCGATTCGCTATGGTCGCGCCGCCCTCAGCATGACGGAATCGAAACGCCCTTGACGACAGACATTTCCGCCACGGCTTGGATCGTTGGGCGAGCCCGCCCCGCCCTGGCGCGCTTCGCCTCGCGGCTCCTGCTTGCGAGCGCCGTCGGCGTCGCCGCCCTGGCGCCTTGCCCGGCGAGGGCCTTCGACCTTTCTGACCGCGGCGCGCTCTGGCAGGTGGTGCACAAGCTTTGCCTGCCGATGCACGCGACGCTCGGCCTTTCGCTCCCCTGCCTCGCGGTCGACGACGAGCGCGGCTTTGTCGTGATCCGGGCGCCGGGCGACGCGACGCGCATCATCCTCGTGCCGACGGTGCGGATGGAGGGGATCGAGAGCCCGAGCCTTCTGCGCGACGATTCGCCCAATTATTGGGCTTACGCTTGGGGCGAGCGCGGTCGGGTCGCCGACGCCGCGCCGCGTCCGCTCGGATGGGACGATATCGGCATGGCGATCAATTCGAGCGCCAGACGAACCCAGGACCAGATGCATATCCACGTCGACTGTCTCGACGCGCGTTTGAAGAAGGCGCTCGCGGGCGCAAAGCTCTCGACGCAGCGCTGGTCCACGCTGGGCCTGAAACTTTGGGGCCGCTATCGCGTCAAGCGCCTTCCCGAGAACGGGCTCGAGCGCAGCGTCTTCCAGCAGGTTGCAAAGGAAGTCCCCGGCGCCCAGACCAGCATGGGCCTCCAGACGATCGCCGTGGCCGGCGTCACCGGCGCCAAGGGCGAGCGCGGCTTCGCGCTGCTCGAGAAAGGGGCCGGCGGTTCGGCGGAAGAGCTGCTGGACCATAAATGCCGGGCGGAGCGGCGGTGAACGGTTCAAAGTGAAGGCGTTTTCTTATCATCTGAACGATTCCGTTCGAGCGGAAATCGCGCTATTCTATGCGTTGTTATGGCCGAAGCCCCTCCAAAGCCAATGGATGTGCAAGCCTTCCTCGCCTTCGCAGAGAGGCAGGAGCGCGGGCGCTCCGAGCTTTGGCGCGGCGAGCTGGTGGCCATGGCGCCGGAGCGCGTCGAGCATGTGCGCGCCAAGATTGCGATTTCGCGCGCCCTTGCAGGGCGATCGAGAAAGCCGGCCTTGGCTGCGAAGCCTTCGTCGACGGCCTCGCGGTCGCGATCAACTCCGAGACCGCCTATGAGCCCGACGCGCTAGTCAATTGCGGCGAACGCGCCCCCGCAGGCTCCATGCTTGCGCCCGCGCCCGTCCTCGTCGTCGAGGCCGTCTCGCCGAGTTCGCACAAGCTCGACACGGGTCTTAAGATCGACGGCTATTTCAGCGTCGCGACGATTGCACATTATCTCGTCGTCGATCTCTCGAAGCGGGTCACCCTGCACTATCGCCGAGAAAGCGACGGCCGCATCGGCGTCACGATCCTGCGCGACGGCGAGCTGGCGCTCGATCCGCCGGGCATGACGCTCGAGCTGGCGGAATTTTTCGGGTGAGGCGCGGCGCTCTCGTATTCTGGTCCATCACCGACCTCTGTCAACCGATGACGAAATTGAGCCCGACCGCGCTCTCCAAGGTCGCGCTCGCCGCGTGCAAGGAGACGTCCCAGGTTTGGTCTCCGACGATCCCGTCCTGAGTCACCCCGCCCCATTTCTGAAACGCTATGGCCGACGCTTTCGTCTTCGGGCCAAATTGACCGTCGATCGCGCCCGGCGATACGCCCCAGTCGCTCGCGCCGTTGGAGAGAACTTTCTGCAGGCTCTTGACCACATCGCCCGACGATCCCTGTTGCAGCGTCGGCATGGGTCCGCCGTCCGGCAGCGCGGCCCAGGTTAGCGGACCGACGACGCCATCAGCGGTCAGTCCGGCCCCCTGCTGAAAATCCTTAACCGCGGCTTTGAGCTGAGCGCCAAAAACCCCGTCGACAACGATGCCGAGATTCGGCGTCCGGCGAAGCGCTCTTTGCAATCGCTTCACCGCAGGGCCGCTCGCTCCGATCTGGATCGTGGGCTGTCCAGGATTCGCCATGGTCACCTCCCTGATCAATTGCTTAGGAAATCAGTTCTGATTAGACGTCGCCTCGACAGTTCGGCCCGCGTTCGACCCAATGAATGGCGTCGCCCATCCTCTTGCCTTCAATCCGCGTGCGAGCCCACGGGAAAGACAACGCCCTTGCGCAGCTTTGGTTCCTCTTTAGCGGAATCGCCATAAGGGAGGGGTCCGTCAAAACGTCAGCGCCGCGACGAGTCGCGGGGGCGCGTCAGGCCCATGCGCCGCATGAAAAAAAGCATGACGAGCGCCACCAATATGCAGAGGCCGAAGGCGAATGCCGTGCCCCATTCGGTGTCCGCGAAAGGCAAATTGCGCGTGTTCATGCCGAAGAAGCCCGTGACAAAAGTCGCCGGCAGCAGCAGCGTCGTCACGACGGTCAGAATGTAAAGACGGTCGTTGGTGACGAGGTCCGCAATCGAATTGAGCTCGTCCTGCAGCAGACGCGCGCGATCCTGCACCTCTGCAAGGTCATGGGCCAATATATCGACGCGATGCGCGAGCCGCGCGCCCGTTTCTTTCAGCTCGTCGTGCTCGGGTTCGCTCAGCATCGCTTCGAGGCGGAAGAGCGGCGAGCGCAGGCCGGCGATCTCGCGGGCGAGCCGCAGCGCCGAGCGCCGCGTGACGCCAAGCGTCGCGCGTTCGCCAGCGCCGCTGCTGTCGCTGACGATTCGCTCCTCGATGTGATCGAGCGCGGCGGAGAGCTCGAAGATGATCTTGCCGAGCTCGTCGCAGAGATGTCCGACGACGGTCTCGAAAAGGTCGAGCGGCGTCTCGGCCAAAAGGCCGGCGGAAAGCGCCATCCGCGTCGCCTCGACCGACGCGAGCGGCCGCTCCCTGGCGCTGATCAGGAATTGCTCGCCGAAGACGAAGCGCAAATAGCCCGTCTGCGGCAGACGTCCGGCAAGACCGCGCTCGTAATCGACGATCGCGCCCCGTACGAGATTCCCGGAATGGTCGATGAATTGGTGATCGATCGGCTGGGTCAGGGTGCTGCGCTCCTCGTCTGAAAGCACGGCGAGATTTTTCAGGAAGGCGTGGACGCGCACGTCCTCGAGGTTGAGATGCAGCCAGACGAATCCTTCGCCCGGCGCGCCGAGCTGCTTGATGTCACTGGCGTCGCCCGGCGTCGCGCGTCCCTCCTCGTCGAAGCGCAGCACGAAAATGCCGCCGGGGATGTCCACGTCGAGGGCGGGCTTGAGACGGTCGAAGCTCACGGGCGGCCTCCTTCGCGAAGAGACGGCGAATCGTGACAGGAGAGCGGCGGGAGGGCAAGGCGCGAAGACGCGAAGAAGATCATTGCCGTGGCGATATTTTACGGCTCGTAAGACCGATCGGAATTTGACGAGTAGTCGAAACGCGAAGCCGCCGCTTGAAAGGCCGCGATGAAGCCTCGCTCCGGTCCGCGCCGCGCCTCACGTTCGCGCGCGGCGGCGGCGGAAGGCCTTTTGCGAGCATCTTTCACATAACGCAAGCCACTGATTTTTCGTGTGCATGAACTTTATGCGAAAGCTTTGGGATTTGCAAAGATCCCCCTCCCTTGCGCCGAAGAAAGCAAAGGATCCATTCCACTCTTATCAATCGGATTGCTTGAACCCCGTCACCTCGTCGGCCTCAGCGACCAAGCCTTCCAGCTCACGCTCGACCACCTTGGCGCGATCGTCATCCTGCCAGTCGGGGGCGTATCTCAGAAGTGAGATTGCGTGCTCCAGCGCCGACCTCTGGTCGGAGCCCTCCTCTAAGGCATAGTAGGGACAGAAGGCGATGTCGGCGGCGATGGCTCTCAACGCATGAATGACATCGGAATGCCTGCGCTGGATGCGCATCCTCGTGCCGTCGCCCTCTTGATATTCGCTGTTCACGAATTGCCACAACCGGCCAGCAGCGGCGCGCAGCTTCTCCGTCAACTCCCTCGGCAGCGCCTTGGCCTGTGTTTTTTGCTCGGACGCCATGTGCTTTCTTTAGCCTGCTAAATGGAACCGGTTTGTTTCGCCGATTCGTTCGCGCGCATGAGGATCAAAAAGCGCGCTTTCCCCATATATCACCGGCGTTTCTGCGTGTTCCAGAAATCTTAAGTTGCGACCGCCCCGCCCCTCGGGCGCCCCTTCGACAGGCTGCCCCCGTCGCGAGGGGATTCCGGGGGGCTTCGCAACGCCATTCTCCCGCCGTATATAGGCCCCACAGCGAAGGCGCGCGGCGCGCCACCGAGCCTATTGGCCCGAAACTCAAGGACTTGAGCTTGTCTTTACCCTTTCGTTACGTCGCCAAGGTCGGCGCCTATCTCCTTCGTCAGCAGTTTTCGGGCCGGAAGCGCTTTCCGCTCGTCTTGATGATGGAGCCGCTCTTTCGCTGCAACCTCGCCTGCGCCGGCTGCGGCAAGATCGACTATCCCGACGAGATCCTGAACCGCAGGCTGAGCGTCGAGGACGCGCTGGCCTCCGTCGACGAATGCGGCGCGCCGGTCGTGGTGCTCGCGGGCGGCGAGCCGCTGCTGCACAAGGACCTGGCCCAGATCGTCGAGGGCGTCGTCGCGAAAAAGAAATTCGCGATCGTCTGCACCAATGCGTTGCTGCTCGCCAAGCGCATCGACCAGTTCAAGCCGAGCCCCTATTTCACCTGGTCGATCCATCTCGACGGAGACCAGGAAATGCATGACGCCGCCGTCTGCCAAGAGGGCGTCTACGAGCGCGCCGTCGAGGCGATCAAGCTCGCGAAGTCCAAAGGCTTCCGCGTCACGACGAACAGCACCTTCTTCTCGAACACCGATCCCGTCCGCGCCGCGGCCTTCCTCGACGAAATGACGAAGCTCGGCGTTGACGGAATGACGGTCTCGCCCGGCTACGCCTATGAGCGCGCGCCGGATCAGACCCACTTCCTGAACCGCGCCCGCACCAAGGAACTCTTCCGCGCGATCCTGAAGCGCGGCCGCGGCGGCAGGAGCTGGGCCTTGCAGCAGTCCGGCCTCTTCATCGACTTCCTCGCCGGCAACGTGAGCTACCACTGCACGCCCTGGGGCATGCCGCTGCGCACGGTCTTCGGCTGGCAGCGCCCCTGCTATCTTTTGGGCGAGTCCTACGCGCCGAGCTACAAGGCGCTGATGGAAGAGACCGACTGGGATTCCTACGGCGTCGGCAATTACGAGAAATGCGCCGACTGCATGGTCCATTCCGGCTTCGAGGCGACGGCGGTCGCCGACACGGTGAAGCGCCCCTGGCGCGCGGCTCAGATCGCGCTCTTTGGGGTCAAAACCGAAGGACCGACGGCGCCGGACATTCCGCTCGATGGGCAGCGCCCGGCCGAATATGTGTTCGACGCCAATGTCGCGACGCTGACGCAGCTCCGCGAGCACGAGGCCGCGCAACGGGCCAAGCGCCCCCCCACGGCGGCCTGAGTCTCGCCGCCGGCGGCCGCCGCCGGCGGCCGCCCCAAAGTCAGCCAGGAAGCGGGCCGAGCGCCTTACTCGAAGATCGCGCCCGCGCGCTTCAGCTCCCACTCAGGCGCCCAGCCCGAGACGCCGCCGGAGCTCGCCCGGCACCAGTGCCCGCGCCAGCTCGAAACGCAACTTCCCTTGTTGACGGTCTTGCCCTGGGAGACGATCCCGGCGACCGGCCAGTTTCGTCCCGGGCCCTTATGAATGTGGATGGCGTATCTCGCGACCACGGGCGCGATGGCCACATTGCCGTGGCCCGCCGGGGCCAGCGTGACGCCCCTCACGAAGCCCTTGACCTTGCCGTAGTGCACTTGGCACCAGCCCTGGTTCCAGCCGCCGTAGCAATTCATGACGTCCACATGCGCGCCCGCCGGGATTTGAGAGACGACGGGATACGAGGAGCCCGGGCCAGAAAAAACCGTCGCCGGGCTCGTCACGGGTGTTTTTGCGAAGGCGCTCCCCGCGGCGATCACCCCCGCGCCGGCGCACAGCGCCAGAAAGAGCTTGAAAGGCTTCATAACGATCATTCTCTCCTCCCCGAAATCGCGAAATCGTCCCGACATTCTGACGTTTCGAGCACTCTGCGGACCCTCTTGTCTTGGGGGCCGACGCCGCGCACGTCTTCAACTAGTGCTTCGCCGGTTCGTTCAACCGCAAAATGCGTAATTTTTTCGCGCTGAGCTCTAGGAGGGCGCTCCGCGGCGGCCCCCTGTTCCCCAATGTCGGCGGCGCGCACGAAGCGTTGAGATTGAGTTCCAGCGCGCTGCTCCGATGGGTTGGGAGCAGCCTCCGTCGTCCCCGCTAGTGGTTAAACTCTAACACTTGGAACCCGCGACACGGCGTTTAGGCTTGCGCCGACCGTTCGACTGCTGTTGACCCAAAGCTGCCCGCCAGGCCCTCTTTCGCCATGAAAGGAACTAATCAACGACCTTTGGCGTTTCAATTAGCGTCGTGAAAAGCTTGGTCACCCGAGAGAGCGGGGCCATGGATCGACGGGCCATTTGATCTCGAGCGATGCTAGTCTATGCCGCGAGACGGAGACGCCCATGGCCTATAAAATCAGAGTTAATGGCGTCGATCGCACCGTCGACGTCGATGGCGACACTCCACTGTTGTGGATGCTTCGCGACGTCCTGGGCTTGACCGGCTCCAAATTCGGCTGCGGCATGGCCCTTTGTGGGGCGTGCACGGTGCATCTGGACGGCAGTCCGATCCGCTCCTGCGCGACAGCGATCGAAGACGTGGGCGAATCGGCCATAACTACGGTTGAGGCCATTGGCGATACACCAGCGGGCAAACGGATTCAGAGGGCCTGGCTCGATCTCGAAGTCGTCCAGTGCGGCTATTGCCAATCCGGTCAGATCATGTCCGCATCAGCCCTACTTGCAAGCAATCCGCATCCTACCGACAGCGAGATCAACGACGCGATGTCGGGCAATATTTGCCGCTGTGGCACTTATGTTCGCATCCGCGAAGCGATCAAGCAGGCTGCGAAATCCGGCGACGACAAATAGCAAGGCTGAACATGCCTCTCGATAGATTTGCCTCTTTTGCCGCCGGTTCCGCCGGGTCGTCGCCCGAGAACGGCGTTTCTCGCAGAGCATTCCTGAAAGCGAGCGCCGCCGCCGGCGGAGGTATGCTGGTAAGCCTGACCATGCCGAAGGCGATCGGCGACGCGGAGTCCGCCGACGCGGACGCCTTTGCTCCTGACGCTTTTATCCGCATCGATCGCAGCGGGCAGGTGACGCTGATCATTCCCCAGGTCGAGATGGGCCAGGGCACCTATACGTCGATGCCCATGCTCATCGCCGAGGAACTGGAAGTGGAGTTGAAACAGGTCCGCATCGAGCACGCCCCCCCTGACGATCGACTTTTCGGCAACAGTGTCCTCGGCTTCCAGGTGACCGGCGGTTCGACCTCAGTGCGAGCCTTCTGGGAGCCGCTCCGCATGGCGGGCGCCACGGCGCGCAGCATGCTGGTGTCGGCGGCGGCTGCAAGCTGGCAAGTGAACGCGAGTTCATGCCGCGCCGAGAAGGGCGAGGTTATCCATGTCCCGACGGGCCGCAGGCTCGCGTATGGGGCCTTGGCCGACAAGGCCGCATCGTTGCCGACGCCGGACAAGGTCGCGCTGAAAGACCCAAAAGACTTCAAGCTGATCGGTACGACCGCCAAACGCCTCGACGCGCCGGACAAAGTGAACGGTAAAGCGGTGTTTGGCATCGACGTCAAAGTCCCGGGCATGAAGATCGCCGCTGTGGCGGCTTGCCCGGTGATTGGCGGCAAATTGGCGCGCGTCGACGACAGTAAAGCGAAAGCAGTCAGGGGCGTGCGCCGGGTCATTCGCCTCGAAGACGCCGTCGCTGTCATCGCGGATCATATGTGGGCCGCCAAGAAAGGCTTGGCAGCGCTCGACATCGTTTGGGACGGCGGCAAAAACGCCGATGTCTCGACCGCGGACATCGTCAAACAACTTGAAGATGCCGCGAACGGACCCGCTGTGGTCGCTAAGCAAGAGGGCGACATCGCAAAAGCGATGGCCGGCGCTGTGAAAACCGTCGAAGCCACGTACCAATTGCCGTTTCTGGCGCACGCCACCATGGAGCCGATGAACTGCACGGCGCACGTCCGTAACGACGGCTGCGACGTCTGGGTCGGCACGCAGGTGGCAACCCGCGCTCGAGCCGCCGCAGCCGCCGTCACCGGTCTGCCGTTGGAGAAGGTTCAGGTTCACAATCACCTGCTAGGTGGCGGGTTCGGCCGTCGGCTCGATGTCGACAGCATCACCCAGGCTGTACAGATCGCCCGACAAGTCGACTTCCCCGTAAAGGTGGTTTGGAGCCGTGAAGAGGACATCCAGCACGACGTCTATCGCCCCTATTACTATGACCGCCTCGCCGCCGGCCTGGACGAAAAGGGTTTGCCGATTGCTTGGAGCCATCGCGTTGTCGGCTCCTCAATTGAAGCGCGCTGGGCGCCGCCGGCGTTTGTGAACGGCCTCGATTCGGACGCTGTCGAAGGCGCCGCCGGCCCATACGCATTTCCGAATGTTCTCGTGGAATATGTTCGCCAGGAGCCGCCGCCGGGCCTCACGACGGGTTGGTGGCGTGGCGTCGGGATGACGCACAACGCCTTCATGGTAGAAGGCTTCATCGACGAACTGGCCGCGGCAGCGAAGAAGGATCCAGTCGCGTATCGGCGCGCGTTGCTCGAAACAAATTCGCGCATGAGGGCTGCGCTCGAACTTGCAGCCGAAAAAGCGGGCTGGTCCAAAGCCTTGCCCGGCGGGGTGGGTCGCGGCGTTTCCGTGATGTTCGGCTTTGGAACCTACATTGCCGAGATCGCCGAGGTCGGTGTCGCCAAGGACGGACAGGTGCGCGTCCAGCGTGTCGTCTGCGCGGTGGACTGCGGCCGAACAGTCAACCCCGACACCATCAAGGCGCAGATCGAGGGCGGAATCATATTCGGTATCACCGCAGCGCTCTATGGCGAAATCACCCTCGCGAAGGGTCGCGTTCTACAGAGCAATTTCGACACCTATCAAATGCTGCGCATCGATGAGGCGCCGACCATCGAAGTCTACATAATCGACAGCGACGCGGAATCCGGCGGCATCGGAGAGCCGGGGACCTCGGCTATTGCGCCGGCCGTCGTGAATGCGATCTTCGCCGCGACGGGCAAAAGATTGCGCCGGCTGCCGATCAACCCTGCTGATCTGAAATCTATTTAGGCGCCCGACCGCGATGCTCGTCTTGTCGCGTGAAACCGTCGGCGCCAAGGAGGCGCTTTACCGCCTCGAAGCCGAGAAGGGCGGTGTTGAGGGGCTATCATACGGTTTCCGGCTGATCACTTCGGCGAGGCGATTTTTGGCCACCAATGAAAGCGGGCTCGGCTTTTGATGATCTCACGTTCGTTCGCGAGCGTGGCGCATCTTTCGCCGATGATTGCGTCGAGTTCGTCGATCGTCCCGACGTGCTTGTTGACGATGGGCTCGTCGACGAGCGCCCATAGGGTCTCCGCCGGTTGTAGCTCTGGCGTGTAGGGCGGCAGAAAGACCAGTCGCACGCCATCGGGCACGCTCAGTCCCGCCTCGCCATGCCAGCCGGCGTTGTCGATGACGAGCACGATCGTGCGCTCGACGTCGGCCTTGGCTTCGCGCGCGAAGGTTTCGAGCAGCGCGGCGAAGAACGGTTTCGAGACGCCGTCGTGCACATACCAGAAGGTCTCGCCGCTCGTCGGCGAGACGAAGGCGGTCACGTAGAGCCAGTCGAAGCGGTGATGGCCATGCGCCGTCGGCCGCTCGCCGATCGGCGCCCAGACGCGACGCGTCACGGGCTTCAAGCCGAGCCGGTGCTCGTCGCTGGCGAAGACCTCGACCGGGCGCTCGGGATGTTTCGCGGCTTCCTCCGCGACGGCGTCTTCGAGGTTTTTTTGAACGCCGCCGCCTCTTCGGGCGAGGCGGACTTCGGATTTCTGGGGCGCGGAAGCTGGATCGACATTCCGCAGGCTTTCAACGCCTCCCAGCCGCGCTGGACCGCGACCTTCTCCAACCCCAACTCGCGCGCAAGGAAAGCCGCGACCTTCGCGCTCGTCCACAAGCCGCCATCGTCCGGCGGCTGCTTCAACCGAAGCCGAAGCTTGTCGAGCAACTCGGGTTTCAAAACCGTCGCCGACGAGCCGTTGCGCCGGCGCAGGTCACCCAGAGACTCGGGGCCTTCGGCGTTGTAGCGCGCCGCAAGCTGTTCGATCCAGCGCTGGCCAAAGGAGGTCATCTCGGCGACTTCGCCAAGCGTGTGGCCCTTGGCGAGAAGCCAGATCGTATGGAAATGCCGCGCCTCGCGCGCATTCAAACTCGAAACATACCGTTCACGCAACGCCTCGACGCTCAAATGCGCAGCTATCGTCGCCATGACCCGTCTCCAGCGATTCATGACGACGCAGCCTAACTGCTTCGATTCTCGCCGGGAATTCCCCCGCCGAGTCAATCAGCCGGATTCCGTATCAGAGCGCCATTTGAGGTATATGCGGGCGGACAGTGGTCCGCTCGGTGGGTGGAACGTCTGCTGTTGGCGCATTCCTGACTCCAGCAGCGGCCCCGCTTAGGGCGCGAGAAAGGGCGCCAAGGGTCGGATTTAAACCACTACAAGAGCGCGAGGCGCAGCAGAGGGGCGAGCAGCGGTCCGCAGCGGCGCAGCGTTCCGAAAGCCGGCCCCGAGTTCGAGCCCCGCCGCGATGAGGCCCGCTAGCTGGCGCGGCTCGCGGGCGATCTCGCCGAGAACCAGGCCCACATCGACCGAGCCGTCGGGCCGCACCGCTTTGGCGGCGAGCGGCGGCAGCGCTCGGCGGGCCGGATCGCTGATGACGCGCGCGACCGCGAAAGGCAGGCCCCGCTGTCTGGCGAAAGCCGCAGCCAGATGCGACTCCATGTCGACGGCGAGCGCGCCGGTCTCCCGGAAAAGCTGCGTCTTGGCCGCGGCCATCATGACCGGCGCCTCGACGCCCGCGACGAGGCCGTGGCGCGTCGTTACACCCGCGCCGGCAAAACCCTCGACCAGCACCTGGACCAGAGCCGGCGGGCACTCGAACCGCTCGGTCCCGGCAACGACGCCGCTCGCGACGATCATCGTCCCGGGAGACAGAGAGGGATCGAGCCCGCCGGCGAGGCCGAAGCTCACAACGGCGGAAAAAGGCGTCTTGGCCTCGTCCGCGAGCGCACGCCGCAGCGCATCCGCGTCGGCGCCGCTGATCAGCGGAACGACGTCGCCGCCGAGCGCGGCCGCCTCGCGCGCAAGGCCCGTCACGACGAGGACCGGCCCGAGCGGGGCGCCCTTGCCGCGCCCGCGGCCAGCGACGATTCTACCTACTTCCGTCATGCGCCCGATCCCCGGCCTCGCGTTGCTCGCCCGTCGCGGCTTCCCCGGCGCGACGCTTCGCCCCGCCCCCTTTGAAATGACGAAACCGCTCCCATATCGCGCCTGAGGCTCTGCTCTCTTCCAGGGGAACATATGAATATCGACAAATATACCGATCGGGTTCGCGGCTTTGTGCAGTCGGCGCAATCTCTCGCCACGCGCGAAGGCCATCAGCAGTTCACGCCCGAGCATGTGCTGAAGGTTCTGCTCGACGACAGCGAGGGGCTCGCCGCCGGCCTTATCGACCGCGCGGGCGGGCGCTCGCGCGAGGCGCTGGCCAAGACGGAAGCCGCGCTCGCCAAGCTCCCCAAGGTGCAGGGCTCCGGCGCGGGCCAGCTCTATATGGCGCCCGCGACCGCGAGGCTCTTCGACAACGCCGAGAAGATAGCGCAAAAGGCCGGCGACTCCTATGTCACGGTCGAGCGGCTGCTCTTGGCGCTCGCCCTCGAGAAGGGAGCCGACGCCGCCCGCATCCTCGCGGAGGCCGGCGTCACCCCGCAGACTCTCAACGCCGCTATCGAGGCTTTGCGCAAGGGCCGCACGGCCGACAGCGCCTCGGCCGAGAATCAGTATGACGCGCTGAAGAAATATGCGCGCGATCTGACGGAAGCGGCGCGCGAAGGCAAGCTCGATCCGGTCATTGGACGCGACGAGGAGATTCGCCGCACGATTCAGGTGCTCTCGCGCCGCACCAAGAACAATCCCGTGCTGATCGGCGAGCCCGGCGTCGGCAAGACCGCGATCGTCGAAGGCCTCGCCTTGCGCATCGTCAACGGCGACGTGCCGGAATCGCTTCAGGACAAGAAGCTGCTCGCGCTCGACATGGGCGCGCTGATCGCCGGCGCGAAATATCGCGGCGAATTCGAGGAGCGCCTCAAGGCCGTGCTGAACGAGGTCACCGCCGCCGAAGGCCAGGTGATCTTGTTCATCGACGAGATGCACACACTCGTCGGCGCTGGCAAGGCCGAGGGCTCGATGGACGCCTCGAATCTGTTAAAGCCGGCGCTCGCGCGCGGCGAATTGCATTGCGTCGGCGCGACGACGCTCGACGAATATCGCAAGCACGTCGAGAAGGACGCGGCCTTGGCACGGCGCTTCCAGCCCGTCTTCGTCGGCGAGCCGACGGTCGAGGACACGATCTCGATCCTGCGCGGCCTGAAGGAGAAGTATGAGCTACATCACGGCGTGCGCATTTCCGACGCGGCGCTCGTCGCCGCCGCGACGCTCTCCAACCGCTACATCTCCGACCGCTTCCTGCCCGACAAGGCGATCGATCTCATGGATGAAGCGAGCTCGCGCCTGCGCATGCAGATCGACTCGAAGCCCGAGGAGCTCGACGAGCTCGATCGCCGCATCGTGCAGCTCAAGATCGAGCAGGAGGCTTTGAGGAAGGAGAGCGACGCCGCCTCCAAGGACCGCCTCGCGCGATTGGAGAAGGAGCTGTCGGGCCTGGAGGAAAAATCGGCCGCGCTGACGAGCCGCTGGCGCGCCGAGAAGGACAAGCTCGGGCAGGCGCAGAAGTGGAAGGAGCAGCTCGAAAGCGCGCGCAACGAATTGGCGCAGGCGCAGCGACGCGGCGACTTCCGCCGCGCGGGCGAGCTCACCTATGGCGTGATCCCCGATCTCGAGCGCAAGCTTGCGGAGAGCGAGGGGAAGAGCGACGCGCTCGTCGACGAGGCGGTCACGAGCGACCACATCGCACAGGTCGTCTCGCGCTGGACCGGCGTGCCGGTCGACAAGATGCTCGAAGGCGAGCGCGAGAAGCTCCTGCATATGGAAATGGAGCTCGCCAAACGCGTCGTGGGCCAGAGGGAGGCCGTGAGCGCCGTCTCGACCGCGGTGCGTCGCGCCCGCGCCGGATTGCAGGATCCCAACCGCCCGATGGGCTCCTTCATGTTCTTGGGTCCCACGGGCGTCGGCAAGACGGAGCTCACCAAGGCGCTCGCCAATTTCCTCTTCGACGACGAGACCGCGATGGTGCGTCTCGACATGTCGGAATATATGGAGAAGCACTCGGTCGCCCGCCTCATCGGCGCGCCTCCGGGCTATGTCGGCTATGAGGAAGGCGGCGCGCTGACCGAGGCCGTGCGCCGGCGCCCTTATCAGGTCGTGCTCTTCGACGAGATCGAGAAGGCGCATCCGGACGTCTTCAACGTGCTGCTGCAGGTGCTCGACGACGGCCGCCTCACCGACGGCCAGGGGCGCACGGTCGACTTCAAGAACACGCTGATCGTGATGACCTCGAATTTGGGCGCCGAGTTCCTCGTCATGCAGAAGGAGGGGGAAGACTCGTCCGCCGTCCACGACGAGATCATGCAGGTCGTGCGCGCCCATTTCCGCCCCGAGTTTCTCAACCGGATCGACGAGATCATCCTGTTCCAAAGGCTGCGCCGCGAGGACATGGGCGCGATCGTCGATATCCAGTTCGCAAGGCTCGCGAGGCTTCTGGAGGATCGCAAGATCACGCTCGAGCCCGACGCCAAGGCGCGCGACTGGCTCGCGCAGAAGGGCTACGATCCGGCCTATGGCGCAAGGCCGTTGAAGCGTGTGATTCAGAAGGAGCTGCAAGACGCGCTCGCCGAGCGCCTGCTCGCCGGCGAGATCAAGGACGGCGCGCGCGTGACGGTCTCCGCCGACGCGAACGGGCTTTTGATCGACGGACGTCCGGCGAAGAGTGGTCTTAGCGACAATATCGTAGCGATGAAAAAGGGAGCGTGAGGCGCGAGCAGCGTCTCGCTCATTCGCTTTGAGCGGCCGTCCGCACGTTCGGAGCCGGCCGGCCGCGCGCCCGCGCGTCGGAACCATTCCGCGCGCAGGGCGTTTGTAGAATACCCTGCGACCGGGGCGCTTCTCAGTTCATTTGCCAAGAAGACTCTGCCTTCGTCGCGGCGGGGCCTCGCGCTGCGCGGCTGCGTCAGAAGGGAAGGTCGTTATGGCGTTTCTTCGCAAGAATGTTTGGGAGCTCGGCGGCGACTGGGCCGATTCGATCCTCTGGTATGCGCGCGGCGTCAAGGCAATGAAGACGCGACCGCTCAGCGAGCCGACCGGATGGCGATTTTACGGCGCCATCCACGGAATCGACCAGCAGCTTTGGGGACAGCTCGGGTATTTGAGCTCTGCGGACCAAATGCCGAGCGACGCCGATATCCAGACTTACTGGAACCAGTGCCAGCACGGGAGCTGGTATTTCCTTCCCTGGCACCGCGGCTATTTGATCGCGTTCGAATTGGTGGTGCGCGACGCCGTGACGAAGCTCGGCGGGCCCGCCGACTGGGCGCTTCCCTACTGGAATTATTTCAAGACGAACGAAAGCCAGCTGCCGCCGGCTTTCGCGTCCCGAGACTGGCCGGACGGGACCGGCGACAATCCGCTCTTCGTCGCCGAGCGTTACGGTCCAAACAACGATGGGAACGTCTTCGTCGAGGTCGACCAGGTGAACCTGAACGCGCTCGGCGACCCCGTTTTCACCGGCGCCGCGAACGGCGGCGATCCCGGCTTCGGCGGCGTCGACACGGGATTCAGTCATGGCGGCCAGGTCCATGGCGCGCTCGAGACGCAGCCGCACGATCTGGTCCACGGGCTCGTCGGCGGCGGCGACCCGCAATCCAATCTGCCGGGGCTGATGTCGGATCCCGACACGGCGGGTCTCGATCCGATCTTCTGGCTGCATCACTCCAACATCGACCGGCTATGGGAGGTCTGGCGCGAAAACGCTTCGAGCCACGCCGATCCGAGCGATGCGAACTGGGTTCAGGGTCCCACGGCGGTCGGGAGCCGAGCCTTTGTGCTGCCGATGCCGGGGGGAAAGAGCTGGACCTATACGCCCGGCGAGATGAGCAATCTGGCGACGCTCGGTTACAGTTACGATGACCTGTCGTCGCCGGCCGCGGCGGCGCAGGTCGCGCTGCGAATGCAGCGGCTGGGGATGAGTTGGACGAATGCCGAAGGATTTGCGAGGATCGCCATGCCCGAGCGCAAGAACGCCGAGCTGCTCGGCGCGAACCAGGGGAGCCTGCGCGTCGTCGGCGCAGAGGTGAAAACCTCGCTTGCGCTCGACCCCTCGGTGCAGCGCAAGGTGGCGCAGAAGCTCGAATTCGATTGCGGGCGTGGCGCCGACGCCGCCCGACCGCGTCTTCTTGAACCTCGAGAACGTGCGCGGTCTCTATGACGCCGCCGCGTTCAACATTTACGTCAATCTGCCCGACGACGAGAACCCCGGCAAGCATCCCGATGTGCTCGCGGGCAGCGTCGCGCTTTTCGGCGTGCGCAAGGCCACGGTTGCGAGCGGCGGCCAAGGGGGCGACGGGCTGACCTTCGTGCTGGACATCACCCACGTCATCGACGCCCTGCACCTCGCCGGCGCGTTCAATCTGGCAAAGCTTCAGGTGAGGCTCGTGCCGCTAAAGCCGGTGCCGGAGACCGCGCAGATCAGCATCGGCCGCGTCAGCGTGTATCGGCAAGGGTCTTGAGGGAGGCAAGGGGATGGGCGCCAAGATGCGCCGAAGCCTCGAGACTTGGCGCTTCGAGATTTGGCGCCTCGAGATCTGGCGGATCGTGCTGGGGTCGGCCTGCCTCCTGGCGTGGTCGCTTCTCGCGGCGGACGCAAGCGGGCTCTCAAGGAGCGGCTTCTGTTCGGTTGGAGCCTCGGGCGCTCCGGGCCTCGCCCTTGGGGGCGGTTCCGCGGCGAAAATCGTTTGGGATTGGGCGCTGATGATCGTGGCGATGATGGCGCCGCTCGTCGCCCCGCCGCTCCAACATCTGCGCGACCGTACCTTCGCTGGTCGCCGCGCCCGTGCCACCGCGCTCTTTCTCTCTGCTTATCTCAGCGCGTGGACGGCAGCGGGCGCGGGACTGCTGACGCTCGCCGGGGCGGCGGGGGGACAGCCGCTCGCGCCGTCGCTGGGCTTTGCTCTCGCGGCCGCCGCAGCGGCGCTATGGCAGGTTTCGCCGGCCAAGCAATGGGCGCTCAACCGCTGCTGCCGGCGGCCCCAGCTCGCGGCCTTCGGCGCCGCGGCGGATCGGGACGCCTTGAATTTCGGCCTGACGCACGGCGCGGCCTGCGTCGGCGCCTGCTGGGCGCTCATGGCGCTCCTGCTCTTTGTCGGGAGCGCTCACCTCGGGGCGATGGCCGTCGTCGCGCTTTTTGTCTTCTCGGAACGGCTCGAGGATCCGGCGCCGATCGGCTGGCGCTGGCGGGCTCCCGGCAAGGCCTTGCGCATTGCCGTGGCGCAGGCGCGCATCAGACTGGCGTCCTAGAGCGCGTTCCCGAAAAGCGCAGAGCGGTTTTTGGAGAAGAACCTGCTCGATCAAGAAGGTGTAGAGCGCGCCGCTGCCGCCCTCGCGAGGCGAGGGCCTCGCCGCGCCGCGACGAGGAGCTCAAAAGAGCAGGACACGTACGGATCAAACCGATCTGGTCCGCGCCCGCCTTGTCCTCCACCTCTTTGCAGGGACTAAGAGCGCTCAAAGGGGACGCGCCCTGAACGGGAGCGTCCATTGATCGCAGAAGTTCCGTCAACCTTTTGCGAAAATTCGCTCATCAGGAGCGAACGGAGTGGGCCATGGGCAATCTCTTGTATTGGGCCGTCGTGTTTCTGATCGTCGCGATCGTCGCGGCCGTGTTCGGCTTCGGCGGGGCTGCGGGAACGGCGGTCGAGGGAGCGAGAATCCTGGTGTGGGTGGCGGTCGTGTTATTCGTCGTCTCGCTGGTCGGAGGCCTCCTGAGAGGCGGAAGACTTTAAGCGCAGCCGAGGAATAAGCGGGAACGGGCGGGGCCTGAAAAGGCGCCGCCCGCCGCGACGGCGGCGCGATAACTGCCGCTCCCAAAAAGCTTTCCCCGCCGAATAAGAGACAGTCTTCACTTTCAGCCCCCGCGCGCTAGATGTTAGCAGACGCGAGCTTGGCCAGCAAAACGTCGGCCTCGCCCTTCGCCTTCTCGACGCAGCAGAACCCGGCTTCTCCCGCCATGTATGTCGCCGTCACCCATGATATTCAGGTCACCGCAATTCCCGACTTCCTGATGGACCGCTCGGATCCGGCGCAAGATCGCTACTTCTGGAGCTATACGATCGAGATCGCCAATTTGGGGCGACGTCGGGTCCAGTTGCTCACGCGCCATTGGATCATCATCGACGCCTTCGGCCGCAAGGAAGAGGTCCGCGGGCCGGGCGTCATCGGCGAGCAGCCGGTGCTGGAGCCGGGCGAGACTTATCGCTATCATTCTTTCTGCCCGCTCACGACGCCGTCGGGCCTGATGAAGGGCAGCTATCGCATGGTGGATGACGCGGGTTCGAGCTTCGACGTCGAGGTGCCGGCCTTCTCGCTCGACAGTCCGCTGTCGAAGCCGACGCTGAACTAGTCCCTAAATGTTGCGCCTCGAAGCGGCCCTCGCGATGACCGAAAGGCTCGTCGCGTTCGACACGGAAAGCGCCAAGAGCAATCTCGACCTCATCGCCGACGTCGAGTCCTATCTGCGCGAGCAGGGCGTCCCCTTCCTGCGCATCCCCAACGAGGCGGGCGACAAGGCCGCGCTCTTTACGACGATCGGTCCTAATGTCGAGGGCGGGGTGCTGCTTTCAGGCCACACCGACGTCGTGCCTGTCGCGGGCCAGGCCTGGAGCGGCGATCCCTTCAAGCTGCGTCGTGAGAGCGAGCGGCTCATCGGACGCGGCGCGGTCGACATGAAGGGCTTCGACGCCGTCTGTCTGGCGATGATCCCCGAATTCAAGGCGGCGGCGCTGAAGCGGCCGATCCACATTCTCTTGAGCTACGACGAGGAGACGACCTGCGTCGGCCCGATCGACGCGATCCGGCGCTTCGGCCACGATCTGCCGCGGCCGGGGGCCGTGATCGTCGGCGAGCCGACGTCGATGCAGGTGGCGGACGCCCACAAGAGCGTGACGACGTTCACGACGCGCGTGCGCGGCTTCGAGATTCATTCCGCCAACCTGCACAAGGGCGTCAGCGCGGTGCACATCGCCTGCCGGCTGGTCTGCGAGCTGGAGCGAATCGGCGCCGAGCTGCGCGAGGAAGGGGATCCATCCGGCCGCTTCGATCCGCCCTATTCGAGCGTCCATGTCGGGGTGATCTCAGGGGGCACGGCGCGCAACATCGTCGCGCGCGACTGCGCCTTCCATTGGGAGTTCCGCGGGCTGCCGCAGGCGCCGACGCATTGGGCGCAAGAGAGGCTCGCGGCCTTTGCGCGAACTTTGGAGCCGCTTTTTGCCGGCTTCCCTGGGACGGGGATCGAGACGACGACGGAGGCCGAGGTGCCGGGCCTCGCACCGCAGCCGGGGTCGGCGGCGGAGGTTTTGGCGCTGCGGCTCGCCAAGGCCAATCGCACGGTCGCCGTGCCCTATGCGTCGGAGGCGGGAAGATTCCAGCGCGGCGGGACTCCAACCGTCATCTGCGGCCCCGGCCGAATTGACGAAGCGCATCAGCCGGACGAATATATCGAGATCGCGCAGCTTGCGGCCTGCGTCGATTTCATGCGCGGCTTGGCGCGCGAGCTTTCCGCTTGAAAAGGCCTCCGGCGGGTTGCCGAACGAGGCTGGTGCGGTCGAGAGGACTCGAACCTCCACTGGTTGCCCAACTAGCACCTCAAGCTAGCGCGTCTACCAATTCCGCCACGACCGCTCCCGGCGCTCTCGTCGAGCGCTAGAGGGGAGCCGTCTAACAAATCGGTCTCCCGATGACAAGCCGATGCGCGGCTTCAGAATTTAGGAAACGGCTCAAGAGAGCAGATTTGTCATTGAATTGCATGGCGGAGCGTCGCGCGGGCTCGATTTGAAGTCAAGGATCGCTTCGCGACCGCCTACGGCGGCGGCCCAAAAAAGCCGTCCTTGAGTTCAAATCGAGCCCGCGCATAATCGCCATCAAGCAATCAATGATGAGCCGCGCCGCCATGCGCGGCTTGCGTCTTATATCTGTCTAAACCGGGATACCCGATGTGCGGCCTCAACCACCGCGATCGGGCGAACGCGTTTTTTCCGCGTCCTCGTCCTGAGGAGCCCGCATCCTTCGAGACACGCCCTGCGGGCGCTCCTTAGGATGAGGATTTGGGACGGCGCCTGTGGCGCCTCAATCGTCGCGATAGACCTTCTCGCGGCGCTCGTGTCGTTCCTGCGCCTCGATCGACAGCGTCGCGATCGGACGCGCGTCGAGGCGGCGCAGCGAGATGGGCTCGCCTGTCTCCTCGCAAAAGCCGTAGACGCCTTCGTCGATCCGCTGCAGCGCCGCGTCGATCTTGGAGATCAGCTTGCGCTGCCGGTCGCGGGAGCGCAGCTCGATGGAGCGGTCGGTTTCGGAAGAGGCGCGATCCGCAAAATCGGGATGGTTCTCGTTGTCGCTCTGCAAAACCAGGAGCGTTTCCCGGCTCTCTTCAAGAATCTCATCTTTCCATGCAAGCAGCTTGCGTTTGAAATATTCCCTCTGCCGTTCGTTCATGAACGGCTCTTCCTCCGATGGTTTGTAGTTTTTCTCGAGCTCGACCGCCATTGAAGCGAATCCCCCGTTGCGCCATAGGCGGCGCTTATATAGCTGCGACGCGCGAGGCTTACAATTGTCTTTGCGACCGTATCTTTACGAAATGCGGCCGCTCTCAAATGCCGCCCGAACGCGACGAGAAGGTCACGCCGGAAACCAGCATCGGCGGCGCAGCGCTCAATCCCTCGTCCCGCAGCGCGCGCCATGTGGGCTCGGTCGGGCCTAACGCCTCGATTTGCGCGAAGAGCGTCGCGAGGCTCTGATTGAATCTCAGATTGCGCGCCGGCGCCACGATCCGACCGTTTTCGATGAGGAAGTTGCCGTCGCGGGTCAGCCCGGTCAGCAGCAGGGAGCGCGGATCGAGCATGTTCGTGTACCAAAGACGCGTGACGAGGAGACCGCGCTTCGTGGCGCGAATCATCTCCTCGATCGGGACCGAGCCGCCCTCCATCCGAAAGCTCGAGGCATAGGGAACAGGCGCGGCGTTGCGCTTCTTGCCGTAGGCGCGGTCGATAAAGAGCGAAATCAGCCTGCCCTTCTCGATCCAGGCGCGGCTGCGATGCGGCGCGCCCTCGAAACCGATCGCGCATTGCGGCGCAAGGAGGTCCTTGGGATCGGAACGCAGGGTGAGCTTCTCGTCGAACAGCCGTTCGCCCTTCCGGGCGCCGCCGCCCTTTCGCGAGAAGTAGCTGCGTCCTTCGTCGGCGGCGCGGGCGTCGAGCGCGCCGAGCAGCCAATAGGCGAGCTCGGCCGTCGCCTCGGGCTCGAAGACGACCGTCCAGGCCCCCGGCTCGAGATCGCGCGGCGCGTCGAGCCAGGCGGCCTTGTCGCAAGCGCGGTGCGCCAGCGAGGCGGCGTCCAGGCCTGCGGCTGCAATCGTCTTGGCGCCGGCCCAGCCCGACCAGGAGTCGGTCCGATTTCGGGCGGTCGTCGAGAGCTCGATCGCGCTTTGTCGTTCATAGGAGAAGAGGCCGGCGCTGGTCGCCCGCGCGATGAAGGACGCGCCGCTCGCGATTTGCCCGAAGGCCGCAACCTCGCGGGCCCGCGCCTCCTCGATCGCGAGGCCCGCGCAGGACGCCAGCGCGTTAAGGCCGAGCGCCGCCGTCTCCTCGGAATAGAGATTGGACCGCGCATAGCGCTGGGGTCCGAGCGGCGGCGCATAGTCGGGATCTTGGGGAAGCGCGCGCGCTATCTCCTCGGCTTTGGCGAGCGCGCGGAGCCCAACGGCCTCGTCGAAAGACGCGATCTCGACCACGCCGACGCGCTCCCGAGCATGGGCGGCGATCCGGAGCGTGAGCCGTTCCGCCGTGCGGTTCGTCGTCGCGCCGCCATTCGCGAATTGCAGATTCTGCTCCCGCCCGCCGCGCAGCACGATCTCGCAGCCATCGGTTTTCGAACCGGCAAGCAGCCGGTCCGCGATCGAAAGGGCCTCTCGACGCGAAAGCAGCAAGCCGCCTCCCGCTTTATGCTGCATCGCGCGCCAGAGCTTTCTCTTCGGCGCGCGGAGAACGAAGATTGAGCGGACGCTCGCCCGCGAGCTCGCTCATGAGCTCCTGGCGGCGCGGCGTCGGCCGGCTTTCTCCCAGCTCTTCGAGGCTCGCCGCGACGCAGAGCTGGCCGCGCCAGAGCCGCGGCTCCCGCTCGACGGCGTGGACGCTGCCCAGCCGATCGACCTGCAGCTTCCTGAAGCGCCGCAGATTTCGCGCGCCGATGCCGCGGCGGACGGAGGACGAGTTGGCGACCCCCGAGACCGCCAAAGCCCCGGTATGGCGATCGAAGTTGCGGAAATAGCCAAGAATTGTCTCGCCGTCGGGCTTCGTCATTTCCACCAGGTTCATCGGGTAAAGCGAGAAGAGGAACTCGAAGCCCGCATTTATCGCAATCCACCGCGACTTGTCCACGCAGCCCTTCGCCACGCGCATTGGCGGAAGCGCCGCGGTCGCGACCTCGTGACGATAGACCGGAGCGAAATAGTAACGCCCCTGGCCCGCCGCGCTGAAATGGCGAAACACGTCCAGGCGCACCAGTCCGCCGCGCGCCGCGCTCGCCGGACGGGCGCTGTTGCCCGTATCGATCTCGACGCCGACCCGTTCGTTCATCGCGAGGCGCACCTTGCGGATCGGGTCGGCCCGACCCAGACGCGGCGGCTGGTCTGCGGGCCTGCCCGCATCGATCCAGGCGCGCAAGGCGGCGATGAGCGCCTGATTACGCTCCTTGTCCTTGACGCGATCGAGGTCGGCGCGCGTCAGCTCTTCCACGCTCTTACGCTCGAAGACGACGCGCTGGCCGTCACGAAGGGCGATCTGGCGCAGCGTGGCGTCATGCGCCTTGCCGCGGGCGCGGCGCCGTTCCGCCCGCGCAACGAAGACGCCTTCGTAGGCCCGCCGCGCCGCCTCGGGGAATCCCGGCCAGGGCGGCTCCAGGCTCGCGAGCGCGCCGCCGCCGCCCGGCGCCGTTGCGCGCCGAATCTCGCGCGCCGCCCGATTGAGAGTCGCTTCCGTCGTCGCCGCGACGAGGATCGCGTCGAGGGCGTGATGGCGGTCATCGGGGATGCGCTCGCCGCTTTCGCGCTTCTTGAGGCCTTGCAGGTCGAAGGCGCGGCGCAGCCTGTCGGTCAAGGCCCCCGGCCGTGTGAACACCCGTCTCACGCCGGAGCCGTCGGCCCGACGCTCCCCCCCCCGGATAGAGCGATTTCAGCGCCTCGGCGAGCAAGCGGCAGGCCCAGCGGGTGTCGTTGAGATTGCGCTCGCGAAATTTCGCAGCGAGCGCGTCGGCGTCCTCTAGTAGAAAATTATGCTTTTTCCGCCGCTTGACCGGCAAGGCGTTGATCTTCTCCACGAACTCTTTCCAAGCCTGCGGAGATTTGTCGCGTTTGAACCACTCGAGGGGGGTGCGGTCGCCCTTGCTTTGGTTGGCATGCGCCATGCACAACGTCTTGTTGGCGAGGGAGTCGTCGCCAAATCGGCTCCAAGGAAGGATATGATCGACCTGGACGCTATTGCCGCCGGCCAAAAGCTGCGAAGGGTCGATCGTTTCGCCGCTATAGAGGCAGCATCCGTTTTGCTCGCGCCATAACTCGAACCGCAAAAGCTCTTCGGCTCCCGCCGCCCCGATCTGCGGCGCGCGTCCGAAGATTACCTGAAAAGCCCCTCGAAGCTGCCGCTTTTGCGCCTCCCGCCGCATCGCCTGAAAGGCGAGCTGCCGGCGCGCTTCGGCCGATTTGCCGATCTCGCGCGCGAGCTCGACATGGATGCGATCGGGAACCCCATGGCGCTCCGCCACCGCCTTCACTTGCTTGATGGCCTCGATCAGCGCCTTGCGGGCTATCGGGCTTTCGACCAGCTCGCTCGAAATCCTCCCTTGCGAGAGGATGCGCTTCAGAGCCTCCTTGCCGGCGGCGCCGACGTCGAAAGCGCGCCGCTCCCGCGTGGCGGCGGGATCGTAGCCCGCGGCGAGACAAGACTGGTCGTAGGAGAATCCCCGTTCGAGGCCGATGACGAGCTGTCGCGCCGCCTTGGCGGAAATATGCGCGGCGCCCGAAAACAAGCCGAGCCTTCCCGCCCGGGCCGCCGCGACGAGCGCTTCGATCAGCGCCGGCGCAAAGCCTTTCGCGACGAGCGCCGCCTCGAGGGACTGCGGCGCGGCGTGAAACGTCAGGATTTCCGCGATTGCATCCAGTCGTTCCGGGCTCGACCGCAGCTCCCGCCAGGCTTCCTCGCCGAGCGACGCGACGATGAGCTCGCGCAGACGAAAGGCGCCGGCGGCGGCGCCCGTTCGCGTCAAGAAATCGAGGCTTTCCTCTTCCTCGCGCGCGATGCCCAGAAACCGCGCATGGCTCGGCAATCCGAGCAGCCTGCGCAGACCCGCATAGGTCATCGTCGCCGTCTCGCCGAATTCGTAAACGACGCGAGAGATTTCCAAAGGGGATAATCGACGCAGCCGATCGTCCTCACAAAGCTTCAGATTGTTCAGTCGCGCCAGACAACGAAAGAGCTCTATGGAGAAGCTGTGCTTGGCGGATCTTTTCTGAGTCGGCTCGAGCGGACAGGGGCCGACCCGTGAAACCTCTTCGGCGAAAGGGCGCTGGGAAAAGGCAATGCGCATGAATTCCTGCTCGAAGGCCGGCGAGAGGGGCGCAGCGGCGAAGGAAGCCTGCGTCCCCAGGATCGCGCGCGCCTCGCGCGCGAGCTCGTCGCGCTGGCCCCAAGGCGCGGCGTTCCCCGTCCGATCCTCGTCCAGTCCCGCTGGAGCGGCCATCCTGGCATTGGACTTGAAACCCCGGCGACGGGCGATGTGGCCCAGCGCGACCGCAAGCTCGACTGGGCTGAGCGGGGCGCTCAAGGCCCTTTGGCGCAGCGCCCGAGGCTCGACCCCCGGCCAGCACAAGGCGTCGCGATCATCATTCGGCAGAAGGCCGTGCTGACGAAACAGAGCGCGGACGAGCCGCATCCGTTGGCGCCGGCGGCGCAAATTTCGCCGCCTGCCGCGCAATTCCCGTCGAATTCTGCGCCTTCGAGAGGGCGCCGTCGCGCGTCCTCTCCTCCGGGGGATCGAAGCTCCAGACGCCACAGGCGATGATGGAGCCACGCTTCCGCATGATTTCCTCGGCCTGTTCCAGCTCGATGAGCGCCCATCCAATAGAGGCGATTCCGACGTCAAGACCCAAAATTCGCATTTGCAAATTCCTTGCTGAAAATTTCGGCCCGCTCGGCGGAGCCGTGCGGCGCGTTAAGTAGAAGTACGTAAAACTCTTGAGAATCTCCAATTTGGATGCTTTCAATTTTCCGGGAAATCGGAAGGGAAGCCACGGTAAGGTGGCTTTTGAACAAGCCACTGCAGGATCACCCCCGCCGCCTCGCGCGGCGGGGGGATTCCTTCCCCCGGGGCCGCCCGAGCCCTCCAACTGACGCAATTCGGCAATAGATCGCACGGTCGAGACACAGGTCGGACACCCGCCCCTGCGAAAGAGACGGCGTGTTGAGTCCCGGGTGAAGCGAGTGGTAAAGGCCGCCAGGCTCGGGACAAATGCGGGGCGACCGACGTCCGGGCGGCGCCCGCCGGGGACCGTGCAAGGGCCGTCGGCGGGGCGCGGCGGGCTCAAAAATGCCGCAAGTCCGAACCGAACCGCCAAGGAAGCTGCGGATTTTCATGAATTTTCGGCTTGGTAAGCGAGGCCTCGGGCGGCTGCGGCAGGCGCCGCGCGGGCTGACGGCGAAAGCGCGCGCGCTTCGTCGTCCCCCGACCGACTCAAGGCGCGCACGCCGGCCGAGCCCGTTAAGCATGGCGCAAGATTTCTGGTCCCCAAAACTTCGCTCAAGCCAGTTTCTCGAAGGCGCGGCGCGGGGACTCCTGGTCGCCCTGGCCGCCTGCGGCGCCTCGGGGCTGGCCGGCTGCAATCTGGATTGGGAGAAGCCCGATCCGAGCGTGCCGCCGCCCGAGCGTTTCCGGGAGGCGAAGCCCCGATCCGCGCCCCCCATCGGCGCGGCGCATGAATTTTCCACGCGATTTGGCTCGAGGGAGCTGGTCGTCTTCGTCGACCGGGCGCTTGAGAACAACAACGACATCGCCGCCGCGGTGGCGCGCTTACACGAGGCCGATGCGCAAGCGCGCGTTTCGAGCTCGGCGCTGTGGCCGTCGCTCTCCTCGCAGAGTTTGTTTCAGCAGACCCGCGTCGCCGGCACGCAAACCAGCATGGCGCCGAACTACAATCCGCTGCAGCAGTTCTATCAGGCCGCCGGCCAAAAACAGATCGCCAACGCGCTCCAGGATCAGACCGCCTTCAGCGGCGTGCGCACCAATCTATTGCGTCTCGAGCTCACCGCCAGCTATACGATCGATTTCTGGGGCCAGAACGAGGACGCCTCCAAGGCCGCGCGGCTCCTCGCCAATGCGAGCCGCTTCGATCGCAACGTCGTCGAGATGACGACGATCGGCTCGGTTTTCAGCACCTATTTCACCGTGTTGAACGCCCAGGATCTGCTGCGCATCGCGCATGACAACGTCCGCATCGCCACAGAGGTGCTGAACGCCATCAAGTTCCGGCTCGAAGTGGGGACGGCGACCGTGTTCGACGTCGCGCTGCAGGAAACCGTCGTGGACACGCAGCGCGCCAATATTCCGGTGCTCGAGCAGACGCTGCGCCAGCAGCGCAATCTTCTCGCCGTGCTGCTGGGACAGACGCCGGAGAGCCTCCATACGACGGGCGCATCGCTCAAAGCGTTGCGTTTCCCCAGGGTCGAGCCCGGATTGCCCTGCGAGGTGCTGCTGCGCCGGCCCGACGTCGCGGAAGCCGAAGCGAAGCTCGCCTCACAGGAATTTTCGGTGCTGCAGGCGCGGGCCGCCTTCTTCCCGACCTTCACTTTGTCGGCGCCCTATTACGGCCCCGGGTCGATCGTCACCAAATATCTGCTGCAACCCGAGGCGATCGGCTGGCAATTGGTCGCGGGCGCGGTGCAGCCGATCTTCGACGGCTACAATCTGCAAGGTCAATATATGCTGCAGCAAGGCAAATTCAGCGAATTGGCCGCCAATTACCGCAAGCAGATTCTGACGGCGTTGTCGGACACGGAAAACGCGATGATCGCGATCACCGAGACGGGCAAGGAGCTCAAGATCGAGGAGGAGGGCGTGGACGCCGCGAAGCGGGCGCTCGACGCGGCGAAAGCGCGTCTGCGCGAGGGCACGATCGACATCGTCACGCTGTCGACGACCCAAAATACTTATTTCCAGAACTTGTACACGTTAGAGCAGACGCGCTTGCTGCATTTCCAGGCCGCTTCCAGCCTCTATCAGGCGCTGGGCGGCGGCTGGTCGCCGACGACGCGCGAGAGGGAGATCGCCGCCGCCAACGCCGCCTATGAGGCCGACAAGGGCTTCTTCCCATGATCGCGCTCTCGAGAAAGACGATTTTGATCGCGCTCTGTCTCACTGCCGCCGCAGGAACGGCCTATTGGTGGACCGGCCGCTACGGCGACGACGCCTCGACGGACGGCGGAAAGGGCAAGCGCCTCGGACAGGAGATTCCGGTCCGTGTCGCCGTGGCGCGGACGCAGGACGTGCCCGTGACGATCGATGCAATCGGCACCGTTCAGGCGCTCAACACCGCGACGATCCGCACGCAGGTCGACGGCCGCCTCGTCGCGCTCCGCGTCACCGAGGGCGAAGACGTGAAGAAGGGCGAGATCGTCGCCGAGATCGAGCCGGACCTCTATCAGGCTCAATACGATCAGGCCGTCGCCAAGAAGGCGCAGGACGAGGCCAATCTCGCCAATGCGCGCATCGACCTCGTCCGCTACGACAAGCTCGCCGCGAGCAACTACGGCTCGCAGCAGCAATTTATGACGCAGAAATATCTGGTGGCGCAGCTCGAGGCGCTGGTGAAGACCGACCAGGCCCTCATCGACAGCGCCAAAACTACGCTCGGCTATTGCAAGATCCCGTCGCCCATCGACGGCCGCGTCGGCATCCGTAACGTGGACGTCGGCAATATTCTGCACGCCGCGGATCTGATCGGAATCCTCAACGTCACGCAGCTCAAGCCGATCTATGTGGTTTTCGTGATTCCTCAGGAGAAGCTGCTTTCCGTGCAGAACGCAGTGGCCCGCGGCAGCAAGAAAGTGACCGCGCTTGGCCCCGACAACCAAACGGAGCTCGACCCGGGTCATCCCGGCGAGCTCACGGCGATCGACAATCAGATCGACCAGGCGACCGGCACGGCGAAAATCAAGGCGACCTTCGCGAATCAGTCGCTGAGGCTTTGGCCGGGTCAATTCGTCAACGTCCGGATGGTCGTCGACACGCTCAAAAACGCCGTCGTCGTGCCGGCGACGGCCATACGGCCGGGCCCGAGCGGTCCTTATGTCTATGTCCTCACTGACAGCGATGTCGCCATCACGAGAAACGTGAAGGTCAGCCAGCAGGACGAGAACATTGCGGTGGCGGCTTCCGGCCTGAAGGCGGGCGACACGGTCCTCACGAGCGGATTTGGTCGGCTCTCCGACGGCGCGAAAGTGCGTGTGGTCTCCGACGAGCCTTCCGCCGCCGAGAGCGGGGGCGAAAAGCAGGCGCGCGACGACGCCGGCGCTAATTCCGGCGCGCTCGCGCCCCCCAGAGGCGAGCACAGACGAAATCGCGAGGGGCGCAGCGGCGGGAACTGGCCCGGTCGAGGCGATCGAGCGCAGCAGGAGAGCGAAGCTCAGCCCGACGGCGCGCGCAACACGACGGCGCCCGCTGCGCCGCCCCCCTTAAAGCCCGACGATAGTCCGAAACGGAGCGAGCCGGCGCCAGCCGCGGGCCCGCCGCGACAGTAGATCGAGCCATGAATATTTCAGCGCCCTTCATCCGCCGACCGGTCGCAACGACGCTTCTGGCGTTCGCCGTGCTGCTCGCCGGCATCGGCGGCTATTTGAGCCTGCCCGTCTCGCCCCTGCCGCAGGTGGATTTTCCCACGATTCAGGTGACGACGCAGCTTCCCGGCGCCAATCCCGACACGATCGCCTCGCTCGTGACCGCCTCGCTCGAACGCCAGTTCGGGCAGATTCCGTCGCTCACGACGATGACGTCGCAAAGCGCCTTCGGCTTCTCGCAGATCACGCTGCAATTCGAGCTCGATCGCGACATCGACTCCGCGGCGCAGGACGTGCAGTCGGCGATCAATGCGGCGGCCTCGACCTTGCCGCGGAATTTGCCCTATCCGCCTGTCTACGCGAAGGTCAATCCGGCCGACACGCCGATCGTCACGCTGGTTTTACGCTCCAAGTCCGCGCACGCTGCGCGCCATGAGCGATCTCGCCGACACGCAGCTCGCGCCGAAGCTCTCGGAAGTCACGGGCGTCGGTCGCGTGCTGGTCGAGGGCGGCGTGCGGCCGGCGATCCGCATTCAGGCCGATCTGGCGCGGCTCGCCGCCAATCGCATGAGCATGGACGACCTGCGCCTAGCCATCGCCGCCGCCAATGTGGCCGGCGCCAAGGGCTCGCTCGACGGCGCGCGGCAATCCTACACGCTCGACGCCAACGATCAGATCCTCGAGGCCAACCAATACAAAAGCGTGGTCGTCAATTGGGTTGCGGGCCGGCCGGTCATGCTGAAGGACGTGGCCAATGTCGTCGAAGGACTCGAGAACAGTCGCGTCGGCGGCTGGTATAATGGCGAACCCGCGGTGATCCTCGACGTCTTTCGCCAGCCGGGCGCCAACATCATCGGCGCCGTCGAGGCGCTGAAGAAGGAATTGCCGCATCTGCAAAGCGTCTTGCCGAGCGGGATCACCCTCGACATCGTGAACGACCGAACCGGAACCATCCGCGCCTCGATCGCCGACGTTGAGCTCACGCTCGTCATCGCCATCGTGCTCGTCGTGCTCGTCGTGCTGCTTTTCTTGCGTAGCGTTCGCGCGACGATCATCGCCGGCATCAGCTTGCCGCTGTCGATCATCGCGACCTTCGCGACGATGTGGTCGGCCAATCTCTGGTCCAAGGGATTTTCGCTCGACAATCTCTCCTTGATGGCCCTGACGATCGGGACCGGCTTTGTCGTCGACGACGCCATCGTCATGATCGAGAACATCGTCCGCAACATGGAGAAGGGCAAGACGCCGCTCGCCGCTGCGCTGGACGGCGCGCGCGAGATCGGCTTCACCGTCGTGTCGCTTACCGTGTCGCTGATCGCGGTCTTCATCCCGCTCCTGTTCATGACCGGCATCGTCGGGCGCATGTTTCGCGAGTTCGCGATGACCCTGACCATGGCGGTCGTCGTCTCCGCGCTCGTCTCCTTGACCTTGACGCCGATGCTCTGCGCCCGTCTGCTGCGCCCCTTGGGTCATGGAGACGGCGGGCATGAAAAAGCTCCCCCCTCATGGTTCGATCGGCTCTATCAGCGGACGCTCGACTGGTCGCTCAAGCATCAGCCTTTCATTCTGATGCTGACTGCCGCCACCTTCGCTCTGACCATCGCGCTCTATGTCTTCATCCCAAAGGGCTTCCTCCCGCGCCAGGACACGGGCGTGCTCTCGGTCGTTCTGGAGGCGGCTCCCGACGTTTCCTTCGACGCGATGAAAAAGATGCAAAAGGACGTCGCGGCGATCTTCCGCAAGGACAAGGACGTCACGGGCGTCGCCTCGGTGCTGGGCGTCGGTCCCTTGAACCCGACGACCAACGTCGGACATCTCACGGTGATGCTGCGAGATCAGGATCATCGTCCAGACAGCGCGGACGCCATCGCCGACCGGCTCAAGACAGAAGCCGAAGCAATACCAGGCGCGACGCTCTACATTGAGCCCGTTCAAGACATCCAGATCACGACGAAGGCAAGCCGATCGCAATATCAATACACGATCACGACGGCCGACAGCGGAGAGCTGATGCGCTGGACGGACAAGCTCGTCGACGCGCTGCGCGACGAGCCCGCCCTGCGCAACGTCGCGGCCGAAACGCAGGATGGGGGCCTGCGCAACGTCGTGCGCATCGACCGGGAAACCATGGGACGGTTGGGCATATCGATGCAGAACGTCGATGACGTGCTCAACGACGCGTTCGGTCAGCGGCAGATTTCGATCATTTACACGCAGTCCAACCAGTATCGCGTGATTCTGGAAGCCTCGGAGCATTATCAACGCGATCCAAGGGCCTTGGATAAGCTCTATGTCGCGGCGCCCGGCGGCGGCGCGCAAACGCCCTTGTCGGCCATCGTGCGCATCGACAAGGAGGATGCGCCGCTGTCGGTCGCGCATCAGGAACAGTTCCCGGCTTCGACGATCAGCTTCGATCTCGGTCGCCGCGCCTCGCTCGGCGATGCGTTGAACGTCATCGCCAGGGTGCAGGAGGAGATCGGCCTGCCTTCGTCGATTCTCGGCTCCTTCAGCGGCGACGCCGCCGAGTTCGACAAATCGCTTAGAAGCGAACCTTATCTGATCCTCGCCGCGGTCATCGCGATCTATATCGTGCTCGGCGTGCTTTACGAGAGCTTCATCCACCCATTCACCGTGCTGACGACCCTGCCGTCGGCGGGCGTCGGCGCGTTGCTCGCCTTGATGGTCTTCCATCTCGATCTTTCGGTGGTGGCGCTGATCGGCATCGTCCTCCTCATGGGCATCGTCAAGAAAAACGCGATCATGATGATCGACTTCGCGCTCGACATTGAACGAGGCGAAGGCGCCTCGCCCGAGGAGTCGATCGTGCGCTCCTGTCATTTGCGCTTTCGCCCGATCATGATGACGACGCTCGCCGCGCTGCTCGGCGCGCTGCCGCTCGCCCTGTCGCACGGCGCCGGGAGCGAGCTGCGCGTTCCTCTTGGCGTCTCGATCATCGGCGGCCTCTTGCTCTCGCAACTGCTGACGCTTTACACGACGCCGGTCATCTATCTCGCCGTCGAGCGCTTGCGCCGCCGCCTGTCCGGCCGGGGGCTGCGCGTGGGCGCGACGTCGCAGGCCGCCATGAAGACCTCGTTCGCCGCGGGGCCTTCGGAGGATGAGGAGTTCTCCGCCAGGAAGCGGCGGAATGAGCTTTTCGGATCCCTTCGTCAGAAGGCCCGTCGGCACGACGCTGCTGGCGATCGGGCTTTTCCTGCTCGGAGCCGTAGCCTACGCCTTTCTTCCGGTGGCGAGCCTGCCGGCCGTGGACTTCCCGACGATCGGCATATCGGCTTCGCGACCCGGCGCCGATCCCGAGACGATGGCGGCGAGCGTCGCCGCGCCCCTCGAGCGAAGGCTCGCCACTATATCCGGGCTCGTCGAGCTCACCTCTTCGAGCTCGCTCGGCAACACGCAAATCATCGCGCAATTCG
>CAWHHH010000009.1:0-124146 GCA_963829075.1 uncultured Alphaproteobacteria bacterium | reverse complement strand
CTACTTGAACACCTGATTTCTATAAGCTTCTGATATTACGCAATTTGCGGCGAAATTTGAGGCGGCGTGGCACCACGCTTGGGGCGACCTCGGCGTTTTTTGGCGAGAGCGGGCGGAGCCTGCGGTTTTGGCGGCGCGGTCTGCCGCGCACGGGGCGGCAAGGCGACATGGGCTGCGCGAAACAGCGCAGTCACCGAAGGCGCGGCGTCGGTGCGCACCAGCCAATCGGCGCCACGATGTTGGATGCGGATTTGCTGCAGGCGGTCGAGATCGCGCAGCAGCTCCTTCCACTCGGGCGCGATCTTCGCCTCGCGCATGAGGTCCTCGAGATGCTTTTGCATCGCCAGCGCGAGGAAGGAGCAGAACACATGGCCGCGGATGGCGGCGTCCGAGGAGTGGAAGATCGGCCGCGTGCGCATGATCGCCTTGGTGCGACGGAAGAGCTCCTCCACTTGCAGCAAATCGCGATAGCGCAGCACCGCTTGCAACGGCGTGACTTTCGCGTTCGTGCGCAGCACGAACACGCCGTCGAAGCGCGCTTCTTCCGCAAGCTTGCCGGCGTCGATCTCGAAGGCGTGCTTGTCCTTGGACCCTGGCGTTCTGCGCAGATAGCGCCGATAGGCGGAGTTGCCGACGAGCGCCTTGTCGCCTTTCTTCAGCTGCGCATCGAGGGCGCCGACGATCTTCTCCCGATCCTTGCGGTCCTTCTCGGCCTCCGCCTCATTGCGGCAGACGACGTAGCGCTTGCCGTCGACCTTGACCTCCTTGACGAAGAGCTGCGTCTCGCCGGCCTCGCGCTCGATGTAGAGCGGCGTGAAGGCGGCGGTGTCGCTCTCGAGCACCATCTTCCTCACGATGGCGTCGGAGCGCTCTCTGGCGCCGAGGATGTAGTCGAGCCCGCGCGCCTCCAGCCCCTCGATAGTGGCCGCCGAGATCATGCCGCGGTCGGCGACGACGCAAACGCGTCCAATCGAGAAGCGCCGGCGCAGCCGATCGACGACTGGCAGCAGCGTCGTGACGTCGGCGGTGTTCCCCGGCCACATCTCCGTGCAGATCGGCCGACCCTTGCCGTCGACGATCAAGGCCAGGATCATTTGGTTGAGATCTGGCCGGTAGTCTTTGGAGTAGCCGCGCTCGCCGAGCGTCTCGCCGCCCTCGCCGTAAAAAGAGAGCGAGGTCGTGTCCATGAACACGGCGGAGAGATCGCAGAACAGATCGCGCCTTTTCTCGAACAGCCTCTCCTCGATCGCATCCTTGACGCAGCGCGGCGCGCGCGCGTCATCGGCCTTCTCCTCCATCTCCTCGCCGAGCCAAGCCATGGCGCGATAGAAATGATGCAGATCGAGCCCCGCCGCGCCGGCGATGTCGTAGTCCTGCATCCAAGACGCGCCGTCGCGATCGGAGCCCGAGACGAAGAGGCGATGCAGCGTCGAAACGAACACGGCGCGCTCGACGGAGAACTCGAAGGCGCGGTCAGCGAGCAAATCGCTGAGAACCTCAGGGACGCCCAGCCTCTCCCAGATTTTGCCAAACAGCAGCGGGCCGCCGAGGCGCTTGGCCGAGGCCGACACCGCGCCGCCCTCGTCTTGATCGAGGGCGGTGATCAGCATCACCTGGTCGGTGAGCTTGGCGCCCGAGGCGAGCAGCGAGGCGAGCGCGCCGGAGGCTTCGAGCTCGTCGGCGCGGCCGAGCGTGGCGACGACACTCTGGCGCACGGCGCCGTCGATGCGCTTGTTCTCGACGATCTGCACGTAAGCGCGTTCGCCGGACTTCTTGAGGCGGAAGAACATGGCGGCCCTCGCAGGAGAGAGCACCACGGAATCAAATTCGTAGGTCGATGAAAAGCCCAAAAACCAGGCAAACGTGGCACTACATTTTCGAAAAAATCCGGCTCCAAACACGTAATATCAATGGCTTACAAGCGCCTGACCCGCGATCACTGTTCAAGTCGGGCCTAAAGTCTTTCCGACTTAGGCTGGAGCGTATCCAGCGTCCTCGAAATATGCGGCGCATCCATGTGGCGGGAAATAGTTGAGGAGAGTTCTGATCCTTCGCCAGAGCGCGTCGATGGTCCGCTCCTCCTCAGCGCGAAGCGAAGATCGCGCCCGAGTGGACGGAGCTGCCGCGCGATCTCGACCGCCTGCAAGAGGTCCGCATTTAGCACCGCGGCGCCGATTGGCTGGTGCGCACCGACGCCGCGCCTACGGGGACTGCGACGTTTCGCGCAGCCCATGCCGCCTTGCCGCCCCATGCGCGGGAGACCGCGCCGCCAAAACCGCAGGCTCCGTCCCCGCTCGCCAAAAAAACGCCGCGGTCGCCCCAAGCGTGGTACCACGCCCCCTCGAATTTCGCCGTAAATAGCGTGAAATCAGCTGCTTATAGAAGTGAGGTGTTCAAGAGGGTCAAAGAATCTGCGGACCCGCCCCCCCGAGGGCATCGTGATCAGCGACTTTAAACCGCCGCCGGAGCTTGCGATCGGTAAGGTCGTGCGCAGGGGCCTCGGCTCCGACGTGAAGGCCCGCCCGCCAGCGAACCGCTTCCTCCACCGCCACGTGATTCATCTTCTCGCCGCCGGTGACAGAAAAGAGCAGCGTCTTGATGGCGATCTTCAGATCGAGCGCCAGAGAGGCGTGCTTGATGTACCAGACGTCGAGTGCGTCCTTTTCCGCCGGCGTGACGAACGTGCCGCCGTTGAGCTGCGCCCAACCCGTGATCCCCGGGCGCACGGAAAGGCGCAGGCGGGGATCGGAAGGCTGATCGATCGGCAGCAGAGGCCGCGGCCCGATGAGCGACATGTTGCCGACGAGGACGTTGAGCAACTGCGGAATTTCGTCCAGCCGCCCGGCGCGGATGGTGCGGCCCAGCCTCGAAAGGCGGTCCTCCTGGGCGATCTTGTTTCCGCGTCGGTCGAAGGGCGCGTGATAGGTGCGGAACTTGTAAAGCAGGAACTTGCGCCCGTTGCGGCCGATGCGTTGCTGCCAGAACAAGATGGGAGCGCCGACGTCGTAAAGCACGAGACAGGCCGTGATCACCGAAAGTGGCGCGAGGGCGATCAGCAGGCCGGCCGAGGCAATGATGTCTAGAATGCGTTTCAGCTCAAAATATTCGGTCAATTCGATCTCGGCGGTCGGCTGGCTCACGATGGGGCGCGCCTCTTCCTGAACACCCGGCTCCAAATTGAACGCCTCGGCGATGCGCTTCAACTTCAGGCCGCGCTTTTCGCATTGCTCGCTGAGGCGCTGCAGGGCTTCGGCGGGCAGCGCGGCGGCGTCGTCCGAGAGCCAGACCTCGTCGATCTCAACGCCGTGGACTTGATATTCGTCGACGATCTCTTCCAGCTCTTCGACCCGGCCGACGATCTTCACGCCGCTTATCGTGCGGCCGTGAAAATGCATGCGCGGATCGAGCGCAGCGACCACGAGCGTCGTGCGTGGGCGCTGGCAGTCTAGGAGCTTGATCGTTGCAGCGGCGAAGCGATCGGCGCCGATGACCATGACGCGCCGCACATGCTGAGGCATGAGGCTCGGCGTCTCCTCGGACTCCTCCCTCACGTCGGCCTCCACGTGGGAGACCCGGGCCATCGTGCGGGCGACGACGAGGCCGGCGCCGAGCACGAGAGCATAGATCAGCGGCGTCGAGCGGGGCACGCCGTCCATGCGGGTCAGCACGAAGAGTGTCAGGCTGCTCGCAGCGACAGTGGTCGCCACGGCTCCGCAAATGGCGAGCACGTCGTGAACCGAAAACAGATGGCTCATGCCGTTGCTGATGCGAAACACCAGAAAGGAGACGAAGGCGAAAAACACTGTTGTGAAGGCATATTGATAGGCTGGCGCGAGATCGCCGAAAGTGACGCTGTGCTCAAGGACCGAAGGATCGCGGAGTGCAAGGGCGAGGAAAGGGGCCGCTATCGCCCAGAGGGCGTCGAAAGGAGCCAGTTTCGGGCGGAATTTGGTTTTCGACGTCGGGGCGCGCAATCGCATGGGTCGGCATCCAATCGGGTTCTTAGCCGCGGGTATCCCGCTACTGACGACGGGACGACATCTTTTTTAGCGGGTCTTCATTGTGCCCAGATAGGGGGTAGCCAAAATTTGTGGCCGCTTCGTGGTTCTCAGCTCTCCCCTGAACCACCTCAAAAGGTTTCTAGTTCTACACCAACATTTGCTTAAATAAACTGACTCGGGCCTGCTCCCGCCGGGAGGGCTCAAGCCCCAAAGGCGCCCGCCTCGGCCGTCACGCGAAAACGCCCGTCGGCGGGGAAATCGTGCGCGCCTTCGTTCCCCCTCCCTTCCCCTGCCGTCAAGCCGGGAAATCGACGTCCTGCCCCTTCTCGATCGCCTGAGCGCCGCAGAGCGGGCGCTCGGTCGGCTCGACGGCGCCGCCGTCCTGCTGCCGCGGCAGTAGTTCTTTCTCTATATGTACGTCCGCAAGGAGGCGGTGCTTTCGTTGCAGATCGAGAGCACGCGCGACAGTCGCCGACCTCCTGCGCTTTGAGACCGACGCTCAGTGCGGCCAGCCGATCGACGACATTCGAGAAGTCTCGAACTACTCCCCCACTACTCCGACGCGATAATGTTCGGTCTGGAGCGGCTGAAGGCGTTCTCGCTTTCGCTACGGCTCATTCGCGAACTCCACGCCCGTCTCCTGCAGAGCGGCCGCAAAGAGACGAAAGACCACGGCGAATTTCGTCGCTCGCAAAATATGATCGGCGGTACCCGGCCAGGCAACGCGCTCTTTGTTCCGCCGCCCGTGAGCGAGTTCGACTCTTGTCTCGAAGCGTCGAGCGTTTCATCCACGAAACCCAGTCGCAGTTGCCGCCACTGATCAAAGCCGGGTTGCTCCACGTCCAGTTCGAAACCAATCATCCGTTTCCCGAGGGCAATGGCTGCGTGGGGCGGCTATTGGTGACACTCTTCCTTTGTTCCAATGGCGTGCTTCGCCGTCCGCTCCTCTATCTTAGCCTCTATCTGAAGACCCATCGCGCGGATTATTGTCGCCTACTGCAAGGGGCTGCGAGGCGTGGCTCGAATTCTCCCTCGACGGCGTGGCGGAAAAAGCGAACCAGGCTTTCGAAGTGGTCGTGCAGATCGCCGATCTCTTCGCCGGGGATCGGGAGCACATTGCGGCGGAAAGCGACCGGGCGGGTTCCGCGCTTCGCATTCACGATCTGCTCCAGCTGCATCCATTCGCCACCGCAAACGACCTCGTCGCGCGCACGGAGTTGACTGCGCTGAGCGTCAATGCAGCGCTGGCCGATCTCGAGCGTCCCAGTGTTGTCGGGGGAGATCACGGGCCGTCGGCGTGGGCGCGTTTTCAGCTACCGTGCTTATCTCGACAATCTCAGCAAAAGAACGGCCCGCTGCGGGGATGACCGAGCCTTGAGCCGACCAACAGGGGCGCTGAGCGCAAAGCTACTGTTTTTCGCAGGCGGACGCTTTGCCCTACTCTCTCCAGAGCCAGTTCGCCAAAGGTAGCGCTCCGACAAACGCCTCGGCATAAGCTTTCCGAGATTGCTGCGCGCCGGTCTGAAAGGGCAGCGATGTCGCCACAAGCGGCTCGCTGTCCGCAACGCTCCCCGCCGACTTCTCTCCCTGCCCTGCGCTCGCGCTTCGGGCATTCCTCGCGCATCACGTGAGCCCCAGCCGCGTGGCCATTGCTCGTCCGGAAGCAAATGCGGCGGCGTCTTGAGCCGTCGAAGCGAGCGCGGAAGCGGTGATCAATCCCACCCCGGGGGTCGCCGCCAGGCCGCGGCTATCGTCGTCCGTTCGGCGCCATCCCTTGATTTTCTCTTCGAGCGAGTCAACCTCCGCTTGCAGGCCCTCGAGCTGCGTATTGAAGGCTTTGACAATAATGCACCGAACGAGCGGCGGGATGGCGAACTCATTGCCTTCAGGCGCAAGGACCTGGGCGACGAGCGTAGCAATCCGCTCTATTGCCTGGGGCGCGGTTACTCCAAATTTCGCGACGTGCGCTCGCACAGCGTTCGCCAGCATTGTTCTTTTGACGGACGAACAACGCGCGCGTCGGATGCATGACCAGCACTGCTTGCTCCTCTTCAGTCTTGATCGGGACAAAGCGCATGGTCGGACGCGCACGCTTCGGCGTCGACGGCGTCATTCTTACCGCGCTTGATCTAGCGCTTCACATAGGTCGGCGACATCAGGCGAACGGTGTCCGAACCGCTCGAGTTCTCGCGCCCAGTGATGCGGCGAACCGCAGGGCTCTATTCTAACCAGGCAAGATTTGAACTTGGCGAAGAACGGCAGCAGCTCCGCGCGCCGAAGGCGCTTTCGAATGACGACCAGCCGTTTTCCCCGACGCCGTGAACTTGAAACACGTGCTTTGCGATATTGAGCCCGATTGTAACTGCGTGTTCCATCCTTGAGCTTCTTCTGATGATGCGCACCCGGCCAAGCTGCCGTGACAAGCTTACTCCGCAAGCTGGCGGTGGAGCCTCCCCACACCACCAAAGAAGTCGGCGGCGGGGATCGTACTTCGCGTTGCTTCGACCCTTCGGGGGCGGCGCGATCCGCCCATGGCTCAATATCGCTGACAGGCCGCGATCGACGCCGGCCTCGAGCGAAAGAGCGACGCCATGAACGATGAAGTCGGCCCTTTCCCTCGACGCACTCCGGACCATGAAGCCCAATCGCGGTCTTTGCATCTCCTCGATGAACTCGCCTTGTACGGCTATTTGTACGGCTATCGCCCCTGGCAGACGGACCGGGCTCGCGTCCCTGCCCTCTTCCGACGCTGCGTCTCCTGCGCTGGAGTCCGCCTTAGAGGCTGGCGCGGGCGAAGCACCCGGACATGGTCCTGCTTCACGGAGCAGCCGGCCCGAGGGGCGCGGCGAAAATCGCTTCTTGCTGGGTGGACAACCGCAAGGTTCCTCAGGCCGTCTTCAAACCGGATTGGGCTCGCCACAAAACCGCGGCGCCATTCAAGCGCAACGACGTGATGCTCGAGGCGCTCCTGATCGGGGTCGTCGTCTTTCCTGGTCCGGCCATCGTCGAGAACCTGGCCGACAAGGCGCGGAAGATGGGAATCCCGGTGCGGAGGTTTGCGAGAACCTCGATGCGCGCCTTCAATCGCTGCGGCGCCAAGAAATTGTCAGCTGACAATTCGTGCTTATCCTCTTCAACTCAACGGCCTGCCCGCAACGCGCAATGGCGTCAACGATTCGTTCACTCAAATCTTCTCCTGATTACGCGCTTGCGTCAGCCAATTTTAGGAGCTTGTAGGGCATTGGTGGGGTTCTCAGCGCGACGAGGGCAAGACGTTGGATCATGTCTTCGAGCTTGTATCGTCGATTGAACCGGTATTCGAACTCCGCGAGATAGCGCGGCACATGCTTTTGGCGGACGGCTCGATAGGTTCCCACCAAGGCGGCCTTGATGTTGCCCAGCGCCGTGTTGACCCATTTGAAGGCCGGAGTCTTAGCGGCTTTCGAACCGCGGCCAGTCTTGATGGCGGCGTGGGTGCATCCAGCTTCGACGACTGCTGAAAAACAGGCCAGTCCATCGGAGACGACGTCGGCGCCAGAGGCGAGCGCCGTGCTGGCGAGTTTGCCGATCGCGAATTTACTGAACGCCTTCACCCGCCGCAAGATAATCTGATCCGGCTTGCCATCCTCTGTCGTGGCGACGGCGGCGACGAACGGCGTCTTGCCCGCAGCGCCGCGCCCCCGTCGGCCGGCGCGCTCGCCGCCGATATAGGCGTCGTCCATCTGGACCTTGCCTTTCAATTTCTTGCTCGCATTGCGTTCGAGCATGACCTGCGCGAGCTTGTGTTTCATCACCCAGGCCGCCGTTTGAGTGACGCCGAGCCGGCGTGAAAGTTCGATGCTGGAAATGCCCTTCTTTGATTGCGTGACGAGATAGATCGCTTTGAACCAGATGCGCAATGGCAGCTTGCTGGAGGCGAAGATCGTTCCTGCCTTCACCGAGGTCTGCTTGCGGCAGGCGTTGCACTGAAACAACTGCCGCAAGCCTCGCTTCACGATACAATGGCCGCGCCCGCCGCACTCCGGACATTCGAAACCATCCGGCCAGCGCCAGCCGACAAGCACCGCATGGCATTGCTCCTCGTTTCCAAATAATTTGTCGAAACCGGCCTCGCTGAGGCCTTTCTGGAATTGCACAACATTGCGCGCCATCGCCGAGCCCTCCCGAAAACAATATGTTCGCTATTTGTTCTATGCTCGGGAGCAAGCTGACGCAAGCGCGTAATCAGGTTCCTGTTTGACATCGGTGGCCACCGCTTCTTCTCGAAATCGAAGGAGATCACGGATCTTTGGAACGAGATCCTGCCGGACGATTTTCTCGAGCGCCCGCGCCTGTCGCGCATCTATTACCGCGGCGCCGTTTACAACTATCCGCTCAGAGCCCTGGAGGCGCTGCGCAATCTCGGATTGTTGGAGAGCGCGCGCTGCGTCGCCTCCTTCGCCTTCGCCAAAGCCTTCCCGGTCAAAAACCCGCGCTCCTTTCACGACTGGGTGCGCAATGAGTTCGGCGAGAGGCTCTTCGCCATCTTCTTCAAGACCTACACCGAGAAAGTGTGGGGCATGGGCTGCGACGAGATTTCGGCGGACTGGGCAGCCCAGCGTATCAAGGGCTTGAATCTCGGCGCGGCGATTCTCGATGGCCTGCGCCGCTCGCTCGGCCTGCGCAAGAGCGCCGGTTTGGGTGCGAAGTCGCTCATCGAATCCTTTCGCTACCCGCGTCGCGGCCCCGGCATGATGTGGGAGGCCGCGGCGAAGAAGATCGAGGCAAGAGGCGGGCGGGTGCTGATGGGCCGTACGGTTGAGAGACTGCGCTATGAGGAAGCGCGCGCGCTTTGGACTGTTTCGGCGCGGCGCGCCGACGGCGTCGAGGAGGTTTTCCAGGCGCGTCATCTCGTCTCCTCCGCGCCGATCCGCGAGCTGATGAATGCGATCGACCCGAAGCCGTTGAGCCTCTTCAACGCGCGCGCGCTCCGATATCGCGACTTCCTGACCGTCGTGCTGATCGGCCGCCCGCAGCAGGAGCTTCCCGACAACTGGGTCTATGTCCACGATCCTTCGGTTAAGGTCGGCCGCGTGCAGAACTTTCGTTCCTGGTCTCCCGAAATGATTCCCGACGGCGTCTCGACCTGTCTCGGACTCGAATATTTTTGTTTCGAAGGCGACGGATTGTGGTCGGCGCGAGACGCCGATCTCATCGCGCTCGCCAAGGAGGAGATCGGCCGCATCGGGCTGATGGACCCCGCCGCCGTCTTCGACGCCTGCGTGGTGCGCCAGCCCAAGGCCTATCCGGTCTATGACGAAACTTACGCGGGCCATCTTCAGGCGATCCGCCTGGAAATCCGGATGCGCTATCCGACGCTGCATCTCGTCGGCCGCAATGGCATGCACAAATACAACAATCAGGACCATGCAATGATGACGGGGCTGCTCACGGCGCTGAACGTCATCGCCGGGCAAAGGATTTACGACGTCTGGCGAGTCAACGAGGACGCCGAATATTCGGAAGCCGGCCTTTCCGGCGTCGAGGAGGCGCTTTCGAGCGAGCGCCTCGTTCCGCGCAGGGCCGCCACGGGATGACGCTTTCCGTCACCCTACGCGCGGCGCTCGCTGAGCGCCGCAGCCTCCAGCCCCTCGCAAGGCTCTTCGTCGATCTCCTGCGCTACGGCGCCGCGAGCGCCGCGGCGCTCACTGTTGACGCCGGAACGCTGCTGCTGCTCGTTTCCTTTTTCGGCGTGAACTATCTCGTCGCGGCATCAATCGGATTCTTGAGCGGGCTCGCGACCGTCTATGCGCTGAGCGTCCGCTATGTTTACGACGACAGCCGCGTGCTTCGCCCCGCGCAGGAGGCGGCGGGCTTTCTCGTAACCGGACTGATCGGGCTCATCCTCACGCAGGCGTTGATGGCGCTTCTCGTCGGCGCCTTTGGGCTCCAAGTGGGCGTCGCGAAGATTCCGACGGTCGCCGTCGTGTTTCTGTTCAATTTTCTCTCGCGCCGAATGCTGCTCTTCTCCAGGGCCGCCGGGTGACGCATGATGGATTTTCGGCCGATTGGTTCGTCGCGAGTGTTCCCTCCCCCCTTGCGGGGGAGGGTTAGGGTGGGGGGTCGCGGAATGAATTTTCAGATAACGCGACCCCCTCCCCCAACCCTTCCGCGCAACGGAGAGGGGAGTGGACGCCTCCCGAAAATCCGAGTGCCGCAGTGGGCCTTCATTCTGCTGGCGCTCGTCGCCGCGCAGGCGATGCTCGCGCCGCATTCGCTGGAGCTCGTCAAAACGCGCGCCTTCTTCGACACTGACGACGCGATGCGCGCGGTGCAGGTCCGCGATCTTCTCGCCGGTCAGGCGTGGTTCGACATGAGCGCCTATCGGCTCAATCCGCCGTATGGCGTCTTCAGCCATTGGAGCCGCATCATCGACGCGCCGCTCGCCGCGCTCGAGCTGCTGTTGCGCCTGTCCCTTTCACCGCCGGCGGCCGAGCTTGGCGTGCGACTCCTCTTTCCGCTGCTGCTCCTCGCGGCGCTCTTCTCGCTTTCCCCCTGGTTCGCGCGCACGCTCGACGATAAGGCCAATCCCTATCTCGCCGTGCTGCTCGCGCTTCTTTCCGGCGCGCTTTTCACGCAATTCCTCCCCGGCCGCATCGACCATCACGCGCCGCAAATCGTCCTGCTGATGGCCGCCGCCGGCTGTTTTTTGCGCGGCCTCGATGCGGCCGCGGCGCGGTGGATGGCTCCCGCGAGCCTCGCTATGGCGCTCTCCATGGCGATCAGCCTGGAGAATCTCCCCTTCTTCGCGGTGATGCTGACTGCTCTGCCGCTCCTCTTCGTCATCGACGGAGAAAGGATGCGCGCGCCGCTCGCCTGGTTCGCGGCGTCGTCCGCCCTCGCCTTTCCTGCGACTTATGCGGCGACCGTCGCGCCTCCGCGCTACGGGCTCACCGCCTGCGACGCCTATTCCGCCGCGCATATTGTTTCGATCGCGGTCGGCGTCGCCGGCCTCGGCGCGCTGGCGGCGCTCTCGCCGAGGCTCGGCAGCGCCGCCTCGCGAGCGGCAGCCGTCGGCGCCGTGGGCGCAGCGGTCGCCGCGAGCTTTTTCAAGTTCGCGCCGCAATGCGTCGGCGATCCGCTCGGCGGCGTCGATCCTCTCGTCCGCGATCTGTGGCTCTCGCATGTGACCGAGGCCCTGCCGCTCTGGAAGAGCTGGACGAAGGCGCCGGGCGCGGTGATCGCAACGGCCATTCCGGTCTTGCTGGCGCTGCTCGCGGCCATGGAACGGATCGCCGGCGAGCAGGGTTTGGCGCGTCGGCGTTGGGCCGTCGCGCTCGGCCTGATCGCAATGGGCTTTGCGCTCGGCTTCTTCTGGCAGGTGCGCATTTTCACCTCGGTGACGCCGCTCGCGATGGCGGCGCTCGTCGGCGTCGCGTCCGGTTTCGCTCATCGCCTTGGCGCGGGCTTCATGCCGACGACGCGCGCGCTGATCACTGTGGCCGGCTGCATCCTGATGTCGCCGGTAGGGCTCGCGGCGCTGCTGCCGGCGCCCGCGAGCGCCAAGCCCGAGGAAAAGAGCGAGCGCGCCTGCCTCAAGCCCGAAGCGCTCGCGCCGCTCAAAAACCTGCCGCCGGCGCGCGTCGCGGCTTCCTTCGACTTCGGTCCCTATGTTCTCGCTTACACGCCGCACAGCGTTTTCGCGGGGCCCTATCATCGCGACAACCACGGCAATCGCATCGTGATCGATGCCTTCCTGTCGGAGCCTCGGCAAGCAGAGAAGATCCTGCGCGACGCCGGAGCGACGCTCGTGCTCTGGTGCGCCTATGAACCAGGAGGTTTCGCCGCGCGCGCGCCGGACGGGCTCGGCGCGAGGCTTTCGCGCGGCGAGGCGCCCGAGTGGCTCGAGCGTTTGCCGCAATCGTCGGAGAGTTCTGGCGGTCTATGCGGTGAGACAGTAAAAGCGACGCCCAGGATTACCGCTGATCGCTGACGGGCGTTTCAGCGTGATTGGCGTTCGCAGACAATTCAACTAGTCTAAGGACCATGGAACGCGCAGGGAGCGAGGGATATGGCGAAAGTCCGGTTCACCGCCAATATTCAACGCCATGTCGCCTGTCCGGAAGCTGAGGCGGAAGGCGCGACGCTTCGCGAAGTGTTGGAAAATGCTTTTAAGCGTAACTCCAGTGCCCGTTCTTACGTTCTGGACGATCAGGGCGCGCTACGCAAGCATATGACGATTTTCGTCGACGGTTGTGCGCTCCGCGATCGTGTCGGCTTGTCCGATCCGGTGGCGGCCAGTAGCGTCATCTATGTCTATCAGGCGTTATCTGGGGGGTGATGATGAGCAGTGCGATCGTCGTTTCGACGCGCAAAGGGCTGTTCAGAGTCGCCCGCGACGCGAAAAGTTGGGACATCGAACGCGTCGACTTCCTAGGCGATAATGTCAGTCTCGCGCTCACGGACGCGCGTAGCGGCTATGTTTACGCAGCGCTCGATCATGGACATTTTGGCGTCAAGCTGCATCGCTCAAAGGGCGACGGCTGGCACGAGATCGGCGTTCCGACCTATCCGCAAAAGCCGGAGGGGCTCGAAGAAAAGGACATGTGGGGCCGTCCGATTCCATGGAGCACGCAGCGGATCTGGGCGCTGTCGGCCGGCGGCGCAGACGAGCCTGGCGTTCTCTGGTGCGGCACTCTTCCCGGCGGACTGTTTCGCTCGATGAACCATGGCGACAGTTGGCAGTTGGTCCGCGCGCTCTGGGACCATCCGAAGCGCACCCAATGGATGGGCGGCGGCGCCGACTGGCCCGGCATTCACTCGATCATCGTCGATCCGGGCAATTCGCGGCGCTTATGGGTCGCCGTTTCGACTGGCGGAATTTGGTTCTCCGAGGATGCGGGCGAGAGCTGGAGCCAACGCGGCGAGGGCATGCGCGCGGAACACGTGCCGCCCGAGCTCACCAACGATCCCATCGCGCAAGATGTTCATTGTCTTGCGCAATGCCCCGCTTCGACCGGCCGGATGTGGGTGCAGCATCACAATGGCATTTTCATCTCGTCGGACGAGGGCCGGACATTCACCGAGATTACCAGTGTGAAGCCGTCGGCGTTCGGCTTTCCGGTCGTCGTTCATCCCCGCGACCCCGACACGGCGTGGTTCATCCCGGGCGTCAAGGACGAAAAGCGCATAGCCTGCGACGGAAGCGTGGTGGTCACACGCACGCGCGACGGCGGCAAAAGTTTTGACGTGTTGACGAACGGCCTGCCGCAGCGCCACGCCTATGATCTCGTTTATCGTCATGCATTCGCGATAGACAAAACCGGAAACTGGCTGACTTTCGGTTCGACGACGGGCGGACTTTGGATAAGCGAAGATCAGGGCGACCGATGGTCATGCGTGACGCATACGTTGCCGCCGATCTATGCGGTGCATTTCGCGTGAGCGGCGCGAATTCAGCCTCACGCCATCGCCGCCGCCTTCAAGATGCAGATCATCGTCGCCCGCGCCGGGATCTGGCCGAGATTACGGATCACATGTGTGCGGTCGCAGCGGTAGCGCAGCGTCTCGCCGGCCCTGACCGTCTCGATCGCGCCGCCGACCTCGACGGTCAGCTCGCCCTCGGAGAGCGACAGGCTCTCGACCGAGCCGCGCTGATGGGCTTCCGACTCCAGGGCGCCGCCGGGCTCGGCGGAAAAATCATAGACCTGCAGCCATTCGACCGTCTTGATCCAGCCGATGATCGCAAGCTTGCAGCGGCCGTCGTCCGAGACGAGGATCGGCGTGTCGGCCCTGGAGGTCTTCTCTAAAAAGGGCTCGTCGGCCGAGCTTTGCAGCACGCGCTCGATCGAGACGTCGAGCGCCTGCGCGAGGCGCCAGATGGTCGCGAGCGTCGGATTGGTCTCGTTGCGCTCGATCTGGCTGATGATGGATTTCGCGACGCCCGACTGTTGCGAAAGCTCGGAAAGCGAGAGGTTGTAGGCCTTGCGCAGCCGCTGCACGGTGGCCCCGAGCTGGCCCGAGAGAGCCAGCGCCCCGGCCTCCATGATCTTCTGCTTCTCCTGCCCCTCAACGCCCATCAGGGCCGCTCCCGTCTTCCGCGGACGGCAGAATAGCGGTTTTTGTTCGGAATAGCGAACGGGAAGCAGGCAGGCCTCACCCGCAACCCGGGGCGAAGCCGGCAGTAACAGGCCGACCGCCTTTGACAATAACTTCGCCTTGCACAGCCTGAGCCTGACCAATGGCGCTTATGTCAGCGTCGTGGACCAGTTCCAAAACGCCACGCCGTCCGGTTGGCACAGCGGCTTGGAGGCCCTCTACCTCGATGATCTCGAGGGCGTGCTCCCCGGCGCGGGCGTCATTCCGACGCTGGACCTTGGGGGTCTCGTTGGTTACGTCGAGGGGGACCCCTACCATCTGGTGGACGGTCTCTACATCAACCCGATCGACGGCACCGAGGTCAACATCATCGGCGCGGCCCCCGGCCCCGTCCCCGGCGCGGGGCTCGCGAGCCTCGCCTTCCTCGCGGTGGCGGGCGCTTGGAGGAGGGCGCGCGGCTTGATGGCGCGATAAGAAGGGCCCAAAGCCATAACGCGCCGCCGCGCTTTGCGTGGCGGCGCGTTCTTTTTGACGAGCCTTTAAGAGTTCGAGCTCGCCGATGTGGCTTTGCGCATAGAGCTGGACGCCGAGCTGCTTGATCAGCTCCTGTTGCGTCTCGAGGAAGTCGATGTGGCGCTCCTCGCTCTTGACGACCTCTTCGAAGAGCTGCTCCGAAACGCGGTCGTTGATCGACAGGCAATAGGCGGCGGCCTCGAGATAGAGCGCGCGCGCCTCCATCTCGGTGGCGAGGTCGGCCTTGATGATCTCCTCGACGCTTTCGCCGATCTTCAAAGGGTCGAGCGTCTGCATGTTCGGGAAGCCTTCGAGGAAAAGAATGCGCTTCACGAAGTCGTCGGCGTGCTTCATCTCCTCGATCGACTCCTCGCGCCACTTCTTGGCGAGCTCGAGATAGCCCCAATTGTCGAAGAAGCGGTAGTGAAGCCAATACTGATTGACGGCGGTGAGCTCGGCGCGAAGGCCGCGGTTCAGATAGTCGATAACCTTCGCGTCGCCGCGCATGCTTGATTCCCCCTAAAAATATGTCGCGCGGCTCAGGCCGCCGCCCGCTCCTCAGCGTGGCAGGACTCGCATGAGTCGCCGCCGCCGCAAGCTTCCGCGCCGCCGCCTTCTATGGCCGCGGCGATGCTGCGTGCGCAGCGTCCGCATTTCGCCTCGCAGCCGAGGCTGCGGAACAGCTTGCCGACGCTAGGGCGCCCGCCCGAGGCGAGCGCGGCCTGGATCTCGCGGTCCGAGAGCACGTTGCAGGAGCAGAGTATCATCGGCGTCCCTAGTTTGGAAACTTTATAAACTGCTTTTCCTATCAGCAGTTTATGTCGTCTCCCGAAAAAGTGCAAAGGCTTTTGGTCGCTTTTCCGACGCGGCGCGTTTCGCCAGAGCATGGAGCAATAGCCGTGCCGAACGCGCGCGAATCATGCCGCTTCGATACGACTCATTTGTGTCGGAGGACGGCTCGAGGCCAGCGCTGACAACGCAATCGCCACAGGCTGGAAATCTTCCAAATGCGCGCAGATTTGCCCGCGGCCGCCCTTTAGTCGGCAAGCGCCTGCGCGAGCGTCCGTTCGCCGAGGGTCGTTAAGGCGCGGCGCAGACCTTCATCGGTTATCCCCTCCGTCTCAGCCTCGGCGCGGGCGCGCAACGCGGGGTTTCGCGGCGGGGTTTCGCGGCGTCGCTTTTGCGCGACCCGGCGAAGCGGCTCCTGCCGGATCGCTACCCGCGCGACGCAGCGCCAGCCGAGATGCGCGTTGACGCGGTCGATCAGCGCGCCGCTCAGGTGCTGCACGTCCAGCCCGAAGCCCGGCTCGACGCGCAGCATCAGGGTCGCGGCCTGCCCAGGCGCCTCAGCCGCCGGCTTTTTGGGGCGCGGCGGCCAGTTGAGGCGGGTCGGCTCGCAGATCGCTGCGAGCCGTGCGCCGACGATCGCCTCCCATTGCGTCAGCAGCGCCGTTTCGCCAAAGCCTTGCTTGGCGATGAGCGGATCGAGCGCGCGGTTGACGAACTCGGCGAGCCGGCGCGCCTCGGAGCGCGAGCGCTTTTCAATGGCCATGACGTAAGTCCGGTCTTCTCCCGGGTTATAAGTCGCGCGCCGCCGCGAGGCGAGCACTCCTCGAGGGCCCGAGCGATCTTGACACAGAAGTCCAAGCCTTTCGACCACTCCGCCGAGCCGCCGCTCGGACAGAGCCTTCTCGACTGGTGGGACCGCGAGCGCCGCGATCTTCCCTGGCGAGCGCCCGCGGGTCTTCGCGCGGACCCTTACGCGGTGTGGCTCTCGGAAATCATGCTGCAGCAGACCACGGTCGCGACGGTGAAGGGCTATTTCACCAGCTTCCTGCGCCGCTGGCCGACCGTCGAACACCTGGCGGCGGCGCCGCTCGAGGACGTGCTCGCCGAATGGGCGGGACTCGGCTATTACGCCCGCGCCCGCAATCTGCATGCTTGCGCGATCACCGTGGCCCGTCGCCACGGTGGGCGCTTTCCTCGCGGCGCCGCCGCGCTTCGCGAGCTGCCGGGCGTCGGCGCCTACACGGCCGCGGCCATCGCCGCGATCGCATATGAAGAGCCTTGCGTCGCCGTGGATGGCAATGTCGAGCGCGTGATCTCTCGCCTTTACGCCTTGCGGGAGCCGCGCCAAGCGCTGAAACGCGAGGTCGAGCGGCGCGCCGCCTTGCTGATGCCGCGCGCGCGAGCCGGAGACTTCGCGCAAGCGATGATGGATCTCGGCGCGACGCTCTGCCGGCCGCGCTCTCCCGAATGCGATCGCTGCCCCTGGTGCTGGGCCTGCGAAGCGCGCCACGCCGGACGGGCTGACGATTATCCGGCCAAAGCCGCGAAGACCGCAAAGCCGCATCGGCGCGGCGCCGCTTTCGTGCTGCTGAAAGGCGACGACGTGCTGCTGCTGCGCCGGCCGAGCGCCGGACTCCTGGGTGGGATGACGGGTTTTCCGACGACGCCGCTTGCGGAAGACGTGGATCCCGAAGCGCAGCTCGCGCATGCGCCGCTAGCCGCGCGCTGGCGGCGCCTCGACGGAGCGGTGCGACATGTTTTCACGCATTTCTCGCTGGAGCTTGCGGTATTCGTCGCAAGCGGCGGCGCGGAGGCGAAGGGAATTTGGGCATCGACCGCAACGCTTCACGAGCAGGCGCTGCCGACGCTGATGCGCAAGGTCGCCGTCCATGCGGGACTGATCGCCGCGCAACGCCGCGGCGCGGAGAAATGACATGGCGCGACGCGGAGGCTCGATTGAGGTTGAAATCGGCGATGACGCCTTTCGCGTGCGCGCCTGGGGGCGTCTTTTGACGATTCCCTTCGCTCCGGCGCCCGAGAACGCCGAGGACGAGGCGGATCTCCTGGTAAGCCTCGACGAGATCGAGCACTGGGACCCGCCCGACGAGGAGCGCCTCGTCGAACTCGAGGAGCTTGGAAAAATCCTGGAGGCGATAGAAGGCGAATGCGACAAAGCCCGATTGGTCGTGGCCTTTGACTGAGCGTGCGCCTTAGCAGCCCGAGCGGAGCAGGTAGCGGCGGTTCAGTGACTGGAGCGGCCGCGCATTGTCGGGAAAAATCCCCGCGAAGGCGTCGATATCGGCCTGCGCTACGGCCGTGGAACCGAGGTAGATGTTCCAGTCCACCGTTTCCGAGCAGGGAGGCGTCGTGAGCGAGCCCTGATAGCGAAACACGGTGTTGCGCCTCTGTGGAAGCAGAGCTTGCGCATAGACCGGGCTTTTGAGCCTCGCTTGCCCGGGCGAGGTCGGGGCGACCTTCATGATCTCGGCAAAGACGGGGTTCCTCGCGCCCGCGACGAGGAACACGCCGACTACGACGAGGTTGCCCTTGTCATCCGCATGGACGAAATGCGCTTCCATCGCCTTGCGCTTGCCATTGAGCGCATGCTCGCTCGGATGATGGAGATGGAACTGCTTCAGCTCGTAACGATTGGCGCCGATTTGCGCCGTGCTTCCCGGCGCCACATTGGCCTGGATCGTGTGGCCGTTGTTGACGATCTCGAACGCCTGAGGCTTCCAATCCAAGGATAGCCCGGGGAGCCTCGCGGGGATCGCGTCCGTAAGATCGATGGGGGACTGCTCGGCCCCGATTGCGCAGGCCTTGTGAGTCGGATCGAGCTGGCCCCAATTCTGCGCGCCTTCATAGTCCCAGGACGCGGCGCCTTCGCCGCGCGCCGCGGCGGCGCAAATCGGGCAGGCCAAAACTCCGGCGAGAAATCCGCGGCGATGGAGCATTTCGCTTCCTCTTTTGAAAAGTCTGGCGGAAAAGTCGCAGCGGGGAAGCTTAAGGTCAACGGGAAATTTCTAGTGCTCTCGGGAAGAGGCCGAGAAAGGCGGAAGCGGACGAACTCCGCCCCGCTCAGATGAAAGCCAGTATGCTCGAGGAAAGGCAATAACTGAGGCCGACGCCGAGCGTCGCGCCGGCGAGCACGTCGCTTGGATAATGATGGCCGGTGGCGATGCGCGACCAGAACATGCCGCAAGCCATGATGACGGCCGAAACGACCGCCGCGGGCCAGAGCAGGACGATGGGCGTCAGCACGCCGACGAGGGTCATCGCATGCCCGCTGGGAAAGGAATGCTCGTCCAGCGTTCGCAGCAGAGACGGGAGGCTAGGGTCGACCGCGAAGGGACGCGGCCGTTTGAACCGTCGCTTGATCACAGGATAGAGCAAATGGAGCGCCGCCGCGTTGACGCCCGCGAGCAAGGCCATGAGCTTGCCGCCGTCCCAGCCCCATTTCCCAAAGACCCATGCCGCGAGAAACAGGTAGATCCAGCCGTTTCCAAGTTTGCTGATCACGATCGCGGTGGGTCGTAGCAGCGCTGACCCTTCGGCGTTCAGCATTCTCACGAGGTTCAGATCGGCCTCAAGCAAGCGAGAGGTCCAGCGGCAAAGCGCGGGACCCGCGGCGCCGAACCGGACAAGGCGCGGAAAACGCGCGCCGGGCGAGAGGGAATGGGGTAGGAATGTCATGACTGTGAGGCTAGCCAAGTCCTACGGCGCCTTTGTTTCGTTTATGCGTCTCTAGAATGAATCTTAACATGACAGATTTATGACATCGGCCGCATGTTGCGCTGCCGCAAACTCCGGGTCGCCCATGGTTTCGCGAGGGTGTGGAAATCTGCGCGGCGACGGCGCCTCGACCTCTCATGTCGACCCGCAGAGGCGGTCCCTTTGGACGCGCGCCTCGAACGCAGCCGTCCGAAAATGAGAATCGCCCCCGAAGTCGCTAACGATCGCCCAAGAGCTTCTCATAGACCGCGAGAGTCGCCGCGCACATGCCTTCGAGCGAGTAGCGACTTTGCACGAAGTCCCGCGCCCTCAGCGCCAAGGACTGGCGCGCGGTGGCGGTGAGCGACAGGGCCTGCGCGATGGCGTTCGCCAAGGCCTGCGCGTCGCCGGGCGGCGTTCGCCAGCCCGTCGCTTGCGACGGATGCGTTTGGGGCGGCGCGCGCACGATCTCCGAAGCGGCGCCGAGATCCGAAACGACGACGGGCGCGCCCATGGCCTGCGCCTCGACCGCGACGCGTCCGAAGGCCTCCGGCGCGGTCGAAGGAACGACGACGACCGCTGCGGCGAGATAGGCGGCCGGCATGTCGGCGCAATACCCCGCCAGAATGACGCGCTCGGTCAGGCCGAGGCGACGGATCTTCGCTTCAAGCTCGCGCTTGAACGCTTCGCTGCGGCAATCTCCAACCATCACGAAGCGAACGTCGTCGAACCCCCGCGCGACAAGCATTTGCGCGGCTTCGATCAGCACGAGCTGGCCCTTGCGCTCGGTAAGTCGTCCCGGCAGCAGGACGATGCGGCAATGCGGCTCGACTTTCCAAGCGGCGCGCAGCCTCTGCACGCTCTGCGGCGGGACGACATGCGGGGCGAAATCGTCCAGATCGATTCCGCGCGGAATGACGGCGATGCGGCCCGCGGCTTCGGGATGCAGATCGACGATCCGCCGGGCTATGAACTCCGAATTGGCGATCACCATGTCCCCCGACGCCATGACCGCGTTGTAGCGACGCTTCACTTGCGAGGTTCCGGAATAGGCGCTGTGGTAGGTGGTGACGAAAGGCACGCCGGCCTGCTTCGCTGCGTAATAGGCGACCCAGGCGGGCGCGCGCGAACGCGCATGGACGATGTCGACACCTTCGTCGCGCAGCAGCCTCGCGAGCCGCACGGAGTTCAAAGCCATCGCGAGTGGGTTCTTGGTCGCCGCCGGGAAGGGCATCCAGACGCCGCCCTTGCCTTGCAGCTCGCTGACCATGCGGCCGCCCCGCGAGGCGACGAGGCAGCGGGCGCCGAGCTGGGTGAGCGCCTGCGCGATGTCGACGGTCGTGCGCTCCGCGCCTCCCGACTGCAGATCGGGTATGATCTGCATGACGGTTCGGCCGGCGATGCGACGCTCGGGCAGCGACGAATAGGACAGGGCGGAGGACATCGAGGTCATGAGCGGAGACTGGGCGAGGCTCGCGCCACGCCGGAGGACAGAACGCGCCCGGGCTAGGGCTTGCGCGCGGCGCAATCGTCTCGCGATGCGCGCGCCGCGGCGCTACTGTCTTACGAAACTCTTAACCAATTATGAGCGCGCGTGCGTCCGATCAAGCGCCGACGCTCAGTTCTTGCGGCTCACCGGCCGTGCTCAGGCATGAGAGACTCGCATGACGACTGAGGCAACGCTCGATTTCGTCGAGGTTCGGCGCGACGATTCGTCGTTCTGGCGCATCGCGCGGCGGCGGCGGCCTGCGTCGGGGGGCGGGAAGACGCGTCCCGGCCATGTCTGGCTCGGCGGCTTCGCTTCCGACATGCGAGGCTCCAAGGCGAGCTTCTTGGATGCCCGCGCCGCCGCGAGCGGGCGCGCCATGCTGCGCTTCGACTATTCCGGCCACGGGGAATCCGCATTCGACGTTCTGGGCGGCCGCTTCGAGGACGGCTCGATCGGCGACTGGCTGGAGCAGAGCCTGGCGCTTTTTCTGGCCTCGACCGAGGGCCCCCAGCTCGTGATCGGCAGCTCCATGGGGGCCTGGATCGCGCTGCTCTTGGCGCAACGGCTCGAGGCGCAGGGCGAGGCGAAGCGCCTCCTTGGCCTTTTGCTCATCGCGCCGGCCGTCGACTTCACCGAGGAGCTGATCCTCCCGAGCCTCTCCGAAGCGGAAAAACGCGAGCTCGCCGAGGGGAGCGCTGAGATCATAAGGCCCACAGGCCGCGCGGGGAGCCCGCCCCTGACGCGGCGTTTGCTCGAGGAGGGCCGCCGGCATCTGCTGCTCGGCGGTCCGTTGCGCTCTTATGCGCCGGTCCGCATTCTGCAGGGCGTCCGGGATGAGGCCGTGCCCTGGCGCCACGCCTTTCGCGTCGCCGAAAAGCTCGCTGCCGATCCGGTCGTCGTGACGCTTGTCGCGGAGGGCGATCATCGACTTTCGCGTCCTGAGGACATGGAGCTCATCGCCCAAACGCTGGAGCGCCTGGAAGCCGAGGCGTCGGGCTGAACCGGAGCGCCCTACCCTCTCGCCTCGGCGAAGTCGGGGAAATAGGTCTCCATGATCCGATCGCGATAGGCGACGAGATTGGGCTTCTGCTGCGTCGCGTCGCGCAAGGGGGACTCCCAGAGAGGGGCCAAGGCTCCGGCGATGAAAGCGAAGAAGGTCGCGTCCGCGCCGCAGGGCTTGTCTCCAAAGAAATAGGGCTTGTCGCCGAGGAGCGTTGCGAGCGTTTCTACGTCCCGAAGCCCGAGACAGGTCGCTTCTTCGTCCGTGTAGCGGCCCGTCCCCTGGGCGTAGAGCGCCTTGCGCACCTTGCCGCGGACGAGGTTCTTGATGAAGGACCGCAGCAGGGCCGGCGCGCTATCGAAAAGCCGGGCGGGTCCCTGTGCGAAATTGGCGTCGTCGAGCCAGCGTCCGCGCGTGGTGATCCAGTAGAAGTGGTCCTCGCACATCTTCTCGGCGGCCCAGGCGACCGCGCGCTGCTCCGGCGTGAGTCCCCTGTCCAGATCAATGCCGCGGGTCTGCTCAATGTGCCAACGGATGAGCGTCGAATCCGCGACGATTACCCCTCCGTCGTCGATATAGGGAAGCTTGCCCTTGGGCGCGCGCTGCAAGCCGGAGCGGTCCTCGACATAGTCGAGCCCGGCGAGCTTCAGGAGCAGCATCGTCTTGACGACGAAGGGGCTGAAGTCCGGGAGGCCCGGACCGCGGCGGAAGCAATAGAGCGCGATCATCTCAGCCGCGCCTCCTCGTGAGATAATCGTTCAGGAAGTGGCCGCCGGCCGCTGGCGACAAGCAGACATACGTCGCGGATCGAGAAGGCGATGTGACAGCGCGTCAGTGGCGACTGCCCGCGCGCACGCGATAGACGCCGTCGTCGGCGCGGACGAAGGTTTCCTCGACCTGCGGATGGCGAACGGGATCTCCCGAGGTGTCGATCACCAGATTCTGCTCGGAAACATAGGCGACATATTCGGTGTCGGCGTTTTCGGCGAATAGATGATAAAAGGGTTGGTCCTTGCGCGGCCTGACTTCCTCGGGAATCGAGAGCCACCATTCCTCGGTGTTGGAGAACACCGGATCGACGTCGTAGATGACGCCACGGAACGGATAGCGTCGGTGACGCACGACCTGCCCGATCCCAAATTTGGCGACGCTGTGTATCGGCATGGTGCTCGACGTGGATTGCGGTCCATTCTTTAGGAAATTCGTAGCGCGGAGGCTCGGGTCCGTCAACGGCGTCGAAGCGCCACGGGCAGGCGCCAGCCAAGCTTGCACGCCCCGCGCGCGCCTTACGCTCTCGCGAGGATCGGTATAGTCTGCCGCGAAGGCCAGACGCGCGAGCCGTTTCGCGCGGCGCAGCGTGCGAGGAGAACAATGTCCGCCAAGGCGCAAAGGACCCTGACCGTCTATCGCTATCTGACCGGTCCCGACGACGCGTCCTTCTGCCATCGCGTCACGCAGGCGCTCAGCGAGGGATGGTCGCTCTACGGCTCGCCGACGCTCGCTTTCGACGCCGCGACAGGACGCGTGATCTGCGGCCAGGCCGTGACGAAGGACCTGGAGGGCCAAAAATATTCGGCGGACCTGAAACTCTCGGAGCTCTAAAGCGAATTGACGCAAAAGTTGACGGATTCTTGCGATCAAAATTCGCTCCAGCTTTTTGATCTGGCGCGATTTCTTATGGCTCGAACGATTCCGTTCGAGGGACAAGCGCGCTAGACGGGCTCAAAAGCGGCGGCCGGTTGCTATATGAAACGCCTGGTTGAACAGAAAACTCCAAGCAAGGACGCGTTGGCGAACCGACGCCTCTTCGCGTAGGCGGCCCCATGCAATGGCGGGACGAAGGCTTTGTCATCGGCGTTCGCCGTCATGGCGAGTTGTCGGCGCTGCTCGAACTGATGACGCGCGCGCATGGCCGCCACCTCGGTCTCGTGCGCGGGGGCGCGGGCAAAGCGATGCGCTGTGCGCTTCAGCCCGGCAATGACGTCGACGCGCTTTGGCGCGCGCGTCTTGAAGATCAGCTCGGGGTCTTCGTCGTCGAGCCGCTCTGCGCGCGCGCGGCGTCGCTGATCGATCATGGCCACGCGCTGCATGGCGTCGGTCACCTTTGTGCGCTGCTGCGTCTCTTGCCGGAGCGCGATCCGCATCCCGAATTCTACGAAATGGCGCGTGCGATCGCTAATGTGCTCGCCGCCAAGGAGCGCGCGCCGGCGCTCCTCGCCAATTTCGAGATCGCTTTGCTGGGCGCCTTGGGATTCGGTCTCGACCTCGAGGCTTGCGCGCTCACCGGCGCGCGCGACGATCTCGCCTATGTGTCGCCGAAGAGCGGACGCGCCGTCTCGCGAGAGGCCGGCGCGCCCTGGCGGGCGAAGCTATTGCCCTTGCCGGCCTTCCTGCGCGCGGCGGCGAGCACGGCGACGCCGAGCGGCGAGGAAATCGCCGCGGCGTTCCGTCTCACGGGCCATTTTCTGCGTCGCGACGTCTTTGATGCGCGCGGCGCGCCGATGCCGCATGCGCGCGAACTCTACGTCAAAGCGGTGACGGCCGGCTAGACCGCGCTATTGAGGCAGATTTTTTGTGCGCCCCTGAGGGCGCGGCCGCCATCCACAACGACGCCGATTAGCCCGGTCTCATGCAACTATTTTTTGCACGCAAGCAATTTACTGTTTGCCGACGCCGCCCTGCGGCCGGGCTTCGGGCGCGGCCGAAATGTGGGCGGGCCGAAGCTTCAGCATTTTGTCGATCGCGGCCAGCGTGCCGCGATAGGCGGGCGCAACGGCGCGCGTTTGGGCGGGCGAGAGAAATTCGCTCGTCTTGTGCGGGAGCGCGCCGCCGCCGAGGAAGACCCGGACGCCTTTATCGGTGACGACCATGTCGCCTTGGCGCAAGGTCGGGTCCGACAGCAGCGCCCTGGCGTCGCCGTTCGGACTCGAAGCGACGTGGCAGCTGCAGCTCGCCGGCTTGGTTTCGCGGTTTTTGAACTTTGCAAGGAGCTGCGCGTAGGACTCGCCGATGCGGGCTTCTTTCGCCTGCACGACGTCCTCGACGCCGGAAGGCAGGACGAAGAGCTTCGTCTCGGCGTCCGGACAGGCCGCGGTGCAGGCCGCTTCGCGCGACGACGGGTCGTAGCCGCCATAGGCCGCGGACCTCCCAAAAGCATAGCCGTCGCAGGCGCGCACGCAGACGGTCCTCGGGAACATCGGCGTGGAGAATGGCGCCCCTGCGGGCAGCGCCGTCGAATACGCCATTTTACGGAGGGATGGAGAGTAGAGGCCTTGAGCGTCCGACGCCACTACCCACCACGCTTCGTGCTTATGGCGCCCGTGACCCTCGCGCGCGGAATAGGATCTATGGCCGTGGCGCCGCCGCGCGTGCTCGCTCTCTCCTCGCGAATAGCCGTAATCGCCATAGCTGAAGCCGGATCCGCCGAAGTCATCGAAAAAGAAAGCCCAGGCCCGGCTCCGCGGCGCGTCGAGCGCCATCAGGCCGAGGACGGCCGCGACACAGGCTAAGGAGCGCGAGAGCGTTTGGCGATTACGAATGCGCGGGAGCAAGCCGGCGCACGCCGACGAAAACCGGAGGGAACGGGAACGCGAACACATCGGCTGGGACCCAGGGTTGGAGGCCGATATACAATAGGACTTTTGTAAGGCAAACCGCCGACGATTTCAAGGCGCGCTCAGGAATTTAGCGCATTTTGCAGAGTTTGCAGTATCTCTTCGATATAGAAAGGTTTCTCGACTACCGGACGATCGAGAAAGGCCTCGGGCAGGCCCGCCCGACCGCACCCCGTCGTGAACACGAAGGGCTTGCCGCGCGCGGTCAGCGCTTCCGCGACGGGATCGATCTTCCTGTCGCGAATATTCACGTCGAGCAGCGCGATATCGAGAGAGGCCGAGGCGGCGAGTAGCAGCGCGTCGTCGAGCGCGCCGGCGACGCCTGCGATGACGAGCCCCTGCTCGCTGAGCATCTCCTCGAGCGCGATCGCAATGTAAGGATTGTCTTCGACGATCAAAATTCGCAGGCCTTGCAGACCGGCGGGCTGCGGATTTGAAGGGTTCGAGTTCGAGGGGTTGCGACATGACGGATCGTTTGCGGCCTCGACGCCCGAATCTCCAGCGGCGTCAGGTCAATCGACCCGTCGCCGCCCTTTGATCGCAGCGGGAGGCGTTCCCGCGCCTTACTTTTTCAACGCGGGCTTGCCCTTGCCGCCCTCGGCCGCGGGCTTGCTCGCCGGGGGTTCCGTAGCCGCAGGCGCCGAGGCCTTGCTCGCTGCAGTCTCCGCAGTTTTGCTCGCTGGAGCCTCCGTAGGCGCCGCTGCTTGACTGGCGCCGGCGGGCTCTTGGGGCGGCGGCGCTTGTGGCGCCGCGTCGGGCAGGTTCATGATCCGCTCGAGATCCCCTTCGTAATGCACGGTCAGATCGGCCGGCAGCTTCTCAGTCGCCTTCTCGCGAGCCACTTCATTGAGGAGCATGCGCTTGGCGAGCTGTGTCGCCGGCTCTCCGGTGAGAGGCTGCGGCTTGATCTCCTTGACCACGAAGAACACGCCATTCGGACCGCGAACCGTGAAGAACACGTTGTCGGTGGACTTTTTTTGCATCATTTCGAAAACTTCGGGCGGCATGTCGCCGCTGCCGATCTCGCCCTCGCCGCGATTGAACGAGACGCCCCGACTTTTTAACAGCGGCGCCACTTCTTCGAGAGTTTTGGCGCCCTTCGCCGCCTCGGGAATCTGCTTTGAGGCTTGGGTCAGCGGAAAAATGATCTGCTCGATCGCGAGGGCCTGCCGCTTCGCGAACATCAATGGATGGTTGGCCTGATAGGCCTCGATCCGCGAGCCCGAGAGAGATGTGTCGGCGACCGCCCGCTGCAGATACAGGCTGGCAAGCAGCTGCTCGCGTTGGCGTTGCGACTCGATGAGGAAGTTGGGGTCCCGGTCGAGCTTTTCAGAGATCGCCTTTTGCGTGAGATATTTTCGCTGCACGAGCTCGCGCATGAAGCGCTTCGTGACCTGATCGTCGGGCTTCTCCTTGTCCTTGCCCATCGGCACGCCCGCGAGGCGCATCTCATTGGCGAGCTCATAGGCTTTGACTTCGTCATTGCCGACGGTCGCGATGGTCGGGCTCGCCGGCATTTGCGGCGCTGCCCCCTGCTTTTCGCCGGGTTTGTCCTTGGTTTCGCCGCAGCCCGCGAGAAGCAGAGCGGTCATGCCGAGGGCCAAGGCGGCGCTGCTCGGACGCAAACGGAAGATGCGGAGATTTCTCGAACGGAATGTCATGCGTCGCTCCTTTTCGCGGGAAGGGAAGCTTCATTCTCGCGGCGGCGTGCTACGGTGGCTTGCGATTTTGCGGCGAGGTATCCGTAGGCGTGGAAGGAAAGGCGGAGGATGCCCGCCCAAAGGGACTGGCGAGGCCGCTCGAACTCGGAACCTCAAGCTCCCTTTCGCCCGCGCCGCGATCCGTGTCAACGCGTCGCCGGGTTCGTCGCGCGTCGATCTCAAGCCGTTTCTCCTCCCCTTGGGCCGCCCACCCGGCCGGCGCCGCGGAGGGGAAAGAGAGCGAACAAAGGACGAAAATGGCCTTGCCAAAGAGAACAAACCATGCACAATGGCGTCCGGCCGGACGGGCTCTGTCACGTTTCTGCCCGCCGTTGCGCCGCCCGCATTCCGCATGTCAGAAGGAATTTTCGCCGTGAGCCAAGCCGCCAATCTCCGCCTCGTGGAAGGGACGTCCGTGGACAAGACCAAGGCGCTCGACGCCGCGCTCTCGCAGATCGAGCGCGCCTTCGGCAAGGGCTCGATCATGCGGCTCGGCAAGAACCAGAAGCCGGTCGAGATCGAGACCGTCTCGACCGGCTCGCTCGGGCTCGACATTGCGCTGGGCGTCGGCGGCCTGCCGCGCGGGCGCATCGTCGAGATCTATGGGCCGGAGTCCTCGGGCAAGACGACGCTGACGCTGCACGTGATCGCCGAGGCGCAGAAGGCCGGCGGCGTCTGCGCCTTCGTCGACGCCGAGCATGCGCTCGATCCCGTCTACGCCAAGAAGCTCGGGGTGCAGCTCGACGAGCTTCTGATCTCGCAGCCCGACACCGGCGAGCAGGCGCTGGAGATCACCGACACGCTGGTGCGCTCGGGCGCGGTCGACGTGCTGGTGATCGATTCGGTCGCGGCGCTGACGCCGCGCGCGGAAATCGAGGGGGAGATGGGCGAGGTGCAGCCGGGCCTGCAGGCGCGGCTGATGAGCCAGGCCTTGCGCAAGCTGACCGCGTCGATCTCGCGCTCGAACACGCTGGTGATCTTCATCAACCAGATCCGGATGAAGATCGGCGTGATGTATGGCTCGCCGGAGACGACGACGGGCGGCAACGCCCTGAAGTTCTACGCCTCGGTGCGGCTCGACATTCGCCGGATCGGGGCGATCAAGGACCGCGACGAGGCGGTGGGCAATCAGACGCGGGTGAAGGTCGTCAAGAACAAGGTGGCGCCGCCGTTCAAGCAGGTCGAGTTCGACATCATGTATGGCGAGGGCATATCGAAGGTCGGCGAGCTGGTCGATCTTGGCGTGAAGGCGGGCGTCGTCGAGAAATCCGGCGCATGGTTTTCGTATGACAGCCAGCGGCTCGGGCAGGGGCGCGAGAACGCCAAAACTTATCTCAAGCAGAACCCGGCGGCGGCGGAGAAGATCGAGCAGGCGATCCGCGCCAACGCCGGCGTCGTCGCCGAAAAAATCCTCGAGGAGGCCGGCGAAGGCGAGGCGCAGGAATGAGCCGGGATTAGCCCTTTGTATCGATCCCGCGAAGCCGCCCTTGCATCCCGGCCGTCGTTGCGGCATGGAGAGCCGGCCCCTCGCGGGCGCGCAGGAGTGTAGCTCAATTGGTAGAGCACCGGTCTCCAAAACCGGGGGCTGGGGGTTCGAGTCCCTCCACTCCTGCCAAGCGAGCCATTGTCCGCCCTACGGAGAGCCAGCCAGCGGGCTGGCGCGGGCCTCAGTAGACCCGCTCGATACAGAAATCGAGCACCTCGAGGAGAGCGCTTTTCCAGGGCGAGGGCGGGAAAATCTCCATCGCGTCGCGCGCGATCGCGGCATAATGGGTTGCGCGCTCGATCGTGTCGTCGAGCGTCTTGTGCTTCTTCATGAAGCCGCAAGCGATCTCCACGTCGCCGTCCTTGATCTCGCCCTTCTCCAGCGTCCGCCGCCAGAATTCCCGCTCGCTCTCATTGCCGCGGCGGAAGGCCAAAACGACCGGCAGCGTGATCTTGCCCTCGCGGAAATCGTCGCCGACGTTCTTGCCGAGCTTCGCCGAGGAGCCGCCATAGTCCAGCGCGTCGTCGATGAGCTGGAAGGCGACGCCGAGGTTCATCCCATAACTGCGCGCGGCGGCGATGTCGGGCTTGGAGCGGCCGGCGAGAATGACGCCGACCTCGGCGGCGGCGGCGAAGAGCTCCGCCGTCTTGCGCCGAATCACCTCCATATAAGCGTCTTCCGTCGTCTGCGTGTCCTTGGCCGCATTGAGCTGCATGATCTCGCCTTCGGCGATGACCGCCGCGGCGCTCGAAACGACGGTGAGACAGGGGAGATTGCCGGGCTCGACCATCATCTTGAAGGCGTGGCCGAGCAGGAAGTCGCCGACGAGCACGCAGGTCTCGTTGCCCCACAGCATGCGCGCGGCGATCTTGCCGCGGCGCATGTCGCTCTCGTCGACGACGTCGTCGTGGAGCAGCGTCGCCGTGTGCATGAACTCGATGCCGGCGGCGAATTTCAGATGGCCGTCGCCCTTGTACCCGCACATGCCGGCGGTCGCGAGCACGAGCATCGGCCGCAGCCGCTTGCCGCCCGCCGAGATCAGATGATTGGCGACTTCCGGGATCGTTGTGACGTCCGAGCCCATCCGCGCAATGATGAGCTGATTGGTGCGGTCGAGATCGGGGCGGATCAGAGCCAATAGATTATCGAGGCTTGCGCCGGTTTTCTTTTCTCTCTCGTCGAGCGAAATGACGATACCCACAGCTCCCCCAAATGCCCATGACCATCCACTCGACGGCGAGCGCAACTTAATTGTTTGCGTTACGGGCGGCAAGCTGAACCGAAATCCGTGGTTTATCGGCTTGCCGCAGACGCCCCGGCGTGACAGTGCTTGAAACCATGGCGGTGCGGATCTCCGGCTTCCTGGGCGGGCGGCTGCAACTGGCGCAGGACGAGCGCGGACATCGCGTCGGCCTCGACGCCGCCCTGCTCGCCGCCGCAACGCCTGCCGCGACATCCGGCCTCATTCTCGACCTCGGCGCCGGCGTCGGCGCCGTCGGACTTTCCGCCGCACGCCTCGCGCTCAAGGCGCGGATCGGCCTCGTGGAGATCGCGCCCGAAGCCGCCGCTCTCGCCCGCGAGAACATCCGATTGAACCGGTTGGAGGAGCGGGCGCGCGTTTACGAAGCGGACTTCGTCGACGCGGCTAAACGTCGCGCCTCGGGGCTCATCGACGAAGGGGCGGAAGTCGTTCTCACCAATCCGCCCCATCACGGGAGAGGGACCGTCCGCATCTCGCCCGATCCGGCCAAGGCCTTGGCGCATGTCGCCGTCGCGCCGCTCGCCGACTGGACGCGCGCGGCCTTGGCGTTGCTCGCCCCCGGCGGAGTCTTCGCGATGATCCATCGCGCCGAGGCGCTCGGCGACTGTCTGGCGGCGCTGGAGGCGCGGGTCGGCGGCGTCGCGATTCTCCCCGTATCGCCGCGCGACGGCGCTGCCGCTACCCGCGTTCTGTTGCGCGGAACGAAGGGTTCGAAGGCGCCGCTTTCGATCCTGCCGCCCCTGATTCTCCATCGTTCGGACGGCGCCTATGCGCCGCTCGCCGACTCAATCTTGCGCGGTCTACGGCCCGCGCCGCTCTAGAAACTCAGCGCTTTTTTATCTCATCGTCCTCGATCCTGCCGGAACGCAGCCGCACGACGCGGTCGCAGCGGGCGGCGAGCGCCGCGTCGTGCGTAGCCAGGATGAGCGTCGCGCCGCGCCGGGCCTTCTGCGCAAAGATCAGCTCGATGATCTGCGCGCCGGTCTCGGAGTCGAGATTGCCGGTCGGCTCGTCCGCCGCAAGGATCAGCGGGTCCGGGGCGAGCGCCCGCGCCAGCGCGACGCGCTGCTGCTCGCCGCCCGAGAGCTGGCGCGGATAGTGGCGCAGGCGTCCCTCGAGACCAACCGCCGCGAGTTCGGCGGCCGCGACCTCGAAGGCGTCGGGCCGGTTGGCGAGCTCCAGCGGCGCGGCGACGTTTTCCAGCGCCGTCATCGTCGGAATGAGCTGGAAGGACTGGAAGACCACGCCTATGTTCTCGCCGCGAAAGCGCGCCAGCTGGTCTTCGTCCATTTGGACGAGGTCCTGAGCGCCGATCCGCACGACGCCGAAATCCGGACGCTCCAGCCCGGCGAGAGTCATTAAAAGTGTGGATTTCCCCGAGCCTGAAGGTCCGACGAGACCGATCGTCTCTCCTTGCGCTATTGTAAGGCTCAGCGCCTTGATCACATGCACCCGCGCCGCCCCGGCGCCGAGAGTGAGGTCGACATCGATGAGTTCAATCGTGGAGAGCGACACCGGCGGGGCCTCGAGCAGAACGCTCAAAGGGAGCGCGCGCCCTTATGCCGCTTTGCGCGCGGCCTTCCAAGCGCTCTCCTCCCTCCTCTCGCTCGGCGCGCTGCTTCTCCCCGCCGTAGCGGCGGCGGACTGCGCCAACGCGCCTTCGATCATCGGCGGCGACCAGAAATGCGCGGAGACCTTATCGGTCGTAGCCTTCGGCGATAGCCTGACGGCGGGCTTTTCGCTCCCCGCCAGTCAGGCGTTCCCGGCGCAATTGGAGAGGCGTCTCGCCGCGGACGGCTTCCCCGTACGCGTCGTCAACGCCGGCGTTTCCGGAGACACCACCGCGGACGGCCTCGCGCGTCTCGACTACGCGCTGGCCGAAAAGCCGGACCTCGTCATTCTGGAACTCGGCGCCAACGACATGCTGCGCGGCGTCGATCCGAAGGTCACGCGCGAGAACCTCGAAAAGATGCTTGCTGCGATCAAGGAAAAGGGCGCCGCGATCCTGCTTGCCGGCATGAAGGCCAGCGGCAATTATGGCGACGCCTACCGGGCGCAGTTCGACGCGATCTATCCAGGGCTCGCGAGCGCGCGTTCCTTGCCACTCTATCCCTTCTTTCTCGACGGGCTGGAGAAGGACGCGGCGCTTCTGCAACCAGACGGCCTCCACCCAACCGCGGAGGGCGTGGCGCGCATCGTGGCCGGAGTTGCGCCCTCCGTCGAGGAGGGCCTTCGCGAGATCATGATCGAGCGCGCCAAAAAAGCGCGTTGAGCGGGCGCGGGCTGCGCCGAGAGCGCGGGTCGCTTAAAAAGCGGGAATGTTTTCGAGCCACAGGCGCTCTAACATACTAAAACCGATCACGTTTTCAGCGTGATCGAGAGCGAGTTCCGCAAAAGGCGACAGACTTTTGCGATCAGAATTCGCTCCAACGTTTGATCTGGCGCGATTTCTTTTCGCTCGAACGATTCCGTTCGAGCGAAAAGCGCGCCAAGGCGCAGGGAGGAAAATCATGCCGAGACTGTTCACAGCCTTGGAGATCCCGGCCGAAATCGGCGAGAGTCTCGCGCGGCTACGCGGCGGACTTTTCGGCGCCCGCTGGATCGACGTGGAAAACTACCATATGACGCTGCGCTTCATCGGCGACGTCGACGACCGCGTGGCCCATGACGTCGAGCATTCGCTCTACGCCATCAGGCGCGCGGGGCCGGTCGTGGCGCTCGGTGAGCTTTCCGCTTTCGGCGGCGACAAGCCGCGCGCCATAGTCGTGAAGGCGCGGCTCGATCCGGCGCTCGTCGAGCTTCAGGCCGACCACGAACGGCTGATGCGACGGCTCGGCGCGACGCCGGAGGTGCGAAAATTCGCGCCGCATGTGACGCTGGCGCGACTGCGTGGCGCGTCTCCCATGGCGGTCGCCGACTATTTGGGCGCGCGCGGCTATTTTCCGTCGCTCAAATTTTCGCCGGCGCGCTTCGTTCTCTATTCGTCGAAGAATTCGGTCGGCGGCGGCCCCTATGTCGTCGAGGCCGCCTATCCCTTCGTCGCGCGGCGCGAGGAGGCTGTAGCTTAAATCGCGTTGCGTCCTGGCGGAATCGCTATCCCTCGGCGCGTGCCGCCGCCGGCGCCGGCGTGAGCCTATTCTTTTCGATAATCGCCGCGATCGCCGGGTCTCTCGCCGCCGCTTCGTCCAGCAGCTTTTCGGTTCCGGCTTCGAGCCGCTCTTGCAACTCTGCGAAGAAGGCGCGGGTCTCTAGCCCGGGTGCGATCGCCGGCAGAAACTCCATGACCGCAACGCCGGGCCGGATCAGGAAGCCGTGACGCGGCCAGAAGAGCCCCGAGTTCAAAATGACCGGCAAGACCGGCGCGCCGGTCTCCTGATAGATCATCGCGACGCCGAACTTATAGGCGGGCGGCGCGCCGGCCGGCCGGCGCGTGCCTTCCGGAAAGATGAAGAGTTGGCGGTCTTGCGCAAAGAGCGCCTTGGCCTTGGCGACGAGCTGCGGCATGGCCTTGCGGCCTTTGGCGCGGTCGATCGCGATCTGCTCGGAGCGCAGCAGATACCAGCCGAAGAGCGGCAAATAGACTAATTCGTGTTTCAGAATATAGGAGAAATCCGGAAAGAAGATCGGCAGCGTGAACGTGTCCCACACCGATTGATGCTTGGCGGCGACGATCACCGCGCCTTTGGGAATGTTCTCTAGCCCGCGGATCTCATGCTTGAGGCCGCAGATCTTTTCCAGGAGCCAGAGCGTCGTGCGACCCCACTGCCGGCCGAGTTCCTGCACGAGCCCGCGAGGACCCGTGATGAGGGTCGGCAACCAGACGAGCATCAGCAGCACCGTCGAGAGGTAGTAGAGGCATTGAAAGACGAGCGAGCGCAGGAAGAGCAGCATGACGGGTCTGGTCAGGGGAAGGGAGGCGCTCTTTTAAGCCTTGGAGCCCAGCGGCGACAAGCGGCTTGCCGCGGCAATGCTTGCGGCGATAATGGCCGGCCCGCCCAACGCCTCGGGAGAGAGAAAGAAGATGTCCCTTTCGCCCCTGGGCGCCGCTCTGGGCTTCGCTCTGACGTTTTTCGCTTTCTTCTCCTGCGCTCCGACGCTCGCGGAAGTTGCGGAGCCCGAAGGCTATCGATTGGACGATTATCGCGCGCCGACGCCCGCGACGCTCAAGGGCGCGCAGGTGATCGACACGAAGAGGGCGTACGATTTGTGGCAGGCGAAGTCCGCCGTATTCGTCGACGCGCTGGCGCGTCCGCCCAAGCCCGCCGACTTGCCGCCCAAGACGGTCTGGCGCGACAAGCCCAGGGCCGACATTCCCGGCAGCGTCTGGCTCGTCAACACGGGCTTTGGCGCGCTGGCGGAGGCGACGCAGCGCTATTTCGAGACGGGGCTCGCCAAGGCGACCGGCGGCGACAAAACGAAGCCCTTGGTCTTCTATTGCCTCGCGGACTGCTGGATGTCCTGGAACGCGGCGAAACGCGCGCTGTCGCTGGGCTATGCCGACGTCTACTGGTACCCCGAGGGCACGGACGGCTGGGAGAGGGACGGCCATCCGCTCGAGGACCGCGCGCCGGAGCCTGGGTTTTGAATCGGCGCTCTATATAGCGGGACGGAAGACGGCCGGACGGCTGGTTGGGTCCGCGCAGGGATCGCAGATGGGCAAGCCTGAAGACGCAAGAGGCGAGGATCGGCGCCCGCCGCGCGGCGAGCCGCCCGCGACGCGCGGCCTGAAGCGCGAGCCAATTCCGAAATCAAAGAAGGAGCGTCCGGCCAGCAAGGGGCGGGTCCACAAGGGACGGACGCGCAGCTAGCGAATTCCGCAGAAGTTGACAGACTTTTGGGCTTGAGATGCGGAGAGGCCGCCCATGACCACCTCGAAGATCATCGCCGCCCTGCTCGGCCCGACGCTCGTCGTCACCGGCTTGATGGTGCTCCTCAATCTCGAAGCAATGCCCGCCATGATCGAGGAGATTTCACAGAACCCGATGATCATCGTGCTGGCTGGCTACGCGGCCTTCGTGCCCGGCCTCGCGATCGTCTACTTCCATAATCGCTGGACAGCCGGCTGGCCGATGCTGATCACTCTATTCGGCTGGCTGTCCGTGATCGTGGGCTTCTTGCGCACCGTGTTCCCGACGCAGCTGGCGGGCGTCATGTCGCGGGCGGCTCACGCCCCGGCCATGCACGTCGTGCTGCCCGCGATCGGCGCCGTCTTTCTGCTCGCCGGCGTCGTGCTGAGCTACAAGGCCTATGCTCGCGAGTGAGGGCAGGGACGGACCACATGGGACCGGACGAGGATCCTTTCGATCTCGAGCGCTTCGTCGAGGCGCAGGCGCCGGTCATCGACGACGTGCTCGCCGAGCTTCGCGCCGGACGCAAGCGAACCCATTGGATGTGGTTCGTCTTCCCTCAGATTGCGGGGCTCGGCTCCAGCGCCATGGCGGTCCGTTACGCGATCGGCTCGCCAGCCGAGGCGCGCGCCTATCTCGCGCACCCTCTGCTGGGGGAAAGGTTGCGCGAATGCGTCCGCATGGTTATCGCCTCGCGGCGCACCTTGGCCGAAGTCTTCGGCCCTCCCGACGACATGAAGCTTCGCTCCTGCGTGACGCTCTTTTCCGCTGTCGCCCCGGATGAGCCCATCTTCGGCGAGGCGATCGATCGATGTTGCGGCGGCGTGATGGATGCGGCGACGCTCGCAAAGCTGGGCGCTTTCGGCTCCTGATCGCGGGTAGCGCCTCCGTCTTACGGCGCGCCTTTGCGGAAGATCAGCATATATTGCCGCGGTAGGAAGGACGGCGCCTCGACCAGCGTGTAACCGGCGGCGATGAGCTCGTCCGCGGCTTGCTCGAGAGGAATGCGATACTGCGGGGGCGGCCCGCTCGGGGAGTCAGCCTTGAAGTCGATGATCACGAGACGGCCGCCATCCTTCAGCGAGGATTTGAGCCGCGTGAAATAGGCGACGCGATGCCCGATGTGATGGAACGTGTCGACGACGAGGGCGAGGTCGACCGGCTCCGGCAGAGCGGCGTTGTCGGCTTGCGCCTGTACCGGGATCACGTTGGTCAGCCCTTCACGCTTCGCCCGCTCGGCGAGATAGCGCGTCATGTCCGGCTCGACGTCGACCGCATAGACGCGGCCCTGCGGCGCCAGGGGCGCGATTCGCGTTGCGAAATAGCCCGTGCCGGCGCCGATGTCGGCGACGGTCGCGGACTTCCCGATCTTCAGCGCCTCGAGCACTTCCTGCGGCTTCTGCCAGTCGTCGCGCTCGGCCGAGTTCGAACTCCTTCGCCCAGTTCTCCGCGCCCTCGAAACGGTGGTGGAAGGCGCCGTCGACGCCCTCCATGTGGTGATGCATATGATGAGAAGGCGACATCTCCGCTGCGGGCGGCGCCGCCTCTTGAGCTCCGGCGTGCGACGCGCCGCTGGCGCAAAAGACCAAAAAAAGGAGCAAGCGCGCGAGCCCGCGCGCCGCCCCTCTGCCGCCGCATCTCCCGGGGTCCATCTCAGACAGGCCGGTTCGCGTTGTGATTGCGCACGGGTCCCATGACCTTCAGACCTTCCGTATAGGCGATCAGCTCGCAGGAATCATTGAACTTCAGCGCCGCGTCGGCGATCGCGTCGAGCCTGCCGCCGGTCGAGGCGCGCTTCAGCTGCGTCTTGTCGAGATAGAGCGCCACTTCAAGACCTCGGCGAGCGCCGTCAGCTGCTCGGAAGAGTGAATATAGGCCGAGAAGAATTTGATCGTCGGCTCGCCGGCGACCGCGATGACTTGATCGGCGGAAAGCTCCGGCGGCCGCTTCTCGTCGGCGAATTGCTGCGCGAACTTCAAGGCGACCTCGCCGCGAAAGCCGATACGACCTGGCTTCTCGGTCGGCCCCTGTGAACCGCGTTCAGCAGCGGTCCTTCCTTCTCCAATGTAGCAAAAGCCGTGTCGTCGATCTTCGTCATTTGGCTCTTCCTGCTCCTGACGCTGCTTCAACCTTCGACCCGAAAAGCCTTGCCGGTCTCATTCACGGCGATCCACTTCTTGAGCTCGGCGACATGGGCGCTCTCCTCCTCGACGAATTCGCGCGCCAGCGCCTTGACCTCCGGATCATTCGTTTCGTCGAGAATCTTCTTGTAATAGTCGTAGCCCGCCTGCTCGGCCGCGAGCGCGATCTCGAGCGCCTCGCGCCGGCCCAGAAACGGATCTGCGGCCCAGATCGCCGCCGTCTCCGGACTTTCAAGGTCGGGCCATTCGAACTCGTCCGTCTTCATCTTCGGGATATCCCGAAAGCCGGAACGGGCCTTCGCGTCGGCAAGATGCAGACGCGAATAGTCGGAAAGCCGACGAAACAGACGACCCACTTCGCGATTGCCGCAGGCCTCCATCGCGTCAGCGAGCTGGCCGAAGCGCAGGGCGGCTTCCTCCTCCACGCGGATCGCGTAGGCGAGAAACAACTCGACGGATTCCATGACGCCCTCCCTCAGGCGCCGCCAGGCTCGCCGGTGAACTTCACGAGTACGTCCTGGTCGCGCACCACATATTGGCAGGCGAGACGGAAGCGCGGGGCGACGTCCTCGACCTCCGCCTTGCGAATCTCCTCAGGCGTGATCCTGCCGAGCGACTTCAACTGCGCCTTCTCCTTCTCGGTGAGCAGAGACCCCATGGTCTTGCCGGAGAGCGTCACGACCTCGATCAGACAGGAGCCGCACTCGCCGTCGCGGCAATCATGGGGGATCGGCACCTTGTTGGCTTCTGCGACCGCGAGCACGGTCGAGGTGTCGCCAGCGATGGCGTAAACGGTGAGATTCTTATGCAGCAACGGCGATTCGAAGGTCACATTCGGCATCGGGTTTCCTCAGCTTGTTCGTTCGGGGCGCGCGCCCTCCGCGCGATGGCGCCCGCCCATTAAGCAAGCAAACCGCGAGCCAGATATGCGCTCCTGCCGCCCTTCGCGGCGCTATGTCGCATTCGCGGGCGCCGGCGCATCAGCCGAATTTGAACAGCACGCCGTAGCCGCCCCGCGGATAATTCCAGCGGATGCAGGACGCGACAGGCGCCGCATTCGAGATAGCCGTCCGGCGTGATCTCCACTTGGCCCCCCGAGTTTTCGACGTAGCAGCCAGCGGGACAAAGCGTCGTCATCGCCAGCGGATTCTTCGAGGGCTTCTCATGCATGCGCTCGAGCGTGAGTTCCGCCGCCCTGCCAAGCGCGATGATGGCCAGCGCGTTCTCAGTGCCGGCCCGGCGCCCGCGCCCGCGCGCGGGTTCAATGGCGCGCGGGCGCCGACGTTTCGGCCGTGCGGCTCGGACGCCCGCCCGCTCCTTTGAAGGGAAACATCCCCGCTTGAAAGCATTGCGCCATATGCGCCGCCTTGGCGAGCGCCTGCTCGGCCTGGGTCTGAGGGAGGTTTTCGAGCGCGACTTCCTTGAAGAGTTCGAGCCAGCGCGTGAAATGTTCGGGCTCGACCGGCAGATGCGTGTGGGCGGTGAAGGGATGGCCTTCGTAACGTTCGGTATGGAGCAGCGACTTCGACCAAAAGCTCGCGACCGTCATGACGTGACGCTCGAGATCGGGAATGGCTCCGGCCAGAACTGGCCCGAGCAGCGGATCGGCGAGGCCGCGCTCATAGAACGCGCGCACGCAGGCCACGATCGACGTCTCGATGCGCTCTCTCTCCGCCGCGTCGTCGATCCTCGGGAAGTCGAAAGTCATGGGCTTCTCTCCTCAGCGCCAAAGGCGAACGCGACGTCTCGCGCCAAAAGGCGCCGGCGCAACGCTGATGCGCGCCGTCATGCAGGGCTGGCGCCAGCTGCGCGATCCGCGCGCAGCACGCGGAAAAAAGCGGCGCGACGCGGAGACGCGCGAATCGCTGCGCGGAGAGTGCTTGTTATATTCCTGACAACATAACTGACACTCCCAGATATATTCATGACAATATAGTTTCCATCCGCGGCGCGCCGGGTGGCCTCTTCGATACGCCCTTGAATCTGAGAGGTAACCGAGCCTGCAACCGTTGGCGCAGCCTTTGCTCCAGTTTCTCGGACTCGACGCGAAGGAGCGCGGCAATGTATGGATCAACGATGGGGGACGCGCCGCGCAATATCGGTCGCGGCTTTGCAATCATTCTCGGCACGAATGAGATTGCGTCGGCGGTCGCCGTTCGCCTCCTATGGGAAGGCTACAACGCCGCGCTCAGCTATGATCCGCATCCGCCGGTGCTCAGACGTGGCATGTCGTTTCATGACGCGCTCTTCGACGATTCTGCGCAAGTCGACGGGATTATCGGCCGCCGCGCGGAAAACGCCGTGGAGCTTTTCGAAATCTTCGCGAGCCGCGGCTGCGTCGCGGTCACGCCGCTGCATGCGACGGACCTCATCCCCCTGCGCCGGGCGGATGCGATCATTGACGCGCGCATGCAGAAAGATCGCGTGACGCCGGATCTGCGTGGCCTCGCGGGGATCGCCGTGGGGCTCGGTCCCAATTTCACGGTCGGCAAGAATTGCGACGTCGCGATCGAGACCCATCCCGCCCGCGCCGGGGCGGTGGTGAAGACGGGCCGCACCTGGGCCTGCGACGGAATTCCGCGCGCGCTGGGCGGCCTCGGCGAGGAGCGGTTTCTTCGCGCGCCGCGCGCCGGAGTTCTGGGGCACGCCGCTCAACATCGGCGATCGAGTCTACAAGGGCGTGACGATCGGGCGTCAGGACGGCGCGCCTCTGGTCGCGCCGATGGACGGTTTTCTGCGCGGCTTGGCGCGCGACGGCGCGCAGGCGCCGGAAGGCGCGAAGCTCGTCGAGATCGATTCGCGCGGACGCCGGGCCTGCTGGACCGGCACGGACGAGCTCGGGCGCGCCATCGCCGAAGCGACCACGCAGGCCGTGCTCGCGGCGCGGGTCGGCGGACGCAGGGCCTCGCTTTCCCCCGCCCTCATGTATTAGAGCGCATTCGGAGAAGTGGAACGCGCTCTCAATCTTACTGATTGAGCGTGTTCTTTCCCAAAAACCGCTTCGCACTTTTTTGGAACACGCTGCAACCGCAAGGAGGCGAAAATGCTCATGGACGAGATGGCTTGCGACGCCCCTCGGATCGCAGCGCTGCGCGGCGCGCCGAGCGCGGCGATGCAGATTCTTCTCGACGAATTCGCGCAACGCCGCGCCCGCGCCGGCTTGCGCGTCGCCGGCGTCGTCGAAGACTCCGATTGCGCGCATGAGGGAGCCTGCAAGCGCTTCCGCGTGCGCGATCTCCTGTCGGGAGAGATGATCTCGATATCGCAGGATCTCGGGCGCGGCTCGACCGCCTGCAATCTCGACCCGGCCGCGCTGGTCAGGGCCTGCGGGCGGATCGAAACCGCGATTTCGGAAGGGGCCGATCTCGTGGTGCTGAGCAAGTTCGGGAAGCTGGAGGCGGCGCGCAGCGGCCTCGCCGATGCGTTTCGCGCGGCGATCGAGGCGGACATTCCGGTTCTGACCGTGGTTTCGCCAGCAGCGGCGGAGGAATGGGAGAATTTCGCGGCTCCGCTGTTTCAATTCGTCGACGCGAGCTGCGAGGCGCTCGAAATCTGGTGGGCGAGGCAGGTCCCACAACGCACGCCCTGGCCGGCCGAGCATGCGGAGGAGCGAGCGAGCGTTCTCGAATCCTTCGAGACCGTCCAATGACGGACGAACAGGAGCGGACGGAGTCCCCCGCCGAGGCGCGTCTGGAGATTGCGCTGTATTTCTCAAATGGCGCAAGGCTCGGACCCGAAGAGCTGCGCGTCGTCGCGGCCATTCGCAAGCAGCGCTCGATCCTCGGGGCGAGCCGCGCCACGGGCCTGTCCTATCGCACTTGCTGGCTCGTCGTGGACGCGCTCAATCGCGCCTTCGAGCAGCCGGTGATCGCCACCCATCCAGGGCGGCGCGGCGGCGGCGCGGAGCTGACGCCCTTTGGGGAAAGGCTCGTTGCGGTCTACGCCTCTATCGAGCGGCGGGCGCGGGCGCAGGCGAGGCCCGCGCTGGGCGAGATCGCGGCGGCGCTCAATCCGGGCTTTCGACGACGCGCCAGCGACGCGGCGCCGGAAGACGCGAATCCGGAATCCGTTCCTCGGCGATCGCAAGGCTCTTGAGCATCGCCCAGACCCGCAAACCTTCCTCGAGCGCGAGGCGATCGACCGATTCGGCGGTGACGAGCGCGTAGACTTCGGTCGTTCCAAGGCTGACGGCGACGCGCACATAGGGTAGCCGCAGCGGCGTCAGATCGACGATCGAACCGGGAAGCCGATTGAGTATAGAAACGTCCATCGGGCGCGATAACGCGATCGAAACGTCGCGCGCGTCGATCTTGACGCGCAGGCCGGCGCCGACCGGCGCGTCGACATGAGGCGCGCGCAGCTCGCCGTCGGCGAAGTGCAGCGTCGAAAGCCCGTATCCCTGGTCATGGCGCAGGACGCGCGCGTCCAGTCTCGTGACGAGGGGCAGGCTTTTTCCGGGAGAGATTTGTCGAAGCGCGGTCATGGCGTGACCGACGAAGCGAAAACCGGACCATGAATTTTCGGGTGGCGCGCCTTCGATCTTGTCTGGAACCCGACAAAGGGCGTCGCGCCAAGAATCTCACTCCGCGCGACGCGACCGGGCGACCTCACGCACCAATTCGTCGGGGTCGTCGAGGAGGCTCGGCAACAGCTCGGGGGGCGCCCGCTCAGCCACCGTGAAGCGCACGCGCAAATCTTCGTCCTTCGCCATTGCGCTGAGGCGCGAGGGCGGCAGCCGTTCGGCGATCACGAGCCGCACCAGCGGCTCCTCGTCGAGCATCAGGAGGTCCAGCCGCTCTTCCGGCAGCCGCCGGGCGGCCCAGCGCCTGACCTCCGAATCGGGATCGCGAACGGCGAGCGCGACGAGCTCAGGCGGCAGACGCCGCACGACATTAATCCGGACGATGTAATCCTCGTCGGCGAGCATCGCGACGAGGCTCGCGCCATCCAGCCGATTGGCGAGCGCCATGCGCACGCGCGCCTCGGGATCCTTCGCCAGCGCCCTGACGCGCTCCACGGGCAGGCGCAGCGCCGCCATGGCGCGCACTTCCGGCTCCGGGTCGGCGAGGAGCGGCATGAGCCGCATCACGCTCGCATATTTCGCGGCGACGGCGCGCACCTCGAAATAGGAGTGCTGGAGATAATCGTTAGCGAGCTCGGGATGGCTGCGGAAGAAACCGTCGACCCGACGGGCGCGGCGGTCGCGCACGCAGGCCGTTCCCTTGCGGCAAAGGCCTTCCCGATTGAGCGCGGCATGATCGCACTCGCGGCAGCGGATCGGCCGGCCGAGCCAGTCGAGCGGATGCGCGTCAGGGTCGAAGTCGGCGCCGCTCATCGCGCTAGAATTTGCGGACGGGGATGTCATGTTTTTGCAACGCGTAGCCGATTTGCCGCGGAGTCAGGCCCAGGAGACGCGCCGCCTTGGCCTTGACCCAGCCGGCCTCTTCCATCGCGTCGATCAGCTTCTCGCGTTCGTTGCGCGAGTCGGTGCCGGCGACGTTGCAGTTTTCGGCGCCCGGACATGTCGGCGGCGGTGGGACCTCTCCGACCGGGGCGGGGCTCAAGGGAGGCGGCGGCGCGACGCTTTTTGGCGTGGAGACGATGGGCAAGGGCTTCGTGAAACGAGGAGCCGCGGGGGCCTCTTCATGCGTCCCTCCCCACAGGACGGCCGAAAGACAGCCGTCATTGCGGCAGGAAAAATCCTTGTCGACGATCTCGTCGCCGCGCGCGAGCGTCGCCGTGCGATAGATGCAGTTCTCTAGCTCGCGAATGTTGCCGGGGAAGCCGCATTCGGTGAGCACCTGCATCGCCGAGGCCGACAAGGATAGATGCGACCCCTGCTCCGTGTTGAAGCGGCGCAGAAACTCACTGGCGAGCGGCGCGAGATCGCCTTTTCGCTCGCGCAGCGGCGGCAGAAAGATCGGCACGACGCTGATCCGGTAATAGAGGTCCGCGCGGAACTCCCCCTTCTGCACCGCCTGTTCGAGGTTCTTATTCGTTGCGCAGACGAAACGCACGTCGACCTTCAGCGTGCGGTTTCCGCCGACACGCTCGAACTCGCCCTCCTGCAGCACGCGCAGGAGCTTGGCCTGGAAGGCGGGCGTGATTTCGCCGATCTCGTCGAGAAACAGCGTGCCGCCATCGGCGAGCTCGAAACGCCCCTTGCGCATGGCGGCGGCGCCGGTGAAGGCGCCGCGCTCATGGCCGAAGAGCTCCGACTCGAGCACGCTCTCCGGCAGCGCCGCGCAGTTGAGCTTGACAAAGGGCTTGCCATGGCGAGGCGAGAGATTGTGGAGCGCCGCCGCAAAGAGCTCCTTGCCGGTGCCCGACTCGCCGCGAAGCAGCACGGTCGAGCGCGATTTGGCGACAATGCGGATTTTTTCGACGACAGCCCGAACCGCGGGACTGCTCCCGATGACGCCCTTGATGCCCTCCGTCTTGCCGCTGTCCACGGAGTGCGGACGATCGCCCTTCCCGAGCCGCGCATTCTCCAGCATCAAGCGTTCGCGGTCGCGCGCGATGAGCTTATGCAGCCGCAAGGTCTGGCCGACGAGATTGGCGATCATCGTCAGGAAGCGCACGTCGTGGTCGAAGCGCACCGACGAGCGGTTCAATACGGGGCGGTCGACCGTCAGCGTGCCGACGACGACGTCGCCTTCCTTGATGGGCACGCCGACGAAGGAGAATGGCTCGCCTTCTGCAGGACCCCATCCGGAGAGGTCGGCGCCCTCGAAGAGCGGAGAGACGAGCACGTTTTCGACGACGAGCGGCATCTTCGTCGCGACGATCTGGCCGATCGCGCGCTCGGGCAGCCGGTCGAAGAATTGCTTCGCATTGACCTCGGACCAGCCCGAGCCGACGACGATCTCCGGATCGCCTTCCTTGTCGAGCAGGGCAAAGAGGCCGTGTCGCATATCGAGGAAGCTCGACAGCACGCTGAGCACGCTGGCGAGGGTGCGCTCGAGACGGTGGGGCGCGGCCAGGAGCTTCGAGACTTCGTAGATGCCGACGAGAGCGGATTCGCTCAGGTCTGATGTTCGGACGCCAAGTCCGTTCATGGTGCTTCCGGGGTGAAAACCCATCGCTTACTTTCCGAGGACGGTCGATGAAGCGGCGTCAAACAAGGATAGGAGCAATTCACATACCGTCAACGCGATTTTTTGTGCAACGCGGCAATACGGCGCATATCCTTTCATATCAGTCAATTCCCTCGGCGAGCGCCAAGACCACGGGCCATCCCGCGCCCCCGGAAGGGCCCGAGATGCCGGGCGGCGCCCCCTTGCCGATCACCGTCGAGGCGAAGCGGCCGAGTTGGCAGGGCACGCTCGCGCCCGACAAGGCGAAAGCCAAGCTTACCGAGCGGAGGCCCGCGATCGTCGCCGCCAATACGAATGGACATCCCGCAGCCTAGTACATCGATTCCGTAGCGGTTGTCATTTGTGCGGGATTCATTCTGGCGCCGCTGCGGTATAGCGTTCTGCTTGATTCGTAATGGGGTTGACGAAGATGGCGGCATGGCGACAAGCGTTGGCGTTGGTGATCGAAGATGAGGATTTGGTTCAGCTCACGACGATTGCGCGCTCGCGCACGGAGCCGGCGAGGCGTGTGGAGCGCGCGCGGATCTTGCTGGCCTATCGCGAAGAACCGTCGTTTTTCGCCGTCGGCCGGGCGCTGGGATTGCACCATCAGACCGTGCAGCGCTGCGTCGAACGGGCGGTGGCCCTCGGCCCGCTGGCGGCGCTCGACGAGCGTCCGCGGCCAGGCAAGGCGCCCCTCATCACGACCGAGGCCAAGGCTTGGGTGGTGTCGCTGGCCTGCCGCAAGGCCAAGGAACTCGGCTATCCGCATGAAGTTTGGACGACGCGTCTGCTGGCGCGCCATGCGCGCGAGCATGGGCCGGCGGCAGGCCATGTCTGTCTTGCCCAGCTGGCGCAAGGCACTGTGTGCAAGATCCTCGATCAGCATGAGGTGAAGCCGCACAAGGTGCGCTACTACCTGGAGCGCCGCGACGCCGACTTCGAGGCGAAGATGGCCGAAGTGCTGTGCGTCTATCGTGAAGTGGCCCTTCTCAAGGAAGCCGCTGAGGCAGGCGAAGGCGACGGGAGCGTCGTGATCGTCTCCTACGATGAAAAGCCTGGGGTGCAGGCGATCGGAACGACGGCGCCGGATTTGCCGCCCAAGCCTCATGAGCACGAGGCCTTTGGGCGCGATCACGAGTATGTCCGACACGGAACGCTGAGCCTGCTCGCCGGCATTGATCTGATGACCGGCAAGGTTCACGCCCTGGTCAGAGATCGTCATCGCAGTCGAGAATTCATCGAGTTCCTCGAGCTGCTCGACGCGGCCTATCCGACGAACGCGGCGATCAAGGTGATCCTCGACAATCATTCGGCGCATGTCTCCAAGGAAACCAAAGCCTGGCTCGCCAGGCAGCCGGTGGGCCGCTTCACGTTCACCTTCACGCCCAAGCATGGCTCCTGGCTCAATCTCATCGAAGGCTTCTTCTCCAAGCTGGCTCGCTCCGTGCTGCGTCATATCCGCGTCGCGTCAAAGCAAGAGCTGAAAGAACGCCTCATCGGCGCCATCGACGACGTCAACCAACATCCCGTAGTCCATTCATGGACTTACAAACTCGACGCAGCCTGATATGATTCGAACTTCCGAAACGCTGTACTAGGAGCCGCTGCGCGCCCTCGCCGATGAGGCCGGCGTGGCGCTGCTCGAAGACTTCTACAAGGGAAAGCTTGTCGGGACCTTCGGCGATTGCGCGGTCTTCGGCTTCTCGCAGCCCAGCGCGCAGGTTTGCGGCGAGGGCGGCATGATCGTCACCGATGACGACGAGCGCGCCGCGCAGCTACGCGCCGGATGCGCAGCCATAAAGTCGAGGAGCGCGCCTCGGTCGTGCTGAGCTCCGTGTCGCCGCTCCAATGTTCGATGAGCGACATCGCGGCCGCTTTGGGGCTCGCGCAGCTGCGGCGGATCGAGCTGCTGCTCGCGCTACTATTCCGATGTCGGCTACCGCAAGCGCGATCTTTTCGTCACCGAGAAAGTCGGAAACCGTGCCGTGGCGCTACCATTGCACGCCCATCTCACCGAGGCTCAGGTCGCCTTCATCGGGGCACGATCGAGGACGCATCGATCAACATTGGCGCCGGCGCCGCATCTATCTTTGAGCTTTTGGCCCGGATTTTGCCCCTGTGCGTGAAGGCGAAACTTCACGCAAGGGAGCATCAAAATGCCGACGTTGACACTACTTCCCTCCGGCAAGACGACTGCCGTCGAGCCCGGAACGAGACTGCTCGACGCCATATTGGCGGCGGGAGAGAAGATCGTCAGCAAATGCGGCGGCGAGGCGAAATGCGGCGAATGCCATGTTTTCGCTCAGGAAGGTCGCAAGAGCCTCTCCAAGATGCAACGCGTCGAAAATGAAAAGCTCGACGCAATTCCTGGCGTCGGCTCCAAGTCGCGGCTCGCCTGTCAGGCCTTGTTCGGAACCGAAAATGTGACCGTCGAGCTGCTCGGCTTCGGGTCCGGTTTGTAACTTCTCCGACAACCCAGGGAGTTCGTCATGACGACAAGCGCTCTGATTCATGTCCGCTTCGCTCCGCACGGAACCGTATTCGAAATCGGCGAGCGCCCCGAAAACCTGACCGCGCAGCAATGGTTCACTCGCCTGAGCGAGAAATGCGGAATGCAGTTCCAGGCGCTCTCCGGCGGCCGTGGCCTCTTCCGGCTCGAACTCGGAAACAGTGCAGGCGCTGAAGGCGAGCACGGCTCATTGAGGCCGTGGGACAATCGCGAGGAGAACTGGATGCTCAGCGAAATCAACGCTGCCTTTCAAGAGGGCGAGATCGTCCCCTATCTCGGCCCCGGCGTTCTGGCGCTCTCCGAAAGCGCGCTTCCGGCTTCGCCCGAGGCGCTGGTCGCGCAACTCACGAGCGCCCCGACCGTGCCGCACAAGATTCGCAACAATCTGACAGCTGCGGCGCAATCATAGAAAACTTCAAGCATCGCAAAACCCTCGTGGCCGCGATGAACAAGGCCTTCGCGCCCTCGCCCAAGCCGTCGACGCGGCACGATTGGCTCGCCGCGCAACCCAAGCTGCGGCTGCTCGTCAATGTCTGGTACGACGACCTGCCGCAGAAGGCTTTCCTAAAAACGCAAGGATTGAGGCCTCCTGCAGGGCGTCAGCCAAGCCGAGCATTTCGGCGAATGGGTTCAATGGTTCTCCTCTTTAACCGGCTCGGCTTTCGCGCCATGCTCCGAAGCGGTTCTCATGCCGCGCGCTCCGCGTGAACCCCAGCGCAGGTAACTAAGCGGGCTCCGCGAGCCGGCCGAGCAAAAGGTCCGCTTTCCGCCGCACGAGCTCGATACGCAGCGGCTTGATCGCGACGCTGTCGGCGCCCTGCGCGAAGCACTGCTTGGCGAGGTCGACCGCGCCGGGCTCCAGCACCACCAAGATTTTCGGCCCGCGCAGCCGCTCGCGGATTTCGCCATAAAGCGATGCGCCGTGGTGTCGCATCAGCGCTTCCGAGACGATGACGAGATCGGGCGGCCAGTCGACGGCCTTCTCATAGGCCCATTCGAGGCTCGGCGCCTCGTGAGTCTCGTTCTCGTCATGCAGCATGAATTGCAACGCCGCGCGAATGATCTCGTCCTCGTCGATCACGAAGATTCGCTTGTTGTCGACGGCTTTGTTGCTCTCGACGCCAATCTGCATTCGCCCCCCCAATCTCGCGCTCGCAAGGAAGCAAAGGCCATGCCTCAAATCCCGGCCTCGGTCAGATCGAGGACGCGCTGAAGGACGGCGGCCTCGAGCATGTCGTCGCGGTGACCGGCGCGGCTGCGGCTCCCGTCAGGAAAAAATTGCGGCGATCGCCGCTACTGGCGCCCTTCCTGCAGCGAAAGCGGCGTGAGGGAGCCATGGCGGCCGTTTCGCAGTCCAAGAAGGCATGCGCGGTCAATCCGCTCAAGATGAGCCAGCCGATTGGCGGGGCGCTGGCCTTGAGATGATCGAGAAGTTTCCGGAGGTCGCGAACTACTGAGAGGAAGGGGCCGTGAGCGGGATCGACGAATTGAAGGCGGAGATCAAGAAGCTTTCCGCCAAGGCGACGAACATGAAGATGAATCTCCACGACCTCTCCGAAGAGCTGCCGGTCAATTGGGGAAGCATCCTGACGGTCGCGCAGGACACTTATGACGCCTATGCGGCGCTGGAAGCCGCGCGGGCGAAGCTCAAGGAACTGGAGACCGCGTGATGGGCGCTTTCAAGACTCGGGACGGCTCCGACTACACGCCGCAATATCTGACCGACATCAATGGCGAGACCTGCATCGGCTGCGGCCGCTGCTTCAAGGTCTGTCCGCAGGGCGTCATGGCGCTTTATGGCGTCAACGACGAGGGCGAGATCCTCGGCGCTGTGACGGATGACGACGACGACGACAATGATTTTGACGGCGAGCTGAACCGCAAGATCATGAAGGTCGAGCAGCCGGGCGCCTGCATCGGCTGCAACGCCTGCGCGCGAGTCTGCCCGAAGAATTGTCAGACCCACGTGTCCGCCGATCAGCTCGCGGCGTGACCCGATGGGCGCGCTTGCACGGCTCGAGAAAACGGGCTGCGACGCTGCGTCGTCGGATGACGACGCCTTTCTCGCGCATGTGTTCCGCTGCCTGATCGAAATTGGCGTTGCGACAGCGGATGGGAGAAGCCTCGGCGAGACGCTCGGCTTGGACGGGCAGGCGCTTCGCGAGATCGTGCAGCGCCACGCGCCCGATGCGGCCTCGCGCATCTGCTGCGAGCCGCAGCCGGCGAAGATCGAGTTCGACGAGGAGGAAGAGCAGCTCCGCCTCCTCTTCCAGCGGCATCGCGCCGAGGAGACGCGCGAGACCGGTTGGCTGATCGACATGCTCGCACGCCGGTCCATGTCGGCCAATCATCTCTGGCAGGACTTGGGGCTGCATTCGCGCCTGGAGCTCAACCGGCTGATGGCGAGCCGATTCCCGGAGCTTTTCGCGCGCAATGCGAGCAACATGAAATGGAAGAAATTCTTTTTCCGCTGCCTGTGCGAGCTCGAAGGCTTCACGCTTTGCGCCGCGCCGAGCTGCGGCGAATGCTCCGACTACCATTCCTGCTTTGGCGAAGAGGCGGGCGAAGCGCTGGTCAAAGGCGCCGCGAGCCGCGCACGGGCCGTCTGACCTTCGCGCGTGGCTGAGCGCGGGCCAGCCCAAAACAGATCGATCGGTCGTCGATGCCGGCGACGCCGCCAGCTCTCGTTTCACTGACCGCCCTCTGAAATTTTCGCGATTTCTGGAAAAGCTCGCCCGTCGCCGTTCCGCGACATGCCGCGCTCGAGCTCTCGTGCCGCTGCGCCCATGGGCTGCCAGGCGCTGATGTAGGCGGTTTTTGCGCCGACGGCCGCGATCCAGTCCTGAACCGCCTTGGCGATGAACTCGGGCCCATTGTCGGAACGAACATACACGGGCACGCCGCGCAGAATGAACAGATCGGACAGCACGTCGATTACCGCGGTCGAGTTGAGTTTGCGATCGATCCGAATGGCCAAGCATTCGTGCGTGAACTCGTCGACGATGTTCAACATGCGATATTTTCTCCCGTCATGGGTGCGATCCTCCACAAAGTCGTATGACCAGACGTGATTGGGCCGTTCGGCGCGCAGACGCACGCAGGATCCATCGGCGAGCCATAGACGGCCTCGTTTGGGTTGTTTGGCCGGAACTTTCAGCCCCTCGCGCCGCCAGATGCGCTCGACCCGCTTGTCGTTGACGATCCAGCCCGCTCTCGTTCGCAGCATCTCCGCGATCTTGCGATAGCCGTAGCGGCCATACTGACGAGCGAGTTCGATGATGTCGGCTGTGAGCCGTTCTTCATCGTCTCGCCCCGTCGGAATACGGCGCTGCGTTGAGCGATGCTGCCCGAGCACCCTGCAAACTCGGCGCTCGGGCACGTTCATCCGGGATCGAACGTGATCGATGCAGGCGCGGCGACGCGCGGGGCTTAGAAGTTTCCCCGAGCAGCCTCCGCCAGGATCATCTTGTCCAGCGTCAGATCCGACGCCGCCTTCCGCAGCCGGGCGTTCTCCGCCTCAAGCTCCTCGCGCTTGACCTGATCCGCCTTAACCCCCCGGAGCTCCTTGCGCCATCGGTAGAACTGACCTGGGTCGTTCCGATCGAGCGCTCGGCGTCCGCGACGCTTTTCCTTGTGAAACCAGCACATCGCTGCGAACTTCCTCGGATCGCCTCGGGCGCGGTCTCTTCCTCGGCTCGGTCTTTCGCTTTTCCTGTCCGAAGACATACTCCCCGTACCCGCCCGATGGGGCGGATCACGACGCTCCCGGAAAATCTGACAGCCTCGAGGAATGCGAGCGGCGCGTGCGGGGCTATATCGCGAACGTGTTCCGTTATCGCGAATGCCTTGAAAGCGAGACTGAGCGACAGGTCCGGCGCGCTAATGAAACTTTGGACAAATTGAAGTGCAGGCAGTCCAAGCGGGTGCCGACAGTGATGGCGATTTGCGCGTTTATAGGGGACGCTCAATCAACGCGTTTGCTGGCATTCGCTCAAGGGGCGAGCCCGCTACGCGGGGCGCCACGGGAAGGGCGCGCGCCAAGTCTGCACGCCGTCACGGACCGACAATGAGGTTCATTTTGACGACACGCCGATCAGTCCTGCTCCCGATGGGGAGGCGTTCGAGAGAAACGCTGAATTCCGATCGAGCGCCACATCGTGACGCGAGGCAAGGATAGCGTTTGTGCGCCGCTAAACAGTTTGGGCGTTGTGGACGATCACTTTGGTCGCCTCCGAGCGCCTTGCGGCCATCATGACGACCTACAATGACTTTGATTTCGTTCGCCGCTCCTTCCTGGCGTCCAACTGGAGCCGAAGGAGTCGAGTGCTGTAGCCGCTGTCGCCGGTTATCTCGCTCGACGCGCGGAAGCCGCGGCGGGCAAACGCTCCCCGCTTATTCGCCAATGATCGCGATAGGACGAGCGATCTTCCTGAAGCCTTTGCAGGACTTGGTCTGCCCAGGACTCGGGCGACCCTTCCTCCGTGACGCGAAGCTGAAACTCTCTCGGGGGCTCGAACATGCGATTCGTGTCCGCGAATCGGCCTTCCGTGATTCGATCCACCCACACCACGAAGCTCGCACCGAAAGCTTGGCGAGTTTCGGCCGTGGGGCAGATGAAATCCGCCACGGCGACATGTCCGGCCGCCACGACCTGATCGCAGAGCCATCCCATGCGGCGAGCTTGCTCGATCCGATCGGTCAACGAATAACCTAGATCGCGGCAAATGTTGCCGCGAACCGCATCTGCGTTGAAGTGGACCGCGTTGAGCTGCGGGGCCAGTGCGAGGGCCAATGTCGTCTTCCCGGCCCCAGGAAGACCCATGATCAAGATTTTCTCGGGGCGCATGTCCCTGCCCACCAATATGCAGGCGCTCCAAATTCAGCGCCGCCTCCGAGAGAAAGCCCTATACATTGGGATCGAATGGTTTCCGTGTCAAGCTGCCCATAATCACCGCATTCGGCCGGGCGTCTCCTGGGTCGCGGCGGAAGCCCACGACCGTGGCGCGAAGCCTCCCTGCGAAATCCGGCGTTGCGCGGCGCTCGGGTGCGCTGCCTTTTCCGCTATCGGCCGCAGCGTCCACGAAATGCCGGACGACAGCTGCCGCGCTTCAAAAGCGCCCCTCCGTCGAGTGCAGGAATTGATTCGAGCACGGCATGGTTTTTCTCCTCTTACTATTGTGCCGGGCTTTTCAGGCGGATAGCAACATCTATTCGTCAAATCTAGGAGGGCGACCTTGTTGGACGAACCGGATCGTCATCGAGAAGCGCCGTGCAAGATGCGCGTGGTCGATTGACCCTCAATGAGATCGGCGCGGATGATCTTGCCGCCGCGAGCGCGGACCACATCCGCGCCGACGATCTGCTCTTCTTGATAGTCGGCGCCTTTGACGAGGACATCCGGCTGGAGCTGCTCGATGATCCGCTGCGGCGTGTCCTCGTCGAAAAGCACGACGGCGTCGACACCCTTTAGGGCGCCGATGACCTGCGCGCGGGCAGCCTCGTTCTGCACGGGCCGGCTGGGGCCTTTGAGACGCCTGACCGAGGCATCCGTGTTGAGCGCGACAATCAGCCGGTCGCAGACCGCAGCAGCTTGTTTGATCAGCGAAGCGTGCCCGGGATGCAGGAGGTCGAAGCAGCCGTTGGTGAATCCGACCGTATATCCTCGAGCTTCCCAAACCTTGCGTAGCTGGACGGCCGTCTCCGTATCCACGAACCGCCCATCCTGGACGTCCGTCATGTGCGAGGCCGCGATCGAAGCGGCGAGCTCTTCCGCAGTCAGCGTCGCCGTTCCGAAGCGGCTTACGACGATGCCGGCGGCATGGTTTGCAATCTTCATCGCCTCGATCATCGGCAACTCCGCAGCCAGACCGACGGCTAGCAAGGCGACGACCGTGTCGCCGGCGCCCGACACGTCGAAGACGGATTTCGCCGTTGTCGGCAGATGGATCGCCTCTCCCTTCCTGGGGAAGAAGGACATGCCCTTCTCGGAGCGGGTCAGAAGCACTTCGGCGCCGGTCGCTTCGCGCACGCGTTTCGCGGCAGCTTCCGCCTCCTCGTCGGTGTCGCAAGGCATCCCCGTCGCCATCGTCAGCTCGGAGCGGTTCGGCGTGAGGATTGAGGCGCCGCTGTAGGCCGTGAGATCCGCGCGTTTCGGATCGACGATGAGCGTCTTTCCCGTCTCGTGCGCGCGTGTGATGCAGGCGGCGATGACTTGATCGTTCAACACACCCTTGGCGTAGTCGGAAAGGACGACGATGTCGCAGCCGTCGATCGCCTCGATCGCCTTCGCGATGAGCCCGAGCACCACGTCCTCGCCGATCGGCCGATCGTCCTCGTGATCGATGCGCAACATCTGTTGAGCCTGACCAATGACGCGCATCTTCTTGACGGTTCTGCGGCTGGCGTCCCTGACGACGCCGTCGAGATCGATCCGACCGTGGGAGCGTAGCAGCCCGAGAAGCTGTTCACGCTCGGCGTCCTCGCCGCAGACGCCGACGAGCGCGACTGATGCGCCGAGCGAGGCGATGTTCGCCGCGACGTTGCCGGCGCCGCCGGCGGCGACCCTCTCGGATTTCCACTTGAGCACGGGCACGGGCGCCTCAGGGGAGATGCGAGACACTCCTCCGTGCAAATAGATATCCAGCATCAGGTCGCCCACCAGCGCAACTTTGCAGCGCGGCAGCCGCTTCACGAGCTCATAGGGCATCGCAGTCCTCTTTTCGTCAGAACGTCGGCTCCACTGCCTCTGGCGTGCGAAGGCGAACGACCTCGCGAAAGGCCCCGTAAAGGTGATAGAGGCTGCTCGCGGGCACATAGTCGATGATCGGCTCGAGACCGGCGTCGAAGTGGTCGATCCAGCCGCCGGGGAAGGGGCGGCCGAGGAAGGTTTCATTGAGGGTTTGGAGCATCCGGCAGCAGAAGCTCAATCCTTGCGCCTCGCCTGCGGCGTGGCGCGCGACGCCCGCCTTGGCGCCTTCCGCGTGCGGCCAGAGGCGCGTCGACCGTTTAAGCGGGCTCTGATCGAGGTTCACGGCATCGTAACACCAGCCGCGTGGATCGACGCCGCAGGCGCGCGCGCTGTCCCAAAGCCGATCCTCCGTTTGTGCGACGACGCGGCCGCCGAGCCGACGGAACCGGTCCAAGAGCCAGATCCACTCGAAATGATGGCCCGGTTCGAAGCACGCCGTTGCCGCGGGATCGAGAGACCAGTCCGCAGCGAAGACTTCCGGCAGCGCGCCGGCTTCCGGCTGGAAGAGGCGCTCCTCGAAGAGATCGACAATGCGCCCCGCCCGCTCGAGATAAGGACCCCCCGGCGCCGCCTCATGCAGCGCGAGGCAGGCTTCCAAAAAATGCATGAGAGGATTTTGCCGCTTCACGGTTTCCGAGGAGGGCTGGCGGTCGAGCAATCCGCCGTGATCGGGGCAGATGAGATGGCGGTCGATGAATTGGAGTGTCGACTCGGCCACCGATAAGAGCCGTTTTTCACCCGTCAGGCGATAAAGCGCGGCGAGGGAAAAGAGGACGAAAGCGTGCGTATAGGAATCGCGAATCTCGGAAGCGCTGTTTCCCGCCGCGTCGATGGAGAAGGCGAAGCCGCGACGCGGATCTTGCTCGTCCAGGTAAAGATCGAACAGGCTCTGCATCGCGCGCGCGGCGAGGTCGCCGCCCTCGCGGAAGACCCCGTCCTTCGCCGCGGTACTGTAAACGTATATTTGGCGCGCCTGAACCATCGCGCGGCGCGGAACGGCTGGACAGTCGCATCCCGAGAAATCAAAGCGCTCACGAAAGACGCCGCAATCCTGGTCGAACCCCGCATCGGCCCAAAAGGGCAGGATCTCTGCACGCATCCTGTGCTGGTATGCTTGGATGTGATCGTTTTGGTCGACGGCAATTGCCGCTCTGCTCTGCATCGCTAGACCCGAGATGGCCTTATGCCTCTGTTTTGCGCGGGAGAATATAGCCGCCCCTCGGCGAAGCAAGGATTTTTAGTCCACGCATCGATCGCGTCCCCAACGGAGAGCAGTAGGTGTTTAGTCTCAGAGTAGGATGGCTCAGATTCGGTCACGATAGAAGGGGAGGGGTTATAAGCCCGATACTTCACAGGAACGCCCGCAGGACAGAGGCGGTGCGTCGAGCGAGACAGCATAGTCAAGAGAGGATAAGAGGGCCGGTCTGACTGTTGCTCCGCTCGCCGACGGGCCGGGCCATACGTTCCGCCCGCTGCCAAGCAATTCGCCCTGACGGCGAGCGCCAGAAGGTCCTGAGGCCGAGGTCGGCGATCCGCCCGCGCGCCTCGAGTTTCACGGTGAACGGCTCGGCCGCCTCGATCATCCTGAGATCTTCGGGGCGGATCGCCCGAAGCTGCGCGCCGCGGGCGACGCCGCAGACCCCTTCCACCGCCCGCGCGAGCTTCGCCGCCAAAAGCCCCGCCGATCGCGCCCGCGCCGACGACGCAAATTCTCATGCAGAGGCTCCTTTCAGCTTCAGAGGATCATGACCCGGGGCATTTCCGAGGCTGGATGGGATCAACGCGCGAGAAAACGCAAGATCTCACTCCGCTGTTGAGCAAGCTTCGTCTCATCGCCTGAGAAGGGTGGCTCACGGTTTTTCGCCCCAGGGAGAGGAGCCTTTACGCCGCTCCTTGGGGCGCAATCCGCGACGGTATCGCGCCTAGCTTTGCGGAGACAGCTTGTAGGGCAGTTGCCAGCTCTCGGGCGCTTTCGCGACTCGGCAACGCGCGTCAAGAGAAATCAAAGGCCGCCGGCGGCTTCAATCGACTATTGCTCCAGTCGCCGCGCGCGATAGTCCCTACTCGGCAGGTCTCGGCTTTGCCGCCGCCTAATGCCCACCCTGCCCCAAATTTTTGACACAAAGATATAGTGGACTTCCGCCCCATCATGATCCGAAGAATGGGATAAACGAACCGGCCTTCAAATCAGAAGCGTCGCGGGATTGACGGCTGACGAGGGAGAGGCGAGTTTGAAGGATGTCGCGGCGATATTCACGCGCGCAAACAAGGATCGCGGAGGAGACGGGTTCTTTCGGACGCGGCGCATGCTGCTGCTTCCCGGCCCGCGCCAGCGGAGGCGCGCCAGGGAGATTTACCGGCATCTCTCGGGCCTAAGGCTCGATGGCCGTATGCTTCGGCGGTTGGCGATCAGGGCATTTGTCGCCCCTACGCTGATCGCCACGCTCTATTACGGCCTCATCGCTTCCGATCGCTATGTGTCGGAGTCGGATTTCATTGTCCGCGGCATGTCAACCCGTCGCGCATCGGGCCTCGACATGCTGTTCCAAACCTTTGGCATCTCGCGAGCGGTCGACGAGACCAATGCCGTGCAGCAGTATATGTTGTCTCGCGATGCGGTCCGGGCCCTGGAGGCTCGCCTCCCGCTGAGAGAGATTTTCTCCAACCGCAAGGGAGACGTATTCGCGCGATTCCCCTATTTCTGGCAAATTTTCGATCGTGATGCCTTTGAGCGGCTCTACGATTATTATCTTGATCACGTCACGGTCATCCAGGATCATTCGAAGGGCATCACGGCGCTCAAGGTCGTCACTTTCGACGCGGCGGATTCCCGGAGGGTGGCGACGAGCCTGCTTCGCTGATCGGCCCCCAGCGACGGGTCCAGTTGGTATGTTAGTGCATTGTGGGCCTCTGCGCGAGTGCGGGCGGCGGAGCTGGTTGGGGTTGCGCAGCCGCCCGCACGGCAAAGCCAGGTATGAAGACCTCCGGTGCAGGAGGCTTGTAGCCCAATGATCCATGCGGACGCTCGGTGTTGTAGTGACGCCGCCAGCTTTCAATCACGACACGCGCTTCTTTAAGCGAATAGAAAATCTCGCCGTCGAGCAGTTCATCGCGCAGGCGCGCATTGAAGCTCTCGATGAAGCCGTTCTCCCATGGGCTGCCAGGCGTGATGTAGGCGGTTTTTGCGCCGACGGCCGCGATCCAGTCCTGAACCGCCTTGGCGATGAACTCGGGCCCATTGTCGGAACGAACATACACGGGCACGCCGCGCAGAATGAACAGATCGGACAGCACGTCGATTACCGCGGTCGAGTTGAGTTTGCGATCGATCCGAATGGCCAAGCATTCGTGCGTGAACTCGTCGACGATGTTCAACATGCGATATTTTCTCCCGTCATGGGTGCGATCCTCCACAAAGTCGTATGACCAGACGTGATTGGGCCGTTCGGCGCGCAGACGCACGCAGGATCCATCGGCGAGCCATAGACGGCCTCGTTTGGGTTGTTTGGCCGGAACTTTCAGCCCCTCGCGCCGCCAGATGCGCTCGACCCGCTTGTCGTTGACGATCCAGCCCGCTCTCGTTCGCAGCATCTCCGCGATCTTGCGATAGCCGTAGCGGCCATACTGACGAGCGAGTTCGATGATGTCGGCTGTGAGCCGTTCTTCATCTTCTCGCCCCGTCGGAATACGGCGCTGCGTTGAGCGATGCTGCCCGAGCACCCTGCAAACTCGGCGCTCGGGCACGTTCATCCGGGATCGAACGTGATCGATGCAGGCGCGGCGACGCGCGGGGCTTAGAAGTTTCCCCGAGCAGCCTCCGCCAGGATCATCTTGTCCAGCGTCAGATCCGACACCGCCTTCCGCAGCCGGGCGTTCTCCGCCTCAAGCTCCTTCAGCCGCTTGACCTGATCCGCCTTCAACCCCCCGAACTCCTTGCGCCATCGGTAGTAACTGACCTGGGTCGTTCCGATCGAGCGCACGGCGTCCGCGACGCTTTTCCCTTGTGAAACCAGCACATCGACCTGGCGCAACTTCGCGACGATCTCCTCGGGCGTCGGTCTCTTCCTCGGCATAACGGTCCTCCTTTTCCTGTCCGAAGACATACTTCAAGGTGGACCCGTTCAATGGGGGTGGATCATTTGGCACTTTGTCTGCGATCAGCTTCTCCCAAATGCGAACCAGATACATGTGGTTTTTACGAACTTCGATCGTCGAGACCGATAAAACATAGGGCTCAGCCAGTGTTTCCCGGACTGCCTCGCTCAACGCGTGAGACTCGCTATCGATGAAGCCCAGTTCGGTCGAGAGCGGAACAGACCGGACCGGGACCTCGAAATTCAATCTCTCGCGCATGAAGTTGCGAACGTCCTGCGCGACAAACTCAGAGTTCGTAAGGACGCCATTCGCGAGCATGAGAACGTCAATCAACGCAGGCCGAAACACGAGCGTCGCGGCCTCAAATACGTATTGGGGGTGACTGATCTGAATGAGATCATGTAGGAAAATGACGAAAGCGACGCCGTTCTCTCGTAAACGGCGTACCGCGTCGTAGTGAGCGTAAATCCAAAAGGCGCCTGCAATGGTAAAAATGTCGCCGGATTTTGGTTCGACTGGCTTTCGCGAGGCAAGGACGGCTTCGATCGCCTTGTCGAGATCTCCACGTCCAGCGACAGCGCCGTGTACGGCCTCGATCATCAAGAGCACCAGATGCGGATTGACCGCGAAAATGCGCATGTCCTGGTATTCCGGAATAACCGGAACAATCTTGAGATTATTTTCGTTGGACGCATAAGCGCCAATGTTCTTAATGAGGTTCGCGACCACCCGCTGAATGCCGCTAAGAGAGGTGTTGACTTTCAGGTACTCGACCAAATCCCTCAGATCGAGATAGATTGTATTGCGTACTTGGCTGGAAATTTCCTCGTCCAATCGTGTAAGATCGGCCCCGAGATTGACCAATTCCCGCAGGGCGCCGCGATTCGCTGGATTGAGCTCCAACGATCGCCTATAGGCTGTGATCGCCAACTCGCGTTGGCCGGCAAGCTTTTCCAAATGCCCGAGATGAAGGTGGACGTCGAAGTCCTCCGGCTTTAGGCTGACCGCTCTGGAATACGCCTCGCGGGCCTCAACAAAGCGCCTGCTTTCCTTATAAGCGTGCCCCAGCTGCACCCAAATGTCGAAGTCGTTTGGCTTCTCAGCCAGATAGGCGGCGTATTGCTTCGCCGCCCCCTCCCAGTCGGAGTTGGCGCGGGCCTGGTCGCCCGCGTCACGCAAATCCGCGTGTGCAGAGAGCGCCCTATTAGCAAGTTTACCTGCTTTCGCGAGCCAGAGTTCCACTTGTCGACTCCCCTAGGTCATTCAAATTTGCTCGGCGCCTTTTATGATTTTGCCGTTGGGAAAGCAAGGCGTTCGATAGGCAGCCGACGATTCGAGCGCTTCTTGCCATCAAGCCGCGCGCGCCCTGTTGGAGGCCGGCGGTTCGCGTGAATCCGGAGACGAGGAGCACGAATAAGCCGAGTGCGCAACATAGTCTGAGAGTATCGCGACAGAAGGGCGGGGGGCCTCAGTGACGACGGTTTCCGGTGAGTGGATTCCGCAATTTTCCGCGTTGCTTTGAAGTTTGCCAGGCGCTCTGCGATGTCAACTCGATCAGACCTTGGACTTGGGCTTTCCTCTTTGAAATGCTAGGAATGAAACTCTTGTAGTGCTCACTTCGAGGACGCTTCATGACGAAAATCCTGCCCGTGATCATGTGCGGCGGCTCGGGCACGCGGGTTTGGCCGGAATCGCGCGAGACGCTGCCCAAGCAGTTCATCCCGCTGATCGGGGAGCGTTCGACCTTCCAGACGACGATGCTGATGCTCGACGATCCGGCCTTCGAGCGGCCGATCGTGGTCTCGAGCGTGGACTACCGCTTTCTGATCGCCGACCAGCTGCGCGAGATCGGCGCGCAGGCCGACATCGTGCTCGAGCCGATGCGCCGCGATTTGGGTCCCGCGGTCGCGGTGGCGGCGGGCCTTGCGGCGCGCCGGTCGCCGCAGACCGTCGTCGTGGTGCTTGCGGCCGACCATGTCGTGCGCGATCAGCCGGGGCTCGTCGATCTGTGCAAGAAGGCGGCGGAAGCGGCCAAGGAAGGCTATATCGTCACGCTCGGCGTGAAGCCGGACGCGCCGGCGACGGGCTATGGCTATCTGCGTCCCGGCGCGCCGACTCACGACGGCGGCGAGGTCTTGAAGCTCGAGGCTTTCGTCGAGAAGCCCGACCGCGCGACGGCGCAGAGCTATGTCGAGCAGGGCTATTTCTGGAACAGCGGCAACTTCATCTTCCGCGCCGACGTGATGCAGGCCGAGATCGCCAAATTCGAGCCGGCGATCGCCGCCGCGGCCGAGGCCGCGATCGAGGGGGCGAAAACGGATCTGGGCTTCCTCGTGCTGGACGCCGCGGCGTTCCAGCACGCGCCCAAGAAGTCGATCGACTATGCGGTGATGGAGCAGACGACCCAGGCGGCGCTGATTCCGGCCGACATCGGCTGGTCGGACGTCGGTAGCTGGCGCGCGGTCTGGGAGCTCTCCGAGCGCGACCAGCACGGCAATTCCGTGCGCGGCCACGGCGTCGTGATGGACGCGACCAATGTGCATGTGCGCTCGGAGGAGACGCTCACCACTGTCGTCGGCGTCTCCGACGTGATCGTCGTGACGACGCAGGACGCCGTGCTGGTGCTGCATCAGGATCACGGCGACAAGGTCAAGCAGCTCGTGCAAAAATTGCAGCGCGAGAACCGGCGCGAGGCGGGCGAGCACAAGCGCATCTTCCGCCCCTGGGGCTATTACCAGTCGATCGACGCCGGCTCGCGCTACCAGGTCAAGCGCATCGTCGTGAAGCCCGGCGAGCGCCTGTCGCTGCAGATGCATTTCCACCGCGCCGAGCATTGGATCGTCGTGAAGGGCACGGCCGAGGTCGATTGCGACGATCTCACCAAGCTCGTGCACGAGAACGAGTTCGATCTATCTGCCGATGGGCTGCAAGCACCGGCTGACCAATCCCGGCAAGATCGACCTGGAGCTCATCGAGGTGCAGACCGGCTCGTATCTGGGCGAGGACGACATCGTCCGCTTCCAGGACGCTTATAACCGGGGATAGACTTTTTGGCGCCTCGCCGGAAAAAAGTTCAGCCGGGCGATTGGAAGACAACTCATGCCGCCTCCCGTCGCCTATGATCTGACTCGGCTCTGCTATGCGCCCCCAACGCCGACGCCGCGGGGGATAGACCGGGTCGAGGTCGCCCTCGCCCGCCATTTCTTCAGCTCCTGGCCCGGCGACTGCGTCGCCATTCTGCCGACGCCCTGGGGAGCGCGCAGCCTGGATCGGCGTTTCGGCCTGAAGGCGCTCGAACATGCGCGCGCGGGCTGGAACGAAGATCTGGCGGCGTCGAAGGATCCGGCGTTCGCTTTCGTCAAGGACGCGCTGAAGGCTGAAGGCAACGGAGAACGGCGCCGCTTCGCGCGGGGCGAAGCGGCCCCCGTCTGGCGGGCGGTTGGCGCGCGGATTTTGAGCTTAGCGCGGGAGGTCGGCGTTCCGATCGGCTCCAGCGCCGCGGCCGCAACGCCGAAAGGCGCAGTCTATCTGAACATCGGTCAGGTCGGACTGGCGGTTGACCGCTTGCTCGAATGGCTGCCGCGCCGGCCCGACATAAAGCCCGTTTTCATGCTGCACGACGCCATTCCGCTCGAGCATCCGGAATTCGTCACGCCTTCTTCCCGCGCTTTTGCCGCGAGGATGATCGCCAATACGGCGCGCCATGCGCAGGGGCTGATCGTTACGACGGGAAGCGCGAAACGCGCCATACTGACGGCCTTGGGCGAGAGGGCGCCGCCGATGGCGCGCGTCTTCACCTCACCGCTTCCCGTCAACGAACTTTTTCTTCAGCCGCTCCGCGAAGATGGCGTCGGCCAGGCCTCCTACTTCGTGTTCTGCGGCTCGATCGAGCCCAGAAAGAATCTGCTTCTCTTGCTGACGGCCTGGAAGAAAATTGTGGGGCAGTTCGGCGTCGCGGCGCCAAAGCTCGTCGTCGTCGGCGCGCGCGCCTCCAACATTTGCGAAACGGCCGCTACGCTCGATTTTTGTAACTCGATCCGGGATCACGTCATCGAGGTCGAGGGGCTCTCGACCAACGGCTTGCGCATACTGCTCGCTGGAGCGAGGGCCTTGCTCATGCCCTCCTTCGCGGAGGGTTTCGGCATTCCGATCGTAGAGGCGCTGGCTTGCGGAACGCGCGTGATCGCCGCGGACATAGAGGCGCATCGGGAAGCAGGAGGGGACGCCGTCGTCTACCTCGATCCGACCGACGCGCCGGCGTGGGTGAAGGCGATCCTTTCTTGTCACTTGAAACCTGATGGCGCGCGAGGCGAAGCGAAGATCGGCGACTGGCCAAGCTATTGCTCGGCGCTCTCGGACTTCATCACGGCGATAGGGTAGAGCGCGCGCCGCGGCCCCTCGGAGATTCATCTCCTTTGCTCCTATTCGCTAGTGGTCAAGCTGACGCTCGAGTCCCTGTCGAGCAATCCGCCCTTCGGCAAAAAGCGAGCTTGCACGTGATCGATCCGGGGGCTTAAAAGATTGATGAAAGTGGTCCGAGTCCCGACGTCGTAGTGTCCGTCATTCTCCGGCTTCAGTGTCCGGGTCCAGGCGAGGGCGTTTTAGACTAGCAGGGAATTTTCTGCGCAGAGAGCGGTTTCGTGAGACTGCGTCCGCCAGGACTGAGTCGTTGCAGAATTGCCGATACAACCGACTTGGCGCGGACTACGGTCGCCGGGTGCGGCAGGCTTTCCGCGCTGTTATGGCCGGCCGCGTCTTCGCCCGCACGGAGCTTCAATGGCCGGCGTTGAGCCTCGCGGGGCCGGCCTTTGGTGAGGGCGAAAACCCGCGCCTCCACGGCGTGTCCGCGGTCGCGGCCCAAATTGGGGAGCGTCGCGTTGAATCGAACCGGTCTCCGCAATCTTCGAACCGGTCTCCGCTATCAGTCAGCGGCGAGAGCGCGGAAAATCAAATTGGCCTTTCTGAGACCGGGCCGCTTTTGGGGCGAAACAGCTCTGAAGACTTGGCTTCGGAGACCAAATTCCCTCGCGACACGTCGCTCCGGCCGCGGATTTGCGGGGCTGGGAGGGCGACACGGGAAGTGCGCTTCTTTTTGGGGACTGAGTTGGTGGGGGAAGTAGGACTCGAACCTACGAAGGCTTAGCCAGCGGATTTACAGTCCGCCCCCTTTGCCGCTCGGGACATTCCCCCACAGGGCCCGCGCGGGGCGCGAGCCATGGAAAGCGGCTTATGGGGAATGAGCGCGGGGGCTGTCAAGCCGGCGAAAGCCGCCCTTTGCAAGCCGGCGCGGGCGGCCGCGAATTCCCTTCCCCTGGCGCGAGGAAAGGCGCTAAAGAGCCCGCCAACATTCTCTTAGCGGCGGGACCCACGATCTCATGGCGCGTCAGTTCATCTATCACATGCAGGGCCTCTCCAAGACCTGGCCCGGCGGCAAGAAGGTCTTGGAAAACATCAATCTCTCCTTCTATCCGGACGCCAAGATCGGCGTGCTCGGCATCAACGGCTCGGGCAAGTCGACGCTTCTGCGCATCATGGCGGGGATCGACAAGGAGTTCGTCGGCGAGGGTTTCGTCGCCGAGGGCGCGCGCGTCGGCTATCTGGCGCAGGAGCCGCAGCTCGACGCCGCGCTCGACGTGCGCGGCAACGTCATGATGGGCGTCAAGCAGAAGAAGGACCTTCTCGACCGCTACAACGACTTGGCCATGAACTATTCCGACGAGACCGCGGAGGAGATGACGCGGCTGCAGGACGAGATCGAGGCCAAGAACCTCTGGGATCTCGACAGCCAGGTCGATCAGGCGATGGACGCGCTCGGCTGCCCGCCGGACGACGCCGATGTGACGAAGCTCTCGGGCGGCGAACGGCGCCGCGTCGCGCTCTGCCGCTTGCTGCTGGAGCAGCCCGAGCTCCTGCTGCTCGACGAGCCGACCAACCATCTCGACGCCGAGACGGTGAACTGGCTCGAGGGGCATTTGCGCAATTATCCGGGCGCGATCCTGATCGTCACCCACGATCGCTACTTCCTCGACAATGTGACGGGGTGGATTCTGGAGCTCGATCGCGGCAAGGGCATTCCCTATGAGGGCAATTACACGAGCTGGCTGAAGCAGAAACAGAAGCGGCTCGCGCAGGAGGCCTCCGAGGACAAGGCCCGCCAGCGCGCGCTCGAAGCCGAATCCGAGTGGATTGCCGCCTCGCCCAAGGCGCGTCAGGCCAAGAACAAGGCGCGCATCCAGCGCTATGAGGAGCTCGTTCAGAAGTCGAGCGAGAAGGCGCCGACCACCGCGCAGATCACCATTCCGATCGCCGAGCGGCTCGGCGAGAACGTCATCGAGTTCGAGCACCTGTCGAAGGGCTACGGCGACACGCTCTTGATCGACGACCTCTCCTTCAAGCTCCCGCCCGGCGGCATCGTTGGCGTGATCGGCCCCAACGGCGCCGGCAAGACGACGCTGTTTCGGATGATCACCGGCCAGGAGAAGCCCGACGGAGGCTCGATCACGGTCGGCGACAGCGTGCACCTTGGCTATGTCGATCAGTCGCGCGACGCGCTCCAAGGGAACAAGTCCGTCTGGGAGGAGATTTCGGGCGGCAATGAGGTGATCTATCTGGGCAAGCGCGAGATCAATAGCCGCGCCTATTGCTCGAACTTCAATTTCAAGGGCGCCGATCAGCAGAAGAAGGTGGGGAGCCTATCAGGCGGCGAGCGCAACCGCGTGCATCTCGCTAAGATGCTGAAAAGCGGCGCCAACGTGCTGCTGCTCGACGAGCCGACGAACGATCTCGACGTCGAGACGCTGCGCGCGGTGGAGGAAGCGCTCGTCGATTTCGCCGGCTGCGCGGTGGTGATCTCGCACGACCGCTTCTTCCTCGACCGCATCGCGACGCATATGCTCGCCTATGAAGGCGACTCGCATGTGGAGTGGTTCGAAGGAAACTTCGCGGATTACGAAGAGGACAAGAAGCGGCGGCTCGGCATCGAATTCGGTCATTCCGCACCGGTTGAAATATAAGAAGTTTTCGAGGTGAAGAGGGCTAACCGCGCACTCCCGCTTCGGTTGGAGCGCTCTCGATCAGGTCGCGCAATGCGCGCAGAGAGGAGATTAGGTCTCTTTCTGCCAGGATCGTTACGATCTTGTCGGGGAAAGAAGGAGCGTTATTCGTCAGCGAGGCCGCATAGGTCGAAAGCGCTTTCAACCGGGCTTTCCGGGACGCGCCCCCTGCCTCAACTCGGCGCGACCACCTCCGCCCCGCGCATCCGCGCCGCCACTGTGAGGCGCTCGTCGAAAGTCACGAGCGTCGCGTTGAGATTGATGGCGGCGGCAAGATGCAAGGCGTCCAGCGCCGCGAGCTTGGTCGGGAAGTCGCGTATCAGCTCCTCGGCCAAATCGAAATCCGCGCGGCGGTGGACATGCGACCCGCAGGCGTCTCGCAATAGGTCGAAATCGCGAAGAACTTCGCACGCCTCGTCTTCGGTCGACACACCCGTTCGCACTCGCCGAGAGACAACGGCGGCGATCTCCAACGCGGCAAATGCGCTGATGACGTTCTCACCGGACGCCCTTTTCCACCATTCGCGCGCCAATTGTGATCGGGCTTCATCGACGAGAATCGAAACGAGTACGGAGGTGTCGAGATATCGCCTCACGGCCCTTCGCCGCGCATTTCGCGGACGACCTCGGCTGCGCTTCGGCCAAGCGGCGACCGCAGCTTCGCCCGGGCCGCGATCTCATCGATGAGCGCCGCCGACGGCCGGCCCTTGGGTTCGATTGCCATAGCGCGCAGTTCCGCCACGGGCTGTCCGTCGCGGGTGATGGTGACGAACTCGCCGGCAAGGGCGGCGTCGACCAGTTGCGACAGGCGTTCTTTTACCACGGCGATCGGATAGCTGGACATTGGATCGCTCCTCGGACTGCAAAGTTGCGAGGCGAGCGCTAAAGAATATTCTTCTTCGCGCCGAGGCTCCAGTCGAAAATCCCCTTAGCTTCCGCCTCATCCTCCCCCAAACACCGCGCGCCAGTGAGGCCGATCGCCCCGCGCCGCGAGCAGCTCGAGCGAGGCGAGCGTCAGCCCGCCCGTCGCCAAGGCCTCGATCTGCGCGCGCGTCAGCGGCCAGGGCGGGCCGGCGAAATTCTCGCCATCCTCGCGCGCCCGGGCGATGACGAGCAAGCGGCCGCCGCGTGCGACCGCGGAAGCCAGGGCCTGCGCCGCCTTATCAAGCAGCGTCTCGGGAAGCGCCTGCAGCGTGTAGCATTCATGCACGAGGTCGAAGGCCCCGCGCCATTCGGCGGGAAGCGCAAAGAGGTCGGCTCTGCGATAATCGACTGTGCTTTGGAGAAAGCGCCGCCTAGCCCAGGCGACCGCGGCGTCGATAAAATCGAAGGCCGAGACCTTCGCGCCGGCCGCGGCAAGCGCCTCGGCGTTGTCTCCGAGCCCGCAGCCGACATCGAGCGCGCGGAGACCTGCGAGCGGCCCTTCCCCCGCGAGCCAGTCGACGAGCAGCGGATGCGGCGCAAGATTGCCCCAGGGCACGCAGGCGGCGTCGCCTTCCGCCAGCCGATAGACCGCCTCGAACCAGTCGCGGCGCAGCGGATCGGCGTCGACCCCGCCCTCTTTCTTATGCGGGTCGATCGCGTCGAGCCTTGCCCGCGCGGCCTCGCGGCGCGTCGCGAAATCCTGCGTCAGGCGCCCGTCTGGCGCGCCTTCTCCTCCCATTTTCCGTCCTCGCTCTCCTGCAGATAGAGAAGCTCATGGCCCGCCTCGCGCAGCGCCTTCCATTGCGCGCGGGCCTCGCCGAGCTCCTGCGGGTCCGAGCCGTCGAACATGAGGACGGCCCGCAGTTTCGGGGCGGCCGCGGGATCGGCGAGGAGCGGCGCGACGGCGGCACCATGCACGAAGAAGCGCACCTCGGCCTCATTCGGATTGTCGTCCTCGGCGGTGAGATAAATCGGCTGCGTCTCCGGCTCGCCATCGGCCTTGGTTCCGTGTGGCAGGAATTTCTCGGGGTCGTACGACCACAAGTGATCGTCCAGCGCCTTGAGACGCGCCGCATCGCCCGTCTGCACCACGACGCGCCAACTGCGGGCGAGCGACATTTCGAGAAGGCGGGGAAGCGCCTCCTCGAGGGTGCGGCGCGTCAGATGGTAGAATTGCACTTCGAGCATCGCGCTATTGTAGGGGAGGGTGGCGCGCCGGTCATGTCGGATCAGGGCGGGAGGGGCGCTCTCGCCCTGGCGCTTCGCCCCGCCGTGCTTTACGGAGTATGCGCCCCAGCCCGCGGCGCGCCGAGCGCAATCCGAAGGACGACGCGATCCTCCCCCTCACCCCGCCTTACGATCGCGCCGCCGTCGCGATTCTCTTTGCGAAACTCTGCCTTGCGGCCGGCCCGCTCGCGATGGCGGTGTTCAACCGCGAGGATCAGGGCGCGCGCTTGAAGAGCGACGCGAGCCCCGTCACCGAGGCGGACGAGGCCGTCGAAGCCTTCCTGCTCGGCGAGCTGTCGCGTCTGACGCCGCAAGCCCCCTGCATCGCAGAGGAGAGCGCCGCGCGCGGCGAGACGCCGGCGCAGCAGGGCGCCTTCATCCTGATCGACCCGCTCGACGGCACGCGCGAGTTCGTCGCCCGAAGGCGCGAGTTCACGATCAATATCGCGCTCGTCGAGCAGGGCGAGCCCCGCGCCGGCGCGGTCTATGCGCCGGCGCTGGGAGAGCTCTGGTTTGCGGGCGAGGCGGCGTTCCATGTCGCAGCCGAGCCCGGCGCGCCGCTGCCGAGGCAAGCGCAGTGGCGGCGCCTCGCGACGCGTCCTGCGCCGCAAGACGGGCTCGCCGCAATGGTCAGCGTCTCGCATTTCGACGCCGAGACCAAGGAATTTTGCGCGCGCCTGCCGATCAAGGCGCAGATGCAGGCGGGCTCCTCGCTCAAATTCTGCCGGATCGCGGAGGGGCTCGCCGACGTCTATCCGCGCTTCGGGCCGACCCACGAATGGGACACGGCGGCCGGAGACGCGGTGCTGCGCGCGGCGGGCGGCGCGGTGCTGACGCCACAGGGCGCTCCGCTCGTCTATGGCAAGGCCGCGCAAAACTATCTCAACGGCCCTTATGTCGCCTGCGGCGACAAGGCTCTGGCAAGGTTTTTTTAACCTTCGAGGAACAAGCTCACGCGAAAACGGCGCGCCCCGCGCCGGGAGGTTTTCGACATGAGCAAGCCCGATCCCTCCTCCCGCTTCTCGCGGCGCTCCATGCTGCGCATGGCCGCTGGCGGCCTCGCGTTCTCGGCGCCGCGCGCCTTCGCGGTTCCCGAGCAGCCGCCGCCGGAAAGCTATCCGAACAATGAGGTCATCGAGAGCGGCCACCACTTCTTCGGCGCGATCTCGCGCGGCTTGGGCGAGGGTGTCGAGACGCTGACGAGCAAGTGGGGCCGCCCCAATGCCTATATTCTCGGCCAGGAGGCGGGCGGCGCGTTCGTCGGGGGCCTGCGCTACGGCGAAGGCGAGATGTACACTCGCAACGCCGGACGGCGCCGGGTCTATTGGGAGGGCCCGTCGCTCGGCTTCGACGCCGGCGCCGACGGCGACCGCACAATGATGCTCGTCTATAATTTGCCGGCGGTCGAGGCGATTCACCAGCGCTTTGCCGGCATCGACGGCTCGGCCTTCTTCATCGGCGGCCTCGGCTTCACCTCGCTTTCGTCGGGCGACGTCGTCGTGACGCCGATCCGCTCCGGCATCGGCGCCAGGCTCGGCGTCAGTCTCGGCTATCTGAAGTTCACCCCCGCCCCGACCTGGAACCCATTCTGAGCGCGAGCCGATGCCGGCGCGCGCCAAACCGAAAATCTTCCGGCTGGGCGGGCGAAGGGTCGTCGCCGAGGGCCTGCCGCGAAGTTTCTGGACGGATCTGCACCACTACGCGATGACGGCGAGCTGGCCGCGCTTTTTTGGCGCGCTGGCCCTCGGCTTCGTTTGCCTCAACACCCTCTTCGCGCTTCTTTATGTGCTTGGCGCCGCCTTGGGCGACGATCCAGTCGCCAACGCCCGTCCCGGATCCTTCGTCGACTACTTCTTCTTCAGCGTCGAGACGCTCGCGACGGTCGGCTACGGCGACCTGCATCCGAGCTCGCTCTATGGCCATATCGTCGCGACGGTCGCGACCTTCGTCGGCGTTTCCTCGGTCGCGATCGTCGCCGGCGCGACCTTCGCCCGCTTCGCGCGACCGCGGGCGCGGCTTCTCTTCGCGCAGCATCCCGTGATCGGGCCGCATGACGGCGTGCGCATGCTGATGGTCCGCTTCGCCAATGAGCGCGTCAACGCCATCACCGAGGCGGCCGCGCAGCTGTGGCTCTTCCGCGAGGAGCGGACCGCGGAGGGCGCAATCTTCCGGAAATTCTACCGTCTGAGGCTCACCCGCGACGACAACCCCGTCTTCGCCTTGACCTGGACCCTGATGCATCCGCTCGAGGAGGAAAGTCCGCTGCACGGTTGGGGCGCGGAGGATTTCGCGCGCTCCGACGCCACCATTGTCCTGATCTTCAGCGGTCATGACGAAAGCTCCAATCAGCTGGTGCGCGGTCGGCGTCTCTATTCGGCGCCGGAGGTGCTCGTCGACCACGAATATCTCGATCTCTCACGGGGCGACACGAAGGGCGAGACGGTTCTCGATTTCGAACAATTCAATCGAACGCGGCCGATCGGCCCGCGCCCCGACCCGTTTTGATTTCTCGGCGGCCTTGCATTAAAAAGGCCCTTCGGTCCGGAGGCGTTCGGCCAGCGATTCTTAAAGAGCAAGGACGCAAGCGTGTCGATCGAACAGGCGATGTATTTGGCGCTCGGCTTTCTTCTTGCCGGGTTTGGCGTCTTGCTGTTCCTGCCGGCCCTGTGGGGGCGGGCGGCACGGCTGTCCATGCGCCGACTGCAGATGCTCGCGCCGTTCACGCGGGAGGAGGCGATCGCCCAGCGCGACTTGCAGCGCGCCGAATACGCCTTTCGAGAGCGCAAGATCGCGCAGGAGCTCGAAGAGGCGAAAGCCACCAAAGCCAAACATCTCCTGGAAATCGGCCGAAAGACCGTGCAGCTCCACGAGCACGACGAGAAGCACAAGCGCGCCGAAGCGGAATCCCGGGAGTTGGAGCGACAGCTTGCGGAAGCGCGCGGTAAGCTGGACGAGCGTGGCGAGCTGCTGGCCATGACCGAAAACGCGCTGCACGCGGCGACGGAGCGCTATGAGAGAGTCCTCAACGGCTTGCGGGCGGCGGACCTTGATCCTCAGCAGTTCGGAGCCGACGCCCAGGGCGAGCTGAGCGACCCGGAAGCCGCCTTGAAGACGAAGCTCGCCGACCTGCACGACGAGAATGACAAGCTGCGCCGAGCCGTCGAGACTTTGCAAAGCGAATATAACTCGCTCGCTCCAAAAGCGCGGAGCTTCGACGCCGCTGCGGCCGATCTCGCGCGCCTGCGCCCGGAATTTGAGGGCGTTCAGGCCAGAAAGCAGGGTCTGGAAAGCGAGCTCGACGCGTTGCGGGTTACGAGCCGTGAGGATTCGAATCGCCACGCGGGCCGGATCGCCCACCTCGAGTCCGCGCTTCGCCAGTCGCGCGACGAAGCGCGCGACTACGCCGATAAGCTGGAGACCGCCCGCGCCGACAATTCGATGCTGCAGGGCGCGGTCAACGCGTTGCGCAAGGATCGCGAGCGCATGCGCGGCTCGGCGCTGCCGGCGATTTCGCTCGATGCGGGCGACGTCGCCGCGCTGCGTCAGGAAATCGTCAATCTCGGCGCCAGAATGCTCAATTCGAAAGAGCACGCCGGCTGATTTTGGTTCTTTCACCTCGCCGGGCGCGTCACGCGATCACGCGAGGGCGTCCGTACTTTCACGAGGCGTCTCGTGCTCTTTGCCGCCATCTGCCTGGACAAGCCCGGCTCTCTGGATCTGCGCCTCTCGACGCGGCCGGCGCATCTCGACTTTCTTGACGCGCATGCGGGGCGCATAAAGCTTGGAGGACCGTTCCTCGACGCCGAGGAGCGACCGATCGGCTCGCTGCTCATCCTCGAATGCGCCGACCTGCGGGCGGCGCAGGCGCTTCTCGACGAGGACCCTTACGCGAGGGCGGGGCTCTTCGCGAGCGTCGAGGTGAAGCCGTTTAAGCGCGTCGTCGGCGCGGAGCTTTGAGCATGGCCCGTTGGCTGTTCAAGAGCGAGCCCTCGAGCTGGTCCTGGGAGCAGCAGCTCGCGGCCGGCGCAAAGGGCACCTTCTGGAACGGCGTGCGCAACCATCTCGCCAAGCAGCAGATGATGGCGATGCAGCTCGGCGACCGCGGGCTCTTTTATCATTCCAACGAAGAGAAGGCGATCGTCGGCGTCGTCGAGGTGATCAAGCGTTATTATCCCGACCCTACGGACCCGAGCGGGAAATTCGGCATGGTCGACGTGCGCGCGCTCAAGCCGCTCAAACGCCCGGTCACGCTCGCACAAATCAAGGCGGAGCCGCGTCTCGCCAACATGGTCCTCGTGAAAAATTCCAGACTTTCCGTACAGCCGGTAACCGAGGAGGAATGGCGGATCGTGATGGCGCTCGCCGGCGAAGCGACGTAGAATGTCTTTCAAGAAGGAATTGAAATCGTGTCTGAATCCTCCGCCCCTTCGCTTACGGCGTTCGGCGCCGGCGCCGGCCTCGGCGACCAGGCCGATCCCCTCGAGCAGGCCTTCACGATCGAGCGCATGAAGCTCGCGCTCGACGCGGGACGCATCGGGCTTTGGGACTGGAATCTCGTGACGGGCGAGGTTCTGCTCGACGATCGCGTCCGCGCGCTCTGGGGCCTTTCGAAAGAGGCGCCGGCCAATCTCGACGTGTTCCGCGCGGCGCTGCATCCTTCCGATAAGAGGCGCACCAAGGAGGCGATCGCCCAGGCGCTCGATCCCGAGAACGTCGACGATTACGAAGCGGAATATCGGGTGATCGGCCAAAACGACAAGGCCGAGCGCTGGGTCTCCGTGCGTGGACGCACCTTCTTCGACAGCGGCCGCGCCGTCAGAATCGTCGGAACGGCGCGTGACATCACGGGGCGCAAGCACCGGGAGCAGCATGTGCGCACGCTTCTGCGTGAGCTCGTGCATCGCTCCAAGAATATCCTCGCGGTCGTTCAATCCATGTCGCGCCAGACCGCGACGGGCGCCGTTTCCGTCGAGGAATATCAACGCAAGTTCTCGGCGCGGCTGCAGGCGCTGTCGATGGCGCATGATCTCTTGATCTCGCAGGATTGGCGGGGCGCCGTTATGCATGATCTCGTGCGCGCGCAAATCGCCTATTGCCTCGATGTCGGCGCGGGCGAGGTCGGCGAGCATGCGCGCGTCGAAGGGCCGAAGATCATGCTGAAGCCGGAAGCCGCGCAAAACATAGGGCTGGCCTTGCATGAGCTCACCGCCAACGCCTTGACCTATGGCGCCTTTTCCGTCGCCGGAGGCAGCATCTCGTTGAGCTGGCGCATAGAGGCCGAGCGCTTCTTCTTCGTCTGGCGGGAATCGGGAGGCCCCGCCGTGGCGGCGCCGCCGCGCCGCGCTGGATTTGGCCACAAGGTGCTGCGCCGCCTCGTCGCGCAAGCGCTCGATGGCGTCGCGACGCTGGACTTCCTGCCCGAAGGCTTCGTGTGGACGCTTTCGGCCCCGACGCGCTCGATCATCGCGAGTTATCGCGACGGCGCCTGATCGTCGCGCCGCTGGTCGTGCGGAAGTCTTTCTCCTTGTGCTCACACGAAGGTTGGTTGTGTCTTTTTGACACGCAACATGCAGATTATGTGTATTCCAGACAAGAATGCGTAACGGCGAGGCTCTGGCGCCGAGGATCATGCAACATTATATCTGAGCGCGGTCTACGCTGCGCTCGAGAAATTTGGGCTCGCGTCGGATCGCAACGAGAAAAAAGGAGTGAATCATGAAGAAGATCCTCGCCGCCGCGCTGATGATCCTTTCCGCCTTCGCGCTGACTGTTTCGGGCACGGTTCCCGCGGACGCCAAGGCCAAGAAGCACCATTCCAAGTCCTCGAAGTCCAAGAGCAGCGACGCCGACAAGTCCGCAGACAAGCCCGCCGACCAGTCAGCGCCCGCGCAATAAGCTTTTTTAACGAGACGCGATCCCTGCGGAATGCGCCGCAGGGATCGCATACTGGGTCATTGCGCTCTCGCGGTTGGTTTGGTCTTGACACCGCTCTTCGTCAACGCATCGCCGTTCTCATTATTCTCTCGCCCGGCTTGACGCTTTACGCATCGGCACGCGTCTCGCGGCCGAAAACCCGCCTTTCCAGACAGCGAGCCGGACGCTCGGTCAATGTGACCGCCTCGGCAGCCCGCTTATCCACAGAGCCTCGCTCGTCGGTCCGGGCGGGCGTTTTGGACGCCGCGCGCGCGCCTCGGGCGCCCTATAATGACGATCCGCCTTCTTAGAAGATTCGTCATGCCCGTTCGTCGCCTCGAGCCCATCCTGATCGACCGCATCGCCGCCGGCGAGGTGATCGAGCGGCCGAGCGCGGCCGTGAAGGAGCTCGTCGAAAATGCGCTCGACGCCGGCGCGAAAAAAATCGACGTCGCGATCGAGGACGGCGGCCGGCGCCTGATCCGCGTCATCGACGACGGCTGCGGCATGGATGAAGCGGATCTCCTTCTCGCGGTCGAGCGCCACGCGACCTCGAAAATCCCCGACGGCGATCTAACGCATATCGAGACGCTCGGCTTTCGCGGCGAAGCGTTGCCCTCCATCGCCGCCGTCTCCGATCTCTTGATCGAGACGCGCGCCGCGGCGTCTCCCCACGGTCTCGCCCTCCGCGTCGAGGCCGGCGAGAAGCGCGGCGTAAGAGCCAGCAATTGGCCGAAGGGCGCGAAGATCGAGGCGCGCGATCTTTTCGCCGCGACCCCGGCGCGCCTGAAATTTTTGAAGTCCGACCGCGCCGAGACGCTCGCCGCATCCCACGTCGTGAAGCGCCTCGCTATGGCGCATCCGCAAACCGCTTTCAGCTTCAGCGGCGGCGGCGGTTTCGACTATGCCGCCTGTGCGGAGGGTCGCGCCGGGCGCGCGCGGCGCCTCGCGCAAGTTCTGGGCGAGGACTTCGTCGCCAATGCAGTGGAGATCGAGGCGGAGAGAGAGGGCTTTCGCCTGACGGGCCTCGCGGGACTCCCGACCTTCAATCGCGCCAATGCGCAGACGCAATATGTGTATGTCAACGGCCGGCCGGTGCGCGACAAGCTCTTCGCCGGCGCGCTGCGCGCCGCCTATCTCGATTTTTTGAGCCACGACCGTCACCCGGTCGCCGTTCTCTTCCTCGAAGGCGATCCCGCGGCCATCGATGTGAACGTGCATCCCGCCAAAGCGGAGGTGCGCTTTCAGGACCCGGGCCTGGTGCGCGGGCTCGTCGTCGGCGCGTTGAAACAGGCGCTCGCCGCCGCGCTGCATCGTGGCGCCGACGCGCCGGCGCGCAATGCGCTCAATGTCCTCTCCGGGCGCCGCGAATTTCGGCCCTCGTCTCCCGCCGATTGGGACTATCGCCGATCGCCCAACGCCCCGGCAATGTTCGCGCCGCGTCCCTCGGGCGCCGAGGAGACGACGGAGGCGCCCTATCTCCATGCGCCGCCCGCAGCCGACGCTCGCGCCGCCGCCGAGCCCGCGCCGATGCAGAATCTCGACGCGCCGCTCGGCGCCGCGCGCGCGCAGCTGCACGAGACTTATATTCTCGCGCAGACGCGCGACGGTCTCGTCATCGTCGACCAGCACGCCGCGCATGAGCGGCTCGTCTATGAGAAGCTCAAGCGCCTGCGCGAGTCGGAAGGCGTGCCCCGACAGACGCTGCTGATCCCGGCCGTCGTCGATCTCGATCCGCAGCGCCTGGAGACCTTGGCGCCGGCGCTGGACGAGCTCGCCACGCTCGGCCTCATCGTCGAGCCCTTCGGCCCGGGCGCCGTGCTCGTGCGCGAGACGCCGGCGATCCTCGGAGAGATCGACGCGAAGCGCCTTGTCGCCGACATCGCCGATCTTCTCGCGGAAGAGGGCGACGCGCGCGCGCTGACGCGACGGCTCGATCAAGTGCTCGCGACCTGCGCCTGCCACCATTCGGTGCGCGCCGGCCGGCGCCTCGCGCCGCAGGAGATGAACGCGCTGCTGCGTGAGATGGAGGCGACGCCCGGCGCAGGCCAGTGCAATCACGGCCGCCCGACTTATGTGGAGCTGAAGCTTTCCGACATCGAGCGGTTGTTCGGGAGGAAGTGAGCGGGCTCGACAGGAGCGAGAGATGCGGGGCCTCTACCGGCACAGACAGATCGGTTGGACGATCATCCTCAGCCTCGGATTGGCCGCGCTCTTCGCCGGCGTCATTGGGTTGACGACGATGCGTTGGGCGCTTCTCCTCGTCGTCGCCGTTACGATTTTGTTCGGCCTGCTCTTCTCCTCGCTGACGATCGAGGTGACCGAGAGCGAGCTCGTCTGGTTCTTCGGCCCCGGCATTTTCAAAAAGCGCGTCGCGCGAAGCGAGATCGCAAGCGCTGAGCCTGCGCGCAATAAATGGTGGTGGGGCTGGGGCATTCATCTCACGCCGCGCGGCTGGCTCTATAACGTCCATGGGCTCGAGGCCGTCGAGATCACGCAGAAAGGCGGCAAGTCGTTTCGGCTGGGCACGGACGAGCCGCTGGCGCTGGCGAGCGCCTTGGGTTTTCGATCGCGGGAGCGCCTCGCGGGACAAGAATGAAGAGAACGTCGACGGCCTTCATCCGATCCGCCGCCGCTGCGCCTGGCGAGCCCGGCGCCTATGCGCTGCTCATCGCGCTTCAAGCGCCGCTCGCCGTGAAGGCCGGCGCAAAAAGAGCGTCGCTCGCGCCGGGCCTCTATCTCTATTGCGGCTCGGCGCGGGGATCGGGGGGATTGGCGGCCCGGATATGCGCGGCACATGCGCCCCGAGAAACGCGCGCATTGGCATGTCGATCAACTGACGCGCGCGGGGAGCATCCTCGGCGCCTTCGTCTTTCCAGGCGGCGACGAATGTGCGCTCAACGCCGCGCTCGAACAGCTTCCGACACCGTTTGCGGGCTTCGGCAGCTCCGACTGTCGGCGCTGCCGCAGTCATCTGCGTTTTTGGCCCAAAGGTTTGCGCCTGCCGACAGCACTGAAGGCCGAGAAGCCTCCGCGCCTAGAAATTTGATGCCCTCATCGAGCGAGTGTGGCAAAAATGCCACACTCGCGGAACATTGCTCGCTCCTCAGGCAGGATTGTTAACAATTCGGTTGAGTCGCGCTCGCGCTCATGGGAAACCTGCGCCGCCTTTTATGGCTTCCATGGCGCGAGTCGTGACGCGTCGCTGTAGGGTCGGCGACCCGCGCGGCTCCCGCATAGGGGGGAAGATATGCGATTGAATTTTCTTGGTGGAGTTTTCGCAACGGTGGTGAGCTTCTCGTGCGCTCTCGGCCTGCTGACGATCCCTAGCCTGACGCTCGCGAGCCCTTCCATCGTCGGGGCGCCGGCGGATGGCGCAAGCTGCTCTTCTTCTGGCCCTACTTGAACACCTGATTTCTATAAGCTTCTGATATTACGCAATTTGCGGCGAAATTTGAGGCGGCGTGGCGCCACGCTTGGGGCGACCTCGGCGTTTTTTGGCGAGAGCGGGCGGAGCCTGCGGTTTTGGCGGCGCGGTCTGCCGCGCACGGGGCGGCAAGCGACATGGGCTGCGCGAAACAGCGCAGTCACCGAAGGCGCGGCGTCGGTGCGCACCAGCCAATCGGCGCCACGATGTTGGATGCGGATTTGCTGCAGGCGGTCGAGATCGCGCAGCAGCTCCTTCCACTCGGGCGCGATCTTCGCCTCGCGCATGAGGTCCTCGAGATGCTTTTGCATCGCCAGCGCGAGGAAGGAGCAGAACACATGGCCGCGGATGGCGGCGTCCGAGGAGTGGAAGATCGGCCGCGTGCGCATGATCGCCTTGGTGCGACGGAAGAGCTCCTCCACTTGCAGCAAATCGCGATAGCGCAGCACCGCTTGCAACGGCGTGACTTTCGCGTTCGTGCGCAGCACGAACACGCCGTCGAAGCGCGCTTCTTCCGCAAGCTTGCCGGCGTCGATCTCGAAGGCGTGCTTGTCCTTGGACCCTGGCGTTCTGCGCAGATAGCGCCGATAGGCGGAGTTGCCGACGAGCGCCTTGTCGCCTTTCTTCAGCTGCGCATCGAGGGCGCCGACGATCTTCTCCCGATCCTTGCGGTCCTTCTCGGCCTCCGCCTCATTGCGGCAGACGACGTAGCGCTTGCCGTCGACCTTGACCTCCTTGACGAAGAGCTGCGTCTCGCCGGCCTCGCGCTCGATGTAGAGCGGCGTGAAGGCGGCGGTGTCGCTCTCGAGCACCATCTTCCTCACGATGGCGTCGGAGCGCTCTCTGGCGCCGAGGATGTAGTCGAGCCCGCGCGCCTCCAGCCCCTCGATAGTGGCCGCCGAGATCATGCCGCGGTCGGCGACGACGCAAACGCGTCCCATCGAGAAGCGCCGGCGCAGCCGATCGACGACTGGCAGCAGCGTCGTGACGTCGGCGGTGTTCCCCGGCCACATCTCCGTGCAGATCGGCCGACCCTTGCCGTCGACGATCAAGGCCAGGATCATTTGGTTGAGATCTGGCCGGTAGTCTTTGGAGTAGCCGCGCTCGCCGAGCGTCTCGCCGCCCTCGCCGTAAAAAGAGAGCGAGGTCGTGTCCATGAACACGGCGGAGAGATCGCAGAACAGATCGCGCCTTTTCTCGAACAGCCTCTCCTCGATCGCATCCTTGACGCAGCGCGGCGCGCGCGCGTCATCGGCCTTCTCCTCCATCTCCTCGCCGAGCCAAGCCATGGCGCGATAGAAATGATGCAGATCGAGCCCCGCCGCGCCGGCGATGTCGTAGTCCTGCATCCAAGACGCGCCGTCGCGATCGGAGCCCGAGACGAAGAGGCGATGCAGCGTCGAAACGAACACGGCGCGCTCGACGGAGAACTCGAAGGCGCGGTCAGCGAGCAAATCGCTGAGAACCTCAGGGACGCCCAGCCTCTCCCAGATTTTGCCAAACAGCAGCGGGCCGCCGAGGCGCTTGGCCGAGGCCGACACCGCGCCGCCCTCGTCTTGATCGAGGGCGGTGATCAGCATCACCTGGTCGGTGAGCTTGGCGCCCGAGGCGAGCAGCGAGGCGAGCGCGCCGGAGGCTTCGAGCTCGTCGGCGCGGCCGAGCGTGGCGACGACACTCTGGCGCACGGCGCCGTCGATGCGCTTGTTCTCGACGATCTGCACGTAAGCGCGTTCGCCGGACCTCTTGAGGCGGAAGAACATGGCGGCCCTCGCAGGAGAGAGCACCACGGAATCAAATTCGTAGGTCGATGAAAAGCCCAAAAACCAGGCAAACGTGGCACTACATTTTCGAAAAAATCCGGCTCCAAACACGTAATATCAATGGCTTACAAGCGCCTGACCCGCGATCACTGTTCAAGTCGGGTCTGGCTGCACCGACTATTATCCGTTGTATCCACAAATACACGCCCCGAGCAATTTTCCCGGCACGATAACGATCAACGGCCTCCTCCTGTATCCTGTAACGCCGGGGGCCGATGTTTTCGACGACGCGGGATTGGTGAGGAGCTTAGAGACTGGCGTTGCAGCCCAAAACCCGTCGCCGGGGGAAGGCCTGCTCTGCATCGCCTTGGTGCTTGGAATGGGCCTTGCGGCCAAATTCCGAGACTCTCGCGTCGTGTGAGCGCTTTCCGTTGGAACGGGTTCGTTCGAGCGATCGAGAAACCGCGCCAGATCAAAAAGCTGGAGCGAATTCTAATCGCAAAAGTCTGTCAGCTTTTGCGGAATTCGCTCTAAGCCCATCGTCTTGCGCTACCCCTCCGCCTCCACGCGAAAAGCGGCTGCGAACAGCGCGCGCGTATATTCGTTCTTGGGCTCGGCAAAAATCTCCGTGGCCGGCCCCGCCTCGACGACCTTGCCGTGCCGCATGACGATGAGCTGCGCGGCGAGCGCCTTTACGACCTTGAGATCGTGGCTGATGAAGACGTAAGCGAGATCGCGCCGTTTCTGCAGCTCGCGCAATAGATCGACGATCTGCGCCTGCACCGACATGTCGAGCGCCGAGGTGGGCTCGTCGAGGATGATCAGCTTCGGCTCCAGCACGATGGCGCGGGCGATGGCGATGCGCTGACGCTGGCCGCCGGAAAACTCATGCGGATAGCGGTCCATCGTCGCGGGATCGAGGCCCGTCTCGTTGAGCGCCGCGGCGACGGTCGCGCGGCGCGCGTCGCGGGAGAGATCCGGGCGGTGCAGCTCCAGGCCTTCGGCGACGATCTCGGCGACCGACATGCGCGGCGAGAGCGAGCCGTAAGGGTCCTGAAAGACGATTTGCATATCGCGTCGCAAGGGCCGCATCTCGTTGCGCGATTTCGCGTCGATCCGCTCGCCCATGTAAACAATCGGGCCTTGCGAGCTCAGGAGCCGCAGCAGCGCAAGGCCGAGCGTCGTCTTCCCCGAGCCCGAACTCGCCGACGACGCCGATCGTCTCCCCGGCCTTGAGCTTCAGCGAGACGCCGTCCACCGCCTTCACATAATCGACGACGCGCCGCATGAAGCCCTGACGGATCGGAAACCAGACGCGCAGATCTTCCGTCTCGAGCACGACCGGCGCATGCGGCGGCGTCGGATTCGCGGCGCCCGAGGGCTCCGCGGCGAGCAGCGCCTGGGTGTAAGGATGTTGCGGATCGGAAAAGACGCGCGCGGCGGGGCCGGCTTCGACGATCTTTCCCTTCTGCATGACGCAGACGTCGTCGGCGATGCGCCGCACCAGGCCCAGGTCGTGGGTGATGAACAGCATCGCCATGCCATAGGTCTTGCGCAGCCGATCCAGCAGCGCGAGGATTTGCGCCTGCACGGTCACGTCGAGCGCCGTCGTCGGCTCGTCGGCGATGAGGAGATCGGGCTTGTTGGCGAGCGCCATCGCGATCATCACGCGCTGGCGCTGACCGCCGGAGAGCTGATGCGGATAGGCGCCGAGCCGCTGGCGCGGGTTAGGGATGCCGACTTCCTCCAAAAGCTCCACGACGCGATCGCGCCGCGCCGTCTCCGAGCGCATCCCGTGCAGCTCGAGAATTTCGGCGATCTGCCGCTCGATCACCTGCAGCGGGTTGAGCGAGGTCATCGGCTCCTGGAAAACCATCGTGACGCGCGCGCCGCGCATCGCGCGCAGCTCGGCCTCGTTCATCTTCAGCACGTCCTGGCCGCCGAAAGTGATCGTGCCCGAGGGATGATGCGCGGAAGGGGGCAGCAGCCGCGGCACGGAGAGCGCGATGACCGACTTGCCGGAGCCCGAACTCGCCGACGAGCGCCAGCGTCTGGCCCTTGTCGACCGAAAGCGAGACGCGGTCGACGGCAAGCGTCTTCCTGCCGCCCTGCACGAAGGCGATGGAGAGGTCGCGGATGTCGAGGAGAGGTGAAGTCATCGAAGTCGTCTGCGTCACCTGAAAGTCTTCCTCGGATCGAAGGCGTCGCGGACCCCCTCGCCGATGAAGAGCAAGAGCGACAGCATGGTGGCGATCACGGTGAAGCCCGTGAGGCCGAGCCATGGCGCCTGAAGGTTGGACTTGCCCTGCAGCAGCAATTCGCCAAGCGAAGGCGAGCCGGGCGGCAGGCCGAAGCCGAGAAAATCGAGCGAGGTGAGGGTCGTGATGGAAGAGTTCAGGATGAACGGCAGGAAGGTCAGCGTCGCGACCGTGGCGTTGGGCAGAAGGTGGCGCCAGATGATTGTTCCGTCGGAGAGGCCGAGCGCGCGCGCGGCGTTCACATATTCGAAATTGCGGGCCCGCAGGAATTCCGCGCGCACGACATGCACGAGCGTGACCCAGGAGAAGAGCAGCAGAATGCCGAGCAGTATGAAGAAGCCCGGGGTTATGAAGGACGAGACGATGATCAGCAGATAGAGCTGCGGCAGCGACGACCAGATTTCGATGAAGCGTTGCGCGATGAGATCGAACTCGTCCGCCGAAATAGCCCTGCACGGCGCCGGCGGCGACGCCGATCACCGAGGAGACCGAGGAAAGGATGAGGCCGAACAGCACCGAGATGCGAAAGCCGTAAAGCAGACGCGCGACGACGTCGCGGCCCTGGTCGTCCGTGCCGAGCCAGTTCCACTCGATGTCGCGACAGCCGCGGTTAGGCGCGCCGGGCGGGATCACCTTCGCTGCGGCGGCCTCGCATTGCGCCTTGGTCAGAAGCCAGGTCGGCGGCGAGGGCGCCGGCGTCGGCAGATCGAGATTGTGCGTGTCATAGGAGAAGCGGACGGGCGGCCAGATCATCCAGCCATGCGCGTCGATCTCCTTGGCGATCGTGGGGTCGCGATAGTCCGTATGCGCATAAAAGCCGCCGAACTTCTCCTCCGGATAGGAGACGAAGATCGGAAAGAGCAGCTCGCCCTTGTAATAGGCGACAATGGGCCGGTCGTTGGCGATGATTTCGGAACAGAGCGAGAGGAGGAACAGCGCGAGGAAAATCCAGAACGACCACAAGCCGCGCCGGTTAGCCTTGAAGTTCTCGAGCCGGCGCCGGTCGAGCGGCGTGAGATGGAGCCCCAGCAAAGTGCCGGGGGAGTCGAGCACGGGCGCGTCGGTCATGAGTGTTCAGACCTCGCGGGTTTCGAAGTCGATGCGCGGATCGACCCAGGTGTACACGAGGTCCGAAATGAGATTCACGACGAGGGAGAGCAGGGCGAAAATATAGAGATCGGCGAAGACGATCGGGTAGTCGCGGTTGACGATCGCCTCGAAGGAGAGCAGCCCGAGCCCCTCGATCGTGAAGATCGTCTCGATCAAGACGGAGCCGGTGAAGAAGGCGTGCACGAAGGCGCCGGGAAAGCCGGCGATGACGATCAGCATCGCGTTACGGAACACATGGCCGTAGAGCACGCGCCGTTCCGAAAGGCCTTTCATGCGCGCGGTCTGCACATATTGCTTGCGGATCTCGTCGAGAAAGGAGTTCTTGGTCAGCATGGTCTGCGTCGCGAAGGCGCCGAGCGTCATCGCGAGGACGGGCAGCGTGATGTGCCACAGATAGTCGCCGATCTTGCCCGGCAGCGAAAGCTCCGAGAAATTCTCCGAGGTCAGACCGCGCAGCGGAAAGATCTGCCAGAACGAGCCGCCGCAAAAGAGCACGATCAGCAGCATCGCGAAGAGAAAGCTTGGAACGGCGTTGCCGATGACGATGAGGTTCGAGGTCCAGGCGTCGAATTTCGTGCCGTCGCGCACGGCCTTGGCGATGCCAAGCGGAATGGAGATCAGATAGGAGATCAGCGTCATCCATAGGCCGAGCGAAACGGAGACGGGAAGCCGCTCGCCGATGAGCTTGATGACCTTCTCGTCGCGAAAATAGCTGCGACCGAAGTCGAACATCGCATAGTTCTTGACCATCAGCAGGAAGCGTTCCCAGGCGGGCTTGTCGAAGCCGAACTGCTTCTCGAGCTCGGCGACGAATTTGGGATCGAGCCCCTGCGCGCCGCGATATTTCGAGGAGGTGTCGGCGGCTCCGGCGGTCGCCTGCGCGCCTTGGCTTTGCCCGACCTCGCTGCCGCCTCCCGAAAAGCGCGAGGTCGCGCCGACGTCGAAGCCCTGGAGCTGCGCGATGATGCGCTCGACGGGGCCGCCCGGCGCGAATTGGATGATCGTAAAGGATATGAGCATGATCCCGAGGATCGTCGGGATCATCAGCAGCAGACGCCGCAGGATATAAGCCGCCATCGGTTCAGCGCACCGGGAAGTTGATCTTCTTGGCTTTTTCGGCGTCCCACCACCAGGTCGAGGCGACGCCTGGATCGAAGCGCGGCGGCGTCTGCGGCCGGCCGTAGGCGTCCCAGAAGGCCAAGCGATGCACGGGATTATACCAGTGAAACACGCGGTAGAAACCTGCGCGCAGCACGCGGTCGAGGGCGTGGCAGGTGGTCTCGAGCTCCTCGCGCGTTTCGGCGACCATCGCCTTCTCGATTAGCGCGTCGGCGACGGGATCGGCCATGCCGGCTAGGTTTCGCGAGCCGGTTACGTTCGCGGTCTTCGAGCTGAAATAATTGTGCAGTTCCTCGCCGGGCGACCAGCCCATCAGCAAATTGTCGACCACGATGTCGAAATCGAACTCGTCGAGCCGCTGCTTGTACTGCGCGGCGTCGACGACGCGCATTCGCGCGTTGACGCCGAGCAGCTTCAAATTCTTGATGTAGGGCTGCGTGTGGCGCTCGAGCAGGCTGGAAAAGTCGAGGAACTCGAATTCCAGCGGCTTGCCGTCGGGGAGCAGCAACGCATTGTCCTTGCGCCGGCAGCCCGCCGCGGCGAAGAGGTCGGAGGCGCGTTTCAAGAGCGCGCGATCCTGGCCCGAGCCATCGGAAACCGGCGACAACGGCGGCTCGCCGAAAACCCTTTCCGGCAATTTGTCGCGGGACGGCTCGAGCAGCGCCTTCTCGGCCTCGGTCGGCAGTCCCTTGGCGGCGCAGGGCGAATTTTCGAAATAGGACGAGATGCGCTTATAGGCGTCATACATCAGGTTGCGGCTTGTCCATTCGAAATCGAAGCACAGCCCGATCGCCTCGCGCACCCGCGGGTCGGCGAAGACCTTGCGCCGCGTATTGAAGACCCACCCCTGGATGCCCGGAATATTGGCGTTGGGGAGCTCGATGCGCTTGATGCGGCCCTCCTTGAAGGCCGGAAAGTCGTAACCCGTCGACCAGACGCGCGCGATGTTCTCCTCGCGCTCGCTGAAGGCGCCGGCCTTGAAAGCCTCGAAGGCGACCTGGCTGTCGCCGAAATATTCGAAACGGATCACATCGAAGTTCGACTGTCCGACGTTGACCGGGAGGTCCTTGCCCCAATAATCGGGCACGCGCCTGTAGGAGATGAAACGCCCCTGCTCGAGCTGGTCGATCTTGTAGGCGCTCGAGCCTAAAGGCGGCTCGAGCGTCGTCGCTTCGAAGTCGCGCTTCGCGTAATAGGCCTTGGAGAAGATCGGCTGGCCGGCGGCGAAGATCGGCAGATCGCGCGCGCGTCCCGGCGCGAAGCGCACGACGAGCAGATCGTCGGCCTCGGCCTCGGCGCTCTGCATTTCGCGCAACGTCTGGGCGATGACGGGATGGCCTTTGCTGCGCAGAATGTTGAGCGAGAAGGCGGCGTCATGGGCGGTGAGCTTCGAGCCGTCGTGAAAGCGCGCCTCGGGCCGCAGCTTGAAGCGATAGGTGAGCTTGTCGGGGGAAATGCTCACGGATTTCGCGATGAGCCCGTAGAGGGCGTCGCGCTCGTCGAGGCTCCCCGCCATCAGGCTGTCAAAAATCAGCGGGAGGCCTTGCGCCGCATTGCCGCGCAGCACATAGCCGTTCAGCGTGTCGAAAGTCGGCGACGGCGGCGATTGGATCAATGTGCCGCCCTTCGGGGCGTTCGCATTGACGTAGCCGAAATGCTTGAAGTCGGGCGCCTCGGCCAACTCGCCGAAGGTCGAGAGCCCGTGGCTTTCCTGTTCGTCCTGCGTTGCCGCGGCGAAGAGCCGGCCCGGAACGCCAGAGAGCGCGAGACTCGCGGCGCCGCCTTGCAGCAGGCGTCGGCGAGAAACGGGTGGGAGGAGGCGCAGCTCTTTCACGTCAGGACCTCGAATCATCACGGAAGGCCAGCGCGGGCTCGCGCGGCGTGATGAATGAGGGGCGATTATGTCGGAATTTGGCGGCGGCGCTAGCCTTGGATCGCCCGCCGGGGGCCGGAAATGAACAGAGCTCGCTCGGATTGGGCCGCCCCACGGCTCCATCGCGCCACGCTTGAGCGGAGCCGCTCCAGCGCCAAAAACTCATCAGACTTCAGTTTGTTAGGGCGCGCCTCGCGCGCAAGCCGGTTCCTGGCGCTCTTGGCGTGGGGGCGTTCAGGAGGTGAGCCTTGCGAGCGACACAGCTTGCGCGAGCGCCAGCAGCCACGCGCCGGTCAGGATGGTTTGCGAGAGCTCCCGCGCCTCGGCTCGACGCCGGGCGGTGTCCCTCTTGACGAAATGGACGATCCCGCAGGCGAGGAACGCGACGACGAAGATCATTACGAGGCTGGTCATGGCTGAACTCCTGGCGCGTTACGTCCCTTCCGATGCCGCCTTGGCAAAGCTCGTGCCGCGCTGCCGTAACCCCCAAATCCTGCGTGAATTATACGGGATGTGGCGGCAGGACTATGGCGGGCGGCCAGCGGACGCAAGAAAAATGCTGCGCTGCGACACTTCGCCCGGCGCCGGCGCGCGGGCGCGTCGCAAAGCGCACAAACGCTGGAAAGCTTTCGGCCGCTCGCGGGCGGTTATGCGTCAGCGAAGTAATTTCTGCGTTAAAGCAGCGCCGCGGCGAGAGCCTGAAAGGCGCGGGCGCGGTGCGAGAGCGCCCGAGAGCCGTCGCCCGGCATCGCGTGCTTTTCGGCCGACATCATCTCCCCAAAGGTCTTGTCGAGCCCGTCGGGGAGGAAGATCGGGTCATAGCCGAAACCTTTGGTCCCGCGCGGCGGGAACACGAGCACGCCGTCGACCCGTCCCTCGAATTCTTCCACATGGCCGTCGGGCCAGACCACCGCCAGCGCGCAGAGGAAATGCGCGCGGAAGGGCGGCGCCGCGCCGTGCTCCTTCAACTCGCGCTCGACGCGCGCCATCGCCGCGCCAAAGTCGCGCTCCGACCCGGCCCAGCGCGCCGAATAGACGCCCGGCGCGCCGTCGAGCGCCTCGACGCAGAGCCCGAAATCGTCGGCGAAGGCGGGGAGGCCCGAGGCCAGCGCGGCGGCGCGCGCCTTGAGCAGCGCATTGCCGGCGAAAGTCGGCTCCGTCTCCTCGGGCTCGGGCAGGCCCAGCTCGCCCACGGAGACCGTCTCGACGCCGTGCGGCGCGAGGAGCTGGCGCAGCTCCCAAAGCTTGCCTTGATTGTGCGACGCGACGACGAGGCGGCCTTCGAGCTTGCGCGCGCTCACGCGAGCGTCGCCTTTTGCAGCGCCACGAGCTCCTCGACGCCCTTTTGCGCGAGCGCCAAGAGACGCGAGAGCTCCTCCGTGGTGAAGACCGAGCCTTCCGCGGTCGCCTGCACCTCGACGAGGCCGCCGGACCCGGTGATCACGAAATTCGCGTCGGTCTCGGCGATGGAATCTTCGGCGTAATCGAGATCGAGCACGGGCTTGCCCTCGAACATGCCGCAGGAGACCGCGGCGACGTGATCGCGCAGCGGCGAGTCCTTCACGATCGAGCGCGAGCGCATCCATTCGAAACAATCGCGCAGAGCGATCCAGGCGCCGGTGATCGATGCGGTGCGCGTGCCGCCGTCCGCCTGCAGCACGTCGCAGTCGACAACGATCTGGCGCTCGCCGAGCGCCGAGAGATTGGTCACGGCCCGCAGCGAGCGGCCGATGAGCCGCTGGATTTCCTGGGTGCGGCCGGAAGGCTTGCCGGACGAAACTTCGCGGCGCGTGCGTGTGTGCGTCGCGCGCGGCAGCATCGCATATTCGGCGGTGACCCAGCCCCGCCCCTGGCCGCGAAGCCATTGCGGCGGCTTGTCCTCCAGCGAGGCCGTGCAGAGCACATGCGTCGAGCCGAATTTGACGAGGCATGAGCCTTCCGCATAGCGGGCGACGTTCCGCTCGAAGCTGACCGGACGCATCTCGTCGAGGGCGCGTTTGCTGGGACGCATGAAAGCTCCTGCCGCAGGAAAGCGGCTTCTAGTAACGCCAATCCGAAGGGAGGGGAAGCCGCGGGCTTATCCTGCGACCTTCGCCGGATAGCCGGCCTCTTGAATAGCCCTCGCGATCGCGGCCGGGTCGGCCGGCGAGGGCGTCACGGTCACCTTGCCGCTCGAAAGCTCTACTTGCACTTGCGCGCCCGGCTCCACGGTCTGCACGGCTTTCGTCACATGCTTCGCGCAGTTCTGGCAGGACATTTTCTCCACGTCGAAGACCGTGCTCATGCGTCTCTCCTCGAGGGGTTGCGTTTTCATGCCCGCTCGCGCGCCGGCGAGGCGGGTCATGCTGGGCGCATCAAGAATTTGGGGCTTTCACTCGGGCGTCAGGATCGCGCGGGCGTGCGCATCGTCTCGCCAAACGTCGCATATTAAAATGCAAGACGCTCCTTTCTTCGGGGAAAGGAGCGTCGGCAAGTTGGATCCCTTTATGGGGTCAGGCGTCGCCCGTCACTTGGAGGCGCGGCGACGGCGCTGCTGGCCGAGACCCATCTGCTTCGCCAGATTGGAGCGCGCTTTGGCGTAATTGGGCGCGACCATCGGGTAATCGGAGGGAAGACCCCATTTTTCGCGGTATTCTTCCGGTGAAAGCCCGTATTGTGTACGTAGATGGCGCTTCAGCGATTTGAACTTCTTGCCGTCCTCGAGACAGATGATGTGATCGTTCGTCACAGATTTCTTAACCGCCACCGCGGGTTTAGGCGGCTCGGCAGGCGTGACGGCGGTCCCCGTGCCCACGCGCATGAGCGCGGCATGGACGTCGTTGATGAGCTGAGGCAAGTCACCGGTCGGCACGGAATTGTTGCTGACGTATGCGGAGACTATCTCAGCTGCGAGTTCGATGTTGTTGGTGGAGGTCATCGTGTCGCTCATTGCTCTCTCTTGCTCGCCCCTAAACACATGGACCAATTGGCGCGCCGCGCTGGACATGCCGGAGTTCCGCAGAAGCGAAAAATGGCGGCCACGGATCGAGACCATCTTTACATCAGAGTTTAGCTTTGGACAAGTATCAGACCCAAAAATTTTCTCGGGTCGACAAATTAATATTGGGAACTTCCTCACCTGAGGCTAGAGCTAGCAAAAAGCTAGACAAGAAATCGGGGCCGTGCCCTGGGGAATCCTGTTGCAATACCCCGCGGGCGCGATGGCCGCGGCCGGCCCCGCCTCCGCCTCGAGCCGCCGCCCGCAAGCTCAGCCCGCGACGCCGATTCGCTTGATTTCCCAGCGTAATTCCACGCCGCTCGACGCCTTCACGCGCGCGCGCACCTCCTCGCCGAGGCCTTCTATGTCCGCGGCTGTCGCGGCGCCGCGATTGATGAGGAAGTTGCAGTGCATTTCGCTGACCTGCGCGTCGCCGCGAACCAATCCCCGGCAGCCGGCGGCGTCGATTAACGCCCAAGCTTTGTGGCCCGGCGGATTGGCGAAGGTCGAGCCGCCTGTTTTTTCGCGAATTGGCTGCGAGGCTTCGCGCGCCGCGGTGATCCGCTCCATTTCCGCAAGGATCGCTTCGCGATGACCGGGCCGTCCCTGGAACAGCGCGCGGGTGAAGATCACGTCCTCGGGCGCGTCGCAATGGCGGTAGGTAAAGCCCATGTCCGCGTTGCTGAAGCGGCGGCGTTCGCCTGAGCGGGTTACCGCCTGCGCCTCGATCAACGCGTCCTTGGTCTCGCCGCCATGCGCGCCGGCGTTCATGCGCAACGCGCCGCCGATGGCGCCGGGAATGCCGCGGTAAAAGGCGAGGCCGTCGATCCCTGCGTCAGCCGCGGCGCGCGCGGCCTTCACGTCCGGCGCGGCCGCGCCGACGCGCAGGCGATGCCCCTCCTCGACCTCGATCTCGCCAAAGCCCTTTGCGGAGAGGCGAATCACCACGCCCGGCACGCCGCCGTCGCGCACGATCAGATTGGAGCCGAGCCCGATGACGGTTACCGGGATGTCCCCCGGCAGCCCGGCGAGAAACAGCGCCAGATCGTCCTCGTCGGCCGGCAGGAAGAGAAGCTGCGCCGGCCCGCCGACGCGAAACCAGGTCAAAGGCGCGAGCGGCTCGTTGACCGAGACGCGTCCGCGCACGCCGGAAGGGACTTTTGCGCTGATGTCTGGAAAGCTCATGGGTTTCCTGTCTCGCCAAGCTCGATTGTCTCGTCCCATAGCCGCGAAAGCAGAAAATGTCACAGGGCGCCCGACGCCTTCGCCTTTCGTCCCGCACGCGTTAAACTCGCGCCATGACCATCGTTCCCATCCGCTATGTCGAACCCGTCTTTCGCCCGCCGAGCGAGGCGGATTCGCTGATCCTGCCCGTGACGAACGGCTGCTCCTGGAATCGTTGCACCTTCTGCGAGATGTACACCGCGCCGCAGAAGCGCTTCCGGCCCCGCGACGAGGCGGAGGTGCTGGAGAGCCTCCGCCGCTGCGGCGAGACTTTCGGCGATGGCGTGAAGCGCGTGTTCCTCGCCGACGGCGACGCGATGACGCTGTCCATTCGTCGTCTCGCGGCCGTGCTCGAGGCGATCCGGCGGGAGCTGCCGGGCGTGCGGCGCGTGTCGAGCTATTGCCTGCCGCGGAACGTGCTCAAGAAATCGGTGGAGGAGCTGCGCGAGCTGGCGAAACTCGGCCTCTCGCTCGTCTATGTCGGCGCGGAATCCGGCGACGACGAGGTCTTGGCGCGCGTCAATAAGGGCGAGACTTTTAAATCTTCGCGCGAGGCGCTGGAAAAACTGCGAGAGGCGGGGATCAAGCGCTCGGTGATGATCCTCAACGGGCTCGGCGGCGAGATCCTGTCGCGTCAGCACGCGGAGAATTCCGCCGCGTTGATGAACGCGACGCAGCCTGAGTTTCTGGCGACGCTCACCGTGAGCTTTCCGCTGGGCGAGGCGCGCTTCCGCGAAAAGTTTCCGCAGTGGGAGCCGCTCGGCGTCGTCGAGCTAATGCAGGAGATGGAGGCGTTTCTCTCTGCGCTCGAGCTGAAGCGCACGGTCTTCCGCAGCGATCACGCCTCGAACTGGCTGATCCTGAAAGGAACCCTCGGCGCGGACAAGGAGCGGCTCTTGAACGAACTGCGCGCGGCGATCGCCGCGCCCGAAGCCGCGCCGCTACGGCCGGCGTGGGCGAGGGGGTTGTGAGGCATTGCTTGATACACTTGCGCGCCGGCATTGCCTCAAGCGCGAGCATCATTCGGCGGAATCAGCGCCGTGACACATTCCACGAAGCGACGCGCAGTTCGGATCGCTCTCCTGGCGTTCTCGGCAGACACATGTGAATCAGGGCCGCACTCATAGTCGGCGGCGAGCTTCAGTTGGAAGGTGAGACCCAGAAACGCCCGCAGTTCGTCATCGATGCGCAAGTCGTCCTTCACGAGGCGCGCAAACTCCGAATGCACACCTGCATGAGTCTTGAACTTCGAAAATCAAGGCTTGGGCGGCGTGAAATCCCGCAAGATAGGCCGTGCGCCCAGCCTCGTCGTTGAGGTCGACCCGAAGCATCGTTTCCGCATGATCGAGAAGCTCATGCGACTTCTCGAGGTAAGCCTCGGTCTGCGGCTTCACAGATCGACGCCTTCCCGGCGGATCTCGTGCATCAAGGGCATGCGCGGGTCGTCGTAGGCGTCCGCTCGATAGGGCATGGCGTTAACGACCTCGCCGCTGTCGTAAAGAATGGCCGTGCTGAGATCCGCGAGGCGAATCATTTCTGCCCAGCGATCCGGCATTTCGCGCAGAAACACCGCCACGTCGTAGTCGGAATCGGGCCGCGCGTCACCACGAGCGCGCGAGCCGTAAAGCACGACGCGCGCGACGCGGTCGCCGTAGGCTTCGTTCACCGCGGCGCGGAAGCGCGTGAGAATGGGGTCGTCGGGAGCCTTCATCGCAATCGCGATTTTATAACATTTCACGAAAGCGCCCACCACGTTTCGCGGCGAGGCGCCTCCTCACCCCGCGCCCGGCCCGCCCGCCGCCAACTGCTCCGGCAGCGCATAGGCCCATTGGGTGATGTTGCCGGCGCCGAGGCAGACGACGTAATCCCCGGGCGCGACGATCTCGCGGATCATCGCCGGCAGCACTTCCGGCGCGGGCATGCCCGCGACGCGGCGATGGCCGTGCGCCTTGATCGCCGCGACGAGATGGTCGCGGTCGACGCCCTCGATCTTCTGCTCTCCCGCCGGATAGACGTCCGCGATGATCACCGCGTCGGCGTCGTTGAAGCAGGTGGCGAAGGGTTCGAACAGCGATTGCAGCCGCGTGTAGCGATGCGGCTGCATCACGGCGACGACCTTGCCCTTGGTGGAGGCGCGCGCGGCGCGCAGCACCGCCGCGATCTCGACCGGATGGTGGCCGTAGTCGTCGAACACCTGCACGCCGTTCCACTCGCCGGTCTTGGTGAAGCGCCGCTTCACGCCGCCAAAACCCGCGAGCGCCTTGCGGATCTGCTCGGGCGCGAGGCCGAGCTGATAGGCGACGGTAATCGCGGCGGTCGCGTTCAGCGCGTTGTGATGGCCCGGCATCGGCAGCATCATGTTCTCGAGATAGACGGCCTGCGCGCTCTTGCGGTCGCGCAGCAGCACGTTGAAGCGCGAGACGCCGCCCTCGAGATTGACGTCGAGCAGCCGCACGTCGGCTTGCGGATTCTCGCCATAGGTGATGACGCGCCGGTCCTCGATCTTGCCGACGAGCTCCTGCACCGTCGGGTGATCGGAGCACATCACCGCGAACCCGTAGAAGGGCAGGTTCTCGATGAGCTGGCGGAAGGCGTCCTTGATCGCGTCAAAGGTGTGGAAATGGTCGAGATGCTCGGGATCGATGTTGGTGACGATCGCCACGTCCGCCGGGAGCTTCAGGAAAGTGCCGTCGCTCTCGTCGGCCTCGACGACCATCCAGTCGCCGCCGCCGAGCCGCGCGTTCGTGCCATAGGCGTTGATGATGCCGCCGTTGATGACGGTCGGATCCAAGCCGCCGGCGTCGAGCAGTGTCGCGACGAGCGAGGTCGTCGTCGTCTTGCCATGCGTGCCGGCGACCGCGACGCATTGCTTGAGCCGCATCAGCTCGGCGAGCATTTCGGCGCGGCGCACGACCGGCAGGCGCTTTTCGCGCGCGGCGACGAGCTCGGGGTTGTCGCGCTTGATCGCGGTCGAGACGACGATGACGGCGGCGTCCCCGAGCGCGCGCGCGTCATGCCCGATCGTCACCCGCGCGCCCTTCTCGACGAGCCGCTTCACATTGGCGTTCTCGGAGGCGTCCGAGCCCTGAACGGTGTAGCCCTGATTGAGCAGCACCTCGGCGATGCCGGACATGCCGATCCCGCCGATGCCGATGAAATGAATGGGCCCGAGCTCGCGCGGCAGCTTCATCGCGGGTCTTGCTCCTTTGCAGCGCCTTTGGCGCGAACGGTCTTTGAAATTTGGTCGTCGCTTTGCGCGCTCAGGCGCCCGCGATCTGCTGCGCCAGATCGGCGAGGCGCTCGGCCGCGTCGACGACGCCCGCGCTTTTCGCCTTTTGCGCGGCGAGGCGCAACTCCCCCGGATGTTCGACGAGATGCGCGAGGCGAGAGGCGACAAGGGCCGGCGTGAAGGCCTCCTGGCGCACGATCTCGGCGCCGCCCGCCCGGCTCAGCACGGCGGCGTTGGCCGCCTGGTCCTGGTCGAGCGCATGCGGCAGCGGAACGAGGATCGCCGCCCGTCCGATCGCCGCAAGCTCGGAAACCGTCGAGGCGCCGGAGCGCGCGATCACGAGATGCGACGCGGCGATGCGCGCCGGCAGGTCGTCGAAGAAGGGGGCGAGCTCGGCGTCGACGCCGGCGCGGCCGTAGGTCGCCGTAACACGCGCAAGATCCTCCGCGCGGGTCTGCTGGGTCACGACGAGGCGCGCGCGCGTCGCCTCAGGCAAGGACGCGATCGCTTCGGGAACGATGTCGGCCATGATGCGCGCGCCCTGCGATCCGCCGGTCACGAGCAAGCGCAGCGCGCCGTCCTCCTGCGGGTAGGGCGCCTGCGTCGCCGCGAGCGCCTTGGGGCGCAGCGGATTGCCGGTCAGCACGATCTTCTCGCGCAAGGCCGGTGGCGCATTGTCGAGCGGGAACCCGACGGCGATGGCGCTGACGCGCGGCGCGAGAAAGCGGTTGGCCTTGCCCATCACGCCGTTCGCCTCGTGGACGATCGTCGGAATCTTGAGGAGCGAGGCGGCGAGCAGCGGCGGCACGGTCGGATAGCCGCCAAAGCCGATCACGACCTCGGGCCGCAGGCGGCGCAGCAAGGCGAGCGAGGCGAAGAGGCCTTGCGCCAGCCGCGCCATCGCGTGCAGGCGCTCGAGGGGCGAGCCGCCGCGCGGCGTCGCCGACGGGATCATATGCGTCGCGCGGGCCGGAAAGGCGTCGCCGTAGCGGAGCGCCCGCTCCTCGGTGACGAGCTCGACCGGAACGCCGCGCGCTGCGAGCACATGCGCGAGCGCCTCCGCCGGAAACAAATGGCCGCCAGTGCCGCCGGCGGCGAGAAGCGCGGGGGCCCTCGTCATAGAGCCGGGCTCGGCTCCGCCGCGCCGACGGCGCCCGTAGTCTTCACGCCCGCGTTGCGATCGGCCTTTCGGCGGCGCTTGCGGGTCACGGCGAGGAGAAAGCCCATGCCGAGCGCGAGCGAGATCAGCGACGAGCCGCCATAGGAGACGAAGGGCAGGGTCATCCCCTTCGCCGGCATCAGCTGCAGATTGACCATCATATTGATCGCGCCCTGCAGGCCGAACAGCATGGCGAGACCCGCGGTCGCGAAACGGCAGAAGGGATCCTCGTTGCGCGACGCCAGGAGCAGGCTGCGCACGACGATGAAGGCGAAGAGCGCCGCGAGCGCCATGCAGGTCAAAACGCCGAACTCCTCGCCGATGACGGCGAAAATGTAGTCCGTGTGCGAGTCGGGGACCATGCGCTTGATCGTGCCCTCGCCCGGCCCCTTGCCGAACCAGGACCCGGAGATGAAGCTCTCGAGCGCCGTCTCACCCTGGAAATTCGTCGGCACGCCGGCCGTGACCGGCGGCGGCGGCTCCAGAAAAGTTTGGATGCGCGCATGCACATGCGGCACGAACTTATAGGCGAGCAGCGCCGAGGTAACGCCAAGGCCGCCGATCCCCGCGACCCAGAGCCAGTGCAGGCCGGCCGTGAAGAACAGGATCGCCCAGACCAGCGAGATCAGCATGGTCTGGCCGAAGTCGGGCTGCAGCACGAGCGGCGCCACCGTGAGCGGGAATAGGAAGAGCGCGACAATGTTGCCCGGAAGGCCCTTGCGCTGCGCGCCTTCCGCGAAGGCCCAGGCGACCAGCACGACGAAGGTGGGCTTGAGGAATTCAGAGGGCTGGATTCCGAAAATCCAGCGGCGGGCGCCCTTCACCTCCTGGCCAAAGAACAAGGTCGCGACGACGAGCCCGAGCGAGATGAGGAAGAGCACGAGCGCGGCGCGGCGGATATGGCGCGGCGAGAGCAGCGACACGCCGAACATGATGGCGATCGCCGGCAGCAGCCCCGCGGCTTGTCGATTGACGAAGTAGAAGGTCGGAAGATGCAGACGCTCGGCCTCCGGCGGGCCGCCCGCCATCGAGAACACGAGGCCGGCGACCATCAATATGCCGATCGCCGCGAGCAGCCAGCGATCCACCGTCCAGGCCCATTCGCCGATCGGCGAACGACGCGCGCGCGACATCATGGGACGTCTCCTTGGTCGAGAGCGGCGAGCTTCCTGGCGATCTCGCGAAAGCGGTCGCCGCGCGCTTCGTAATTGGCGAACTGATCGAAGGACGCGCAGGCCGGCGAGAGCAGCACGACCGGCTCGCGCGCCACGCTCGCCTCCGCGTCGCTCGCCGCCCGCTCCGTCGCGATGTTGAGCGCCCCGCAGCGCTCGTAGGCAACATGGCCTTCCAGCGTCTCGGCGAATTCCTCGGTCGCCTCGCCGATGAGATAGGCTTTGGTGACGCGGGGGAAGAAGGGACGCAGCGGCTCTATGCCGCCCCGCTTGGGCTTGCCGCCGAGAATCCAGAATATTTCGGAGAACTCGGCGAGCGCCTGCGCCGCCGCCGCCGCATTGGTCGCCTTGCTGTCGTTGACGAAGAGCACGCGGCCCATTTTCCCGACGCTCTCCAGACGGTGCGGCAGGCCGAGAAAGCTCGCCAGTCCGCGAGCGATCTCCTCGTCGGAGAGGCCGAGCTCCCAGCAGGCGGCGGCCGCGAAGATCGCGTTCTGGCGATTGAGCGCGCCGCTGAGCCCGCGCGCGTGCGGGAGGCGCCCGAGCGATTCCGTCTGGACCTCGGGATCGCCCGCCGCGCGATAGAGAATCTCGTCGCCTTCCGCGTAAAAGCCCCAATCGAGGGCGCGCCCCGCGGATACCGGCGCGACCCGTCGATCCTCCGCGGCGCGCGCGATCAGCCGCGCGCCGATTTCATGGCAATAGGCGTCATCGACGCTGACGAGCGCGATTTCGGCCTCGGCGAGCACGCGCTCCTTGAGCGCCGCATAGCGCTCGATCGAGCCATGTCTGTCGAGATGATCGGCAGAGAGATTGAGCAGAATTCCGACCGTCGGCGAGAGAGAAGGCGCGAGGTCGATCTGAAAGGAGGAGACCTCGACGACGTGAATGCGCTCGTCGTCCGGCGGCGCGAGCGCGAGAATCGGCTGGCCGACGTCGCCGGAAAGCTCCGCCTCCCTGCCGGCCTCCCGCAGAATATGCGCGATGAGCGCACTCGTCGTCGACTTGCCGTTCGTGCCGGTCACGGCGACGAAGGCGGAGCCCGGCGCGCGCGCCTCCCGCTCGCGGCAGAAGAGCTCGACGTCGCCGATGATCTCGACGCCGGCCGCCTGCGCGCGCTCGACCGTCCAATGCGGAACGGGATGGGTCAGGGCGGCGCCGGGGGTCAGGATCAGCGCGTCGAAGCGGCGCCAGTCGGCGACGGAAAGATCCGCGACATTCATTCCTTCGGCGATCGCCCGGGCGCGCGCGTCCTCCGCGTCGTCCCAGGCCGTGACGGAAGCGCCGCCCGCCATCAGCGCGCGCGCGGCGGCGAGGCCCGAGGCGCCGAGCCCGAACAGCGCGACCTGTCTCTCGCGGAAGCTTTCGATCGGGGTCATCGGCTCACCTCAGCTTCAGCGTGGAGAGGCCGATCAGCGCCAGCACGAAAGCGACGATCCAGAAACGGATCACGATCTGCGGCTCCTTCCAGCCCTTCTGCTCGAAATGGTGATGGATCGGCGCCATGAGAAAAATGCGCCTGCCGGTCATCTTGAAGTAGGCGACCTGCACGATGACCGAGACGCCCTCGAGCACGAACAGGCCGCCGACAATCGGCAGCAGAAACTCCTGCTTCACGGCCACCGCGATCGCGCCGATCAGGCCGCCGAGCGCGAGCGATCCCGTATCCCCCATGAAGATTTGCGCCGGCGGCGCGTTGAACCACAGGAAGCCGAGACCCGCGCCGATCATCGCCGCGCAGATGATCGTCAGCTCGCCGACGCCCGCGACGTGGTTGATGCCGAGATAGGAGGAGAACACGCTGTTGCCGACGAGGTAGGCGATGATCGCGAAAGTCCCGGCGGCGATCATCGACGGCACGATCGCCAGCCCGTCGAGGCCGTCCGTGAGATTGACGCAATTGCCCGCTGCGACGATGACGAAGCCGCCGAAGATCGGGAACAGCCAGCCGACGTCGAACAGATAGCCCTTCATGATCGGGATGGCGACCTTGTGCATGTCCTCGCCGCCGGCGCGCATCATCAGATAGCAGGCGCCGATGCCGATCGCGAATTCGAAAGCGAGCCGCAACCAGCCGGAGAAGCCGAAGTGCGACTGTTTCGTGACCTTGAGATAGTCGTCGTAAAAGCCGATCGAGCCGAAGGCCACCGTGACGTAAAGCACGATCCAAGTGTAGGGGTTCCTCAGATTGGCCCAAAGAAGCGTGGCCGCGACGAGCCCGGAGAGAATCATCAGCCCGCCCATCGTGGGCGTGCCTTTCTTTGTTAGCAAGTGCGAGGCGGGACCGTCCGCGCGGATCGGCTGCCCTTTGCCCTGCTTGACGCGCAGGGCGTCGATGGTCTGCGGGCCGAAGAAGAACACGAAGAACAGCGCGGTGGACGCCGCGCAGGCGGCGCGGAAAGTGATGTAGCGAAAAACGTTGAAGGGCGTGAAGAAGTGGGAATATTCCGCAAGCAACGACAGCATGGTCAGCGTCCTTCGTGCAGCGTCGCTGCTGCGGTGGCGTTGGCGCGCAGGCGTTGCGCGAGCGAACCCATCCGCATTGCGTTCGATCCCTTGAGCATGACGACGTCTCCGTCGCGAAGAGCCGTGAGAAACGGCTCCTCGAGCTCGGCGGCGGTTCTGCGATGGGCCCCCTGCATGCCGTCGGGGACGGCGTAGAAGGCGTTCGCCGCTTGCGGCCCTGCGGTGAAAAGCAGATCGACGCCGGCGCGTCTGAAGTCAACGGCGAGATCGGCGTGCATCTCTCCCGAATGCGGCCCAAGCTCGAGCATGTCGCCGAGCACGGCGATGCGCCGGCCCGTTGGACCCGGCTTCGCGCCGGCGAGCAGCGCCAGCGCCGCGCGCACGGAGGCCGGATTGGCGTTGTAGCTCTCGTCGATCAAGGTGATCTCGCCCTTTTCGATGGCGATTTTTTCCTGCCCGCCGCGGCCTTTGGAAGCCTGGAAGTCCTCGAGCTTGGCGGCGGCCGCGTCGAGATCGACTCCGAAGACATAGGCGATGAGCAGGACGGCCAACGCGTTGACGGCGAGATGCTCGCCCGGCGCGCCGATGCGAAACTGCATGGAGAGCCCGAGAATTTCGGCGGTTACGACGCCCTTGCCGTCCTCCGTTTCATAGGAGACGAGACGCGCCTGCGCCTCGGGATTTTTGCCGAAGGTGAAGACATGCGCGGCGCCGAGAGCGCGGGCCGCTTCGACGAGGCGCTCGAAGACCTCGTCGTCGCGATTTAATATGGCGACGCCGCCTTCGAGCAGGCCGCCGAAAATCTCGGCCTTCGCGTCGGCGATCGCCTCGAGGGAGGAGAAATGCTCGAGATGCGCCGGCGCGACCTTGGTGATGACCGCGACATGCGGCTGAACGAGCTGCACGAGCGAGGCGATCTCCCCGGCATGGTTCATGCCGAGCTCGAAAACGCCGAAACGCGTGTGCGCCGGCATGCGCGAGAGCGACAGCGGCACGCCCCATTGATTGTTGTAGGACGCCGCCGAAGCATGGGCCGGACCGAAATGCGAGAAAACCTCGCGGGCCATCTCTTTCGTCGAGGTCTTGCCGACCGAGCCGGTGATGGCGGCGACATAGGCGGCTGCGCGCGACCGCCCCTGGACGCCGAGGCTCTCGAGCGCTTGCTGCGTGTCCTTGACGATGTAGAGTAGCCCCGAGCCCGCGAGCTCGGCGGCGTGCGCCTCGTCGACGACCGCCGCCGCCGCGCCGCGCTCGAACGCCGTCCGCACGAAATCGTGCCCGTCGCGCGACTCGCCCTTGATCGCGACGAAGAGGTCGCCTTGCGCGAGGCTGCGGGTGTCGATCGAGACGCCGCCGACGGCAAGCGGCAAGGCGCCGCCCAAGACGCGCGCGTTGAGCGCGCCGACGAGGGCCAGACCGCTCCAAAGCGCATCGTTCGTCACGCCACGTCCTCCCGGGTTAGACCGAGCGCCTTGGCGACGACGTCCTGATCCGAAAACGGATAAGTCGTCTGGCCGACGATCTGGCCAGTTTCATGCCCCTTGCCGGCCACGACGAGAAGGTCTCCCGCGCTAAGGCCCGCGACGGCGCTCCTTATCGCGCTCTCGCGGTCGGCGATCTCGATCGCCTTGGCGGGATCGACCTCGCGCGCGCCGGCGAGAATGGCGGCCCGGATCGAGGCGGCGTCCTCGCTGCGCGGATTGTCGTCGGTGACGATGACCGCATCGGCGTCGCGCGCTGCGATCGCGCCCATGAGCGGCCGCTTGCCTTGGTCGCGATCGCCGCCGCAGCCGAAGACGACGATGAGGCGACCCTTGGTCAGGGGCCGAAGGACCTGCAAGACTTTCTCGAGCGCGTCGGGCTTGTGCGCGTAGTCGACGAAGATCGGCGCCCCGTTCTTGGCGCCGACGAGCTCGAGGCGTCCCGGCGCGCCGCGCAGCCGCGACAGCGCCGCGAAGACCCGCGCCGGCGCGTCGCCCGAGGCGATGGCGAGACCCGCGGCGACCAGCGCGTTGGCGGTTTGAAAGGCTCCCGCGAGCGGCAGCTCGATTTCGTATTCTTGGGTCCCATGGCGCAGGCGCAGCGTCGTCGCGAGCGTATGGGGGCGGCTTTCGAGCAGCGTGATCGCTTCGCCTTTTTCGCCGACCGTGAACGGTTTCAGGCCGCGCTCGCGCAAAACGCCGAGAACGCGCGGCGTGACGTCGCTGTCCGCGTCGACGACTACGGTCTGGCCCGGCTGCATCAGCGTCTCGAAGAGGCGCATCTTCGCCTGGAAATAGGCTTCGAGATCCGGATGATGGTCGAGATGGTCGCGCGAGAAGTTCGTGAAGGCGGCGAGCGTCGCCTTGACGCCGTCGAGCCGGCGCTGCTCGATCCCGAGCGACGACGCCTCCATTGCAAGATGGGTCACGCCGCGCCGCGCGCTGGCGTCGAGGATCTCGTGCAGCTCGACGGGGCCGGGCGTCGTCAGCGCGCCATAGTGCGCGCCGTTCTTGTCGACGAGTCCGATCGTGCCGAGCGACGCAGCTTCATGACCGAGCGCCTGCCAGATCTGGCGCAGGAAGGCGACGACGGAGGTTTTGCCGCTCGTGCCCGTCACGAGGGCGATCTCGCCCGGCTGGCGCGGGTGGAAGCACGCCGCCGCGAGCGCCAGGGCGCGGCGCGCGTCGGCGACGACGACGAGCGGCAGGGCGCTCGGAGCGTCGCGCTGCGCGACAACGGCGACGGCGCCGCGCGCCGCGGCGTCGGAGAGGAAATCGAGACCGTCGCCCTTGTGGCCGGGAATGGCGAAAAACAAGCGGCCGGGCCGGATCGCGCGGCTGTCGGCGCTCAGCCCGGATATCTCCAGGCCGCGCAACGCGGGCGCGAGGTCCGCGCCGGGCAGAAGCTCCTCGAGGCGCATCAATGCGCTCCGGCGGCGCTGGCGCTGGCGACGGCCGGCGTGAGGGAGCAGCTAAGGCCCTGCTTGGCGAGCAGCGGGAAGGGCCCCGTCGGATCGGGGCGCGGCGCCATGCCGAGAATCGGCGCGACGCGCTTGATGATCTCGCCGGTCACCCAGCCGGAATTCCAGGCCGCGGTGGCCTCGCCGTGCGTTTCCGGCAGGCCCTGCGGCTCGTCCATCAGCGTGAGGAAGAGATACTTCGGCTTGTCCGCCGGCATCACCGCCATGAAGGTCGTGAACAGCCTGTTCTTCACATAATGTCCATGGATGGCCTTCTCGGCCGTGCCGGTCTTGCCGCCGACGAAGAAGCCGGGGACGTTGACCTTTCTGGCCGTGCCGATCTCCGCGTTCAGTCTCATCAAACAGCGCATGGCCTCGCTGGTTTCGGGCTTGATGACCTGCGTCGCATTCTTCCTGGCCTCTTCCTCGCTGCGCTTCAAGAAGGTCGGGCTCATGAGATAACCGCCGTTCACCAGGGCGGCCACTCCCATCATCGCCTGCATCGGGGCCACGGCGATGCCGTGTCCGAAGGCGATCGTCGCCGTGCTGAGCTCGCTCCATCTCTTTCTCGGCCACATCGGCTCGGCGCTCTCAGGCAGCTCGGTGCGCATGCGCGTGAGCTGGCCCATCTTATACAGGAACGCTTTGTGCTTCTCGACCCCCTGGCCGAGCGCCATGCGCGCCGTGCCGATGTTCGAGGAATGCACGAACACCTCGGGCACGTTGAGCATGGCGTGCGTCGCATGATAGTCGTGGATCGTCGCCCGCCCGAGGTTGAGCTCGCTGCGCGCGTCCAGGCGCGAGGTCAAATTGACCTTGCCGGAATCGAGCGCCATCGCGATCGTCAGCGCCTTGAAGGTCGAGCCCATCTCATAGATGCCGACATTGAGCCTGTTGATCAGCTCCTTGTCGCGAATGTTGGGCGAGCCGTTGGGGTCGTAGTCGGGCAGCGAGGCCAGGGCGACGACCTCGCCGGTGTTCACGTCCATGATCGCCGCCGCGCCGGCCTTCGCCTTGAAGTGCTCGATTCCCTTCGCGAGCTCGTCGCGCACGGCGTGCGTCGCCTTGAGGTCGAGCGACAGCGCGATCGGCTGCAGCGTTTCGGCCGTCAGCTCGAAGCCCGCGCCATGCAAGTTGGCGAGTCCCTGACCGTCGACATATTTCTCGATTCCGGCGACGCCGATGTTGTCGGTGTCCGCGAAACCGAGCACATGCGCGGCGAGCGGGCCATTGGGATAGATGCGCTTGTTCTCGGCGATGAGTCCGACGCCCGCAAGACCCAGGTGGAACACCTCGTCGCGCTGATGCGGAGTCACCTCGCGCTTGACCCAGACGAAGCCCTTGCGCGATCCGAGCCGCTCGCGAAGCTGCTTGGCGTCGACCGGCAGGGTCGCGGTCAGGAGCTCGGTGGCTTCGTCCTTGTCGCTGAGGCGTCGGGGTTCGGCGAAGACCGACATGGTCTTCACGTCGGTCGCCAGGATTTCGCCGTTGCGGTCGAGAAGATCGGGGCGCGCCGCCGCGACCGCATCGGCCGCGGCGCGCCGCAGATTGGCGGGCTCGGGCTTCAGTCCGAGATAGACGAGCCGGCCGCAGACGAGCCCGTAGAGGCCGAAAAAAAGCAGCGCCACGAGGCGCATGCGCGACGCGCTCGTGGCGAGGCTCGTCGAGAAAAGTCCGCGCAGAACGCGGCCGAGGCGAATCCTGCGGCTCTGCGTCTTGGCGGTTGGCGGCGGAGAGTTTTCGATCGCGATCGTCATCTTGCGGGCGCCGTCGTTTTGGTCGAGGCGCCGCCCTTTGTCCGCGGCGTCGCCGGCGCCGCGGCCGGATCGGCGGAGGGCGTGCTGGCGACGCCAAGTCCCAACAGGTCGATCTTGTCGCCGATCGCGTCGGCGTGCGGAAGCCGTTCGGGGATTCCGGCGAAACCGTCGATCTGCGCGAGCGCGAGGGGCTCGAGGTCGAGATAGCGCTCGGAAAGCTTCTGGATGCGTTCCGGCCGCGTCAGAAAAGCCCATTCGGCGCGCAGCACGCCGATCCCGTCCTGCTCCGCCTTGATTTCGAGCTTCGCCTTGGCGATCTGCTCGGTGCGAAAGCTCGTCTCATATTTGACCGTATAGGCGTAGCCCGCAGCGCCGAGCAGCACGAGGACCGAGAGGAGGTTGAGGAGGCGCAGCATGGCTAGCTCCTCCCGCTTGCCGGCGTCGGCAGGCGGGCGCGCCGGGCCAGCGCTTCGTCGAAGCTCCTGGCGGGCGCCGCCGTACGGATGGCGACGCGGAGCTTGGCGGAGCGGGCGCGCGGATTGGCGGCGATCTCGGCCGGAAGCGGCGTTACGGGCTGGCGCCCTTCGAGACGAAAGGTCGCGGGCTCCGGCGCGGGCTCGCCCGGAAGCCGGCGCGAGCGCGTCTCGCCCCGTCCCGAGCGCGCCGCCAGAAAGAGCTTGACCAGCCGATCCTCGAGCGAATGGAAGGTGACGACGGCCAGGCGACCCTCGGGCGCGAGCGCGCGCTCCGCGGCGCAGAGGCCCTCGACGAGCTCGGCGAGCTCGTCATTGACCGCGATGCGCAGCGCCTGAAAGCATTTCGTCGCGGGGTGAATGTCGCTTTGACGCTGCGGCGCGACGCGCGCGATGAGGCGCGCGAGCCTGCCCGTCGTCGTGAAAGGCTCCTCCTGGCGGTCATGGACGATCGCGCGGGCGATCCGCCGGGCTGCGCGCTCCTCGCCGAAATAATGGAAAATGTCGGCGAGCCTTTCCTGGGACGCCGTGTTGACGACCTCCGCGGCAGTCGGACCCGCGCCGCCCATGCGCATATCGAGCGGCCCGTCGTCGCGAAAGGAAAAACCGCGTTCCGGCTCATCGAGCTGCATCGACGAGACGCCGATGTCGAAGACGGCGCCGTCGAGCGGCAGAAAATTCTCGCGGGCGGCGATCGCCTCGAGCTGAGAAAAGCGCGCCTCGACGAGCTTGAGCCGGCCGCGGGCCTCCTCGACGAGCCCAGTCCCGCCGCGTACGGCCGCCGGATCGCGGTCGAGCGCCAGCACGCGCGCGCCTTCTCTCGCAAGCAAGGCGCGGCTGTAGCCGCCGGCGCCGAAAGTCGCGTCGAGATAGCGCCCGTCGGCGCGCGGGCCGAGCGCGGCGATCGCCTCGGCGAGCAGCACGGGGACGTGCCGGTCGAAGGGCGGGCGCGATGGCGTCATGATCCTTTTCCCGTGAGGCCGCCGCCGGCTCCTAGAGCGCGTTTCGAAAAAGTGGAAGCCGGTTTTTCGCGCAAAACGCGCTCTAACCTTTTGCAATCGATCACATTCTCTGCGTTCAGGCGATTGTGCCTGAACGCAGCGTGATCTAGGGCGACACGGCGCGACGGCGCGGCCGGGGCTCTCTTGAGCGAATTGCGCAAAAGTTGACAGACTTTCGCGATCAGAATTCGCTCCAGCTTTTTGATTCTGACGCGACTTCTTATCGCTCGAACGAACCCGTCCGAGCGGAAAACGCGCTAGCACGTTCGGGCTGTTCAAGGTTCGCCCCCGCGCGGGCTCGAGGTTCGCAATCGGGCCGCCTGCGCGCTGCGGGCGTCCAAATGACATTAGGCGTAGTTAATATTAAGGGCGAGTTTATGCTGAACGCGCAATTCACGCATTTTCGCGCCGCGCGGGGGCCGGAAGGCTAGTGTTTTTCGCTCGAACGGAACCGTTCAAGCGATAGGAAATCGCGCCAGATCAAAATGTGGGAGCCCCGCAGCCGCTGTGAGTTTGCGGCGGCGGGGCGATTGCGCCTATGAGCATGTTCGTAAGAAATATGAAGCGGTTCTTGCAACAGAACATGCTCGATCAACAAGATTGCGAGCGCATTCGGCTCTAAAACATCCGAATGCGCTCGACGAAAATCAGGCCCTGCCGTCAGGACGGCGCCTGCGGGCAAGAATTGAGCGCGCCCCCGCGGCGATCAGGCCGCCGAGGCTCACGAGCCCCTGGCCGAGGACGGGGCCCGGCGTCGGGGCGAAGGAGACGCCACGGTCGAGATGTCCGCCGACGCCGAATAGAGCGTCGTGAAGGCCTCGTTTGCGCCGGGCGTTGTGGCGCCGAGCGTGTCGGTGATTTCATAGAGATAGCTCGGCGACAGCTCGTTCAAGCCATAGCTCGTCGCGAAGAGCTCGACCTGATTTCCAACGACCTTGCCCGTCAGGCCGAAGAGGCCGGTGACGCCGGCGGCTGTCGGGGTGGCGGGGTTGGCCATGGCATTGTTCACCAAGTTCAAGCCCTTATAGAGATCATATTGCAGCGTCCACACGGCGTTTGCGGCGCCGCAGTTGCTGGTGCAGACCCACTTCTGCAACCCCCCCTCGCCGAGCGCAGCCTTATTGGCGTTGCCGTTCTTCGGCTGTCCGCTGTCGGCGACGTAGAGCACCGTCGAGCTCGCGAAGAAATATTCCTCGGGGCTCAGATAGACGAAGCTGCCGACGCGCGACTTGGCGCCATTGCTGCCCGGGCCGCCGTCATTGACGCCGTTTCCGAGCGCGGCCGTCAGATTGATCGAGCCGTTGTTGCCGCCGCTGAGTATGGCGTAGCCGGCGGAACGATGTGCGTCGTCACCAGTCCCGCGGACGAGGTCGGAAGGCCGCCGCTCGGCCCCGTGAGGCTGCTGACGTTTGTGTAGTTCTGGCTGCCGCTTCCCGGAGGATTATAGTCGCGCGAGACATAGAGCGTGCCGATGTAAACCGAAACGAAGCGCGTGTCGGTCGAAGTGTCGATCGGCGTGCCGGTCGAAGAGCCGTCGCGCACGAGATAGACGCCCTGCGTCGGATCGGTCTTGGATGCGCCCTGGCCCGAAATATAGAAGGACGAGCCGTCGACAGTGTAAGCGCTGCGCGGGTTGTTCGTGTTCGCGAAGTTCGTGACCGCCGTCGAGGTGTTGACGCTTCCCGTCGAGCCGATCGTGGCCACGACGCGCGGCACAGTCGTGTAAACGGTCCCCGTCTGCTCGCTTTCCGGCGTGCTCGTCGTCTGGCCCAGCGCCGTCGCGCCATAGGTCGAGAACGGCGCCGTGTTGAAAGCGGTGGCGTTCACGCCGTAGCCCATGATCGTCAGCAGATGATCGTTGCCCGAGAGCTGCAGGAAGCCTTCCGAGGCCGAGCCATATTCGCCGGAGATCGGCGAGTTGGCGCCGTTCTGCATTTGAGGAAGCGTGAGGGTTCCAATCGAGGTCGCCGTCGTTCCGCCGGCGCCGAGGCTGAATTCCTGCAGCGTCATCGGCGAGGCGGCGTCGAGCGTGCTTCCCGTGACCGTGTCGATGACGAGGTCGCCCTGCGTGAAGGAGGTGATCGAGCCGGCGGCGGCGGGCGTCGCCGCCCCCAGCGCGGCCAAAGCGAGAAGCGTGCGATTGAACGGCGAGAAGGCGACGGACATGCGAGGACTCCGGGATCACGCCGGCAGAACCTGCAGCGGCGCAGACGGCGAAAAAAGTAACGACGCCTTAAGGCGCGCGGACTACGTAAGTACGCAGAAATGACAGTTGAATGAAAACACGCGGCTAATGTCGCGCCCCGATCAAATTCTCCGGCAGTGTTGCAACGGCGCCACAGCGGCCGCGGCTCGCTAGTCCAGTTCGTGGACCTGTCCGTCGCGCAGCGTCACGCGGCGGTCGAGCTGGGCGGCGAGCTCGAGATTATGCGTTGCGACGAGGGCGGCGAGGCCGCTGCCGCGCGCGAGCGCGAGCAGCGTCGCGAACACATGATCGGCAGTGCGCGGATCGAGATTGCCGGTCGGCTCGTCGGCGAGCAGCACGGCCGGCGCGTTGGCGACGGCGCGGGCGATGGCGACGCGCTGCTGCTCGCCGCCGGAAAGCTCGCCCGGACGGTGCGTGGCGCGCGCGCCGATGCCCAGATAATCGAGGAGCTCTTGCGCCCGCGCGGTCGCCTCCTGGCGCGAATAGCCGGCGATCGTCTGGGGGAGCACGGCGTTCTCGAGCGCCGTGAACTCAGGCAGCAGATGGTGGAACTGATAGACGAAGCCGATCGAATTGCGCCGCAGCCGCGTGCGCGCATCGTCGCTCATCCGAGAGGTCGCTTGTCCGCCGATCAGCACTTCGCCGGAGTCCGGCCGCTCCAGGAGGCCGGCGATGTGGAGCAGCGTCGATTTGCCCGCGCCCGAAGGCGCGATCAGCGCCATGGTTTCCCCGGGATGGAGCGTCAGGCCCGCGCCGATCAGGATGTCGAGGCGCGCCTCGCCCTCGCGATAATGCCGGCAGAGGTCGATGAGCTCGATCGCGGGAGGGGTCATGCCGCTCACTCGCTGCGCAGCGCTTCGACGGGATCGAGCGACGCCGCCTTCCAGGCCGGATAGATCGAGGCGAGGATCGCCAGCGCGAAGGCCATGCCGACGACGAGCGCGACGCCGCGCGGCTCGACGATCGACGGGAGGCGCGAGAGGAAATAGAACTCGGCCGGAAACAGATTGAAGTGCATCAGCTCGTTGAGCATCGAGCGGATGCTTTCGAGATTCTTGGCGAGCGCGAGACCCAGCGCGAAGCCGAAGAGGTCGCCCAGCACGCCGATCGAGGCGCCGATGATCAGAAAAATGCGCAGCACCGCTCCGCGCGTCGCCCCCATCGTGCGCAGGATCGCGATGTCCTTCGTCTTGTCCTTGACCAGCATGGTTAGGCCCGAGACGATGTTGAAGGCGGCGACGACGACGATCAGCATCAATATGATGAAAAGGATGTTCTTCTCGACCTGCAAGGTGTCGAAGAAGGTCTTGTTGCGCTCGCGCCAGTCGATGACGATGAGCGGCCGCCCGGTCAACCGACCGACGGCGGTCGTGAAACTGTCGATCTTGTCCGGGTCCTCGACGAAAACCTCAATGACCGTGACCTCGTTTCCGCGATTGAAGAAAGTCTGCGCCTCGGCAAGCGGCATGTAAAGGAACAGATTGTCGAATTCCGACATGCCGATCGAGAAGATCGCGACGACCGCATAGGCCTTGATGCGCGGCATCACGCCGAAGGGCGTCTGCGCGCCCTTGGCGATGATGAGGCTCACCTTGTCGCCCACGCCGACGCCGAGATTCTCGGCGAGGCGCGCGCCGATCGCGACGCCGCCCGCCTTGTCGAAACCGTCGAAAGTCCCGTCGCGCAGATTTCCGGCGACGCCCGGCAGGCGTTTGAGGTCTTCCTCGCGAATGCCGCGCGCGAGCACGCCCGTCTGCTTGTCCTGGGAGGAGACGCCCGCCGGGTTCTCGACCAGGGGCGCGGCGAGCGTCACGCCGGGGATCGCGGCGAGCTGTTTCGTCGCCTCGGGCCAGTCGTTGAAGGGCGGTTCGGCCGTCTGCACGAAGGCGTGGCCGTTGACGCCCAGGATCTTGTCCATCAACTCGCGATGGAAGCCGTTCATCACCGACATCACGACAATGAGAGTCGCGACGCCGAGCACGATGCCCAGAAAGGAAAAGAGCACGATCACCGAGACGAAGCCGTCCGCCCGTCTCGCGCGCAGATAGCGCAGCGCCACCATCCACTCGAAGGCGGAGAACATGCCGCCGCCTTTGGGGGCGGGGGAGGCGTCGCTCGCTCGGCTCACCCTTGCGCCGCCTTCACTGCGGCGACGACATGCGCGACCGCCGCCTCGGGAGAGAGAATTCTCGCGCTCGCCCGTGCGGCGGCGCTTCACCTCGAGCTTGCCCTCGGCGAGGCCCTTGGGACCGACGACGATCTGCCAGGGCAGGCCGATCAGATCGAGCGTGGCGAATTTAGCGCCCGGCCGCTCGTCGCGATCGTCGTGCAAAACCTCGAGTCCGGCGTTCTCGAATTGCTGGGCGAGATCGGCGCAGACCTTGCCGGTCGCTGCGTCTCCGACCTTGAGATCGGCGATGCCGACATGGAAGGGCGCGACCGTTTCCGGCCAGATGATCCCATTGTCGTCGTGATTGGCCTCGATCAGCGCGGCGACGAGGCGCGACGGGCCGATGCCGTAGGAGCCCATCGAGAGCGTGACCTCCTTGCCGTCCGGGCCGCTGACGACGGCCTGCATCGGCTCGGAATATTTTGTCCCGAAGTAGAAAATATGGCCGACCTCGATGCCGCGCGCGGCGACCCGCCGCTCCTCGGGAATCGCGTTATAGGCCGCCTCGTCGTGCATCTCGCTCGTCGCGGCGTAGAGCCCCGTCCACTGGCCGACGATCGCCGAGAGCGCCTGCGCGTCGTCGAAGTCGATTTTGGCGTCGGGCGGCGCGAAACCGAGAAAATCCTTGTGGCAGAACACCTCGCTCTCTCCCGTGGAGGCGAGGATGATGAACTCGTGGGAGAGAGTGCCGCCGATGGGTCCCGTCTCCGCCCGCATCGGAATGGCCGTCAGCCCCATGCGCGCAAAAGTGCGCAGATACGCGACGAACATCTTGTTGTAGGCGTGGCGCCCCGCCTCGGGATCGAGATCGAAGGAATAGGCGTCCTTCATCAGGAACTCGCGCGCGCGCATGACGCCGAAGCGCGGGCGCACCTCGTCGCGGAACTTCCATTGGATGTGGAACAGGTTGAGCGGCAGGTCCTTGTAAGAGCGCACATAGGCCCGCACGATCTCGGTGATCATCTCCTCGTTCGTCGGCCCATAGAGCATCTCGCGGTCGTGGCGGTCGGCGATGCGCAGCATCTCCTTGCCATAGGCGTCGTAACGTCCCGACTCCCGCCATAGCTCCGCCGACTGGATCGTCGGCATCAGCACCTCGACCGCGCCCGCGCGGACCTGCTCCTCGCGGATGATCGCATTGATCCTGTTCAAGACCTTGAGACCGAGCGGCAGCCAGGCGTAGATGCCGGCCAACTCCTGCCGGATCAGCCCGGCGCGCAGCATCAGCCGGTGCGAGACGATCTCGGCCTCTTTCGGCGTTTCGCGCAGGATGGGCAGGAAGTAGCGGGAAAGACGCATGAGGCTCCTTTGGGGGCGGCGAATTGGGCGGGCGGCCGGGATCGCATCAGTTCAAGCTTAGACGGGCGGGAAAGGCAAGGGAGGCCCTGGCCCGCGGCTTCCCCCACCGTCGCGCTAGAGCGAGTTCTGCAAAAGTCGATAGACTTTGCGATCAGAACTCGCTCCAGCTTTTGATCTGGCGCGCTTTCTTGTCGCTCGAACGACGTTCGAGCGGAAAGCGCGCTGGCGCGCCCCCTTTGCCGCTCTTATGAGGCTCTATGACGGCGCGGTCATCCTAATGTCATCGTTCGCGCGGGAAAGTCGCGGGGACGGTTCAAAGATCGCCCCCGGAGTCGGAGGCAATATGGAAGGGTCTGAGGAGTTGGCTCGCGGCGGGGCGGAGGGAGACGCGATGGCGATTGAGGCCGCGGCGGAGGCGCTCGCGCCAGAGGCGCGCGAGATTCTGCCGCATAGCCTTCGGGGCTGGCTCGGCGCGGCGCTCTCCGTCGCGCTCTTCGCCGGCGCGATGTATTTTCTCGGCCGCATCATCGTCCATCTGCGCTTCGAGGAATTCATCGCCGCGCTCAAGGCGACCTCGGGGCGAAGGATCCTCTTCGCCGTTGCGGCGACGTTCGCCTCCTATGTCGCGCTCCTGGGTTACGACCTTTTGGCGCTGCATGTGCTCGACCGGCGCCCGCCGCTGCGCGTCACGGGCCTCGCCTCGCTCGCCGGCAACGCCTTCTCCTTCACGCTCGGCTTTCCGCTGCTGACGGGGGTCGCGACGCGCTACTGGATCTACTCCAAGGCGGGTCTTTCCGCGCGCGATGTCGTGACGATCACGCTTTTTGCGACGCTCACCTTCTGGCTCGGCATGGCGGCGCTCGCCGCGCTCGGGCTCGTCCTGGGCGCGGGCTCGCTCGCCGAGATCGATCATCTGCCCTGGTCGGCCAATGTGGGGGCGGGCCTGCTGCTTGGCCTCGGGCTCTGCGCCTATGGGGCCTTCGTCGCCGGCAAGCCGCGCGTGCTGAAGCTCTTCGGCGGCTCGTTGCAAGTGCCCGGCCCGCGCGTGTTTCTGGCGCAGCTTGCGGTCGGGATCGCCGATTTCGGCGGCGCCGCCGCGACAATCTACGCGCTTTTGCCGCCAGAGACCCAGACGGTCGGCCCCTTGGCGCTCGGCGTGGTCTATGTCGCGGCGGCGATCACGGGCGGGGCAAGCCATGCGCCGGGCGGGATCGGCGTGTTCGAGGCTTTCATGCTCGGCGTGTTGCACGCGCCTTCGCAGGAGTCGCTGCTCGCCGCGCTCTTGCTGTTTCGTTTGTTCTATTACTTCATCCCCTTTTCGCTTGCGACGGCGCTCATTGCGGCTCAGGGCGGCGGCGCCCGCTACGCCGAGCTGCGCGAGGTGTTTCACAGGCTATTGCGACGACGAGGCCTGTCATGAGGCTTGACCCCTTCAGCAAGAGTAATTTCGAACCGAAGCGCAACGACGTCAGGCCGCTCCAGGAGGACGCGGCGTTGCGCGCATTGATCGACACGCTGCCGGAGGCGATCTTCCTCATCGACGCGGGCGAGCGGGTCGCCGCCGCCAACCCGGCCGCGCGCGCGCTGCTGCCGACGCTGCGCGAGGGCGAGCCTCTGGCGCGAAGCCTGCGCGCGCCTGACGTGCTGGACGCGCTGGGCCGGGTGCTCGAGAACGGACGCGCCGAAAAGGCGCTGTGGATCGAGCGGCTACCGGTCGAGTGTTGGTTCGAGGCGCTGATCGCGCCGCTGCGCGTCGAGGGCTACGCGCCCGCCGCGGTCATCGCGCTGCGCGACCTGACCGAAGCGCGGGCCGTCGAACGGATGCGCGCCGACTTCGTCGCGAACGCCAGTCACGAGCTGCGCACGCCGCTCGCCTCACTTCTCGGCTTCGTCGAGACGCTGCAGGGGCCGGCGCGCGACGATCCCAAAGCGCGTGAGCGCTTCCTGGGCATCATGCGCGAGCAGACGCAACGCATGGCGCGGCTCGTGGACGATCTCTTGTCGTTGTCGCGCATCGAGCAGCATCTGCATCTGCGCCCCGACACGCCGGTGGATCTCACGATGCTCGTCGCGCATATTTGCGACACGCTCGCGCCCATGGCCGAGGACACCGGGCTTTCGCTCGAGATCGACCTCGCGCCCAACGTGATCGCGCCGGGCGATCGCGACGAGCTCGCGCGCGTTCTCGAGAATCTGATCGAGAACGCGATCAAATATGGCCGTCCCAACGGCGAGGAGCAGGGAAAGATCCGCGTCACGCTCGTCACGACCGACCGGGAGGCGATTTTTTCCGTGCAGGACAACGGTCCCGGCATCGCGCCGGAGCATATCCCCCGGCTGACCGAGCGCTTCTATCGCGTCGACGCGGGCAAGAGCCGCGCCAAGGGCGGAACGGGGCTCGGCCTCGCCATCGTCAAGCACATCGTGCTGCGCCATCGCGGCAAGCTCACGATCAACTCGGCCCCGGGCATGGGCGCGCTGTTTCGCGTGATCCTTCCCTGCCTGCGGCCGGACGCGGAGGCTTAACAATTGTAGTGAGCGAAGCGTTAACGCAATCCGGATTGAAAACCTTACTCTTTTCCGTCGTCGCCGCCAGGGGACGGTAACCAAAGCGCAACCTCCTTCGCGCATAGTCGCGCCGTCTCGCAAGCAAGGTGACGCGTCGTGACGGCTTGGCTCCTACGCCAAGCCTGTGCGTATGGAGCAGAGAATTATGAAGTCGCGAGATACATTGGTGCGCCTGAAGCAGTTTCAGGTCGACGAGAAGCGTCGGCGGATCGCCCAGCTCCAGCAGATGATCGCCGAATTCACGCGCATGACGAACGAGCTCGACCGCGAGATCGCGAACGAGGAGCAGCGCGCGAACATCAACGACCCCAACCATTTCGCCTACCCGACCTATGCCCGGGCGGCGCGATCACGGCGCGACAATCTCAATCATTCCCTGAGCGATCTGCGCGAGAAGCTCGGTGCCGCCGAGCGCCAGCTCGAAGAAGCCGGCGAGGAGCTCGCCAAGGCGAAAAGCCAGGACGCGCGCGACCACGCCGTCGAGCGCATGGTCGACATCGTCGCCGAGCGTCACGCCGCCGACAGAGGCGAGGGGTTCCGCAAAATCTGAAACAGAGGGCGCGTCTTCGCGCCCCAGGGCATGTTCCCAAAGAGGGCGATGCGGTTTTTGGAAAAGAACACGCTCAGCCAATAAGCTCTGGAGCGCCTCCTCTGGACGCGCTCCAGAGCGAGTTCCGAAAAAGTTGATAGACTTTTGCGATCAGAACTCGCTCCAGCTTCTTGATCTGGCGCGATTTCCTGTCGCTCGAACGATTCCGTTCGAGGGACAAGCGCGCTAAAGCGCGTGCAGCCGTCGGGCCTGCAAGGTCGCGACGGCGAGCACGGCGATGCCGATCGCCTGATGCGCAAGCGCCAGCGAGATGTGCGGCCAATTCGCCCAGTACCAATAACCTTCGACGAGCACGAGCGCCGCGACGCCGAGCGCGATCTGCCCCAGCACATGGCCAAAGAGGATCGCCGCGCCGCGCGCCGCCATGCCGGTCGCGTTGGCCGCGGCGTCGAGCAAGTGCAGGAAGACGATCACGAAAATCACATAGGCCGTGGTCCGGTGCATGAACTGCACGGTCACTTCATTGTTGACGAGATTGAGCCACCAGGGATCGAGCCGCAGCAGCGTCTCGAGCGACGGCGCGAAGCCTCCCTCCATCAGCGGCCAAGTGTTGTCGATGCGCCCGGCGCGCAGGCCCGCGACAAGCGCGCCCAGGCCGAGCTGGATGAAGACGAGGACGAGGATGAGCTTCGAGACGAAGCGCAGCCGGCCTCTGCCCGAGTGGATTTGCGCGGGGCGCGGCTGGCCGAGCCCTCCCGCGACCCAGATGCAGGCGGAGAAGATCAGCGAGGCGATCAAGAGATGGATCGCGAGCCGTTCCTGCGCCACGTCGATGCGCTCGGAGAGCCCGGATTTGACCATCCACCAGCCGACGAAGCCCTCCAGCCCGCCGAGCGCCAAGATAAACAGCAGCTTGCCCTTATAGCCCGGCGGTATGCGGCGGCGGAGCCAGAAATAAGCGAGCCCGCCCGCAAAGACGAGGCCGATGAGCCGGCCGAGCAGCCGATGCGCCCATTCCCAGGCATAGATCATCTTGAAGCCGTCGACGTCCATGTCCGGGAACATCTGGGAGAACTGCGGGATTTTCTTATAGTCCTCGAATGCCGCCTGCCATTCGGCGGCGGATAGCGGCGGGATCACGCCCGTCACGGGCTTCCATTCGACGATCGAGAGTCCCGACTCGGTGAGCCGCGTCGCACCGCCGACCAGCACCATCGCGAAGACGAGAGCCGCGACGAAATAGAGCCAGTTGCGCACCGCGATCGCGTTCTGCGGCGTCGGCCGATGCACGACGTCGGGGATTGGGTGAGGGAAGTGGAACACGTCGACCATGTCGCGGACTCTCGGGCGCGCGGGGGAGAAGGCGGCGCTTCTCTTAGGATTGCCGTAGCCGCTTGTCCACAGGCCGGCTTCCTTCAAGGCGGGGCGAGGAGGCGCAGGGAGGCGAAAGGTTCGGCAAACGCGTATCCTGTTGACGCGCCTGGAGGCGATTCGGAGACGGCATGGCGGTCGAAAAGCGCGAAGGGGCCTTTCTGACGATCGGCGAGGTCGCTGAGAAGCTCGACCTGCCGGCGCATGTGCTGCGCTTCTGGGAGACGCGCTTTACAGAGCTCGAGCCGATGAAGGGCGCGGGCGGAAGGCGCTATTACCGGCCGCGCGACGTGGCGCTCGCGACGGCGCTGCGCGCGCTGCTCTACGGCCAGGGCTATACGATCAAGGGCGTGCAGCGGCTCTTGCGCGAGCGCGGGGTCAATGCGGTCATCGAAAGCGCGCGCGCCGGCGGCCTGCCGCCGCCCTCCGGGGCGGAGGAGGACGCGGAGCCTTTGAGCCCGCCACCGGCCGAGCGGCGCGTCGCGACCTCGTTCGAAAAGCCAGTCGCGGGCGAAAAACCGGCCGCCGACCCGCCAAAGCTCCCCGCCGTGATTGCGCCGGCTCCAAACTTTGTCGGCGGCCTCGGCGACGAGGAGATCCGCGCGCTGCGCCTCGCCCTCGCCGACCTCGCCGAGGCGCGGCGGCTGCTGCTGTTGAGCAAGGGCTAGAGGTTGAAATATCAAATCGTTACAGAACATGCTGGAGGCGGTCTTCGGAATGCCAAAGGGTCGCCGATAATTCTGGTGGTTGATGGGTGAAAGTCCATCAAAAAGGACGCGCTACACTGCCCCCGTTCGCGAAGGTGACAGAGCGCCCCCTCTGCTATTCATTCCAGAACTGAGCCAGTCACCCCGCTGCCTTGTCAAAGGCGTGGGAAAAGTTGCATCTGAATGGGGGCTATCCGGCGAATTCCGGATTACTGACGTCGCACAGGGCTCAATAAAATGCGCAGAACGACTATCTTCTTGGTTAACCTCCTTGTTATGGGGTCACTGCTGATCCTCATCGAAGTCGGCGCGCGTATTGCAAAAACGATACAAAGCTGCACGCAGTCGCACTGCGACTTTGTATATTTGACCAAGCTGAAGCTGTTCAATGAGCCCAAGGAAACGCACGTTGGCCTCATGCGCAACGATGCTCTACTCGGCTACGCTCTAAGTGAGACGTTTGATCAAACCATCGATGTTCCCGAGAAAGGGTGGCATAACATCAAGGTTTCCGTGTCGTCGGAGGGCTTTCGCAACAATGGCAATGTCTCTCGCCCCGCCGGGGACGCGATCCTCGCGGCAGGCGATTCCTTCACGTTCGGCGACCAGGTTTCTGACAGTGAGACTTGGCCAGCCTGTTTGGAACGGACCCTGCGTCGCGATGTCGATAATGCAGGGGTCTCCGGTTACGGGGCCGCGCAAGCATTACGACGCGCTCTTCTAGCCATAAACCGAAGGAAATATACGTCCTTGATTCTTTCTGTCCTTATTGCTCACGATTTCGATCGCGACCGAATGGCCTACCATGACGGCATGCCAAAACCCGCTGTCATCAATATCGACGGGGGCGTGGGTTGGTCGGAGGTCTCGGACCCAGAGCGTTCCGGGACGAAATTCCATCCAAACAAGCTCCTCCGCATGCTCATTCCATTGTCAGTTAGAAGCGTCGTAATGAATTATATCGTCTCACGCACGGACGTTGATCTCTTAGGGGGCCGCCTGACGCTCGACCATCCAAACGCCGCCGATCGAGCTAAAGTCATCAGATGGACGCTCGAGCAATTGGCTCATGCTGACGTCGAGCAAAAAATATTGCTTCTCCAATATGTGGCAGGTCCTCGCTCGGAGACGGCTAAAGCCGAAGTGAGCTTGATCACTGCAACCGCGAGAGAGATGCACATAAAGGTTGTCGATAGTTACTACCTTTTCGCGGGATATGATTACGATCAAATCTGGCAAATGGCAAAAACAGGCTCTTCCATATATGCGAGGCGGTATCGGCATCACACGCCGCTGGGCAACCAACTTATTTGTGAAGAAATGGCTGGGATTATGAAATGAATCGTGTCTTCAAAGCGTGGCAATATCGGCTCGGCGCCCGCGGTGGTCTCGAATGGGACCAATATAAAGAAAAGACGCCCACGGCGGCTTCGCTGGCGTCTTTTTCCTGGGCCTCGTCGGATGGCGCCTTGCTGTTGATGACCCTGTCATTGATCCCGATAAGCAGGCCGTCCGAGAATGAGCCGCGCAGCCGAGTTTTAAATCCCCGCGCCGCCGCTTCCTTGCCGAAAGCTTGACTGCCGCCTTACGCGCCGCGTCCCGTTTCTGGAATTTCCGCACGAAGGGGAAACGAACGGTGTCCGAATTGGCAGCCGCGATTCGCGCGCGCTGAGGATGAAGAAAGGATTGCGGCCTCGCGCAATCACTTCTTGGGGAGAGCTTAACCGCCGTCGTGCGCGCCGCGTGCCAATCCGGGATTTTTCGCACAGAGCGTCAACGAAGTGGGCCTGAATCGCGAGCGCGAGATTCGCGCTGGTCGGTGGTGAAGAAAGGATTGCGCGGCGCGCCATCCGAGCAGAGCGCAGAGCTCGCAACACGCCTTGCTTCTCTCGGTTGAGCATTTTCTGCAATGATCAGCTTTTGTAAGGATGCTGCTGTGGCGTGGCGTCGATATCTGAGGACGTCGTTTCCTACGCCTTGATATTGTCTCACGAACGCGAAATCATTTTTCATCGTGCGTGACTCGATTCGATGCTGACGCACGCTCCTCGCTGACCCCAGCTCAAATCTTCGCGCCGGCGTCCGCACCGCAATGGATGGAAAAATGCGTGACATTTGAGATGTGATCCGCGTCTTTTGCGTATTTCCCGCATCCGCACGCAACCACAGGACGGTGGCGAACGATCGAAGGGAGGCGATACAATGAAAACCAAACCAGCCGTAAGGAACAAGCCGCCCGGCGACCGGGTGTCCGCATTGCGCTCTGCGCTGCGCTCTGCGCCACGCAAGGTCGGAGGGCGTTCCCGCAGTCCGCTACGGGCTGCGGTCGCTCAATTGCTGCCGGATCTGCTTGCTTTCCGAGCCAAAGGATACAGCGACGCGGAACTCGCCAGCGTCATGCGCGACAACGGCTTCGTCATCGCCGCAAGCACACTGAGAAAATACCTCAACGAGGCGCGTGGCCGTTCCGGCAAAGCGCGCAAAAAGAAAGAGAGCGTCGCGCCGGCTAGGACTTTATCGAAAGCAATCACGGTCGAGTCTGGTTCGAGGACGGTCGATGTTGCGAGAACGGTGGCGACGCTTCCTTCGCTATTTGCGACAAGGCCTCTGGCGCAAAATCGACGAGCTGCAAGGGACGTTCTCGGCCATCGATTCGATGACGATGTGTAACGGGCAGGATTCAACGTCCCGCGCAATCCCTGCAATCGCTGCCGACAGGAAAGGACATCCGGACATGGCTACTGCTGCTGCTACTGCTGCCGCCACCGTCAAACCTCGCCCTCGGGCAGCGGACTTGCCCGCCGCCGTCAAGCGCGTGGCCCTCGTCGCCAATGAAAAGGGTGGCGTGGGCAAATCCGTTTTTACGCGCTCGCTCGTCGACCATCTCCGCGTGGCCGGCAAGCGCGTCGCAGCCTATGACGCCGACGGCAGCGTCGGCGCCACGGCCCGCGTCCTCGGCAGCCGCGACGCCAAGGGCTCGGTTGAACGAATTCAAAACCCGGTCGAAGGCATCGGTTATTACAATGGTCGCGCCGATGATGAGCGTAACATTCTTCTCGACTCGATCGAATTGGGCGAAAAACTTTACGTCCATGACCTCGCGGGCGGGCTCTTGGCCGATCTCACGCGGATCGTCGACGGCGGCGAAGGGCTCGACGGTCTCCTCGAAGCCTTCGAGGCTCATGGCTATCGGCTGACGGTGTTTCACGTCATCTCGCCGGATGTCGGCGCCGCCCAGTCCGTCGCGCGCTGGCTGAGCTTGATCGGCGATAAGGCCGATCATGTGGCGGTGATCAACCTCAAGCACGGCAAGCCGCCGGCGGATTTTCCCTTCTGGTATGGCTTCACCGACGCGAAAGGCGTGGCGAAAGGCGGCAAGACGCGTGAAAGGCTGCTCGCTATAGGCGGCGTCGAAATCGAGTTTCCGGCTCTGCCATCCGGCACTTTTGCCAAATTGGACGCGGAGAACATCCCCTTCAGCCGCGCCGACAAGGCCGGTTTGTTGACGATCACCGAACGGGCGCATGTCGCGAAATTCCTGCGCGATTTCGCTGCGGCGCTGACGCCTGCCCTTCCCTTGCTCGGAATCTGAGATCAACATAGCTGGGGCTGCGCTGCGGCCCCTCTCTTGTCGCGTCGCGTCGACTCGCTCGAGTTTGGCAAATTGAGTTTAAGAGCGCCATTGCGCGAATGACTCCGCGCTACCCCTCCGCGCCCGGCGCGAGCATCTTCTCTGGCCGCACGATCGCGTCGAACTCGGCCTCCGTCACCTTGCCGGAGGCGAGCGCCTCTTCTTTCAGGCTCGTGCCGTTCTTATGCGCGGCGCGCGCGATCTTGCTCGCCGCGTCATAGCCGATCTTCGGCGCGAGCGCCGTGACGAGCATCAGCGAGCGGTCCAAAAAACGCTTGATGTTGGCTTCGTCCGGCTCGAGCCCCTCGAGGCAGCGCAGGATGAAGCTGTCGATGCCGTCGGCGAGCAGCGCCACCGACTCGAGGAAGGCGAAGCCGATGACCGGCTTCATGACGTTGAGCTCGAGATGCCCCTGCGTCGCCGAAAAAGTGATCGTCTGATGATTGCCGAAGACGCGGGCGCAGATCATCGTGATCGCCTCGACCTGCGTCGGATTGACCTTGCCTGGCATGATCGACGAGCCCGGCTCGTTCTCGGGCAGGCGCAGCTCTGCGAAGCCCGCGCGCGGACCGCAGCCCATCAGGCGGATGTCGCTCGCAATCTTGTAGAGGCCCGTCGCAAGCGCGTTGATCGCGCCATGCGCGAAGACGATCGCGTCATGCGCGGCGAGCGCCTCGAACTTGTTCTCCGCCGTCACGAAGGGCAGGTCCGTCTGCTTCGCGATGTTCGCCGCGACCTCTTCCGCAAAGCCCGGCGCGGTGTTCAGCCCGGTGCCGACCGCCGTGCCGCCCTGGGCGAGCTCCAAGAGATCGGGAAGCGTCTTCTGCAGCCGCTGCGCCGCATGTTCGGCTTGCGCGGCGTATCCCGAGAATTCCTGGCCGAGCGTGACGGGCGTCGCGTCCTGGAGGTGCGTGCGGCCGATCTTGACGATATCGGCATAGGCCTTGGCCTTGGCGTCGAGCGCCTCGTGCAGGCGCCGGACGGCCGGGATCAGCCGGCCCGAAACCGCGAGCGCCGAGGCGATATGGATCGCGGTCGGGAAGCAGTCGTTCGAGGACTGGCCGTAGTTGACATGGTCGTTGGGGTGCACCGGCGTCTTGGCGCCGAGAGGGGAGCCGAGCGTCTCATTGGCGCGGTTGGCGATGACCTCATTGACGTTCATATTGGACTGCGTGCCCGAGCCCGTCTGCCAGACGACGAGCGGGAAGTGCTGGTCGAGCTTGCCGTCGACGACCTCCTGCGCCGCCGCGACGATTGTCTCCGCGATCTTCTTGTCGACGAGGCCCTTCGCGGCGTTCACCTCGGCCGCGGCGCGCTTGATGCGGGCCAGTGCATGGACGATCTCGATCGGCATGCGCTGGCCGCCGATCGGAAAATTCTCGACGGACCGCTGCGTCTGCGCGCCCCAATAGGCGGTGGAAGGAACTGCGATATCGCCAAAGGAGTCGTGCTCCATGCGGCTGTCTGCGGTCGTCATCTCGTTCTCGTCTCGCCAATGGGTGGGTTGCGCCAAAAGGGCGCGCGCCGCCTCCTATGGTAGATTTTGCGCCGGGCGGCAATGCGGGGGGCGGGCGGAACGACTCCTTCGCTATTGATCCGCGCAACGGCGGCGAGAGCGCCGGCTTGACGCTCAATTCCGGGAGAGCGATCAGTGGCGTTCGAGAATCCGGTCCGGCCGGATTGGAGGGCGCAGCGTGAGCTTGGACATCAGCTCTCTGGAAAGCGCGATCGATCGGCTCGAGGAGGGCCTCGCCCGCTACCTCAAGGACGTCTCGGACGCGCAAGTCCGCGACGGGCTGATTTAACGATTTGAATTCACCTACGAGCTCAGCCACAAGATGTTGAAGCGCTACCTTGAGGCGACCTCCGCCAATCCGAGCGAATTCGACCAGATGGCGTTTCAGGATCTGATCCGCACGGGCAATGAGCGCGGGCTTTTGCTTGGGGATTGGCCGGCATGGCGAAGCTATCGCGACATGCGCAACGCCGTCAGCCATGCCTATAACGAGGCCAAGGCGTTGAGCGTCGTCGCCGGCGTCGATCCCTTCCTCGCGGAAGCCAAATTTCTGCGCGACCAGTTGAAGCGGCGCGGCCGTGAATAGCGAAGCCCCGAAGCAGCTCGACGTCCGTCCGGAGGAATGGGCGATCGTGAGCGGCATTTTGCGCGCGTTCCTTCCTGGTCGGGAAATCTGGGCCTTCGGCTCGCGCGCCACGGGGACCGCGAAACCCTATTCCGATCTCGATCTCGCGCTGATCGGCGAGACGCCGCTCCCCCTCGACACGCTTGCGGCGCTTCGCGAGGCTTTCTCAGAGAGCGATCTGCCCTGGAAGGTCGACCTTGTGGATTGGGCGACGACAAATGCGACCTTTCGCAAGGTCATCGAGGCGAGGAGAGTTGTCGTGCAGCGGGGCGAGTAGTCCCCGAGAGCGGCGCACGGCAGGCCAGAGAAGGCGCCCCGACGGTCAAAAAGCCGGGTTTCTCGCCGGCTGGTCATAAGGGATAATGAGTTTTGGCGCGCTTGAGCTCAAATCCGCCGCGCCATTGCCACCCTTACCGCGCGAGGCGGCCATGACTTCTCATTCAGAACGTCGCGGGCACGGCTTTCGTCGTGGCCGAATTCCGCGCCGAAGAGAATTTGAAGGAAAATCCCCTCTACCGCGACCCCGTCGTGGGGGTGTTTCTCGACGCGGAGTTGAAGCGCGCGGCGGATCGCATCTTTGCGTCCTTCCCGCCGGTCAAGACCAATGTGTGGGTGAGAACGCGCTATCTCGACCACCGGCTCGACGCGCAGTTGCAAAGCGGTTTCCGCCAGGTCGTGATTCTGGGCGCCGGACTCGATACGCGAGCGCAGCGAAAAGCCAAGCCCGGCGTCGCCTATTTCGAGATCGACGACGGCGCGACGCTCGCGTTCAAGCGAGAGCGGCTTCAGGACAACGGCGTCGAGCCGGGCGTCGCTTATGTTCCGGGCGATTATGTCGCGGAGGATTTCGTCGCGCTTCTCTCCGGCGCCGGCTTCGATTTCTTAGCTCCGACGCATTTCATCTGGGAAGGCAATACGATGTATCTGAGCGCCGCCGCCGTCGCGCGCGTGCTCGAACGCATCGCGCAAAATCTGCGGCGCTTTTCCATTTCGTTCGACTACATGGCGCCGGAAGTGATCGCGAATGAAACCGGCGATCCGGCGATCGCCGCCGTCGTCGAGCGCTTCGCGGCGATGGGCGCGCCCTGGACCTACGGAATAAGTGACGCCGAAGGCCTGGCCGCAATGATCGGCGCGCGAGTTTCGGATCGATTCACCCTCGCCGAGCTTCACAGGCTTTATTGGCCGGACAAAACGCCGGACTCGCGACTATTCGACTACTACAGGCTCTGCACGCTCGAGGCAGGATGAGGCCGGCGCTCCTGGATTCTGCCCATTTTGTCCGTCGCGGCGGCGACAGGCTCAGGCGACGGCAGGCGTGGCCGAGAGGTCATTCTTCCGCCACTTAGAGGCTTGAAGAGTTCTCAACCCTACGCGCAAGCGGCCCTGCAAAGGCCCTTCATTGTGGCAAAGGCAAAAGGCGACGCGGCCATTTGCCAGGAAAAATGTCGAACCTCTGCGTCGCCATGTCGAACTCCTGTTTCGAGTTCACCACTGATCGGAGCGAGCCCATGAGCCCCACCGGAACCTATCTCGCCGTTTTCCTTGGCGGCAAGACGAGCGCGAAAATGCTCGAGTGGAATGCGCTTCCCGAAGCGGAACGCAAGGCGCGTGAGCAAAAAGGCATGGCGGCATGGCATGCCTGGGCGCAAAAACACGGCGGCGCCATTGTCGCCATGGGTGGCCCGCTGGGCAAGACCAAGAGGATCGCGGCTAACGGCATCGAGGATATTTCGAACGCCATGGGCGCGTTCACTGTCGTGCGCGCGGATTCCCACGAGGCCGCCGCGAAGATGTTCCAGAACCATCCGCATTTCGCGATTTTTCCCGGCGAGAGCGTCGAGGTTATGCCGGTGCTGCAAATACCAGGGGCTTAACTCGCTTTGTTGGCGAGACTATAGAGCCTGAAGGAGACAACCATGCAGATCACGGTCGAGACCACGGTCAAAGCGCCGATCGAGATCGATCAAGTCTGGCGCGCCTATACGACGCCAGATGACATCAAACAATGGAATGCCGCGTCGGATGATTGGCACACCACTGCTGCAAAGGTCGATTTGCGCGCCGGGGGTTCCTTCTCGTCGCGGATGGAAGCCAAAGATGGGAGCATGGGTTTCGATTTTGCGGGAACTTACACAAGGGTTGTGCCGCAAAGTCTTATCGAATACGGCTTCGGCGACCGCGCAGCGCGAGTTGCGTTCACGGATGGACCCCATGGCGTCAATGTCCGAGTGACGTTCGACGCGGAAACTTCACATCCGATCGAGCAGCAGCGCAGTGGATGGCAAGCGATACTCAACAATTTCGCTCGTCATGTGGAAGGATCGCGACGCACGGCTTGAGCATCGGGCGCATGCAGGCGGGAGGCGCCTCGGGGCGCAATGTGCGCTTCACTATCAACTTATTGTTCCATGGTCATTCTTCACACACTTCTGAGTTCGGCGATGGCCGAGGCGTCAGACCGATCTTCTACAGTTGGAGGCGGTTTGCGGGTTGTAAGGCTTTGATTTTATTTGTTTGGAGGGGCGGTTTTTGCAAGAATGTAGTGCCACGCTATATGCGATTTCGCTTGACTTTGTAGTAATATTTTCTGATTGTGTGCGCACCGCGAATGAGTTGCTCGGACGGTTCCGCGCATGTATTTCCGCAAGAAAACCTCAGGCGGTCGCGCCTATCTTCAGATCGTCGAAAGCCGCCGCGACGGCGCGCAAGTGCGTCAGCAGGTGATCGCTACGCTGGGTCGCATCGAGGATTTGCGCGACAGCGGGCAATTGGAGCGATTGCTGCGGTCGGGCGCGCGCTTCGCCACGAAGGCCATCGTCGTCAACGCCCTGGCCGAGGGAACGGCGGCGGCGAACGCGGCGCGGCGTATCGGGCCTGCCTTGGTCTTCGAACGCTTGTGGGAAGAGACCGGCTGCCGCGCGGTGATTGAAGACCTTGCCGGTTCCCGCAAACATGGTTTTGCGCTCGAACGCGCGGTGTTTCTCACCGTTCTGCATCGGCTGTTCGCGGGCGGCTCCGATCGCGCGGCGGACCGCTGGCGCGAGGATTACACGATCGAAGGCGTCGAGGACATCGATCTGCATCACCTCTATCGGGCGATGGCTTGGCTCGGCGAGGAGCAAGGGAAAGATCAACAGGACAGCGCCACGCCCTTCTCGCCACGCTGCTTGAAGGACGTCGTTGAGGAAGAACTGTTCGCGCGCCGGCGCGATCTGTTCAGCAAGCTCGACCTCGTGTTCATGGACACGACCAGCCTTTATTTCGAGGGCGAGGGCGGCCAGACCCTTGGGCGACGCGGCTTCTCCAAGGACCGTCGTCCAGACCTCAATCAGATGATCCTCGCCGTGCTGCTCGATGGCGACGGCCGGCCGGTGTGCACGGAGATGTGGCCTGGAAACACCGCCGATGTCGGCAGCCTCGCGCCGGTGGTCGATCGATTGCGCAAGCGCTTTTCCATTGACCGCGTCTGCATCGTCGCCGATCGCGGCATGATCAGCGCCGAGACCATCGCCGAACTCGAAGCGCGCGGCCTTTTCTATATTCTCGGCGTGCGCGAGCGCAGCGACAAACTGGTGCGCGAACTCGTGCTCGACGATCCTGCTCCTTTCATTCCACTCACCATCGCCAAGCGGGACAAGGACATCGACTACGAAGCCAAGGCCGCTGCTCTCGCCGGACGCCGCTATATCGTCTGTCGCAACCGCGAAGAGATGAAGAAGGACGCCGCCGCCAGGGCCACGATCCTGGCCGCGCTCGAACGCCAGTTGAAGAAAGGCGACAAGAGCCTTGTCGGCAACAAGGGCTATCGGCGTTTCCTGGCGACGCCGGACGCCGACCATTTCGTCATCGATCGCGCCAAGGCCGAAGAGGACGCCAAGTTCGACGGAATCTTCGTGTTGCGCACCAACACCGATCTCTCCCCGCTCGACGCCATGCTCTGCTACAAGCGCTTATGGATGGTGGAGCGCGCCTTCCGAACCTCGAAGAGCCTGTTCGCCACCCGCCCGATTTTTCACAAGCTCGACGAGACCATTCGCGGCCATGTGTCGTGCAGCTTCCTCGCCTTGCCCGACTTGAACAGTGATCGCGGGTCAGGCGCTTGTAAGCCATTGATATTACGTGTTTGGAGCCGGATTTTTTCGAAAATGTAGTGCCACGTTTGCCTGGTTTTTGGGCTTTTCATCGACCTACGAATCTGATTCCGTGGTGCTCTCTCCTGCGAGGGCCGCCATGTTCTTCCGCCTCAAGAAGTCCGGCGAACGCGCTTACGTGCAGATCGTCGAGAACAAGCGCATCGACGGCGCCGTGCGCCAGAGTGTCGTCGCCACGCTCGGCCGCGCCGACGAGCTCGAAGCCTCCGGCGCGCTCGCCTCGCTGCTCGCCTCGGGCGCCAAGCTCACCGACCAGGTGATGCTGATCACCGCCCTCGATCAAGACGAGGGCGGCGCGGTGTCGGCCTCGGCCAAGCGCCTCGGCGGCCCGCTGCTGTTTGGCAAAATCTGGGAGAGGCTGGGCGTCCCTGAGGTTCTCAGCGATTTGCTCGCTGACCGCGCCTTCGAGTTCTCCGTCGAGCGCGCCGTGTTCGTTTCGACGCTGCATCGCCTCTTCGTCTCGGGCTCCGATCGCGACGGCGCGTCTTGGATGCAGGACTACGACATCGCCGGCGCGGCGGGGCTCGATCTGCATCATTTCTATCGCGCCATGGCTTGGCTCGGCGAGGAGATGGAGGAGAAGGCCGATGACGCGCGCGCGCCGCGCTGCGTCAAGGATGCGATCGAGGAGAGGCTGTTCGAGAAAAGGCGCGATCTGTTCTGCGATCTCTCCGCCGTGTTCATGGACACGACCTCGCTCTCTTTTTACGGCGAGGGCGGCGAGACGCTCGGCGAGCGCGGCTACTCCAAAGACTACCGGCCAGATCTCAACCAAATGATCCTGGCCTTGATCGTCGACGGCAAGGGTCGGCCGATCTGCACGGAGATGTGGCCGGGGAACACCGCCGACGTCACGACGCTGCTGCCAGTCGTCGATCGGCTGCGCCGGCGCTTCTCGATTGGACGCGTTTGCGTCGTCGCCGACCGCGGCATGATCTCGGCGGCCACTATCGAGGGGCTGGAGGCGCGCGGGCTCGACTACATCCTCGGCGCCAGAGAGCGCTCCGACGCCATCGTGAGGAAGATGGTGCTCGAGAGCGACACCGCCGCCTTCACGCCGCTCTACATCGAGCGCGAGGCCGGCGAGACGCAGCTCTTCGTCAAGGAGGTCAAGGTCGACGGCAAGCGCTACGTCGTCTGCCGCAATGAGGCGGAGGCCGAGAAGGACCGCAAGGATCGGGAGAAGATCGTCGGCGCCCTCGATGCGCAGCTGAAGAAAGGCGACAA